>NZ_CALPCP010000031.1 GCF_943192995.1 Flintibacter muris
TTATTTCCATTCTTGACTGAGTCGTTGCTTTTCATACTTGCAGTTTTTGTCGTTTACACAGATTTTTCGGCGGTCTCTTTTTCCAACAGCAAACGGGATGTCCAGACCCTTTTTGAAAAGACTGCCGCTGATCTTGGCATCCGCCACAAGCTCATCCGCCCTTACACCCCAAGACACAACGGAAAAGTAGAGCGCAGCCACAGGGAAGACCAGAAACGCTTCTATTCTGTTCGTTCTTTTTTCTCTCTGGCTGACTTTCAGAAACAACTCGCTGTCCATAACCGAAGCTCCAACAACTTACCGATGCGTCCCCTCTCCTGGCTTTCTCCTATCGACTTCCTTGTCCAATTTGTTTGACAAACTTACAACGTTTTTCAGCAGGGTCATTCGATCAAAAATGATTAGGAAAATCTATTGGATACACAATTCTATCGAATTTGTGCATCATAATTTTTGTAAAAATCGTTATGCTATATTGCACTCCATATGGTATGCTGAATCATATCATGCGAAAGGATGTCGTATTATGGCTTATTCCGATCAAGAAAAATCTGATATTATTGCACAGCATAAGCAGGGACGTTCTGCCCAAGACCTAAGCGCAAAATATGGAGTATGTGAGCGCACCATCTATCGCTGGGCAAAAAAGTATCGTGATATAGTTCCTGAAGAAAAACGTACCCTTACTTCCAGAGAATACGATATGCTCCTGCATCGGGTTGAAAAACTTGAGAGCATCGTAGCCATTTTAAAAACGGTCAGCTGTACTATCCATGCCCCTCTAAAAAAGAAGCTGCATGAATTGGAGTTGCTCTATGGACAGTACGATGTCCACACTCTCTGTGAAGCATTGGATGTTTCTCGTGGTACATTTTACAATCACATTCTCCGTAATAAACGAGGAAACGCGTGGTTTGAAAAGCGCAGAGAAGAATACTGCGTCCTGATCCGGGAGGTGTTTGATGAGTACCGCCAAGTGTTGGGGGCCGAGAAAATTCGCACGATCCTTGTTCAGCGCGGATACCAGGTCAGCACAGAATATGTGGCAAGATTGATGAGAGAAATGGGGTTGGCCAGTATCCGGAGTACTGCGAAACAGGATTACATGAAACTCCATGCACCAGAGAAGAAACAAAACATCCTTCGTCAGCAATTCCAGGCAGACAGGCCCAACCAGGTTTGGGTCAGCGATGTCACATGCTTCAAGCTGAGAGAACTCTATTTATATATCTGTGTGATTTTGGACTTGTTTTCCCGCAAGGTTGTCGCATACAAAGTATCCAGGAAAAATAGCACCCAGCTAATCACCGCTACGTTTAAGACCGCATGGGAGCAGCGCAGTCCAGGCGTTGGCCTCATTTTCCACAGTGACCGAGGGGCCCAATATACCTCTCACCGGTTCAGACAATTACTTCATGAGCGGTCTGTAGAACAGTCTTTCTCCAATTCAGGGAAACCTCATGACAATGCAGTTGCTGAATCTTTCTTCGCCACACTTAAAAAGGAAGATTTATATCGAAAGGATTACACATCAGAAGCTACTTTTAAGCGAGGCATTGCTTCCTACATCGAATTTTATAACACACAGCGACCTCATCGTACACTGAAAAACCAAACACCATGTCAGGCAGAGGAGTTGTTCATGAATGATAGCCAATAAAAGGGCCAGGAGGATGTCAGCGGAGTTCGAATCCCCCTAATTACATGTTTTGCACTCTGATTTTGAATTGTTTGCTTTTGTTCACTGACACATGTAATTCGAAGTTAAAAAGCCTGTAGCCCTTGAAATACAAGGGCTACAGGCAAAGAACGACCCTACCTAATCCGAACAACTGACAACAATTTGTTCAGATTAGGTAAGGTCGTTCAGGTTGGCGCAGTAGGAGGGATTCGAACCCTCGAGCCCTTATCAGGCTACACGATTTCCAGTCGTGCTCGTTATGACCACTTCGATACTACTGCAACTTGTGCTATTATCTTGCCTAATGAGTTAACATTACTTATTATACTAATTTTTTATCAACAGTCAAGTCTTTTTTTGATTAAAAACTAAATTCTTAAAAATATCTATAATCTATTTCTTGAATATTGGAAAAATTTGCAGAATTAACAAATATTTCTCTACCACTTAGACAGGATTCGGCCATAGATTAGACTGCGTTCATAGTCGTATTTGACGACCGCCAGGATCACGGTGTCCCCCTTGCGGAAGTCCCGGTCGGTGTGCTGAGTCGTGTAGAGGCACAGGCAGGTGATTGGGGACAAGTGTCTTGGTATGCTGGAGGCTGTGGGAGAAGTGTTCCCGGAGGCCAAATACCAGCGGTGTACCGTCCATTTCTACCGCAATGTCTTTTCTGTAACACCGCGCTCTAAGGTGAAGTTGGTGGCCAAGATGCTCAAGGCGATCCATGCCCAGGAGAGCAAAAAAGCATCCCGTGAGAAAGCTAAGGCCGTGGTAGCCCAGCTGCGGGAAATGAAGCTGAAGGAGGCGGCCAAGAAAGTGGAGGACGGCATTGAAGAGACGCTGACCTATTGCGACTTTCCCAGCGAACACTGGACTCGTATCCGCACCAACAATGTCATGGAACGCCTCAACCGGGAGATCCGCCGCCGCACCAGAGTAGTGGGCTGCTTCCCGGATGGCAATTCTGCTTTGATGCTGGTCTGTGCCAGGCTCCGCCATGTAGCTGGCACACAGTGGGGCAACAAGAAGTACATGAATATGAAGCACTTAGAGACCTCTCTGGAGGATGCCTCTACTGCTGGCTGATTTTATTCTGCCAGAGTCTGCAAACTTTTTTGCGCATAATTCTTGACATTGCCGGGATGCGGAAGTAGGTAAACTGCATCGCCTCATCGCCGTAAAATAGCTTGGTAATTTCATATCCGGCATGGCCGTTGCCTCCTTTTGGGCATGAAAAAAACACGATTGTCAAATCGTGTTTTTTTCTGGATGTTCGATTTTGTCACAAAAGAAAGAATTTATGGTAACTGCATAATAAAATGTTGTTTTCAGTCTTGTCCTTTATCGGTAACGTCCTAAGGATCATATTATATTCTTTTGCTGTAAAGGTTAAACTCCTGATGAAAGATTTTACAGATCAAAGTGGTTGGGAACTATCCCGCCTCCGGCTCTTTGTCCATAAACAGCTCATGAACATAATTGTTCTTAAACATATCCCGCATGGCGTAGTACCGCTCATGGGTGCGCCAGCCCTGGTCAATAGAGCCCTCGCCGTTGCGGATGATTTTTGCGTTGGGGTAGGTCTCTTTCAGCTTCTGGTACTCGCTGTAGGGAATCCTGGTGTGCTCCATCCACAGCCGTTCCAGGTTGGGCAGGTTGTAGAGATAGGTGGCATCGCTGACCCGGTTGTAGCTGATGTTCAGGTCCTTGAGGTTTGGGGTGTACTGCAAAAAGCTCAGATCGGTCACATAGCCCACAAAGAACTCCAGATACTCCAGCTTGGGGGTGTACTGAATCCAGGACAGGTCCTCCACCTGGTTGTCCACCGCAATGAGAATCTTCAAGTTGGGCATGTACTGGAGGAAGGACCAGTCGTGGACCCGGTTGTGTCCCAGGTCCAGGGCCACCAGGTCGGTGCAGTAGCGCAGGTACTGGGCGTCCTCGTCGTAAAGGAAGAAGGTCTGGGCGCAGGTCTTCATGGTGGAGAAGGCCACTACGTCGGTGCGGAAGGTCCAGTGGTGCCAGACGATCTCCCAGATCATGCGGATGTCGGGGAAGGTGTCCTGGAGGGCAGCGTAATCCGCGTTGGTGAAGCCGGTTTTGCAGAGGTCCACCCGGGTCAGGCTGGGGAGCATCCTGAACAGCTCATACAGGTCCACCCCCAACCCGGCCAGGTCGTGGCCGGACAGGTCCAGCTCGGTCATATCCGGTGTGACGGCGACGCCGTCCACGTCCAGCTGCCAGGATACTTCACGGTCTTCGCACCGGGCGGTCACGTCCTGAATCTGGCGAACGGTGAGCTGGTAACCGGTCAGGTCAATCTGCTGGCCCTGATCTCCCTGCCGCTCTGCCTCGTCCAGCACTTGGGCATAGGTGACCGGGGGCTCGGATAAGAGGGTTGCGACCTCCACATTAACCTCCTCCGGGATGTTGGAGCGGTCCAGGGTATAGGGCGGCGGAGGTGGAGGCTCCGGGACTGGCTCAGAGACGGCGGCGGAGGTGGGAACGCTGATATTGGCTGAGGTACTGGCTTGGCCCGCGCCGCAGCCGCACAGCAGCACCGCTGTTAGAGCGGTCAGCCAGACAAGATACAAATTTTTTCTCATTTCTGTATCCTCCTTTTTTGCTCTTTACCTTATTGTGTTGCTAATCTTGTTAATGTGAAAATGAATAGGTTGCCAGGATGTGCTGGCGCTTCTCAATCTTTATCCAAAAGCACCAAATGGTTGGCCTTAAAAAAGTCATTCAATAGATTAAGCTTTGTGGCAGACTGCGGCGAATATCGTTTACCTGATTCCTCGATAAAAGCCTGAACAACGATTAGAGTTGAAATATGCTCGCTGGTTTGATCCACAGTTCCGGTGTTGATGATGTTGGCACTGAGAGAAGAGATTGGGTTGTAGGTGCTGTTGGTAATTAAGATAATTGGAATCTTATATTTATGGCACAATTGCGCAAATTCTACGGTCCGCTTGGTACACGGCCGGGTGGAGATAAAGATAACAACATCATCTGGTGTCATATTCAAGACATGGTCAAACAAAAACTCCTGCCGGAAAGAGAGTAGTATTTGGCATAAACAGGTTCAGCGCATCTTCAAAATGCATGGAAATAGATGCTGCACTGTGTAAACCAAGGAGGTAAATATGCCTGGAACGCATCATTAGATCAACAGCAGACATAAGCTGCTGCTTTTTCGGTAGAACATCCTTGATTTGTTCCAGAGTTTCGATAATATTTTGTTCATATCCATCTAAAATTGCCTCTTAATGCCTATCAGACTGTCGAAACATTATATATCGGTAATGAGGAAAAAGCAAGTGTGGAAAATTAAGGTGGCGAAATAATGCTTGCTTTTTATGAGAATTCGGATACCTAAAATCTTAAAACATAGCAAATCGCCGCCCTCGCTTGCCGGAAACTATTTGGTGGGCCGAGGGCGGCTTTTTTATTTCAATAGCAAGGAGGAATCAGCATGGCATACCGGCCAATGTCATTAAGTTAAGAGGATATGCTGAAAATATTGCTTAAAATTATTTGCACTTCACAATAATACTTGCAATTCGCAAAATTTCTATAGTATGAATTTTTCTTCCAAATTCTTAACCTGACATCATTTGACAGGCGGTATCTCTTTTCAAATGGGAGACTTTTTGTGCAGCCGAAGTGTTCCATAAGCTCACAGGTGATACTGCTGCCTTTCAAGGACAGGATCAGGGTGAGCAACTTTGCGAAGGGCAACTTGACATTCCTGGTAAAATCTCTGCCGGGAGAACGCGCAAACAACCATGAAACAGCGCTGACAGAACGAATCGCACTATATAGAGTTTCTCGTATACAGATTGCTTTGCTTGACATAGGAGAGCCCCCTTGTAATTGATGAGACACAACACCTTTCAATTACAAAGGTGCTTTTTCGCCGAAACGAAAAAGCACCCACAGTTTTTCCTTTTTGTCAAGTGTTTTTGATCACTCCTATTATATTTTTATTCAGATATCCCTCCATGGGCTTAGATTATTGACATTGCCCTTTTTGGGGGTCGAAATATTCCTCAATCCGCCAGCCCATTTTCTCCAGCACCCGCTCCGCCGTGTCGTAGCCCACGTTGTTGAGCACATTCCAGAGATTTTCCAGCAGAAAACCGGACAGGCTCTGCTTGTCCTCCCGCCACTTGGCGATAGGGTCCCGCTCGTGGTGCCAGTACATAGGCGGGTCGTCCTGGTCCAGGTCCTCTTTGCGGATGCCGAAGGTGATCTCACCTCCGCCGAAGTCGCTGCCGATGAGCAGATAGTCGCCGGTCAGGCCGGGCCACTCCTCCCGGGGAGTCTGAATGAAGAGAAAGTAACGGTTTCGGGAATTGACGGGCTGGTCCTCCTGGTGGGCTTTGAGGTCGTCCACATACTCCCGAATTTCGTCGTAATACATCCAGGGTGTGGACGCACCGGTCCACAGGTTGGAGGTGGCAAACAGCGGACACTGGTAGGCCAGCTCCATAAACTCCACATAGACCGAGGGCAGAGGAATCTGTTTGTCCTGCTTCAGCTGTTCCAGAAATGTGCGTCCCGCCCTCTGGTCAAAACCCAGGATACGCAGCAGTCCGGCGCGGACAGGTCATATTGAATCATTGGTGATTCCCTTCGTCTCTTAATAAGTGTGGTCACAGACCTCTAAAATTTTGGCCTGGATGGCTTTCAGGTCCTCAAAGGTCTCGGGACGGCGGCGCGGGTCCCGGAGGATGGCGGCAGGGTGGAACAGGGCGGTCATCCACACGCCGTTTTTTTCAAACCACTGGCCGTGCTCCCGGCTGATTTTAAAGTCGGACTTGATGAGCTTGCAGGCGGAGATGCGGCCCAGGCAGATGATGATTTTGGGGCGGATCAGGGCCACCTGGCTGCGCAGATAGTCGATACAGGCCTCCTGCTCGGTGTTCAGCGGGTCCCGGTTCTGGGGGGGACGGCACTTGACCATGTTGGCAATATACACGTTTTTCTCCCGGCTCAGGTCCACCATCTCCAGCATGTCGTCCAGCAGCTTGCCCCCCCGGCCCACAAAGGGCTTGCCCTGGAGGTCCTCGTTTTCACCGGGGCCCTCGCCGATACACATCACCTCGGCGTCCCGGGGCCCGACGCCGAAAACCACGTTGTGGCGGGTATCCGCCAGGGCGCACTTCTGGCAGGACAGACAGGCCTGTTCCAGCGCCTCCCACTCATTGTACAGCATGTTCATTCCTCCTGGCATAGTTTCGCCCCAAGGGGGCGGAATTCGACGATTTCATCCATAGCATACCACATTTTCATGGAGATGGAAAGGGCTTTTTCATAAGAGAACACAATTCCGAAAAAAATATTTTCAACTTTTTCCTGCACTTCCGGGAAGAGCTATCTCCGGAAACACGCCGGGGGAGCTACAAGATATTGAAGATTGCTCTAAATTAAATGCGAATATCTTGTATATGCGCAGGGGCGGAGAAAAAATGGAACATGCGTTTTGATGACAAAAATCGAAAGTTTTTCCCGGAAATCGCACGCTTTCGGGCAAAATTCACAGAAAAAAACCTCTTGCTTTTTATGTCAACAACAATTATACTGAAGGAGCTCTGGTGGAGCAAAGTGGGGGGAAATCCCTGTTATCAACATCAAAGTGGGGGAGAGGTGAGGGGCGGTGACTGGCACATACGAACACAGTATCGACGCCAAGGGCCGCCTGTTCATCCCCGCCAAGCTTCGGGAGGAGCTGGGCTCCGCCTTTTATCTGGCTATGGGGGTGGACGCCTGTCTGGCCATCTACCCCCAGTCCACCTGGGACCGCTTCACCGAAAAATTCGCCTCCCTGCCCATGAGCCAGTCCAAAGCCATGCGCCCTCTGTTTGCCAACGCCGCCAAGTGCGAGCCGGACAGCCAGGGCCGCATTGTGATCCCCCAAAAGCTGCGCAAATACGCCGGACTGGAGAAGGAGACCGTGATTATCGGGGTCCATGACCGGGCGGAAATCTGGTCCGCCGCCGCATGGAACGCCCAAGAGGAGGAGGAAATGACCCCGGAGAAGATGGCCGCCTGTATGGCCGAACTGGGGTTCTGATATGAGTGAATTTACCCACCGCCCCGTCCTGCTGGACGAGTGCATTGAGGCTTTGAACATCCGCTCCGGCGGAATTTATCTGGACGGCACCCTGGGCCGGGCAGGCCACAGCCGGGAGATTGTCAAACGGCTGACCACCGGCCGCCTGATCTGTGTGGACCGGGACCAGGCGGCTCTGGATGCCGCCCGTGAGCGGCTGGCCCCCTGGCTGGACCGGGTGGAGCTGGTCCACAGCAACTTTGACCGGGTGGATGAAATTTTGGACAGTCTGTCTATGCCGGCGGCGGACGGTATGCTCTTTGACCTGGGGGTGTCCTCTCCCCAGCTGGACGACGGCAGCCGGGGCTTTTCCTACATGGCGGACGCCCCCTTGGATATGCGCATGGATCAGGGAGAGGGGCTCACCGCCGCCGGTGTGGTCAACGGCTGGTCTCAGGAGGAGCTGCGCAGAGTGATATCACAGTATGGGGAGGAGCGCTTTGCTCCCCAGATTGCCGGGGCCATTGTCCGCCGCAGAGGGGACAAGCCCATTGAGACCACTCTGGAGCTGGTGGAGGTGATCAAAAGCGCCATGCCCGCCAAGGCCCTGCGGGAGAAGCAGCACCCCGCCAAGCGCACCTTCCAGGCCATCCGCATCGCCGTCAACGACGAGCTGGCCTCGGTGGAGCGGATGCTCCAGCGGGCCGTCCCAAGGCTGAACCGGGGAGGGCGGCTGGCTGTGATTACCTTCCACTCCCTGGAGGACCGCATTGTGAAAACCGGCCTGGCCGGCTTTGCCAAAGGATGTACCTGTCCGCCTGATTTTCCCGTGTGCGTCTGCGGAAAGACGCCGGACATCAGGCTGGTCAATAAAAAGCCCATCCTGCCCAGCCAGCGGGAAATTGAAGAAAACCCCCGCGCCCGCAGTGCCAAGCTGAGGGCGGCGGAGAAGCTGTGAAAATACGAACGATAGGAGTACCGTTATGGCCAAATATCGCCGCCATAATACAACCGCATACAGTACCTACGGCAGCGTGGCCTACGCCCCGGCCTACGACGGGAACGCCGTCCGGGCGCCCCGGCGGGAGGAGGAGCTCCGCCGGGCCCCGGCCCCCTACCCCAAGCGGCGGGAGCAGGTCCGTCGGCAGGAGCGGGCCAGCGTACGGGTCCGTCAGGCGGGGGCAATCGCCCCCTTCGCGGTGGTGGGCTTTCTGGCTGTAGCCATCTTCGCGGCCATGCTGATTACCAGCTACGCCCAGCTGACGGTGGCCAACGACGAGATGGTCAAACTGCGCAGCGAGCTGTCCGCCCTGAAAAGCGACAACGCCGCCCTGACCGCCCAGTACGAGAAGGTCTTTGACCTGGCCACCATCCAGGAGGTGGTGGGGGACACCATGGTGCGCCCCACCAGCGACCAGGTGGTCTATATCGACCTGTCTGAGCCGGACACTGTCACCGTCTACCAGGGCAATGCCGGGCCCTCCGGGCTGCGGAGCATACTGGAGGGAATCGGGGATATTTTCGGCAGCATCATAGAATATTTCCGCTGACCCGTACATAGTGTACAATACGGGCCGGCTGGGTCAAAGCGCACAAGCTCACCGGTAATATAGAGAAATTCGGGCGCAGGAAAGAGGCTTTCTTGCGCCCTTTCACCGCAAAGGGGGTCCGTTTTATGAACAGAAATACAGCCAGAACCCGGAAACAAACAGCCAAACGGGCCCCGGAACGGAGCCGTTACGAGCGGGGCCTCAGCTGGGCCGGGGCACCCACCAGCGCCACCCGGGGCAGCCACTCCAAGCGTTCCATCCTCCACCGCACGCTGGTGCTGATGGTTGTGTGCGGTGTGGTGATGTTCATTCCCCTGGCCTGGAGGCTGTGGGATATCGCCATTGTCCACCACGACGAGTACCAGAAGACGGCCACCCAGCAGCAGACCCTGGATTTTACCATCTCCGCCCAGCGGGGCAACATCTATGACCGCAACGGCAACGTGATGGCCATGTCGGCCACGGTGTATAAGCTGATCCTGTCCCCGAGGGACCTGGTAAACAGCGTATCTAAAAAGGACGAGGACGGCAATGAGCTGTCCACCGAGGCCTACAATGCCAGCGTGGCCCTTCGCCAGGACCAGATGGTGATGGAGCTGATGACCCTGTTCCCGGAGCTGGACCGGGAGCGGGTGGATAAGCAGGTACACAACACCAAAAACGCCTACTGGGAGGTTAGAACCAACATTGAGGAGGAGGAGGCCGAGGTGCTGCGGGAGTACCTCACCGAGCACAAGACCGCCTCCTACCTGTACCTCATTCCGGACGCCAAGCGCTACTACCCCTACTCCGGCCTGGCCGCCCAGGCCCTGGGCTTTGTCAACGCCAACGGCGGGGCCTACGGTATTGAGGCGGTGTACAACGATGTGCTGGAGGGCACCCCCGGCCGGGTAATGACCAACAAGACCGCCGGCGGCACCGAGCGCTTCAATACCTATGCCGAGTATGTGGACGCCGTGGACGGCTACAACCTTACCCTCACCATTGATGCCACCATTCAGTCCTACCTGGAAAAAACCCTGGAGGAGGGCATCCGGGAGTTTGACGTGCAGGAGGGTGCCTTTGCCATTGCCATGAACCCCAAGACCGGGGCTATCTACGGCATTGCCAGCTCCCCGGACTTTGACCCCAACAGCTACTCCCAGATTTCCAACGAGCTGCTTCTGGCCCAGATGGAGCAGGATAAGGAGGAGATTTTTCAGCAGCTGAAGGCGAACAACACAGAAAACCTCACCGACAGCGAGCTGATGAGCAAGGCGGAGAGCCAGGCCTACTCCAACGCAGTCAATACCCAGTGGCGCAGCCGGGCCATAGACTCCCGGTATGAGCCGGGCTCCACCTTCAAGGCTCTGGTGCTGGCCGCCGCCCTGGAGGAGGGAGTGGTGTCTGAAAGCGACCGCTTCTACTGCCCCGGCTATGCCAAGGTGGCCGACCGGGAGATCTCCTGCTCCAGAAAGCAGGGCCACCTGGACCAGGACCTGACCAAGGCGGTGGGCAACTCCTGCAACCCCGCCTTTATGGAAATCGGCAGGCGGCTGGGTAAGGATAAGTTTTATCAGTACTTTGAGGCCTTTGGCCTGATGGAGAACACCGGCATTGACCTGCCCGGTGAGGCCAGCCTGGTGGGCGCCATCTGGGATAAGAATAAAATGGGCGAGGTGGAACTGGCCACCGCCTCCTTCGGCCAGCGCTTTGAGGTCACCCCCCTCCAGATGATCTGCGGCTTTGCCGCCGTCATCAACGGGGGCAACCTGGTAAAACCCTATGTGGTCCAGTCCATCAGTACCAGGGACGGCACCGTTGTCCAGAACACAGAGACGGAGATTGTCCGCCAGGTCATCAGCGCCGAGACCAGCCAGCGAGCCGCCGACATTTTGGAAAAGGTGGTGTCCCAGGGCACCGGCAAGAACGCCTATGTGGCGGGCTACCGTATCGGCGGCAAGACCGGCTCCTCCGAGGTGGGCCTGGAGAAGGACCACACCCTGGTCTCCTTCATGGGCTACGCCCCCGCCGACGACCCCCAGGTGATTGTCCTGCTGGCCTACGACCGGCCCAAGCCTGTGTCGCCAGGCAGCGACTACACCGCCAATGATATTTACATCAGCGGCGGCAACATGGCCGCCAAAAAGGCCGGCCCCCTGATTGCTGAGATTCTGGACTACCTGGGAGTGGAGAAAATCTACAGCGCCGAGGAGTCCGCCGCCGTGGACGTACCTATGCCCAGTGTGACCGGAATATCTGTGGACAACGCCAAGACTGAGCTGGAGAAGAAGAACCTGAAGTACCGCACCATAGGCCAGGGAGACACCGTCTCCCGTCAGGTTCCCGCCGCCCGGGCCAGCATTCCCGGCGGCTCCACCGTCATCCTCTATCTGGGGGACGCCGTTCCAGACAGCACCAACGAGGTGCCGGATGTCACCGGCATGACCTACGAGGGGGCCAAAAACGCCCTGGAAAGGGCCGGCTTCTTCATGCGGGCCTCGGGTGTGTCCACCTACTACAGCAACACCACCACCGCCGCCGGCCAGAGCGTCAGCCCAGGGGAGGCGGCCGCCGTTGGAACGGTCATCAATGTGCAGTTCTACAACGTGGTGGAGGATAACTAAAGCAATTACCAGCTTTGCTGGCCTGTGGCCGCCCCTACAGCTCGGGCGGCAGGGACTTATAGCACCCCGGCTTTGCCGGGCCCCCTTTGAAAAGGGACCTTAGAGCACATCTTATATAGAATGAAACCGCCCTTTGAGGGGTGACACCATGAAACTGCGCGACCTTTTGGTTGGCGT
Source organism: Flintibacter muris (assembly GCF_943192995.1). GTDB lineage: Bacteria > Bacillota > Clostridia > Oscillospirales > Oscillospiraceae > Lawsonibacter > Lawsonibacter muris. The sequence goes on from NZ_CALPCP010000031.1 coordinate 12,076, forward strand.
CCCCCTCACGGGGGAGAGCCTCAGCCAGGATATGGAAATTTCTTCCATATCCTACGATACCCGGACCCTGGAGCCAGGAGCCCTTTTTGTGGCCATGTCCGGCGACAAAACTGACGGCCACCGGTACATCCAAACCGCCCTGGAAAAGGGGGCCGCCGCCGTTATATGCCAGCGGGCCCCGGAGGAAGAGGGGCCCTGGCTGGTAACGCCGGACAGCCGGCTGGCCCTGGCCCTGGTTTCCGCCAACTGGTTTGGCAGGCCGGGGGACTCCATGGTCCTGGCCGCCGTTACCGGCACCAACGGCAAAACCACCACCACCAACCTGCTCAAGGAGCTGCTGGAGCGGACGGCGGGGGCCAGGGTAGGCCTTGTGGGTACCAACCGGAACATGATTGGAGACCGGGAGCTGCCCGCCCACCGCACCACCCCGGAGAGCTGGGAACTCCAGTCCCTCCTGCGTCAGATGGCGGACGAGGGCTGTACCCATGTGGTGATGGAGGTATCCTCCCACGCTTTGGTCCAGCACCGGACGGCCGGGCTGATTTTTGACACGGCAGTCTTCACCAACCTGACCCAGGACCATCTGGACTACCACCACACCATGGAGGACTACCGGGCCGCCAAGGGGCTGCTCTTTAAACAGTGCAGAAAGGCTGTACTCAACCTGGACGACGAGGCGGGACGGTGGTATCTGGACCAGGTGAACTGCCCTGTGTTCACCTACTCAGAGAACAAGACCGGAGCGGACCTGTCCGCCAAGAATATCCGCCTGTTCCCCGGCCATGTGGAGTTCGAGGCCCTGACTTTGGGAAAGCTGGCCCACATCCATCTGCCCATCCCCGGCGGCTTTTCCATCTACAACGCCCTGTCCGCCCTGTCCGCAGGGCTGTGCTTGGGGCTGGGACTGGAGGAGATGGCCGCCGCCATGCCCAACCTCCATGGGGTAAAAGGCAGGGTGGAGGTGGTGCCCGTCCCCCGGGCCTACACCGTTATCATAGACTACGCCCACACCCCCAACGCCCTGGAAAATATCCTCACCACCGCCCGGGACTTTACAGCGGGCCGCCTCATCTGCCTGTTTGGCTGCGGCGGCGACCGGGACAGGACCAAGCGCCCCATTATGGGGGCCATTGCCGGGGAGCTGGCCGACCTGGCGGTGGTCACCTCCGACAACCCCCGCACCGAGGACCCCCGGGCCATCATTGACGACATCCTCTCCGGCATGGGGGAGGGAGAGGCCGAACTCCATGTAGAGCCCGACCGCCCGGCCGCCATTGCCTGGGCTCTGGAGCAGGGGAAACCGGGGGACGTGATTGTCCTGGCCGGCAAGGGCCACGAGACCTATCAGGAGATCAACGGCATCCAGCACCACCTGGACGAGCGGGAAGTGGTGGCGGACTATTTCAAACAATCGGACCTCCGACAACAAAAGACTGGAAAAGTTCCCGCAGATGTGATATAATCCCTTGTTCTGTGCGCTCCAAAAGAGAAAAAACCGGGAGGGTTCCAATATGATATTCATCCTGAGCTTTATTGTGGCCTTTGGCGTGGCCGCCATTGTGGGCCAGATTCTGATTCCGCTGCTGCGCCGCCTGAAGGCGGGGCAGTCCATCCGGGCGGACGGCCCCACCTGGCACATGTCCAAGCAGGGGACCCCAACCATGGGGGGCATCATGTTCATTGTGGCCATCGCCGCCGCCTGCGGGGTGGCCGGCTGGGAGGAAATCCAACGGGGGAACTGCAAGCACCTGTATGTGTTCCTCTTTGCCCTGATCTTCGGCGTAATCGGCATGATTGACGACTTTCAGAAGCTGCGCCACCACGCCAACGAGGGCCTTACCGCCGCCCAGAAGTTTCTGCTCCAGCTGGCGGCGGCCATTGCCTTCACAGTGCTGATGCGAAACGAGGGATATCTGACGCCCAACCTGTTTATTCCCTTTTTCAACTTCACCATTCCCCTGCCCTGGGTGGTGTACATGGTCTTTGCCGCCTTTGTCATGGTGGGTACGGTGAACGCCGTCAACCTCACCGACGGCATAGACGGCCTGGCCACCGGCGTCACCATCCCTGTGGCCCTGTTCTATATGACGGTGGCCGCCTGGTTCGGACGAAACGATCTGGCCATCCTGGCCGCCGCCCTGGCGGGGGGACTGTCCGCCTTTCTGCTGTATAACTTCCACCCCGCCAAGGTCTTTATGGGGGACACCGGCTCCCTGTTTCTGGGGGGGATGGTGTGCGGCCTGGCCTTTGCCCTGGATATCCCCCTGGTCATTCCCATTATCGGCCTGATCTATGTGGCCGAGGTGCTGTCTGATATTATCCAGGTGGTCTACTTTAAAAAGACCCACGGCAAACGCTTTTTCCGTATGGCTCCCCTCCACCACCACCTGGAGATGGGCGGCTGGAGCGAAACCAAGCTGTTCTGCGTCTTCTCCGGCATCACCCTGGCCCTGTGCTGCCTGGGCTTTCTGGGGGTTATGTACCGGTATCCCATGTAAGACGCACAAAAGCCTCCCTTCACAAAGGGAGGCGTCACCGCTGAAAGCGGTGACGGAGGGTTTTCCCTTGTGGAAATGCGTCTGGCGCTGTTTAGGAGAAAACCCCCAGTCAGCCTTACGGCTGACAGCCCCCTTTGCGAAGAGGGCCTTATGGAGCAGACCTGAAAGGAGGCAGAGCCTTTGGCCCGCAAAGCGAAACGAGATTTGACCATGGATGAGCAGCTGGCCCGGGGCCCGCTGGACCTGCCCTTTCTGATGCTGGTACTTCTGCTGCTGGGTATCGGGCTGATTATGCTCTTTTCCGCCTCTTACTACACCGCCTTTCGGGATCCCAAGCCCCCGGTGAGCAACAACCCCTACTTCTACATCACCCGTCAGGCGCTGTATGCCGGGGCGGGGGTGGCGGCCATGTACCTGATCTCCCGCATCAACTACCAGCACTTCCGCTGGATGGCCCCGCTGATGCTGGCAGGCTCCATCTTTCTGCTGGCCCTGTGCTACACCCCCTTTGGGGTGGAGATCAACGGGGTAAAGCGCTGGCTGTATGTCTTTCTGGTGGGCGGACCCACCTTTCAGCCATCGGAGATTGCCAAGGTGGCGATTGTGCTGTTCTTTTCCGCGCGATTGTGCAAGCGGGACACGGAGCATCAGCTGCGCTTCACCAGGCGCACCGGCACCGGCCGTATGCTGAATTTGCTGGAAAAGATCGGTTTTCTGGAGCTGGTGCCCTATGGAGTGGTGATGCTGGTGGTGCTGGTACTGGTGGTCTTTGAGCCCCACATGTCGGGCACCATCCTGATTATGGTGGGGGGAGCCTCGGTCCTTTTTGTGTCGGGAATCCGCCTGGGCTGGTTTGTAGGCCTGGGCTCCCTGGCGGGGGCGGGGCTGGCCTTTATCGTGTTTATGACCGACTACCTCACCAGAAAGATCAACATCTGGCTGGACCCCTGGGGGGCTGACGCCCAGAGTGACGGCTACCAGTTCCGTCAGGGCGTGTACTCCATCGCCTCCGGAGGCCTGCTGGGCCGGGGGCTGGGCAACAGCGGACAGAAGTACGGCTTTGTCCCGGAGCCGGAGAACGATATGATATTCCCCATTACGGTGGAGGAGCTGGGCCTGGTGGGGGGCTATCTGATTCTGCTGCTGTTCGCCCTGCTTATCCTGCGGGGCTATTGGCTGGCCCTCCACGCCCGGGATAAATTCGGTATGCTCACCACTGTGGGCATTATCACCCTGCTGGCCACCCAGGTGTTTTTGAATATCGGGGTGATTACCGGCCTGATCCCCAACACCGGAATTTCCCTGCCCTTCTTCAGCTACGGAGGCACCGCCCTAATGATACAGCTGGCGGAAATGGGCATGATACTAAGTATTTCCCGACAGATACCGGCCTCCCGGAAGGATTGACCCCTGCGGGGGCCGCCCCCGGACGGTCGGAAACCAATGATAAGCGGGCCGCCGGAGGCGGCGGCCTCTACAGTCCATATGAGGTGGTAATATGAATATTCTGTTTACCTGCGGCGGCACCGCTGGCCATGTGAACCCGGCGGTGGCTCTGGCCCGTGTTTTCCAGGAGAAGCACCCCGGCTGCCGGGTCCTCTTTGTGGGGGCGGACGGCGGTATGGAGAACAAGCTGGTTCCCAAGGAGGGGTACCAGATCAAAACGGTGACCATCACCAACTTCCACCGCTCTTTGGCCCCGGCGGACATTGCCCACAACCTGGGCACGCTGATGAATATGCAGCGGTCTAAAAAGCAGGCCAGGGACATTCTGGATGAGTTCAAACCCGATCTGGTGGTGGGCACCGGGGGCTACGCCTCCTACCCTGTGGTCAATGAGGCCGCCCGCCGGGGCCTTCCCACCGCCGTCCACGAGTCCAACGCCGTTCCTGGCTTGACCACCAAGGCACTGTCCAAGGTGGTGGACCGGGTGATGGTAGGCTTTGAGGAGAGCCGGGAGCACTATGACAACCCGGAGAAGGTGGTGGTTACCGGCACCCCTGTCCGAGGGGACTTTTTCAAGTATACCAAGGCCGAGGCCCGGAAGAAGCTGGGCTTTTCTGACGACCGGCCCCTGCTGCTGTCCTACTGGGGCTCTCTTGGGGCGGAGGTGATGAACCAGAAGATGATGGACTTTATCGCCAAGGAGTGCTACGAGGGAGCCCCCTGGCGGCATATCCACGGCGCGGGCCGGGACTACCCCTGGATGCAGGAGGAGCTGCTCCGCCGGGGGCTGAAGCTGGGGGATAACGGCATTGAGGTGCGGGAATATATTTATGACATGCCCCTGGTGATGGCTGCCGCCGACCTGGTGCTGTGCCGTGCCGGTGCCTCCACCATCTCAGAGATTACCGCCATTGCCAAGCCCGCCGTGCTGGTGCCCTCCCCCAACGTTACCGCCAACCATCAGGAGAAAAACGCCAAGGTGCTCTCCGGCCAGGGGGCCGCCGTCCTGCTGCGGGAGGCGGACTGCGTGGAAAACACCCTGTTTGACAAGGCGGCCCTCCTCCTCAACGCCCGTGACCACCGGGAGGAGATGGTAAAAGCCCTCCAGTCCATGGCCGTGCCCAATGCGGCGGAGAAAATTTATGAGACGCTGCGGGAGATTATGAAATAGAAGCACCTCCCGCCGCAGCACCAAAAACCTCCCTCTTTGAGGGAGGTGGCACGGCGAAGCCGTGACGGAGGGAGTTTATGGCAATCGTCAGAATTGCTGCCCCTACAGAGCCGGTGTCAGCAAGTTTGAAGCTTGCTGTGGTTGTAGATTTTCGATGCTTTACTCCCTCAGTCACCGCCTGCGGCGGCGACAGCTCCCTCTCTGAGGGAGCCTAAAAGGACCAGCACAAGTTTTTTGATACACTGAGCCAGCCTTTGGCTGACAGTTCCTTAAAGAATTCCCAAGAAGCCTTTCGAGAAACCAAACCTCTAGGTTTTGCATAGGATAGCCCAGATTCCAACAATTTGGAGGGCTGTCCCATGAGCTGTTATGAAATTACGGGCGGACGTCCCCTGTCCGGCTCCCTGGCTGTCCACGGGGCCAAGAACAGCGTCCTGCCCATTTTGGCCGCCTGCCTGCTTGTGCCCGGGCAGTGCGTGCTCCGCAACTGCCCCGACCTGTCCGACGTGGCCGTCACGCTGGATATTCTGCGCCTGCTGGGGTGCCGGGCTGACCGGGAAGGGGATACGGTGGTCATTGACGCCTCCGCCCTCAGCCGGTGCGACATCCCCGAGCACCTGATGCGAGAGATGCGCTCCTCTGTCATCTTCCTGGGGGCGCTGCTGGCCCGGCTGGGAACGGCGGAGCTGTCTTACCCCGGCGGGTGCGAGCTGGGCCCCCGGCCCATTGACCTGCATCTGTCCGCCCTGCGGGCGCTGGGGGCCGAGATTCTGGAGGAGCAGGGGGCGCTGGTCTGCCGCAGCTGCCGGGAGGGGCTGCGGGGACGGGAAATCTGCCTGTCCATCCCCAGTGTGGGCGCTACGGAGAATATTATGCTGACCGCCTGCGGCTGTCCCGGCCTGACCACCATTGTAGGCGCCGCCCGGGAACCGGAGATTGTTGATCTCCAGGGCTTTCTTCAGGCGGCGGGGGCCCGGATTCAGGGCGCGGGCACCTCCTCCATAACCATTCAGGGGGGAGTTCCCCTCCGCCCGGTCCAATACCAGGTGATGGGCGACCGTATCGCTGCCGCCACCTACCTGTGCGGGGGGGCCGCCGCCGGAGGGGAGGTGGAGGTGACCGGCGTGGCTCCGGACACCCTGGCCGCCGTCCTGTCCTGCCTGGAGGAGGCGGGCTGTACCCTACATACCGGCCCTGACCGGGTGGTCCTGACCAGCTGTGCCCCTCTGCGGGGTATCAGCCCGGTACGCACCGCCCCCTACCCCGGCTTTCCCACCGACGCCCAGGCCATCCTTATGGCCGCCCTGGCCGGAGGGGAGGGGGCCACCCTCTTTGTGGAGAATATGTTCGACAGCCGCTACCGCCATGTGGGCGAGCTGCGCCGCATGGGGGCGGACATCCAGCTGGCCGGCCGGGCCGCCATGGTGTCCGGGGTGGGACGGCTCCACGGGGCCTCTGTCCGCTCCACCGACCTGCGGGGCGGGGCCGCCCTGGTGGTGGCCGCCCTGGGGGCGGAGGGAACCACCCAGGTGTCCGGCCTGCACCATATCGGAAGGGGCTATCAGGCCCTGGACAAAAATCTGCGGGCCCTGGGCGCCGATATCCGAAGGGTGCCCTAGGCACAAAAGTCCCCTTTCAAGGGGGGCCTGATTCCGATACCAAGGAGACAACCCATGCCAAGACACAGCCAACGCAGCAGAACACGCAGGAGAAACAGGGGCCGCTTTGGACCGCTGTTCAAGCTGCTTTGCGTGCTGACGGTTGTGGTGGCGCTGACGGTGGGGGCCACGGTGTTTTTTCGGGTGGAGGTGGTAACCGTTACCGGCAACCAGCGGTACACCCAGGAGGAGATCGTGGCCGCCTCCGGCATTGAGGTGGGCGACAACCTGTACAGTCTGAACAAGGTGCGTATCAACCAGAACATCCGCACCACGCTGCCCTACATTGGGGACCTGACCATCAACCGCTCCCTGCCCAGCACCATTGTCATCACCGTCACCGAGTGGGAGGCGGTGGCCCAGATTGCCGTCCCCGACCCGGAGCGGGTGGCCGCCTTGCAGCAGGAGCTGGCGCAGCAGGCAGGAGAGGGGGAGGAAGCACCCGTTCTGGCCGCCGCCCAGGAGCCCTGGCTGATCAGTATGAAGGGCAAGCTGCTGGAACCCGCCGCCCCGGACTCGGCGGCCATCACCGTCACCGGCCTGACGCCTCTGGCCCCCCAGGCGGGCAGCATGCTGGAGGTGCCAGAGGAGGAGCAGACCCGTCTGGAGGCCCTCACCGCCCTGCTGGAGGCCCTGGGAGGGGCGGGGATACAGTCCCAGGTATCCTCCGTCCAGCTGGAGAGCACCTATCTGTCGCTGCGGTACGCCGAGCGCTTCGATGTGAAGATGGAGCTGAACGCCGACTTTGCCTATAACGTGCGGCTGATGCAGTCCATACGGAAGGAAATGGAAGCCAAAGACGGGGAGGATGCCGCCGGGGCCATGGATTTGACCCGGTCGCCGGCGGTATATTCTCCCGCCCAAAATCAGCAAATTTCCCCATGAAAATTTTGGAAACTTTGCCTGAAACGTGATTTCCTCTTGACCTGGGGGGAAAACTGCGTTACAATAAAACATGATGTGTCTAAAACCCGGGACCACCCCACAAGACCCTGTATGCGGGACCCCACTTTTACATAGGAGGAAAAGCAATGGCGTTCGGATTAGATATGGGCCCTGAGAGCGTGGTCAGCATCAAGGTGATCGGTGTGGGCGGCGGCGGCAACAACGTGGTCAACCGCATGGTACGTACTGGAACCAAGGGTGTGGATTTTATTGCCGTTAATACGGACAAGCAGGCGCTGGAGGCCTCCAGCGCCACCAACAAGATCCAGATCGGCGAAAAGCTGACCAACGGCCAGGGCGCAGGCGCCGACCCTGAGGTGGGCCGCAAGTCCGCCGAGGAGAACCGCAAGCAGATCTCCGAAATCCTGGAGGGCACCGACATGGTGTTTATCACCGCCGGCATGGGCGGCGGCACCGGCACCGGCGCGGCCCCCATTGTGGCCGACATTGCCAAGGAGCAGGGCATCCTTACTGTAGGCGTTGTGACAAAGCCCTTCCGCTTTGAGGGCCCTCGCCGTATGCGTCAGGCCGAGGCGGGCATTGCCGAGCTGCGAGCCAAGGTGGATTCCCTGGTCATCATCCCCAACGAGCGGCTCAAGCTGGCCAGCGACCAAAAAATTACCATGCTCAACGCCTTTGAAATTGCCGACGACGTGCTTCAGCAGGCCGTCCAATCCATCTCTGACCTGATTAAGAACACTGGCTTCATCAACCAGGACTTTGCCGACGTGTCCGCCGTCATGAAGGACGCAGGCCGGGCCCACATGGGCGTGGGCCGGGCTGCCGGCAAGAATAAGGCCGAGGAGGCCGCCAAGATGGCCATCTCCAGCCCCCTGCTGGAGACCTCCATCAACGGTGCCCGGGGCGTGCTCATCAACGTCACCGGCTCTATGGATATCGGACTGGAGGAGGTGGAGACCGCCGCCAACCTGGTCCAGGAGGCCGCTTATCCCGATGCCAACATTATCTTCGGCGCTGCCTTTGACGAGACACTGGAGGACGAGATCCGGGTTACCGTCATTGCTACCGGCTTTGAGGAGAACCAGTCTGTCCCCTTCCCCCACCAGGTGGAGGAACCCGCCCCTCAGCCGGAGGAGAGCGCCGCCCCCGCCAGTGAGGAGGCCCCCGCCGCCGAGCAGCTCGCTGTACCTGCGGCTCCCCCTGAGCCCGAGCCCCCCAAGCCCGCCGTCAATGACGACGACTGGGATATTCTGGAGCGGATTTTCAGCAAAAAGAGGTAAAATAACCGCCCTGCCGTCAGGCAGGGCGGTTTCCTATTGTCAAAAGCCTCCCTCTTTGAGGGAGGCGGCACGGCGAAGCCGTGACGGAGGGGGCTACAGAAACAGCGCCAGCACCGAGGTTATGATTCCGCACACACAGATGGCGATAGAGCTCATGGCCCCCTGGACCTGGCCGATCTCAATGGCCCGGGTGGTGCCCAGGGCGTGGCTGCATGCACCAATGGCCAGCCCTTCTGCCACAGGCTCTGTAATGTGAAACACCTTGGCGAACAGGGGGGCAAACACCGCCCCGGTGATCCCGGCCACCATCACCGCCGCCGCCGCAATGCCTGCCACGCCGCCATGACTTTCGGCAATGCCCATGGCGATGGCGGTGGTGACGCTTTTGGGCATAAGTGAGGCGGTCAGCGCCTCGTCAACATGAAATGCTTTACACAGGGCCAGAATGCTGGCCACGCTGGTGAGACTGCCTACCAGGCAGCCGGCTAATACTGGCAGGAAATGTTCCTTCAAAATTGTCCGCTGGTTATAGATATTCAGGGCCAGCACAGCGGTGACAGGGCTCAGCATCAGCTTGATGAAGTCGCCGCCAACGGCATAGCTCTGATAGGGGATGTGAAAGACGGACAACGCCGCAATAATCAGGGCCACGGCAATGAGCAGGGGGTTGCACAGCAGGAACCCCGTCTTTTTCTGGACCCAGCACCCGAAGCACCAGGCGGCGGCGGTGAGGGTCAGCCCGAAGAAGGGGGAGGCCAGCAGGGCGTCAGACATGCTTTCCCGCCCCCTTTCCCCTGGCACGGCGGATGAGCCACTGGACGGACCAGCCGGTTACCAGATAGATCAGCGGCGTGGTTAAAAAGCTGATGAGCAGAAAGGGAGCCAGCTGCCCCAGGATGATGGGGGCGTGTTCCATCACCCCCACGCAGGAGGGGAGAAAGAAAAACGCCATGTTGGCCACCAGAAATCCGCTGAGCCGCTGGATGTGTTCCGGTTTGAGAATTTTGGCAAACAGCAGCAGTCCCAGCAGCAGTAAGGCAATTACACTTGCTGGAAAGGCCACCGGAATCAGGGCCGCAATGCCCTCGGAGAGCAGACAGACGCCAAAAATAATGGCCAGCTCCGCCATGATGTTCAAAGAAGTCACCTCGAATGATTATTACAAATTTGCCCACCCGTCACAGGTCTCCGCCCCCAAAAGCCTCCTTTTGAAAGGAGGTGGCGCCGCCCGAAGGGCGGTGACAGAGGATTGTATTTCGCCGCAGGCGAAATGTATGAAATAGACCAGGTTTTTGCAGACTTGGTTTACTTTGTACATTTTGCTTCACAAAATACAATCCTCAGTCAGCCTGCGGCTGACAGCTCCTTTCAAAAGGAGCCTTATTTGCGCTCGTCCGAACGCCCTACCAGATAATCCAGAGTTACGTCGTAGAAGTCTGCCATTTGGACCAGGACGGAGGCGGTTGGTTCCCGTTCGCCGCGTTCATACCGTACGTAGGTATTTAAAGCAAGGCCCATCTCCCTGACAAGGCTTTTTTGCGAAAAGTCTTGTTCCAGCCGGAGTTGAAGAAGCCGTTCCGGTAATTTCGTCATTTTTTCTTCTCCCTCTTGATAACCCCGTTTGGGGTCTGCATAATGGGATTATAACAAACCCCGTTTGGGGTGCATAGAGGTGCAACAATGGATGACCTGACGCAATGCCTCTACGAATTTTTAATGGACCGCCGTATGGGAGACCTGTGGAAGGACGAAAAGTACAAAGCGTGCAGCCTGGCTGTGGAAACACAGGAAGAGCGGGTAAACTCCTTCCTCACAAGTGAGCAGCGAAAAAAGCTGGACCAGCTTCTGGATAAGATCACAGAACAGGAGTGTCTGGAAAAAACCTATTTGTTCCAGGCGGTGCTGGAGCTTGTCCGGGAGCTGAACGCCATTGTGAGGGCATAAAAGCCTCTCCCCTTGTGGGGGCGGAGGGGGGCATCCCTTCGTTTAAACAAAGAAGCGGCCTTACTCCCAGATCACAGTCGCGAAGTAGTCCTCAGGGGTTTCGGCCCGGCGCATGAGGCGGGTGGAGCCGTCCTCACACAGGAGGATCTCGGCGGAGCGGAGCCGGCCGTTGTACTGGTAGCCCATGGCGTGGCCGTGGGCGCCGGTGTCGTGGATGGCCAGCAGGTCGCCAATGTCCACCTTGGGCAGCATGCGGTCAATGGCGAATTTGTCGGAGTTTTCGCACAGAGAGCCGGTGACGTCGTACATATGGCCGCAGGGGGCGTCCTCCTTGCCCATCACGGTGATGTGGTGGTAAGCGCCGTAGATGGCGGGGCGCATCAGGTCGGCGGCGCAGGCGTCCACGCCGATATACTCCTTGTGGATGTGCTTTTCGTGGAGCACCCGGGTAATCAGATGGCCGTAGGGGGCCAGCATGAACCGGCCCAGCTCGGTGCAGATGGCCACATCCCCCATGCCTGCGGGGACCAGAATTTCCTCATAGGCCTTGCGCACCCCCTCTCCGATGACGGCAATGTCGTTGGCGGGCTGCTCCGGACGGTAGGGCACCCCCACGCCGCCAGACAGGTTGATAAAGGTGATGTGGGCCCCGGTCTCCTCTTTCAGCTCCACCGCCGTACGGAACAGGATGGCGGCCAGGGCGGGATAGTAGTCGTTGGAAATGGTGTTGGAGGCCAAAAAGGCGTGGATGCCAAACTCCTCCGCCCCCAGCTCCTTCAGGCGGCGGAAGGCTTCGGTCATCTGGGGCCGGGTGAGGCCGTACTTGGCGTCGCCGGGGTTGTCCATCACCTGAAAGCCCTCTTTGCTCTCCCCCAGGGTAAAGGTGCCGCCGGGATTGTACCGGCAGGAGATTTTTTGGGGGATATAACCGATGGTATTCTTCAAAAAGTCGATATGGGTGATGTCATCCAGGTTAATGGTGGCCCCCAGCTTTTCCGCCAGCACAAACTCCTCAGCGGGGGTGTCGTTAGAGGAGAACATGATCTCGCCGCCCCGGAAGCCGCAGCGGTCGCTCATCATCAGCTCGGTGAGGGAGGAGCAGTCCACGCCGCAGCCCTCCTCGTGGAGGAGCTTTAAAATCTGAGGGGTGGGGGTGGCCTTGACAGCGAAGTACTCCTTAAAGCCGGGGTTCCAGGAGAAGGCTTTGTACAGGGCCCGGGCATTTTCCCGGATGCCCTTCTCGTCGTAGAGATGGAAGGGGGTGGGGTAGTCTTTCACAATCTTCAAAAGCTGCTCCAGGGTGACAAAAGGTTTTTTCATTGAGCTCCGCTCCTTTTTCTATAAATAAGGCAACAGACAGTCTAACTTCTTTTCCGGGTTTTGTCAATAAAATCCTTGACAATCCGGGGGGAATAATGCGATACTAAAGCAATCATCAGCGCTGTGCCCCTACAGGTCCTGTGTGAACAATAATGAATTTTGCTTTACGCCCCAAATCATGAAAGAGAGGATTTTTGCTTATGGCCTATTCCAAGGAAGACATCATCCGCATTGTCCGGGAGAGCGAAATTGAGTTTATCCGGATGCAGTTCACCGATATTTTCGGCCAGATGAAGAACGTGGCCATCACCGCCTCCCAGGTGGAGAAGGCGGTAAACAACCAGATTATGTTTGACGGCTCCTCCATTGAGGGCTTCACCCGTATCCATGAGTCGGACCAGTGCCTGTATCCCGACCTGGACAGCTTTATTATTGTCCCTGAAAAGGTGGCCGGGGGCAAGGTGGCCCGTATGTTCTGTGATGTGTACAACACCGACGGCACTCCCTTTGTGGGCGACCCCCGGGGCGTGCTGCGCCGGGTGCTCCGCCGGGCGGAGAGCATGGGCTACGACGTATTCAACATTGGCCCTGAGCTGGAGTTCTTCCTCTTTGAGACCGACGAAAACGGCAGGGCCACCACCCGCACCAAGGACGAGGCCGCCTATTTCGACCTGGGCCCCCTGGACCACGGCGAGTCCACCCGCCAGGAGATCTGCCTGAACCTGGAAAAGATGGGCTTTGAGATTGAGGCCAGCCACCACGAATGCGCCGTGGCTCAGCACGAGATCGACTTTAAGTACAACGACGCCCTGGAGGGCGCCGACAAGATCATGACCTTTAAGCTGGTGGCCAAGAGCATAGCCCAGAAAAACCACCTCCACGCCACCTTTATGCCCAAGCCCATTTACGACATTGCCGGCAACGGCATGCACCTGAATATGTCCCTGTTCAAGGACGGCAAGAACGTCTTTTACGATCCCAGTGGGGAGCGGGGACTGTCTAAAACGGCCTACTCCTTCATTGCCGGACTGCTGGAGCATGTCCAGGGCTTTACCGCCGTCACCAACCCCCTGGTCAACTCCTACAAGCGCCTGGGCGCCGGCCATGAGGCCCCCCGCTACCGGGCCTGGTCGGCCTCCAACCGGTCCGCCCTCATCCGTATCCCCGCCGCCCGGGGCCAGGCCACCCGGGTGGAGTTGCGCTCCCCCGACCCCGCCTGCAACCCCTATCTGGCGGTGGCCGTCTGTCTGGCCGCCGGCCTGGACGGCATTGCCCGGGGCCTCACCCCGCCCCCCGAGATCACCGGCGACATCTACGCCATGGACGACGCCACCCGTGAGAAGCACGGCATCTACTGCCTGCCCGACACCCTGAAGGACGCCCTGGAGGAGATGGAGAAGGACGCCCTCATCCTGGACGTGCTGGGACAGCACGTGGCCGACCACTACATCAAGGGCAAAATGAAGGAGTGGGACGAGTATCAGACCCGTGTGTCCAGCTGGGAGCTGGAGAAGTATCTGGTCATCTATTAAAAAGCCCACCGGGGACGGTTTTGCCGTCCCCGGTCTTTCTGCGTCTTTTTGCGCATAAGCTGACACCGAAAGGGGTGTTGACCAATGCGATTTACCAAAATGGAAGGACTGGGCAACGACTACATCTACCTCAACTGTCTGGAGGGCGCTCCGGAAGACCTGCCTGAGCTGGCCGTCCGGCTGTCCCGCCGCCGCTTTGGGGTGGGGGCGGACGGAATCATCTGTATCCGCCCGGGCCGCGGGGGCGACTTTGCCATGGAGATGTACAACGCCGACGGCTCACGGGGGGCCATGTGCGGCAACGGTATCCGCTGTGTGGGCAAATATGTCTACGACAAGGGGCTCACCCGCAAGACCTGCCTCACCATTGACACCGACGCCGGGCCCCGAACGCTGGAGCTCCACCTTTTGGGAGACCGGGTGGACCGGGTGACGGCGGACATGGGGGCGGTGACGGCGGGAGCCCCCGTCACGCTGGAGGCGGCGGGGACGGCCTTTTCTGTCATCCCAGCTGACGCCGGCAACCCCCATGGGGTGATTTTCTGTCCGGACCCGGAAGAGGTGGACCTGGAGAGGCTGGGACCCCTTCTGGAGAACCACCCCGCCCTGGGGGAACGGCGGAATATCGAGTTCGCCGCCTGTCCCAACCGGGAGCACATCACTCTGCGGGTGTGGGAGCGGGGGAGCGGAATTACCCTGGCCTGCGGAACGGGGGCCTGCGCTGTCTTCGCCGCCGCCCTGAAAGAAAACCGCTGCAGGCCCAAGGTGGAGGCAAAACTGCCCGGCGGGGTACTTACCCTGGAAAAACGGGGGGAACATATCTTTATGACCGGCCCCGCGAGAACAGTGTTTGAGGGGGAAGTCCCATAAACGGCTCCCCCCATGTAAAAAAGCCGGCGGGAGGCCGGGCTGAGGAGGGATTTTCTCGTAATTTGTCAAGAGAATTGCGAAAATTTTTATAAATTTTTGATAGTGTCTACACAAATTAAGCGGGGAAAGCAGCCCAAATAGCGATACAACGGACGTGTACCGCAGCGATAAAGGCATCTGAAGTCTTGGCATAACAAGTGGCAATACCTCTTCTGCGCCAACGGATGAACCGCTGATGAACGCTGCCCCACTTCCCGTAATCCGGAGGTAAAATCCCGCCAGGGCGGCCCCGGTTCGCAATACCCAAAACACTGCATTGATAAAACGGCGATTATCCTGGGCGATCCCTCCCCACTGGCCGCGCTGTCCTGGCAGATGTGGTTCCAGCAATGACCACACCTTATCGCTTATGTCATGTCTGTGATAGCTGACATCCATCGTTTTCTCCCCTGTCTTTTTTAGGACGCGGGGATCAGCAAGGTCCAGATGGGCTCCGACGCCACCGCAATGACCCGGATGCCCTGTTCGGTCAGGGACAGGGAGAGGACCGGATCAGGGCGATGATGGCCCCCTTGGTGGCGCTGCAGTCGATCAGGTCCCTATTCCCCTTGTAGGCTGTGACCGAGGCGGTATTGATGTACTCCCGTCCCGACCCATGTAAGGGAGGGCGGTATTTTGAAGCCGGCCATGTTATATGTACACTTTTTGCATTCCGTAGGCAAATACCTCCTTTCCCCATTCTATGTGGTCGGAGGTATTTGCTTTTCATATTTTGCGGCCCCTGCTTCATACAGTTCCTTGGAGGCGATTTTTATGAAAGACCCTGTTTTAGTCTTAAACGAATCCCGCACGCCGTCTTTCAAGGATGACAACAAGATAGTTAACCAGACTGTCACTGCCTGGCTTTCAAAGGAACTCCAGAAATGACGAAATAAAAAGAGGGACAACACTATATGTTAGCCTTCTGATGGTTCCTATTCCAAATCGTGATCTTGAATCCTTTTATGCGCTATATGGTAGACCTCATCGTCTTCACATACCCCGATTACAATCAGTACCATACGATCCTTTTCGCGAATAAGCTGGTAGACAATACGCTATCCAGCGCTGCACAGCTTGACCTTGAGGAATCCAACTAACTGTGTATGATCTTTGTTGCCCAACCGCTTCGGAGATTTACACAAATTTTGGAATTGTCTAAATTCGAGGGTTGATGTACATAAATATACAACTTTACTTTGCTACTTCATAGTTTTGGGTATTGCGAACCGGGGCGCCCTGGCGGGATTTGCCTCCCGATTACGGGAAGCGGGGCAGCGTTCATCAGCGGTTCATCCGTTGGCGCAGAAAAGGTGTTTGGGAAAAACTTCTGGAAATTCTGATTGACGAACCAGATTATGAATGGCTGATGATCGATGCAAGCCATATTAAAGTGCATCCCCAGGCGGCGGGAGGGAAGGGCGGCAATCAGGATATGTCCCGGACAAAAGGGGGCTCAATACCAAAATACATCTGTTGAACAAGGAAATCGAAACTGTATTTTCAATTGCTCCGCGAATTGCATCCATCTTGCTCACACTCCTTTGCTATCATTATTATACATTTTATTGGTAAATATGTTAATAAATTTATCTATATTTACCACATCATATTTTCCTGTCTATATTTCATACGCTTTGAGTGCCTTTGCTGTTTTACCGGCAAAGGCATTTAAAATAATTCCTTGCCGCGCGGCTGCTCATAGGGTATGATGTTCTTGAGCAGTTACGCCTTGAAGGAGGTGTAACAAATCCTTTGCGCGATTTATACACGACTGAGTAAGGAGGACGAAGACAAGCATCAGCCTGAGTCCGAGAGCATCCAGAACCAGAAGTCCCTGCTGACCCGCTACGCCATTGAACATGGGTGGGATATTTACGGCCTGTTTTGTGATGAGGACTACTCCGGCGTGGACAGCCAGCGCCCTGACTTCAACCGCATGATCGAGGCCGCCAGGCAGAAAAAGTTCCAGATTGTCCTGTGCAAGAGCCAATCTCGTTTTACCCGGGACATGGAACTGGTTGAAAAGTATATCCATGGCCTGTTTCCTATCTGGGGGATTCGGTTCATTGCGGTGGCTGACAACGCCGATACCGAGGTCAAGGGCAACAAGAAGGCCCGGCAGATCAATGGCCTGGTGAACGAGTGGTACCTGGAGGACCTGTCGGAAAACGTCCGTATGGTGTTCGACCTGAAGCGGCGGGAGGGCAAGTACATCGGTGGCTTTCCCATCTACGGCTACCGAAAGGACCCGGCGGACAAGAACCACATCATCCCCGACCCGGAGGCGGCGGAGGTGGTGCGGCAGATCTACCAGTGGTCGCTGGAGGGGCACGGGCGGCAGAATATTGCCTATCTGCTGAACCAGCAGGGCATCCCCAACCCCACCCGCTACAAAGCGGAGCGGGGCTGGACCTGCAACCACCCTATTAAGAACGATTTCGGGCTGTGGAATAAGGTTACGGTAGGGCGAATCTTGACGAACGAGATGTACACAGGGGTCATGATCCAGGGGCGGCGGAGGAAGGTCAGCTACAAGTCCAAGGTCATCATTGACACGCCGGAAAGCGAATGGTACCGGGTGGAGGGCACCCACGAGGCCATCATTGACCGGGCGACCTTTGAGGCGGTTCAGCGGGGGTTGAAGCTGCGTACCAGGACGGACGGAACAGGAGAAACCCACCTGTTAGCTGGGCTGGTAAAGTGTGCCGACTGCGGCAGTACCATGAGCAAGTGCTCCAACGGGAAGCAGGCCTATCTGCGGTGCAGGCTGTATGCCGACAGCGGCGGTCAAAAACTGTGTACCCGGCACTCGGTGCGGCTGGACCAGCTCACTGACCTGATCTCGGAGCGCATCCGCTACTACGTCCAGACCTGCTACCAGCTGGACCTGAACGACATTCAGCCTCAGAAGGATACCCGGCGGGAGGCGCTGGAGCAGGAGCAAAAGAGCTTGTCCGCCCAGCTGGAGAAGCGCAGTCAGGCGCTGAAAACACTGTACTTAGATAGAGTGGCCGGTATCCTCAGCGAGGGGCAGTTCGTGGAGCTGAACCAGTCCTTTCTGGAGGAAAAAAGCCGCCTGGAGCGGCGGCTGGGGATCATCAACGAGAAGCTGACGGAGCGGGACCATTCCGAGAACCAGGATGACCTGATGGAGCGGGCGCGTGAGCTGTTGAAGCTGGAAACCGTCCCCCGAGAATTAGTCGTTGGATTGGTCGAGAAAATCGAAATTTGCGAGAAAAACCCGGAAACCGGACAGCAGGAGGTCAAGGTTTTCTGGAAGTTCTAGGGATAGGAAAAAGGCTCCTTTGCCAAAGGAGCTGTCAGCCGAAGGCTGACTGAGGATTGTGTTTCGCCGCAGGCGAAACGTGCGAAGCAAAATGTACTTAGGTCACAACCCCGTGGGGCGCGGTGCCGTCCACCAGGGCGACGCGCAGGGTGGGGAGGATAATGGCGTCCAGGGAGTCCGGGTCGCCGGAGCAGACAATGTACTCGGTGTCCAGGCCGGTTTCCTGGGCCCAGGCGCCTATTTTGCGCATCAGGGTAGACTTGCCGCAGCCGGGGCCACCCTTTAAGATATAAATGGCCCTGGCCTCCTCGGGAGGGAGCAGGTGGTCATACAGGGAGTAAAAGCCGGTAGGGGAGTTGGCCCCCAGAAAGTATTGGATATTTGGCAAAGCAGTCATAAGCGACCCTCCGTATCAACGTTTTTACGCCTCAGCCTATGTTGCGGCGGGACAATTTGTGAGAAAGCCAGCTGACAAAAGCAAATCGGGGATTGCATCCTGTTCCAGTTTTTAGTATAATAAATAAACGATATGATGCCGCCAATAATATGGACAGATTGATGAAGGAGAGGTTGAAACAGCATGGATAAACAGTGGACTGATACCTTCCGCAGCGAAATTGAGGGTTTTAAGGATACTATCTCCGCCTTTGACAAGGGAGAGATTGACCGCAAGGACTACAAGGGGGTGTCCGGCGGTTTGGGCTCCTACGCCCAGCGGGACGCCTCCAAGCACATGCTTCGCCTGCGCATGGCGGGCGGGCGTTTGACTTTGGAGCGGCTGAAGTTCCTGGCCGAAGTGGTAGAGCGGGAGCAGGTGGCCCGCATGAAGCTGACCACCTGTGAGACCATCCAGCTCCACGACCTGCCGGCGGAGCGGGTGCCCGTCATTATGGAGGAGGCCATCGGCTGCGGCATTCTCACCAAGGGCGGCGGCGGCGACAACCCCCGCAATGTAATGGCCAGCCCCCTGTCCGGCGTCCAGACCGGCGAGGCCTTTGACGTGATGCCCTACGTTGGCGCGGTTACCAAGTATCTTTTATCCATTTGCCGGGACATCAAGATGCCCCGCAAGCTGAAAATCGCCTTCTGCAACGGCGTGGACGACTGTGTCCACAGCGCCTTCCGGGACATGGGCTTTTTGGCTCAGGCGGACGGCACCTTTGCGTTGCGCATTGCCGGCGGACTGGGTGCGGCCCGGCCCTCTATGGGCGTGCTGGTGGACGAGCATGTGAACCCCAGGGAGGTCCTCTACTACGTCCGGGCCATGGTAGACACCTTCTGCGCCCACGGCGACTACAACAACCGGGCCCGCGCCCGCACCCGCTATATGCAGGACACCCTGGGCCCCGACGGCTTAAAGGAGGCCTTCCTGAAGAACGTGGCCGCCCGGAAGGCGGAGGGCGGACTGGAGCTCACCGGTTTGGAGGCCCCCGCTCATTTTGTTGCGCTGGACGGCGGCACGGTGGATCATCCCCGGGCCATTCCCCAGAAGCAGCCCGGCATGTACGCCGTCAAGTACCACCCCATTGGCGGTTTGCTGCCTGTGGAAAAGCCCCGGCAGCTGTATGAGCTGCTGAAGGACCTCCCCGGGGCTGAGATCCGTGTGGCCCCCCATGAGACGCTGTATATCATCAACATCCCCTCCGCCGAGGCGGAGAAGGTGCTGGCCGCCACCGGCGACGGCGCGTCCACCGAGTTTGAACACAGCGTGGCCTGTATCGGCGCCGCCACCTGCCAGCAGGGGGTCCGGGACAGCCAGGGCGTCCTCCAGACGGTGGTTCAGGCCGTCCGGGAGGCCAACATTCCCGACGGGGCTCTGCCCAGGATCTGCATTTCCGGCTGTCCCTCCAGCTGCGCCGCCCATCAGGCGGGGGCTATCGGCTTCCAGGGCGGGGTCAAGCTGGTGGACAAGAAGCCTCAGCCCGCCTTTAAAATGTCACTGGGCGGCACGGACCAGCTGGGCAAGGCCCGGTTCGGTGAGGGGGCCGTTTCCATCCTGGAGAGCGACATGCCCGCCCTTCTGGTAGAGCTGGGCAAAGCCGCCGTAGCG
Source organism: Flintibacter muris (assembly GCF_943192995.1). Lineage (GTDB taxonomy): Bacteria > Bacillota > Clostridia > Oscillospirales > Oscillospiraceae > Lawsonibacter > Lawsonibacter muris. The sequence continues at coordinate 32,079 of NZ_CALPCP010000031.1, forward strand.
GCAGGTCAGAGCTGGGAGCAGTGGTCTCTGGATCACGCCCAGGAGCGGGACGCCATCATTGCCAAATACGCGTAAGATCAAACGCCGCAGGGACGGCCCCTTCTGGGCCGTCCCTCTTTTTACAAAGGATGTTGTCTGTGAAACGAAGCTTTGGGGCTGTGGCCGCCCTGGCGGTGCTGGTACTGCTGGCCGCGGCGGGCAGTCTGGCCTTTGGGGCGGTCTCCATTCCGCCTGGGGAGGTGGCGGCCGTTCTGGTGGGCCGGGGCGGAGCGCTCCAGACTCAGATTGTGCTCTATGCCCGTCTGCCCCGGCTGTGCGGCTGTCTGCTGGCGGGGGCGGCGCTGGCCTGCGCCGGGGTTATCATCCAGGGCGTGCTGGGCAACCCGCTGGCCGCGCCCAATATTATTGGAGTCAACTCCGGAGCAGGACTGGCCACCGCCATCTGCTGCGCCGCCGCCCCGGGGGCGGCGGGGCTGACCCCAATCGCCGCCTTTCTGGGGGCTTTGGCGGGAGTAATGCTGGTTCTGTTTATCTCCGAACGGGCGGGGGCCGCCCGGATCACCCTGGTACTGGCCGGGGTGGCGATATCGGGCATGTTCAGCGCCGGGATTGACGCCGTTGTCACCTTTTTCCCGGACGCCCTCAACGGCTATACCGACTTTCGTATCGGCGGAGTGCGGAACCTGTCCATGGCCCGCCTGACCCCCGCCTTTTGGGTAATCGCCGCGGCCTTGCTCATTGCCCTGTCTCTGTCCAACGAACTGGACCTGCTTCTGCTGGGCCGGGAGACGGCCCAGAGCCTGGGCCTGCCCGTCCGGGGACTTCGGCTGGTCCTGCTGATGCTGGCGGCGGCCCTGGCCGGGGCGGCGGTGAGCTTTGCAGGGCTGCTGGGCTTTGTGGGGCTGCTGGTGCCCCACATCATGCGCCGGCTGCTGGGGGAGGAGAGCTTTGTGCTGCTGCTGTCCTCAGCGCTGGGAGGGGCGCTGCTGCTCACCGTCTGCGACCTGGCCTCCCGGCTGATATTCGCCCCCTTTGAACTGCCCCTGGGGGTGGTGCTGTCTCTGGCGGGAGGCCCCTTTTTCATCTGGCTGCTGCTGCGGCAGAGAAGGGGGGGAGGGGTGTGATCCAGCTGAAGGATATCCGGGCGGGCTATCCGGGGCGGCCTGTGCTGGAAGGGGTCAGCCTGGACTTCCGCCCCGGCGAGGTGCTGGCCATTCTGGGCCCCAACGGCTGCGGCAAAAGCACCCTCCTCCGGACGGCCAACGGCCTGCTGCCCCGGACGGCGGGAGAAATCCTGCTGGACGGTGTCCCGCTGGAGCGTCTGTCCGCAAAAGAGGCTGCGCAAAAGGTTGCCTATCTGCCCCAGTCCCGCTCTGTGCCCAACATTACCGCCGGCAGGATGGTGCTCCATGGCCGGTTTCCCTATCTGTCCTACCCCCGCCGCTACCGGCAGGAGGACCATGAGATGGTGCAAAGGGCGCTGGAGTGGGTGAGCGGGCTGGAGCTGGCCCCCCGGATGCTCACCCGGCTGTCCGGCGGACAGCGGCAAAAGGTGTATCTGGCCATGGCCTTGGCTCAGAACACGTCAACAATTCTGATGGATGAGCCCACCACTTATCTGGATGTGAGCTGTCAGATGGAGGTGATGGGGCTGGCCCGCAGGCTGGCGGAGGAGGGCCGGGCGGTGGTGATGGTCCTCCACGACCTGCCCCTGGCCCTGCGCTATGCCCACCGGGCCGCCCTGCTGTGGGAGGGGCGGGTCTGTCAGACCGGCACACCGGAGCAGCTGTATGAGTCGGACGCCCTGGAGCGGGTCATGGGCGTGTGTCTGGGCCGGGTGGAGACCGGGGAGGGCTGGCGGTATTTTTACCGCTGAGCCGGGATAAAACAGTTTGTAAAATCTAACTGTGGACAAGGTCTAAAAGGGATTGAGGAACGGCCTTGGAATGGTGTAAAATGTCTCTTGACACAGCGGTATCCTTAGAGTAAAATGTGTTCGAAATGAATGAAATCCTGCAAAATGCAGGAAAAACCTCCTGAAATTGCAGGGATTCCATGCGGCCTGTCTTTGGACAGGGAAAAGAAGAAGGAGAGAACATATGCACACTTTTGAGACAAAAATCCAGGAATTGAAAACTTCCGTTTTGACCGAGGTGGCCCGCCTGACCTGGGAGGATAAGCTCCAGAACGGCATTCTGGATGTGCCTGAAAAGATTATCCCCGGCCCTGAGGCCAGCCTGCGCTGCTGCATCTACAAGGAGCGGGCCATCATCAACAGCCGTGTGAAAATGGCCATGGGGGGCGACAAGAGCAACCCCAGCGTGGTGGAGGTCCTGCCTATCGCCTGCGACGAGTGCCCGGTTACCGAGATGACCGTCAGCGCCTCCTGCCGGGGCTGTCTGGCCACCCGCTGCGTCCATGCCTGCCCCAAGGACGCCATTACCATTGTCAACCACCGGGCCAGCATTGACCACAGCAAGTGTATCACCTGCGGCAAGTGCGTCAGCGCCTGCCAGTACAGCGCCATTGTCAAGAACCAGCGCCCCTGCGAGAAGGGCTGCCCCGCCAAGGCCATCTCCATGGGCCCGGACAAGAAGGCCTCTATTGACATCAACGAGTGCATCTCCTGCGGCAACTGCGTGTATCAGTGCCCCTTTGGAGCCATTCAGGATAAGTCTTGGATTGTGGATGCCATCCAGATGATCCAGGGCGGAGCCCACTGGGGCTACAAGACCTATGCGGTGATCGCTCCCTCTATCGCCGGTCAGTTCTCCCCCGCCACCTATGGCCAGGTGGTGGCCGGAATCAAGAAGCTGGGCTTCTCCGGCGTGGCCGAAGTGGCCCTGGGCGCGGACATGGTGGCCGACCGTGAGTCTGAGGAGCTGGTGGAGAAGGGCGTGCTTACCTCCTCCTGCTGTCCCGGCTTTGTGGGCTACGTGAAGAAGAAGCACCCGGAGCTGAACCAGTATGTCTCCCACACCCCCTCCCCCATGGTCATGATCGGCCTGCACCTGAAGGAGAAGGAGCCCGACGCCAAGGTGGTCTTCATTGGCCCCTGCGTGGCCAAAAAGAAGGAGTTCCAGCTGGGCCGCACCATGAACGCCATTGACTGCGTGCTTACTTACGAGGAGCTGTTTGCCCTGTTTGCCTCCCGGGACATTGAGCTGGAGAAGCTGGAGGAGGCCTCTTTGGACGAGGCCAGCAGCTATGGCCGGAACTTCGCCCGCAGCGGCGGCGTGGCCGAGGCCGTGGTCCAGACCTTAAAGGAGAAGGGCTCTGACTTTGAGGCCAAGGCCGTCCCGTGCAGCGGCACCGCCGCCTGCGAGGTGGCACTGATGAAGCTGAAGGTGGGCCGTCTGGAGGGCAACTTTATTGAGGGCATGGCCTGCGAGGGCGGCTGTGTCCAGGGAGCCGGCTGTCTGGTCCGGAGCCCCAAGAACAAGCTGGACGTGGAGAAGCACGCCAAGGAGGCCAAGGACCGTGGTGTTGTCCAGGCCGTCAATACCGCCAAGGGAATCGAAACCCCCGCTCCCGCCAAGGCCGCTGCCAGCACTGAGAGCAAAGCGGAAAAAGCGTAACCAAATATATTGAACCCCGCTGTCCCATTGTACCGCTCCAGGTTGTGGGGACAGCACAAAAAGACCCTTGTGGCAGAAAGTATGAAGTTTTAAGCGGAGAGGCGTCGCACAAGCGGCGCTTCTCCAGTTTTTAACTGGATGTGCTCATGATTGTAGAATTAAGAGCCTATCCATAAATTATATGAGTAGTGATATAATGTTCAGGGGTGTGATAAGATGGAAAAGAGAAAAGGGACACAATCCTGGACAATATCAGACGAACTCTGGGAAGAAATCAAAGAGTATATTCCGAAAAAGCAGCGAGATCCGAACAAGCATTACCAGAAAGCACCGGGACAGGGACGGCCAAGCCTGCCTGCCCGACAGGTGCTGGAAGGAATCTTCTATGTTCTGCGAACCGGGTGTCAGTGGAAAGCTGTTCCGCGAGAATATGGGTGTGGCAGCAGTATTCACCGGTATTTTCAAGAATGGCAGGCAGCGGGTTTCTTTGAAAACATATGGGTATTGGGCTTGGAGAAATATGACGAATTAGAAGGAATTGGCTGGAAATGGCAGAGCGTTGATGGCTGTATGATAAAAGCGCCTCTGGCCCGAGAGCCGGTGGGACATATGTATTTCCTCCTGTGTGGCGCTTCTATTCTACACCACACAGGAGGTTTACACAAACTTTGGGATGTTCTCCATTTTCCGGCGCTGCCTCTGACAAATACGGAGCATTTGTTAGTCAGCAATTTAGCAGTTGGATATTACTATCCCGTGTTATCTGATATTAGCTTCGCCATAAAGGGCGGACAGAAGGTTGTCATTACTGGCTTCAATGGAATTGGCAAGTCAACGTTGCTAAAAACACTGATTGGACAGCTTCCGGCTCTGCATGGACAGTTCAAGTTTTCGGCGCAAGTTACGTTTGGCTACTTCGAACAGGATTTAGTATGGGACGATGATAACCGGACACCGATAGAAATTCTTTCCGATGCTCATCCCGATATGGTGATGAAAGAAATTCGGAAACACCTTGCTCAATGCGGAATTTCAAGCAAACACGCTATGCAGCCTATTGGGTCATTGAGTGGCGGAGAACAGGCAAAAGTGAAAATGTGTCTGCTGACACTTATGTCTATTTCTCTGTGCTCACCGGGAAGGGAGAAAAGGGTACCGCTTCCATCATCGTCAACAGCGACGGCGGCGGCAACGCCGGGGAGAACTCCGCAATCTCCATTGATCTTCGGAGCGTGGGCGTGAAGCCCACCGAGTACACATACGCCGCCGGGGCCAGCGTTTAAGGAGGAAACAGCATGACTTACAAGGTAAAAATCAACGGCAAGGAGTACATCCTGCCCGCCCGCACTATGACTGTCAACGAGCAGATTGCGGAGTTCAGTGAAATTGATAAGATGCAAAATGCCGGGGAGTTAACTCTGCGGCAGGCGGTAGAAAAGATTTACGCTTTTGTGGAGAACATGGCTCCCGGCGCTTTTCCTGAGTTTGAGGAAACCGATACCAACGAGCTGAATAAGGCGGCGTTTGATATTATCTACGCCTACAACGCCCCAATGACAAAAGCAAAAATAGAATCTCAGATGTCTGCCGCCCGGGAGCTTCTGAAAAATACCGAGATTCAAAAGCTCCTGGCGGTGGTCCCCATGCTGAATAAAAAATGAGCCTGTATCAGGCCCCGCCGGAAACAATCAAGGTCAACGGCTGGGGATACCCGGTTGATACGGACTTCCGGGTTTGGATGGAGTTTCAATCCATCATTCTGAGCGGTGGGCAGGAAAAGGAGAGGTCAGAACGCCTGGCCGGGTTTATGGACCGGCTGGGCCTACCTTCCTCCAGGGAAGCCCTTGACGCTATGCTGACCTTCTACACAGCGGAGAGTAAGGAGAAGCCTGTATCCGCTCAGAAGTCCCGTCCTATGGCCTTTGACTTTCAGCAGGACAACGAGTATATCTACGCCGCGTTCATGGGAGCGTACAAAATCGACCTTACCACGGCAAAAATGCACTGGTGGACCTTCAAGGCCCTGTTTAAGGCCCTGCCCGATGACTGCGAGCTGTGCAAAATCATGCGGTATCGGACCATCGACCTGAAAGACGTGCCCAAGGACCAGCGGCGATTTTACGTGGAGCAGAAAGCCCGGTACAGCCTGGGGAAACAGGCAAGGCACCGGACGGAGCAGGACATGAGGGATTATGTCAAACGCCGGTTTGAGGAAGCACAGCGGCAGGCAGAGCATAAAAAATAACGCCTGATTGCACCTCGAAAACTTCATAGAGATAGCGGAAATTTCAAAAATATTCTGCAAAGCGCCTTGACAATGGGTTAAACCCATGTTATAATAAAGCCAGCCTAAAGAAAGGAGGGCCTGACATGGGGCAAACCGACAGCCAATTCAAGTGTAACATCAGGTTTATGGCAGACGCCATAAAGGACGCCAGAAACGAGACGGACGCAGCAAAGAAGGACCAGCTTCTGGACAGAATTCTGGAAAATCTGCAAAAGACACTTGAGGACTGAGGAGAAGGGGGCCGGGAAACCGGCCCCACTCTATAAAAGGGTGATGATATGGCAGAAACACAGGCCAGAAAAGACTGGACAAAGGAAAACACCACCTTTGTTGGACTGAAGCTTAATAACCACACGGATAGAGACATTTTGGACGCTTTGGAGGGAAAGCCGAAGCAGACCGAAATAAAACGGTTAATTCGTGAAGGGTTGAGCAAAAGCGAATAATTTGAAATCTCCGCTATCTCTATGAGGTGGCGGGGATTTTTTGCGTAAAGGTGGTGAGAGCGTGGCAAACGACGGAACTGTAAAAATCGGGGTTGAATTTTCCAAAAACGATATTCAAAAAGGGTATAAAACTATCCAAGATGAGGCTAAAAAAACGGCCAATTCTTTAAAGAGTGTCAACGACGCCTTGAAGCTGGACCCCAAGAATACCGACCTTCTGATTGAAAAGCAGAAGCTTTTGACAAAAGCGGTCGCGGCTGCGGAACTCCAAGTTTCAGAACTAAGCAAGGAACTGGAAAAAGCAAAGGAATCAGGGCTGGAGGAAAAAGACGCAGAGGCATACCGTGAACTGGTTACAGCCTTGTCAAGGGCGACAGTAGAGGCGAAACAGTACAATGATGAGCTGAAAGACGTTAACAAGTCACTTGATTTAGACCATGGAAGTGTTGACACACTTGTTGAAAAACAAATGTATTTCCTCCTGTGTGGCGCTTCTATTCGAGACCGCCGAAAAATCTGTGTAAACGACAAAAACTGCAAGTATGAAAAGCAACGACTCAGTCAAGAATGGAAATA
>NZ_CALPCP010000032.1 GCF_943192995.1 Flintibacter muris
TCCCTCCTGCCTGAGCTCATCTCTCACATTACAGGGAGAATTTGGATTTTAAATGCTTTTATTGGTGATTAGTATAAGCTGGCGCTCAATACGCCACGGCGGGACGAGGATATTATTTCCGTCTGCGACAGGCTGATTATCTCCCTTTCTTCGGCGGAGAAAAACGCTTTGAAAATGCTGGATATGTTACAAGAAATGAAAGAAAAATATTGAAACCCTCCATCTTGCCACCAGAGTTTTCTCTGGTGGTATTCTTATACCATCGAAAAAAGGAGGTATCTATCTGACTATTCGTGCAAGGAGGGCGAGAGCTTATGAATGATTTTGACAGCATCATCAAACGCATCACCGTGACCCGGCTGGAACCGGGGGACTACACCGGCGAGGACGGGCTTTTGTACTGCGGCAAGTGCCGCACTCCGAAACAGTTTCGCATGGAGGCCCCGCCGCTGGAGGGCCGTTTGCTCCCCCACCCCTGCCGCTGTGAGCAGGAGCGGCTTGACCAGGAGGCGGCGGAGCAGGAGGCCCGCCGTCACCGTCAGACTGTGGCCGATTTGAAACGCCGGGGCTTTACCGATCCAGCTATGCGGGAGTGGACGTTTGCCAACGACAACGGCAAATGCCTGCGGATGAAACACGCCCGGTTTTACGTTGAAAACTGGCCGACCATGCAGGAGGAAAACATTGGCTATCTGCTCTGGGGCGGTGTCGGTACTGGCAAGAGCTACTTTGCGGGCTGTATCGCCAACGCTTTGATGGAGCAGGAAGTGGCCGTCCGCATGACAAACTTTGCGCTGATACTGAACGACCTGACTGCCAGCTTCGAGGGCCGGAATGAGTACATAGCCCGCTTGTGCCGTGCCCCGCTGCTTATCCTGGACGACTTCGGCATGGAGCGCGGGACGGAGTACGGTTTGGAACAGGTCTACAATGTGATCGACAGCCGCTACCGCAGCCGCAGGCCGCTAATCGTCACCACCAACCTGTCCCTCCAGGACTTGCAGCACCCCCAGGACACCGCTCACGCCCGTATCTATGACCGGCTGTTGGAGATGTGCGCCCCTATCCGTTTTTCTGGTGAGAATTTCCGCAAGGTCACCGCGCAGGACAAACTGGCACGTTTGAAAAATCTGATGGAACTACCCGCCCTCTCCCCTGTTGCAGATGACTAATGGACAGGCGATTTCGCATAGGCTATTGTGAAAGGCTGGGTGATGTTATTTGCAGACACAGGAGCTGTGCAAAAGCATTTTCAAGGATGGCTCCACTGAAACGACAAGAGAAAATTTTACACATAAGCTGACCGAGTTAATCAATCAGCTGGAAAAGGGAAAACAGACCATCAAGCAAAAATAATGTGACAAGCTGTTTCCTGTATGCTATACTGTAAGCAGGAAACAGCTTGTCCTATCTCTAAGGAGATATGAACATGAAAGCAGCAATCTACTGCCGTTTATCCGAGGAAGATAGAAACAAGCAATTTGAAACCGACGACAGCAACAGCATTCAGAATCAAAAGGCCATGCTGCTGCAATATGCGATGGAACAGGGGTGGGAAGTTTATAACCTTTACAGTGATGATGATTACACAGGTTCTGACCGCAGGCGGCCCGAATTTAACCGCTTGTTGGAAGATGCCAAGGCCCACCGCTTTGACATTGTTCTCTGCAAGACCCAATCCCGTTTTACCCGTGAGCTGGAACTGGTTGAAAAGTACATCCACGGCCTATTCCCTATTTGGGGCATCCGCTTCGTCAGCATCGTGGACAACGCCGACACCGCCAACAAGGGCAACAAGAAGTCCCGTCAGATCAACGGGCTGGTGAACGAGTGGTATCTGGAGGATATGTCGGAGAACATACGCAGCGTACTTACTAACCGACGGCAGAACGGCTTCCACATCGGGGCCTTTGCCCTCTACGGCTACAAGAAAGATCCCGACCAGAAAGGTCACCTGCTCATTGACGAGGAGGCCGCCGCCGTTGTTCGGGAGGTGTTCACCCTCTTTTCTCAGGGCTACGGCAAGACGGCCATTGCCCGGATGCTCAATGACCGGGGTATCCCCAACCCCACCGAATACAAGCGGCTCCACGGCCTACGCTACCAGCAACCCAAGCGGAAAAACAGCACCCTTTGGAAGTATTTCGCCATCTCCGATATGCTCACCAATGAGATTTATATCGGCAATATGGTACAAGGCAAATATGGCAGTGTGTCCTATAAGACCAAGCAGAACAACCCCCGCCCTCAAAGTGAATGGTTTCGGGTGGAGGGAACCCATGAGGCGATCATAGACCGCTCCCTTTGGAATAGAGTACAGTCCATGATTGCTCAACGGGCCAAGCCCTTCGACTGTGGCACTGTGGGGCTGTTTGCCAGGAAAGCAATCTGTGCCAACTGCGGCTACACTATGCGTTCCTCCAAGAACCACGGGCGGCACTATCTCCAATGCTCTAACCGCCATGTGGCAAAGGACGCCTGCATTGGCTCTTTCATTTCCGTGGAAAAGCTGGAGCGGATGGTGATTGACGAGTTGAACCGGCTGGCGGCGGCTTATTTGGACAAGGACGAGTTGGAGCGGAACATCGAGTTCTGTGAAACTCTGCAAGGCCAGAAAAAACAGCTGCTGGATACCCTCTCCGCTTATGAGAAACGGATTGCCGAGTACACCAAGGGACTGCGGGACTTATACATGGATAAGGTCAAGGGGCTGCTTAATGAGAGTGACTTCTCCGCCCTCTCCAAAGAGTTTTCTGCGGAAAAATCCCGGTTGGAGCGTGCCCTGCTGGATGGTCAGCGGCAGCTGGCGGAATTAGAGAACCGTATTGCCGTTGGAGACAACCGAAAGGCCCTGGTGGAGCGGTATGTAAACCTGGAACACCTAACACGGGAAATCGTAGAAATCCTCATCGACCACATCACTGTAAACAAGCGCATCCCTGGCACCCGCAATGTCCCCATTGAAATCCACTGGAACTTTTAAGGAGCATACCCATGCAGCCCACAGAAGAATTTGAACAGTCCATCCAATCCATTGACCAGGCGTTAGGTGAAATCGAGCGTACCTTGGAACAGATGCACGCTCTGGCTCAGCTATCCGCCAGCGACTTGAACGTAGACCGGGCCGCGCTGCAAAAGACGCTGGAACGCCTGCAAGCAAAAATCGACCGCATTGCGGACACAATTTGACACAGTTTTTCGCCTTTTTAGGCCAAAACGTTGTACTTTGGTGATTGCACCAGAGCAGAAGGCCCGCCTTACCTACGATAATATCCTCCGCCTGTCCGACGACCCGGATGTAAACAACGTCATCCGCTTCCTGCGTGAGCGGGAGATTGTCCACTTCCAGCGTTTTGGCGAGTGCCTGCGCCTGTGCAAGGAGAAGATGGATGCCCGGAATGTCTATCTTACCAACCCGGCTTTTGACACGCTCCAGTCCAGTGGCACTGCCCGCGGCTGAACCGGCTGTAAACCTTAAATTTTCCTTAAAAACCGCCCAAAAGGGCGGTTTTATTTGCCTTTCAATGGGAACAGCCCTTGTCAAAGCCGGTAAAATCCTCTATAATATGGAACGTATTTCACAGACTATGAAACGAGGACTGCCAATGAGTAATCTAATCCGCCGTCTCCGCACTGTACGGCCTCTGCGGTGGGCGGGCTGGTTCAGCCTGCTCTTTTTTCCCTTCTACTGCTGCCTGGTTCTGGAGTACTACAACGCCGGCCGGCTGGACGCTCTGAGAACCTTCTGGCAGCTGCACACCCTCCCCGCTCTTTTTGGGCTGCTGGTGTGCTGTGTTGTGTTCCTCCTGACCCTGCTCCTGTTTGGCCGGGCGGCGCTGGCCTGCGGTGTGATGGGCGGAGTGTCCATCCTGCTGGCTTTTATCAACTACATGAAGCTGGCCCTGAACGGAGACCATTTCTTTCCCAAAGACGTACTGATGGCCGGGGAGGCGAGCTCCCTCCTCTCCTTTCTCAGCGGCGGCCTCCCCAAGTACATGTTCCAGGCGGTCCTCCTCTTGGTAATCTGGTGTGTTGGACTGGCGGTGCTGGGGCTGCGCCTGCCCATCCGGCGGACCAACCGGCTGTTTTTCGCCGCCTCCGCCATCTCCCTGTGCGCCGTGTTCTGCTCCGGACAGGCCAGGACGACCAGCCTGCTGGAACGGTTTACCATCCAAACCGAATTCACTATGCTCCAGAGCCTGAACTATGAGGAAAACGGCTTTATCGGCGCTTTTGCCCTCAACCTGAACAGTATGACCCTTCAGCAGCCCAGGGGGTATTCCAAGGAGTATGTAGATCAGCTGCTGGCCGGATACAAGGGGACAGAGACCACCGGAGAAAAATTCGACGTGATTCTGGTGCTCAGCGAGAGTTTTTGCGACCTGAGGGAGATCCCTGGCCTCACCTTCAGTCAAAATCCCCTGCCCCGCTATGACGAACTGCTGAGCCGGGACAACTGCTACAGCGGTTCTACATACACCAACGCCATTGGCGGCGGGACAGTCCGTCCGGAATTTGAAATTCTCACCGGCCTGAGCACCGAAGCCCTGCCCAGCGGAGCCACCCCCTACGAATATGTGGACCACGCTCTGGAAGGCTATGTATCCAACTACAAGGATGCGGGATACCGGACCATCGCCATGCACCCCTACGATCCCAATTTTTACGCCCGAATCAATGCCTACCCTTGGCTGGGCTTTGACGCCTTCTACGGCTGGGATGAGCTGGATCAGATGGGAGAGCTCACCTATAAACGGGGCTACACCACCGACCAGTCCTTGGAGGTCCTTATGGAACAGGTGCTGGATCAGTCGGAGCAGCCCACCTTCCTCTTTACCATCACCATGCAGAACCACCAGCCCTTCAACCCGCTTCCTCAGGAGGAAATCGCCCTGACTGTTACCTCCGACAAGCTGTCCCAGGAAAATCTGGACGCAGTGACCACCTATACCCAGGGGCTTTTCGATGCAGACCAAATGCTGGGAGCACTGGCTGACTATGTAGATGGCCGGGAACGGCCCACTCTGCTGATTTTCTTTGGTGACCACAAACCCACACTGGGGGTCAACTGGTCGGCCTATGATGAGAGCGGCTTCTTTTCCGCCACCGACAATTACAATTTTCAGGATCGAAAAAAGATGTATTCCACCCCCTTCCTGATCTATTCCAACCGTGAACTGGATCCCGGCCTGTTTTCCCAAAACACCGGCAACGAGCTTTCCAGCTACTATCTGCTGGACGCTGCCGCCCTGTGCACCGGCTTTCAGCTCACCCCTTATATGGAGCTGCTGCTGGACTGCTACGCAGTCTCCCCCATGTACAACGAGCGGCTGGCCATGGATATGACCCCTGAGCTTCAGCAGTCCATTCAGGCCAGGCACTGTGTCACCTATGAGAGACTGCGCGGATCGTGAATCGCGATTGTCATAAAGCCTCTCTTTTCAAGGAAGGTGGCACGGCGAAGCCGTGCCAGAGGGAGTTTTGCCTGAAAAAAATATAAAATCCTCAATTAACTCCCTCATTCACTGCCTGCGGCGGCGACATCCCCCTCATAGAGGGATTCTAAAAGAACGAGCACAAGTTTTTGAGCCAATACAAAGGAGAGACCCCAAACGGGGTCTCTCCTTTTACAGTCAAAACCTTCTGGCAAAGCCGCACCGGCGGCAAAGCGCCTCCCGTGCCTGTCCCTGAGAGAAACCATTGTATATGGAGCGGGCCCGGGGGGTATCCAAAATTTCTTCCAGCGTCTGCCGGTAGAGATTGCCCAAAGGGATATCCCCCTCATGGTCCAGACAGCAGGGCACCACTGTACCGTCCCACAGTACCCCCACCTGGTCCCGCAGGCCATAGCAGAAGCTGGGCCTGTTTTCCTCGGATGCAGACAAATCAGGCCAGTCGAACCTCTCCCCCCACTCCAAAAAGATGTTGGGGGCCAAGGTGGTCCCACGGCGGCCCACCTTCCAAGACTGGGGAAAGGCCAGCTCCAACCGGTCCAGGATCACACCGTTCTGCCGGTTAGTCCCCTGCGTGTCTGCCCCATCCAGATTCCACAGACGCAGGGCGCACTTTTTCCCCGCCGCAGAAGCCCTTCCAGCAAAGTGGATGCAGTGTTCCAGATAGGCCTCCAGGTCCTTCCCTCCATTGCCCTCAAAGGAGTGGAGGGAAATGCTCACCTTCTCCACCGCTGGACTGACACAGAGCAGTTTCTCCCGCTGACTCAATAGCGTGCCGTTGGTGGTAATCATCACCTTGAAGCCCAGACCCTCCGCCCGGTAGAGGATATCCTCCAGCTGCGGGTGGAGCAGCGGCTCCCCCATAAGGTGGAGATAAAGATACTCCGTGTGGGGCCGAATTCTGGCGGCTAAAGTCTGAAAATCCTCCGGGGCCAGAAAGCCCGCTGTCCGCCGGGTGCCTGGACAAAAGGTACAGCGCAGATTGCACAGGTTGGTGATCTCCAAATACGCCTTTTTTAACTGCCGCACCGCACCGCCTCCCCCGCTGTGTGATGGTCTATCCTGTCGTCAAAGTACTTAAAAACTGCGTTTTTTCCAGTGTGTTGACTATACCACATTCAAGGGTGAAGGTCAACGATATACCCCCAAAATATGAATCAAGCGCAGCTCCCCAATGGGGTAGGTGGACAGGGGCCGGTAGTCGGCATCCTCCGTGTGGGCGGCCACCAGGATAGTGTCCAAGGCGGCCGGACTGCCCACATCTACAATCACCGGATTGTGGGCGAAGGGACCGGCGGCAAAACGCAGCTGAACAAAGTCGCCAGGCTGTGCCTGGTCCAATCCCGCCTCCTGCCCCACGGGACCGGGACTTTTCTCCTTTCGGGTGAGGAAGTTGTAAAAAAATGGAACCCCTGTCCAGGCGGGGGCCCGGCTGTATTGACTGTTGTAGAACCAGCCAAAGGTGGGGGTGTAGTTCATAACCCCGGAACCGGCGTAAAGACACTGAGAGGCAAAGTTGGTGCAGTCCCCTCCCAGCTCATCAAAATTATAATAATCCGGGTTTCGAAGATAGGCCCAGCGGTGGGCGTAATCCACCGCCGCCTGACGGTTATAGGGGTGCAGCGTCATAGAGAAAACCTCCTCTTTTCCCTATGGTATGCAAATTGACAAGGAAAAGTGCTTGTCAGCCCAACGCCCACTGAATGAAATTCTTGACCCAGTCCCACATATTGGGAAATTCCGCCTTAACCAGTCCCCAAATCTCTGCTGTAGTGTACCCGCTCCCTGGCAGAACTGAGAACCAGCCAGATGCTTGCTTCTGGCCAACCGCAATATGTCCATAGGCGGAACCGCCGATAGCAAGCCCGTTGGACCAGGCTCCTCCACCCACAGCCAGATAATTGGAAAATGCGCCGCCCCCTGCGGCGAGCCACTGTCCAAAGGCACACCCGCCCACAGCAAAACCGCCAATGGCCACCCCGCCCAGGGCCAGCAGTCCCAGGCTGAGGCCCCCGAAGGCCAGGAGCAGACCCACACTGATTCCGCCCAGAGAGACCAATCCCAGGGAACAACTTCCAATGGCCACCACCCCAAACGCACAATTTCCAATGGCGATAATCCCCCGGGCCAGCAGGGGACCGAAGCCAAATCGAATGTGAATCAATGGCAGGCCAAATACCTTTATAGGGCTGATATATTCATAGTATACGCCCTGAGACTTTACCTCAGAGACCCGCTTGGACGTCTCCCACGGTTCTCTCCTCTCCCCCGATTCCTCCAGCCCAACCAGCTGGTCGATAGACATTCCAAAGAGCTTGGCCAGCTCTATCAGCTTCTCCAGCTCCGGGGTGCTCTGCCCTATCTCCCACTTGGAGACCGTCTGCCGGGTGACACCGATCTGACCGCCCAGCTCCTCCTGAGACCATCCCCGCTGCTTGCGCAGGGTCATTAAATGTTCTGCAAAATTCATGGTAAAACCTCCTTTATAATCTGCATTACACCTTTCCTTTTCGGTCAGCAGCTTTGTTTATCCATAGATCAACAAAAATCTCTGCAATATCCAAAAACATATCGATTATAAAATCAAACATCTGATCCCCTCCCTGCCGTTCCTTTTTCTGCCTCTAACATAGCAGATTCTGCCCCGCAACGTCAACCAAAAGCCCTTGGAAATCTGTCAACCAAAGTTAACATGAGCAAAAACAGCCCTGAAGGATGCTTCCCACAGGGCCAACGGTCAACAAAAACTAGATTTTGTTTATCTCTATGGCTTAAACCTGTTAATACCGCACTTGTAGGGGCGGCCTGTGGCCGCTCGGCTGCAATAGAAACAGACAGCTTTTTTGCGGGCGGCCACAGGCCGCCTCTACGGGTAATACTCAAAATAATAGACAGCGGGCCGCCGAAAACGGCGGCCCCTGCACAGCGTCTGTAGAGGCCAGTCCCTAACCGGTCCCCCTCTCTCAAGATTTTTTACGTTCGCTATAGTATCTAAAGCCAGCTCAGATACTCCTCATCATGAAACGGCCGCTTCCACTCCACCTCATTTTGCTGTGCCAGCAAAAGCAAATCTTTTTTCTTTCTGAGCAGTTCACGATCCAACCTGGCAATATAATATGCTGCGCCCATTTGACTGTCCGAACCATCATAGTCGTCATTGAACAGAACATCGAAAAGCAGGTCCGCCAATGCCTCATCCTTCCGGTAAGCTGCCATAAATTCGTTGACAGCATCCGAAAAATCTCTGTAGCAGCACCATACCAGATATTCGTATAGAACCTCTCTGTTCCATTTCCCATTTTCTATTGGGCAAAGTGCTCTCAGCTCTTCCCAATTCTTAAAATACATGATTTCTCCTCTATGATAAATATACAAAAAGGAAGCGCCGAAGCGCTCCCTTTTCAAAGCGGATCAATCAAGCCTTGCCGTTGCAGCCCAGAACGTCCACCAGCTTGTGGCGAACCAGCTCCTTGATGTTGGCGCGGGCGGGCTTGAGGTACTCGCGGGGGTCGAACTTGTCAGGGTGCTCATTGAAGAACTGACGGATGGTGCCGGTCATAGCCAGGCGCAGGTCGGAGTCGATATTGATCTTGCAGACGGCGCTCTTGGCGGCCTCGCGCAGCTGGGACTCGGGAATGCCCACTGCATCAGGCATCTTGCCGCCGTTGGCGTTGACCATCTTCACATACTCCTGGGGCACGCTGGAGGAGCCGTGGAGTACGATGGGGAAGCCAGGCAGACGCTTGGTCACCTCTTCCAGAATGTCAAAACGCAGGGGCGGGGGAACCAGCTCACCCTTCTCATTGCGGGTGCACTGAGCGGCGGTGAACTTGTAAGCGCCGTGGCTGGTGCCAATGGCAATGGCCAGGGAGTCGCAGCCGGTCTTGGAGACGAACTCCTCCACCTCTTCAGGGCGGGTGTAGTGGGAATCCTCAGCGGAAACGCTGACCTCGTCCTCCACACCGGCCAGAGCGCCCAGCTCAGCCTCTACCACCACGCCGTGGTCGTGGGCGTACTCCACCACCTTCTTGGTGCCCTCAATGTTCTCCGCGAAGGACTTGGAGGACAGGTCGATCATAACGGAGGTAAAGCCGCCGTCAATGCAGGATTTGCAGGTCTCAAAGCTGTCGCCGTGATCCAGGTGGAGCACAATGGGAATCTCAGGGCACTCAATCACAGCGGACTCCACCAGCTTCACCAGATAGGTGTGGTTGGCGTAGGCGCGGGCGCCCTTGGAGACCTGAAGAATCACAGGGGCCTTTTCCTCTTTGCAGGCCTCGGTGATGCCCTGGACGATCTCCATGTTGTTGACGTTGAAGGCGCCAATGGCGTAACCGCCGTTATAGGCCTTCTTGAACATTTCAGTAGAAGTAACAAGGGGCATGGGAATAACCTCCTTATAATTAAGTCCCTTTTATTTTACCACATTTTCTCCAAATTGCAACTGCCCAGCGGAAAAAAACTCCAGCTGGACAGGCTTTGCTTTTGTGGGATTTGTGAACGGGCACGCTCAGCCGCCGTCAGGACATGCGGCGTTTCAGTTCAGCGTGATATCCTCAATATCCACACCCCACGATGACAGCTTGGCAATAATTAACTTCAACTCATAATCCAGCTCGCTGTTTACCTGGTCCCCATTCGCTTTTTAAATGCGCTGCAACATACCATACTGGTCGATCATGACACCCATCAATTCTTTATCCGACATGATAACATCTCCTTCCGTTGTCACAATCCGGTTGAACTGTTGAACTGCTAAATGTATTATAGCATATCAGGCGGCGAGTGTGAAGCTTATTCGCATTCGGACAGGGTATTGATATATTGCTCCAGGATAAATTCGATCTGCTTTGCCGCTGAACGCTTGTTTTTCTCTGCTTCAAGCTTGATTCTATCCAGCAGCGCAGAGTTAATCCGCATGGTAAAGCGTGTCTGGTCGTCCCGGGTAAAAGGATCGTGATTCTTCATAGGGAGAAACCTCCTTTTATGCCATTATGACACCGAAAATAAAAAAAGTAAAGACACCATATTGACACCAAAAAAACAAGTGTGTTACTATAACAAGAGAAAGGTGGTGTCAATAAGATGACATATCAAGAATTACTCATGGACCTGGAGGCCCCCGTCAATCGGATCAGAGGCGGTATCAACGCCATTGGCATCATGACCATGGGTCTGGCGCAAGTACAAGACCCTTATACAGACGGCTTCAACGTGGTCTGGAACTACCTGGTCGATGCCGAACGTGACCTCCGACGCTGCATTGCGTCAAAAGAAGAACATTTCGCTTCTCCATCAAACGGTGCGCCTCATTAAAGTTCCCGTTTACAACAGCGGAAATTTTTGCTATAATTGTCTGCGTTGAAAACTATTACCCTTTCGCAAAGGATATTTTAAATTGGAGGTAATCAACATGAGCAACACATTAAAGGGCTCCCTGATTATTGGTCAGTCCGGCGGCCCCACTTCGGTCATTAACGCCAGCGCCTACGGCGTGATCCGTACCGCGTTGGACTGCCCCGACATTACCGCCGTGTACGGCGCGGCCCACGGCATCAAGGGCGTGCTCAACGACAAGCTGTACGACATGGGCCAGGAGGATGCCAAGGAGCTGGAGCTGCTGCTCAACACCCCCTCCTCCGAACTGGGCTCCTGCCGCTACAAGATCGCCGACCCCGACGTGGACGACACCGACTATAAGCGTATTCTGGAAATTTTTAAGAAGTACGACGTGCGCTACTTCTTCTATAACGGCGGCAATGACTCCATGGACACCTGCAACAAGATCTCCAAGTATATGCAGAAGGTGGGCTATGAGTGCCGTATCATGGGCGTGCCCAAGACCATTGACAACGACCTGTTCGGCACCGACCACTGCCCCGGTTTCGCCTCCGCCGCCAAGTATATCGCCACCTCCTGCGCCGAGGTATACAAAGACGCTCGGGTGTATGACACCGGCATGGTGACCGTTATTGAGATCATGGGCCGTCACGCCGGCTGGCTGGCCGGCGCCGCCGCTCTGGCCGGAGTGGTGGGCTGCGCCCCTGACCTGGTCTACCTCCCCGAGGTAGACTTTGACATGGACAAGTTCCTCGCCGACGTAGACCGCATCTACAAGGAGAAGGGCAACTGCATTGCCGCCGTCTCCGAGGGCATCCACTACGCCGACGGCACCTTTGTCTCCGAGGCCAAAACCTCCGCCACCGACGGCTTTGGCCACGCTCAGCTGGGCGGCCTGGCCGCTCTGCTGGCCAATGTGGTCAAGGAGCGCACCGGCGCCAAGGTCCGGGGCATTGAGCTGTCCCTGCTCCAGCGCTGCGGCGCTCATGTAGCCTCCCGCACCGACATTGACGAGTCCTTCCTGGCCGGCAAGACCGCCGTGGAGGCCGCCGTGTCCGGCGAGACCGACAAGATGGTAGGCTTTGAGTGTACCCGTGAGGGTGGCCAGTACAAGTGTGAGACCAAGCTGTTTAACCTGTCTGAGGTGGCCAACTTTGAGAAGAAGGTCCCCCTGGAGTGGATCAACGCCGAGCACAATGGCGTAACCCAGGCCTTTATTGACTATGCCCTCCCCCTCATCCAGGGCGACGCCAAAGCCCCCACCGAAAATTCCCTCCCCCGCTTCGCCCGCCTGAAAAAGGTCCTGGCAAAATAATCGCAACCCGAAAGCCCGCCCCAGATGGGGCGGGCTTTTCAGATTCATTTCCCGCATGACAAGGCTCCTTTTATAGCAATTATCAGATTTGCCGCCCCTAAGCTATGGTGTCAGCAATTTTGAAGCTTGCTATTGTCAAAGAAGAGGGTCTTCAAAACCCGCTGACCTTGATTTAAAGGTACATCTTAACAAGGATATATTCTACCGCCCGAACGTGTCATCCACCAGCGTCCTTCGAATCTCCTTGTAGGGCAGGGAGGCCGGAACAAACTCTCCGGGCCGGTCCACCAGCGGCTCGGTGTTGTCTATGTCGTCCAGCAGCAGGTCGATGCAATTTCGAATCCGTCCCAGGTCCTGGTGTACCAGACAAGCTGGGGCCACACGTCCCAGGAAGGTCAACGGGGCATCTGACGCGTAGACATCCGCCCGCTCCTTGTCGTCCTGGAGCCAGAGCATTACAAACCGTCCACTGTCCCGCAAGAGGATCAGGTGCCTCTGGTACACCTTGCCCTCCGCCCCCTTAAACGCCCAGGTCAGCCGCAGGCGGGCCAGCTTCTGCTGCATGAATTGAATCAGCGCCCCAGTCGCCTGACCATAGCCGCCGGGGCGGATGTCGGCTGTGGTCCGTTCCCCTGTCAAACCTGTACATTCCAGCTGAACGGGGTAGCGGCTGGGAACAAACTTCGCCAGGAGGTAGTTTCTGCCCCGTCTGGGCGGAACACCTCCCATTTTTTGCTGGGCCATCAGCATCTTGTGTCTGGCATCCTGACGGCTCACATTGCAGGACCATTTCCAGCCGCCCTGGCCCCCGCTTTGCAGACGGCCCCAGCCCATCTGGGCCAGTACCTCGTCCATATCTCTCATAATAGACGCCACGCTGTTATGAATGGAGTATTTGGGCAGCTTTCCCAGACCGAAGGGCAGGTAGACAACCTCCTTATAGTCCACTGTCATGTACATCTCCACATCCGACAGCAGGGCGTACCAGTTTTCTCCATGCCCAAAGTCCCGTTCAAAGTAGAGGCAGGCGTATTTGCCGCCGTCCCGGCAAAGCACCAGCCGGCCCTGACTCCACTCCAGCTCCAGCCGCTCCAGCTCCTCCCGGCCAAAGCGGACCAACAGGGCGGAGAGCAGTTCCTCGGTGAGCGGGCGCATGGGCGGGGCATTTTCATCTTCCTCTATCAGGTCGGGACGCCGCAGATGCTCCTCCACACCGTCGTTGGGCGTATAGTAGAGATTCCAGGGCAGCTCCCGCAGGCGGGAGAGGTCAAATCGGGTGGGCGACACGGCCTCGGCCAGCAGCCATTGGGCCGCGTCCAAAAGGTTCTCACCGTGGTCTGGATGGTACTCCCGCTGAACACGCCGCCCGGAGCCGGTCTGATGGTAGAGGGTTACCAGCTTGTCCCCCTCTTTCCAGAGGCAGACATACAGCCGCTCGCCTCCCTCTGCGTACAGCTCCAGGGGCAGGGCTTTTTCCGGCGGGACAGGCCGTCCGGTAGATTCTTCCACAGGCAGACAGCACACCTGTCTCGCCAGACAGCGGGCAATCAGGGCGTGGCCCTCCTCCGGGGCGGCGGTTTCTGCCAGACGGTCAGATATTACTTGAACCGCCTTGTCAAACAGGCCATAGGGCGCGGCGGTGATGGGCAGCAGGAAAAAGAAGCTGTCCCCCGCCTCTGCCGCCGTCCGCTCCCAGCTCAGGCAGGGGCGGTACACAGGCGCTCCATCTACCCAAAACTCCATGTGCAGCGGACAGAAATCCACTTTCACATCCCCCACAGTCACTGCCCTGGCCATCTCTCCAAAGCGGCGGCTCCACTCCTTCTGATAGGGCAAATTGCCTTCCAGATACTCCAACAGCGTTGTCCCGGTCTCCGGGTCCCGGGCGGTGTAAAAGCCGGTGTTGATCCAGTGACGGAACAGAGGCCGGAAGGCCAGAGACAGTGAGCCAGAGGGCATATCCGCCTGGGCGTCCTCCCAATTCCGGCGTTTGACAGTCTGCTCCCGCAGCTTCCTCTCCATCACCGCAACAACCTCCGCCGCCCTGGGGATGTGGGGGCGGGCCTGGTAAAAGACTAAAATGCGACGCACCAGGCTCTCTCCAATGTCCTCCAGCCGCCAGGGACTGTAGGTAAGCAGTTCCTTTTCCACAAAGCGGGGACTGACCAGCGCCCGCTGCACCTCCTCGCTGGCAAAAAAGGCGGCGGACGCCTTCTCCTCCCCCTCCGGATCGGCCTTGACCCGGGCCACGTGGGCCTCCAGATTTTTGTTCACCTGGAAGAAATTTTCCGGTTTTTCCTGGCCGATATCCGGGACCTTCTCCAGAACCCGGTCCCGCAGGGGGCCATAGAGGGCCTTCGCCCGGCCCATTATGGCGCTTTTCAGGTCCAGCCGCTGCCATGCGTCCCGGTACAGCGACTCAGGCAGGTCATCCCGCCGGAAAAAGTGAATGAACACCCGCAATCCCGCCGGGTGGCGCTCGCAGTCCGGGGCAACCTGCTGCTCACAGCGCTCCCGGATGTAGGACTGAGTGTAGCGGTTCAGTACCTCCCGGTAGGCGTCCAGCGCTTCCTGGTCCCAGCGCCCCGCCTCCGCCAGACGGATCAGGTGGCGGTAATCCTGAAAGCTCTGGAGCATGGCGAACTCGTTGCCCTTGGGCTTTTTGGGGATGGGCCCCTTTGCGGCAATGCGGAAAATAAAATCCATACCGTCAAATTCCGCCCCAGGCGCAAAATTGATGTGCCGTTCCCGACGCTCTACCTGAAATTTTTCCCGGTTGAGCTCCAGTTTCTCCTCCAGCGAATACTGGTAGACAACGCTCAGCCATGTTGCAAATTCTTTATTTGGCGGACAGGTCTGCTCCAGCTCCGTCACCTTCTCCAGCAGCAGGGCGGTAAACCGGCTGTCCCAGCCCGCGTCCAAAAAGGCGGGGGAGGAAAAATAATCCATCCACAGCTTGGGATTTTTCCGCTGCTTGCCCGTGTAGAGGTCCAGAAATGTCCGGATAGCCTCGCCTGCTTCATAGGGATTGGGCAAGCTGTCCGGAATATCATTCCGGAGCTGCCAGCCAGGTTCCTCCTCCGGTTCTTCTTCGGGTTCTTCTTCGGGTTCCTCCTCCGGTTCCTTCGGCTGTTCCGGAAATACCTCCCGGTCGGTCTCCCCGCCGCTCTGCTGCTCCTGCGCGTAGTTCAGCGCTGCCTGATATGCTTTGCGCAGCTTTAAAAAGCCCTCCGGGTCCTCCTCAGGGTGACAGGTTCTGGCTTTCTGGGCGTAGGCCCGTTTGATTGCAAAAACATCCCGGGTGGGCTCCAGCTCCAGCACTTCCCAAATGCAGTCCATTGGTCAGTCCTCCGTTTCGTCCTCTGCTTCATCCTCCGCGCCGTCCTCTTCTGCTTCGTCAAACCAGAAGTCTTCATCCCAGGGATCGGCCTGGGACCGCGCCTCCAAATAGTCCAGCTGCTCCTTGATCTGGGTGTAATTTTTCTCTCTGCCGATACGGTCCCCCCGCTCCATCAGGTCCTTCCAAATGCAAATCAGCCGGGCCGCCATATCCCGCTCCCTGCCCAAAAGCTGCGTATAGAGCCGCAGGGCCCGCTCCAGCAGCAGCTGGTCCCGCTGAGAGCCCTGGGCCGCTAATTGAATCTCCTGGATACGCTCCATAGCCCTGTCCTGCTCCTCCTGTGTCAGGTGGAGATTTGGGTTGAGAATCAGCCGGTCCCGGTAATCGCCGCCGCTGCTTTTGGCGCTGACGTGGAGGATGCCGTCAATGTCGTAAGTAAAGGTGACCAGGGCGGACTGCTCCCCTGCCGGTCCCGGGGGCACCCGGACCTCCAGCTCCCCCAGCTTCAGGTTCTCCGAGGCAAAATACCCCTCCCCCTGGTAAATTTCAAACCGCAGTCCTGTCTGATTGTCATGCAGGGTATAAAACCGCTCCTGATGGCTGGCGGGCAACATACTGCTCCGGGGGATTAGAACAGCCATATGAGGCCTTCTGTCCCCGGCGTAGCTGTAAGTAGACACTCCCAGGGAAAAGGGACACACATCGGTCATCACCAGATCCTGTAAATCCTCCGCCCGCTCCTTGATGCCGGCGCACAGCCCCACCCCCAGGGCCACAATCTCGTCCGGTCCCGCCGCCACATGGGGACGGCGGCCGAACAGCTCCTCCAAAAAGTCGCCGAACACGGCCAGCTGGGCGGAGCCGCCCACCAAAATCACGTCGTTGATCCGGCCCGCCCGCTCTCTGTCCTTCATAGCCCGGCCAATGACCGCCCGCACCTTTTGGAACACCGGCCCGCACAGCTGGCGCAGCAGGTCGCAGGTCAGGACAAGGCTGTACTGCTCCTCCCCCTGCTGGAGGGAGAGAGAGGCCGCAGGGGCGCTGGACAGGGCGATCTTGGCCATCTCCGCCTGGTGGTACAAAGACGCCCGCAAGGAGGGCTCCAGCTTCTCCTCAGTCAGGCCGTTCTCCTTGCAGAAGTGGGCCACAATGGCCCGGTCAATATCGTCTCCCCCCAGGCGGTTGTCACCGGCAATGGCAGTGATCTCAATGATGTTCTCAAAGCACTCCACAATGCTCACATCCAGGGTGCCGCCTCCAAAGTCCACAATCATCAGCTGACAGTCGCCGCTCTGGGTGCTGTACCGGTGATACAGGGCTGCGGCGGAGGGCTCGTTAATCAGCCGCTTCACCGTCAGCCCGGCCAGCTGGGCGGCCAGCTTGGTGGCACAGCGCTGGTCGTCGTTGAAGTAGGCGGGAACGCTGATCACCGCCTCCTCCACCAGCTCGCCCAGATACCGCCGGGCATCCTCCAGCAGCTGGCGGAGCACCAGGGCGGACAGCTCCTCCGGCTTGAACCGCCGGCCGCCCAGGGCAAGGGTCTTTTCCGTCCCCATCCATATCTTAAAGGAGGCAGCAGTGGACTCCGGATGGGACACCAGCCGCTCCTTGGCCGCCGCCCCCACCAGAACGGCACCGTTCTCCAGCACGCTCACGGCGCTGCTGGTCTTATACTCTCCCAGCTCATTGGGAATCAGCTCCACTTTGCCGTTTCGGTAGATGCAGGCCAGCGAATTTGTTGTGCCTAAATCAATTCCAATGATTGCCATGCCGGTCACTCCTCCTCCGTGATGCCGGTACTGCCCACCAGCTCCTGCCAGATCACCTCATAGGGCCTGGGCTTTACCGGGTTCTCCCTGGCGTACTCGGCAAATTTTCCTGTTATAACGCTGGGCTGCTCCATGTGGGCCAGCAACGCCTCCAGAGCGCTGCGCAGAGGGATTACGCCGTTGTGGATCAGATAGGCGGGCGTGACCCGGCCCTGGAAGGTATCCTTGGGGTATTTCTTCCCCTCCACATCCATATAGGTGTAGACGTCGGCCACATGATACTCCGCCGTCTTCTCCTTCTCCAGCAGCCAGACCATCAGGAAGCGCCCGCCGTCCTGGACCAGAATGATGTGCCGCCGGCGGCCCGCTTCCCTGCCCCAGGTCAGGCGCAGCTTGGGACAGCCCTCCCGGAAAAAACGCGCCATCATCTGCTGAAGACGGGGCCGCTCCAGCTCCTTCACTTCCAGCGTCTCCAAGTCTCCTTTTCCATCCACACAGGCGGCGCAATCGGGATAGAGGGAGAAATAGAAGGGCGCGTCCGCCCGGTTGTGGGCCCGCTCCATGGGAAAATCGCCCAAAAGCTGCTTGTCCAGGTTGTACTTATGCCGCCCGTGGGTAACATTGACGGCGTAGCTCCACACCCCGCCCGGATTGACACCGCTGGGCAAGCTGGCCTGTTGGAAAACTGTATCCAGCTGCCGGCGGATGCTGGAGAGATTCCGGTGGAACACACTGGAAAACAGTTTGTCCTGGCGGAAGTTGACAAAGTGGACCTTATCCTTGATCTTCCCGTACAGCTCCGGTTTTTCCAGCAGAGCGTAGGACTCCGCCCGGAAGTCGTCAAAATAGAGGCAGGCGTATCCGCCGCCGCCCTTCAGCAGCACCAGGGAGCGCCTGGGCTCGTAATCCTGTTCCTCCCCCACCGGAATGGTCCCCTTCCAGGACAGCTCCAGCCGGTCCACCCGGTCGCTGAAAAACAGCTCCAGCAACTCCTCCAACACCTCGGCGGTGACCATTTCCCCCAACAGCTCCGTGGGCCTGCTCCACAGGGGCGGGGCGTTTTTGTCCCGGCAGACCACACCGAAATCGGGCCGAGAGTACAGCGCGTCCGGGAGGCTGGCCAGCTGTTCCACAGAGATTCTGGGCGGACGCAACGTCTCCTCCAGCAGCTGACGGGCCAGTTCCTCGGCACAGGCCCGGTCCGGCACGTCGCTGTGCAGCCCGTTCTTCAGCATCTGCCGCCCGGTGGGCAGCTGCTCAAACAGAAAGAGTACCTGGCCCCGCTCGTTCCACTCACAGCCGTAGAGGTGGTCTTCATCCTCCGCAAACAGTTCAAAGGGCAGGACGCTCTCCGCCGGAAGGGAACGGACCTCCGGCTCCTCTTCCTCGTCATCTTCCTCGTCCCGGCCCAGGACGGCCTCCCCCGGCACGGGCAGACGGCATACATGGTCCGCCATGCAGGAGGCGATCAATTCCCTGCCCTCCTCCGGGGCGGCGGTATCCGACAGGCGGCGCACAAGCGCCCCCTTTACCTCGTTAAACTGGTCATAGGTAGTCACAGTGATGGGCAGAAGGAAGAAAAACGCGTCCAAATCAGACTCCGCCGCCACCTGCTCCCATGCAAGGCAGGAGCGGTACGTCGGTTCGCCGTTTACCAAAAATTCCATATGGCGCGGGAAAAAGCGGACCTCCACAATATCCCCCTCCAGGCGGAAGGTGAAGGATTTGGGAATTATCTCCCCCTCCTCCGTCCACTCCACAAACTCCCTGCTCCACTTGGGAAGACAGGGCAGCTCCTGATTGAGATAGTCCCGCAGCCAGCGGCCCGTCTCCGGGTCCTGGGCCTGATGGAAGCCGGTGTTCAGCCAGTGGCGGAAGAAGGGGGCGTTTTTCACTGTTGCGGCGCTCTCCAGCGCCTTCGTCTGTCGGTCTGCCAGAAGACGGTCTGCCAGCTTCTGGTATTTCAGCATCTCCTGCGCCCGGTCAATCACCCGCTGGGCGCAGGGCGCCCCAGGGTGCTCGGTGTAGAATTGTATAATCCGGTTGAGATAGTAGTCGCAGTAGGTCTCCGCCAGCCATGTGTGGAGCAGCTCCTCCTCCACTATTCGGCGGTCCAGAAGGGCCTTTTGAAAGTTCTCCCGGGCAAAGAAGGCGTCCGTCCTTTGGATATCCTCCGGTGTGGCCTTGGCGTTCTCGCCGCTTCGCTTATAGGTGCTGACGGCATAGTCCCGAAAGTCGGTACGAAGCTTGGAGTAATTCACCTTTTGCTCCCCCGCCAGCTCCGGAAGCCGCTCCAGAACCAGCTCCCGCAGCGGGCCATAGAGAATCTTCGCCCGGCCCATAACGGCGGTTTTCAGGTCCAGCTTCTGCCATGCAATGCGGTACAGCTCCTCCGGAAGGCCCTCCCGGCGGAAGAAATGGGTCATCAGCCGCAGTCCGGCGGGGTGGCGCTCACAGTCCACATCCCACCGCTGCTGGCACTTATCGGTAATGTATCCCGCAACATAGCAGCCGATAATCTGGCTGAATCGCCCCACGTCCTCCTCGCTCCAAATGCCGTCCTCCGCTGCCTGGATCAGGGTGTGGTACTCTGTGAAGCTGTAAAACAGGGCCAGCTCGTTGCCCTTTTTCTCCTTGGGAGCGGGACCCTTGGAGGCAATTTCAAAAATGGACTCCTGCCCCTCAAACTGCGCCTGCGGATGGATCTTAAACCGGAATTCTGCCCGTTCGCTGCCGTCCGGGTTTAAGTACACAGACTTGCTCACCTGGAACTGGTAGGCCACGCACAGCCAGTTCAAAAACTCCCGGTTGACCGGGAACTCCCCCTCCAGCCGCTCCACGTGCTCCAGCAGCAGTTCGGCAAACCGCCGCTCCCAGGCCACGTCCAGAAACGCGCCAGAGGTAAAGTAGTCCAGCCACTTTTTTCCATCCTTGCGCTGTTTGCCGGTGTAAAGCTCCAAAAAGCTGCGGACTGCCTCATGATCTGTATAGGGATTGGGGCCCTCGTCCCATACTGCCGGACTCTCAGCAAGCGTCCAGCCCTCATCCTCCGGCGCTCCGATGTCGGGCGGCTCCGCTTCCTCAGGAGCGGGCGCTTGCTTCCCCTCCGCATAGTCCAGCGCCGCCTGGTACGCCCTGCGCAGCTGTAAAAACCCCTCCGGGTCCTCCTCTGGGTGGCAGGTCAGAGATTTCTGCGCATAAGCCCGCTTGATTGCGGAGCTGTCATATGTGGGCTCCAGCCCTAAAACTTCCCAAATATGTTCCATGATCCGTCCTCCCTTTCTTTCTGTTCGCTGAGGATCAGCCCACCGGTAAACCGTTGACCTCCAGGTCCTTGTCCGCGGGGATCAGAAGATACTTTCGCCCGTCGATAACCCTGGTCTCCACCAGGCCGCTACACTCGGGGGGCAGGGAGATGGTGATGTCGGCGGTTTTGACCTCAAATCGCCTGCTGTCAATCAGGTTGGCGGGGCTGAGGGCGGCCCCCTCGCCGAACTGGCGGCCGCAGCTCTCGCAGAAGGCGTTCACCCGCTCCTCCGCCACGCCGCAGCCCTGAAGCATACCGCCCACCTCACGGGCGGACACGGTCAAGGGCTCCGGATCTTTGCTCTCTTTGTGCTGTTCAATGCGCTCCACCAGCCGTTCATGGACCCCCTGAAACACCTCCAGGCTGCAATCCTCCTCCAGCGCCTCGGTGAGGGCGGTCTGAAAGGCCTCCCGCTGCTCCCCTGCCGACATGGGGGGCTCGGTGTGAAAAACGGCGTCCAAAAACTCCTGGTGCAGCTCGTCGGCCTTCCGGGAGTAAGACAGGGCGTTGTAGATATTGGCCGCCCGGTCGTCAAAGGCCGGGAACAAAAAGCCCAGCTCAGGCGGGGCCACCAGCTGACGGGGCATAAAGTTGTGAAACTCATTTTCGCCCGGCACATAGCCCAGCTCCAGCTTGCCGTCCTTCACCGGACAGATGCTGCATACCACGTAGGAAAACACCTGATCTGAATCATCCTCCCGGAGCTCGCCGTCCCCGCCCCGGCGGGGCACGTCGTAGGCGTCGTGGGCCAGCAGAATCAGGTAGTTGCTCTCCCCCATGTCCAAAGAGTCGATAACCGTTTGAAAAAAGGTCTGCCGGATCTCGCCGTCCTTCAGCTTGGAGTCCCGCAGGGCCATAAGCAGCCGGTGCTCGTCGCTGTCCGCCACCTGTTGGGTGGAGAACACAATGTCAATCAGGTTTTTCCCCAGGGTCCCGGACAGCGACTTTTTCAGCAGGTTCAAAAACTGCTCCGCCTCCTCCTGGGCCATCATGCCCAGTGACTCGTCCAGATAGGCGACAACCTCCTTGTTGCAGTTGACATAACAGCCATAAATCCGGCTGATGGCGCTCCGGTCCGCCCGAAAGCGCCGGCGCAGCTCACTGATTTCCTTTTGATTCATATGTACCTCGCTTTTGTAAATTCAATTTCCCCCGACTTCAGCCGGGGGATTTTTAACGTATTTTGGAAATAACCTTCAGGTCTACTTCCGAAAGTCCCCTTTGCTCGTCCCCGCCGCAGCGGGCAAGGCTCCTTTGGAAAGGAGCTGTCAGCCGAAGGCTGACTGAGGATTGTGTTTCACGCAGCGAAACGTACGAAGTAAACCGGGCCTGTGCAGATTTTGTTTGCTGTGCACATTTTGGCTTCGCCAAAATACAATCTTCCGCCCCAGTGTGCGCACCGGGGCACCTCCTTTCAAAAGGAGGCTTTTGGGAGCGGACCTGAAAGCCCTGATCTCGCAGCGGCCTAGCGGTTAACCTCCCGCTTATCCGTGCCCCGGTCCCGACCCGAAATTCTGGCCGGACTATCTGAAAGATGACCCAGTAAAGGCCCATGGCCTGTGGAGCTTCTATCAGGGGCTGCAAATTGGCCTCCAGCTGGGCAGCGCCTGTCTGAATCAGGGTTAACGCTTGTCCTTTTTAGCGTTCCGCCTGTCCTCATCTGCCTCATAGGCCTTGATGATCTTCTGCACCAGGGCGTGGCGGACCACGTCGGACTCGTTCAGGCGGAGGATGGCAATGTCCTCCACCCCTTTCAGCACCCGCATGGCCTCCCGCAGGCCGGACACCTTGTCGATGGGCAGATCGATCTGGGTGATATCGCCGGTGATGACAACCTTGGACCCGAAGCCCAGGCGGGTGAGGAACATCTTCATCTGCTCCCGGCTGGTGTTCTGGGCCTCGTCCAAGATGATGAAGGAGTCGTCCAAGGTGCGGCCCCGCATGTAGGCCAGGGGGGCCACCTCAATGTTGCCCCGCTCCAGGTATTTCTGATAGGTCTCCGGGCCCAGCATCTCAAATAAAGCGTCGTACAGCGGACGCAGGTAGGGGTCCACCTTGCTTTGCAGGTCGCCGGGCAAAAAGCCCAGCCGCTCCCCCGCCTCCACCGCCGGACGGGTGAGGATGATGCGGTTGATCTCCTTGGCCCGGAAGGCGGCCACGGCGGCGGCCACCGCCAGATAGGTCTTGCCCGTACCGGCGGGGCCGATCCCCAGAGTGACCACGTTGTTTTTGATTGCCTCCACGTACTTCTTCTGCCCCAGCGTCTTGGCTTTGATGGGCTTGCCCTTGGCGGTGACGCAGATCACGTCACCGGCCAGCTGGACAATCTGGCTCTCCTTGCCCTCCTTGACCAACTGGACAATATAGCGTACATTCTGTTCGTTGATGGATTCCCCTTTGGAGGCCAGGGTCATCAGGTTCTCAATGGCCTTGACGCCGTACATGACCCCCTCCGGGTCCTCCCCCGCCACCTTGAGCATGGAATCCCGGCTTACCACCGTGACCCCCATCTCCCGCTCAATAATGCGGATGTTCTCGTCAAAGGAGCCGAAGACGTTGATGGTCTCCTCCAAACGCTCCAGGCTGATGGTCTGTTCTGTCATTGGTAAACAATCTCTCCTTGGTTTGGTATATCTTTTGTAGAACGACCGCCTCCCTTCGCAAAGGGAGGTGTCATCCGCAAAGCGGATGACGGAGGGTTTTCTCCAAACGGTTTCAGCTTCTTATAGGAAACCCCCAGTCAGCCTTACGGCTGACAACCCCCTTTGCGAAGGGGGCCTTTATTCCACTGAAAGCTCCCGCATCCCCGGCCGCTCCTCTCCGATTTCCTCCAGGCACTGGGCCGTCAGGGTGACCTCCAGCCGTCCGCCGTTCACCCGGGCGGTAAATTGGGTGGACTCCACCTCCCCGTCCTCGCCGGTGAGGGCATCCAGCTGTTTGAGCAGCTGCTCCTCCAGCAGCGCCTGGGCGGCAGCCTGGTCCACCTCCACCGTTCTGGGCTGGTACTCCCGAAAGGTCTCCCGGTTCAGAGACAGGGGCAGCTCCTCCCCGCCCGGGAGGGCCGCCTGGTGTACGCTGGTTATTTTATCATACATCGGCCAGGAAATGCTAGTACTTCCGAAAATTTTGACGCGCTGTCCTAAAATATTCAGTGACCAAACGCTTTTTTCGGTTCCTGTGTAGTCCTTCACCGTAGCTTCGACCGGAATCGACGCAGTGAGAAACCGCCATGTCCGGGCCCACACCCGTCCACGGGCGTGGGTCTGGTAATATCTGGGGGGCAGTTCGCTATATAGGGGCGGCTCCATGGTAACGGTGCCCGAGATAAGCACGTCCCCTTTGGCCACCACGTCCCCCTCCTGCACGGCGGCGTCCCCCTGCTCCGGTTCAAGGTGGGTAATTACGCCGTCCGCCTCGGCCACAATATCAAAATACCCCGATTCGTCCACCCGCTCCGGGGTTTTGATGGACTCCCGGACAATGACCTCCACCCGGGTGCCGTGGAGGTTGAGGGCCGCCCAAGACAGGCCGTCCACCCGGACCATCAGCTCCTGGGCCAGCTGCCTGCGGTTCAGGGCCGGGCCGTATACGCCGGGCCGCACCCCAAGCTGCCTCAGCTGGCTGAGAATGACGGCGGTAGGGACCACCTCATTGCCACTCACCTGAACGGTGAGCACAAAGCGGGACAGAACACTCACCGCACACAGGGCAAAGGCCAGCCCCACCAGAAAGCCATACCGGGTACGGAACCGGCCCAAAAAGTAGGGCAGGCCCCGGCTGGACTCCCGCTCCACCTCACAGCCCGCCCGGCCTGCCAGCTCCTCAAAACGGCTCAGGGTGCGCCGCCGGGTGGTAAGGCGGACAGTATGCCCGTCTATCCACTCCATGGCCCAAAAATCAATGCCCTCCTGGGCGCACAGGTTAATCAGCCGCTCAGGAAAGGGGCCTGTCAGCCGCAAAACCACCATCCCGCGGAGATAATTCATCAGCTTCCGCATACCTGTCCCCCTATGCCAGTGTGATCTGGGTGATTTTCCCCGTAATCAGCAGCTCAATGCCTGTCATGGCCCGCAGCTCCAGCCCCTGACCGGCAATCTTTATCATATATATGCCGCCGCTGATGTGGATCTCCTCCCCGCTGTAGGCCAGGATGCCCTTGTGGTTCTCCACCCGCAGCTCTCCGTCCCCCACCAGCTCCAGCTTGGGCAGTCCCGCCAGAGCGTCAGCGGGCAGGTCGAAAGTCTCCGCTGCCCGTTCCAATAATCCAAAACGCCGGGGCTTCATAAAAATCACCTCTCCCCTATCTCTATGCCGGGGAGAGGTGAAACTTGTATTAGAATTTAACTTATCAACGTGATGACGAATACCTCATCACGATTAAAATCTATATCGTCTATTTCACCGTTGAACGCGATCCAGTATAAATTCCCGTCATACCTGTATTCCACAATACCATCAAATTCATGGAATGTAATACGCTCGTCCGCCTCCGCGACCGGATTTTCTCTTGTCGCGTCATGTACAAGGTAGATTTTGCCGGCGCCGCTGTCATACAGGATATCATCTATCACGATTTCTTCCGTACCACCCTGCACCACTCTGATAAAAGCATCTTCTTTATTCTGACAGTGCTCCATAAACTCGTAATACAGATAATCATTGTGCACCATTGCGCCTATTACAAAACACATATCCATCTGTGCCTGCCATTTGTCATAGTTTTCTCCCAGCGTTCTGATGTCCTCATACGGCTGGGTAACCGGGTTTTGATAGAAAAAATCCAGTTCAGAAACCGCTTCCTGATTCTCTGCGGCGGATGAATCTTCCGGCTCTTCCACATCCTGATCACTGCTTGGCTCATGGGGCCGCTCCTCCACCGACAAGTCCCCTTCCGACACGCCGTCGAAGGTGAGGAACAGCCGCTCTCCCTCTTGGCGGGTGACCCGGCCCTGGCCGATGGTCCTCTGCGCCCGGTCCTGGAGGGTGACCAGCACCTCCCCCTCCTCCAGCTCCAGGCCGTAGGTCTGGCCCGGCTTCAGCAGGACGCTGCCGTCCGCCGCCTGTACCGTCTCGGTACTGCCGTTGTACTCCAGAACAATGGAGCAGACATCCCGGCCGCTGTTGTTGACCACTACCAGGTCGGCATGTTCTCCCCCGCAGCAGCCGGACAGCGTCAGGCACAGCAGGGCTCCGATTGACATAATAACAATTTTCATTGCACTTCCTCCAAACGTCTCAGTCCAGCGGCACGGTACAGGTCTCCCACTCCCCCATCCCGGTGTCGTAATGAACCACCACCTCATCCTCCGACCACTTGATCTCATAAAAGCCATGGTGGAAGGGCCACGAGTCGTGGGCCGCGTAGGTCACGCCGGTCCGGCGGAGCAGGCAGGGGCCGGCGGGCAGATAGAACTGCCCCCAGCAGTCGAACAGCCAGCTCTCGTGCCGGACCACCAGCCCCACCTCCCCGTCGGGGTCATAAATCGGGTAATATGTGGGATTGGTATAGAAGTAAAACGAGAAAAACAGGACCGTCAGCAGAAGCAGCCCCTCCGCCGCCAGGACAAAAATCAGAAAAACAGCCCGCTCCCAGCCCCTTGTGAAAGCCACAATGGCCCCATCTCCCCAGACCACCAGGGCCAGCAGGAAAATGGAAATCAGGGTCCACGTGATTGTTCCGTCGTCCACCTGGCCAAACACCAGCGTATACCCCCTGCCGCTGACCACGCACATCAGGAATACACCGACGGCGCACACCGCCAGCAGGGTCCAGATTCCCCGCTGAAACCGCTTCCAACTCATAGCAGCCTCGGTCCTCCCAGGAATATGATGTGCGCAAACAGCCACAGGGCAGCCAATACCCCGGCCAGAACCGCCAGCGCCTGAATCACAAGTTTACATAAGGCTTTCAAAAACGTCCTTCCCTT
The DNA here is from genome assembly GCF_943192995.1 of Flintibacter muris. Classification (GTDB taxonomy): domain Bacteria; phylum Bacillota; class Clostridia; order Oscillospirales; family Oscillospiraceae; genus Lawsonibacter; species Lawsonibacter muris. The sequence continues at coordinate 26,452 of NZ_CALPCP010000032.1, forward strand.
CCCTCTCATGTCTCCTCCTCCCCGTCGGGCACAAACTCCAGAATATCCCCCGGCTGGCAGTCCAGGGCCTTGCAGATGGCCTCCAGAGTGGAAAACCGCACCGCCCTGGCCTTGTTGTTCTTCAAAATGGACAGGTTTGCCATAGTTATGTCAACCTTCTGGGCCAGCTCCCCCAGGGACATCTTCCGTTTGGCCATCATCACGTCCAGGTTTACCATAATCGCCACAGGCACACCCCCTAAATGGTCAGGTCCTGGTCCTCCTTCAGCTCCGCCGCCTGACGGAACAGGGCGGACATCACCTGAAAGAGCAGACCGGCCATCAAAAACGCGGGGATGAACAGGGTGTTGTAGGTGAACAGCGGAGCGGGACTTCTTTCCATGAACAGCCAGAGGATCAGCCGCACCAGCGCAGCCCCGGAAATAATCCAGCAGCAAATTGCCGCCCGATTCAGTGCTTGGGCATTGCGGAGCTGAAAAGGGGTTCCTTCCAGCATGGTGTCCAGCACCTTCTTGGCCTGCCACAAAATGACAGCGGTACACACACCGCAGAACAGCAGAAAGATCGTCAGCACAACCGCATGGGGATTTTCGGCAAAAACCCAAACGTCCGGCGACCAGCACCACGCAAAAACAATCAGCAGACGCACTGGCAGCTCCAGCGGGTCCTCATAGGGTGTTAGGTTCATCCACTCTCCCTGCATCAGCACCATACCAGGTATAAAGAAAAGTACAGCGAGGTTGCAGAAAAATACTATTATCACCATGGCCCGCAGGACTCGGGCCAGCTTTTGGACGGCAGTCCTTTCCATGGAAAAAACCTCCTTTCGGTTGGCCCTATCCTAGCACGCCAAAAACTGTTTGTCAATATATTTTTATCGTTTTTCGATAAAACGAAGAGGAAAGAAAAGGCCCCTTTTTGAAAGGGGCTCCGCCCAAAGGGCGGTGGGGATTGTATTTTGCGAAGCAAAATATACGAAGTAAACCAAGTCTTGCAAAACCTCGTTTGCTTCGCATATTTCGCCTGCGGCGAAATACAATCCTCCGCCCCCTTCGGGGGCACCTCCTTTCAAAAGGAGGCTCTTTTGCGCTTCTCTGTCAGGCTCCGTTTTTGGCAAAGTGGTCGCACCAGGGGCGCAGGGTGCAGCTCTGGCACTGGGGTCTCCGGGCGATGCACACCGCCCGGCCGTGGAGGACCATCCGGTGGCAGAAGTCGTTGGACTCCTCCGGGGGCAGGACGGCCCGCAGCTGAGTCTCCACCTTGGCGGGGTCCTTGGTGCCGTCGGTGAGGCCCAGCAGGCCGGTGATGCGGATACAGTGGGTGTCGGCCACCACCACGCCGGGGGTGTGGTACACATCCCCCAGGATGAGATTGGCCGTCTTCCGCCCCACGCCGGGCAGCTTCAGCAGGTCCTCCATGGTGTTTGGGACTTTGCCCCCGTAATCCCGGAGCAGCATCTGGGAGGCCAAAACAATGTCCTTGGCCTTGGCCCGGAAAAAGCCGGTGGAGTGAATGTACTCTTCCACCTCAGAAATATCCGCCTCCGCCAGAGCCTCCAGGGTGGGGAACTGGGCATACAGAGCCGGGGTCACCTTATTCACCCGCTCGTCGGTACACTGGGCGGCCAGACGGACGGAAAACAGCAGTTCATAGTCCTTTTTATATTCCAGAGAGCAGATGCCATCCGGGTAAAGGACTTTCAACTCCTCCACAATGGCACGAATCTCTTCCGGGGTTTTGTTCATAGTGGGTCACCTCTCGTTTATAATGGGGCAGACGGCCGCAGGCCGCCTCTACAATATACCATATCCCTCTCAAAATTTCGACCCTTTTCCGCAAAAATACCTTGTCTTTTTTCCTCCAATCCGCTATGATGGGCAGCGAGGTGAAGGTCCATGCAAAGTCTGTTCCGCTGTCCCCTGTGCGCCGCCCCTCTGGAGCGGGAGGAAAACCGCTGGCTCTGTCCCAACCGGCACAGCTTTGACAAAGCCGCCGCCGGGTATGTCCACCTGCTCCCCGCCAACAAAAAGCATTCCAAAAATCCCGGGGATGACAAGGCTATGGTGGCCGCCCGGGCGGCATTTCTGGACAAGGGGTACTACACCCCTCTGCGAGATGCACTGTGCCAAGCGGTCACGGAGTACGTGGTCAACCTTTCCAATCCTGTCTTGGTGGACAGCGGCTGCGGCGAGGGTTACTACACCGCCAGGCTGTTTCGGGCGCTGACAGAGGCCGGGCATAGCCCCCGGATTGCAGGGATTGACCTGTCCAGGGCCGCACTGCGCCGTGCGGCCAAGCGGGTCCCGGAGGGGGAGTTCGCCGTGGCCTCTGTGTACCATCTGCCCATCCCGGACCAATCAGCGGACGTGCTGGTCAATATCTTCTCCCCCTTGGCTACAGAGGAATTCGCCCGGGTACTCCGTCCCGGCGGGCTGTTCTGCTATGCGGTTCCCTCAGCAAGGCACCTGTGGGAAATGAAGCAGGTTTTGTACCGGGAGCCCTATGAAAATCCGGTAAAGCGGGAAAATTATCCCGGCTTCACCTGGATTGGCGTAAAGGAAATTCGCTTCACAGCTGATTTTGCGGATCGTGGGGACATTATGGCCCTGTTTGGCATGACCCCTTATGTCTGGAAAACCCCAAAGGAAGGAGTCCGGCGGTTGGAGGAGCTGGACCGGCTGAGGTGTCAGATCGGGTTTGATTTGCACCTCTATCTTCAAAGCACTGCATATAGTTAACCAGTAGAAGATAAGAAGAGCCGCCAACTGGCGGCTCTTCTTATCTTGCAAGGAATTTCACTTTACGCCGTTAACACGCTCAGATACTTCTCAACCCGGATGCCGTTGTTCCGTTCCGCCACATCCTGTTCCATGAAAATCAGCCGCTCCAGCAGGTCCACCGCCCGCTCCACCGCCTGGGGCAATGATTTCCCCTCCAACAGCTGGCCAGTGAGCAGGGAGGTAAAAATATCTCCGGTCCCGGGGAAATGTGCCTTGATAAAGCGGTAGGGAACTGTGAAGTACTCCTCTGTCCCCCCGTCAAATCCCCAGACCACATGACGCCCGCTTTCCTCCTCACGTCCGCTGGTAATAACCACCGACTTGGGGCCGCAGGTTCTCAGGCCGTCCAGCACCTGACAAGTTTCTTCCCTTGTCAGGGTTTCCCGGCCCAGATGCAGTCCGGTGAGGAACTCCCCCTCTGTCAGATTGGGGACGATTACATCCGCCGCCCCGATAAAGCGGCGCATATTTTCCACCGTCTCCTGAGTGGAACCGTTGTAGAGCTTGCCGCCGTCCCCCATAATGGGGTCGGTGACCACCAGAAGGCCCTCCTTGCGCTGACTGTCGATAAAGTCCCGGAGCAAATCCACCTGATCCGCTGAAGCCAGAAAGCCGGTGGTGATGCAGTCAAACTGAAATCCCAGCGTCTTCCAGACCTGGATGGTCTCCCTGATATACTGGGTGGTGTCCATCAAGGCAAACTTACCATAGTCAAAGTTGTTGGACACCAAAGCGGTGGGCAGATTGTAAATGCTGTGGCCCATATTGGACAGGATGGGCAGCAGGGCCGCCATCCCAATCTTCCCACAGCCGGGCATATCGCCAACAATCAGCACATTTTTACTGTTTTCCATAAATTTTACCTCTTTTATCGCTTATTGAAGAATATTGAGCTGCCGGTAGGCTCTCAGCCGTTCCAGCAGTCCGTCATTCGGGAGCTCTCCGCACTGCTTCAAAAACAAAATATCGCTTTCTACCCGCTCCGCCTCCTGGTGGGTAAGTATCATATCCTCCGGACTTTGCGGGCCGCCGCCGGATTGCAGTTCCCAATACTTCTTTTTATCCTCTGGATAGCGGGCACAGGCCTTCTCCAAATCGTCCACAGCCTGAAAATAGTCCTTTTGTGCTGTTTTTTTGCCCGGTACAGCTTCAAAGTATCCAGTGCCATCTTCCTGCTCCAGCGGGGCCAGCAGCTTCTCCCTGACATATCTGTCTAACTCTATGCTGTCCATTGATGTCTCCTCCCAAATTTGCTCCCAACAGTTACACCTGCAAAAACTCCAGCACAACCGGATTAAACGCCTGCCAGTTCCGCCGGGCTACAAAGTGGTCGCCGGGAAGGATGGACAGCCTGCTGTTTGGAATTGACCGGGCAATCAGCCGGGTATGTCTGTCTCGGATCATGTCCCTCTCCCCCGCCACAACCAATGTGGGCATAGTTAATGCGGACAGGGACGCCGGTTTGATGTGGGGCTGGGTGGTCATCAGGTCCAGCAGTTCCCACTTGGGCTGAGCTTTTTTATCAAACCGGCGGATTATCTGAAGCAGTCCCCACCCCAGGACAATGGGAATCTGGGTGGACAGCTTTACTCCTGAAGGGGACAAATCAGCCCCGTTGAGGATCAGCTTTTCCACATAATCCGGGTATTTCAGGGCAAAGAGCACAGCTATGTTCCCTCCGTCGGAGAAGCCCAACAGGTGACAGCGCCTAATCTCCCGGTTGTCCAGAAAATCCTTCAAATCCTCAGCAAACTGTTCCAGCGTAAAGGGGGCAGTCCCTCTGGGAGACTGTCCGTGACCCCGGGTATCCAACGCAATCACCTGATACTGCTGAGAAAAGGGTTCCATTTGCCGCTTGAAGTAGGTGTGGTCCTCCCCGTTGCCGTGGAGCATCACCAAAGGAAAGCCCTGTCCCGCAATGGTATAGTTAAGATGAATATCCATTTACTGCCTCCTGGTTACCACTCATCATCCGCCTCAAAGCCATTGTAATAAGCAACAAATTTTTGGATAATAATTTCTTTTGAATTGACAAATTCTCCCTCAATTCCACCGTTTTTCAAACTAGTGATCCACTCCTCATCCACCATACAGCCCACATCCATATTGATGCCGTACTTGGCCCGTTCCAAAAGCGGCACATCGGCTATATCTCCAATGCAATAGAGGTATCCGCACAGCAGCCGGATATACTCTGAACTGCCCTCTTGAAAGTCCTCTATTTCCTTTTCTATCAGGTTTCGAATCTCATCCTTTGGAATTGAGGCAAATTGAAACCCGTATTTGCGAATTAACGCTTCTGCTCTCTGCTCGTTTGTCATGGTTCTTTCCCCACCCGTTCCCAAAATTCCTCGGCGCTGACGCTGGCCAGCCAGCGTTTGCAGTCCCCGGTCTGGCCGGGCTCAAAGTGGCAGGCGGCGGCGTAATCGCAGAAACGGCAGGCATTTTTCTCCGGTCCCCGCCAGAAGGGGTCGGCGGCAATGTTGCCTCCAGCCAGCTCCTTGCAGATATCCTCCAGCACCCGCTGAACGTGCTTGCCCAGCTTGCCCAGCTGCTCGGCAGAGGCCAGGGCCTCACCGGTGATCTGTCCGGTGGATTTGCTCACCCGCAGAGGCAGAAAGCGGTATCCGCCTTCGCCCTGCTCCTCCATGGCGTCCAGCACCTTTCTGTCATTTACTACCAGCCCTCTGCGTTTCAGCTCTGTGTCCACCTTTTTGCGCAGCTCCTCACCGCTCATGGCCCGGCTTCCCCGGATCACGGCCTCCCGGGCCGGGAGGTAGAGCACCCCGGCCCCCTCCACAGGCAGTCCGTAGAGGGCCTGCCCCTTCTCCTCCAAGGTAAAGAGGTAGAGCAGCATTTGCAGTCCCAGGCCGTTCCACACCTCGGTGAGGTCAAAGGTCTTGCGGCCCGTCTTGTAGTCCACCACCCGCAGATTGAGCCGGCCATCATCAACCCAGCCGTCCACCCGGTCCACAAAGCCGGTGATGCTGATGGTAATTCCATTGCAGGTGAGCTCCACCGGGGGCAGAGCAGGGGGCTCACCCTCCTTTCCCCTCCCAAAGCCCAATTCAAAGGAGATGGGCTTGAATTGGGAATTCAACAGCTCCTCCGCCACATTGTCCACTACCGCCTGGACAGAACGGAGCAGACGGCGGAAGAGATACTGGAACCGGGGGGTCTGGCCCTCCAGCCCTCCCAGCTCCTCCGCCACATAGCGGTCCACCGCCTCTTTTGTCAGGCGGCGCAGCTTCTTTTTCCGAACGTCATCCTCCTCACCCATGCCTGGGATAGCAGTTTGGGAAAACATCTCATCTTTCAGCACATACTCCAGCACATAGTGGACAAACGTGCCGTACTCAGGAGCTGTAAAGCCAGCTGGCTTGCGGGGCTCCGCCTCCAGGCCGTAGCGCATAAAGTAGGAAAAATGGCAGGATTTATACTTGTCCATGCGGGAGGCGGACATGGCCACCTGCTTTCCGTACAGCCGGTTTACCGCCTGTCGGGACAGCCGTCCCCGCTCCCAGGCGGCGGCCCGGTCCAGACGGGCCACCTGCTCCTCAAAGCCTGGCAGGCGCTCCAGCGCCCGGCGGACAGTCCGGTCCCGGCCCGCCTGTTCCAGGGCTGGCAGAAGGGCCTCCAGGCGGAAGGCTCCCTTCAAGTCCCCCTCCCGAACCAGCTTCACATCAGAAAACAGCAGTTTCAGGCGGTCCACCAGAAAGCTGGCCCGGCGCTCCTCCCCTCCCGGTCCCTGGACGGGCCAGGTTACCGCCAGCTTCTGGCTGGGCTGGGCACAGATCTGATAAATCGTGGTCATCTCCCGGTAGAGCAGATCCCGCTGAGATTGGGCCAGCTCCAGGCCGTAGGCGGATAACAGGGCCCGGTCGTCGTCAGACAGCAGGCCGGGAGCTGTCCCCACCTGGGGCAGTGAGGCGTCGTCCGCCCCCAAAAGGAAGAGAACCTTCACCCGATGACCGGTTTGACGGGTGGTCTCCCCCGCCGTCACCCGGTCCAGAGAGACAGGAATGGTGCCCACGTCATACTGGGAGAGCACCAGCCGAAAGAGCAGGGCAAACTCCTCCAGCTCCATGGAAATATCCCCCAGAAGACGGGCACACTGCTCCAGTCCGCCGCACAGAATATCCCACAGCTGCCGGTACTCCTCCGCCAAGGCGGGCTGGCCCCGCTGAATCAGCAGCTCCACCCGCTCCTCCAGCCGGTCAGGCAGGCCGATCTCCTCCAAAAAGGTGTAAAGGGAAATCGCCTGTCCCCTTCCCGTCCGATCTGGATTCTTCCGTAAAATCTCCAGCGGAGCGCTTACCCGCCGCCGGGCACTGTCCACCCGGGTCAGCAGGTCCCTGTCCTCCTGTGACAGCTTCAAGCCGTAGCCCTTTGGGTGCCAGGACCAATCTTTGGCCTGAGTCCAGCGGCTGCCCTTTATATCCCATTTCAGGACGTAGTTCTCTAATAAATCCACATCCTCCTGGGACAGGTCGGTGAGGCCGGTTTTTAAGTAACGGAAGACGTCGTCATAGCGGTATCCCCCGGCTGTGGTGTCCAGAGCGGCGGTAACCAGGGCCAGCACAGGCTTTTCCAAAATATCTGTCATAGCGGAGGAAAACACCGGCACCCCGTACCGTCCAAAGACGGACTCTGTCAGATCCCGGTATGCGCCGTAGTTCCGGGCCACCACGCCCATGTCCCGGAAGCGGTACCCCTCCTCCCGGACCAGCCGCAAAATGCGGGCGGCAGTCCACTCCACCTCCCCCCGGGGCGTTGCGGCCTGAAACAGCTCCACCGCCCCGCCGCACGGGATGGGCTGGGGAGTATCTTCCGCAAAAACGGCCCGCTCCAGATGGGCCAACGGCTTTGCCTTTCCAGGTGCATCTGTGACAAGGCATTCCACTTTATACGAAATTCGTTCCTCATTGGCCAGCCGCAGGAGGGTATTGGCAGTCCGCCGGGCCGGGGAAAATATTCCGGCTCCTCCCTCGTCCTCCTCCAGATGGTTGCAGGTAAGGGTGACGGTCATGGACTCCGACTGGGCCATCAGCAGCCGCAGCAGCTCCCCCTGCTGGCGGGTAAAGTCGGTAAAGCCGTCCAGCCACAGGTCCTTCCCTCTGGCCCAGCCGCAGGCCCGGAGCTTGTCCGCCGCCCGGGTCAGACGGTCACGGGGGTCCAGGGCTGTCTGGGCGGTAAGGGCCTCATACTCACCGAAGATGAGCCCCAGATCCCGCAGCTTGCCGCCCTCGGGGCCGGAGGCCTCCTCCCCTGCCTGAATCAAGGTAGCCGGCGGGACACAGCAGCTTTTCAGCTCGTCCGCCGTGGCCAGCAGTGAGGTGAGAAAGGCGGGCCGTTTGGAGGGACGGCCATAGACAGTCAGCTTGGAGGAGGCGTTCTGTACCGCCCGGTACATCAGCAGAAGACGGCCTCCCGGCTCCAGCTCCTCCTCTCCCAGCCCCCCGGCCGACTGGAAAATGCGGTTGGCCAGACGGCTGAAAGACAGCACCTCGGCATACAGGCTGGCCTGGGGACCGCCCACGGCGCACAGCGCTCGCTCCGTCTCGTGGGACTGCTGCTCCGGCACCAGCAGCACCTGGGGCCGCTTCTGGCCCGACTGGCACAGACGCTCCAGCACCGCGGTAGTCTTGCCGGTTCCAGCCCGGCCTAACAGCAGTTTGAACATAGGGTATGCCTCCTTTTCGCCCTCGCCCGGCGGCTTTCCTTTCCTGTATAATCAGAACATTGACTATCAGAAAGGACCCGAAGATCTTTTGCGCAAAACTTTGTTTAGCTTCCATAAAAAATGGGCCGTGCCGGTCATTGGCACGGCCCGCTTGGCTGAGCTTAGTTAGGGCTGATGGTATAGTTGGGCGCTTCCTTGGTGATGTAGATATCGTGGGGGTGGGACTCCTTCAGTCCGGCGGCAGTAATCTGCATAAACTGGGCCTTGGACTGAAGCTCACTGATGGTATGGCAGCCGGTGTAGCCCATGCCGGCCCGCAGACCGCCCATAAGCTGGTAGATAGTCTCGCCCACCCCTCCCTTGTAGGGGACGCGGCCCTCCACCCCCTCGGGGACCAGCTTCTTGTTGGACTCCTGGAAGTAACGGTCCTTGGAGCCCTTGTTCATAGCGGCCAGAGAGCCCATGCCCCGGTAGACCTTGAACTGGCGGCCCTGGAAAATCTCGGTGTCGCCGGGGGACTCCTCGCACCCGGCCAGCAGGGAGCCCAGCATAACCACGTCGCCGCCGGCGGCAATGGCCTTGGCGATATCACCGGAGAATTTCACTCCGCCGTCGGCAATGATGGGAATGTCGTACTCGGCGGCCACACGGGCGGCGTCGTAGATGGCGGTAATCTGGGGCACGCCAATACCGGCCACCACTCGGGTGGTGCAGATGGAGCCGGGGCCAATACCGATTTTCACGCAGTCGGCCCCCGCCTCAATGAGGGCCTTGCAGCCGTCGGCGGTAGCCACGTTGCCGGCGATCAGCTGGACATCCGGGTACAGGGCTTTCACCCTCTTGACCGTCTCCAGCACGTTCTGGGTATGGCCGTGGGCGGAGTCCAGAGCCAGCACGTCGGCCCCCGCGTCGGTGAGGGCGGCCACACGGTCCAGCACGTCGGAGGTGGCACCGATAGCGGCGCCCACCAGCAGGCGGCCTTTCTCGTCCCTGGCGGAGTTGGGATAGACCTCCGCCTTTTCAATGTCCTTGATGGTAATCAGGCCCTTGAGCCGGCCTTCCTCATCCACAATGGGCAGCTTTTCGATTTTGTGCTGGCGGAGAATCTCCCTGGCCTGGGCCAGGGTGGTACCCTCGGGGGCGGTGACCAGGTGGTCCTTGGTCATGACATTGTCAATGAGCTGGTTCATATCCGTCTCAAACTTCATGTCACGGTTGGTGATGATACCAATCAGCTTTCCGCCGTCACAGATGGGCACGCCGGAGATACGGAACTTGGCCATCAGCTCGTCGGCCTCCGCAAGGGTGTGGCCGGGAGCCAGCCAGAAGGGGTTGGTGATTACGCCGTTTTCCGACCGCTTCACCATGTCCACCTGCTCGGCCTGCTGGCTGATGGACATATTCTTGTGGATGATGCCAATTCCTCCCTCCCGGGCGATTGCAATGGCCATACGGTACTCGGTCACCGTGTCCATGGCCGCGCTCATAAGGGGGATATTTAAATGTATCTTCTTTGTCAGCCGGGTTCTCAGGTCGATGTCGGCGGGCAGCACGTCGCTGGCCGCAGGGATGAGCAGTACGTCGTCAAAGGTGAGGCCCTGCTTCACAAACTTCTGGGCGGCGTCTTGATTCACCATAGTTCCACGTCTCCTTTTCGATATTTTATCTATTGTACCTTGCGCCTTGGGGCTTGTCAAGGTGGAATTTACACTCCATAGCGGATTAAAAATCCAAACACAATGATCACCAGCACACCGCCAATTCGTATGCCTTTTCTCAGTTCATCGTGATTTCGCCAATCCACAGCTTCCGGCCATACAGGGTTTATTGCAAAGAGTAATCCGACCAAAATCCAGCCTATGTTATGGAATATACCCATCTTTACAATCTGTCCAAGCACAAACGCGCAAACTACGATGACAAACGAAATACGGATTTGTGCTTTGAATGACAGCTTCTTCATCATAATCTCCTTTTCTTTTTAAACCGGCGTCTCCCCAAAGTACAGCGCCGCCTCAAACCGGGGCTTGCCCTCCTTGTCAATCCCCCGGACAAACCGGCTGTCCCCCAGGCCGCTGGTCTGGATGGTGAGCACCTCCCCGGGGCGGCACTCAGCCAGATAGCCGATCTGCATCTCGGCCAGGAAGCGGTCCTCGGACAGGCGCTCCATGCCCACGGCGTCGCAGGCGAAGTCGGCGTAGCGGGTGTTGTTCACGTGGCCGTTCAAATCGCAGTCACTGTAGCGCATGGGGCGGCGTTCCGCCTCCCGCAGGTCGCCGGGCTGGCGGAGCTTGGCCAGGGTCATGGTCTTGCACAGGGTTCCGCCGCCGGTGCCCTCCAGCTCGGGGATGGCGCTCAGGCGCATCAGCTTGTGGCTGTTCACATCGGCCAGCACCCAGGCGGACACCGATTCCCCGATAGGCTGGCCGTTGGCCAGGATGTCGTAGTCCCGGTACATGATGGCCCCTCTGCCCCCCCGGTGCCAGGTGCGGACGGTGAGCTTATCCTCATATCTCAAGGGCCGGGACAGCCGGTACCAGGACCGGGCCAGCATCCAGAAGGCCCCGTACCGCTCCACCAGCGTCTCCCGGGAGAAGCCGCCGTCCTCCGCCGCCAAAGTGGCGGCGTTTTGCAGGTGGTTCAGCAGAGCAGACGCCTTGCACTGGCCCCGGCCGTCTACGTCCAGGCCGTTTAAACGGATTTCATACTCAAAAAACATACTCATTTTTCCTTGCCTCGAATCATAATTGAAGTTTTGCAGCACAGATCGTCAATGTCGTCAGCGGTGGCGGCGGGAAGGCGGTATTTGCCGCCGCAGTCCTGACAGTACAGCTCCACTGCACTGAAATGGACGTCAAACCCCCACCGCTTGCTGCCGCAGGTGCAGGAGATGCCCCCCCGGGCGGCGATATCCCGCAGCTCAGACAGCACCTCCTCCATGACGATCTCGTCCAGAAAGGCCCCGGTTTCGGCGGCGTCCTCCCCCAGCTTGTCCACCGCCTGCTCCAGCCGGGCGGTGGCGGCGTACACTGGGCCCTCCTCCCCCACGTAGCAGCAGTCCAGCCCGGAGGCGGCGCAGGAGAAGGCCAGCGCCTTCTCCCGGATGAAGGCCTGGGAGGAGCAGGACACCGTATGCTCCCGCCCGCAGAACAGGCAGGGCACCGTCAGCTGCACCCGGTTGGGCTTGAACTCCACCCCCAGCTCCGACTTGCCGCAGGGGCACTTGATGTGGGCCGGGGCCGCCGCCAGGGAGAACAGGTCCCGCTCCACAATCACCGACTGGGCGCAGTGGGGGCAGATGTAGGACAAAAACCGCTTCGTCTCTTGTACCATGTTCGGGTCGCTCCTTTGGCGTTTTCTCATGGGTATATTATAGCGCAGTTTTTGGGAAAAAACAAGACGGAAGGAGCGCCCCTGCGGGGCGCTCCTCAGCCTGTCGAAAAGAGGCCTGTCTGTCTTCATTACCAGACAGGCCACAAAGTTAATGAGGGATAAAATGTAGGA
>NZ_CALPCP010000033.1 GCF_943192995.1 Flintibacter muris
CTTCCTACATTTTATCCCTCATTAACTTTGTGGCCTGTCTGGTAATGAAGACAGACAGGCCTCTTTTCGACAGGCTGGAATATCCTAAAGGATATATGTTTCTTTCTTTTTACCAGTCACTATTTTTGGATATTCATTGCAGGAATGCCCTTGCTTTACATGATAGATTATTCCGTTGGCCTACGCCGTTGGCAGAAGTATCACAAACGGTGAGGCCGGTGTTGCCCATGCGTACCTCGGTCACGCTGTCCGGGCGGCGGACGCAAAGTTATACCATTGCAAAGGAGAAAAGAATGATATTAGGAAATCCGTACAAGTTTGCTGTCCTGATTGACCCAGTAGAAGGTTGGAATGAGGTATTAAACATCTAAAATTGCCTTTAGGATTTTTGTCAAGAGGAACTTTTCAAGGGATGGGAAAAATCAGGCAGGAAAAGCCCCGCGGACAGTTAAAAGCCGTTTTCGGGGGTGGGTAGTATAAAAACCCTTACCCCGCCCCGCGCCGGGGCTTGGAGCGGCCCAGGAAGCCCGTATTCATGCGGGTTTGGGGGCTGTGCCGCAAGCCTAAATGTCCACACCTGGGCGCTTCCGTTTGCTGGCGGCGATTATCGAATTTTTCTTGAATGCGGGCCGGGGCTGTGGTATAATCATTCCAACACATCGGGACAATCCCCGCCGCCCTGCGTTCGTCCCATATCCTGCGCCCGCCGGTTCCGCATTTGCCCTTATCCTGTTCTTCGGGAGAGGTCGGGGGCGCGGGGGCAGAGCCACCGCATAACCTACCAACCAATAGCCGCCGCAGTAGTGCAGACGGTTTTGCCGTTAAAATGGAGCGGACGAAAGCGGGGGGCAGGATTGTCAAATCCTGTTCCCCGTTTTCGGCGGCGAAATTGCAACGGCAAAAATCCAGACAGTCAAGGGGGCAGAGTGGAGTCCTGCAAACAAAAGTCAAGCCCTAAAATAGAAAAATTTTAGGGGAGCGAAAAAGGGTACAATAAACCAAGCCTGCAAAAGTGAATTTTTTGCAGACCGAATAAACCGTAGATTTCAGTGTCAGTTAATTCTCGGAAAGCTCCTTAGTATCAGCGGCAATAAGACACTCTTTGACCCTGGCGTAGTAGATGCGCAGGAACTTGTTCTGAGCAGCGGTCATATAGACGAAATACGGTTTGCCCTCGGCCCGCTTCTTGTCCAGGAATTGGTACACTGGCTCGTCAACAGGGGCCTTGCGGAGATAGGTGCGGACGACCTGATACAACGTCTTGCGCAGGTGTGGAGAACCTCGCTTTGTTGTGGGATTGCTCTTGGAGATGTGCTTTCCGGAGTCATCCACCGCCGGATCAACGCCGGCGAAGCTCACGATGGAACTGCGCCGAGGGAACCGGCGCACATCGCCAATCTCCGCCATCAACTGAACGGCAGTAGTTTCACCCACACCGTACATGGCCCGGACTGTCTCATACTCCGGGAGCTGCTGGGCCAACCGGGTCATCTCAGCGCGCAGGACAGCCAGCGTGGCTTTGGCGGAGGCCAGCTCCTTTGCCGCAGTGGTGATGAGCAGCTTGGTGTTGCTGTTCCTGGGCAGGGTCGTGATATGACCCATGCTGTCCATATACAATTCCGCCGCTTTCTGTGCGCTGAACTGGTAGCCTTTCCGCTTGCACCACTTGCGGTAGCGCTCGGTGAAGGCCGCTTCGCTGACCAGACAAATACACTCGCAATGCCAGAATGCTATGACGAAATCAATCCACTTCTGGCTGCCATCGGTGCGTTCCGGACTGGTAAACAGCTCGTTTACACCCGGAAAGACTTTGTCAGTGAGGGAAATAAGATTGTTCTGCAGCACCACCACATTCTTCATGTAGAGATTGTACTGGCGGGAGCACAGCTTCAGTTGTTCTCTAATCGCTTCCATAGGGGTATATTCCCGCAGGTTCACCCAGTTGTCAAGAGCGTACTTGGCAATCTTCATCGCATCAGCCTTGTCGGTCTTGACCTTGCGGATGGAACCGCCTCCGCTCTGCTTGATGAACAGCGGATTCAGCACTGTCACACGAATACCGTACTCATGCAGCGCCGCCGCCACTGGCTCATGATACCGGCCTGTGGCCTCCATGAGCGCCCTGGTATCTTCCCCAAGCGCGAGGATGTCCAGCGCCATCCGCTCCAGGCCAACCTCGGTGTGCGGATACTCCTTTGGCGGCAGAGCAACTTCACCCATTGGCCGCAGGGCCGCCATCATGCTCTTCCCTTTCGATACGTCAATTCCTACTGCGTTCATGATCTCCTCCTGTGTGATTGATATGGCGTCCGCCCCTGTTTCTCGCCGCTTGTTCAATCTCCTGGTTGACGCGAGCGCACCGAATGATGGCTCTACCTGCGCAAATCGAATGCTGCGAATGAGGGAGACGGCTGACTGACTCCACTACGGGCGTGTTGGCCCAGGATTTTTTGTGTCAGGCCATTTACTCCCTCATTCTACAGCTTCAGCTTTGAGACGACAAAAGACACGGCTGGCTGCCGTGCCTTTTACCGTAACTTTATTGTAGGAGATTTTTTCGCGCTCTGTGCGAAAAAATACTACCCGGCCTTGACAGTCTGGATAGGCGGAACGGACATAGAACGGGGATTGTTTGCGGTGGAGAAATATGCTATACTTGAACAAATAGATTTTGAATTTAAGGGGGTTCATTATGGATGCCGAAAAATATTGGAGTACCGCCGATTTAAACAAATTTGTCTATCGGCAAACAAAGGCGCTATGTGAAGCAAACGGCTTTGTATTGAGCCCCCGGAGAGCCAAAACCTTGGTACGCATCAAGGGGCATTTGATACAAATAGTACGCCCGGAAATTTCATATTCACACACAGAAATTCGTTTTGGCGTATCTCCCACGACTTCTTTTATAGATGTTATTTTTGCAGATAATGTGGTCTTTCCCCGCAAGACAAATGATGGCAGTGTAAAATTCTTTAATAACTATTATATGGTCGGCATTGATATGAATAATATTAAATGGGTCTATGACAGTGAGCAGATGAAAGCAGTTTGGGATGAGGTAGTCGGCCCGCAGATTAAAACAGAGGTAATCGCTGTTCTTGACACAATCAACTTTGAACAATATTTTTCGTTATGTGAGCAACGGAGGTACTGCACCCTGAGATGTGGGATAAATCCAGGAACCGACAACGCTGTATGGCATATGGCACGAGGGCATAACAGAATATGGGAGGGGAACATCACTGATAGCGTCCCTCTGTTGGAACGAGCATTGCAAGGGAATAAGAAACACATTGATTGCTACAAGGACCCCCGTATTCAAGAGGAATATTCTTCTATACAAGAACTGCTTACAATCATTAAAAATAGGGATGCTGACATAGAGGCCCGAATTTTAGATTATATGCAGGATTTGGAACAAGCTGCGCTAAACAAAACATGGGGGGTCATACTGTCTCCAGAGGGCAAAACTATACGGTTGAAGAAAAAAGAACTTCTTTAAATATTCCAGCCGCCAACGGAACGGCATATAACAACACTGGATAGGCGGCGGGGTTAATCTATCCCGCCGCCCTGCTTGTTACCGCTCCATATCCTGCGTCCTGCGCTGTGCGTGTTCCCTCTGTTCCTGCCGCAAGATACTGTAAACGCTCTTTCGTATCTGCTCGGCTTCTTTTACTTCCGCTTTCAGCGCAATATACCGCTGATTGAGCGTTTCCCTCTCGGCGGTCAGCTTAGCATACTCCGATTTCCATGTCTTTGTCGGAATGGCGGTCTTACCGTTCATCACGCCCTTGAGGTAGTCCCGCGCCGCCGTAAACAGGATTTGCTCGGCTTCGGTCAGCTTCTTTTTTCCCTTGTACTTGAAATAAATGTCCGATTGCTCGATGTGCTTTTTCAGCGTGGCAAGCCGCCGCTCAACGGGCTTCAGCTTTCCTTGAATGTCCAGTTGCTCCCCTATCATGGACTTGAATTTTTCATCAAGCCCCGCTATATCCATGATATTGTTGGCTTGCAGGAAACTCAGCATTTTCGCCGCGTCCTTGAGGTTATACAGCGATTGGGAATATCCCGACTTCCCCGCCTGTGCCTTGCGTGACAAAATGCTCTGGATATAGTCGGCAAGGGTGGGCGGCTCGGTGTTCGCCTGTTCCTCTTTCAGCCACTTTTGCAGCTTGGCGATACGGGCCTTCAGTTGCCGGAGTTTCTGATTTGTCACTTCGATTTCCCTGTTCAGATCGCCGCGCTCGGTGCGGATGCCGCGCTTCTCCATAGCGGAAGCGGCAACGCCTAAATGGACGGTGGGGATTTGGTCGATGCCCTGCCGCTCATAGCTGCGGTGGTCGATGCGCTGGTTGTGTCCGTACTGCTCCAACGCCCGGTTGCAAAGCTGCGCCCACGCTGCCCGCCATTCCTCGGCCTTGGTCTGCTCGTTCCAGTCGGTGGCGGGGATGGCCTTGCATATCCCTGCATATCAAACACATCCCGGAACTTCCAGACGATCTCGATCTCGGTGGTAGAGGACACCAGCACTTCCTTGATGAATGTCTGCGCCAGTTCCGCCGTCAGTTCCGTTGCCCCGGCAAAGGAGGTGAACACATCATCCTCCTGCACCTTACCCTGAACGGCCAGATGCTCCAGTTCAGATAAAAGCTGTTCCTGTGCCTCCTGTTCGGCTTTTGCGGCGGCGAGTCTGCTGTCTATCTCTGCCCGCTGTTTCAGGTAGGCATCCTTTGTCAGCGCCCCGCCGCTGAAATCCTCGTAGACCCGGAACTTCTCCTGCCTGTGCCGTTCCTGCTGCTGTTCCAGCTTTTGAAGCTCCGCGACACAGGCGGCGATGCGTTCCTTGCGGGTCAGCATCAGGGAGGACTTCTGCTTTTTCCGCTCCTGACACATCGCCAGCATCTGGCAGTCCGCCCTGTTTGCCAGGGCGGACTGTTTGCAATCATATCGTATCAATGTCCCTCTATGTTGTTCACAAAAGGAGCGCTGGTGTTCATGTACAAGAGCCAGCAGTCCTCCGCTCCCCCAGGGACTGCCATCTCCTCCAGAAAAGGGTATATGCCAGGGTACTTCTCCCGGGCAGCTTTGACCTCTTCCATGCTCTTGACCCAGAACGACCACTCGTCTAAGCCGTCATATTTCTGGCAAACTTTTATAATCTCTTCCCATCCTGACTCTGTCCGCAAGATGACCGCAGACAGCATATCCACATGGTTCCCTGTTCCGGCGGTGTTGCCTGTCTCGGTATAGCGGTCCACAATCTCCACCTGGGACAGCCCCGCTCTCAGGGTCCGGACGATATCTCTGGTCTGTTGGGCGCTGGCGGCGTGGTTTACGGCCAGCCCAACCACTTCGTACAGAACTACCAGTGCCATTAGCAAAACAGGCAGCCGGACGATCCACTTCAAAACACGGTGTAGCTTCATCCCAATCCCTCCCCTCTGTTTTTCAGTATAACACATTACTATTTTTGGATATTTATTGCAGGAATGCCCTTACTTTACATGATAGATTATTCCATCGGTCTACGCCGTTGGCAGAAGCATTAGAAACGGTGAGACCGGTGTTGCCCATGCGTACCTCGGTCACGCAGGCTGGGTGGAAGTTTGCTTGCTGTGGGTGTTGGTCAAAGATGTGCCTCAACGATATGGATACAAATACCAAGAATGTTTTGAACAGCATCTATAATTTTATCGTCAACAATTTGTTCTGGGTTATAAATACATATTAGACAACAGGCAAACCCACAAGGGAAGTCATAGTTAAGGTCATTAAGCGAAATCTGTTTTTTGCAACAGGGTGTTTCTGCTTCCAAGGATGTGAACGAATTATCGGCAACCTCATCCATAACATTTCCCCACCAATCAAAGTCAAGTTTTGCACCACATTGAGGGCAAGAAATTGTTTCGAGATTTGTGCCACAATCAACAAACACCGGGGCTTCATTGAACTCAACTTCAATAAAGTCACAATGTATCCTTGTTTCGAGAAAAGTTTTTACAGATTGAAGTGTTGGCTCGGAAACTTTGCAAAAGGGGTCTTTGGGAATTATCTTAACAATATGTTCTGACATAAGATTGCACCTAATTATTGTTTTTAAAGAATATATAACAGTCTTTATATGCTTCTATGGGGGTATTTTATCATTAGGTGCAAAAAATGTCCACTACTTCATTTCTATAAGTTTTCCTTCGGCGCTCAATAGAGGTGCAGTAACGCCCAACGAGGCCGGGGCAGAGTAGTACGCAATCCCCCGGCCTCGCTCCGCAAGCCTGTTACCCCTGCGCCGCGCTCCCGTCTGCGCCGCGCTCCCGTCTGCGCCATCCTCCTGCGCTGTATGGGCGACAAGCAAACTGTTCAAATCATTTCAGAAAAAGCGCCGCCCATGTCTATGACACAGGCGGCGCTTTTGGACTTATCTCCTATAAACGGCTCCACCAAACAGGCAGGGCCAGCGGGACTTTGCTTCCTTTATTGAATGAGGTAGCTGATAGAGAAGCCGGCACTGGTTTTCCCGATGTTTTTCACATAAAGAACATACTTGCCCTTTTCTCAGGAAACTTCACTCACGGAGATCCACTGGTACTCCATACCGTTGCCCTCAACCAATTTGACTTGGTACTCTGCGCCGTCTCCCAGCATCGTGTCTGCTTCGACCTCTCCCGCCAGAACGCTTTCTATGATAGGGAGATATTTCCACTTCACACTATTGCTCCCTTTTGAAAGCAGAGATTCCTTGAGGGCGGCATTGTCCTCATCCTCCCAAAACGCCCGCTCCTCTTCCGCTGTCTCAAAGAGCAGGATTTCTCCGGCCTCGACCTTTTTCAAAATCTCAGCCCATTCCTCCGGGGTGAATTTGCGTTCGTCCCCACGGTTCACTGACGCCAAGCCGCCCAATGTGCTGTCGGTATCCTGCGGCCCAGCCTCTTCGCTGCTGCCCTCAGAAACCGGGGGCTGGCCGGACGGCAGGGCGGAATCGCTCTCCTTCGCCACGGCCCCCGTTGTAAATCCGGTCGCCATGCCAAGGGTCAGGGCGAGGGCAAGCACGACGGCCAGAAGTGATGTTTTCTTGTATTTCATAATTGCAATAATCCTTTCTTCTGCGGCGTTCTTACTAAAGTAGCTGTGCATGAAGGAGAAGGGACGGCCCCGCTCCGCCATGTCGATCAGCGAATGGGCGTAGGACGCCCGCTCTGTCCCACCGAAATGCCGCAGAACCATTTCATCGCAGGACAGCTCCAGGTCACGGTTGAGAAGAACCAGCATCACCCAAACCAGGGGGTTGAACCAGTGGACGCACACCGCGCACAGGGCCAGCAGCTTCCACAGCGTATCGAAGCGGCGGATATGGACGTATTCATGGACAAGGATATAGCGAACCAGCTGCTCATTGTCCAAATCCATCCCTTGCGGGAAGATGATGCGCGGCCGCAGGATGCCGATGGAGGCCGGGGAGCTTACCTTGTCAGAGCGGACGATTGCCAGAGGCCGGAGCAGCCGGTACTCCTCCCGCCATTTCGTGATAACGGCGTGGTCTTCCACGGGAACGGCGGCCCTGAGTGCCCGGTAATTCTTTGCCAGCAGGATGGCGAATACCACAACAAGCACCACTGTGCCAACCATCCACAGGGCAGTCAGCAGAGGAATGGACAGTGTGGCTCCCGCCGGCCCGCCGGCGGCTTCAGGCGATGCCGGAACCTGGGCCTGATCGCCCCAGACCGTCACATAGCTGCCGGTGGGAACCGTCGTGTCCTCGTGGCTCCACAGTCCGGAAAACAGGTTGTAAACGCTCCACCTCGACGTGAGGGAAAAGGGGATCAGCAGCCTTGCGACGACAACTCCCCACAATGCCAGAAAGCTGGTTTTAGGAAGCCGGTACAGCGTGATGGCGCGGACGATCACGATGGCCGCAATCAGCACCCCTGCCTGCACGCTCATTTGAACAATATTCATAGGCCCCCTCATTTCAGCTTTTCCACGATCCGCCGCAGGCCGTCAATCTCGTCGCTGGACAACTTCTTCCCACTGATATAGGCCGACAGGAACAGCTCCGCAGAGCCGTCAAAGAGCTTGTCGATCAGCTCCGTGGCCTCCTCCCGCTGGACGGATTTCCTGGA
Organism: Flintibacter muris; assembly: GCF_943192995.1. Lineage (GTDB taxonomy): Bacteria > Bacillota > Clostridia > Oscillospirales > Oscillospiraceae > Lawsonibacter > Lawsonibacter muris. Next base: position 8,121 of record NZ_CALPCP010000033.1, read on the forward strand.
TATGGCTGCTTGGCAGATAAACGGGTCACGTCGTTTCACCGCTCCTTTCTCAACCAGCTTCTTGGCAACCGTATATGTGGTGTTGCGCGCCCAGCCAATGCGGGCGTTCATTTTTTTTGCCAGTTCAACTGCGGACAGCTCACCTTCTTCCCATAATACATCCATAACCTTCAATTCAGCGTCTGTTAATTTTGTCGACATAGTAATAACTCCTTCTTGACTATGGCCATAGTCAAGAAGGAGTCTATCACAATCGTCAGGACTTGTCAATGACTATATTTATAGTCAAGATAAAAGTACAGATATGCGTTTCTGCCGAGTCGTGGGTTCATCCGGAAACAGTAGAATGAAGCGCAGAGAAAAATCACCGCTCCGTGATGTTCAGCCGACGCAGGGAGGCTTTCAACGCAAGAACGGTGTCGGTGATCAGCTTGACTTCCTCATCGCTGCAATCCGCTACCAGCTCCCCCAGCCAGCTGTCCCGCACAGGCCGGGCCTGCTCCACGTCCATGCACAGCAGCTCGTCCATAGAACAGCCCAGTGCGTTGACAATATCCACCGTGACCTGAAGACTGGGGATGCTGTTGCCGGTCTCAATGTGGCTGATATGCGTGACCCCTACCCCAGCGGCCTCCGCCAGCTTTTCCTGCGTCAGTTTCTTCTCCAGGCGTACCGCACGAATGCGCAGCCCAACCGTTTTGTAGTCAATCATACTGCAAGTATCCCCCGATATTTTAGATACTTGTATTGTAAGTGCAACTTGGCTATGTTATAATAACCCGTAAGTGCAACAGACTTTATAAGCATAGTTGCGGAGAAAAATCTGACAAGGATATGGAGAAAAATGAGTACCTGCTTTTTCATTGGCCACCGGGACGCTCCGGACAGCATCCTCCCCTCCCTGTCCGCCGCGATAGAGGCACGCATCGTGGAGGACGGCGTGGATCAGTTTGTGGTTGGCAATTATGGTAGGTTTGACTTGCTGGCGGCACAGGCCGTCCGGAAGGCGAAGAAGCAGCACCCGGATATCCTGTTGTTCTATCTGCGGCCCTACCATCCAGCGGAGCGGTCCTTTACTCCCGCCGGTTTCGACGGCTCCTTTTATCCGCCAGGGATGGAGACAGTCCCGCGGAAGCTGGCAATCGTCCGGGCCAACCGATACATGGTGGACAACAGTCAGTTCCTCATCGCCTACGCCCGGTACACGGTCAGCAATGCGTGGGAGCTGGTGGAGTACGCCATGAAAAGAGAGAAAAAGGGGCTGATTCATGTAAAAAATCTGGCGAGGGTGTCTGAGTATAGTGTCCTTGTATAGATACTTTTTCTCGATTTTTGTATTCCATTTCTCGTTGCAACCAGCAAAGTTGCGCGATAGTTGGTAGAAAAAGCAGAGTGAGTTTGCTATAGTATAATCGCTGATAGGCCTATCGCAAATTTGTAATCAGAAGGAGTGTCACTATGAAATTCTTACCAGCGAAGATTGCTATATGTGTTCTCATTCTTTGCATCATTGTTGCAGGATGGGGCGTTATCATCCCTTACGGAATCATTGTGGGAGTTCTCTATATTTCCTATTTGCTGATAAAAGCCCTAAGAACTTATAACAAATCAAGTGAGGTGCGCGAAGAAAAGAGAGTATCCAAGAAAGCATTGGGAGAAGTAATCAAAAATCATCGAACCAATAACAAAATGACACAGGAGTTTGTGGCGGAATATTTAGGGGTCAGCCGACAGGCGGTGTCAAAATGGGAAGGCGGTATTTCTGATCCCAGCACATCAAACCTGATAGCTTTGGCGAAGCTGTTTGATACCACTCCAGAAGACCTATTAAAAGAAGCAAGAGAGTCGTAGGTTTGGCGGATTGGTTTGGTTATACCATCTGTAGAAAATTTTTTGAAAACTGATGTAAGGTTTGCCTGCCTTTTGCTGTCTTATAGGGTGAAGGGACCTTCAAAAGGCAGAGAGGTGGGATCGCATGGAAGATCGCCAGATTATAGAGCTGTACTGGCAGAAGAACGCGGACGCTATATCCGAAACATCCAGCAAATACGGGGCCTACTGCTTCACCATAGCGGATCACATTCTGAACAATGCGGAGGACTCCGAGGAGTGCGTCAACGACACCTGGCTCCACGCCTGGAACGCGATGCCGCCCCAGAGGCCCAATGTGTTGCGGATGTTCCTGGCAAAGATCACCCGCAATCTGTCCGTCAACCGCTTCAACGCCCGCAGCGCGGAGAAGCGCGGCGGCGGGGAGATCATCCTTGTGCTGGATGAACTGGCGGACTGTCTGGCCGGCGGGACGGACGCGGAGGCGGCATACGAGGTCAAGGAGCTGGAGGAGTGTATCCGGCGCTTCGTCCGGGGCCTGCTGGAGCGGGACGGGAATGTGTTCGTGCGCCGGTACTTCTTCACGGAGCCGGTGGCCTCTATCGCCGGGCGGTATGGCCTGACAGAAAACAATATCTCAGTGATCCTGAGCCGGACACGGAAGAAACTCAGAGTAAAACTTGCGAAAGAGGGGTATTCATGAGAAGCATAGACATATACACCGCTGTTCGTGCAGTGGATGACGATATTCTGGAGCGTAGCGAGGATACCATTTGTGGACGCAAGGCGGGACCATATAGCCGTCATAAATGGATGATCGTTGCGGCAGCAGTAGCGGTACTGATGCTGGTGGGCTATACTGCCATGCCAATAATTTTTGAGATGTTGAACGGCAGCTCTGTAGAGTGGGACGACAACCACTTGTTTGTGTCGGGAGTTGCCAACGACATGGCCGAGGTAAGAGACGGGCGAGTTTACTTCACCCTTGATAATTCAGATATTACGGAATACTGCTCTGAAACGACCTATTTTCGTTATGATTTTGTTGATGAGCAACATATTGCCCATGTTATCTTGGTTGGAGGCGAGATAGATAGTATTGGATGGACGGAAATTCTCTTTTTCGAGGGAGGCAAGCGGCTCAGTCATTCTGCGCTCCAGACCCAGGACGGTAACGAGCCTGCATGGTATGTTACAGGCAATGCCGAAGTAAATAGGGAGTACTCCGCAACCTCAAAGCCATTGCCCTGCAAGGGTTAGGGGGCAAAAATGGGAGTTCAAAGTGCAAGGTTTTTTGCAGAAAGTATATCAAAACCCTTGCACTTGACAAATTGTCCCCTCTATATGCGGGCAGGAATGGACCATGCTTTCCCCATATTTCCTTGTTTCGATAAGGTTATAAAGCCTGTTTTGGGCTCTTTTCCACGCTTTTGCCCTCAACTTTCTTTTGAACAGGGTTGCGGAGTACCCCCTAAATAGGGACTACGGGTACGTTGATCCACACAGGAACACAGAACAGGGTGAAGAGTATTCCGCAGATATAGAAAAGGTAATTCCAGACGAACCCAGCGAACCGGATGCGCCATAGGTGCGCATACCCCCCCCTTAACCCCGCAAATCTTAACTTTTCGCCCCATTTGCCGATAATAGATAAGAGGTTATATACCTGAACCATGCCCAGATTCCGGGAACGGGAGGGACTGCCGATGCTGGTCTATTATCTGCAAATGCTCGACACGCCGGAGGAAAAGATTCGGTTTGAGCAGATTTATCTGAAATACCGGGGCCTCATGTACCATGTGGCGGAGGACATCCTGCACAACCGCCAGGACGCGGAGGACGCGGTGCATAACGCTTTTTTGCGAATCATCAAAAAATTTTCCAGGTTTCAGAACACTCCGGCAAAGGATCTGGCCCCGCAGGTTGCGGTCATCGCCAGAAATGAGGCCATTTCGCTCCAGAGGAAGCAGAGGGGAGAAGCCCCGCTGGAGGATTGGGACGGCCTTGCCGAGCCGTCGGAGTCTATCAGCGACTACCACGCGCTGGTGGACAGCTTCACCCGTCTGCCTCGGACCTACCGGGCCGTCATGGAGATGAAACTGCTGTCCGGGTACTCCGATGGAGAGATCGCCGCCAAGCTGGGCCTGAGTAAAACGGCGGTCAGTACCCGGATCAGCCGGGGACGCCAGCTTCTGCGGGATATTGTGGAGCGGGAGGGCTTCTTGTTGGAGGCGTAGAATATCCTCCGCGCCAAAAGGCCGCAAAATTTTTCAGATACTTTGGATTTTTCTGTGAGAATCCGCCTCCTCATTGCGTTAAGCATAGTGAGAGGCGGATTTTCGCTTTTGAGATTTTACCGAATTATTTCAAACTGTGAGGTGCGATATGAAAAGAAAACATCTTGGGATATTCTTATGTGTTATTGCTATCGTTGGGGTTCTATTCACAGTGGTATTACAGAAAAAAGACTCAAAGTCGGAAATTTTTAGTTATGTCCGAGAAAATCAAGCGCATTTATCACAATTCGTTAGTGACACTATGGAAGTAGGCAAAATAGTTTCAACATATAGGAATTGGTCGGTGGACTACTATAAAGATGTTGGAGCGGTGGAGTTTTTGACAAATAGTTTTGGTATAGGACCCGCAACCACATACGAAGGATTTTATTATTCTGAAAATGATATACCAATCGGTTTTCAAGGGGTAAAGTTAAATTTTATTCAGAATGAGGATGGATGGACATGGCAGGAAGCAGACGGAGATAACTATGAGCAAACTGAGAGGATTATAGCACATTGGTTCTGGTTCAAAATAAGTTTTTGACGTTTCAAAAGGTGCATACCTATGAAAATAATCAGACCCAGTGCGATAACATTATCGTAAAAAATTTTTCTCAAAAATTTTTGAAAATCCTGTGAGAATCCGGCCTCTCGCTGCGTTAATCATAGTAGAGGGGGATTTTGTGGCTGCCGGGCAGTCACGCCCCAGAGCGACACAACGAGAGAGGAGGGATTCCCATGACAGATCAGGTATTGGACGACCTGGCCCGCCGGGTGATACTGGACGCGGCTCGGCTGGAGTACGGTGATCTTCTGGAGGAACTACCGGAGCATGACTTTTCCCCGGAGTTTGAGCGAAAAATGAAGCAGCTGATTCGGCGGGCGGACCATCCTGCCCGGCACAGATTGCTGCGGACCGGGCAGCTTGTCGCGGCGCTGGTAGCGCTCCTGCTGCTGCTCACAGTGGCAACCGCCGCCGCTGGCTATGATATGTGGCGGATGCTGGCCGAGTGGACGGCGGAGAAGATCACCCTCGCGCCGGGGCAGATTGAATACATAGACCCGGACGACCTCCATATTCCGGAGGAACCGGGAGAGTACACCGATCTCCAGGAGGCGCTTACGGCTTACGGCTTAAACCGTTCTGTAGTTCCCAAATGGCTACCAGAAGGGTTTGTGCTGGAAGAACTCATCGTGGATAATGAAAGCAATCCAAATCTAATCGTTTTTGCTTCGCTGTATTGTAGAGGACAAGATACGATTAGCAGTCAAATAAGTATCCACTTGGAATATGATAAACGCACTCACGACAATTTCGGTGATATTTGTAAGGATGAAGGGGACCCAGTCCCTTATGAAGCAGGAGGCATTACCCATTTACTGACTACTAACGCAGGTCGGTCCGTGGCACTTTGGGCCAATGGCCCGGCTGAGTGTTTTATCAATGGAGCTGTTACCACGGAGGAGCTGAAGCAGATGATAGATTCTATTTATGAGTAATGGGTAACATCAGTGAAACGCAATCATCAAATCATCAGGAGGTTACTTTTATGACAATCACACAGATGGTACAGAACCGCCAGCAGCAGCGCATCGGGGATTTGGCCCAGAAGCAGCAGGGCAAGCCCCATGTCAACCCCTACGGCACCCCCGGCATGAGCCTGAACGACGCCGGCGACTTCCGCAAGATGGTCACCGTGGACGAGGGCGTGGTGCAGCAGGTCAAGCAGATCGCCTTTGACCACATGAAGAACGGCTACGGGGTCAGCGACGGCGAGGACATCAGCAAGGTCATTCGGGACTATACCATGACCCTGGCGCCGGAGCAGCGGCTCAGCGCCTCCTGGACGCTGAATGAAATCTTCCACAGCGAGGCCACCCGGCTGGGTGAGTACGTCCACCAGCAGGACCCCAACTGGGACTGGGGCAAGCCCTTTGATACCAGCATCCTGGACGGCTACCGGCAGGGCGTGGATATGCAGGCATAGTGTCTGAAACCTGTTATACACATGATTCCTTGATTTTTATTAGAACGATCCACCAAGCACAGCCTACAGGTCTACTACAAAAAACCGGTCATTCATTTCAAACTCATAGAAAGGAGGCTTGTATAATGTCTATGCCAACCATTCTTCCTACAGGTCAGCTCCATCCAGACTTGTTCGCGGTGGTAGAGGATACTCTTCACTTGTCCCTGATGTCGGTAGGGTCTGGCAATGCCTTCCATAGCTGGCACGTGGAGACGGAGAACGGCATCACCTCCATCTACGCCCGAGACGTGCTGGTATCGCCCCTGTATTCCAGCGGAGACACTGAGCTGGAAATCCCCCTGAAGGGAGTGCAGGAGGTATGGCTGGGCGGAAGGTCCGGGCAACTGGTGTGGCAGGACGGGGTGCAATCTCCCCACTGGCTCTGGAGCTGATGGATGCCCGCGCCCCTCAATGCGACGACCTCGCCGCCCTGTCCCGCATTGCGGAAATCCTGCACCTCCCTGACCGTCTGGGCAGTTATACCATCAGTTCGCAAACCAGCAGGCACCCCTATGAATGTACACTGGAGTTTGCGGAACGGCCCACAGGCGAACAGCTCGGTCTTGTGACCTGCTATAATCTGCTTACCCTGGCGCTGGTGGCCAATCTGGAGGACTCCCTGTTCAAGCGTCCCGCTTACGGGGATTCCCCAGACCTGAGTATGACCGTCAACACCGGGATGATGCTGGACAGCGTGAACGAGACTGTCCTGCCCGCTCTGGTGGAGGAGTACAACGCCGCCAACGGCGCTGACTGGAAACCCAAAGCCAGTATCAAGGACTACACCCGTTCCCCAGCAGATCTTCAGCGGCTGTTGATGATCCTGGATTCCTTCTATGACACCGGCCTGACTACGAGAGGAAGTTGACCATGAAAAGACGAATTACGCTGTTACTGGCGGCGGTTATGCTGCTTCTGCCCTCCTGCGGAACCCAGACCGGCCCCGATCTGACCCCTCTGGACCAGGCGGCGGCTGAGGCGTCCAGCTTCGTGCCGGGAACCTACGAGAACCTGACCTTCCGCCAGGACAAAATTTCCGTATATGTGCCGGAGGATTTGGCCCACTGCACACTTCGGGAGGTGGGCTGCTTCGACCTGGAATACGGAGACAAGCTGATGCGCTGGTGGATTCCAAACGAAATCTGGGATGAGCAATCTGTATCCCGCTGGGACGACACCTATGCCTACGCCTTTTCCTCCATTTTCGACCAGACGGGAGAGGATGGAGACGGCTGGTATGCGGCGGTCTGGTGTACCGGGACCGTCATGTACGCCAAGGACAAGGGATGGGCGCATTATTTCCAAGACCCCGGACTGCTGGATCACAGCTATAACATAAACGTGGATGATGTGGGCGAGAACGGTCCGTTGGTAGAACAGGCGGAGCGGTTCGCGGCGGACTGGCTGTCCCAGACAAATCTCCAGACCACTCTGCGGCCCAAGTATCTGTATGTCTGCGCCGGTGAGGATGGGGAGAAGTTTGCCAAGGTAACCTATCAGACCTGCTGGAACGGAGTCCCCATCTCTGATGTGGCAAGGCAATACCCAGATTCCTCCACCTTTACCCTCCCCGGCCCCAGTGAGGAAAACGACTGGACCGGAGATGTGGAACTGTGTTCCATCACCGCCTGTATGACCCCCAACGGCGAACTGGACTTCTTCGGCGGCGGCCACGGCATGGTAGAGCTGTATGAGCCGGGAGCGGTCTGCAAGGAGATCGTCTCCCTGTCCGCCGCCTGTGACATCCTCAGCCAGACCGTCAGCGGCTACGGCTCCCAGGAGATTCGGGATGTGGCCCTGGAATACCGCCTCAACATTACCGGCACCGACCAGCCGGAGGAGACTTACCGCTTTTTTGACAAGGAGACCGGGGACCGTCTGCCCGACCGGGGCGGGGTGCAGCGTTACCGCACCAGCTACGATCTCTACGACGCCACTCCCTACTGGGCTTTTTACGCCAAGGACAGGCGGGACCGCGAATTGATTTTCTATGTGAACTGCCTGACCGGGGACATTCAAATTCTGGACAACCAGCCCAGGTGACTGCCATGAAATTTTTCCGTCTATTGAAAACCGATCTGTACCGGGCGGTGGCCCATGCGGATTTTGGGGCGGCGGCGCTGCTCTTCGGGGCGCTGTGCTTCACTGCGGAGGGCTGTGTGGACGCTGGCCGCAGCATCACGATTCTGGAGCTGGCCCTGTCTTACCCAGCGGAGCAAATCAGCAGCCGGTTCCTGCTCTCCGGTTACCACCTGTTCCTGGCCGGGATCGGTCCCTATAATCTGATGTTCGCCCCTATCCTTGCCGCCCTTCCGTCCATCCCCGGTTTCTGCCTGGAGCGGCGGAACGGATACCTGCGCCTCCTGCTTCCCCGGTGCGGCGTGACCCGGCGGTGTCTCAGCCTCTGGCTGTCCGCCCTGCTCTCCGGCGGGCTGGTGGTCATGGTGGGGTATGGGCTGTATGGCCTGTGCTCCTGGATTCTGTTCCCTGGCCTGACGGCGGAGACGGCCCAGTGGATTGTCGGCCCAGTCTGGAGCGGCGTCCTGGCTCAGCTTGCGGGAGCGTTTTTCTTTGGCATGGTGGCGGCGCTCCTTCCGGTGCTGCTGGCTGGGGTGAGTAAAAACGCCTATTTTATCCTCTGCGTCTCTTTTGCGCTGTTCTATACTTATTGCAATCTTCTGGACACGCTCTCCAACCGCCTGTTTGACTGCGGGGAGATGGAGAAATCCTTTCAGGTGATGATGTTCTATCCCACCTCGGTATTCCAGTGCTTCTCCGGCCACCAGCCCTGGCGGTTGGCACTTTGGATTGGCGGGGCTGTGGCTGTGCTGGGTCTGCTGCGGCTGTGCATGTCCCGACGCTTGGACAAGGGGGTGTGACCATGAGCGCAAGGAAAATAGCCCTGCACGCCAGAATGGAATATTCCCTCTGGCTGACCAATCCCCGGATGTCCATTCTGCTGGTGCTGCTGACGCTGATTCACTCCATGGCCGTCCAGCCGCTGGCTCAGGCGGGCAGGCAGATCGGGGCTCGGTTCCACCTGCTGGAGCCGCTGGCCGCCCTTTGTAATTCCACTCTGATTCTGCTCATGCTTCCTATCGGGTTCCTGATTCTGATGGCCGGTTTTCCTCGAATGGACCGGGGCTTCCTGCTCCAGCTCTACCGGGTGGGCCGGCTGAACTGGGTGCTGGGGGAGCTGCTGTACCTGTGTATGGCGGCAGCAACCTACCTGGGGGCGGTGCTGCTGGGGACGGCGCTGTGTTCCCTGCCCTACGCCCCGATTACCGGCCCGGGTTGGAGCGCCGTTGCCACCGATTATGCCGGCCTTCTGGGGGAGGCTGCTCTGAAAAGCGTCACCACGCTCCTGCCCAAAAATCTCTATCAGCAGATGGGGCCGGGAGCGGCGGTGGCCGGGAGTTTTCTCCTGCTGTTTCTCTGTCTGCTCCTGATGGGAGCGGTCCTGCTGGCGACAAGCCTGCTGCGTGTGAAGCCTCTGGGCATCGCTGCGGACGCCGCTCTCCTGCTGGTGGGGGCTGGCTTCGTCATTCTGGACAGCCCTTGGATGTGGGGCTTTCCCTGCGCCCATGCCCTGACCTGGCTGCACTACCACCCCTACTTCCGCGCTCTGGTCTGCCCTCTGTGGGTGAGTTGGCTCTATTTTCTGCTGGGAGCCGCCCTGATGACCGTTCTGGCCTGCGTAACCGCAAAGCGGCGCAGCTTTGATTCTATGTTGGAGTTTGATTGATATGGCGATAATCTCAGTAGAAAACGTCAGCCTGACCATTGGGACGGCCCAAATCCTGCGGGATATTTCCGTTTCGTTTGAGGAGGGGCAGATCCATGGTATCATTGGACGAAACGGCAGCGGGAAAACCATGCTGATGAAGTGTATCTGCGGTTTTATCCGGCCTACTGCCGGGCGGATTATTGTGGATGGAAACCAGGTGGGGCGGGATGTGGATTTCCCTCCGGACCTGGGGCTGTTGATTGAGACGCCGGGCTTCGTGCCCTATTACAGCGGATTGAAAAATCTGGAGCTTCTGGCTGCTATCAACCGCCGGGCCTCTAAAGAGCGGCTGAACGACTGTATGGGACAGCTCGGGCTGGCGGATGCGAAAAACAAGAGGGTATCCAAATACTCCATGGGGATGCGCCAGCGGCTGGGAATTGCCCAAGCCATTATGGAGGACCCCAGACTGCTGATTTTGGACGAACCGCTGAACGGCTTGGACGAACAGGGGGTTGAAGACATCCGGGCACTGCTGCTGGAGCTGAGAAGCCAAGGCAGGACGATCCTGCTGTCCTCCCACAACAGGGAGGATATTGACCTGCTCTGCGACAGTGTGTGCAAAATGGCAGGCGGGGTGTTGACAAGGTTATAGGTGATTAGATGTTCTGTTCAGTGAAAGGAATATAAATGTTGAGTAGCCGATCCATAGAGTGGGACGACAGCCACTTGTTTGTGCTGGGATTTGCCAACGACATGGTTGAGGTAAGAGACGGGCAAGTTTACTTTGCGCCGGAGCAGCGGCTCAGCGCGTCGTGGACGCTGAATGAAATCTTCCACAGCTAGGCCACCCGGCTGGGCGAGTACGTCCACCAGCAGGACCCCAGCTGGGACTGGGGCAAACCCTTTGACACCAGCATCCTGGACGGCTACCGGCAGGGCGTGGATATGCAGGCATAGTGCCCTGTTACTGCAAAACCGAGGGATTGAAAGGAGTTTGAATACTGTCATGATTTCCAATATTATTTGTTCCCAGTACAACATCCAGAACCAGACGCGGCCCGCAGCCAGCGGCGGTCAGCCTTTGCTGACGCAGCCCAGCCTGTCCGCTCCCACGCCGGACACGGACCGGTTTTCCTTAGCGCACTTTGCCGGGCCGAAGCTGGGGGACTCCTATACAAAGTCCGATGTCCTGAACCAGCTCTGGAAAGAGGCCCACACCATCGACCTGAACGACCCCAATGCCACAGGTGGCTTGTGTTTCGATCCCACGGAAGAGGATTTGGCGCGGCTGGCACAGCAGGCGGAAGCCCGCGGCCTGGATGGACAGATGGATTTCTCCAAAATTTCCTCTGACTTCTCCAAGACCTTTTCCGCCGTCCACGCGGGAAATCTGGGGGACGCCATCGACTACCTCGCCTCCCGTGCCGTGGCGCTGGAGGGGCAGCTCCAGCGAAATTTCACCGGCGAGGCCGTGGAGCAGAAGCGTCGGGAGCTGGCGGAAGTGGTTCAGCAGGGGAAAACCGAGCTGGCCGACAGTTACGCAAGCCGTCTGCAAACCGCCCTGGGCCTGTCGGACGCCGACACCCAGGAGGTGCGCTCCGCCTTGGAGACGCTGATTTCCCAACGAGTGCAGGACTTCCAGTCGGTGCAGTCCCAAATGCCGGATACGCTGACCGGGACCCAGGATGAATGGCTCTTGAATCAGGATCAGTACATGGCCTCCCAGCTGAGAGACGCGACCGGTCCCATCTCGGACAACGCCTCCGGCGGCAAGCTCACGTTAGGCGACCTGCGGGCGGCGGGGGAAATCGCCGGCGCTTACCAGGAGATGTATCAGCGCGTAAGCCAGGGCTCCGGAGGCGACGAGGCATTTCTGGCTTTGGATTTGAGCATGATTGACATGAAGACGGAGACGCTGATTCAAAAGGGCGTGGTCAGTGAGACGATGGCGGGAATGCTGCAAGGGTCTCTGGAGCAGCGCCATCAGGCGGTGATGGATCTGGCGGACCAGCGCCTTGCCGACCGCCGGGAATACGCCCTCCCCGGCCAGGGACCGAATCCCGATCTGGACCGCGGGCTGTTCCAGTCCATCTATGATTCCGTGCTTGGCAGCTTCCGTCAAAATGGCGGTGACGCTTTGGCGGCCATCCGGGACGGCGTGGCCTTCGGCAAGACGGCCACCGCACAGGCCGGGAGGAATCACACCAAGGTGTCCCGCTGGGGCGTCTCCAAGGCGGATTACTGGGAGCGGTTTTATACGTCCTGCGAGGTCTCCGATTGGCACGGCGGTAAACGGACCCAGAAGTCCGAATATGAGAAATACGCGGACAGCTGGCAGCACTTCGTTACCACGCTCTCTGGCCTGGACGGGCGCTTCTTAGTTCCGTCCGGGGAAAATATTCCTTCTTATAACCAGCACGGCTTCTTAAATGTGATGGGATAAGGATTCCGAGGGAGTAGAAACGCGGCTGGACGCTGCGATTACGGGAGCGTCCAGCCTGCGGGCGGTCCGGCGTCCGAAAGACAGAGAAAAATAACGTATCACACAGAAGAGCCTCCGCCTATCTGACACAGACCGGGAAACTGTAAATGCTGTCATCCAGACAGTCATCCCTCACGATATATCCCCTAATGCTCCGGTGGAATAAGTCGGCCTATTTTATACCTTACTGGAGGCATCCTCATGTACTTTCCAAGCGATATGAACTTTCAATATTTCTTTTTCAGCACATACCCAGGCTTCTTTTTGCAGGCACTCCCTATTGCGCTGATTGCCGGGATAATCTATGCAGCCCGCCAGATCCGGCGGGGGCGGCGGCGTTCCACTGGAAGGATTATCTTGTCTTCGCTTTTCGTCTGCTATATCACCGGGCTCCTATGCCTGACGCTTCTTAACAGCATCATTGGGGACATTTACTATTTTCTCTTTTACCATGCACCCAGCGGAAGGAGTCACCACTGGTTCACATTTGAGTATGATTTTATCCCCGATTTCTTCCACAACTTCGGTGCGGAGAACTTGGGCAATATTGTAATGTTCCTCCCTTTTGGCATCCTCTACCCACTGTTCAAACAGGGCAGCACATGGAAACAGACGTTAATTGCTGGATTTGTGACTACACTGGGGATCGAGCTGCTGCAACCTGTATTTGGCCGTAGCTTTGATATAAACGATATTATCTTGAATTGTGTTGGGGTTACTGCGTCTACCGCTGTATTCTACATTTTGAAAATGATTTTTACCACAGCAAAGAACCAACCACATGAGGTAGAATAGAAATATGAGCAAATCTTTGAGAGTAACACTGAGCGGCATTATACTTATTTTAGCCAGCTTGTTCATTATGGGAATCTGCGTTATAGATGTTCAAACGAGCGGCCCGGAGGGTTTGGCGCTGGGCCTCTTTGTCTTGGGGATCATCATCAGCATTGCAGGTATTTTCTTTGTGAAAGAGTAGCCAGTCAAGCAGAACGCAAACCGGAACGATCTACTACCATTCCAATACATGGTAAGGAGTGACGATTTGCATCTAATGTTTGGGTTTAGCGTTGGAAGATAGGTGTGAGATGATGAATTTTACTGTCTACGCAGGAATTGGAATTTTACTTGTTTTAACGATAATCGGGGTACTTATTTTGTTAAGACGCAATTCCTTCAAATCTGAAAATAGTAAGCGAATATGTATTGTGGCAGGGACTCTACAAGCGGTCCATATAATATTGTATTTGACTGGATTATTGGAGAAAATCGCTCAAATCAATGTTTATATTGCATTCGGAATTTGTGCTGTTGTTTCCATCATATGTATTTTGATGTCTGGCTGGATGTTGCTGCCTTTTTCAAAGTTTAAGCATGGAATAAAGTATCTGCTTATGTTTATTGCTATACTTCAAGTGATTAGTACGATTATTATATTTTTGTTGCCCGAAGCGGGTATTCCATCGTTAATCCAAGTTTCAGTAAATACATAAAAATCTACTTTTAGGAGGAACCACTATGAACATCCAAAACATAGGAAGCATCCCCAACATCACCAACCAGATTACCATAGGCACGCCCCAGGCGGGCTTCCGCTGTGACCCCAGCGCCGCCGCGACTTCCGGCAGCGGCACGTCCCAGGGCTCCGCCCGACTGCTTCACCTGGACCTCTCCGACCGCAAGGGCTACCGGGAGGACTACTCCATCCGGGACGCGGCGGAAGGTCTGTGGAAGAAGGAAAATTTTGATTTCAACATCTTCGACCCCACCAGCATCCAGCGGATGCAGGACCGTGTGCGGCAGGGCTCTTACACCATGAAGCCCACCGACGAGGAGCTGTCCGCCTACCTGGACACCCTGCGGCAGAACGGTCTGGACGGATCGGTGGACTGGACTGGCCTGATGCAGGAGCTGGAGGCGTTCAAGACCACCACCCCGGAGGAGTTGGAGGACGGGCTGGACTATCTGGCTTCCCGCTATGTGGCGGCGCGGGATAAGCTGGAGCGCAATTACACCGGCGAGGAGCTGACCGCCCAGCTTGCCAAGCTGGAGGAGGTCTATCAGGCCGGGAAATCCGGGATGATCGACGGCTACACCCAGACTTTGCAGGACAATCTGGGTCTGTCCGACAGCGACGCCCAGGCGGTCCGGGACAGCTTTTCCACCATTCTCGCGGAGAAAGAGGAGACGTACCGGGGTGCGTTGAAGCAGGTCCATGAGGCCGTGGAGCAGACCGGCCCCGACAGCGTATGGCTGAAGAACCACGACGCCTATATCGCCTCCCAGCTCCGGGCGGCGGACAAGGCCGGTCAGAGCGAGGCCCGATACTCGGTGCAGGACTTGGCCGCCGCCGGGCAGATCGCCCAAAGCTACCGGACGGAGATTTTTGATGCATCCTTCTGCGGGCGGAACGAGGCAACGCTGGCGCTGGGCCTGTCCCTGGCGGACATGAAGGCAGAGACGATGATCTCCAAGGGACTGGTGAGCGAAAACATGGCCGCGTTGCTTCGGAACAGCCGCGCTCAGGGGCACGAAAACGCGCTGACGGCGCTGGACCAGGCGCTTGCCCAACGGGAGAGCCACCTTGCCCCTGGCGAACCCAAAGGGACATTCGCCCCTGTGGATCGCTCCGTGTTCCAGGGCATCTACGACGCCACGCTGAACGCCTTCCGGCAGAATGGCGGCGATGGGGCCGGGGCTATCCGCGCCGGGGCCTCCTACGGGCAGAGTATCACCGCCCAGGCCACTGCCCGGAATCCTCAGGCCCTGCGCTGGGGCATCAACATGGAGAGTTATTGGAAGAACTTCTACACCGCTCCCGATGCCAAGGAGGTTTCGCCGCTGGAGAAAAGTGTAAACCGGCTGATGGAGCAGATCGGCAAACCCTCCAGCCTGGGCAGTTCCGCCTATCAGAAGTACGCGGACAGCTGGCGGGACTTCCTTGCGGCTATCGGCGGGGGCGGAGTGAATATCCGGGCGTGATAAAGCGCCCAAACAAATAAATATCAAGTATTGCTTATGTTTAGAGGGAATTTGCTATGAGCATGAATAAAAGATTACTTGCTGTTGCGCTGGGGCTTTCGTTGCTTATATCGCTTGCGGCCTGTAGTAATCAAGGATCTCCATCTGGTAATCCTCCAGAAAATGGGGGAACAAGCGAGGTGTCCAATACCTCTGTTGAATACAATGAAGATGAATTTCTGCCGATTGGGTCAGTCGTTCTTCTGAAAGGCGGAAACAAGCGGATTATGATTTGCGGACGCATTCAGGCACAGGCGGGTTCTGATATCATTTATGATTACTCTGCCTGTTACTATCCGGAAGGAATTGTAGATCCGCAATCCATGTTCTTCTTTAACCGAGACGCTATCGAAACCGTGTATTTCCGTGGCTACGAGGACCAGGACGAATTAGATTATCGGCATGATGTGTTGGATCAATTGGGCGAACTGGAAATTCGGGACGGAATGATTGTTTCAAAAGGGAGTTGAAACGAAGCTGATCCCCATTCACAGGGGATAGAGAGCTATCCCTGACAGCAGATATTCAAAACGGAGGCAACGATCATGGAATTAGAATGGGAACAGGGGCGGCAGTCTTCCCGTACCGCCGCGGCACTGGCCGGGGCGTTCCTGGGCGCGGCGCTGGGAGCGGACTGCTTTCTGGCGGCGAATTACCTGATCGGCGGGATTCCTGCCTTACTCTGCGGAGCGGCAATCGCATTCTGGGCGGTCAAGGGCGGGGTGTTGTTTGCCAACAGGAACAGCCAGGCTGTGGTGTTGCTGGCGCTCTTTCCGACACTTCTCTGGGGAATTTTTGTCAACCATTTGAGTTTCGCCCTTGCCGCCGCCCCTGGCGATCCCGCAGGCGTGTGGCGGGCGTTCCTCAGCCCGCTGTTCATCACAGGCGGCACCGACTATTGGTTTCAATTCGCCGGATTGTCAGCGGCAGCTTTGGGTTCCTGGACTACCATGTTCCGTGAGGCTAAGGAGGCACAGGAATTCCTGGAGCGGGCCTCCCGGCCCTGTCAGGCCCCCCAGGAAGCGCCGCCCGCGGATCTGGAACTCTACCTGCCCAAGCACGCCTGGATACGTCCCTGGCTCCTGCAAAGGAGGATCACCCAGGGGCTGTGGCTGACGGTTCTCTTTCTCCTCGTATGGCTGCCTGATCTGCTGGACCATGAGCTGGCCTTGTTCTACGCCTTATGCGGTATGGGCTTTAGTTTTTTGGTGATTGCTTCCCTGCCTGGACCCTCCGGGCAGATTCTCGCGGCCCGCAAGGTGATGTACGCCCGAAAGGACGGGCAGCTTTGGCTGATTGCGATGAAGCGTATCCAGGATACGACACTGCATGTACGATTTCCAAAACTGGCTCAAATATGGGAACGGCTGCCTCAAAGCCAACGGACTCGCTTCAAGGCATCCATAGCCTCATTGCTATTGCTGTCAAAAGAAAATAATATTGCCACCAAGATTGGCAGGCCCAAGCTGGAGTACCAAACCAAATGGGGATGGGTCATATCCAGTGATGCAGGGCGCAAAGCTTCTATCCCAAAGGTCTATCCCAATTTCAGCCCAGTTCCCGGTGATACTCAGGCGTTGAAAGAGCCGGTGCCTGTCCGGTGGCTGAATCCAGTTGTCACCCTGCTGATCACCGCCCTCTGCCTGTCGGCTGGCTTTGGTCTGGGCCTGCGGGAGGAACACCGGGCCGCGCTCCTCCCGCCAGAGCCACCCCCGGTGGAGTCTGTTGTGCCTGACCCGAAGGATTCCACACCCGTCACCAAGGCCATCGCCCCCGAGGTCATTGGGGACTACTACTTAAACGGCCTGATCCTCCGGACGGATGACGCCTTCCAGGCGTCCACAACCCAGCTGGAGGACCAGGAGAACGGCCTCACCTACCAGATATCCCTGCAATACGGTGTAGGCGAGGAAGCCGCCCAAATTTCTCTGGGGAGAACGCAGGGAGAAAATGTCCGCTGCCTCCGCCCGGACAGTGAGGAATTTCTCTGGGGCATGGGGGACAACGGGGTCACCTACCGCTACGATCTCCGGACAGTACAGCTCCCCCACAATCAAACTGCCCACACCGGTGCGGCCCTGTCCGAGCGGGGCACGCTGATCATCATTGAGTGCGTCCACGATGACGATGCCGATGAGGAGCTGGCGCGGGGCACCCTGCTGTATATGCTGGAAAACCTCCAGTTTACCGGGCCAGCCATTACAGAGGAAAACTATCAGGAACAGCTCCGCCCAGCCATCAACATGGGCTTCAACTACTGCGGCCAGGCGTTCTTCAAGGCGCCGGAGGGGATGTTTGAGTACGATGTGTTTCTGGACACCTTCATGCCCTGCGGCGGAAAGATGAATTACTACGACGACGGTATCTCTATGATGACCCAGGCCCACGGCCTCCGGGTCTCCGCCGCCATTGTTCCAAACGAGGGAACTGCCATGGATGTGGTGGAGCAGGCGTATCAGGATCTGAAAGCGGCGGGGCGGCAGTACGATGAACAGACGCTGTTCCAGGACGCTTACAACGAGGAGGGCAACAACGCCTGCCGCCTCACGGTCTACTATGACGGGGGGCGCACCCGCGTCACGGTACTGGTGGCCATAGAGGAGCGGGAGGGGTGCTATCTCTTCAAGGAGATGACCTGTCTGCCCGAGGAGGTGGACAGTGAATATCAGGCGGTTTTCAAGGAGATGGAGACCACCTGCGGCATCGAAGTCTCTGTGATGGAAGACCTGGGCCGGCACAGCCAATAATAGAAAGAGAGGAAAAGTATGGATTTGGAATGGGAGCGGGAGAACCCCCGTGACAATGTGATCGCAGGTACTGTGGGAGCGTTTTTAGGCTCCCTGATCGGCGTGGCCTGCATCGTCATCCTCAGCAAACTGGGATATGTGTCCGCGGTGTCCGGCTTGGTCATGGCGGTGTGTGCCATCAAGGGCTATGCCCTGCTGGGAGGGAAGCTCACCAAGCGGGGCGCGGTCATTTCCGGGCTGTTCATTCTTGTGATGACCTACGTCGCCACCAAACTGTGCTTTGCCCTTGCGGTGATGGAGGTCGCCACAGAGGAGGTCAGCTTTTTTCTGATCTATCAGAGCATTGGGCTGTTTCTGGAGGACAGCGAGCTGAGGCGAATCTTTTTGGGAGAACTGGCGCTGCAATACCTCTTTACCTTGGTCGGCGGAATCCCGACCCTCATCTCCAGCCTCCGTAAGCCGGTCAAACGTCCGGAAGGCCCCGCTGAACCGGATGAACAGCCGCCCATCCAGGGGGAGTTCTACGCCCTGCGGAAAGACTGGATGCGTCCGCTGCGGCTGAGCGTTTTTGTACCGCTGCTGGTGATCATGGCCATATCGGTGGGCGGATTTATCGCCACCGCGTTTATCCAGGAAACCCGGTGGATGACCGCCATCGTCTTGGGCGGATTTATCAGCGGGGTGTTCCTGCTCTGCTGGTCGATCCCTACGCTCCAACTGTGCAACGCTTTCCATATTTTGTTCGTCCGGGCCGGCGGGAAACTGTGGCGGGTGGATTTGCAGAGATTTTGCAGCGTCCAGAACTGGTGGAGCCAGTCCTCCAGCAAACAGGCAGCCATCAAATGGGACGTCCTGTGTGAGATCAGCTGCCTGTTGGACGGCGAAGCCCCCAGTTATGGTACCGGTGCCTTGACGGAGCTGAAGGACCTCCAGGTGGAGAAGGAGGACAACTGGAGCTGGACGTGCTTCTATGAATCGGAAAACGGTAAGCGGAAAAAACTGCGGATCAGCAAGGGTTATCCCGACTTCTGCCCCGTCTCCGGCATGGAACGCTCCCAGGGGCCGACGCCCGCCCGCTGGATCTTCATTCCCCTCTCCTTTGCGGTCACAGCTGCGCTCATCGCCGGAATCTGGGCATTGGATATGTCTGTCTATGTCGGCCCAACGTGGAACCGGCCCCAGACCTCGGACTCCGCGCCGAAGGGGAACACACAGCCGGAGGTCAAGAGCATTCCCACCAGGGTGCCGGAGAAGATCACGGAATATGAGATGTCCGAGGTGTGGTTCCGGGTGGACAGCGGCTTCCAATACAGCCGGCGCACCTTCCTGGACGGCAACACCGGCACACGCTATCGGGCCTATGTCCAGTACGGCGTGGATGCCAGCGGCGCATGGGACACCCTGAGCCAGTATATCAGCGAATATCGCATCGACCCTCTTTACGACCGGTTTGACGCGGTCTATCTGGATCAGGAGCCTCTGACCCCTCTAAATGAGACATCCCGGTACAATATCGTTTCGGTATACCTCACCGACGGTCAGGCGTTCCATACCGCCGCCGTTCTCTCTGATGACGGGACGTTGTTCACCATGGAGGCAGAGCAAAACGCCTCCGACAAGAGTGAGGATGTTCTGGCAAATCTGATGTTCACCCTGGAGAGCGTCCGCTTTGATGGGCCCGTGGTGACAGAGGAAAACTATCAGACCCAGATCCACGTCTCCGAGGTGCGGGACTGCACCTATATGGCGGCGGCCTATTTGAAAACCGACCTCTTTGGACACGACGCTTTTGTGGATGTGTACGTCCCCTACAGCGATT
Source organism: Flintibacter muris (assembly GCF_943192995.1). Taxonomy (GTDB): domain Bacteria; phylum Bacillota; class Clostridia; order Oscillospirales; family Oscillospiraceae; genus Lawsonibacter; species Lawsonibacter muris. Next base: position 28,056 of record NZ_CALPCP010000033.1, read on the forward strand.
CGCCCATCTACTCCGCCGGTGGCCGGGCAATCCGGACGGAGGCCCATGGGCTGCGGGTCTACGCAACCATCGTCCCCGGCGAGAACGCCAAGGCGGTGGTTGATGCCCGCCAGCAGGAGCTGGCCGCAACGGGGCAGGTCTATGAGGACGGCGTGGACGATGAGATGTACCGGGAGGATCTGGACGCCGCCTGCAAGCTGACTGTCTATGAGGAGAACGGCCAGAAGCGTCAGGCCGTCCTGTATGCTGACAGCAAGTGGGAGGGTTACTACCTGCTCCGGGAGATCACCGGACTGCCTGAGCTGGTGGACGAGGAGTACCCCGCCGCTCTGAAGGAGCTGGAGGGGATCATCGGCCTGACCATGCCGGTGCTGGAGGAGCTGGGAGGCTAATGTATGAAAAAATGCACAGCGGGAATGTTCTCTAAAATTGTGGTGATCCTGCTTTTCGCCGCGTTTTTCCTGCCGATGGCGGGTCTATTCCTGTACTTGGCCGTCTTTGATCCTACACTGTCCCATGAGGAGCGCCTCCTGTTTGTGGTGGGAGCGGTTCTGTTCGGCGGACTGGTTTTATTCGCCGCCTATCGTGCGCTTTATCTCGGAACCGGATGGGTGGAGTATGATGCGGAAACAGTGATATTCCACTGCTCCCGGCGGGAACAGCACCGCTTCCGCTGGGAAGACATTCCAGGAGACAGAGTGCAGGCCGGCTGGCAAGGCGGGTATATGTTTGTGATTCTGGTCGGAGGACAGCAGCGGAAAGTGGGCCTTAGCCGGTTCTCGACTGGGTTCAAAGACTTTGAGCGGACCCTGGAGGCAGCTGGGGTGCTGAAACGGATCGGCATCACAACAGCAGCAGATTTCAAGCGAAGTGCGGAGCAGATTTTTGGGCAGTTTGAGGAATACAGAGAAGCTCATCCCGGCTCCGTGAGGCCAAAGCCAGAGGGTGATTGCGTTCCATGCCCGGACTGCGAGGGAAAGGGTATTATTGCAAAACGGGTCTTGAAACTGGATGTCGGAAAGGTGTGCAAGACCTGCAACGGCTCCGGATATGTGCCGAAGTAACTCCAGTAGTAGCTGGTCTCCTCCCCAGAGGATGTCCAGGAGGGCGGCAACAGTACCCTCTACATCGGCTTCTACCTCACGGAACTGAAGATGGCGGACTTGACCAACTGCAATGCCGCATCCTATACCCAGTGGACGTTCCAGGAGAAGACGGCCTGAGAAATAGAATGATTAGAGGTTTACTATGGAGATAGCGGAACTTTACCAAAAGGGATTGGAATTGGACGCAGAGGCGGAGCGATTGGAGGAGTCCGGGCGGAAAGATCCTGCTGTTAATTGCCAAACCACCTATCAAAAGGCCGCTGTTCTTCGGAAGGAAGCGGCCTGCTATTGGAAACAAGCCGCTGAACAAGGTCACGTTGATGCCCAGTATAGGTTGGCCCTCTATTTCTATTATGGAAAGAAAAACAATCAGGCTTTTTACTGGTGCAAAATGGCTGCCGAACAGGGACTGCCCATGGCGCAGTACACACTGGGGAGTTATTATTGTGGTGTGGGGGTAGTTGCAGATACACGAAAAAGTATCTTCTGGCGTGAAAAAGCCTTTGAAAATGGTGTGCTCGCAGCGGGGGAAATTCTTGCTCAATATTATCGAGATCGGCGCAATTACAAAAAGGCAATGGAGTGGAATCTAAAGATAATCGAATTTCCAGACGTGCCTATTTATGCTAAAGCCACAGCGGAATATAACATGGGAGAAATGCAGCAAAACCATTTTAAGGATATGGAAAAAGCCCTGCATTGGTATAAACGATCTGCCAGCAATGGAAACGGACTGTCGGCTTATCGGCTTGGTGAGTATTACGAAGCCCAGGGTGATTTAGAGCAAGCCACTCAATGGTATTGCAAGTCCGCTGAAGCAGGTTTTTTGGATGCGCAGTTATGGCTAAACGAACATGGATTCAATAGCTGCCCACAGGGTAGTAAATAAATTACAAGGAGAATAAAGTTATGGCAAAACTGGATATGAAACCCGGCGAGACGATGATCGGCAGCGGTCAGATGTCCCTTTATCAGAAGCAGGGCCTGACGAAAAAGCCCTTCCAGGGCAACGTCTTCGTCACCAACCAGCGGGCGTGCTTCAAGATCAGCATGATGCCCGGCGACCCGGACATGAACCTGCCTCTGGAGGAGATCAAGGGCTTTTCCGTTGGGAAGATCGCGCTGTTCACCGCAGTGACGATCCACAGCAAGGACGGAAAAGAGTATCCCCTCACCGGCTTCCCGGCCAAGAAGCTCCAGGACTGGCTGCGGCAGGCAGGCGTACAGGAAATTTGACAAGGGAGGGCGGCGCACATGAAGAAGCATTCTCTACATACCATAATTCGCAATATCCTGTGCGCCGCCCTCGCCTTCCTGGTGGTGCTGGCGCTTCCCACCGGCTGGCTGTATGACCTCTGGGCTGGTACTGGGACGGAGCAGGGTCAGCAACCTGGCGGGGGTGTCCAGCGCCTCCAGGGACAGGAGGAGATCGAAATCTGCTTCTTGGGCAGTACCCCAGTCACCGTGGTTGGCGGTGAACTTGTGCCCTGCCCGCTGGCCCGTCTGCGGGATGTGGGCCAGGAAGGGACGCACTACCACCACAACGGCGGCACAAAGAGATCCGTGTACGTTTCGGAATATATCACAGCGGACTACCCGCTCCCGGCCTGGGAATATGCGCTCCAGCGGGTCGCGGCCGGCGGTTTCTATAACCGATACTATTTGATGGAGCTGGGGGACAACTCCTGGCTCTGTGTCTACTTTGATGACTACCTGGCGCTGACAGGGACAGACACCTACCCCACTGGCTATGTCCGCTATACCACCACCGAGGAGCGGCGGATGCTGAATCAGATGGCGGAGGACTACGACGTTGATCCGGTCTATGTGCTGGATATGTACCGGTACGGGAAGGTCAACTGGATGCTGGATGTTCTGCTCCGGCTTGCCGTGTGCGTGGCCGCCGCCGTGATTGTGTGGGGTATCAAAAAGGCTGTTTCAAAACGCAGGCTCTCCACCCGTGGCGAGTGAGCTAAAAGCGCAGACGAGGCGGTGCGGGCTATGGCGGACAATTTTGTTTGGGATTGTTCGGCCCCGCAAACAAAGAGGACAATAAACTCAAATTGGAGGAATTGATATGTCAGTTTATGAACCACAAGACTACGAAAAAGTGATAGAGCGAATCAAAACAAAAATATCTCAGCTCAATATCGAAATGGGAAAATGTCTAACAGAAGAAGAAATTATGTCTTTTGAAAGCCGTCATAATGTAAAACTGCCGCAGGCGTATCGTATGTTTTTGAAGTATATTGGAAATGGCTGTAAGCGTATGCTTGATGGCTGTCGGCTGAATGATTTGGAGTGCTGTCCACAACAGGAGTTATCAAAGCCTTTTCTGCTTGAGAAATTTTGGCTTTGGGAGGATGACGAAAGAGATGGAGATGTGATTGAAGCTGATATGCAAAATAAGGTTTATCGGGGAAATATTGAATTGATAAATTTGGGATGCGGAAATAGTTACAATTTGATTATCACTGGAAATCATCAAGGAGAAGTTTGGAATTTTACGGATGTTGGTGTCCAGCCCTGCTGTGAACCGCAAGATTTTCTGGGGTGGTTTGAATTGTGGTTGGATAACCAGGATACAACCGACTACTTCAAAGATTTTGTATACGATGAAACGGACTATGACTAAACAATGAATTCAAGTTTGTTGGGAAGAATATAAATCCCCCAGCCGCCAACGGAAACGGCATATAAAAAAACCGTTGAACAGATGGTTATAGGAGTAAAGCAAGGAGAACCGATCCATGAGGGCACAAAGCGTATGAGACGGAAAGAAGACGATTTTGCCGCTTATAGGCAGCAACAGAATAACCGGGCTGCGCCCTTTTCCTACATATACCCGCAGATGCCGCCCCGGTTTCGCTGGTGCCGCCGCTTCGCTCAGGCGCTGTTCCTGATAGAGTGGGGAGGCTTTGTGGTGCTGGTTATCAGCAACTTTCCAGCGGGTGTTGTGGCGTTGCTCTGGGGCAAGAAGGCTCTGCTGGAGGGGATTGGAGCCATGGCGTTCCTGCTCTCTATGGTATCCTTTGTGCTGCTGCCCCTGGCCTTCCTCGCCAGATGGCTGAGGCATACGGCGAAACTCTTTTGGCACTGCCCTTGCTGCGGACAGCTTTTCCCTACTACGCCCCGGACGGGAGGCATGAGGAAATGCGGAACAAGGAGTGCTGCTATACCCTCCGGCAGATGCGGATCGGATATGTGAAGACAAAGCTATGCCCGCTGGTGATCCCATCGGAGTGCCCAGCGTGCAGACGGAAGTTTTTTGAGATGGCAGGCTTTACATCTGAGGTATAAAGAAGGAGGATCTCCTACATGGGACTATTCCTGCAAACCGCCCTGTTCCCGGGCTGCGATGAATCCATAGCCCGTGATGCCGTGGAAGCGGCGGCAAAGAATCCGGTGTTTTATATAGACCTGGAAGCGTGCAGATACGCGCAGAGCTATGAGGGCACGCAGGTTCTGATAGAGGGGGACACCCTGGGCTTTGCTCCGCTTGCAAAGGCCCTGTCCGACGTCTCGGAGAACCCTGTGCTGCTGCTGTACATCTACGATGGCGACTATTGGGGCTATGATTTTTACGGCGGAGACGAAGAGGATCACTTCAACACCGTTCCGGACTATTTTGGCCCTGTCAGCCCGGAAGAAAAACAGCGCCTGACCGGCAATCCGGCGGCGCTGTCGGGCTGGCTCCCCACCTGGGACACTGGCATGATGCGGCGGTATCTTGTTCATTGGTCCGATTTGGATGAAGATGCGATGGACGAGACCGCCTGCCCTGATGACCGCTTCACCTACGGTGACTGCTGGCAGATGACGGACTTCATGGCCCGGCTGGGCTTTCCCTGGGCCTTCGATCAGCTGCAAGAGGCTCCGCCTCTCCAGCCGCTCTATCCCAAACTGCGGGAGATTTTGGAACGGGAGCTGCCGCCTGTCTCCACGGAAGTGCCGCCGGAGGGGAAGGCCCTGCTGGACAGGCTGCCCTCCGCACTGTCCCCGGAGTATGTCCGCCGGTTGCTGGAGGAGAGCGGCGTGAAGGAATTCGAGTTCGAGGAGAAGGACCCGGCGGAGATCATTGAGGCGGTCAGATTTCACCGGCAGACAGTCAGCCGCCCGGAGTGCGATCCCCAATGCCAGCGGCTGGCAGTGCTGGCCGCTTTCTGCGCATTCTGGTTGAGAGGAAGCATCGCCTGGGGCTTTCTGGACTATGCCACCTATGAGCCTGTGTATGGCAGCTATGAGAAGCCTACCGACGTCTATGTCCTCCGGGCCAGGGCAGCGCTGACGGACTTCTCAAAGCGGCACCGGGCCTTGAGAGACCTGGAGCGGCTGATCGAGCTGGACCCCGCCAACCGGGCACTGTATCAGGCGGAGATCCAGCGGTGGGTCAGCCAGGAGCGGGCCTGGGAGAAGCAGACGGAACCCCGGTATGAGGCGATCAGGCAACAGTGGGCGGAGCAGGATCGTCAGGAAAAGGAGCGGGAGGCTCGGCGGCTTCAGCTGATCCTGGAGAAGCGACGGAAAAAGAAGCCTTAAACATTGACAACCGGAGGTGACCTATGAAGAACGAAGCGCAAATTCGGATATTGCTGCTCCAGCAGTATCTCTGCACCCTTACAGATGAGGAGCACGCCGCCTCCGTTTCAGACATCCTCCAATTCTGGGAATCCCACGGTATCCAAGCCGGCCGCAAGAGTGTGTACAGCGACATCCAGATCCTGATTGACCAGGGCGTGGACGTTGTCTGTGTCAAGAGCACCCAGAACCGCTACTTCGTCGGCTCCCGACTGTTCGAGCTGCCGGAGCTGAAGCTGTTGGTGGATGCGGTGGAGTCCTCGCACTTCATCACCAGGAAGAAAAGCGCCAGCCTGATCCGCAAGCTGGCCTCCCTCACCAGCCAGGAGCAGGCCAGACAGCTCAACCGCCCTGTCTACATGGAGGGCACAGCGAAGCAGGACAACGAGGCGATCTACTATGCGGTGGACATGATCCACACCGCCATCCAGGAGAAGCGGCGGATCGTCTTCCAGTACATAGAGTACACCGCAGAGAAAGAAAAAGTCCTCAAGCACAATGGCTATCGGTACGAGTTCAGCCCCTATGCCCTGATCTGGAGCCGGGACTATTACTACGCTGTGGGCTGGTCGGAGAAACACGGCAAGCTGGCCCAGTTCCGTGTAGACCGCATGACCGCTGTGAAGCTGCTGGTGCAGGAGGCCATACCAGCGCAGGACTTCGATCCCGCGGCGTATGTCCACCAGGTGTTCGGGATGTTCGGAGCCGACATCCAGAGGATAACACTGCTGTGCGAGAACAGCACCATGCGCAGCGTTGTAGACCGCTTCGGAGAGGAGGTGCAGACGGAGATCGTGGACGGGGCGCACTTCCAGGCCACCGTGGATGTCGCACCCAGCCCGCCCTTTTTCGCTTGGGTCTTTACTTTTGATGGGAAAATCCGTATTATGGAGCCGGAGGAGATTGCGGCGAAAATGAGGGAGATGGCAAGGTGGCTACAGTAGCACCGTTTTCGAGGTACAATCAACACAATAAATTAACATTTGTTAAGAGATATTGAGATGAAATCACTATCAAAATAATTTATATGGAGTCAACATGATTCACCGCTGATTAACTTTGCGTTGCTTCATAAATTATGCATTGGTACTGAGGAGGATACTCTTTATATGGAAATGAAAAAAATCGACCCCTGGCTGCTGAAGGCCATCGAGGACGCGGTGGGGTTTCCCGACAAGCCTTACGACCTGACGAAAGTAAAAGCCATTACGAAGTGGCGCAATAAGTGCGACCCTCAGCTCCAGCTCTGGCGCGGCGGTATGCTGGCCCGGGACTGGCTGGAGATCGAGGCAGGGGCTTTCGACATTCTGGGGGAGCTGCCCAATCTGCACACGCTGATTTTCCCATGGGGATTCAGCCATCAGGATTTTGCCTTTTTGAAAAACTGCGTAAAGCTGAAAAAGCTGGATGTGGGCCAAACAGATTTTCGAGACTGCTCTCTTTTGACACTGCTGCCCAACCTGCGATATGTACGCCTGCCGCAGAAAAAGCAACTGGTCAATACGGATTTGCTGGACGGGCTGAACACCAAGGTGGAGTTTTCCCCCTACCTCGCTGAGGAACACAACCCGGTCCAGGCCGCCCAGCCAGCGCCCAAACGGAAGCCATACCAGGGAGACGTCCCCCTGGAGGCCCTGCTGGAGGACATCAAGGCCCGAACCAAGGTGCCCGCCTACCGGCTGCGGGTCAAGGGGGGCGAAAAGCCCGGCCTGACGGACAGCAAAATCGGCGGTCTGCCCTACTGGGACCTGAGCCTGCCCTACCCAGCGGACGAGAAGGGCCAGCCCATGCAGCTGCTGGCCCAGATCAACTTTGGGGCGGAGGACATGGACAAGCCCTTCCCCAAGGCCGGACTGCTGCAATTTTTCATCGGCCTGGACGAGATGTTCGGCTGCAACTTCGCCTACGCCCCGGACCAGAAGAACTACCGCGTCGTCTACCACCCCGAAATTGACAAAAGCGTCACACCGGAGCAGGTGTCCGCCCTGGGCGCGCCCGGCCTGGTGGACGACTACAGAACCAGCCCCCTGGAGGAGGAGCTGGCTATCTATGCCCAGCGGGCGGACAGCTCCGCCAACGACCGCTCCTTCGTCTTTGAGGAAGCCTTCCGGGAGACCGTGAAAAAGGTGATGGGGGTGGACATGGGGGAGCAGAAGTCCTATGAGTTTCTGGACGAGGACGCCTATGACGAGCTGTTCGAGTCCTTCCTGGAGACCGACGACGGCTGCATGAACGGCGGCCACTGGATGCTGGGCTACCCCAGCTTTACCCAGGAGGACCCCCGGAGTGAGGACAGCCCCTTCGACACCCTGCTGCTCCAGATCGACTCCATGCGAAACGAGGAGAACGGCTACTCCATTCTCTGGGGGGACTGCGGCGTAGCCAACTTCTTCATCTCCCGGACGGACCTGGAGAAGCTGGATTTCAGCCGGGTGCTCTACAATTGGGACTGCTGTTGACGGTCCGATCCCGTATATATCCCTCTGGATAATAAGCGGATTCCAGTCTATCGCCCAATACAGCGTCAAAAAAAGTCGAAACCTCGTGAGGTGTTCCCAACTGGGGACACCTCATTTTTGCCCTCTTGCCAATCGAACAAAGACGCGATATACTATGGTCAAGCCGTTTACTACCGGGTAAACGATAAAGGGGGTATGCAAAATGAATCAGACATTCGGCGCCTTTGTCCGCCAGAAGCGGATGGCGCTGGGAATTTCCCTCCGGGGGCTGGCCGCACGGCTGGGCCTGTCTCCCGTATATATGAGCATCATCGAAACAGACCGTAAACCTGCGCCGGCCAAGGAACATCTGGACAGGCTGGCAGAGGAACTGCATCTGAGCAAAGAGGAGCGGGAGCTGTTTCTGGATCTGGCAGCCGCATCCCATAAAATGAAGGTTCCAGCAGATCTGCCGGAGTACATCATGGAGCGGGATATCGTCCGCGCCGCTCTGCGCACCGCCAAGGAGGTGGATGCCACTGACGAGGAGTGGCAGGAGTTTATTGACCGTATCACCAAACGGACGTCCAAGAACAGGAGGGATGGACCATGACAAATATCTATTATCAGGAACAGGTGCTTGAAAATATTGCGCGAAAGGTGCTGTGCGGCTATGATTCCGCGCTGTACTACGGTTCCCCTGCCGCCGTCCCCATTGAGGAGATGATCGAGGCCCACGGCGTATCCCTGGAGTACCAGTATCTCCGGAAGAATGGCCGCATCCTGGGCAAGACCATTTTTGACGAAGGTCTGGAGGCGGTGTATGACATGGAAAACCAGGAGTACACCCTCTTCCCTGTCCAAGCCGGCACCATTCTCATTGACGCCTCGCTCTGTGAGGAGGACGCAAGTACAGGCCGTCTGCGCTTTACCTGTGCCCACGAGCTGGCCCATTGGATACTCCACAAAAAGCTGTACACCGGCACAGGCCGGAGCGCGGCTATGATTACAGAACAGTCCGAGACTACCCTGGAAGTACAGGCCAATATGCTTGGCTCCGCCATCCTTATGCCCATCGCCCAAATCAAGCGGTGCTTCTACCAGCTCCGGGGAGGCCGTCAGGACGGCCAGCTCATCGACGATATGGCCGATGTGTTTCAGGTGTCCAGGCAGGCCATGCGCATCCGGCTCACCAACCACCGACTGCTGTAAAGTTTTATCATAATGTTCACTAAAAAGGGAACAGCAGGAGGTGGAAATGAAGGAGAAGGAATCCCGCACGATCTACTGCCCGGTTTGTCACCGGGGCCGTATTCTGGACGCGGCAAGCCAGACAGATCCCGCGCACCTGCGGCTCTTCGGGCCACGGCAGTCCGCCAAGGCGGAGTGGTTCACCAAATGTCCAAAATGCGGGGCACAGATCGGCATGATATTTCAGAGAGAAGTAAATATTGAGCAGCAGCAGGCGGGAGCGTGATCCCGTCTCTCCCTCAACCCCAATACTTCGTCAAGCGCACCAACCGCCCGTCATCACCGAGCAGGCAGCGTATCACATCGCACTACACTGCCTCTCCTGACCGGCCCCGCCCGATACTCGGGCCGCGGCAGGCCGGGATATCAGGGATGTAACTACGGGAGCCATCGCGTTCGGAGCCTTACAGGTAGCTTTTTAGCTATGTGTAAGGCTCCTTTTTTGTTGTCCTTTTCGCCAGCTGAAAGGCGGAAAGGATTTTTATGTCTCTGCACTTTTGGCAGCCCTATACAGCGAAATACCCGTGACCTCCAATCTCAAAACCGCACCTTTCCCCCAAATTTTGAGATTGGAGATCACCCAAATGAAATTTACATATTTGGTCTATAAGCAGGTCAACGGTACCCGGCAGCTTGCCGCCGCGACACAAGAGGAGTGGGACGCCATTCTGAAAAAAAACAGGCGGCTGCCGTTAGAGCAGCGCCGCCGCTTCATGAAGGACTGTATTGAGGACGGGGATGAAGTGGATTGTATGTATAT
>NZ_CALPCP010000034.1 GCF_943192995.1 Flintibacter muris
GAGCACGGGAGCGTAACACTGACAGTCGGCTCCGCCGTCCCCGCCGCGCCGGAGGCCCCCGCCAGCGGGGATAGCACTGGCCTGACGGACAATCTGGAGATACGGCAGGAGATGATCTGCCTCATCAACCAGACCAGAAAGGCCAATGGAGTGTCAGAGCTACCGGTCAATGAGGCCCTGATGAATGCCGCCCAAGTCTGCTCCGACCGGCGCTACACCTGGCATCACGCTCCGGAGGAGAGCCAAGCCGCTGTCGACGCCGGCTACCCCTATGGCTTCGGTGACAACCTCACCGCGTTCACCGGCACAGCCGACGCCGCCCAACGCGCCGTCGACAACTGGATCAACTCCCCCGGCCACTTCGAGACCATGATCGACCCCAGATGCGACTGCATCGGCGTGGGCGTGACCCAGCACGATGGTATCACCTACTGCTACATGTTCGTCGGGATACCCAACAGCGTCAACTTCTATGCGTAACCCCATGAAACAAAGCGGTGCGTTCCAGGCAGTGTGGAACGCACCGCTTTCCGGTTCATCGGGTGAAAGCACCCTGTCAAATATTGCGTACCAGTAAACAATGAAATAAGCCCCTGAACGGATTGCAAATATTTCCTCGAACGTATATAATAAATGTCGAAACCGGTAGCTGTTTGATTGCGGCGCCAAGCAATCTTGGAGGTACAGTCTTATGGTAAACATCAGAAAATTGGAATCTGACCTGTGGGAGTCCGCTGATTTGCTCCGGGCTGGATCCAAGCTGACCTCCAACCAATACTGTATGCCGGTGCTGGGCCTGATTTTTCTGCGCTACGCATACAGCCGCTTCAAGCTGGTGGAGAAGGAAATTCTGAAAAACCGTCCTGTCCGCGGCGGCCGGGTTCTGCCAGTGGAGGCCAGCGACTTCGTTTCCAAAAGCGCCCTGTTTCTGCCCAGGGAGGCGCAGTATGAATATCTGGTCAACCTCCCCGCCGACATCGCCTCGGCGGAACTGACCAACCAGAGCGGCCACACCATGAACAGCCTGGGTGAGGTGGTCAACAACGCCATGGAACTGGTGGAGGCCCAGTCGGAGCAGCTGACGGGCGTTTTGCCCAAGGATTACACCATTTTCTCTGACGAGCTTCTGGCGGAGCTGCTGCGCATTTTCAACAACAGCGCCCTGGACGAGGTGGGCGGCGACGTGATCGGCCGCATCTATGAATATTTCCTCAACAAATTTGCCAAGAATATCGCCCAGGACGATGGGGTGTTCTTCACCCCCAAATCCCTGGTCAAGATGATCGTCAATATCCTGGAACCTCAGGGCGGTGTGCTGCTGGACCCCGCCTGCGGCAGCGGAGGAATGTTTGTCCAGACCGGCGACTTTGTCAATGCCGCTGGTATGGAGGCCAACGCCGCCATGACCTTCTACGGACAGGAGAAGGTGGAGTACAACGCCCAGCTCTGCCTGATGAATATGGCGGTCCACGGGCTCAACGGCCTCATCAAGTCCGGCGACGAGGCCAACACCTTCTATCACGACGCCCACAACCTGGACGGCTGCTGTGACTATGTGATGGCAAATCCGCCCTTCAATGTGGACAAGGTTAATTCGGAATCCGCCCAGAGCGCAGGCCGTCTGCCCTTTGGCCTGCCCTCTGTCAACAAGGCCAAGGAGGTGGGCAACGCAAACTACCTCTGGATTTCTTATTTCTACTCCTATCTGAACGAGCGGGGCCGGGCGGGCTTCGTCATGGCCTCCTCCGCCACGGACAGCTCTGGCAAAGATCGAGATATCCGGCAAAAGCTGGTGGAGAGCGGCCACGTGGACGTGATGGTCAGCGTGGGCAACAACTTTTTCTATACCAAATCCCTGCCCTGTTCTCTGTGGTTCTTCGACAAAGGGAAGCCGGAGGCGCTGCGGGACAAGGTACTGTTCATCGACGCCCGGAACTATTACACCGTGGTAGACCGCACGCTGAACGAGTGGAGCGAGTGGCAGCTGAAAAATCTGAATGCCATTGTGTGGCTATACCGGGGAGAAACCGAAAAATATGCGGCTCTGCTGGAGGAATACCGGGCGGTATTGGGCAATGCGGCCTTCTCCCAACGGGCGGAGGAACTCTCCGCAGAAATCAATACCCTGCGGGACGAGGCGAAAAAAGCCGTGGCGGAGGCCGCCAAGCGTGAGAAAAAGAAGGTGCAGGCGGACTACGACCAGCGGCTGGCGGCGCTGGAGGAGACCTTGACCACCGCGAAGGAGGCCGTCTGGCTCTATGAGAAGTTCGGGGATGGTGAGTACCGGGACGTGCTGGGGCTGTGCAAGGCGGCGAGCCTTGCGGAGATTACGGAGAAAGGTTATTCCCTGACCCCCGGCGCCTATGTGGGGGTGGCCCCGGTGGAGGACGATGGGGTGGATTTTGCCCAGCGTATGGGGGAGATTCATCGGGAACTGCTGGAGCTGCAAAAGGAATCCCATGAGCTGATGGAGGCCATCTCCAGGAATTGGGAGGAGATGGGGCTGTGAAATGGAAAACTGCTATTCTTAGTGATATTTCCACCAATATCCAAACAGGGCCTTTTGGTTCTCAATTACATCAATCAGACTATTCTATTGAAGGCACGCCAGTGGTTATGCCAAAAGATTTGGTCAATGGTCATATTTCGGAAGCAACTATTGCCCGCATTAGTGATGCTCATATTGAACGATTAAACCGTCACAAAATTGAAATTGGCGATATTTTATATTCTCGCAGAGGCGATGTAGGACGCTGCGCATTTGCCACAGAGAAAGAAGCAGGTTGGCTTTGTGGAACAGGCTGTTTGCGTGTTTCAACAGATGTCAGTAAAGCAAATCCGAAATTTGTTTTTTACCAACTGCAAAAGCCGGATACGATTGGATGGGTTGAAAAACACGCTGTTGGAGCAACAATGCTCAATTTGAATACCGCTATTTTGAGTAGAGTACCGATTGAAATACCCTCACTTAATACCCAAAACCGTATTGTAGATATTCTCTCCGCTTATGACAACCTCATCGAAAACAACCAGAAGCAAATCAAGCTGCTGGAAGAAGCGGCCCAACGACTGTATAAGGAATGGTTCGTGGATTTGCGGTTCCCTGGGTATGAGATCACGCCAGTTGTGGACGGAGTGCCGGAGGGGTGGGAACTGTGCCGTTTGGAAGATGTAATCGAATTTAATCCTAAAATCCCCCTCAGCAAAGAGCGATTAAAGCAAAGCGTCCCCATGTCCGCATTAAGCACCAGCTCAATGACGCTAGATACCGAAGAATTTGCAGCTACGTTTTCTAATTCCGGGAGCAAATTTCAAAACGGTGATACATTACTGGCAAGAATTACTCCGTGTCTTGAAAATGGAAAGACCGCCTTTGTTGCAGGTATTGAAAGCGACGAGGGCGCTGTTGGCTCTACAGAGTTTATTGTCATGCGTTCAAAAGGACTCAATCCATATATGGTGTATCTGCTTGCCCGCGACGACAGTTTTAGGCAGTCTGCGATCAACAGTATGACGGGAAGCGATGGCCGTCAGCGTGCGCAGGCAGATAAATTGAAAGCGCTCCCATATCTCAAGCCAACCGATCAAATAACGAGGTTATTTGCGGGATATGCAGAGCCGATATTTTTACAAATACAAAAGAAGAATGAGCAAAATGTCAGGCTTAGACAGGCTCGTGACCGCCTGTTGCCCAAACTCATGAGCGGAGAAATTGAGGTGTAATATGGAAAAATTCGATTTTGAGCAGATGAAAGATATAAAAGACGTAGAAGACATTTCAGATGCAATCAAAAAAATTGTGGCACTGCAAAAGCAGATAAATAACCCAACCCGAGACGGAATGATAAATGCGCTTAGTGATGCACAGTCAACAGCAGGAAAAGAGATCCAACAACTTGAATATTCCCAGGGGGATACAATCCCAACTCCGTGGGTCTGCTTTCGAGATCAGGACTTGTATAGGAAACTGAGTCAATATCAGGATGGCCTTCGACAGCATTGCATCAAAAAGGTCGGAGAAAAAGCCTTTGAAGAAATGCTAAAAAAAGCGGAGAAATAGAGGTATAGTATATGGAAATGCCAAAAGAGTTTTATGACATGGTATGTTCAGACATTCAAAGGATTGAAGGGTCTGATCGGCTATCCTTTGGGGAAAAGCTCAAATTACATAGAGAGCTGGATGGTCGGTATCAGGCCTGTATAAAAGATTGGTATAAGGGGCTATGGGGATTCTCGCCGTCAATTAATAGTATACACTATAGCGCCATCGAGGACAGCCAAAGTTGTGTGCAAGAGAATCTTGAAATGATAAAGGCAAAATTAGGAACCTACAAGTATCAAATGAACGCTATCTCTTTACCAAAACCATCGGAAACCAATATCACAGTAAACAATACCGTAAATATTTCGTTGTCGTTTCAAGAAGCAAAACAAAAAATCGAAGATATGACCGCGCTAAACCGAGAGCAGACAGATGAAATATTAGCCAAGATTGATGAGCTTGAAAAAATATCAAAAGAGAACATTTCACGGAAGTCTAAGTGGGAAAAAGTGAAACCCATCATTGCTTTCGCATTGGATAAAGGCGCAGATGTAGCCATTGCTATTTTATCCCTGATTTTGCAAATGAAATTGGGGGCATAAGCTGATAGAATCGCCGAGAGGAGGGGTACTTATGAGCTACGACTACTCCGAAAATGTCCTGATTCAAGAGAGCGCCGCCAACCTGCTCCGTGACGAGCTGGGCTGGGAGGAAGTCTACGCCTACAACACCGAGCAGTTAGGAGAGGCCGGCACACTGGGCCGCAAGAGCTACAAGGAAATCCTGCTGACCCGGTATTTTCGGGAGGCTCTTCTGCGCCTGAATCCGTGGCTCACCCCCGCCCAGCTGGACGAGGCCCAGCGGCTCATGGAACACCACCTGTCCACCGCATCCCTGCTGCAAATCAACGAGGAGAAATATTTCCTGATCCGGGACGGTATCCCTGTCACCGTGAAGAAGCCCGGCGGCAGGACAGAGAAAAAATACGCCGCTGTCATCGACTTCCAGAACCCAGACAACAACCACTTCCTCGCCGTCCGGGAACTGAAAATCCACGGGGATCTGTACCGCCGCCGGACGGATATTGTGGGCTTTGTCAACGGCATCCCGCTGCTGTTTGTGGAACTGAAAGCCGTCGGGGTGGACGTGCAGGACGCCTACACCAACAACTACACCGACTATCTGGACACCATCCCCCACCTGTTCTACTACAACGCCTTCCTGATCCTCTCCAACGGATTGGAGTCCAAGGTGGGCACACTTGGCAGCAAGTACGAGTTTTTCCACGAGTGGAAGCGGCTCAAAGAGGAGGAACCGGGCAGCGTGGCGCTGGAGACCATGCTCCGGGGCATCTGCAAAAAGGAGAACTTTCTTGATCTGCTGGAGAACTTCATTCTCTTTGACCACTCCGGCGGACACACAGCAAAAATCCTGGCCCGGAACCACCAGTATTTGGGCGTCAACGAGGCAGTCAAGGCATATGAGGCCCGCCGATTGAACAACGGAAAGCTGGGCGTTTTCTGGCACACCCAGGGCAGCGGCATGAGCTACTCCATGGTGTTCCTGGCCCAGAAGATACGCCGCAAGTTTTCCGGCTCTCCCACCATTGTGGTGCTGACAGATCGGGAAGAGCTGAACAGGCAGATCAGCGACACCTTTGAAAACTGCGGTATTCTGGGCAAGGCCAAGGCCGGGCAGTTCATCGCCTCCAGCGGTACAGATCTGGTGGAAAAGCTGCGTGGCAACCCCAGCTTTATTTTCACCCTGATTCAGAAATTCAACAAAACAGATGTGGAGCCGATTTCCCCTGACCACGATATCCTCATCATGTCAGATGAAGCCCACCGCAGTCAGTACGGAATTTTCGCGGACAACATGGTCCGCCTTTTGCCTACCGCCTCCCGGATCGGCTTTACCGGCACACCGCTGCTGTCCAGCGACCGTATCACAGAACGCACCTTCGGCGGCTACATATCGGTGTACGATTTCCAGCGAGCCGTGGATGACGGCGCGACGGTGCCGCTGTACTACGAAAACCGGGGAGAGAAGATTCTGGACGTGAAGGACAACCCGGAAATCACGGATCGGATTCTGGACGCCATTGAGCAGGCCGACCTGGATGTGAACCAGCAGGATAAGCTGGAGCAGGAGTTCGCCAAGGAGATTCACCTCCTCACTGCCACCCCCCGCCTGGAGCGCATCGCCCAGGATTTCGCAAGGCACTACTCCGACCTGTGGACCAGCGGCAAGGCTATGTTTGTCTGCCTGAATAAGGTCACCTGCGTTCGTATGTATGATCTGGTGCAGAAATACTGGGCTGATGAGATCGACACGCTGAAGGAGCGAATCAAGAGCGCGTCCCAGCAGGAGGCTCAAGAGCTGGAACGCAAGCTGCAATGGATGCAGGAGACCGAGATGGCGGTGGTCATCAGCCAAGAGCAGAACGAGGTTCAATCCTTCCAGAAATGGGGACTGGATATTCAGAGCCATCGGGCGAAGATGGAAAAGCGGGAACTGGACAAGGAGTTCAAGGATGCCGACAATCCTCTCCGTGTGGTGTTCGTCTGCGCCATGTGGCTTACCGGCTTTGATGTAAAGTGCCTGTCCTGTCTGTATCTAGACAAGCCGCTGAAAGCCCACACGCTGATGCAGACCATCGCCCGGGCCAACCGTGTGGCCGAGGGAAAGAGCAACGGTCTGATTATCGACTACATCGGAATCGTAAAAGCGCTGCGAAAGGCGCTGGCCGATTACACAGCCAATGGGAACGGCGCCGGCGGCGCCGACCCCACCGTAGATAAGGAGCAGCTGATCGCCAAAATTTTGGAGACCATCGCCGCGGCGGAGTCGTTTTTGTCCACCCGGGACTTTTCTCTACAAACGCTGATTGACGCCAGAGGCTTTGAAAGGCTGGCTCTTCTGCAAACGGCGGCCAACACAGTGTCCGCCACCCTGGAGGAAAAGAAGACCTTTCAGACCTATGCCTCCGAGCTGGCGCGCTTGGTGAAGTATGTGAACCGGGAGGATGTGGAGACGGATGCCCGGCAAAAATATGAGGCTATTACCGCCATCCACAGACTGCTGAATCGAAAACGCCGGACGGCAGACAATGTGGATCTGATGGTGGAAATCAACCGCATCATCAGTGAGTATGTCCAAATTGAGCAGGCGGCTGAGGGGATCACACCGTCCCGTCAGTTTGATATCAGCAAAATCGACTTCGATCTGCTGCGCCGGGAGTTTGCCCATGCAAAGAAAAAGAACCTCATCCTGAAGGATTTGCAGGACCTGGTCTGTGAGCGCCTGGACAGGATGCTGCTCAGCAATCCCAATCGCATCCAATATCATGAGCGGTATCAGGCAATCATTGAGGATTACAACAGCCAGCAGGACCGCGCCAATATTGAAAAGACCTTTGATGAGCTGATGAAGCTGGTGCAGAGCATGGATCAGGAGGAGCAGCGTTATGTGCGGGAGGGATTTTCCAGCGACGAAGAATTATCCCTCTACGATATGTTGTTCTCTGAAAACCTCTCTAAACAGGACATCCAGAAAATCAAACAGGTAGCGGTCGACCTTCTGCAAAAGGTCAAGTCCAGAATCGCGGAGCTTGACCACTGGACTGATAAGCAGGAAACAAAGGCAGCCATTGACAACCTTATCCGCGACACACTTTGGAACGGACTTCCGGAGTGCTATGACGAACTGAGCATCTCTGGTTACCGTCAACGAATTTATGAGTATGTCTACACTCGGTACAAAGACGTCGCATAAAATCTGCCGCATCAGGCATACTCAAATTTTGCTTCGCTTAAACAAAGAAATACAGGCCATCATTAAACACCCATCAAATCATCTGATACGATCATCCGTCAGACTCAGTTCTGGCGGGTGATTTTTTACAGCAAAACTTTTTCTGAAAATAAAACGTCGCTTTCAGCCGCTGGAGGTTGTGGTATAGGGATGAGGACCCTGCTCTCTGAATCGGTAAACATTTTGTAAACTCGGTTGTAAGTAAGTTCCGTTTCGGCCACCAGAGGTTGTAGTAGAAGGATGAGGGAGGTCAGTACAGAAAAGCCGAGAAAGAAATCATGTCATAAAGAAATGGAGGTCAAGCACAGCATGAAAGAATCCAGCTACAAGAGCTATGATGAGCTGCCGCTGTTCCTGAATGCAGCAACGGTGGCAAAGGTGCTGGGTGTCTCACCATCCAGCGGCTATGAGCTGATCCATGAGCCGGATTTCCCGGTGCTGAAGGTTGGCTGCAGAATGGTCGTACCCAAGGATAAATTCGTAGAGTGGGTGTCGCAACACACTCAGGGAGGTGCGGAGTGAAATACACACCATGGCCCAAACGTGATCCGGTCAAGAACTACTTCCAGCTGCCCAACGAGATATTCCTGCTGGGCCTGTCGCCTGGTGCGCTGGCGGTCTACTCGTATCTGCTCTGCTGTGAGGATCGAAACACCTACCAGTGCTGGCCCAGCTACAAGACCATTGGCAGAGCAGTGAAGATGAGCGCCAACACCGTCCGCAAGTATGTGTGTGAGCTGGAGGAGCGCCAGCTCATCAGTACAGAAAGCACGACCGTCACCACCAGGGATGGTCTGAAGCGCAACGGCAACCTGCTCTACACCATCCGTCCAATCCAACTGGCGCTCGATCAGTTCTACGAACAGCAACTGACGCAGATGGACATGGCGGCTGAACGTCAGCGAGTCGCAACAGCACTCGCACTCCGCAGCGATAGCGCGCACTCAGCGTGACAGCCTGTGCGCCGCTGTGTGGCCCCTCTGCTATCCGGAAGGTAACAAGCCACCGCTCACCGCAGATGCGGTTGTGTCCAAAGCGTGTGGCCTGTGTGCGCCATCCAACAAATTCAGCACAGCCGAAAGTGGCAGGTGAACCGGGGGGTCGAAAAAAGTGCAGGATAAAGGCAGGTGGTCGCTTACGCGCCCCCCTGCCAGCCACACCGCCCCGCAACGCGGGTCGGGGATTTTCCATAGGTGGTCGGTTTTACCCCCTGTTGGCTGTCCCAGGTGGTCGGAATGAAGAAAAACAGAGGAAAAACCGCCCTGTTTCAACCTTTTCCAAGGTGGCTGTGACAGGTGGTTTTCTAACAAAAAGGAGGAATTTTCCAATGAGCAAAAATACGCACATTTCGGTGGAACCAAACACACCCGCAGAAGTCAAGACCCGCATCCCCGTCTGGCTGTACCCATCCACACTGGAAGTGATGGACAGAGCAATGAAAATTGCGAACTGCAAAAGCCGCAGTGAGTATCTGGAAAAGGCCGCGCTGTTCTACGCCGGCTACGTCTCCGGTCAGGACGCCACCGCCTATCTGCCACCCGCACTGGCGTCCGTTCTGCGCGGAACGGTGCAGGACACGGAGAACCGAATCTGCCGTCTGCTGTTCAAGCTGGCGGTGGAACAGGACATGGTGATGAATGTGCTGGCGGCGGGGATGGAGATTCCCGATGAGCAGCTCAAGGCGCTCCGGGGTCGGTGCATCCAGGACGTGAAAAAGACCAGCGGCAGTATCTCGCTGGATGACGCCGTCCACTATCAAAGGGGTGGCCTGTGATCATCCATCCCCCTCTCAGATTCTGCACCGCAAAACAAAGAATAAAAGTCCTCGAAAAAAGTAGTAGCTATTCCCGACAAAGTGTGGTATGTGTTGGTGTTGCAAAGGAGGCAGTAGATATGAGAAAAACACTGGAAGATCTCTACTATGGCAGCATCATACCCAACGAACAGCAGATGACACCTGGCTCAGAACTGAAGCGGGCAGTAGACCGTGTCGCCAAATATGAAAAGCAGCTTATGGAACAGCTGGAGGAAACCGAGCAGGAGACTCTTACAAAACTTATCCGGTCACAGCATGAGATCAACGGCATCACAGCAACCGAGAATTTCATCTTGGGCTTTCGGCTGGGCGTCAGGATCATGGCTGAGTGTATGGATGATAACGACGGTGATATTCGGACTGGAGGTGAGTAACAAATGGCAAAGCGCAGACCGTCCGGCGACGGTATGGTGCGCAAGCGGGACGACGGTCGCTGGGAGGGCCGCATCGTGGTGGGCCACAAGGAAAACGGCGACTCCATCTTCCACTACGTCTACGCTCCCACGCAGAAGGAGCTGTCCGCAAAGCTCCGACAGGAGATCGACTCCTACCAAGGCGTAGATCTGACCGAGGACAGTTCCATGACGCTGGGCGAGTGGTTGGATCGCTGGCTGGCCGAGTACATGGCAGGCACTGTGCGCCCCGGCACGCTTCAGACCTACCGCCGCTACGCTGACCTCTACATCAAGCCCACCCTCGGCGACAGGCCGCTCAACCAAATTACCCCGGCGGAAATACAAAAGCTGTACGCCCACCTGAAGAAGCGGGGCCGCATCCGCAAGCACAAAAAATACGGACACCAGTTGTCCGACAGCATGGTACACTGTATCCACACCCTGCTCTACGGGGCGATGGGCGCAGCGGAGCAGCTTCGGCTGATTCCCAGGAATCCAGTCGCGGACGTCACTGCCCCCAAACAAAAGTCACCGCCCAAGCAAATCCTCAACGATGAACAGCTCGATACGTTCATGGCCGCGATTCAAGCGGACGATATCTGGCAGGACTTCTTCTACACTGAGCTGACCACCGGCCTGCGGCTGGGCGAGATATGCGGTCTGCGCTGGGAGGACTTCGACGCAGAGCATGGTGTTCTGAACATCCAACGCACCATCCATGTGGAAAAGGGCGGGGTACTCACCGCCGGGGACACCAAGACCTATGCCGGTACTCGCAAAATCGTCCTGCCACCCAGCACTGTACAATGTTTGTGGGAAAGGAAAGAAGCTGCTCTTGCCGATTGGATATTCCCCAATCCACTGAAGCCGGAGCTACCCATCAATCCCCGCGCCGCCTACAGCCGATTGAAGGTACTGCTGAAAGACACCGGCCTGCCCAGCATCCGATTTCACGACCTCAGACACACGTTCTCGACCCACGCGCTGTCCAGCGGCGTGGATGCCAAGACGCTCTCCGGCATCCTGGGTCACAGCCGGGCGTCTTTCACTCTGGACACCTACACCCACGTCACCGGAGATATGCAGAAGCGTGCCTCGGAGGTGGTAGGCGACTTCCTGACAGAACTGCTTGGAAAGGAGTTGAAACCATGGCAAAGCGCAGAAAACGGGGTAGCGGCAGCGTCCACCTGAGAAAGGATGGGCGCTGGGAGGGTCGGGCCGTCATCGGCTACGACGATAAGGGTCTGCCCAAAACGAAAAATGTCCTGGCAAAGACAAAATCCGAATGTGTTCAAAAGCTGAAAGAACTGAGCGCCAGCATCGGGAAATCGGAACCTGCCGCTGCCAAACCCGGTATGACTCTGGGTCAATGGCTGGATTCCTGGTATCAGACCAGCAAACAGTTCAACCTGCGGCCCAACACCCAGATGTCATATGAACAGCGAATCTACAACTACATTATTCCCGCGCTGGGGGACACCTCGCTGGACAAGCTCACACAAAATGACCTCCAGCAGTTTTACACCAATCTCAAACAAAACGGGCGAATCAAGAATGTCGGTTACTATGGCAGTGGCCTCTCCGACCAGACGGTGCGGGGCTGTCACACCACACTCCGCTCCGCGCTGGAGATGGCGGTCTCCAAGAAACTGATTTCCCGCAACCCCGCGGACGGTTGCCGGCTTCCTCCCGCTAAGCCCAGGGAGATGCAGGTGCTCACTCCGGACGAGGTTCAGCGTCTGCTGATCCAGGCCAAGGAGGATGGCTGCTATGAGCTGCTCCTGCTGGAGATCGCCACCGGCCTGCGGCGTGGCGAGCTTCTGGCCCTCCAGTGGGATGATCTCAATTTCAAGACTGGGACGCTGCGGGTGGAACGGCAGATTCACCGAGCCAAGGGCGAGCTGATCATCTCTCAGCCCAAAACCAAAGCCGCCAACCGAACGATCATTCTCCCCGCTCCACTCCTGAGCGTCTTGAAGGAATACCGGCAGCAGGTACACTCCCGCTGGCTGTTTCCCTCACCCAGGAAAGATGATCTGCCCTTAGACCCCGCCTCTGTCCGCAAACACCTGACCACCATTCTGGAGAGGGCCGGGTGCAAACACATCCGCTTCCACGACCTCCGCCACCTGTTCGCCACCATGTCCCTGGAGCATGGAATGGATATCAAAACTCTCTCCACGGTGATTGGTCACGTTTCCAGCAGCACTACGCTGAACATCTACGCCCATGTCACGGACGAGATGCGGCAGACGGCAGCACGCAAGATTGACCAGGGAATCGGCAAGACCGAGTCCTCACTGGAGGCAGAAGCCACGGCCAGGAAGCTCACTCTCAGCACCTTTCAGCCCTACAAGGGCAAACGCCGCAAAGCGGGCACTGGGTGCGTCACTCAAATCAACGACCATCTGTGGGAGGGCCGCTACTCCCCAGTCTGGCCGGATGGCAAGAAGCATCCCAGAAATGTTTACACCAAGACCAGAGAGGAATGTGAGCAATTGCTGGCGGAGATGATCCTCCAGATGAAAGCGGAGATCGCCGCTGAAAAGGAGAGGCTGAGGTTGGAAAAGCAAGTTAGCTGATATATGCCGAGGGACTCTGGAGCGCAAAATCCAGAGTCCCTCGATTTTTCTCTGTCTGTGGGCAGATATGTGGTCAGGCCAAAAGCGCCAGAATGAAACACGCAGTAAAAGTGCTGATTATCGGAAACATTCCGGACATTTGAAGAAGAATCCGACCTATTGATGACGGTGCTATTTCGGCATGGGCCCGTCTCTCTGTCCTTACCAACTGCCATGACAATATTTTTTACATATTTTCCGCTTATTTATAGCTGTTTTTGTTCCATTACATTTGCTTTCCGACACTTTTTACAAACAGGGTTTCCGTATATTCCTCGTCTGTCTGTGGCTGGTTATGTGGTCAAGAAAATTGTCTCACCGAAAGAGATCGTCCACAAACACAACGAAGCACTGTGTAATTCGCTTGCTTTTCACCTCTGTATTTCTCCGTTTATCCCTATCGACTTTCGCCTCCTATTTCGGTATCGTGTTGCTTGCGAAAGCCCTATAAAATACAGAAATCAGGAGGAAAAGCAAATGACCAGTATCAAAAAGCGCACCACTGTCGCACTGACAGCAGCAATCCTCGCAACAACCCTCGCTATCCCCGCCACGGCAGCGGAGGCCCCGCCCATCCGGGTGGGCAGCTACAAAGGTAGTACCCTGGAGGTGGGAGAGCGCAGTGGCCTCATCATCGGCCCAAGCGGTACGGACTACACCGTCACCTCTAGCAACCCGGACACGATGGCGGTGGAGCAGGTGCTGACCTTCTGGGTCGCTGTCGCCAAGACGGTGGGGACTGCGGAGATCACCGCCTCCAACAGCGCCAGGGAACGTGGGAGCATGACGCTGACGGTCGGCCCGGAAGCCCCTACTGCGCTGGAAACTCCTGTCATCGTAGACAGCGCCAGCCTGACGGACAACATGGAAATACGGCAGGAGATAATCCGACTCATTAACCAAACCCGAAAGGGCAACGGGGTACCGGAGCTGCCGGTCAACGAGGCCCTGATGAACGCCGCCCAAATCTGCTCCGACCGGCGATACACCTGGCATCACGCCCCGGAGGAGAGCCAGGCCGCAGTCGACGCTGGCTACCCCTACGGCTTCGGGTCCAACCTTACCGTGTTCACCGGCACAGCCGAAGCCGCTCGGCGTGCCGTCGACAACTGGATTAACTCTCCCGGACACTTTGAAACCATAATCGACCCCAGATGCGACTGCATCGGCATGGGCGTGACCCAATGCGACGGCATCACCTACTGCTACATGTTCGTCGGGATACCCAACAGTGTCAACTTCTATGCGTAACCAAATATCAATCAGGAGAGGCTGTCCAGGTAACTGGACGGCCTCTTCTGATTGATAACGAAACAGAGTGCAGGACAGAAAATATAACGCCAGGAAGTACAGATTTCCTGCTCAAATATTGCATAGCAGAAAACAAAGAATAAGGCGAATGAAAAAGCCCTTGACAATCTCCGGATTTTGGGCCTATAATATACATGTACACGAGAAAAGTAAAAAGTATGTAGATTCAATATGCAGAACCGCAGTTTAGTGGTATGTATATTTGGTTGTATGATATTTTCTAACGACTCTCTTGTATATTTTAAGAGAGTCGTTTTTGTTTTAGGACAGGAGGATTTCATATGGATACGGCGTTTATGAGGAAAACATTTGCTCTAATTGCAAAGGGACTAATCGAGAAAGAACAGTTCCTACAAAAGGAACCAACACGTTATCCTTACAGTAAGACATTGCAGCATGGGGTAAATATGTTCTTAGCAGCAAGCCAGTGGGCAGGTTGCCAAACCATTGCACAATATGCCGACGAAGCTTCCTTTCTTGCGCATTTTATTACCAAGCCTATTCAGGAATGGTTTAATGAATGGAACCCAGAGGTAATTGATAGGCTAAATCTTCAGGAAGAACCCTTTTACGCCTACGACGCCTTTGCGTATCAGAGGAGTGGAAATATGTACACTCCCAGTGCTGACTGTTATGAATTCATAGAAACACAGGACAGCGACATCATGGATGGAACAGATGAGCGTCTTCTTTATGAAAAAATGCGTACTTTAGATCAGGAAACTTATTGTAAGGTTCGAAGATATATTATCGAGAATCCAATCATTACGCTTGAAGATAGGCGGGCAATGTCACTTGACCTGACTGATAATCAAGCGGCAAGAGACGCCTTCCAGTTTGCTTACGAAGAAATTACTGAAGATAGCTATCGTTGTCCTCACTGCGGCTGGACCATGATACCCGGAAAATACGGATATAGTTGCCACTCAACACACTGTACAGACACTATTCCTGAACTCACAGATGAGATGAAGCTAGATGCTTCGACTGGCGACCTTTATCGATTGAAGAAAGGGGTTATGCGTTATTTTGCAGCTCCCGGAAAGCTGGAACTTGCAATTGTAGCGTTTTGTGAGAAAAAGAAAATTTGCTGGGCATTGTGGCCACAGATGGATCGTTATGATGTAGAAATCCAGTTCTCTGACGGAGAGATTTGGGAAATCGATGCCAAGGCGTATCGCAATCCCATAGCACTACGCACCAAAATTCAAAATGATAATGGATTCCCTGAAGGTGAATATACAAGGGGATATTTTGTTATTCCCAGCGAATACACGGTAAACCAGCGAAACTATACCGCAATCATCAATCGTATATTGGAGAATCAAAAAAATGTAAGGTGCGTAACTTTAAAATCATTGAAGACTGAAATTACGCGAAAGGAGGATTCCTGCCATGAAGAATAACAAAAATGTATGGTATGCACCTCTCTTGGCGCAGTTCCAGGCGATAGAGGATGCTATGCCCCTGTCTCGCTTTGCAGCTATTGAAGCGGTGTTACATTTACTCACTCTTACTGCACCCGATGTTGATCCGACAAAAGCCTATCTTTTGTTCACCCAATATCAACTTATTGGTGCCAAAGAGTGCACGGCCATGGAACATACTTTGCAGCAGGCTCGACACATGCTGGGATACTATCGCTCTCAAAAATACTGGCAGGATGATTTGAGAGATTATCGAGCACCAAGGTATAATGCAGTTCGTGCTTTTTCATTTCAAGAAATCGATGGAACAGTGTCTTTTTCCAAGACGGAAGGTACATATCCCTATCCGTATGCGGAACGCCAAAAAGAATGGGGGCGTTTTTGGCCAGAGTGTTTTGAAGATTCAAGAGCTCTTTCTTATGCTGAAGCAGAAACATATAGGTATGTTTATCCGAATCTTGAGAATGGAGAAGTGGAAACAATCCAAGTCAAATTTGATAACAATTATATACCTTCTGTTCAACCGACTACTCCGGAAAAGGGTTATAGACCTCCAATTGTTATCTCATCGGACGAACTTCTAAATGCCGCAAAAGAAATGGCCAAGATCTGTCCCGAGGATCCCTGCCATATGATTTTGAAGACTAATATCCTTAAGCAAATTGTCGGCAGCTCAGTCCAATCATGTACAGAACTTACCCTCCAAGAAGTAGTTAATATTGTGGGTATGGTCGGTGCAGGAAAATCAACGCTGATTAAGGTTTTGGCATTTTGGTGCCATCAAAATGGTTATCGTATTGCAATTGTTGTTGATACAGTAGCGGAAGTCTTGAATTTGCAAAAGTATTTATCTGTTTTTGGCGTTACAGTAAGCCCTTTGATTGGGCGTAACGAAAGGCTAAAATATATCAATCAAGTTACACAACCTAATGAAACCTGCTTACCTGCGGGCTTTTCTCAGTATTTGACACCGGTATGCCTGATTGATGGTATGGATACACAGCACAGTGCTGCGATCTCTTTCGGGAAAGAACCGTGCTACTCTTTAAAAAAGGGAAACAAAAATCACCTGTGTCCTTACTTCGATCAGTGTTTGGGCACAAAGATGCTCCGGGAATGCTATACTGCTTCGGTTGTGCTTACAACGGTTGCGGGATTTGCGGCTTCCCGAGTGGGACAACAGCGAGAAACATTTTTGGAATTGGCAATGCGCGATTTCGACTTGGTCGTCTTTGATGAGAGTGACAGAGTTCAGAAGACGCTCGACCATTTCTTTATGCCGGAAACAAGTTTTAATAACTACATTCGTGAATGTGCCGAAGATTGTAGTGCCTATATGAGACTGAGCAGTAAACGCAGAGAAGAAAACCTGGCAGAACAGAGATACGACGAGATGCAGCGCCAGAGTGTAACAGTTCTCAGTTGTCTTGTGAAATCCCTGCATCATAAGTTGGGTGCATGGAAGAAAATCAAGTTTGGAGACCCATTCTCGGCACTTACCCTTTTGGAGGATATGTATCGGGAAGAATCGGAATATAGAATTCCCTATTCTGTCTATCAATCCATTTACGCCCTGATCGATATGCAAGATGAAGATCATATTCGTCAAAGTACCCTGTGGGCAGTACTTGAGAGCTCTTGCAAAAGCACAGATGAGACTTTTTTTAATCAAATGTATCGTATCTGGTTGAATGAACTTGGAGCTGATTTCCCACGGCCCCAAAAGGATAAAGTAAAACGCATTCAAGATGCCCGCATCAAGCTTATTTTGCGACTAATATACTTCGACCATTTTATTCGTGGACTCAGTGATGCATACGAAGCAAGCCATGAAACCTCTTATGGTCAAAATGAATTATTCGGATTCTTACAAACTCGATTCCGTCAGCAGCAATACTTCCTCCCCTCTGCACTGTGTGGAAATTTGTTCGGCCTAAAAAAGACAGATGATGAAGACATTATTCTGTTCCGTCAGTTTGCTTTCGGAAGAAGCCTGATGAAAGACCTGCCTTATTTGCGTACAGATTCTCACGGTAAACCTGCCGGTCCTCATGTTATTCTGTTGTCAGGTTCGAGCTGGGCGGAAGGTTCGTATGAATACCATGTGAATCGGCCGGTGAACTATATCTTAGAGGCAGATAGTGAAAAACGTGCTTTCTTGGAGAAGACACGCTTCTTTGAATCAGGATTTCCAGAACGAGTCTCTGGCGCTGCAGATGACCAACGTATGGCGCAATTGCGCTCCGTTACGCAAAAGACGGCTGAGTTAATCATTAGAGAATATGAACGAAAAGCCGGGAAGATCCTACTGGTTGCCAACAGCTATGCTCAAGCGCAAGAAGTGCAGCAAACACTGGAAGCAGCTTTGCGAAAAGCCAATTGTCCCGCACGCGTTTGTCGAATGGTCTCTGACGCTATCAGCACTCAAAATGACCAGAGTACTATACGGCGTGGTGAGGTTGGCCGGTTTGCAAAAATGAGTGAGGAAATCCTAATCGCTCCTGCAATGGCAATTGAGCGTGGCCATAACATTGTCGACGAATATGGCCATTCCGCACTTTGTGCTGTGTTTTTTATGGTGCGGCCCATGGCCATTCCCGATGATATCCAGCAGCAAGGCAGCAAACTCAATGGCTTTATTGAATCCCATTGCAAACGGGCTCCACATGAATCGCTATTCGCATATAATGTGCGCATCCGTCAATTTTCTGCCCAACAGTGGGCAAAAATGAGTAAAAGCAAGTCGTTTGGACTAGCTGAACTGAATAACGATGAACGCAAGGATGTCGTTGCCACTCTATTCGTTCTGATCCTTCAAATTTTCGGCCGTTTAGCGCGTGTCACTGACGTAACAAAACCAGAACCGCATGTCTATTTTATTGACGGCGCATTCCGTGGACGCGAAGGCAAACAAGGCGATTTCGATTGTCTTTCTGAATTGGGCAGATATTTAGATGTGCTGATGCTCCAGAAAGAAAGCGCAGAAATTGCTAAAACGCTGTATGCGCCGTTCTATAACGCTTATAGAAAGGACATTCAATATGAACGACAAAATCTATCCTCTGGCTTATAAGCTCTCTCCGGGACAGACCCGTACGCTTTACTATTTGGGCTTTCCTCAAACTTGGAAAGCAACCTTGTTGGATATTGCACGAAAAAATAATCTGCGCTTCAAAGACGAATATGGGCTTCCTACTAACGCACTGAAAAAGTTGGTCGATAGCTGGATGGAGGGAATCATTGCTCTGGCACCATTGAAAAAGGATAGCCATGATGAACATTGGCTTACATCTTGCTATGCGTATTCAGAGAAAGACATTCAGGCTTTGTGTGGCATTATCAAGGTGTGGGTAAAGGCCACCTATGTTACGGCTCCAAAAGCATCTCTTACAGTTAAAAACCTGGCAAATGATTTTTGCGATATGATTGATCCCAAGGAGCTTATGGCACTTCAGACCACAGCCAACGTCTGCCTTACTCTCGAAAATGGCACTGTGTGTGAAGAAGCATATCAAGCGATTCCACTTTTGGCGGTCAATCGATTGCTTGGCAAAGAGATTGCCTTAAATGGACAGATGCTACACCTTTGCTACGCTGCAAAGAATCAGTTGATCAGCCATCCAATTGTTGACCCTAAAAGTCAACATCAATATTCTTTTGTGTTTGACTTATCAGTACAGACAACACCGCCACAAAGAAAAGCTTTGCTGCTGTGCCAGATGAGCATTCGCCGTTGGATTCCTGGCAATTATAATAAAGAACGTATTCCATTTCTTTCTGACGGAATTAACTCCCATATAAAGGTTTCGGATAGCAAGTACTGTCAAGTTTCGATTGCGTATAACTATAACAGCAGACAACCTGACTGGAAAGCACAAGACAAAGAATGCTACAACATCTGGGGATATGAGCAATTGCCACCGGCTAACGATGTTTTAACGGATCCTGCGACATACACAGAGAAAATCCTTCTTCCATATAAAAATGGCATGAATGGGTTCGTAGCTTCAAAAATCGGGACCGGCGTTTCCGTCGTTGACAAAGCGATATTACACCAAGCTATTTCTGCTTTGTTGGGCAATATGATCTGTGAGCAGCCTGAGGCAGAACGAGTTATGTTAAGGGGACAAAATTTTTCGTGCTTCAAGTCTCCGCAAGAATATGAGAGTTCTGAAGATTTTCGAAGTTGGGTAAGCAAATGTGTTGAAACAGACCGGATTACATTTGAGATTTATGGTCTTTGGAAAGATCCCAATCAGCTAGAACTGTTGGAATGCATTCAGTCGAAGATCGAACAGGATTTTGGCGTTGAATCTGAATTGTCCTGCTTGAAAATACGATGTGTGCGCAAAGAAATTGGCGATCTTGCTGACGGTATGCCTGATAACAAAAAGGAAACTAAAATCCGACGGTGCGATGAAATTGTCGCGCAATTAGAACAAGCTGACTCGGTTACCGCCTGTATTTTTGCTTTGCCAGGGCAAGAGCAGTATGAAACAGGCGACCCAAAACAAGTCCTCCGAAATGCGTTTGCCAGAACTGGACGAGTTGTGCAGTTCATCAATCCTGAAAATGATATTAATAAAAACAAAATTGAAAACGCAGTATATGACCTCTACCGCCAGTTAGGCATTGTAACCTTGCTGAATTTCAAAAAGAAACTGCCACCCTTGGCAAATACGCCCTGTGTTGGTATGCACTTGTGTACGCAAGTGCATGGAATTTTGAATAAGGCACGTTTTCTTCCCATCTATGTCACAGTTGATTTATTAGAAGGAAAAACTCAAGTGCATTGCGATGCGTTCTCTAATCGAACGGTCTCTTATCGAGAAGCTTGTCTTGAGATGGCGAAGCTTTTCTGGGAAAACGATTTGGAGCAATGCTGTGTTGATGCAAGTCGTACCCCTGCTAAGCAAAAGCTGATAGAACTGAAAAACCGCTATTATATGAAAGAGGATAGCATACTGTTCGTTATTCAGTCGGATGGAAACACTCGTGCGGTATGGAGTGGCATTTCGGATAAAGAAATTAGCGGATATACTATAACGGCTGAATACTGTCCCTCTCAAATCAATGTTGGAATGCCTAAAAATCCCTATCCTCTTTCGCTAACAGATTCCGGAGTGAGAATTGTTCGAATCAGGAGCAACCAGGAAGTCCCGGACTACTTTACGGAGTTGAGTAAGAAATCTACAGATGAATGTCCGCAGTTTTCTTCCGCTGTAGGCATTTTCAAGTATGGCGATGTGTATTGGGGGATTCATGCAAGACCGAATGATTCTCAATATACAAGCAGCTTTAGAGTATCCAAGATCGATCATCCCAAACAGCGATTTGCAGAAAAGGATATGATTGAGCTGTATCCTTTACAGCTTCAGTCCGGTGACAACACTGCCGAGTGGATTTTTTATACCAATGCGTTACGGCATATTCCCATTCAATATAACCAATCGACTGTACTTCCCCTGCCGTTGCATTTGGCAGAGAAACTTGAAGAATACCTTTTCGATGCGTAACAAGTAGCGGATCATGATACGAAACAGGCACTACCGCAGAGAATATCTTATTAGGTGGTGCCTGTTTTTAGATCGACTTCTCTGTTGGACATTCTCCCATACCAATGCTATAATAAACCAAACAGCATTATTACAGAAGGAGATTATACAATGGACCCTAAAAGTCTTATTACCGAACTCATGAAGCAGGAAGGGATCATCACCCCTTTGGAGCAGGACATCCTTAACACCTGGGCCGAACTTCTGAAGCACCCGCTTGATATGTCCTCCGCAAATGAAAAAATTGTGTCAAACAATCTCAAGTACCCCGATATTTATACCAAAGTGTCCGTTCTGCCGTCAACAGTCCAAAAGCCTGTACAGGAAATCACAGAAACCGATCTGCGATACATCTTAGACAGCCAGCTTACATTCTTGGTACAGAAAGAACAGGAGGCACACCGCAATGGCCAATAAGCTGGAGCTGACCTGGTACGGCAAGGACGAGCCGATTCTGGTGGAGCCCCGCCTGCTGATCGAGAACGCCGCACTGTCCAACACCGCCGCCGACCCGGACACGGAAAATATGCTCATCCACGGGGACAACCTCCTGGCGCTGAAGGCACTGGAGAGCAAGTATGCCGGGCAGGTGAAGTGCATCTACATCGACCCACCCTACAACACTGGCTCTGCGTTTGAGCATTACGACGATAATCTGGAGCACAGCCAATGGTTGAATCTTATGCGTCCACGGCTTGAAATTTTGAAATCTCTACTCGCTGAGAACGGTAGTCTCTGGATTAGTATAGATGCTGATGAATATGCCTATCTCAAAGTCGTTTGCGATGAAATTTTTGGTCGGAGTAATTATAAAACCACAATTTCCTGGCAGAGAAAATACAGTGTTAGCAACAATTTCAAAGGAATTGCTACAATTAGTGAATATATTCTCGTTTATGCCAAAAGCAAGGATTTTTCCCCTAATCTTTTGCCAAGAACCGCAGAATCAATTGCAAGATACGTCAACCCCGATAACGACCCCCGAGGGCCCTGGAAAGCGGTCGATTATCTGAATCAGGCAACAACAGCTCAACGGCCCAATTTATGCTATGACATTATGAATCCTTTCACTAAAGCGGTAGTTAAAAATGGCGTAAAAGCATGGAAATATGAATATCCTACACACCAAAAACATGTAGAAGAAAACCGTCTCTGGTGGGGTATCGATGGGACAAACTCTGTTCCTGCTCTAAAATTATTTTTATCTGAAGTACGGCAAGGGATGACTCCTCATAACTGGTGGCCATATGATGAGGTAGGCCACACAGACGAGGCAAAAAAATAAAATATTGCCTTATTTGGACGTGATTTTGTCTTTGCCACCCCCAAGCCTGAGCGTCTCATTGAGCGTGTGCTTATACTTGCAACCAACCCTGGCGACCTGGTTCTCGACTCCTTCCTCGGCTCCGGCACCACCGCCGCGGTTGCCCACAAGATGGGCCGCCGGTACATCGGCATTGAAATGGGCGGCCACGCCTACACCCACTGCAAGGTGCGTCTGGACAAGGTGATCGCCGGGGAAGACCCGGGCGGGATCACCAAGTCCGCCAAGTGGGAGAAGGGCGGCGGATACCGTTTCTACGAGCTGGCCCCCACCCTCATCAACGAGGACGCCTTCGGAGAGGCGGTCATCAACCCAGATTACGACGCGGACATGCTGGCCGCCGGCGTGGCCCTCCACGAGGGCTTCACCTACCACCCGGACGGCAAGCTGTTCTGGAAGCAGTCCTCGGGCAGTGAAAAGTCCTATCTGTTCGTCACCACCCGCCACTTGAACAACGATTATCTGGACTCCATCCAAAGCACTATGGAGGAGGACGAATATCTCACCATCGCCTGCTGCTCCTACGACAAAGGGTTGGACAGGGTCTATGACCATATCACCGTCAAAAAAATTCCCCAGATGCTCCTGGAACGCTGTGAGTTTGGCAAAACGGATTACAATCTGAATATCGTACATCCCCCGGTGTATGAGGACGAGGAGGAATACGATGCGGAGTGATTTTCCCCTGTATACCACGGACTACATCAGCGGCGTCATGTCCCTGCGCAAGCCTCAGAAGGAATCTCTCAAAATCCTGGAGGAAATCGTAAACAGTGTGCAGCTGCGCAAGGGTATGAATCTGAATGCGGCTCTGGGCGCTGTCCACGCTATGTATCCGATCTGTTCTGATTTCGAGCGGGAGTTTCTCTCCCTGACCTTTGCCCTGGCTACTGGCGTAGGCAAAACCCGGCTGATGGGGGCCTTTATCGCCTATCTGTATACCCAGCACAACATCAGGAATTTTTTTGTTGTCGCCCCCAACACCACCATCTATGAGAAGCTGAAAAAAGATCTCAGCGACAACAACAGCCCCAAATATGTGTTCAAAGGGCTGGGCTGTTTCTCCGCCCTGCCCCAAATCATCACAGACGACGATTACAGAGAAAAACCCATCTCCCTGTTTGAATCGGATATCCATATTTTTGTCTATAACATCGACAAATTCAACAAGGAAGGGGCCAACATGAGGCGGGTGAACGAGTTCATTGGCAGCTCGTTCTATCAGTATCTTTCCAGCCTGCCGGACCTGGTGCTCATTATGGACGAGTCCCACCACTATCGGGCGGAAAAGGGTGCCCAGGCCTTGAACGAACTCCACCCGCTGTTGGGCCTGGAGCTGACCGCCACCCCTCTTGTGACCAAGGGGGCCAAACAGGTCCCCTTCAAAAATGTGGTGTATGAGTATCCCCTGTCCAAGGCCATTGAGGACGGCTACACCCGCACCCCCTTCGCCGTGACCCGCTCCGACATAGACTTTTATAATTTCGGCGACGAGGCGCTGGATAAGCTGATGCTGACCGACGGCATCACCTGTCACGAAAACGCAAAGCGGAAGCTGGAGCTGTACGCCGCCAACAGCAGCACTCCAGACAAGCCCGTTCGGGTAGTAAAACCCTTTATGCTGGTGGTCTGCAAGGACACTGCCCACGCCGCCTGGGTGGAGGACTACATCCGCTCCGACGAGTTCCGGGATGGAGCCTACCGCAATAAGACCATCGTTGTCCACTCCAAGCAGAAGGGCGCGGAGAGCGAGGCCAACACCCGCCTGCTGCTGGATGTGGAAAGCCCGGAGAACCCGGTGGAAATCGTCATCCACATCAATATGCTGAAAGAGGGCTGGGACGTCAACAACCTCTACACCATCGTCCCTCTGCGCACCGCGGCCTCCAAAATCCTGCGGGAGCAGATGGTGGGCCGGGGCCTGCGCCTGCCCTACGGGGAGCGCACCGGCGACCGGGACGTAGACGCCGTCATGCTTACCGCCCACGACAAGTTCGCCGACATTCTGGCCGAGGCTCAAAAAGGCGACTCCATTTTCAAGGCAGGCAACATCATCAGGGCCGAGGAATTCGTCCCGGATCAGGTCACGCACACCCAGCTTGCCCTTGACCTGGAGCCGAACAAGGCCCTGGAAACTGCCTATCAGCAAACCGGAATGCAAAAGTCCGATGCCGCAGACGCCCTGTTGGAAACCACGGTGGAGCTCATCCAGCAGGCCGTCACCGCACAGATCCAAACCTCCCCGGAACACACGGTAACGCCCACCCAGACACAGAAAATTGTAGCCGAGGTGAAGGAGAAGGTCTCTGAGGACAAGGACCTGGGAGATGTTTTCCGGGAGAACGAAATGCCCCTCACCGCCTGGATGCTGTACCAGACCGAGGAGACCCACCGCGCCGCACAGTCCGGATTTATTCCTATTCCCCATATCAAGATCACAGACGCCGGCGTGGAGGAATATGTCTTCACCGATTTCGATTTGGACCTGACCGATTTTACCCATGTGCCGATCAAGAACGAACTGCTCATTCAGAACCTGGAAGATATGCAGGACAGGCAGAGGATCAAGGGTGCCGCCATTGATTTTGAGGGGTACAATCCCAAGAAGGTGATCTTGGAGCAGCTCCGCAATAAACCGGAAATCGACTACATGAAATGCTCTGCTCTGTTGTTCAAGCTGATCACGCAGCTCTGTGACCACTATGAAACAGCGTATGGTATAAACGGGATGCAAAACATCGTCATGATGTACAAGCGGGATATCGGGAACAAAATCTATCAGCAGATGATGCGGCATTTCTACTGTGAGAATGGATTCCTCCAAGAGGAGGTTGTGGGTATCAGGAACTACAACATGCAGCAGAGCTACCAGTTCAAAGAAAGGGTCGATCTGTATGAGGAGTTCACTGAGGACATCCGGTCGGTTCTTTTCACCGGAATCAGGAATGGCGTTTTCACCACCGCGAAGTTCGACAGCAAAGAGGGCGAACTGACTCTTGCCCGTGTGCTGGAATCAGACGTTGACGTTCTGAATTGGCTCCGCCCTCATCCCAGAGAGTTCAACATCACCTACAACTGCGGCCACATCTATGAGCCGGATTTTGTTGTGGAAACAGAGCGGATCATCTACCTGGTCGAGGTTAAGGGCGAGGATAAACTGAACGATCCTGATGTGATCGCCAAGAAAAAACGCGGTATACAGTACTGCGAGGCGGCTTCCCGCTGGGGCAAAGCCAACGGCTATAAGGAATGGCGCTATCTGTTTATCCCATCCAAGCAGGTTCTGCCAAGCTCCTCCTTCATGCAGCTGGCTCAGCGATTTCAGGAACTGTGATTTTTAGTATTCCGCTCTTTCGTGGCATACTCAAAATCTGCTTCGCCTAAACAAAGAAATACAGTCCATCGTCAGATCCCCCTCAAATCTTCTGATGCGATCACCCGCCAGACTCAGTTCTGGCGGGTGATTTTTCTACAGCAAAAACTTTTTCTGTGAACGAAAAAATAAAGTTCGCTTTTGGAACCTGGAGGTTGTAGTAGAGGGATGATGGGCCTACGCTCTGAATCGGTAAACATTTTGTAAACTCGTCTATAAGAAAGTTCGGTTTCAGCCACTGGAGGTTGTGGTAGAAGGATGAGAGAGTCAGCGCATAAGGGCAGAGGAAAAACTGACTCAGCAGAAAGGGTGGGCAAGTACAACATGAAAGAATCCAACTACAAGAACTACGACGAACTGCCGCTGTTCCTGAACGCGAAAACAGTGGCAAAGGTGCTGGGCGTCTCACCGTCCAGCGGGTACGAGCTGATGCACGAACCGGATTTCCCGATGCTGAAAATCGGCAGCAGGATGGTGGTACCCAAGGAGCAATTCGTGGAGTGGGTATCGCGGCACACTCAGGGAGGTGCAGATTGAAGTACAAACAGTGGTCTAAGCGTGATCCGATCAAGAACTACTTCCAACTGCCCAACGAGATATTTCTGCTACGTCTGTCGCCCGGCGCACTGGCCGTCTACTCCTACCTGCTCTGCTGTGAAAACCGTAACACCTACCAATGCTGGCCCAGCTACAAAACTATCGGCAGAGCAGTGCGGATGAGTGCCAACACCGTTCGCAAGTATGTGTGCGAGTTGGAGGAGCGGCAGCTCATCAGTACAGAGAACAGATCCGTCACCACCAAGGCTGGCCTGAAGCGCAACGGCAATCTGCTCTACACCATCCGTCCGATTCAGCTGGCGCTGGACCAGTTCTACGAACAGCAGTTGGCGCAGATAGATGTGGCGGCTGAGCGTCAGCGAGTCGCAAACGCTCTCGCACTTCGCAACGATAGTACGCACTCAGCGTGACAGCCTGTGCGCCGCCGTGTGGCCTCGCTGATGCTCGGAGGGTAACAAGCCGCAGTCCATCGCAGACGAAGCTGTGTCCAAAGCGTGTGGCCGGTGTGCGCCATCCCGCGAATTCAGCACAACCGAAAGTGGCAGGTGAACCGGGGGGTCGAAAAAAGTGCAGGATAAAGGCAGGTGGTCGCTTACGCGCCCCCCTGCCAGCCACACCGCCCCGCAACGCGGGTCGGGGATTTTCCATAGGTGGTCGGTTTTACCCCCTGTTGGCTGTTCCAGGTGGTCGGAATGAAGAAAAACAGAGGAAAAACCGCCCTGTTTCAACCTTTTCCAAGGTGGCTGTGACAGGTGGTTTTCCAACAAAAAGGAGGAATTTTCCAATGAGCAAAAATACGCACATTTCGGTGGAACCAAACACACCCGCAGAAGTCAAGACGCGCATCCCCGTCTGGCTGTACCCATCCACACTGGAGGTGATGGACAGAGCAATGAAAATTGCGAACTGCAAAAGCCGCAGTGAGTATCTGGAGAAGGCCGCGCTGTTCTACGCCGGCTACGTTTCAGGTCAGGATGCCACTGCCTATCTGCCGCCCGCGCTGGCATCCGTCCTGCGTGGTACAGTGCAGGATACGGAGAACCGAATCTGCCGTCTGCTCTTCAAGCTGGCGGTGGAGCAGGACATGGTAATGAATGTGCTGGCGGCAGGAATGGAGATTCCCGATGAGCAGCTCAAGGCGCTGCGGGGACGGTGCATCCAGGATGTGAAAAAGACCAGCGGCAGCATTTCGCTGGACGACGCTGTCCGCTACCAGAGGGGTAGCCTAAGACATATTCATTTGACCGTCTCCTTTCTAACGTTTTGTGAGCGTATTGTCTCACATATCGTTAGAATTGTCAACAGTTAATTTAACGTTTTGTGAGAATTTTCAATTCTCTCTTGCAAATTCTCACTATCCGTGATATTATCGCCACAAGATTGTTTCGGGAGGGGACATCAATGTTCGCACAACGATTAAAGGAATTGCGGAAAGATAGGGGATTAACGCAGATACAATTTGCACAGCAATTCCATGTTTCCAATGGTGCTGTCGCAATGTGGGAAACCGGAAAACGTGAACCCGATTTTGATACGATGAATAGGCTTGCTGCTTTTTTTAATGTTACTGTTGATTACCTCCTCGGAAATGTGACTGACCCGTTTTTCCAACTGGACAATGACCGTATCCTCCAGGACATAAATAGCTATGAGAGCGAAAGCACCTCCACCCTCACAGATAGGGACAGGCGGGATATAGCCCGTGACTTGGAGCGGATCATGGAGGCCCTGGACACAGCCGGCGATTTGCAGTTTGACGGAGATCCCATGAGTGACGAG
Organism: Flintibacter muris; assembly: GCF_943192995.1. GTDB lineage: Bacteria > Bacillota > Clostridia > Oscillospirales > Oscillospiraceae > Lawsonibacter > Lawsonibacter muris. The sequence continues at coordinate 28,015 of NZ_CALPCP010000034.1, forward strand.
GCCCGGGAGAGTATCAGGGCCGCTATGAAGTTGGGGCTGGAGGCCGCCAAGGTCAAAAATAAAGAGCGGTTTACCCCCAAGAAATTCAGAAAGGAGTAAACCGCCATTGGATATTAAACGCCTTGCGGAGAGGCTGGTGGACAAGCACGGCACCCGTGACCCCTTCAGAATTGCGGAGGAGCTGGGCTACACCATCATCCACACTCCCCTTGTGGGGGTGCGGGGCTTTTATCAATATCTGAAGCGGTGCCATATCATTTACTTGGACTCGGAACTGGGCGAGGCCACAGCACGCTTTGTCTGCGCCCATGAGCTGGGGCATTCCTTCCTTCACCAGGGCCTAAATCGGATATTCATGGATACCCGCACTTTCATCATCACTGGCCGCTATGAAACCGAGGCCAACCAGTTTGCGGTTGACTTGATATATAGCGACGAGGAATTACAACCCTACTTGTCCCGCAGTTATGAGCGTGCGGCCGCCTATATGGGGGTCAGCAACGCCCTTGCGGAGTATCGAATGGGGGAAGTCGTGCCGGAGCACCCGGCAGACGAATGGGCATGAAAAAAGCCCTCCCCGGTGCTACCAACGCCGAGGAGGACAAAGAGGGCAGTAGACTTTGCGACGGCCTAACTGCCCTCCTATCATATCAAATGCAGGAGGAAAAAGCAAGATGGCAACCATTCAAAAACAGGGGAGAGGTTATAAAATTACCGTCTCCCAGGGCTATGACCATGCCGGCAAGCGGCTCCGCCAATATATGACGTGGGTACCAGAACCGGGGATGTCTGAGCGGCAGATCAAGAAGGAGCTGGAGCGGCAAGCGGTCTTGTTCGAGGAAAAGGTTTTGACCAGGGTCACCTCCAACGGCAATATGCGCTTTGCCGACTTCGCAGAAAAGTACATGACCGAGTATGCCCAGCTGTACCTCAAACCCAAAACCATAGCCACCTACACAGAGCACCTTCAGCGCATCAACCAGGCAATCGGCCACATTCGGCTCTGCGACCTCCGTACCGGCCACATCAACAGCTTTTACCAAAACCTGCAGGAGAAGGGGATCCGCAACCGCACCACCGCCGTCTGCAAAATCGACCTGCGGGAGCGGATCGGGACACAGCGAGGGGCCTTGACCGCTTTTGCCAGTCGTGCCGGCGTCAGCCGGGCCACCATCAAACAGGCCATGGACGGCAAGCCCATCAACAAAGAATCTGCTGACGCTATCGCCCAGGCCGTGGGAATGAAGACCGCCAGAGCCTTTACTGTCACCACCCACGGGGAACCGCTGGCCCCGGCTAGTGTAATCTCCTACCACCGTACTCTCTCCTCCGTCCTCTCTCGGGCGGTCAAGTGGGGTTATATCCAGATCAACCCCGCAGACGCAGCGGAAAAGCCCAGCCTGGGCGGCCATGAGGCGGCCTACCTGGAGGAGGACGATGCCCGGCGGCTCCTGGAGCTTTTGCAGGCCGAGCCGGTCAAGTGGCGGGCCCCCATCACCTTCGACCTTCTTTCCGGCCTGCGCCGGGCAGAGCTACTGGGCCTCCGCTGGCAAGACGTAGACCTGGATGAGCATACCATCACCATCCGCCAGACCTCTAACTATCTGCCCGGCAAGGGGGTCTATGTGGGCTCACCGAAAACCACCACCTCGGCCCGACCTCTACCTATCTCCACCGCAGCTATTATGCTACTGCTGGAGTACCGGGCCTGGCAGGACACCAGGCGGGAGCAGTTGGGGGACGCCTGGGAAGATCAGGACGGGCGGGTGTTCACCACCGACACCGGAGCCCCCATGTTCCCCGACAGCCTGACACAGTGGTTCAGTGCTTTTATTACCCGGTCGGGTATGCCGAAAGTGACGGTCCACAGCCTGCGGCACACATACGCCTCCCTAATGATTGCCGATGGTGTGCCCCTGGTGGTTGTCTCCCGACAGCTGGGCCACGCTCAGGCCAGCACCACGGCCAACATCTATGCCCACGCCATAGCCTCCGCCCAGGCGAAAGCCATGCAGACCTTTGACCGATTCAATGACCTTGTTGGAGCTGAAAAACCGCCCGAAAGGGGCATGAAAAAAGCGGCCGGGAATTGACTTCCCGGCCGCTCAACTGTGTATTTCGTGGTAGACCTTTGCCAGATTGGACGCTAAACGGACGCTAAACCCAAAAATTCGGGGCTATCGGAGAAATGAGAAAAGCCTTGTAACCGTTGCGGCACAAGGCTTTCACTGGAGCTGCTACCCAGATTTGAACTGGGGACCTCATCCTTACCAAGTGATTGGAAACCTCGGGAGTGCCGCTGTTCAGCACTTTCGGGGCATTTTTGTTGCGGAGGCGCATGGTCTTTGGCACTTTCCCGTCCATTGTCTCCGCCCGCTTTTTTCCGCGTGTGGGTCACGGTGTGGGTCAAACCCAAATCATGAAGCAAAGGCGGGACGCACCTCAGAGAGCGGAAGTCCCAACTTGATTGCCCGCTCCCGCTCATAGGTGACTCTGGTGATCTCCTCAATAAACCGCCGCTCTTTTTCGTCCGCGCTGGCCCATCTCACAGCATACTTCCTGCACATCTGGAAAAAAATCTCGTAAAACCGATCTTCCTCCGCATCTCTGCGGCAATACCACGCCGCATCAGATACGGGGTTTTCTTTTCTGTGTTCCATCCAAGCACCTCCTGAGTCAAGCAAGGTATGTGAAAAAGATCCGTTTCGCCGCCTCGTCCGCTATCAAATACCTTGGGGCGGAAGAAGCAAACATCGGAAGTCTTACCGCTCCAAAATCCCGCTCATAATGCCGGGCCAGTTCACCCGTCTTCGCCTCCAGCACAACGTCCCCGGCGAAGCCGTTGTCAATGGACAGCTTGATACCGTAGGCAATCATCAGCCGCCCGATTCCAGCGTACTTCGGCCTTCCGCCGTCCATCATCGGATTCGAGCCCGGCTGGGCCTCCATATAGGCGATATGAACCACAAGTGAATGCTCCAGAATTTCGTATGCCCCCAGTGCAATCAACTCATTGCCCGCTTTCGCCGCATATTTCTCAAAACGGTCATCAGCCAAATATTCGCTGGTCCATGAAGTCTGCCAAGTCGGCGGAGAATCCGTTGACTCGGCATCCTCCTGTGTCATCGGTTCAATAGAAACTGGAACCCGCTGATGTTCTCCGTCCAGTACAAACGGCTCAAACCGCACCGCTATCACCTCTTTACAGGTAACAGTTTACCATATAGGAGCACAAAATACAAGTCCGCCACCCATACAGAATTTGCTACGCTGTAAACAATATAGGGGCTGTGGCACTGTGCAGTTCGCTTGCTTTTCACCTCTGTACTTCTCCGTTTATCCCTATCGACTTTCGCCTCCTATTTCGGTATCGTGTTGCTTGCGAAAGCCCTTTAAAATACAGAAATCAGGAGGAAAAGCAAATGACCAGTATCAAAAAGCGCACCACTGTCGCACTGACGGCAGCAATCCTCGCAACAACCCTCGCTATCCCCGCCACGGCAGTGGAGACCTCAGCCATTCGAGTGAGCAGCTACAAGGGCAGTACCCTGAAAGTGGGAGAACGCAGCGGACTCATCATCGGCCCCAGCGGTGCGGACTACACCGTCACCTCCAGCGACCCAGACACGGTGGCGGTGGAGCAGGTGCTGACCTTCTGGGTCGCCGTCGCCAAGACGGTGGGGACGGCGGAGATCACCGCTTCCAACAGCGCCGGGGAGCATGGGAGCATGACGCTGACGGTCGGCTCCACTACCCCCGCCGCGCCGGAAGCCCCCGCCAGCGGGGACAGCGCCGGCCTGACGGACAACCTGGAGATACGGCAGGAGATGATCCGCCTCATCAACCAGACCCGCAAGGCCAACGAGGTGCCGGAACTGCCGGTCAGCGAGGCCCTGATGAACGCCGCCCAAGCCTGCTCCGACCGGCGCTATACCTGGCATCACGCTCCGGAGGAGAGCCAGGCCGCTGCCGAGGCTGGATATCCCTACGGCTTCGGTGACAACCTCACTGTGTTCACCGGCACAGCCGACGCTGCCCAACGCGCCGTCGACAACTGGATCCACTCCCCCGGTCATTTCGAGACCATGATCGACCCCAGATGCGACTGTATCGGCGTGGGCGTGACCCAGTACGACGGTATCACCTACTGCTACATGTTCGTTGGAATACCCAACAGCATCAATTTCTATGCGTAAGCGAATAGTCCTCAAGGAGGGCCGTCCAGAAAACTGGACGGCCCTCTCTCGTGGTGGCAAAAACAGAGCACAGATTTACTGCTCAGATATTGCGTACCAGAAAACAAAGAATTAAAGCCTTTCATTTGGTGGGTTCTAATAAGGAGTATCTAAGAACTTCGGACTGGCGGCATGGCCCTTTGGTAAAGAGAAAGCTAATTTTACCGAACTCTTTTGGGAATGCGCCCAACATTGCAAAAGTTTTTCGTAATGTGACTGTTTTCTCCTACGGCTGACACATTTCCAACTATTGACTCACTCATGACCCGGATAGTGCAGGAACAAAGGTAGTCCAGCCGTTGCCGCTGCGCAGCTCCGCATCCCGGTCATCTGAGAGGGTAAAGACATAGACCGGCTGACGGAACCCCTTGCTGTCGGCCATGTATTCCAGAGCGCAGGCGGTAACCCGCACCTGATTGGGCTTCAGGTAATTGAACATCGGCACGTCCTGCCAGGAGAACCGGCCCGCACAAAGAAGGTCATATGCCTCTTGGGAAGATATTACAGTGGCATTCCCGTGAAGGGTGCTGACAGAGAGGGCGTTGTCCACCTCATAGAGAATACCACCCTCCGCGATGTGGCAAATCAACTCACCAGCAGTCAGTACACCATCTTCCACCACACATTCTGCCCGGAACGCATACTCGCCCCTTTCCTCGTCCACAGTAACAAATTGGGCTGCGTCAGGTACATCAATGCCCAACGTCCCCAGGGCGGTACGGAGTTCATCTTCTGTAATTCTTCCGCCTTTGTTACTGTAACGCAAGTCGCTATCCACCCGATAATCTGTGTACTCGTAAGAGCGGTCATTGTGATTTATGATCAGGTTATATGTGCGATGGTCAGAGTAGAATGTGCTGTTGTCATAGTAATTTACATCGGGGCTACCAAAATTGATTTCTGCGCCCTGCCGCCCAAGGAAGTCCACGGCAAAAGCATCACAACTTTCCGAGGTAAAGGGTTCCGTCCAATATACCCCGGATGGCCCCGGTTCATCGGATAACGCACATTCCAGTACCCACTCCACTCCTTTGGTGTCGGCAGCATAGATGGGGGCATCCTCCAGATTGCCATAGGGCTGGAAACGGTAGGCAAAGAACACACCCGTCAGGGCCACAATGGACAAGGCCGGGAGTAAGGCATAGGCCCCAGCGGTTTTCCATCGTTTTCCTGACAAGCTGACGAACAACATACACAGGCAGTACCCCAACATAGCTCCCAAGGTATTGCAAATGAGATCGTCCACATCGGCCTGTCCCCGGCCAAGGATGTACTGGGCCACTTCGATAATAAGGGATGTTCCTGCTCCTGCCGCCAGCATCCAGTACCACCGTCGGAAGGGTTTTGCCGCCAAAGGGAGAAACACACCCAGGGGGACAAACATGGCAATGTTCAGCAAAGGATTCAGCCAGACCTGAAGTGTAAAGGCATTCCATGCTTCCCAAAACGCCAAGAATGGATAAAGCTGATACATCTGCATACCGTTTCCAATTCGGTTCATAAACGTGATGGAGACCAGTCCACCCAAGTAGCATAACAGCAACAGAACAGCTACAGCTTGTCCTTTCGGAAACTGTATTCCCTTCTGACGGTATTTCTGGTTCAGCAGGACGAGAAGTACTGCTCCTATTGCCAGGCCAATCAAAGCAGGAGGAATTGCCTGCCGGAACAAATAGAAGATTGTACGGATAAAGTCATGCATAGTAAGTTTTCCTCCTCTTTATCTGAAAACACAGTCAGTATAGCATAACCTGCTGAAATACGGAACTGGAAACAGGATATTTTAAGAAAAGTTTAAAGACTATGAACTGGCCAGAATCGAAAGTACTATGCTCTATCAGACGCTCCTCAATTTTTTGATACAGTCACTCGCCAAACTCAGTTCTGGCGAGTGATTTTTTCTAAAAATTTTTCAGCATACGAAAAATAAACTGTTGGTAAACAATTTGTAAACTCGTTTATAAGGAAGTTCCGTTTCAGCCATCAGAGGTTGTGGTAGAAGAGTGAGGAAGTCATTGCAGAAAAGCAGAGAAAGAAATCATGTCATAAAGAAATGGAGGTCAAGCGCAACATGAAAGAATCCATCTACAAGGACTACGGCGAGCTGCTACTGTTCCTGAACGCAGCAACAGTGGCAAAGGTGCTGGGCGTCTCACCGTCCAGCGGGTACGAGTTGATGCACATCGTCGTCACAAACTCCGTATCACTCGCCCCACCGCAAGCGGCAGGGCTCGCTCACTCCGTTGCTCCTCCTCTCCCCACACAAACGCTGTGCGTTTGTGCGGGGTCCCCTTTCTTCCCTGTTCTGAAAATCGGCAGCAGGCTCGTAGTACCAAAAGAGAAATTCGTGGAGTGGGTGTCTCAACACACCAAAGGAGGTGCAGATTGAAATACACACCTTGGCTCAAGCGTGATCCAATCAAGAACTACTTCCAACTGCCCAAGGAGATATTCCTGCTGGGACTGTCGCCCGGTGCGCTGGCCGTCTACTCCTATCTGCTCTGCTGTGAGAATCGAAACACCTACCAGTGCTGACCCAGCTACAAGACCATCGGCAGAGCAGTGAGGATAAGCACCAACACTTCCCGCAAGTATGTGTGCGGGTTGGAGGAGAGGCAGCTCATCAGTACAGAGAGAACGACCGTCACCACGAGAGACGGACTGGAGCGCAACGGCAATCTGCTCCACACCATCCGTCCGATCCAACTGGCCCTTGACCAGTTCTACGACCAACAGCTGGCGCAGATGGATGTGGCAGCTGAGCGCCAGCGAGTCGCAACGGCACTCGCACTCCGCAGTGATAGCGTGCACTCATCGTGACGACCTGTGTGCCGCTGTGTGGCCTCGCTGATGCTCGGAGGGTAACAAGCCGCAGTCCATCGCAGACGCAGCCGTGTCAAAAGTGTGTGGCCGGTGTGCACCATCCGGTGAATTCAGCACAACCGAAAGTGGCAGGTGAACCGGGGGGTCGAAAAAAGTGCAGGATAAAGGCCGGGGGTCGCTTATGCGTCCCCCGGCCAGCCACACCGCCCGCAGAGCGGGTCGGGGCTTTTCCATAGGTGGTCGGAATTTTCACTTTTTGCTGTGGCAGGTGGTCGGTATCAGAAAATTCAGAGAGAAAAGCGCAGTGTTTCGCCTTTCTGCAAGGTGACCGTCATAGGTGGTTTTCTGCCATTTCACAAGAATCAGCGTGGGGGTCATTTTTCACCCCCTGGGGGCAAGTCGGGGGTCAGTTTTTCCTCTGTCCTTACAGTCGCCGCAATACTGACGGGTCCAGGCGGGGATATTTACGAATTTCAGGAAGAGCATCATGCCAGGAGAAAAAACAAGTTTGCGTGCGAACCTCCCCTGAGACACAGCAACTCATCAAAGAGATGTGTCCTCTGGACAGCTGCCGTCTGCTCTTCAAGCTGATGGTGGAGCAGGGCATGGTGATGAACGTGCTGGTGGCGGGGATGGAGATTCCCGACGAGCAACTCCGCGCACTGCGGGGACGGTATGTCCAGGACGTGAAAAAAACCAGCGGCAGTATCTCGCTGGACGACGCTGTCCGCTATCAGAGGGGCGGTCTGTGATCACCCACACCCTATTCAAATTCTGCGTTGCAAAACAAAGAATAAAAGTCCTCGAAAAAAGTAGTAGCTATTCCCGCCGAGGTGTGGTATGGTGTGTCACTGCAAAGGAGGCGGAGCAGATGCGAAAAATCCTCGAAGATTTTTACTACGGCAATATTACGCCCTGCGAAAAAATAATGAGACCGGACTCAACGCTGCAGCGAGCAGTAAATACTGCCGCCCAGTGTGAAAACCAACTCACAGAGATGCTTGATGAAGTTGGTCGTGGACTCCTCACCAGGCTGGTCAAGGCACAGCATGAAATCGACAGCATCACTGCAACCGAGAATTTCATCCTGGGCTTCCGTCTGGGCGTCCGGCTGATGGCTGAGTGTATGGACGAAGATGACGGTGATATCAGAAATGGAGGTGGATAACGATGGCAAAGAAACGAGCAAATGGTGAGGGCAACATCCGCAAGCGCAAGGACGGCCGCTGGGAGGGACGGTACACCGCCGGCTACGATCCGGAGACTGGCAAGCGAATCATCAGAAATGTGTTGGGCAAAACCCAGGCAGAGGTCAAAGAGAAACTGGCCCAGGCACAGCAGGAGACAGCGGGTCTGGATGTAGGCCGCAGTGAGGACTACACAGTGGCCAGCTGGTTGAGAAGTTGGTACGAACTCTACGCCAAGCCCAACGTCAGGCCGGCGACAGCAGACCGCTACCACCTGATCATCGAGACCTACACCATCCCACGCATCGGGAAGATCAAACTGAAGAAGCTGACCTCCCGTGATCTCCAGAAGCTCTACAAAGACTTGATGGAACACGGCAGAGTCCAGAAGCGCAGCGGCAAGGGCAATCCCGGCCTGAGCAGCACCACAGTCAGAAGTGTCCACCTCACCCTCCACTGCGCATTTGAGAGGGCGGTGAAAGAGCGGCTGATCCCACGCAACCCCACCGATGACTGCATCGCTCCGAAAGTGCAGAAGGTAGAGATGAAAACACTTCTCCCTGAACACCTCAAATCCTACCTGGACGCCGCCAATGCCAGAGACGTCCTGCCCATGTTCTACCTGGAACTGGTCAGTGGGCTGAGAAAGGGTGAACTGGTGGCACTCCTATGGTCTGACCTGGACACAGAACACAAAACGATTTCCGTCAGCAAGCAGTACGTCCGCAACCCCAGCGGAGAGGTGATGCTCTCCAGGCCTAAGACAGAGACGTCGGTTCGGCAGGTGTCCATCCCACAGGATGCTGTGGATCTGCTGATCCAGGAACACAGCAAGCACCCGGACAACCAGTATATGTTCCCCTCGCCGGTCACCGGAGAGATGTACCACCCCGATTCGGTGGTGAAGCTCCACGAGAAGATACTGAAGGACGCTAGACTGGAGCATATCCGCTTCCACGACCTGAGACACACTTTCGCAACCCTGGCCCTCCAAAACGGCGTAGATGTGAAAACGGTCAGCAGTATGCTGGGGCACTATGATGCGGGCTTCACCCTCCGCACCTACACCCACGCCACCCGACAGCAGCAGAACAGAGCGGCAGAAACGATGGGAAATTTCATGGCGCAGGTCATGTAGAGCGAAAAATCCAGCAAAAAAGCCAGGCAGGAAGGCGAAACTTCCTGTCTGGCACTCTCTGGCACTCTCTGCCCCTCTCTGGACATTTCGCCGTGTGGGTCACGGTATGGGTCAGCGGAAAATCGCAAAAATAAATCCACCCAAAAAGTTACAAAAACAAGAGAAATCCCGCCAGAACCAATCGATTCAAGCGGGATTTTGGAGCTGCTACCCAGATTTGAACTGGGGACCTCATCCTTACCAAGGATGCGCTCTACCGACTGAGCTATAGCAGCAAATTATAAAATGGCGACGCGGAAGGGACTTGAACCCTCGACCTCCGGCGTGACAGGCCGGCGTTCTAACCAACTGAACTACCG
>NZ_CALPCP010000035.1 GCF_943192995.1 Flintibacter muris
AATTTTTTCATACTGTTCTCTATTCAGTTCCATTCTCCTATTGTATCATACTTTGCCCCTTATGTGAACACTACCTAATTGCTTTGAGTTTTTTGATTTTATATGCAAAAATCCCGCACCGAAGTGCGGGATTTTTGTCTGCATCTTTTTTGTCAATGCAAGTTGGTGGACTCGAAGGGGATCGAACCCTCGACCTCTGCGATGCGAAAAGATTCATAAAACTTTTTTGGCTTGTTTTTGCTCCTTTTAGCCATTTCTGCTGGAGTTCACTTCATCTGCAAGCCTCTTTAACGAGGTGTTTTCCATGTGTTCCGGCCACGTCTGTGGTAGGTTCTGTGGTCAAAAGGATATTATCATCCTCAAACCAACGGCAAAGTTAATCATAGAAGCCATATCTTTGGCAAATCTCATGTACAGCTTCAGCATAAAGAGATCGTGAATGTTTCCTTAAATCGCTGTTCTTGTTCTTCTTGTCTAAGTACAGTTTTCTTAATTCATCGTGATGTCTATTATCTTTTATCCACTGTTCTTTTTCGCAAAGTATATAGTATCCACCAGGCTGTTCCTCCCAAGTGTAACTGTTCTGCCTTTTATTGAAACGAATATATTCTTGCCGTTTATGGCCCTCTTCATCTGTATAGTTATTTACAATGGCAAAATCGCAGCTGTGAAGAATACGCGAGTTTTTTCTGTCCTTGAATTTGATGGTGATAACACGGGTCGAGTCTTCAGCGTAATCGTATCCATACTTATGGGCTACCTTATTCAACGCCTGTATAATTTTGAATTTGATTTTTTCCGGAGTATAATTGCAATCATCGTCGTTGACCTCCAGATTAACATCAAAATCATAGCCAATATTTGTTTGTGGGACGTAAGTCACCATATTACGCCTATCACTTCCCACGAAATCAAAGCGAAAAGTAAAATCATCCCGAAGCAAATTTTGGGTCCTTTTTATAATAGCAATCAGGTCGTTTTTGACTGGGGCACGTTCTTTTCTGGTAACATATTTAAAGTCGTGCATATAGTATCCCCCTATATTTTATTTTCCCGACCCGACCATTTAGCGTGAACTAAATCGTTGTATTATACAACAAGATTTTTGTTTGTCAAGGAGTACAAGATATAAATTGCGCCTGTTTTAAATTTTTCGGAAACTTTATAATAATACAGGACAGGAAATACTTTTCGTGTTATTTTGTCTGTATTCTAACTCTGATGGGAAGGTTTTACAACGGTTTTCTGCCGGGACAGGCACTCAGATTCTGAAGGAGAATATCCAAAGATAAAAGAAAAATCCAAAGCATGGGGCCAAATGCTAAAATTATGACCGGCAAAAATGCGCTTGAAGTTTTTGAGCAAAGGCGAGGATATTTTGCCGGCAGAGGCAATCAGTTTACGAAGGAATACTCAAAACTAGCATTTGAGTCAGTATGCTGAAGCGAGAGGTTGTCCCCGTGCCAGAAGCGGTAACGAACCTCCGCACAGAGGCTCTCGTGGATAGTGCGCTCCATGCGGCCCTCTACCGGAGCACGGAGGGCCTGCCGCTGCTCGTTCAGCAATTCTACTTCCAGGCGGTACTGCCCCTGACGGATCACCGCACCGGAGGGAGACCACTTTTCAATTTTGGCGCCCCGGTAGGTTGCTAGGCGGTATTCCTGGCCATGGTATAAAACAGAGCAAATACAGCCAGTGAAGCCGCCCACAGGCAGGGGGATCGCCGCAATTGCAAGCATCAGACTGCCGCGTTCCGGGCCGCCCCAAACGCACTGTGTCCAGAGGTACTTGCTGGGAAAAGAGCGGCCTCGATCCGTCTCAATATACCCGGTTCCACCGGAGAAATCCAAGCATTCGCCGTTCAGCTCCAGTGCTCCCTCCAGGGAATGCCCCATGCTGATGACGCCGTGGGCGCACTGCATCCCTGCGAAGAACCGGAACGGCCCCATGATGTCAGAGCGCAGAGCGGTAAAAGGACCATAGTGCAGTGAGCCACAGAGGGAAAGATTGTCCTGTTGGATATGGAGGTCGATCCCCTGACTGCCAAAGCTGGACGCTCCAATCTGCACTTGAAAAGGCTGCCGGGAGACTTGTAGCTGTGCCTCCGGGTACTCCAGCCACCACGTCTGATTCTTTGAAATGACCTGGAGGGAGGCAGTGCAGTGTACTTCTCTGTCGATATGGAACGCGGGAATCAGCGCCAGAGTCTGTCCCTGCGGATTCTGGTGCTTGAAGTACCAGCCCTCAAAATAGGGGCCCGTCTTAGTTCTACCGCGGAAAAATCCCATAATTTATCACCCCGGATTCAGTTTTTCCTGAATCTGGGGATTTTATATGGGATATTCTCCGATGCTGGAGGCCGTCGAAGCTACCTTGGTGAAAAAGTTTTGCGGATATAAACCGCAAAACTTTTGATGTGAAGTGAGTGTTGCAGTTATAACTATATACTTTAGCAATTAAAAACACCCCTGTATTAGCAGGTAGGCCAGCGGAAATTACCAGAGGATCAAGATGATGCACGTTGCGGATTTCCTGCTGAGTACGGAATATTAAGCCGCTCCTGGCCAGGAAGCGGCTCAATCCTTGCGGGACTGTATCCAAAGATAAGCGGTGTGATTCCCCACCGATGTGGAGCGGCAGAATTGATAGCCCAGATGATCAAAGGCCAAAAGGTCCTCCGGGCTTTTGATTTGGTTCTCCGCCAGCCAGCGCACCATCTGCCCGCGGGCCATTTTACATTTGGTACCCTTTTCGACGACCCTGCCGTCTTTCAGCTCTCCAAAGACACAGGTGACAAATCGGACGGCTTTTGGCAGATGAGCCTCCACCGCTTTGCTGTACTCCTTGGAGGCCAGATTCAGCACCACGTCTGTTTCCGAGGCCAGTTGGTGAGCCAGACGGTCCCCCCAGAACTGATACAGGTCCCGGCAGCTGTCCACCTCCAGCTTCGCCTGCATTTCCAGCCGGTAGGGTGTCACACCGTCGAAGGGCCGCAGCAGACCGTAGAAGCCGGAGAGGATGCGCAAGTGCTCCCGGAGGTAGTCCAGGTGGGCTGTCTCCATTACGCCGGGGGCCATGTAGCGGTACTGGATGCCCTCGTAGGAGAAAATCGCCGGAGTGAGGTTGCGGCGCAGGTCCATCTGTGCCAGCCGCTCTATGTTCAGTTTGGCGATGGCGTCATTGCACTTCCAGAGGGCCTGCAAGTCCTGGGGGGACATGCTCTGGAGGGCGGCTTTCAGCCGCTCTGTCTGCTCCAGAAATTGGGGCAGGCTGTCCATGGCAAAGCTGTCCGTGTCCACCACCATTCTCTTCGCCGGGGCGATGATGATGCGCATAGAGCCCCCTCCTTTCAGATTTGGGAAAGCATCTCCGTCAGCCGCCTTGCCGCTGTATCCAGGCCTTCTATTCCGGCACAGCGACTGAGTTTGGCGTTGACAAGCTGATCCAGCAGGGGCTGACTTTGACTGCTTTCGTCCAGGGCCAGCTTCGCGACCATCACATCCTCCCAGGCGCGGTTTAAAAACGCCACCTCCCGGCGGCCATGGGTCCTGGTGAACAGAGGCAGTTCTGAACCGCATAGCTTCTTCGTCTCTTCTGCGGGAAAACCGGCGACGGATAAACTGAGCCGCAAACCGTCCAGGAAAACGTCCGGCAGGCGCTCCCATTCCAGGCGATTGAGATCATACAACACAAATGTGTATCGCGTATGGCAGTGGACCGCCAGCAGACTGGGCCTGCCCCGCAGCGGAATGATGTGGAGGTCCCAGCAGAAGCGGCAGTCCGGCTCCTGGCTGTAGGGGAGTGCTTTAATGTGCAAATGCCGCTGGAGAGGAATGGTCAGACCAAGTTCTACCGCCCCCCGCGTCTTCATGAGAAACGCTCCATTTTTTGCAGCGCCGCCACGATGTCTTTCAAAACCAGCGGCTGCATACTATCCGGGTATCCGCTCAAGTCGGCCTGTTCCAATGCCGCCCGGATACGGGGAATGAGATTCGGTTTTGCTTCTGCAATTTCCGGTAAAGCCGCCACGCACTGACGGGCTGTAATTGGCTTTACATCGGTGACGTGGGACAGAAATTCATCAAGCAGCAAGTCAAATTTACCGTCCTTGTCCCAACGGGCATTGGCTGCAAGAATGGAAATAGCCCGGTTGCGAACCAGGGAATTTTTATGGCGCAGGAGGGCGGCAAAGTTGTTAAAGTGAGGATACCAAACGTCGGATGCCCTGCTTTCGGCGGTGATTTGTTGGGCAAGGGCATAGGTGGCCTTGGCGTCTTTTCCCGTCAGACAGGCAATACAGGCGTTGAAGTCCATATCAAATCAGTACCCCCTCGCAGTGGTCGATTTCGTGCTGGATGATCTGGGCCGTCCAGCCGGTAAAGGTTTTGAAGCGAATCTGAAACTGCTCATTCTGATACTGCACCTTGATAGATTGCCAGCGTTTGGCCTTCCGGATGCCGGTGAGGGAGAGACAACCCTCCTCCGCTTCGTAAGATCCGGATTTCTTGATGATCTCCGGGTTGAACATGACCGTGTATTTGCCCTCGTTGTCAAAGACGATAATTCGCTTGCAGACGCCGATCATATTGGCCGCCATGCCTACACAGCCGTCCTTGTGGGCAGTCAGAGTGTCCAGCAGGTCCTGAGCGACAGGCAAGTCCTCCAAAGTGGCCGGTTCAGCCTTTTGGGAGAGGAACGCTTCATCCCGCATAATCTCTCGTACCACGGCATTGCACCTCCATTACGCTCTTCCCCCAGGGGGGAAATTGTGGTATACTCAATAAAATAGCATAAATGAGGGAAAAAGGCAAATTGGGGGCGGCGGATGGTATGGAGAAAAAAGCGACAGAGGTTGTGGCAGCGCTGATCTGGGACGGGAGCAGGTTTTTGATCTGCCAGCGTCCAGCTCACAAGGCACGGGGACTGCTGTGGGAGTTTGTGGGCGGTAAAGTGGAACCGGGAGAGAGCAAAGAAGATGCCCTCATTCGGGAGTGCCGGGAAGAACTGGCTGTTACCATCTCAGCGGGTGAAGTGTTTATGGAAGTCGACCACGATTACCCGGACCTGAATGTACATCTGACACTGTTCAATGCGGCAATTATCGAGGGAACTCCAAAAATGTTGGAACATAATGATATTCAGTGGATTAAAGTGGATGAAATACCGCAGTACGAGTTTTGCCCGGCGGATAAGGAAATTTTGAGAAGATTACAAGCAAAAGCATGGCAAGGGGGAAGGTTACATGAAAGCTCTATTTAATGAAGACAACACTATGGAGCAAATGATAATCTCCATTTTGAAAGAGAATGGTTGGACATACATTCCCGCTGAGAAGCTTCCGCGTATGTATTCGGATGTTATGGTGGAGCCCATGGTGAAGGAAGCTTTGATCCGGCTGAATCCTGAGATCGCAGCGGAACCTTCCCGTGCTGACGAGGTCATTTATAAGCTTCGAACTGTTATTTTGTCTGTACAGCCGCATAACCTGGTGACCCAGAATGAGCTGTTTAAAAAGCTGGTGTTTGAAGAAAACTCCTTCCCCTTTGGAAAAGACGGTCGTATGGTTCCGATTCGCTTCTTTGGTACGATGCGCAAAGAGGATATTGCCTTAAATGAATATGTCGTCACCAACCAATGGGTATATCCTCAGGCGGATGGAGGCAAACGCCTGGATATTGTGCTGCTGATCAACGGCTTTCCCATTGCGATTGGCGAACTGAAGACGCCTGTCCGCAGTGCCATTACATGGCTTGACGCCGCTGGAGATATTTCCGCATATGAGAAAAGCATTCCCGCCATGTTTGTCACAAATGTATTCAATTTTGCCACAGAGGGGAAGTGTTACCGCTACGGCTCCGTGAATATGCCCATCAATATGTGGGGACCGTGGCACACCTCTGATCATAAGGCGGAGGGCGGCCTTGCGGATGTGAAGATCAGCATAGCAAATATGATTACACCGGAAAAGGTTATGGACATCTTCCAGTTCTTCACTATGTTCGCCACCGATAAAAAGTACCGGAAATATAAGATCATCTGCCGCTATCAACAGTTTGAGGGTGCGAATATGATCGTCAGCCGTGTCCTTGCCGGGTATCCGAAGAAAGGGCTGATCTGGCATTTCCAGGGCTCCGGCAAATCGCTGCTGATGGTATTTGCTGCGCAGAAGCTGCGTATGGTACCTGAACTCAAAAATCCTACGGTTGTGATTGTGGATGACCGCATTGATTTGGAGACACAGATCACGGCGACCTTTAACGCCTCCGACATTCCCAATCTGACCAGCGCGTCCACCAAGGAGGAACTCTCCGCTTTCTTCCGCGGAGACATGCGGAAGATTCTGATTACAACAATTTTCAAATTTGGTGAGGTCAATGGAGAGCTGAATGCCCGAGACAACATCATTGTTATGGTGGACGAGGCACATCGGACCCAGGAGGGGGACCTGGGTGAGAAGATGCGCATGGCCCTTCCCAACGCGTTTTTCTTCGGTCTTACCGGTACGCCGATCAACCGGGTGGACAAAAATACCTTTTTGACCTTCGGCGCGGAGGAGGACCGCACCGGCTATATGAGCCGGTACTCTTTCTCCGACTCCATCCGGGACGGCGCCACGCTGCCCCTGCATTTTGAGCCGGTTCCCGTGGAGCTGCATGTCAACAAAGATGAACTGGACCGGGCATTTGAGGCAATGACCGATGAGGCAGGGCTGAGCAGGGAGGAAAAGAATGAGCTTTCCCGCCGCGTCAACATGAAGGCTATCATGTATAACCCGGCCCGCATTCGAAAGGTCTGCGAACATATCGCAAAGCACTTCCAATCAAAAATTGCGCCAAACGGCTACAAGGGACAAATCGTGGTTTATGACCGGGAGTGCTGCCTGATGTATAAAGCAATCCTGGACGAACTGCTTGGCGAGGATGCCACTACGATTGTTATGGATGCCAATAACGACAAGGAGGATCGCTACAGGAAATACCGCCGTGATCGTGATGCGGAGGGAAAGATCCTGGACGTGTTCCGGGACCCAAACAGCGAGCTGAAGCTGGTGATCGTCACCTCCAAGCTGCTGACCGGGTTTGATGCTCCTATTTTGCAGGCGATGTATCTGGATAAACCCATGAAGGATCACACGCTGCTGCAGGCGATCTGCCGTACAAACCGCACATATGATCAAGGGAAAACCCATGGATTGATCGTTGATTATATTGGAATTTTTGACGATGTGGCGAAGGCTCTTGATTTTGACGAGACCAGTATACGCCAAATCATCACCAATATCGAGGAGATTAAAAAGCAGCTGCCGACGCTGATGAAAAAATGCCTTGGCTATTTTATGGGGGTCGATCGTACCATAGAGGGCTGGGAAGGACTGATGGCGGCCCAGGAATGTCTCCCCACCAACAAGGAAAAGGATACCTTTGCCGCCGACTATCGTGTGCTGAACCGGGCTTGGGACGCTCTGTCGCCGGATATCTTCTTGAACGCATACAAGTCGGATTACCAGTGGCTGTCCCGTGTCTACGAATCCGTCAAACCCACCGACGGCAGAGGGGGTCTGATTTGGGCCTCCCTTGGGGCCAAGACCATTGAGCTGGTTCATCAGAATGTTACGGTCGGCGAGACTGACGAAGATATGGACATTCTTGCCATGGACGCTGACCTGATTGATGATTTTCTGGAGAAGCAGAAGGATTTAAAAAAAGCGGCAAAAAAGGTTGAGATCAGCCTTGTGGCAAAGATTCTGAACCATGCCCAAGACCCCAAATTTATCCGGCTGGGTGAGAAGTTGGAAGCCCTGCGCGAGAAACATGAACAGGGTCTTGTTACCAGCATTGAATTTTTGAAGCTTCTTTTGGAACTGGCGAAGGAAGCAGCTCGGGCGGAGAAAGATGTCGTTCCGGAGCAGGAAATTGATAAAGGGATCGCCGCCTTGACGGAGCTGTTCAATGGTGTGAGGAACAAAAATACGCCTGTCATTGTAGAGCGCATCGTTGCTGATATTGACAGCATTGTGAAAATTGTCCGCTTCGATGGCTGGCAGAGCACAACGGCCGGCAAGCAGGAGGTCAAGAAGGCCCTTCGCAGTGTAGTCTGGATCAAGTATAAGATCAAAGACAAGGATGTCTTTGACAAGGCGTACAGCTACATCGAGCAATATTATTGATGGGAGGCAGGTGGAACTATGATCGGCGCAATCATTGGAGATATTGTGGGCTCCAGATTTGAGTGGAACAACCACCGCTCCAAGGACTTTGACCTGATGCCGCACCAGTGTTTCTTTACGGATGATTCCATCATGTCATTGGCCGTATGCGACGCGCTGATGCGCTGCCGACCGGATTTTACCGGTCTGGGAGAGCAGGCAGTCCGCTCCATGCAGGAGATTGGCCGCCCGTATCCGAACAGCGGCTATGGTGGATCTTTTTACAGGTGGATGTATTCCGATCATCCGAAGCCTTACAACAGCTTTGGAAACGGCGCCGCCATGCGGGTAAGCGGCTGCGGGTATGCGGCAAGGTCTCTTGAAGAGGCAAAAGCCCTCTCCAAAGCGGTGACCGAGGTGACCCATAACCATCCGGAGGGAATCAAAGGCGCCGAGGCCACTGCTGCTACGGTTTATCTCGCCCGCACCGGAAAAAGCCTGCTGGAAATTCAGGACTATATCACGAAGAACTACTACCCGATTGATTTCACGCTGGATTCCATCCGTGGTACCTATCAGTTCAACGAGACCTGTCAGGATACCGTGCCCCAGGCGCTGGAGGCTTTTTTTGAGTCCACCGGCTTTGAAGACGCCATCCGGAACGCAATCTCTATCGGCGGCGACAGTGATACCCTGGCGGCGATTACCGGGGCGGTTGCAGAGGCCTATTACGGTGTACCCGCTCCCATGCGGAAACTGGCCCTGACCTTTTTAGACAAGCGCCTTTTAAAAGTCCTCATGGATTTTGAGGGTATCTATCCGGCGAAAGCGGAAAAAGCAGGTGAGGCCGGAAACGTCGGAATTCGATCTCCGGAGCGCGCTGGAATCAAAGCCAGCAAGCGTTCTGAAATCATGCAGCTTGCCTTTGATTTTGCTGACGAGGATGCCGCAAACAGCACATCAGTTTCCGAGGAGACCACCAGCCAGAAACTGTTTTCTCACTTGTTTGAGGCGTGCAATATCCTGCGGGGCCCCATCAACCAGGACGAATACAAAAGCTATGTGACACCGATTCTGTTTTTCAAACGACTTTCCGACGTCTATGACGAGGAGACCCAGGCTACGCTGGAGGAATCCGGCGGGGATGAGGAATATGCCGCTTTCCCGGAGAACCACCGCTTTGTGATCCCAGAGGGATGCCATTGGCAGGATGTCCGGGAGGCGAGCATGGATGTGGGTGTTGCCATTGTAAATGCTATGAACGGGATTGAGCGGGCGAACCCCGATACATTGAGCGGGGTATTCTCCAGCTTTGATGACGCAAACTGGACGGATAAGTCAAAGCTATCCGACGAGCGGCTGAAAAATTTGATCGAGCATATGTCCAAAATAAAGGTTGGCAACAACAATTATTCTGCCGACGTGATGGGGGACAGTTATGAGTTCCTGATCAAGAAATTCGCGGATTTATCAAAAAAGAACGCCGGCGAATTTTACACCCCACGCTCCATTGTTAAGCTGATGATTATGTTGCTGGCCCCGCAGGTGGGCGAGTCGGTGTATGACCCCGCCTGCGGCACAGGCGGTATGCTGATTGAAGCGATTCGTTACATGAAGGGTGACAAGCGAACCTACGGCCGAATCTATGGTCAAGAAAAGAATCTGGCCACCTCCGCCATTGCCAGGATGAACCTGTTTCTGCATGGCGCAAGAGATTTTAACGTGACCCAGGGGGACACACTGCGAAGCCCTAATTATCTCTGGCGGGGCAGCCTGCAAACCTTTGACTGTGTGGTGGCGAATCCCCCCTTTTCCTTGAAAAACTGGGGGGCGGAGCAGTTTAGCAGCGATATCTACGGGCGCAACTTCTGGGGTTGCCCCACGGACTCCAACGGAGACTTCGCGTGGCTCCAGCACATGGTCAAATCCATGGATCCCAAGACAGGCCGGTGCGCTGTCGTCCTGCCCCAAGGCGTCCTGTTCCGGGGTGGAAAAGAGGGAGAGATCCGAAAGCAGTTGGTAGAGTCCGACAAGCTGGAGGGTGTGATCACACTCACCGGCGGCGTTTTCTACTCCACCGGCGTTTCCGCCTGCATCCTCTTTTTGAACAACAACAAAAGTGCGGAGCACCGCAGAAAGGTTTGCCTGATTGACGCCTCCGGCATCTACACACCTCAGCGAGCACAGAATGTTATGACTGAGGAAGATATTCAAAGAGTCTATTCCCTTTACTCGGCCTATGAAGATGTGATCGAGCGCGTCAAAATAGCAACGGTTGCCGATATACGGGAAAAAGACTACACTCTTGCCATTAACAACTACATTGAGAAAAAAGAGCAGGAAACAATTCCCCCAGAGGAAGTACGCAGACAGTATTTTGAGGCTTATGAGGCTATGCTCCGGGCCGAGGAAAAGATGAAAAAGCTTCTGCTGGAGGGAGGGTACGTCAGTGAATAAACGAATCACCATTGAGGAATTACAGTCCTATCTGTGGAACTCCGCCGTCCTCCTCCGCACAAATATTGACGCGGGAGCCTATAAGCAGTACATATTCCCGCTGCTGTTCTTTAAGCGAATCTGTGATGTGTACGATGAGGAGACCGCCGCAGCGCAGGAGGAATACGGCGAAGATGCCGCTGAGTTTGATGAGCGTGAACTTCATACATTTATCGTTCCCGAGGGCAGCCACTGGAATGACGTCCATGCAGTTTCAGAAAATGTCGGCGTGGCAATCGTGGAGGCGTTCCGAAAAGTTGAAAACGCCAATTCCGATAAATTACAAGGGATTTTTGGCGATGGGGCATGGATCAATAAAAACCGTCTGCCGGACCGTTTACTGAAAGACCTGCTGGAGCATTTCAGTACCAGGACGCTCTCCATCGCAAACTGCCCAGAGGATGAGCTTGGCCAGGGATACGAGTATCTCATCAAAAAATTCGCAGATGACAGTGGTCACACAGCGCAGGAGTTTTACACCAACCGGACCGTTGTCCATCTGATGACGGAGATGCTCCGTCCAGAATCGGGGGAGTCCATTTACGACCCCACCTGCGGCAGCGCCGGTATGCTGATCTCCGCGATTGCTTACCTGAAAGAGCAGGGGAAGGAATGGCGCAATGTTGCGGTCTTCGGACAGGAGATTAACGCACTGACCTCCGCCATCGGAAAGATGAACCTGTTTCTCCACGGCGTCAAGGACTTCCGCATTGTAAACGGCGATACCCTGGCCACACCCGCGTTTATTGAAAACGGCAGGCTGCGGCAGTTTGACCTGGTTCTGGCCAATCCGCCATATTCCATCAGCCAATGGGATCGCGCCGCCTTTGAGAGTGACAAATATGGCCGCAACTTCCTGGGAGTGCCGCCCCAAGGGCGGGCGGACTATGCTTTTTTGCAGCATATCATTACCAGCCTGAAGGAGGAGACCGGGCGGTGCGCGATTTTGTTTCCCCACGGCGTTCTGTTTCGCAACGAGGAGAGCGCCATGCGGGAGAAGCTGGTGCGCAGTGACCGCGTCGAATGCGTGATCGGTCTGGCGGCAAACCTGTTTTACAACTCCCCCATGGAGGCCTGCATCATGATCTGCCGCATGAATAAGCGCCCGGAGCGGCGGGGACAGGTGCTTTTCATCAACGCGGTAAACGAGGTGGAGCGAAAAAATGCGCAAAGCTATTTGGAGGACCGGCATATCCAGAAGATTGCCAAAGCCTATCACCAGTATTCTGATGAGGCTGGTTTCGCGCGGGTAGCCACCATACAAGATATTGCGGATCACAACTTTTCCCTCAGTATTCCCCTCTATGTCAAGCAGGAAACTGAGATGGCGGAGACGGATACCCGCTCCGTTCAGGAACATTATGACAGCTGGATGGCCGCCTCGGAAACCATGAAGCTGAGTTATAAGAAGCTGAATTCACTTTTGGGAAAGGGGGCGCAGGAAGGTGAGTAAGGTTTTGCTTGGCGATGTGGCCGAGGAACGCAGGGAGACCTGTAGAGGCAATAAAGATGGGTATCCCACGGTTGGACTCGAGCATTTAACACCAGAGGAAATCACACTTACTTCTTGGGATGAGGGTAGTGATAACACCTTTACAAAAATGTTCCGTAAAGGGGATGTGCTTTTTGGTCGCCGTCGGGCTTACCTGAAAAAAGCTGCTGTTGCGCCGTTTGATGGAATCTGCTCTGGTGACATTACAGTTATTGAGGCGAAGCCAAACTATCTCCTTCCTGAATTACTGCCTTTTATCATTCAAAATGATGCTTTGTTTAGTTTTGCCGTAGAAAAATCGGCGGGTTCACTTTCTCCCCGTGTCAAGTGGGAACACCTGAAAAGTTATGAGTTTGAGTTGCCGAATATGGACAAGCAGCGTGAACTTGCGGAACTCTTGTGGGCGATGGATGATACAAAGAAATCCTATCAACAGCTCATTGCTGCTACGGATGAGTTGGTGAAATCTCAATTTATCGATTCTGTAAGCTGCAAAGCTTTCCCCATTCATTCCACCTCTACAAGGAGGTGTGCGTGATGGCGAAATATCGTTTTGAACAGATTGCGATCAATAGCAAGGAAAAGAAAAAGCCTGCTGAGGAAGATCGCTTTACTTATATCGGCTTGGAGCATTTGGATACTGGCAGTTTGAATGTTACACGCTTCGGCTCAGACGTTGCTCCTATCGGCGAAAAGCTGGTTATGAGGAAAGGCGACGTCCTGTTTGGAAAACGTAGAGCCTATCAGAAGAAAGTTGCTATTGCACCTTTTGATGGTATATTCTCTGCACATGGCATGGTTCTTAGGCCTCAAGAAAAGGTTGTTGACAGGAAATTCTTCCCTCTGTTTATCAGCTCCGACTACTTTTTAGATGCTGCCATCAAAATATCGGTAGGTTCTTTGTCGCCAACAATTAACTGGCGCGACCTGAAAGATTTGGAATTTGAACTGCCGGATTTAGACACACAAAAGGAATTGGCAGAGGTATTATGGGCTATCAATGATACAATAGAAAGCTATAAAAAGTTGATTTCTGTTACAGATGAGCTTGTTAAGTCTCAATTTATCGAGTGGTTTGGAGATCCAGCTTGGAATACTCTGAAGTTACCTATATCAACAATTGGACAAGAAACAGAATGTATTGTTGCAGGACAGTGCCTAAATGGAAGTCCAGGTGTTCTTCGGCAAGGTGAAAAAGCTGTTTTGAAAGTTAGTGCAGTTACCTATGGCTATTTCAAAGAGGACGAATACAAAGTATTATATGATGTAAAGCAGGTAAGCAAAGGAATATGCCCCATGAAGGGAGATTTGCTTTTTAGTCGTGCAAATACAAGAGAATATGTTGGTGCAACAGCTTTGATTGATGAAGATTATCCTAATTTATTCCTTCCAGATAAGCTCTGGAAACTTGTATTCAAGGAAAGCATCCATCCTGTCTTTGCAAAACATTTTTTGAGTCATCCATCTATGCGCAAGGTACTATCCGAGATGGCTACAGGAACAAGTGGGTCAATGTATAACATATCTATGGATAAGCTGCGATCTTTGAAAATAATAGTACCAAATCATTCAGCACAGGAGCAATTTGTTGAATTTGCCCGCCAGAGCGATAAATCAAAATTTGAACTGGAACAAGCCCTTTCAGAATTGACCGCCACCTACAAACGTATCATTTCCGAGCAACTCGGCTGAAAAACAGGGTCATGGAGTTTCCTCCGGCTCGTGGGTACGCCTCAAACGGAGGAATACGACAAGGAGGAAACACCATGATTGAAGAAATTATCATCAATATTCAGCATGAACTCTCTGAAAGCTTGAGCGAAAACCAAATGAAACAGCTATTGGCATCGTTGCGCAGACATTTGTCTGTGTTGAATGCACAGGCCTCCATAGACAGTGAATCACAGATGTCCAATTGGCTGCCGCTTTTTATTTCGGCCAAGCGCGTGGAAGGTTGTTCAGAAAAATCTCTGCGCTATTATGAGTCCACGATCCGAAATATGTTGGAGAAGATCAATAAGCCGGAACGCAAAATAACAACGGAGGATCTTCGTTTATACCTCGACAATTACCAGCGACGAGGAACGGTCAGCAAGGTGACTCTCGATAATGTGAGACGGATTCTCTCATCCTTTTTCTCCTGGCTTGAAGATGAGGATTACATTATAAAAAGTCCCGTGAGGAGAATCCACAAAGTAAAGACTGGGAAGACCGTTAAAGAAACATACTCGGATGAATCCCTGGAGCTGATGCGTGATCACTGTGACAATTTGCGCGACCTGGCGATGATCGATCTGCTTTCTTCCACTGGTATTCGTGTCGGCGAATTGGTGAAGTTAAATCGGAGCGATGTGGATTTTGAAAATCGGGAATGTATCGTTTTTGGAAAAGGAAATAAGCAGAGAAAGGTCTATTTTGATGCGAGAACTAAAATTCATCTCCAGCGGTATTTGAAAGAACGCCCCGATGAGAACGATGCATTATTCGTCTCCCTGTTGAAACCATTCGAGCGTCTGCAAATCAGCGGTGTTGAGATACGTCTGCGAAAAATTGGCCGTGAACTGAGTTTTCATAAGGTTCACCCTCATAAATTTAGAAGGACCCTGGCCACAATGGCGATTGACAAAGGAATGCCAATCGAGCAGGTTCAGCAGCTCCTTGGGCATCAGAGCATCGATACCACACTCCAATACGCAATGGTCAACCAAAATAATGTGAAAGAGTCACATAGGAAATATATCGCTTAATCGTTAGCAAGTTGTTTGCAATTCTCAATTTCTGGGGGAGTTTGGTGATCCAGTAGCCAATCCAATGCACTGGAAAACAACACCTCTACTTGAGATGGGAAAATGCAAAAATGGAATGAATTTTTCGACTAAGGATAGCGGTTTTGATATTTCATGTCTGGGTGTAGCGGACTTTCAGAGTAGGCTAACGATCCATGAAGACACCCCTCTCTCCGGCATTTCACTTAATGAAATGCCAGGAGAGGATTACCTACTTAAAAACGGTGATATTGTTTTTGTCAGATCAAATGGGAACAAAGAACTTGTTGGGCGCAGTGTTTTGGTCAAATTCACGGACAGGATTGCTACCTTTAGTGGTTTCTGTATTCGATTTAGGAAAGAAGCTAATTGTCTAAATGAAATTTATCTTTTGCATCTTCTCAGAATGGATTCTGTGCGAAAGAAGTTAAGAGGTCGGGGAGCGAATGTTCAAAATTTGAGTCAACAGACTTTAGCCAATATTGATGTTCCGCTTCCCCCGCTCCCGCTTCAAGAACAATTTGCCGCCTTCGTCCGCCAGAGCGATAAATCAAAATTTGCTGTTCTAAATTGCTTGAAGCGTAATCTGCTCCTCATTCTTCAAAAAACAGAAGATGTTCATAGCCTTATCAACCAAAGCGCAAAAAAGTATTTCTGTAAAAGCTGTCACAGGGAGAATCATAATGGATAGAGAAAGATACCTAATTCTGATCAATGGCCAGGACAAAACGGATTCTGTCAAGGAGTTTCGGCCCTGTGGTGACGCTTGTGATATCATTTATACCAGCTCTCCTCAAGTGTACCACTATCAAGGCGGCAAGGTAAAAATTCTGGAGCTGCAACAGCGCATTGATCCTGCTGGTCTGATTGTTACCGTCAAAGGCGTTTGTATGACCCAAGTAGATATGATTTTAGATTTTGGTCCATACTATCGTCTTGTCTGCAGCGGGAAGAAAACACTTTCTTATCCCAGAGAAGAAGTGGAGATCCAGCACAACTGCTTGACAGAAGACAGTCAAAAATGTATTTTCGATTATTTTAAGGAGACGGCAGGAGCTGTCAGCTTGGTGGTGGGAAATGAAATTAATATCCTTAGCATGCAGTATGAACGGATTCAAACTGTCAGTGAAGAAACCGTTTTGGCTTGCTATCTGGAGCTTGGCAGACAGCCTAAAACAGCTCCCCTCCCAGAGACCGTTATCTATCCCTTTGGCCTGAATCAAAGCCAGAAAGTCGCGGTAGAAAACGCGCTGTCCTCTCAAATCAGCATTATCCAGGGCCCGCCAGGTACTGGTAAGACGCAGACGATTCTAAATATTATTGCAAACGCAGTAAGAAACAGAAAAACGGTGGCAGTGGTATCCAACAACAATTCTGCAACCCTCAACGTCGCGGAGAAGTTGGAGAAAAAGGGGCTTTCTTTTCTCACTGCTTTCCTGGGAAGTATCAGCAATAAGGAATGTTTCCTGGAGGCCCAGACCGGCAGATACCCTGATATGGGGGAATGGACTTTAGGGCAGAAGGGAAAAACGCTGCTCAATCAGGAAGTGACCGCGCTCTCCAAAGAATTGAACGATATGCTCAACGCAAAGAATCGGATCGCGGAGATCAAGCAGGAATTTTTACAGCTCAGACCAGAGCAGCACTACTTTGACGAATACTATCAGACTTATGCACAGGCACCGCAGGAGAATCTAAAGAGGCTTTCTTCGCAACAGATTCTGAATCTCTGGCTGGAATACGAACAGCACGCTGAACGTGAAAGCAGGTTGGGCCTGCTGAAAAAAATCTCTATCATGTTTCGGTTCAATCTCAGCGCCTTGAAGATCTTCCTCCAGTCTCCAGAATTGGTGATTCCTTATCTTCAACGACAATTTTATGTCGTGCGGCAGCGGGAGCTGACAGAAGAACGAATCCAACTGGAACAGAGACTTACAAATTATTCTTTTTCTGAGAAAATGGAGGAATTGACAGAGAAGTCCCTTCGCTTATTCCGAGCGGAGCTGAGCAATACCTATCAATGGAAAGAGGAACGCCGAACCTTTGAGATGCGGGATTTTCGGGGGCGGTCAAATGAGTTTAACCGAGAATATCCGGTCGTTCTAAGCACTACATATTCCATCAAAGGCACATTGAATATTGACCACATCTATGACTATTTGATTGTAGACGAAGCATCTCAGGTGGATCTGGCCACTGGCGTATTAGCGTTTGCTTGTGCCCGAAATATTGTGATTGTCGGCGATCTCCAGCAGCTTCCTAATGTTCTGAACGACAGAGATATTCAGACCAGTGAGGCGATATGGAACCGGTACTCTCTTCCGGAAGTCTATCATTTTTCCGCACATAGTCTGCTATCATCTGCTTTGGCGGCATGGCCGAAGGCACCCACGGTGCTGCTGCGGGAGCATTATCGCTGTCACCCCAAGATCATTAATTTCTGCAATCAGAAATTCTATGGCGGAAAGCTGATCGTTATGACGGCTGACCACGACGAGCCGGATGTACTGACGATGTATCGGACAGCGCCGGGAAACCACGCCCGTGGCCGCCTGAATCAGCGGGAGATTGATGTGATTCAAAAAGAAGTTCTTCCACACCTGCAAGAAAAAGGATACCGAAGCATTGGTGTCATTACACCTTATAGGGATCAGGTAGCTGCGCTTCAAAGCCAGTTGGGAGGCGGCATTGAAGCGGTTACCGTCCACAAATTTCAGGGGCGGGAGAAAGACGCGATTGTTTTGACTTCGGTGGATAATGTGATTACAGAATTTGTAGATGATCCCCGTATGCTGAATGTAGCGGTGTCTCGGGCGGTCAAATCTCTGACAGTCGTTACCTCCCAAGATCCACGAAATGACCAGACAAACTATGGGGACTTGGCCCGCTATATCGAGTACAACAACTGTGCGGTTGTAGAAAGCGCCGTTTATTCCATTTTTGACCTTCTTTATCAAGGTTACGCTCAGCAGCGATGTGTTTTTCTGCAAAAGCACAGGCGAATCTCTGAGTATGATTCAGAAAATCTGCTCTATGCTGTAATTGAACGCGTTCTTATGGAACCGGAATTTTCTGCTGTGTCCAGTGCTGTCCATGTGTCGCTGGTCAATCTTGTAAAAGATTATTCTCTGCTGAATCATGAGGAAACCGCTTATGCCCGAAACCCGTTGACCCATGTAGATTTTCTTCTGTTCCGGAAAATGGACAAGTCACCGCTGCTGGCGATTGAGGTGGATGGAACAGCCTTTCACGCTGCCAGCAGCGTCCAGGCGATGCGGGATGAAAAGAAAAATCATATTTTATCGCAATACGGGATTCCTCTGCTGCGTCTCAAAACAGATGGCAGTGATGAGAAAAAGCAAATCGAACAGGCGCTGAGAACGGCGTTGTAGAAACTTATCGGAGGAGAGTTGTACTATGGCAAGATATGATGTTAACAATATTGCGGTCAGTTCTCTGCTTTCCAGCATCAAAGACGGGAGTATCGCAATCCCTGAAATTCAGCGTCCCTTTGTTTGGGACAGCACCAAGGTGCGTGATCTGATCGATTCCCTGTATCAAAACTATCCGGTTGGCTACATCATCGTTTGGCAGAACCCGGATGTAAAACTGAAGGATGGAACCATATCCTCCGGCAAAAAAGTCTTGATTGATGGGCAGCAGCGCATCACCGCTTTGGCTGCTGCGATTGTTGGACAAGAGGTCGTGGGTGCTGATTACAGAAAATTCCCTATAAAAATTGCATTTAATCCCCAGGAAGAGCGTTTCGATGTGGTGAACCCGGCGATTCTCAAGGACGCTAAATATATTCCTGATATTGCTGCAATTTTCGATCCTGGTTTTAATTCATTTGGCTTTGTCATCGACTATTGCCAGAAAAACGGAATCACTGACAACGAGGGAATGTCTAAGATCTCCGATATTATCACACGCTTGAAAAGTATTGAAAATAACAATCTCGGAGTCATTAATCTCTCTCATGAGTTGGATATTGAACAGGTCACAGACATTTTTATCCGAATCAACTCCAAGGGTGTTGTTCTCTCCCAGGCTGACTTTGCCATGAGCAAGATTTCCAGCAATGAAGAATTCGGCGGAAATACCATCAGAAAGATGATCGATTACTTCTGCCACTTTTTACAGGTCCCGGCGGATTACAGCGAGATCAGATCCAATGATACCACTTTTGCTCAGACACCGGAGTTCCACAAAATTGAGTGGATCGTCAATGAGAATGAGGATATTTATGAACCGGATTACAGTGATGTTCTCCGTGTTGCGTTCACCTATAAGTTCAGCCGCGGACGGCTTTCCGACCTGGTCAGCCTGTTGTCCGGTCGTGACTTTGAAGCCAGGGATTTCAAAGCTGAGATTGCGGAAAGAGCATTTTACGATTTGCATGACGCGGTTCTGGATGTGGTCAATCAGACCCATTTCCAGAGGTACGTCATGATTTTGAAATCTGTCGGTGTGGAGCGGGCCTCTCAGGTGCGCTCCCAGAATGTGCTGAATTTTGGCTATATCCTGTATCTCACCTTGAAAGCACGGGAAATCGACTCCAGCATGATTGAGCGAATTGTTCGCCGCTGGATCGTCCTGACGATCCTGACCGGCCGCTACTCGGGTTCACCTGAATCCGCTTTCGACTATGACGTGAAGCGGTTCAATACTTATGAAAATCCTCTCGAATATTTGGAACAGGTAGAGGCCGGCGAGCTCTCCGACGCGTTCTGGAACAATGTGCTGGTGGATCGGCTGAATACCTCAGTGGCCAGTAGCCCCTATTTCAACGTGTTCCTGATGGCCCAGGTTAAGAATCACGACAAAGGTTTCCTGGGTGAACACATAGAAGTGAAAGCGATGCTGGAGGAACGTGGAGATATCCACCATCTCTTCCCTAAGAAGTACTTAATTCGGAATGGGATTACCAGCAAAGGACAGTACAACCAGATCGCCAACTATGTCTATTTGCAGTCGGAAATCAATATTAAAATCAGTGCGGACGCACCAAAGGATTATATGGCGGTTGTTCTTCACCAGTGTGAGACTGGGAAACCGGTCTATGGTGGAATCACTGATTTGGATCAGCTGAGGCAAAATCTGGAGGAGAACTGTATTCCAGAGGACTTTGCTCAGATGGGAATTGAGGACTATCCTCGTTTTCTGGAGCAAAGGCGTGTGCTAATGGCACAGAAAATCCGGAAATTTTATGAGGCACTGAAATAAAAAACTTGGCTAAAATGCTTCGTTTTGACATGCTAATTTCTCTATTTCTATTTTTCTTTTCTATCGACTTTTGCTCCTTCATTCGGTATTGTGTTGGTTGCCAAGAGCACCAAAAATACTGAATACAGGAGGAAAAAGTATGGCCAGTATGAAAAAATGCATCGCCGCGTTGGCAGCAACTACCCTTGCAGTTACCCTCACCCTTCCTGCCGCAACAGCAGAAGCACCAGCCAAGTCCATCCGGATAAGTAGTTACAAGGGCAGCACCCTGGAGGTGGGAGAGCGAAGCGGCCTCATCATCGGGCCCAGTGGAACAGACTACACTGTTACCTCCAGCGACCCGGACACAGTAGCGGTAGAGCAGGTACTGACCTTCTGGGCAGCTGTTGCCAAAGCGGAAGGGAGTGCGGAGATCACCGCCTCCAACAGCGCGGGAGAGTCCGGAACCGTAACGCTGACGGTCGGCCCCGCTACTCCTGACACACCGGAAGCCCCCGCCGACGGGAACAGCGTCAGCCTAACGGACAACCTTGAGATACGCCAGGAGATGATCCGCCTGATTAACCAGACCCGCAAGGCCAATGGGGTATCGGAGCTGCCCATAAACGAAGCCCTGATGAATTCCGCCCAGGCTTGCTCCAACCGGCGCTACACCTGGCATCACGCTCCGGAAGAAAGCAAGGCCGCTGCAGACGCCGGTTACCCCTATGGCTTCGGTGATAACCTCACTGTGTTCACCGGCACAGCCGATGCCGCCCAACACGCCGTCGACAACTGGATCAACTCCCCTGGACACTTCGAGACCATGATCGACCCAAGATGCGACTGCATCGGAGTGGGGGTGACCCAGTACAACGGCATCACCTACTGCTACCTGTTCCTTGGAATCCCCAACAGCATCAACTTCTACGCATAGCAACCGCCCAACGAAACTCAAGAGCAGACCGCATCTGCAGTCTACTCTTGGCTTTCAGATTCTGCTCCTCAATATCCAAAGAAAAAAGTCAAGCCGCTACGAAAAGCACACAGCAATGCCCTTATGGTCAGACAGCAGCTTATCCTGATTCCATTCTGCGATCTGAATGCCGCTGTTGGAGATAAAGCGTTTCGAGACAGCGATGTGGTCGATGCACTTTGCCTCATTTTTTGTAAGCAGGTCGATGTCGTAATCGGAAAAGGTGCGGAGCAAAGTCTCTCTGCTCTGCTTCGTAAAATAGTAACCGTCGGAAAAGCTACAGTTGAAGTCGCCACAAATACACACAGGCGTCCCGCCGGCGGACAGCCGCTTGATATCATCGAGCTGTTGGGTCAGGGACTGCTGAAACGAGGGGTGTCTGTTTCCATAAATGCCGATGATGGTTCCGTAGACCAACAGACGGCCTTTAGGGGTCTCCAACTCAACACACAGTGTGGTATACTCGTCGCAGGTCTTATGCTGTCGGATACAAGGGTAATTTGTGTAGATGGATACTCTGTTCTCGGTGGGGTTATAGAATACAGGCTGAAGATCTGTCAGTGGCGGCGTGTGGAAGCTGTACGGATAATCCAGGCTCACACGATGGTCTGTCTCGGTAAGCACGAGGATATCCGCCTGAGTCTGCTCACAGGCAAGCAGAATCTGCTCCAGGAATTTTTTGTGCCTCAGCCGTTCGATGTTCCAAGTGGCAATCCTCAAGTCGCATCTCCGCCCGTGTCCAGTTGAACGATACGGTTCGTCTGTCAATATTTTATTCGATTTCAAATGGAGAATCAAGGTCGCCCATATCGTCGGACGCAAGGAGCACACCCCAACAGCCATGGAAAATTTTATAGTATTCCCAATTCCAAAAATTTTTATACGCACCCTCTTGACAAAAGCTGCCTGATCGAGTATCCTATGCACAGAACGTATATTCGAGTACAACAACTGAATAAACTGCCTCGCTCTACTTCCGACTTACATATCCGAGGCTGTGCAAGATCTCGCGGTACAATATTCTGTACCGCTGGTTGTTTTGCCAGCAGGGATGTGTAGGTTTTTTATTTTCTCTGGTATGGCAAGAACAGTGTGGACGGCTATCACACTCTGTCCTGTGCTCCAATGCAGAGAGAAAAATCATCACAACTAATAAGGAGAGCAAGTACAGTATGAAAGAATCCATCTACAAGACCTACGATGAGCTGCCGCTGTTCCTGAACACGGAGACAGTGGCGAAGGTGCTGGGCGTCTCACCGTCCAGCGGGTACGAGCTGATGCACGAGCAGGGGTTCCCCTCTCTGCGCATCGGCAGCCGCATCGTGATTCCCAAGGAGGCGTTCATCCGTTGGGTGGAGGAGCACACGGGAGGTACAGCGTGAAAAGATACGATCTCTATTCCAAGCACGAACCCACCAAGAATTTTTCTCCTCTGCCCAATGAGGTGTTCTACCTGGGGCTGTCCTACGGCGCCATTGCGGTCTACGGTTACCTGATGCACATCGAGGACAGGAAAACCTTCCAGTCCTACGCCAGCTACAACACCATCGGCAGAGCGGTGAAGATGAGCGCCAACACCGTCCGCAAGTATGTGCTGGAGTTGGAGGACAAGTGCCTCATCCGCACGGAGCCCACCACCGTCGTCACCCGAGACGGACGCAAGCGCAACGGCACACTGCGCTACTACATCCGCCCCATTCGGGAGGCAGTGGATCACTACCACGAGCGGCAGCTCAGTCAGCTGGAGCTGGCCGTAGAACGGCAGAAAGCACAGGCACGATTGTCGCAGCTGTGCGCGGCTCAGGAGCCGCCCCTGCCGGCTGGGCATCCTACAACGCCCCCAACAGTGGAACGCGGTGTGTCGGGGCTGTGCGGCCCGGTGTACGGAACGGGTGACCTCAGCGATTTTCAAAACGGTCAGGTGAACCGGGGGGTCGAAAAAAGTGCAGGATAAAGGCGTGGCGCCTTGCGCCGCCACGCCGGGTCACACCGGCCCGCAATGCGGGCCGGGAGAGGGGAAACGCCGAAGCTTGGAACCGTTTGCGGTACATTTTAAGAAAAACTGTGCAAATCGCAGAATGGCATCAAATTCCCCGGCGTGGCATTGGATATGGCATTGATAAGGGCGCAAACTCTACTGCCGCAAGGAAAATTCAGGCATTACAGGTGGCGAAAGCCCCGAAAAACACAGTTTTGGAGGATAACATCATGGCAGAAGAAAAAGTGAGATTTCAGATGAGAATTGATCCGGATACCGACCGGAAGATCAAAGCGGCGATGCCGCTAGCACACTGTCGCAGTCAAAATGAGTTCGTGGAAATTGCTCTGCGGTTCTACTGCGACTACCTGACAGCGGGAGACTGCACAGCCGTAGCGCCTATGTACATGTCCGCTATTCGCGGTACAGTGCAGGACTCGGAGAACCGCGTCTGCCGACTGCTCTTCAAGCTAGCGGTGGAGCAGGACATGGTGATGAATGTGCTGGCGGCGGGGATGGAGATTCCCGATGAGCAGCTCAAGGCGCTCCGTGGGCGGTGCGTCCAGAATGTAAAAAAGACCGGCGGCAGTGTTACGCTGGACGACGCGGTCCGCTACCAGAACGGCGGGCTGTAAAAAAGTAGTAGCTATTCCCGACGAAGTGTGGTATGTGTTGGTGTTGCAAAGGAGGTAGCAGACATGAGAACGACTCTGGAGGATCTCTACTACGGCAACATCACACCCTGTGAGCAACAGATGATACCTGGCTCAGAGCTGAAGCGGGCAGTAGACCGTGTTGCCAAGTGCGAGGCACAGCTGATGGAACTCCTCAACGAGGAGGGTCAGCAGGCCCTCACAAGGTTCACCCGCTCCCAGCATGAGATCAACAGCATCACGGCAACCGAGAATTTCATCCTGGGTTTCCGATTGGGCGTCAGGATCATGGCCGAGTGCATGGATGACAACGACGGAGATATCCGGACTGGAGGTGAATAACAGATGGCAAAGCGCAGACCGTCCGGCGATGGCATGGTGCGCAAACGGGAGGACGGACGCTGGGAGGGCCGCATCGTGGTGGGCCACAAGGAGAACGGCGAGTCCATCTTCCGCTACGTCTCCGCCAAAAGTCAGAAGGCCCTGATGAAAAAGCTGCACCAGAGCATCCAGGAGTACCGGGATGTGGACCTGAGCGAGGATAGCCGAATGCCGCTGGGAGAGTGGCTGGACCGCTGGCTGGAGGAGTACGTCTCGCCCGTGGTGCGTGAGTCCACGCTGAAGGGTTACCGGCAGTACATCGAGTGCTACATCAAGCCCCGGCTGGGGGACAGACCGGTGTGCAAGGTGACCTCCGCCGACGTACAGGCTCTGTACCGGGAGGTGCAAAAGAACGGGCGCAAGACCGAGCATCCCGAGTACGGGTACGCGCTCTCCGGCTCTACCGTCCGCAGTCTCCACGGTGTGCTCCACCAGGCCATGGACGCGGCGGTGCGGGAGCGGCTCACGGCGAGAAACCCCACGGAGGATGTCACCCTCCCCAAAAAGAAGACCGCCGCCAAGCAGATCCTCAACAACGAGCAGCTGGAGCGGTTCATGGAGGAGATCAAAAAGGACCCTGTCTGGTGCGATTTCTTCTACACTGAGCTGACCACCGGGATGCGCCGGGGTGAGATCTGCGGGCTGATGTGGTCCGACTTCGACGGGAAGAAGGGGACGCTGACAGTGCGCCGGACGCTCCACCAGCGCAAGGGCGGCGGAGTGACCACCGGCGAGACCAAGACGGGAAAGGGCCGGCGCACCATCACCCTGCCGCCCAGTACGGCACAGCTGCTGCGGGAGCGGCAGAAGCGCTCCTGCTCCCAGTGGATCTTTCCTAACCCTCTCCGCCCGGAGGACCCGGTCAATCCCGGCAGGGCCTACAGCCGCCTGAAGACCCTGCTGAAAAGTGCCGGTCTGCCCGGCATCCGGTTCCATGACCTGCGCCACACCTTCGCCACTCATGCCCTGACCAGCGGCGTGGACGCCAAGACCCTCTCTGGTATCCTGGGACACACCAAAGCGTCATTCACCCTGGACACCTATACCCACGTCACTGGAGATATGCACCGCCGGGCGGCGGAGATCGTGGGTGGCTTTCTGGACGACATTATGGTGAGGGGGTGAGAGTATGGCGAAAAAGCGGAAGAAGGGTGAGGGAACGCTCCGTCAGAGAAAGGACGGACGGTGGGAGGGCCGGGTGGTTATTGGATACGACGACGGCGGCAATCCCAAGACAAAGAATGTGCTGGCTAAGACCAAGAAAGAGTGCGCAGAGAAGCTGGAACAGCTGAAAGCGGCCCAGGGCGGTTCCGGGCCGTTGAAGGTCAGGTCGGAGATGCGGTTCGGGGACTGGCTGGACTTCTGGTATCAGAGTTACTCCAAGCCGGCCTTGCGGCACACCACCCAACTGAGCTACGAGAACTGGATTTACCTCCACGCCATTCCGGGAGTGGGGAACATCCCGCTGAACAAGCTGTCCCAGTCCGACCTCCAGCAGTTTTTTACCGAGATGAAAAAGGGCGGGCGGCTCAACAACGTGGAGCGCCACGGCGCGGGGATGGCGGATCGCTCGGTGCGCAGCTGTCATGCAGTATGCCAGATGGCGCTGGATCGGGCGGTGAAGGAGGGCCTCATCCGAACCAATCCGGCCATCGGCTGTAAGCTGCCGCCCCTGCGGGAGAAAGAGATGAAGATTTTGAGCCGGGAGGAAATCCAGCGGTTTCTGATCCAGGCCAAGGCGGAGGGGATGTATGAGCTGTTCCTCCTGGAGCTGACCACCGGGATGCGCCGGGGTGAACTGCTGGCCCTCCAATGGTCTGACCTGGACTTCAAGACCGGCAGACTGCGTATCAACAAGCAGGTGTATTCCGTCAACGGCAAGCTGGAGATCAACGAGCCAAAGACCAAGGCCGCCGTTCGCACCGTCATCCTGCCGCCCGCCATGGTGGAGCTGCTGGCGGAGTACAAGATGCAGATTTTCTCGGAGTGGATGTTCCCCTCCCGCATCAAGCCGGAGCAGCCTGTGGATCCCGGCTACGTCCGCAAGCGCCTGCAAGTCATTCTGGAGCGGGCGGGATGTAAAAGGGTGAGGTTCCATGACCTGAGGCACCCGTATGTCAAGCCCACGACAAAAAAATTTACAACTTTTTTTGAGGATTTCCGGGCAGCCGCATAGCTGCCCGTAGCTACTTAATACGGTATTCATGGCTCACGCCTCCTTTCCTGGTTCGCTTATTCCTAAGAAATCCTGTGTCACATATTCAATCTCGATCCGGTCTCCCGGAAAGATATAGACCTTACTGATAAGCCGGTCAATCAGGGCTTGCGTCAGTGTGTCGGCGCTGCCTACTTCCTGAACGATCTCACGCTGTTTCAGCTTTGCTTCATAATCGCTCTGTATCTGCCTGGTCTGTGCGGTAATGGCGGCATGGACATTCCTTGCCTGCACCAGATCCACATCATATACCGCCTTGCGCTCCTGGTAGGTTTCCAGGTCAATCTCTCCAAGTGCATACTGTTCATAAAGCTGCCGTTTGCTGTCCTGGATAGAGCGCAGCTTATCTTCATGCTCGGCCTGCTGGACCGTCTGCAAATTCAGCTTATCCTTGCTGCTGTCAATCCCCAGCGCCGGACACATCTGTGCCCGGATTGTTTCAAGGACCGCCTGCTCCAGATCAGCCATTTTCACCCTTACCCCATGGCAGGGAAGGGTTTCTGCCACTTCGGAGTGACGGCAGTAAAACCACGTTCCATTTCTAAGTGACATAGCATGGTCGCAGCAGCCGCAGAATACTTTCCCTCGGAGAAGGTAGTCGCGCCGTTTTTTATTCGGAAGGGAGAAACGCCTGATCGAAGCGTTGGCTTTCTCAAACAGCTCCATGCTTACGATTGCCGGGTGGTGGTCCGGTATTTTGAACCATTCGCTTTCATCCTTTAGCTTCATGCGGCGGCTGCCGAT
Source organism: Flintibacter muris (assembly GCF_943192995.1). Classification (GTDB taxonomy): domain Bacteria; phylum Bacillota; class Clostridia; order Oscillospirales; family Oscillospiraceae; genus Lawsonibacter; species Lawsonibacter muris. The sequence continues at coordinate 27,052 of NZ_CALPCP010000035.1, forward strand.
TTCCTGTACCTTACGCTTGCCGATCACATAAGTGCCGATATACCGCTGGTCCTCCAGCATCCGCAGGACTGTTGAGCTGCTCCAGACGCCGTGTGTCCTGGACACATTATAGTGGTCTTTCCCTTTATCCCTCCGGTATTCCCCAGGGGTGGGGATATTCATGGCATACAGTTTCCGCGTGATCCCGGCGGCCGTATTGCCGTCAGCCGCCCATTCAAATATCTGCCGTACAATCCCTGCAACGTCCTCGTCCGGCTCCATGCGCCCGTCCGCGCTCTTGCGGTAGCCATAGGGACAGATGACGCTCTGGTATTCGCCCCGGCGCATCTTTGCATATTTGGCGCTTTTCGTTTTCATGGACATATCCCGGCTGTAACATTCGCTGATAAGATACTTAAAGGCAACGTCAATCCCTCCGGTATCTCCTTTGAAATTGGCGGTGTCAAAATCGTCACTGACGGAGATAAACCGAGTATGGTAGAGCGGAAATACCCGCTCTATGAAATAGCCGGTCTCAATGCTGTTTCGCCCAAACCGGGAGAGGTCTTTTACGATGATACAGTCGATCTTCCCGGCCTGGACCATCGTCAAAAGCTCCTGTACCGCAGGGCGCTCAAAATTCGTGCCCGTATGGCCGTTATCAACAAATTCCAGCACTTCGCCGTTATCCCATTCCGGCAGCGACATGGCCTTTTCCCGGAGGATCAGCTTTTGGTTGGGAATACTCAAACTCTCGGTCTTAAAGTCCTCCACGGACAGGCGGATATAAAGGGCGATCACATATTTTTTGTGCATGGTTCCACCGCCTTTCCCTGGAATTCACTCTTGAAGCGGAAAGTTACATGGATATTCCGCTCATGGTCGATTTCGATCCGCTCAATCAGCCGGTCAATCAGTTCTGCCGTAAGCGCATGGTCTTGTGTCAGCGATTTCGCATCCTTTTCCATTGCCCGGTAGCGCACAAGCCGGCTGTCCAGGGCGTCCATATCTTTTTCAAGCGCCTCAATCTCGCCGGACAGTGTACGGATGGATTCCTCATAATCCGCTTTCAGCTCAAAGTATTCCTCGTTTGTTAAGATACCCTGGACGAAGTTCTCATACAGTCCGCGGATCAGCCGGCGTTTCTTTTCGGTTTCCTGCCGCCTGGCCGACATCTGGGTTTTCAGCCTGTCTTTGTCCTTTTTCTGTTTTGCCTCCAGCTGAAAGAGGGGGAGGGACATTCCCAGGGCAACAGACAGCTCTTTTTCCAGAATAGCTGTGACCGTGGCGATAAGCTCCGTTTCCTGCATCATCACGCCTTTACAGCTATCCTTTGCCACACGGCTGTTGGTGAGGCAGTGGAACCAGTAAACATCCGGCCCTTTCTTGCGCTCGGCGCGCTGCCGGTGGAGGCTCCTGCCGCAGTCGGCACAGAACACCTTCCCCTTGAAAATGTTTGGGGTGTAGGGCCGCTTTGGGACCGCCCGGCTTTCCTCACAGATTTGTTTCCGGTATTCCTGCACCGCTGTAAAGAGCTCATAACTGATGATTGGTTCATGGGTGCGTCTTGCAATAATCAGGTTGTCCTCCCCGGCCTTAACCTGCTGATGGTCCACGATCTTTGTCTTTCCCTGCACCAGATCGCCGGTGTAGACCTCGCTTTCCAGAATCTTCATTACGGTGCGTGTCTGCCATTTCCCGCTCCCGATCAGGCCAGGGCTGGTGATCTCCCCGGTGGATTTTTTGTAATGGCTGGGCGCTGTGATCCCCATTTCATTCAGGTTGCGGACGATACGGTTCAGCGCCACATGCCCATGCGCCCACTCAAAAATCTGCCTTACGACAGGGGCGGTATCTTCATCGATCAGCAGTTTATGGCAGTTGTCCGGGTCTTTGCGGTAGCCGTAGGGCGCCCGTGCGCCGATATAATCGCCGTCTTTCATGGCCTGCCTTGCCTGGGCCTTGATCTTTCTGCCAATGTCCAATGCGTAAGCCTCGTTTATCATATTTTTCAGGGGAAGCATAATACCGCTGTGGAGGCTGCCGGGGTCTGCCGTGTCAAACTGGTCCGTGACCGCAATAAAACGGACGTTGTGGGTATGGAAATACTGTTCGATATAATAACCGGTATCAATGGAATTCCGTCCCAACCGGGAGAGGTCCTTGACAATCACACAGTCAATATGGCCCGCCTCGATATCAGAAAGCATCTGCTGGAAACCGGGGCGGTGGAAGTTCGTGCCCGTCGCCCCATTGTCGATATAGGTATCATAGACAACGAAATCCGGTTTGTCCGCAAGGAAATCATTCAACACCAGCTTTTGGTTTTCCACCGAACAGCCCCGCTTTTTATTATCCTCCACAGAAAGACGGATATAGAGCGCCACATGCACATATAAGGACGGGGCCGGCATGGGAGCCAACCTCTGTTTCCTGCTCTTTCTTGCCATTTAGCCCACCTTCCTTTCTTTGCCCTGTACGGCAATCTGTTCCGCCAGGGAAACCGCTTTCTGGTATTCATCCTGGTAATTAAATTCAATATGTAGCTCGTCTTTCCCCATTACCCGTATGCTGCGGATAAGCTGCATGACCGCCCTCCGGTCAATTTCCTCCATCGTGGAGAATTGCATAAAGTGGTTGATCCAGCGGTTCCGCTCGCTGCGGTTCTCCAGTACGTCCGTCAGCTTTTCGTTCCACTCGGCAACCGCTTTCTGCAGCAGTTCAATATCTGCATTGTATTTCCGCTTATAGGAGAGGAATTCTTCTTTGGTAAGAATCCCGCTCACCAGATTTTCATAGAGTTTTGCCTTGAAACCCTCAACCTGCGCCATACGTTTCTCATTTGCTTTGATCTGCCCGGCGTATTCCTGGGCCAGTTCCCGGTTGATCCGCTCCTGGCTGATACTGGACAGCAGCGCATCCAGGGAAGCCACATTTTCAATATGCCCTTTCAGGCTGCCCTGCACGCACTCGATCAGGTCGGACTCTTTCACCATGACGGAAGATTTACACCCGTTCTTTTTGCCGGTAGGACAATAATAATAGTGGTATTCCTTATCCTTATAGCGGTTGGTCTTGCGCGTCATACGGCAGCCGCAGCAGCCGCAGATCAAAATGCCGGAGAACAGGTAAACTTTATCCGATTTTGGAGATGTCCGGGTATCAATCCTGCGGAGGCGCTGCACCAGGCCAAAATCATGTTTCTGGATGATCGCCTCATGGGCGCCCTCCACACGGACCCATTCAGAGGAAGGCCTGTCCTCACGCTCTTTCAGCTTGAAGTGGGGCGTGGTCTGTTTTCCCTGCACCAGCGTTCCGGTATAGGTTTCATCCTGCAAAATGCGGATGATCGTTGTGGCAGACCATTTACAATCTTTACGGTCCGTATAGCCGCCTTTGGCGTGGGGCATCCCGTTGTTGCGCTTATAAGCCAGCGGTGAGAGAATGCCCATGCGGTTCAGCTCGTCTGCAATATGGGAAGCGCTGAACCCCTCCAGCCGCTTTCTGAAAATATCCCGCACCACGTTAGCGGCGTATTCGTCAATTTCCAGGCTCTTGTGCTTATCACCGGCTTTTATATATCCGTAGATGGGAAACGCACCCACAAAATCACCGCTGCGCCGTTTCACATCCAGGGCGCTCCGGGTCTTGACGGAAATGTCCCGGCTGTATGCCTCGTTCATAATGTTTTTTACTGATACGGTAAGGTCATCGGCAGCGTCATTCTCTGTGTCCACGTTATCGTTGATGGCGATAAAGCGGACGCCGTAGGCCGGAAATACCCGGCGCATATAGCGGCCGGTCTCTATGTATTCACGACCCAGGCGGGAGAGGTCTTTGACGATCACACAGTTGGCCTCGCCCTGCTCGATCATCCGCATCATTTCCTGAAATGCCGGGCGGTCAAAGAGGACCCCGCTGTAACCGTCGTCAATCTTTTCTGCCACAACTTCAATCTCCGGGTGCCGGGCAATATAATCATCAATCAGCCGCCGCTGGTTGGCGACGCTGTCGCTTTCCACCGTCTTATCATCGGTATAAGAAAGACGGATGTACTTAATGGCTTTGTAAACCTGCATAAAAAAACACTCCTTTCATTGCGCAGAAAAATCCCCGCAATCCAAGAAGTGTGGCTGTGCCGTATTCAATTCCTTTTCCAGTTCTTATTGTACCACGCCCCTGCGGGAAAGTCAGCCCTTTTCCTAAAATAATCCGGCTCACCGTAAGATTCCCTTGATACATTCCTCCAGGGTGGCGCCGCCTGCGGCAAAGCTGGCCTGTACGGTGAACCGCCCGCATTTGAAGCGGTAAGGGTCTTTGATCTGCCGTACAAATTCGGCGATCCGTTCCTCACGGGAAAGCTCCTTATCAACGGCAACCTCCCGGATGTCCACCAGTGCGCCGGTCCTGCCGGCAACAACCGTATTCTCCATAATACCAACTCCTTCCTGAAAATTTCTGGCTATCGAAACCACATGAATAAGTCGGGCCTGCGCTCTTACAGTCACAGACCCGGCCCATTGTATCTGATTTCGATCATCTGCCGTATTTGCCACGCCCCCCGGCAGGCCCTGCACGAACAAGGCGGGGCTGTTACAGGCTGCGGATAGCGTCGCCGCATCATAGCCCCGCATACGCCGCCGCTTTGCCAGAGCAGGCGCACGCCGCAGGAACTCTCCCCAAGTCTTTAGGGAGCCGTGAGGAAGTACCATTGTGATCTGTGCCGTTGTCGCGTCCGGCCTGCCACAGCCGGTTTCGTGGGTTGCGTTTACCGCTCGGACAGCCTGGATTCATCACCTCCTTAGGCCGCCTGTCACCGCGCCGCCCCATCTGCCGCTCGGAACACAGAATGAAGTACCTGTAACAGCGTGTATTCGATTGTCAAGGAGCAAGCGAGGGGCGTGGCAGTTATGACAGTTTTTCAGTTGGAGCGGGCCGGAGCATATGCTGTACGGCCACACCCGCCAGGCTTGTCCCGCCGGATAAATATGTCCCTCTATTATTCATTTCATTTTTGAGGTTAAAGTTGCCGTCTGTCAGGAAATTTTTTCAAAATTTTTTCCAGGCTGTGCAAACCAGCGTTGATAGAGCGGGTGATTCTGCTCTTATGAGTGCCTTCCGCTTTTGCAATATCTGCTTTGCTCATGCCAAGAAAATAATGTGCATAAATCCGGTTTTTCTGTTTCTCCGGCAAAGAAGCAAGCACCCGATACAGCCGGATATTTTCTTCTTTCTGTTCCAGAATATCAAGAGGCGACAACGCAGCCATTAGAACATCCCGCTCAACGTTCACGTCATAATCCAGAGAAAAATATGCTTTGTGCCGATATGTACGCAGGAAATAGGCGGCTTCCGCCAACTTATATTCCCGGAGCAGATCAGCCACCTCGTCCGGTACTTCAACAATCGTGTCCTGCGTATAAAGCGGGTAATACTCCCGCAGATTGATTTTTTTCATGGGTAATTCCTCCAATTTCGATTTTTTAGTTGACTGGCAAAATCGAAATCAGAGGGTGGGGAGCGGCATCCTGGGACATTGCCCTTACCGGTACCGCAGAATAATATAAAAAGGCGTACCCCTAAAATAGCAGGTACACCTATACAGCCATATTTCAGAAAAACAGAAGGACACTGTTGGAAAATATCTTTTTCTGTCGAAACAAAAAATGCCGTAATCCACAATATATGGACTACGGCAAATAAAACATCACATACAGGACAGCGCTTCCGCCTCCCGGAACCTTTCGACAGCATCCCTATATCCTCCCAAACCAGGAGGAACGATAACTGCGCCTGTTAACAGCCTCCTATCTTATTGGGCGATATTATACAGAACGAACACCAAGCCTTTGCCTCGGTACAGCCTCGCTACAATCATTATGGCCGCAAATTCTCCCATATCCCGACACATTAAAGCAGAAAAAAGTGTGTACCTGAAATCACAGATACACACCCATAACTGTCTGTCTATGTTGTCCCACGGCAGTCACTGTCAAATTTATAACCTACGCCACGTATACTTTTTATATAATCCGGCACCGCATCAGAAATTCTCAATTTCTTTCGCAGATTACTGGCATGGTTGATAATGACCTTCCGGGAATAAAAAGAATCTTCCTCATTCCAGACCAAATCCATAATCATTTCAAATGTAAATACCCGCCCCGGATTGCGTATCAACAGGGCGAGAAGGTCAAACTCTTTTGCAGTTAAATCGATTTTCTGATCTTGCACACAGACTATCCTTTGTTCCAGACAAAAAAACAGATCGCCTTCGTAAATCTTCGTCAAAGGGTATCCCTGATGTTCCGATGAATCATGATTAGGGGTAATGACAACGGGGTTATCAACATCACTTTGTTTATCTCGTTCAAAAATATATTGCGTTAATTCTTTCTTCTGTTTAGATTCAAGAACAGCAAACAATTTTTTACCAATTTGCCGACCACTTTCTGATATATCGAGCATTGCTATTTTTTCCATGTCATCACCTCCTGCGTATTTGTTTATTTTTGTAATAACATATTCTTATTCAAGAACAATAAGATAGTGCTCTCAATATTCTGATATTTTTTGATTGGTAATCGCAAAAATAGCCATAGCATATTTTCACTATAACACCATGCTCTTGCAATTCTTTGATTGCATAAGCGCAGTAATGATTTCTGTACTATTTACGCCGCCATGCCATATTTGCCAGCTAATTAGATATACACTGTTTACCGCTATATTCAATACAAACTATGCTCCGATATAATCAAGAAAACAACAGTAGTGTCATTGCTGAAATCCTTATTTTATCTCGGCTTTTCTGAAAACTAAGTGTGTTGCTGTTAGTGAAATAACAATCACCGCTGCTGCAAACAACGCCGATAATGCAAGTGTTCTGTTATCGCTCGTTTGTGCAAGGCTAAAACAGGTCAGCCGGAAAACGCTCTCGCTGATGAAGTTTCTAAGGATATTGCAGGACACAAAGCTGAACACAACTGTTACAGCTATTCCCGATGTAACTTTTTTGAGGGCAAAGACAATAAACATAACGATACAGATGTTAGCACATATCTGCAATATGACAACCAGCAGCCAAACAAAATCCGTTACAGAAAATATACTGGTGTCAAACCTGTACTTAACAGCAAATCCAATAACTGTTGCAAAAACATAGGTTAAATGAAGCAGCACTGCCATGATAACGGTAGTAACAGTTCTTGCAATAAATATTGAAAAACGGCTGTACCCTGCCTTTATCTCATTATGTATCGTTCGGTTTAGAAAATCATTTCCAGCAAACCAAGCTGCAACAAGTGAGATGATAAACATAAAAGATGTATCGCAAACCGAAAGAGAAAACACCGTTGCTGTATCAAGATTTTCCGGGAGTTTAAGAAGTCCAAGGAAAAATCCTGCTGCTGCAAGAACAACCGCCGCAAGATACATGATAATAAATCTTTTCGCTTTGTATTTTTCAATGATTAGCTGATTATACATTGCTGTCACCTCCCGTAATGCTAAGGAAGTATTCTTCAAGGCTTTGCCCCGTAACTGAAAGTTTTTTGTCAAGTTCATCATGGGTGATCGACTTGATTATCCTCCCCCTGTGGATAATATAATAATCAGTGGCAAGCAGATAAAGCTCATTAAGGATATGACTTGACAGGAACAGTGTTACGTCATTTTCCTCATTCAGCCTTTTGAGCAAGCTGCGCAGTTCGGATATGTTTTTAGGGTCAAGACCGTTTATCGGCTCGTCAAGTATAAGCAGCCTCGGCTTACCGACAAGAGCCATTGCTATGCTAAGTCTTTGCTTCATGCCCATAGAGAATTTTCCTGCTTTCTTATCCTTAACCTCGGTCAGCCCCACCATTCCAAGCAGCTTATCACATATTTCCTTGTCGGGATTACCGATAAGGATACGCTGCAATTCAAGATTACGGTAAGCAGAGTATTCCGGATAAAGGGCAGGAGCTTCAATGGTACTGCCGATATGTCGGCGCATTTTCAGAATATCACACGGTTTATTCTTCCCGAACAGCGAAAAATCACCGTTTGTCGGATAAAGCAGCCCTGTCAGCACTTTCATCAGTGTGGTCTTACCTGCGCCGTTCTCACCGATAAAGCCGTATATATGCTTATTTTTGAGACTAATGCTTACATCATCAAGAGCAAGGAAATTACCGTATTTCACGGATATTCCGTGTGTTTGCAGGATAATGTTTTCCATTTTGCAGCCCTCCTTTCATTATCCAAATGTGCGCTTGATCTCGTCACGTTCTCTTTGTGTTTCCACCCAATTTTCAACATATCCGCAATCACAGCAGACATAGCGTATAACCGGGATTTTTTTCATCAATGTAAAGGTCGAAGTATAAATATTGTTCCCGCTGGCATGGCGGTTTTGGTTATCGGGAACACGGACAATATTTTGTGAGCTGCATTTAGGGCAGCGTTTTGTATTTTTCATGGTATTATATCCTCCTTACGACAAGTGATAAGCTTAAAACTTCAGCTATGACAATGCAGAGCAAAACCCATATACTTATAGACCACATACCGATAAGCCCTGCAACCAAAAACATAATCAACGGTACAATATACTTTCGTGGGTGGTGCCATAAATCATTTTCAATCTTCCAGTTACGGACGGGACAAAACCACTCCAACAGGACAGACAAGATTGCACTTTGCAGCGCGATTATAAGCGCAGTAATGATTTCTGTACTATTTACGCCTCTTTTGCCTATTTGCCAGCTAATCAGATAAACGCTATTTACCGCCATATTGACAGAAAAGATAAAAAAGCAATAATTCGTGCAAAAGCGTTTTGCCTGTCCCGGTAGTGTTCGGACTGCCTGCTCTAAACCAGGATCACAGGAAAGCAATATACAGATTGGGGTATTCAGGCATAGAACGGCAAACCCCAGCGGCATAACATTTACTCCCTCAAATTGCCCTAATATGAATGGCATAACACCAGCGATTACGCATAATCCGGCAGTATTCAAAAGATAGTTTTTGTTTGTTATCAGATAACGCAGCAAATATAAAAATATGCTTCCTGTCCCTTTTGTGTGTCTGATTAGAAGTTTTGCTGATACTGGGTGATAGAAAACGTAAGCGTCTGCTTTCAGTAACCTTAAAAATGAAATGAGCATACTTGTAAACGCAATAAAACAAATAATCACCGTTTCCCGCACAAGGAATATTGGCGCGAAAATCGCTCCACCCCATAAAATGAAAACAGGCAGAAACATTTTTCTCTTTTTCATGGTATACCATACAGCAGCCGAAAAACAGCTATTACAGGCACAGATCAAAGATACAGCAATTTGCAGCACACTCCATTCATGTACGGCAAAGAACAAAGCCATTACAAGGAATGTTTTGGTAATCAATGTATAGCTTGTAAATGCCAGCACAAGTGAAAACGTCATTTCCCTGTTCCGAAATGGCAGCATAAACAGCCCGGTCATACGGTCTGCATTTCCCGAAGAATTAAGAGTCTGCCACATGATACCCATTGAAAAAGCCGTAGCTGTCAACAAGAGAATAGACGGTGCAATCTCTATTTCAATTCCTGCGGTATGGATAGCAAGAAACAGGATAATGCAAGCAATAGGGCTTTTTACAGCACGTTCATACTTTGCGCCGAAAAGCTGTTCCCCGAGGTTTTGAAAAATAATCATTCTTTTAATACCTCCCGTATCTTCTCTGCTTTGATTTCCTGTCCGGCAAAACATCTTTTTATCTGCCCCTGTTCTAATACCGCTACCCGGTCAGACGTAAGGCAGATACTTTCAAGAATATGGGACGAAAAAAGGATTGTTCCGTATTGCCGGAAGCTTTCGATCTGCTGGTACAGGTATTCGGTACTCTGAAAATCAAGTCCATTCACAGGCTCGTCCAGTATGAGCAGTTTGGGCTTCAAAGCAAAAGCTGTAATTAAATAAGCCTTTTTCAGATTGCCCGTTGACAGTTCTTTCAGCAAAACATCAGTGTATTCTTCAAAGTGAAAACCATGTATCAATTCATTAATATCAGATAACTTCCTGCCGTAAGACGCTGCCACATAGGAAGCATACTCGCGGAACGTAAAAAACTGAAATGAATGATCTTCGGCAAAAACAACATACCGTTCTTCCTTAAATTCCCGGTCACGGAATAGAAGCGGTTTTCCCTGCCACCAAGCAGCTTTCACATGAAAAGTGTTAAGCAGTCCGGAAAGCGTTTTGATAAAAGTGGTCTTGCCCGCTCCGTTCAATCCAATCAGTCCTATCACTTCATTCGTTCCCAGCTCCATAGATAATTTTTCAAGAACAGGTTTTCCCGGCGTATACCACACATTCAAATCATTAAGGACAAGCATTTTCCCGTTGTTCATTATGTTACCCCCGTTTGTCTTTGATAATCTCTCGGAATCTTTAAGCCAATAAACACAAGGCTTCCAGATGCCTTTTTTATTAAAATCCCCCACTTTTTTTGCCAAAAGCACTTGACAAATATATCGAAAAATGCGGCGCTT
>NZ_CALPCP010000036.1 GCF_943192995.1 Flintibacter muris
CTGCGTCAGGAATTCTCTCCTGACGCAGTTTTCACATTTGTTCTTCACATAACGACTATGATTAAATAAACCGAATTCCCCAACGCTCGGTACCTTGCGGAGTCTGAGGCTTTGGGCAGAGCAGTCCAATTGTCAGGATAGCCTTGGAGGCGTTCCGCCTCTATCGGCAGGAAACGCCGGATCAAAAGCGGGAGTTTTTTGATTTGGCAGACCAGATCAGTGGCATCCTTATACTGCCTGTCGCTTTCTGTAGAAGCAACGTCGTCAGCCTTAAATTTATCTGTTCTCTGCCGTGAGTACACCTCAACCTGGCTTTGGAGAGTCAAAGGAAGGTTGTTCCCTCCAGTGCCCGCACGGCAGGATAAGGTTGGAGATACCCGGTGTGGGCCGGTATACCTGGCATCCACGCCATGATTCTCAAATACCAGCGGCTGGTGCCCGTGCTCCTGGGCCCGGAGCGTGCCGCTGATATTTTCCGTGCAGTGCATGGCTTTACCGCCCTGATCATTGAGGCAGAGGACAGACGGCACCATGTTGGTGCCGCTCTCCGAGGCTTTCAGGGTTGGGGAAAGCTCCTCCGTAAATCCAATTCCTCCGGCAGAGGGGCCTGCCCCGGCACAGAAGCCCGCTGTAAACAGTAGCCCGGCAGGGTTTCGTCCTCCGCCTCCGTCCGCACTGGCCAGTGTGGGGGCTTTGCTCTCCGGGGTAAAGACGCGGGCCTGCTGGGTGTCCCAAGGGTTCAGACAGCCTGGTTCCGTGATCAGGCCCAGCTCAGCCAGCACGGCCAGCGTTGGCCGGACCAGTCCCGCCTGCAGCCGCAGCGCCGTCTCCAACAGCCGGGGCAAGGGTTTTCCGCGCTCCCTCGACCGGCGCAAAATTCCCTTGCACGCCTTCTTCGATAAATAATATTTCAATGGGGCTATAGCCAGCAAAATCTGCGACAAGAAAGACTCTACGACGTCTCTGGGGCACTCCGAAGTATTGAGCGTCCCAAGTGACCCAAGCCAGGGAGGATCGTATTCCCAGCACGGCCCCAGCATATTCCCAGCGCCCTCTCTCAGGTCTAATAACATCAAGGTATGGTTCTTCAATCTGGAGGAACGACCGAAGGACCTGCTGGAAATCGCTCCCCGGCCTCTTTTTTCCCGTTTTCGGGTCTCGGCCCGAAGAGAGACAGCCTGGCACGTTTTCCCATACGCCGAATCTGGGCCGAATAGCGATACCTGTCCTTCCACGTTTTTTATCCTCCTACAATATAGTTACGGTATGAGGCACGGCAGCCAGCCGTGTCTTTTGTCGTCTCAAAGCTGAAGCTGTAGAATGGGAGAGTAAATGGCCTGACACTTTTATCCTTGGGCTAACACGCCCGCAGAGGAGTCCGTCAGCCGTCTCTCTCATTCGCGGCATTCGATTTGCGCAGGTAGAGCCATCGTGCGGATGCGGTGCGCTCGCGTCAGCCAGGAGATTGAACAAGCGGCGAGAAACAGAGACGGACGCCATATCCAATCACACAGGAGGAGATCATGAACGCAGTAGGAATTGACGTATCGAAAGGGAAAAGCATGATGGCGGCCCTGAGGCCAATGGGTGAAGTTGCTCTGCCGCCAAAGGAGTATCCGCACACCGAGGTTGGCCTGGAGCGGATGGCGCTGGACATCCTCGCGCTTGGGGAGGATACCAGGGCGCTCATGGAGGCCACGGGCCGGTATCATGAGCCAGTGGCGGCGGCGCTGCATGAGTACGGTATCCGTATGACCGTGCTGAATCCGCTGTTCATCAAGCAGAGCGGAGGCGGTTCCATCCGCAAGGTCAAAACTGACAAGGCCGACGCAATGAAAATCGCCAAGTACGCTCTTGACAACTGGGTGGATCTGCGGGAATATACCCCTATGGAAACGATTCGAGAACAACTGAAGCTGTGTTCCCGCCAGTACAATCTCTATATGAAAAATGTGGTGGCGCTGCAGAACAATCTTATTTCCCTCACTGACAAAGTCTTTCCGGGTGTAAACGAGCTGTTTACCAGTCCGGAACGCGCCGATGGCAGCCAGAAGTGGATTGATTTCGTTACGACGTTCTGGCATTGCGAGTGCATTAATTTGGCCAGCGAAGCGGCCTTTACGGAGCGCTACCGCAAGTGGTGCAAGCGGAAAGGCTACCAGTTCAGTGAGAGGAAAGCGGCGGAACTGTATATGGACAGCATGGGTCATATTACGACTCTGCCCAGGAACAGCAACACCAAACTGCTCATTACAACCGCAGCAAAGGAGCTGGCCTCCGCCAAAGCCACACTGGCCGTCCTGCGCACTGAGATGACCCGACTGGCCCAGCAGCTTCCGGAGTATGAAACGGTTCGGGCCATGTACGGTGTGGGTGAAACCACTGCCGTCCAGTTGATGGCGGAGATTGGCGATGTGCGCCGGTTCCCTCGCCGCAGCTCCATCGTGAGCTTTGCCGGCGTTGACCCGGCGGTGGATGACTCCGGAAAGCACATCTCCAAGAGCAATCCCACAACGAAGCGGGGCTCTCCTCACCTGCGCAAGACGCTATACCAGATCGTCTGCACCTATCTCCGCAAGGCTCCCTCTGACGAGCTGGTGTACCAGTTCCTGGACAAGAAGCGGGCCGAGGGCAAGCCTTATTTCGTCTACATGACCGCTGCCCAGAATAAGTTCCTGCGCATTTACTACGCTAGGGTCAAGGAGTGCCTCATTGCCGCTGATACCAAGGAGTTTTCCGAGGATTAACTGGCGCTGAAATCTATGGTTCATTCGGTCTGCAAAAAATTCTCTTTTGCAGGCTTGGTTTGTTATACCCTTTTTCACCCCCAAAAAATTTTCGTTTTAGGGCTTGACTTTTGTTTGCAGGACTCCTCTCTCATCTCTGTGATGATGCGAATTTGTTCCATAAAAAGGCCGGAGCGGGCGCCGGCTAATCCGGCACGCGCCCCGGCCACAGACAGTCCTGGCACGGGCTGCCTCCGCAGATAATGTCCACAGGGGGCAGTTTGGCTCCGTCCAGCTTGGTGATGTCCCCCACATGAAGCATATTGGGAAAGTGGTGCTTTGTGACCCGAATGGGGAACGGTTCGATCTCGCTGGCCCAGACCGGGACGATCCCGTTTCGGACCGCCGCCAGAGGGAAGCCGCCGATCCCATCGAACAAGCTCCCCATGGTAAATATTCTTTTGACCATGATCTCACCTCATTTCGCCACCGCCTGGGCGACGGTGCGTGTGGTATTGACCGCTGCCTGGGCGGTGTAGACGGCGCTCATGATATTGGCTCTGGTGGTGGTGTCCAGGCCGAAGGTCCCAGCGATCCTGGGCACCTCGCCCGCGGAGAGCATGAGGCCCAGCCCCAGCAAAGCGTGCTGTCGAAAGACCATCAGGCCCGCCACCAGGATCGTGGACTGGAGGAAAGCGGTCAGGCACAGCCCGATGACCTGCTTGATCCACTGGACGAAGCCGTCCACATATCCTCTGGGGACGCTGAACATATAGAGGCTCCCCACGGCGATTTGGATGAGCAGGATGCCGCCCCGCTTGAGGTTGGCGAAAAAGACTTTTATCACGGCGTAGGCCATCATAATGATGCAGAACAGGAGCATGATGGGGCTGGTCAGGACGCTCAGCCCGAAGTTAGGCGCCTCCGTCATATCCGCAAGGCTCTGCACACTGGTCAGTTCTTCGATGATTTTTTCGCCTACTGTGCCGATGCTGGTCTCGGCTCCGGTCAGCCCTGCGGAGAACATCCCTTGCAGGGAAACTGACAGGGAGTAGAGCCGCACCGGCACCACGGTGAACAGGCTGACAGCCATAAAGCCCTTGATGGCGTTGAGTGCGGTCTGCTGGAGGTTGCCCCGTCCGGTGGAGTATTCGATGCCGAACTCAAAACCGGAGACCACCAGGCTGACGCCAAACAGCGCCCAGCCCAGCTGGGAGAAAAACAGGACGATGGCCTGGACCCAGTCCAGCTCGAACAGCTCCACGCCCATGTTGCCCATTTCAGCAAAGAAATTCCCCAGAAATCCCACCACCTGTCCGTAAAACCAGTCGATCAGGTTATCCATGATGGTGGAGGCAACAAAGTCAAAAATAAAGATATCGGCTCACTCCCTTCCAGACATACCTCCCTTACAGCCCGACGATCTTCCAGACATAGAGCGGGGCGGTGAGGGTAAAGACCAGGCAGGCGAAAAGGATCACCGGACCGGTCCACTCGAACTGGCCATGCTTCTTATAGTCGAAGTAACTCATGGCCACCTTGCCGAAGAAGGCGATGGTCAGGACCATGTCCAGAGCCGGGAAAACCACGCTGTCCACCACGGTCTTGATCTGCGCGGCGGCGGCGGTCCAGGTTTCCTTCACCACATCGGCCACATTGCCGTTGCCGGCGGCGAGAGCCGGGGCGCAGCAGATTGCCGCCACCACCGTGGCGGCGGCGAGGATACGAAACGTTTTCTTGAATTTCATGTTGTTTTTCCTTCCTGTCAATAATTCATATTCATTCGCGGAATCTGTGCCGGGGCATCCGCCTCCACCACATCCCGCAGCTTCGGGAACTGCGCCGTTTCGCTTTCCAGAAGGCCGTCCTGCATCATCTGTTCCAGCTTTTCCGGGCTGGTTCCCTGACTGAGCTGTACCGTGGCCTCCTCCAGCTCATAGGGGTACAGGCAGAGAGGCTCCAGTCCCAACTCCAGCGTCTTTGTGGCAGAAGGTTCCCCATACTTGGCTTTGAGTTGGTAAAAGCTGGCCAGGAGGGTATCGTACCAGTGGGCCTTGGCGGTCTCCAAATCCGATTCCTCTTGGAAGTCAACATACTGGCCGCTTTGAGTGATCTCATCCACAAACTCGAGCCAGGGCTGGATTGCTCCCCCTTTCGCGTTGGGAAACATACCGGCCATCGCGCCGCAAAACATCTCCGCATCCGGCGGCTTCCCATCCAGTACAAGCTGACGGAGACTGCCCGGCTGGACATAGGTCTTTTCTTCTGTTGTCAAATTCTCCACCTCCAGAGACAGGGAGAGGAGCCGCCCGATGTGGACGGCTCCTCCTGTGAAATGGCTTAATAGCCCGTGCGGGGCAGGGGCGTTGCGGGTTTGTAGACCCTGGTGACCCATCTGCTGGTCGCCATGATCCACTGCCCGTTGTAGACGCCGCCCACGTCCGCCTGGTTGACGAACTGCGTCCCTCCAGTGAGCCAGGACACCACATTGCAGTACACTCTGGGCGCCTCCACCTGGCGGAAGCTGCCGGGAACGATGCCGAAGGAGACCATAAACTCGGTGACGTACTCATCGGAGGCCAGCCCCAGGGCGGCGGGAGAGGCGTCCAGCACATAGTTCTGCATGGTGCTCAGGTTGTCGTACATGGTGCGGTACTCGCCGTTGAGATTGGTCTTGAACACGATCTTGTAATTTCCCTGCACGTTGTAGGTGCCGGTGACGATCTTGTCCAGCCGCACCGCCTGGGTGGGCAGGGTATCGCGCCAATAAAAACTGGTGAGCGCAGTGGTGGAGTTGTTGGCGATGCTGGAGAAATCATAGCGAATCTGCTGACCGGGCATGACCTCCACAAAGCCGCTCTTCTTGATGCTGACGTTGGTGTACAGGGCCTTGTTGGTCATGGCCGTCTTGACGATCTGGCCGGCGTGCTCGATCTCCACCTCAATGGGAGTCTTGTCCAGACCGTAGAAGTCGGCGGCTTTGGATTCCACCACCTTGTACCGGCCCAGGGGCAGAGGCTTGGAGACGGCCACGCCGTTTTTGTCTGTCCTGACCGTGTCCACCAGATTGCCGGTGCGGTAGTGGTAGATCTCGAACTCGGTGCCGGGGATAGGCGTCCCGGCAGGCCAGCCGTTCATGGAATTGTAGTCGGCACTGGTCTTGAAGATCTGAATCTGCCCCGTGACAGCGGTGTTCTCCCAGGTGATCTCGGTGGTGGTGCCGGGAGTGACGTAGACTGTCTTCAGCTGGGTGTCCACGATATATCCCTCATTCTCCAGTTCCCGCAAATAATACCGGCCGGCTGTGGTCAGATTTTCGATGTACACATATCCGCGGTCATCGCTGCTGTACTGCCCGATGGGATTCTTGTTGGCGTCATAGAGCAGGAAGGTGGCACCATAGATGCCCTCCTTGGTGGCGGAATCCACCTTATGAAGCAGAATTCCCGAGAAGGGCGCGTTGGTCACGGTCAGCGTGGTGGTCTCATTGTCCCGGATGGTGAAGTAGTGGGGCGTGCTGTCGAGCTTGAAGCCCTCAGCGGCCTCTACCTCCACGCAGTAGTAGTCGCCCGCGTCCAGAGAGACATGGACCCGGCCCCGATCCCCGGTGGTCACGGTGTCCACCAAAGCGCCGTCCATTTTCCGAATCTCGAAGGTGACACCCTTAATGCGCTGGGTCTTATCCGCCTCGGAGACCTTAATGAGCTCCAATCCACCGATGGGGGCATTGTAGAACGTCATGGTCTGCACTTCGCCGGACTTGATCTCAATGCTCTGAGGCGTAGAGTCCAGCACATAGCCGCCCAGGGTCTTGGTTTCACGCGCGGTAATGACGGTGCCGGGAGTAAGGCCCTTGATGGTAATGCGGCCAAACTGATCGGTTTTGTAGATACCGTTGTTGGGACCAAGGACTGTACCGTCGCTGTCGGTGACCAGGAACTCCACCCCGGCCAGGGGCTGATCCTTGCTGCCAGTCACGAACTTCTGGATAACGAGCGCTTGAGTAGGCACGTTGTAGACGGTGATGGTCTGGGTATCATTGGGCTTGATCTCCACAGTCTGGGTGCGGTACTTTTCGTCGATATAGTACCCAGGTATCGTCTCGATCTCCATAATTTTCACTGTCCCAACGACATTGGAAATCTTGATCTGGCCGTTTTCGTCGCTGGTGTAAATACCGTTGCTGGAGGTCTTGCCGCCGTCCTGGTCCACATTGGAGCCGTCCGCGTAGGTGATTTTGAAACGAACCCCGCTTAACGGGTGTTTGTCGATCCCATCCACCTTATTGAGAATGAGGTTGCCTGCCCTCTGATTGACAAAGCGGAGGGTCTGGCCGCCGATGCCGCCCTCAATTTTAATGCTCTTGGGGGTGGGGTCCAGCACCACGCCGTCGGGCACGCGAATTTCCTTGGCGGTGACGGTAATACCCGGCTCCAGGTTGGGAATCACGACGCGGCCGTTTTCGTCGCTGGTAAACTCACCATTGCTGCTGCCGATGACAGCGCCGCTGGAATCGGTCACCAGGAACGTCACGCCCTTTAAGGGCTGCTCGCCGGTGTCTGTCTCCAGGTATTTTTCAATCGTGAGAGTGGTCTTGGGCAGATTCTCCACGGTGACATCATTGCTGCCGCTGCCGCCAGAGCCGCCAGTGTTGCCACCGCTGATGTTCCCGCCGTTACCAGTTCCGCCGCTGGCAACGCTGTTGCTGCCGTTGCGTACGATAATGGTCCTGGGCGTGGGGTCGAGAACGTAGTTAGAGGGGACCCTGGTTTCCACGACAACAACGGTGGAATTGGGAATAAGGCCGGTGACGGTCACAGTCCCGTCCGCCCCGGTGGTGTAGCGGCCCAGGACGTTGCCGTCGCCGTCCTTGAGCGTGAACTCGGTGTTAGGTACGGGCTTCCCGTTGGTCGCATCCAGTTTCCGGAGCGTGAGGGAACACAGGGGCTCATTGAGGAACACCAAAGTTTGGGTGTCCAGAGGATTGACGGTGACGGTCTGTGTCTGGGTACTCTGGTCGATCACGTACCCAGGGGCCGCCTTGACCTCTTTTGCTACCACTGTGCCTGTGATGCCGCTGATCCTGATTTCGCCCCGCTCATCGGTGGTATAGAGGCCGTTGCTGCTCAGGTGGCCGTTGTCGTTATCCACGAACCCGCCGTTGGCATAGGTCAGCTGGAACTGAGCGCCGGAAATAAAACTCCCGGACACGCTGTCCTTTTTCTGGAGAACGAGGGTACCCGCTCTTTGATTCCAGAAGGTCAACCGCTGCACCTCGCCGCCCTTAATCAGAATATCCTGCGGGGTTCCATCAAGAACAAAGCCGTCCACGGTCTTGATTTCACGGGCCTTGACGGTGGTGCCGGGCTCGATGCCGTTCAGTACGATCTCGCCGGCGTGGTCAGTGTAGTAGACCCCGTCATCGGGGCCTACCGCCGCGCCGCTGCCGTCCACAACCTTGAAGGCCACACCAGCCAAGGGCTCATTGGCGGTGCCCTCGATGAACTTTTGGATTATGAGTGTTGTCCCAGGCTCATCGTCAAAAATCAGGCTGTTGGAGATGCCGGATTTCACCACGATATGCTTCGGCGTCTCATCCAAAATGTATCCAGAGGGGGCCTTGGTTTCAGAGACCATAATCGTGGCGCCGGGCACCAAACCGGAGACCACCACAGTGCCGTCCGTCCCGGTTTTATAGATGCCGTTGGTGGGGCCGACCGTGTGGCCCTCGCTGTCCCGGACAATAAACTCAGCGTTCGCCAAAGGCTTCTTGGTGACAGCGTCCCGTTTCAAGATGGTCAAGGTGGCCTTGGGGGTGTTGGTCACGATGACCGTCTGGGTATCGCCATTGGGCCCGATGACCACATTGGTGGAGGGATTGTCCATGACATAATTGTCCGGGGCCTTGATTTCAGAAATTACATATGCCCCCGGAGCGAGGTTGGAAATGCGAATTTCCCCCTGGGAGTCAGTGGTAAAAATACCGTTGGAGGTCAGGGTCGCGGTGCCGATTACACCGTCCAGGCCAACCTCACACCCTGCCGCTGTGGTGATGCGGAACTGTGCGCCAGGCAAAACCTGGTTGGTCTGACTGTCCCGTTTCTGGATAATCAATTTCCCACGGGGTTGGTTTTTCATGGTGACCGTGACCGTTTTCCCTGCCTGGATCACAATGGTCTGGGGCTGGGCGTCGATCAGGAAGCCCGCCGGCGCTTTTGTCTCAGTCACCACCACGCTTTTTCCGGGAATGAGGCCGTCAATGCGCACCTCCCCGTTTTCATCGCTGCGGTAGACGCCGTTGGAGTTGCCGATCAGGGCACCGTCGGAGTAAGTCACCTTAAATTCAGCGTTTGCCAGGGTGACGCAGGGATTGACGCTGCACACCTTCCGGATCAGCAGGGAGCCCAGAGGCTGGTTGCGGAACTCCAGGGTGACTGTCTGGCCGGCGTTGATAACGGCGGTCTGGGGCATGTCGTCCAGGATGTACCCGTCCTTGGCCCGGATTTCCTTCACGATCAGCGTCGTGCTGGGGTCAATGCCGCTGACGGTGAAGCTGCCGGTGCTGTCCGTAACGAACTTGCCATTGGCGTCGCCAACGACGTTGCCCTTGCTGTCAGTTACTGAAAATTCCACGTCAGAAAGGGGCTGCTTGGTGATAGAATCCACCTTTTTGACCATGAGGGAGCCTTTCGGGCTATTTCCAAAATGGACCTGGATAACCTCCTGATCATTGCCGGAGAGGTACACGGTCTGGGGCGGGGTGTCGATCACATGGTCCCCATCGCTGGACAGCTCCTCGATGACGTAGGTGCCTGCGGGGAGGCCGGTGGCCGTGAAGGAGCCGTTCTGCCCGGTGCGGTAGGTGCCGATGACGGTGCCGCCCGTACCGGAGGTGTTCCCGGAGAGGTAGCGGATCTGGAAGACCGCCCCCTCAATGGCCATGTTGGGGCTGACGCTGTCATACTTCCAGACGCAGATAGCCGACAGGGGCCGGTCCTGGAACAGGAAGGTGTGGCTTGTCCCGGAGGGGATGAACGCCTCCTGGGTGTCGGGGTCCGCCAGGGCAAAACCGTGAGGCGCTTCCAGCTCTTTCACCCGAAACCAGCCGTCACGGAGGAAAATATCCGGCTCGGTGAGGACAATGCGGCCATTTTCGTCGGTGTAGAACACGCCCAGGTCGTTGTACTCGCCGGTGCTGGTGTTGTTGGAGGCGTACCAGACCTGGAAGGGAACATGCGCCTGCCGCTCATGGGTGATGGAATTTTCCTTGATGATCTCAATGCTGGGCCGCTTGTGGTTTTCAAACAGGACCTCCCTGCTTTTGTTGGGGTAGAGGGTCACAAGCTGGTTGGCTGCGTCCTGGAGGTAGGGCTCCGGGACAGACTTCTCGGAAATTTCATACACGCCGGGGAGCAGATTCTCCAGAGTGCCCTTGCCGTCCGGGCCGGTCCTGACCTCGTTGACGCTGTGGCCATCCGCCGCCTTGACCAGGAAAACTGTGTTGGGTACGACCTCGCCAGTGTCTGCGTCCCGCTTCCAGACGGTGAGGTTGGGCCGCTCCTGGTTCTCAATACAGATCGTGCTGACCTTGCCGGGGAACAGCTCCACATGATACTCCCGAAGGTCCAGAATGTGGTCCGCCGTGGTGGCTGTCTCCCGCAGGGAGTATACGCCGGGCTCCAGGCCCTCCCACAGAATTTCGCCCTGGGCGTTGGTGGTACGGTCCAGATACCGGCTGCCGTCCTCGATTTTGGCCAACCGGAAGGAAACTCCCGCCAGGGGCTTGCCGTCCGAACTGACCTTTTTCAACAGCAGGTCGGGCTTTTTGCTGTTGGTGAAAACGAACTCCGCCGTTTGGTCGGCCTCCAACTGAATAATGCGCTGGGCCTGGTCAATCACATAGCCGGGGCACTCCAACTCCGTGACCTCGTAAGCGCCGGGGGACAGCTTGGACAGGTCGATCTCGCCGTTTTCATCCGTGGTGAACTCTTTGGGGCCGAAGGTGCCGTCTACCGCCCGGATGCTGAACTTGACGTTAGGGAGGGGCTTGGACAGGTTGGCGCTGTCCACCTTCACAAGGCGGATACCGGGTTTCTTCCCGTTGTAGAAAACCAGCTCCTTGATCCCGTCTCCGGGCTTTAATTCCACCTGCTGGGGAGTTGTGTCGGTGACGTGCTCGTCGTCGCTCTGGACCTCCCGCACCAGATAGGTGCCGGGCTGGGCGTTGGTAATCAGGATTTCGCCCTGGGCGTTGGTGGTATGCTGGCCCAGGGAAACACCGTCCCGCCAGATTTCAAAGGGAATGTCCGCCATGACCTTCAGGGTGGTCCGGTCGTACTTAATGATCTTGAGGCCGGGCAGCGCCTTGTTGACGATGGTGGCGGTGGATTCCTCCCCGGCCACAACGGCCACGGTCTGGACAGTATCGGTTTCGGCAATCCAGCCCTCGATACCGGCCATCTCCCGGACCTCGTAGCCGCCCAAGGGGAGCTCGTTGAACACGGCGACGCCCGCCTGATTGGTTTTCTCCGTCCAGGTTTCGCCGCTCTTGACGTGCTTGATCTGGATGGTGACGCCAGCCAGATTGTCGCCGGTATCGCTGACCTTGTGCACCCGCAGACTGCCGTAAGGGTCGTTCCAGAAGGTCAGCTCCGCCGTCTTGCCGTGCATGACAGTGACATTCTGCGTGGTATGCTTGGGCAGCACATGAAATTTCGGCGGGGTCTGCTCCGTCACGGTATAATTTCCGGTGATACTCAGGGGGATGGTAATAACGCCGTTGGCGTTGGTGGAATAGGAGCCGACCGGCTTGCCGTCGGGGTACAAGACCTCGAACACAGCCCCCTCCAGCGGGGTTTCGGTCCCGGTTTCCAGCTTGGTGATTTTCAACTGCGTGATGCTGGAGTCGGGAGGATCGTCCGGCTTATCAGGCTTGTCCGGGTCAGCGGAATACTGGCTGATGGCGCTGGCCTCGATGGGGTAGCTGGGGTCGGTGTCCAGAAGGTAGTCCTGGATGTTGCCGTACTTGTCCTTCTCCAGGGTCTTGGCGTAGTAGACTACGTACTGGTCCACCACGCAGCTCATGTTCAGTGTGACGGAGCCGGTCTGGCCCTCCACGCTGGAGGCGGGGTAGACCACCTTGCAGGTGTTGTAAAAACCGTCGTCGCTGTTGGTGTCCAGGACAAGCGAGGTTATTTCCTTGTTGTCCTTATCCAGAATCTTGGCCCCGGCGGGAGCGCCCTCCCCCAGGGAGAGCTTTACGGACTCAATGGCCCAGGTCTCGCTTCGGACGGTAAATTCCTGCTGATAGTAAGCCTCGCCGTTGATGGTGACAGGGTACGCCTTGTCCCGGTCCGCCGTGGCGGTGAGCTTGGGGGTGTACATCTTGTTCCACATCACGCCCCGCCAGTAGATGTCCTTGGTGGCCTGGAGGACGCGCTCCGCCGCCTCACGGTCGGCCCCGGACAGGTTGGGATTGATACCCAGCTTGTCGATGGACCAGTTGCCCAGGATATGAATCCAGACAGCGGTCTTGGTGGCGTAGTAGCCCTCGTTGACCGTCTTGAGGCCCAGGGTTTCCAAGGACTGGTGGGGGTAGCCGTTGGAAACGATGCCCACCAGCTTGTAGTCGGACATGGTTTCCTTGGCGCTGTACTTTATGGGCGTTCCCTCGGGCACCTTGACCGGAACACCGTACAGCTTGGGGTCCACGCAGTAGGCGGGAATCTCTTTGACCTGCCCGGTCTGCACGGATTCATACTTATAATAAGTATAGTGCTGCTCCTTGACGCTGCCGTTCATGGTCAGCCAATTGAGGGTTTCGTTCTTGGCATACACGTTCACCTCAGCCATGGCCTCCTCCAGAGTGGGGGCGGCAAAGGAGGTTACGGGCAGGATGCCCAGCAAGGTAACGAGAGCCAGGAAGAGGGAAATCATACGTTTTTTCAAAACAAAGTTCCTCCTTGAAAAGGTTTTGGGGCAAAAAAATACCCTCTCTGTTTCCAGAGAGGGCGCGGGGGATTACTCGGTTTTACAGGGATGCGACACAGTAGCGGGTGCATTGGAAGACGCCCTTGCTGTAGTAGTCCCAGGCTTCCACGTAGAAGTGGCTGTTGGGGCGGCTGTGGACCAACTCCTCCAGGTCGGAGGCCCGCCAGGGCCAGGACGTCTTTACCCAGGGCTCGTCCGCCGGGTCGATGGTCAGCGCAATGGTCATCAGGGGCTTGCCGTCCCGCCATACGCCGGGCTCCCTGCCGATGGCGTTGTAGATGGTGTACTGCATCCGCCGGGTTTCGTAGATATTGCGGATAAACATGGAGTCTCCGTCGTCGTGGGCGAAGTGTCTGATCTCCACCTTGGGGATCTCCACCTCCGGGAAGGCGCTCCAGTCGCAGGTGGGGGTGGGCAGAGGGCCTACCGGGCCGTCCGCGAAGACGTTGTTGTCGTAGCGGCGAACGTCCTTAATCTCATAAATATAGCCGTCGTCGCACCGGACCCGGTCCCCGACCTGTGGGATGTACTTGGAGCCGTCCGTGGGGATGGTGACAGTACCGCTGTCCTGGAGGGCGGGACGTTCTCCGATGTAGACGCTGTTGGTGGAGCCGTCGTAGCTGACCCGAAAGCCCACAGCCTCACCGACATCCCGGAGCTTCACATAGTTGCTGCCGTCGATGGCGTAAGCCTCCAGTTGAACAGGAGCGCCGTCCACATAGAACCGCTGGGTGCTGGGGGTGGCGGTGAGCTGCCGGACCGCCGCGTGAGCGGTGGGCACCAGAAGGGCTCCGGCCAGCATACCTGCCGCGATCAGGGTCATCTCTTTCTTTCTGCTCATCATGTGATCCTCCTTATCATTCGATGTTTTGTTGGCCTTTTGCAAGCACAACAATACCGAAAGCAAGGACATAAATCCAGCAAAATCGAAGCTTAAAACGGAGAAAAGAGCGGCCCGAAACGAAGCATATTAGCTAACCTCCACGGCCTGGACACACCACCGCTGATCCCGCTGATCCCGGACGCAGGTGTAAAGGGTGAGCATATTCGTTTTGGATGCGGCAAGGCCGCTCTGGTCCGTCTCGCTCACCTTGGACACGGAGATGACCTCATAGGTACGGGTGCCCAGCTTGGTGGTCAGGGTAATCTTATCGCCCGGCTCCAGCGTATGAATGGCGCCAAAATAACAATTTGCACCCCGGTTGTGTCCCGCGATACAGCAGTTTCCATCCCAGATGCTGGTATCCGGGAAGTGTCCCGCGCCCTTGGCCAGAGTCTTGCTGTCCGTGCCCTCATAGACCTTGACGTTCACATCCAGACTGGGGATCTTCAGCCGTCCCAGATAGCCTCCGGAGTAGTAGAGGTCATCGGTGACCTCGGTGTATCCGGTGGAGGAGGCGGTGTCCTGGGAGCCGGTCACAGTCACAGTGGAGGAGCCCGGCACATAGACCGAACCGCTGCCATCGGCGGCAGGCGGAGTGATAGTGCCCACGCTGCCATTGACCACCGCTCCGGCGTCAGGCCGGTAACCGGGAGCCAGGTTGGGGGTCAGGGGCGTGCCGGTGTTCAAGGTGTCGGCGCTGTAAGTGCCAAAGGCGGGCGGAGCGAGGGCGGCGTTCTTGCTCACGTCCTCATTTTTCCGAGCGCCGTTATCGGGGGTGTGGATCACCTCAAAGGACGTGGGCTTGCCGTATTCCGGGTCACCGGGGCCATTGATGGTATACTCCAGCGGTGCGGCGGCGCTGGCGGGGATCATAAGGGAAGCGGTCAGGCACAGGACAGAGAGAAAAACAGGAAATTTTTTCATTCGGCATCCTCCTCATTTTCTTTGCGGCGTTTCAGGAACAGGGCGCCGCCGACGCCGGCGCCCGCCACAGCGATGACGCCCAGGGGCACCAGCAGGAGCGGCCAGTTGAAGCTGGCGGGACCGGAGGTCTGACCGCTTGGATCGGGCTCGGGCGCTATGGGCTTGAGGGGCGTGCCCTCGAAAATGGCCACATACCGGGTCTTGTTCAGGGCGATCCTGCTGACGCTGCCGCTGTAGTCGGCGGTGACCGTATAACCCTTCACATAGCTGTTTGTGGCGCTGCCGGTGTAGGTGGCAACGGCGGTGTAGCGGTCGCCTACCGCGTAGCCGTCCATGCTGGCGGTGTTGTCGGTCTGCCAATTGATATTCTGAAGGGTGAGTGTCCGCCCGCCGTCCTGGATGGTCTTGGGGATATTGGCGGTGTCCTGGCTGGCCAGATTGGGGTAGCTGCGGGTGGCGGAGACCTCCCTGGTAGAGCTGCCGTACCCGGCCACCTCCACCTGAACGGTATCCAGCCGGAGGACCAGGGTGCCGGTGAGACCGTCCTCGGTGACAAACTCCCTTTCGGCGGGCAGCAGGGCCAGCACGGACTCCATGTCCTTGTTCTTGCTGGGGATAGAGACGGTTTCCGTGTGGAACCGCTCCTCATGCTCCGGGGCCTCCTGCTTGAGCAGGTCCACCAGCGTGTAGCGGAAGCCCTCCTGCTCAAAGTCGGACCGGGCGATCCCGGCAGGGTCCTCCTCCGGGGACAGGTCGTAGACCTTGCGAATTTCTGTGCCGTCCTCACTCCGGGTAACGGAGGTGGGATAGCAGGCGGGGCTGGGGGCTGCGTCCGCCGCGTAAGCGGCGGGGGCCATGATCAGGGTCAGGGCCAATGCTGCGGCGCACAGCGCGGATACTTTTTTCATCTTCTGTTCTCTCCTTACATCGTCATTGTGGGCGCGGGCGGGGTTTCCTGTTCCTGCGGAGCCTCCTGCTGCCGCTGGGGCAGTTGGGACAGCTCCTGCCGGTAGGCGGCTACCACCGTGTCGCTGAACTGCTGGTGGAACTCCCTGGTGCAGGGGAAGCAGACGTCCTTGTAGCCGTCCCGGCCCTTGTAGCTGGGCATGGAGACGAAGGGACCGTTCTCGCCGTTGATGACCTTGATGCCCCGGACGGCAAAACAGCCGTTCAGAGTCACCGAGGCGTTGGCCAGCACGCTGCCGCTGGTGCTCAGGCTGTGGATCTTCACCTCCATCTCCATGGGGGCCGCCTCCCGGACGGGGGCGCTCTGGGGTGCGGGTTTGTTCTGGGATTTGCTGCTCATGATCTTTTCCTCCTTAAATTTTCTTATGGTCAAGCCGTTCCTGTGTGCGGCGTGCCAACATCAGGTACTCCCAATGGGATACTTCCAGTGGAGCAAAGGTCCCGTCCGCCGTTACTCCGTCCACACGGTATTTGGTGACGACGGGATAGCGGAAGGACTGCTCCGGTGCGGGGTAACGGCGCTTCAGTTCTGCGGGGGATATCCAGCCGGTGCCGGGCAGGCAGAGCCAGCGAATAGCCGACTCAAAGACGCCGGGGACATCGGGCCAGAGGTACTTGCCCTTCAGCCGTTTGGACAGGGCTTTCTCGCCGGGCGGCGGGACCAGCCTGTCCACACTCAGACACCAACGGATATCCAGCACATCCACCAGCTCTCTGGCCGAAACAATCACGCCCTCCTCCTTCTTCCAAAGGGGGAGGGCGAGGAAATCAAGGACCAGGACATTTTCCTGGACGACGCTGCCCGTATCGACGGGCAGACGGCGTGCCAGCTCCACATCCTGTTCCCCATTGCTGACACCGATAACCTTGACGGCGTCATCCGGAAGGGAGCGGTACTGCTCCAGCGCGTCCCGGAAATCCAGGAAACAGGACTGCCGCCAGCCCTTTTCGCCCTGGGGATCGTACCCAAGGCGCAGATCATCAATGGTGTAGTAGGATAATTTCATAAACGCACCTCCTCACTTCATGGTCATCCCGCCCATGGCGGGACCGCTGTTCTGCTCCTGCTGAGGGCCGCGAAGCTCCTCCAGCTTCTCCGTCGCCCAATCGGGCAGGTACTGCTCATCCAGGACGCCAGTGAAGTCGGAGCGGTTCCAACGGGTCTTCTCCCCATCGCCCAGACAGGTGGCGTAGACTGCTCGACCGCTGGAGGTGGGGGAACAGCCAAAGCCGCCCTCGGCCAACCAGAGCATATTGCGGGGGTCCCAACAGCTCTCCCGGAGTGTGTCGGTGCTCAGCACCAGCACCTTGCCCTCGTACTCCTGCTCATTCCGGTCGCCAACGCAGTGTTCCGGGCCGAACAGTCCCAGCGCCTGGTAGGCATCCCTGACCTGACCGATGAACGCTTCCAGCAGTCCTGCGGCGGTGTCCACCGCATAATAGCGGTTATACTCGCCGTCCGGGGAGACAAATACCCTGCGGCCCCACTGGTAGGTCTCGTCGCTGACCAGATGCTTACAGTTGATTGACTTCTGAAATTCCAACAGGGAATTGGCCAGGACGAAGTTTACTCGCTTGAAACCGAACTTCTCCAGCACAGACCGGGCGCAATCCTCGGTCAGCGACTTGTCCGCCTCATCGAAATGATCCCGGATGGCCTGTTCGATGGCTCTGGCGCAGTCCACATTCAGGCGGAAGCTGTCCGCATGCATCTGCGTCTCCTTATGGCGGTGGGCCTCTGCCCTGGAATTGGGGTAAACGTAGGGAAAATCACTTGCCATAGACGATGTCCTCCGTGATCAGGTACTCCTCCAATTCACCCAGGCAGGTCCCCGCCTCGGCGAAGGTGAGCAGCAGGTCAGTGGGCAGGTGCTGGAGGGGGGAGTCCTCCGTTTCCCCGCAGAGGCAGCCGTCCTCGCACTCCTCGCAGGGGCCGCAGACCTGGTGCAGGTGAAAGAGAAGCTCCGATGCAACACCCTGGAGCTGCTCCACCGCGGTCAGAAGCTCCAGGGCGGTCATCCGCTTCTTCAACACCACCATGGTGCCTTTCAAAGGGCGGTACTCCACCTTGTCACCGGCCTTGAATTTGGCCAGCCGTGCGGCGACTAACGGGAGCAGGAGCCCCCTGGACGTGATTTCTTTGATAAATTTCATATCGGTTTTCCTCCGTTTCAGTCAAAAAGGTTGAATTGTTTGGGCACATACAGCCCGCGCTCGTTCATATCGTAATTGGCGATGAACACCTCCTCAAACTGGCAGTTGGGATCGTACCGCTGCTTGATGTTGTTCAGCCGGGTGATGGACTGGATCTGGATATTGGGGGCGTCATACAGGTCACGGACAAAGGCGTCGTCGTTGTAGGAGAGCAGGAACTTTCCTTCCATGGACAGCAGCCTGTCCCGCAGACGGATGTGGTCTTTCTCTGTAAATCCGTTCTCTCCGATGTTCTGGTAGTAGCCCTCGGTGGCGTGGTAGGGCGGGTCGCAGTAGAACAGGCTATCCCCCCGGTCGTAGTGGCGGATGAGACGTTCAAAGTCCTGATTTTCGATGACCACGTCCTTCAGACGTCGGTGAGCCTGTTCGATAAGGGGAAAGTCCGCCCGGATGTCATGGGGCTGGCTGCCGTAGCTGGTAAGGGCCGAGGCGTAGCTGTAGCGGATAACCTGGTAAAACCAGGCTGCCCGCTGGATGTCCGTAGTGCGTTTCCTGCGCAGGGAAAGCCGCGCACGTTCAAAATCCTCGCGGGAGTTGAGGACATATTCAAGGGCGTTCATCAGCAGGTCCGGCTTATCCCGCACACAGCGGTACAGGTTGGTAAGGAGGCTGTTAAAGTCGTTGTAGACCTCAAAATCTCTCCGGGGGTCTTTGTGGAACAGGACCCATCCGCCCCCGCCAAATACCTCAATGTACCGCTTGTACTCCAGGGGAAACCGTCTGACCACTTCTTCCCGCAAGGCTCTTTTCCCCCCGACCCAGCTCATAAAGCTGTTCAGGGGGAATCACCTCCGACGCTGTCCGCCTCGCAGAAGGCCTCCAGGGCTGACTCCAGGCCGGCGATGGCCTTCTCCAAACCGGTGACCATCTGCCTCAGCTGGCGGATGGTGGTGTAGACCTCGCCAGCGGTGGCGGCGTAGAAGTAGCCCTGCCGGTCGCTGGCGATGGGGATACCTTTCCGCCTGAGCCGGTTGACCAGCTTACGCAGGTCGGTGCCGCTCAGGCCCAGGGCTCTCTCCAACTCCGCGCCGCTTACCCGGTATTTCCTGCCGGGACAGGCCCCCTTCAGGTAGCTCAAAAGTCTTTCTTCTCGCATTTTTTGCTCCTTTCTCGGGCCGTTTTTTCGAAAAAGGGCACAAACGGGAACCCCACGGGAGCCCAGCGAAGCGGGTCCCGTGGGGAGAGGAGGAGCAGCGGAATGAGCGAGCTTTCGGGCCTCGCCCGGAAGCGAGTGATATGGAGCTTGCGACGACGAAGGGGCCGTCTGTCCCTTTCGGAAAAACGGCCCCTGTTTTATTCTTACTGCATGGTCATGCCCGCCCCGTCCGGGGTGGTGTATTCGTGGATGAACTCCCGGTTGTTCCTGGTTATATAGCCGGTCTCACCGTCGGTCAGCATATACCCGGAGGTTTCCAGCAGATCCTCGGCGTAATCGTCAAAGTTGATGGCTCCGGACTGGATCAGCTCCTCCGGCACTCCGCAGGAGCGCAGATGGTTTGCCGCGAAGTCCGCCAGTTCCTCGCCGGACACCCACTCATAACAGTGCATATTCTGGGAAATATCCAGGGCGAATTTCAGGGTGCGGCAGTTCTCGTATTCCAGCGCGGCGGCGAACTTTTCCAGCCAGTGAGGCTCCCCCTGACCCTGCTCGTCCATGACATGGCCCAGATTGTTCCCGTCTCTGGCCAGCTCGCTGACGCTGCTGTACTGTGCCGTCAGGTCGCCGGCCTCGGGCAGGATACATTGAGCCTCCAGCAGGGTACAGTCATCCAGGGAGCCAGCCTTCAATTCATGGAGAACCAAGTCAATCTCCCCAACGCCATAGTCGGTGTCCAGCGTGTAGTCGGGCAGACGGAGCCACACACCCTCGGGCACAGCGGGGGTCGCCAGCTTCAGCTTGACGCTCCAGTTGTCATCCCAGAGCAGGGGAGCCCCGTTTTCCTGCCGGATGGGCGGGCTGGGCTGTTTCGGGTAGGCCACATAGCAGTGGCCGATGAACAGGCCGGGGTGCTTGTCTTCATATTGACGGCCCAACTCATCCAAATCGACATACGGCAGAACATCCTCCGGGACCTTGATGCACCGGAGGCCGAACCGCCCCAGCTCCTCGTAGCTCCCAGCCGGGCAGACATCGTAGTCCTCCAGAGCGTTGAGGCAGTCCACCGCCTCCTCCGCGTCTCGGGGCGGTGCCCTCTGGAGAACGGCGGCGAGGATATAGCCCTCCCGGACGCTCAGCGTCTCCAGCCGCTCTTTCACATACGCCTGGTACTGCGCCGGGCCGGGCAGCGTAGGAAGTTCTTTGAAATTTTCCATCATAACATCTCCATTCCGCCCTGGCTGGGCATATTTTCTATTGCCTGGATCGGCTGGTGATCCTCACGCTCAATCAGGCCATAGGCGGTCAGTGTCCCGCCGCACCGCTCAATCAGCGCCTGTCCGTACTGGTACAGGTTAAGGTGGGGGATGAGGGTCGCCGCATCTTCATCGCGGAGGACAGCAGACAGCTCCCCCTTTGCCACCTCGGCGGGGGAGCTGTACTGTGGGGAGAAAATGTAGTTGTCCAGCGAGTCCATAAGCGCCTCGGCGCTCTGGAGGTCCTTGCAGTCTGTGGCTTCCAACAGAGCCTTGTATGTGCTGAGAGCTTTCGGTTCCATATCCGCCAACCGCTGGGCCAGATCATTCAGAAAGTCAATTCCCACCTCAGCATCAGAGATTATCTCTGACAGCGACGGAGCCCGGCAGTCCAGGCAGCTCCAGCCGGCCTCCCGCCAATCCCAGGCGCCCACGGCCTCCAATGTGGTCTCCAGTACTTCCGGTGAAGCGGGCAGCTTCAGCTGTGCGGTTTTGCCGCTGTCATAGCCGGGGTCATTGAAGAAGCCCTTGGATACCTCCAGCAGGATGGTGTACGCGGGCTTTTTCGGCGTAAAATCCAAGGTCTTGTATACCTGACGCAGTTCGCTGTGCCGCTCCACATAGCCGAAGCCGGTAAATGTACCGCCCTCCGCCTCCCGGTACGTCTTTCCAATTTGCGTGTAGTCCAGCAGTTTGCGAGCCTTATCGGAGAGATCCTCCGCTTCCGGGATGAATCCATTTTCCACAAGGAATCTGCCCAGCTCCTCATCGGTCACAGCGTCCTCCACCACATGGCAGCAATTCCCGCTGTGGGCGTAGTCGATCAGGCTGCCAATGGGGATTGTTTCTCCGCCTTTCTGAATATCCATGCAGACCAGCCCCTCGAAGGCGGCCATGCCTTGCGTGTCCAGCTCTGCCAGCCGCTTGGCCAGGGCATTGAGTCGGAAAAGGTCTGTCTCCTGAATGCGCTTGTTCAAATAGTCGTATTCCTCGGTGGCATGAAACTCCAGATACGGACGTTTTCCGTCCTCCTGCCGGAGCTGTTCCATTGCGTCGAGAAGCTCGTAATCCGTGGCTGGCAGATCCAGTTCCACTTCCCGATAACCTCCGTTGGGGCTGTTGAACGTGCGGATGTGGAATACCTTATCCAAGGGTCATCCCTCCCATCGGCGCTCCAGCCTCCATATCGGCGGGGGACTGGAGGGTCTGCTCATAGGTCTTGGGATCAGCGGCAGGGCAGTCCCAGCCATGCATGGACCCGGCCTCCATCGCCAGCCGCTGGGCGGCGGTAACTCCGAGGCGCTGGTTGTTGTAATCCGCCAGTTCCCGGTTCTGGGCGGGGTCACCGGTATCCCAGTCCGAGGGGTAGAAGCCGCTCTCGCCCCGCTTGATACAGATAAGTGTCCCGGCACCGGGGAGGACGGAGAAGCACAGCTCGGGCAAGCCTTCCGCCAGATTCGGACCAGAGGATGACGCCCCTGTCAGAGCCTGCTCCTGGGCATAGTGCCTGGGATCGGCAGCGGGAGAGTCCCAGCCATGGAGACAGCCGCCCAGCATGGCCTGTTCCTGTGCGGGGGAAATGCCACGTTCCCTGTTGAAGATGTCCGCCAGATGACGGTTCAGATTGGGCTTCTCTTTGCTGTCCCCCGATACATGGTAGCCGTTCTCTCCCTGCACGATGCAGATGAGCGACCCATCGCTGGGCAGGGTAGACCAGCACATATCCGGCAGACGCTCAGAGAAGTGGGGATCAAAGCGGTCCTGCTCCGGCATAATGCTCCACCCCTCGCTTTGCCACAAGTGGGCGTAGATTTCCATGCCATTGCCCACCTGAATTTCTCTTTGCTCAAAGCTCTCTCCTGCGCCGTCACTGGCCTGTCCACCGATTTCGTCAGTGAGGGCCGCCAACTCCAGCGGGGTCAAGGCGCCCCGCACCTTGCACTCGGCCACGCCCCAGAGCTGACCGTCCCGCACCTCGGCGGTGAAGTAGTAGGACTGCACCTTTCGGTCTACGCTGTCCGGGCCGCTGAAATAGGCCATGAGGCCGCGCTCCGCCTCCTCCGGGCTGTCCGCGTGTCGTTCCAGCCAGTCACGTTCTTTCTGGAGCGCCTCAATAATCTGCGGGGCATACTGTGCGGCCTCCCGAGGGTCCATCGTGATATCGATCTCCAGCCCATCCTCCTCGTCATAGTAGGTCGCCGTCATGGGCATATACAGCTTCAGTGTCTGGAGGGGAGGAGGCAGGACGGAGAAGCTGTCCGCCCCCAGCACCAGGTTCAGGCTGCGTCCGCTGTCCCAATTCACTAAAAAGTGGCCCGCGTCGTCGATGCCCTCCAATGTCCCCATGCTCCCAGACTCCACCGGGCAGGGGTCATTCCTCATCTCTCTGAGTTTGATTCGGCTGCCCTGCGGGAACTGCTCCCGCAGAAAGTTCAGCCATTCTCTCGGTATCTGGTTCATTTACATCATTCCCTTCATTGTCATACCCTGCTCAGGCGGTTCCGGAGAAAGCAGTTCATAGATATCTTGCCTTGAGATTGCAACGGGTCCAGACCTCGAAAAGCACCCTTCAAGATGCTTGGTCTTTTCCATGAGAAAATCAATCGGGAATTCGTGATATTCCCGTTCTTCGCCCATGTCCTCATCAACACGGATCATATTATGATCTACATCAATCTCAATCAGGGCCTTGAAGTCATCCGCGTTTTCCGGATGATCCAGATACCCTTGGTACTCCTCCGTACTGATTTCCGACTGGAGCTTCATGTTCTCGAACAGGGGCAGAGGCCGGCCATCCTCGCCAACAGCCCTTTTATGGAGCCGGTACGGTATCCCGCCCAAGCCCCTGATGGCGGTTGTCAGGCTGCATCTGGTTTCTCCATTCTCTATCACCGCTATTACGGTCGGTTTTCTCGGCTTACTCATTACATAGAGCCTCCCATCGTCATACCTATGTCGCCATAGTCCTCAATCTGGCGAGGATTTTCCTCGCCGTACAGATCATAGACCATATCGTCCACAGCCTTTCTGACCGCCGGGTCATCAGTGAGCGTCTCACAGCGGAAGCCGGTGGTGGCCTGATAGGGCAACTCCTCCCGGATAGTCTGGAGGTACTTCTGCGGGTCAATAAATTCCTCATGTTCTCCGCTGGCGTAACTGACCCGCCCGATGACCTGTTTCTGCGCCTGTTTATCAAAGCATGAAAGATATGCCTGGTAGTCGCCCTCTGTGGGGTTGCACCGCAGACGGTAGAGGTATCGCTCCGTTTCCAGCGTAAAGCCGTAGTTCTGACAGCAGGAGCCGCCTTCAATGGCCCCATCGCTGCCATAGCAGTACCGGCGCATGGAGGGAAGGTCCTTCAGAACGCCTTTGCGCAGGTCATTCACCACCTTGTCCAGTTCATCTCTGAACTCCTGGGTGTTCAGCTCCTCGGGACCTCTGGGCCACCAGGTGTGGTAAAAGCCCTTCCCATCTCGCCCGAAGTCAACCCGGACATGACCAACAGCCCCCAATTCCTCGTCCCTCTCTGGTGCCTGGGCATAAAACAACCCCGCCTCCTCGGGGGAAGCGGGGCACAGCATATGGCGGAGGGGCGTTTCGGGGCAGCGGATATGTTCTGCGGCGCAGAACTCCGCCAGACTGGGGTTTGTGCCGGTCATCTGGAACATATCCTTGACCAACCGATACTGGGAGCGTCCGTTTTTCAACGGCAGGTAGGAGAGAATCGACCCGGCGTGGTTGTCCTCCGCATGGTCCACCAGAGCGTGGGGCTCGTCCGGGTGGCGGGCGGTGCCCCGCAGATCGTAGCAGTACCACCCCTGGGGAACATCCTCACGGGGGATGGGCCGGACGCTGTACAGCACCGGGGCTCCGAACAGGCGGGCGCCCAGCATTTTGTCCTTGTAGATATTGATTTGCAACAGTTTCACTTCCTTTCTATTTTGGGTCAGCAACAACACATACCACAATTCTTTGCAAAAGTCTACGAAAACTTTTACATCATGGTCTGCCCGATTTCCGGCTCAGGAAACGGTTTGCTCAGGCGGCGGATCAGCTCGTATCCCGTCTGGCGAACTCCGTCCTCCTCCATCATTGCCCGGCCCAGCTGGTCAAAATCGGTATAACCGTCAATAGTATCCAGAAGTTCATCATCCGCCCCGAGGCGGCGAAGGGCTTCTCGGCCATATTCCCGTTCACTATCGGAGATCAACTCATAGTCGTCGATGTCTATGGCCAGGTCCAGAGCCTCAGTGAAGGTGGACGGCTCTTCCACCTCCAGCGCGGCGCAGTATTTCATTGTTTCGCCGTCTGTTTTGAGCCTTTGGAGACAGAGAGCCAGCTTGTTGGCATCCTCCACGGTAATGCAGTCCGTTGGAATCAGACGATTCAAATAGGGCGCCACATATTCAACGCTGGCAATCACTGTCTGGGAGAAGTCCTCGATCCCCAGGGTGCTCTTTGCGTGTTCCAACTGTGTTTCAGCTGCGGGGAGGACAAGAGGATAGCTTTGCTCCGAAACTGCCAGCGTCAAAAGCATCGTCCTTGGCGCTTCTGCCTGCGCAGGAGTTTCTTCCCGCCGTTTGATAAAGCCAATAGACGTGTACATTCCTCCGAGAACGCCTCGCTGTTCAGCGCCTATTTTGGCATAGTCCAGGTAGGGCCTGGTTTCCTCCGGGAAAGAGAATTTCCCGGTGACGAGGGAGGTATCTACAAGAAAAT
This sequence comes from Flintibacter muris, assembly GCF_943192995.1. Classification (GTDB taxonomy): domain Bacteria; phylum Bacillota; class Clostridia; order Oscillospirales; family Oscillospiraceae; genus Lawsonibacter; species Lawsonibacter muris. The sequence goes on from NZ_CALPCP010000036.1 coordinate 24,775, forward strand.
GCCCCAAATCCTCATCTGTCCTGATTTGGGGAAAAAGATCGTACTGCTCCAGGCTGTCCGTGACACGCAAAACGTCGTCCAGGTTTGCGGCTCGTTCCAGAGCCAAGGCTCCGCTGAGAAGCTCCAGCTTTTCACTGCTCATATTGTCTATTACCTCAGCCAGCCGGTTGAGACGCTGGATCCCGGCTTCCGTATTCAGGTCATCGACCTGCACACGTCCGTTGAGCAGCTGTGCCGGGCCTTTGCCGCTGACGCTGCGTACCACGCCGTAGCTTTTGCCGAACTCCTCCAGACCTCGCATTTCTGTCTGGACCTTGGCCAGGGTGGCCGGAAAAGTGACCTCCGCTTTCTCGGAGTCGAGGATGCCCTTCCGCATTTGAAGCACCATCAGCAAAGCCCTCCCATCTGCGGGCCCTGGTGCTGCTCCGGCGGGATATCCCGCATCAGCTCCTCCAAAGGCATTTCGCCATGGTACACCACATAGCCGCACTCGGTGAACTGTCCGCCCTCCTGCCGGATACGCTGCTCCCCGTAGCGGCGGTAATCATAGAAGCCCTCCAGGTTCTCGTCATACTCAAAATGGCCGGACTCCCGGATCATGTGCTTGCCGTATTCCTCCGGAGTATGAATTCCGGGAATGAAGTCAAACTGATCCAGGTTTTCCGCCAGCTGTTGGACCGCCATCATATTTCCCGGTTCCGCAATCAGCACGACTGCATTCAGCTTCTCCATGTCTGCCTCACTCAGCGGCTGCATCGCCTGGCACATCCGGTTCAGGGCCGGGATATCGTTCCCGCTCAGGTGGTCCAGGTTCAGAGCTTTCGCCACCCTTTCCGGAAGCTCATCGGAGTCAAGCTGCGCCTGGGCGTCGTGCGGTGCGTTGATGCCAACACGGAGTAGCGTCCGCTCAATTTGCCGTTCCGAAGCGGGGAGGTACAGGTATTCCGGGCTGTCGTCCTCCGCAAGTCCCCGCTTTGGCGTGACCTCCAGCACCATGAGACTGCTGTCATAAAGATACGCCGGGAGCTGTCGCCCGTTATATACCTGCTCCAGCTTCATCCCGTTGTCATAGACCACACCGTAAGGGGTGACCGTTTCGCCGCCGCCATCAATCAGGAGGTAGGCAGTTTCCTCACCGTCCAGGCTTTCCAGCTCCTCCATCCTGGCACTGCCGCCGTGCAGATTCATGTAGTGGCTGCGCCCTACGGCCTCTAAGTCAGAAAAGTCGGTGATGACCGTGGCCTGCTGGCAGCAATATGTCAGGTTGATGAAGTCCTCAATATCAGTCATTTTCATTTTGTGTGCCATGGCCTGAAACTGGCTGTCCTCGCCGGAACAGAAACCGTCCAGTCGCTTCGCCAGATAGTCCAGCTGATCCACATTGACCCGTGTACCCTCGAGTGTGCCCAGCACACTGTAGTGGCTGTCGATCACGTCTACCTTGCAGTCCTGGTTCACGGGCTCTCCTAAACCCATCGCCCGGAGCATCTCAATAGTCTGATCATACTGGTCAACAGGAATGGGGAAGGGGATGGTGATCTGCCCGCACTCCGGGCGCTGGGGATTGCTCAGGACCGCCTTGATCACATAGCTCATACGCCGCCCTCCCTGATGTTCTGCTTGGCGGCGACAGTAGTCCGACGGTACTTTTGACGTCCTTTTTGCTTGGGCGCTGTATTGGGACGCGGAGGATTCGGCGGTTCCATCATCATCCGTTCCAGCCAGCCCAGCCGGGTGTCGCTCATGAAATATCTTGCCATGGTCTTTATTCCTTTCTGAGGTGTTATTCTAATTCCCCGGAAAAGAACAAAATGAAAAGAGGCGCTGCCCTTTTCCGGGAAACGGCCTCACATTTCAAACTTTTTAGCTGAACTGTATCCCGCTGTTTTGGGCGAACATTTCGTCCGCAAACTCCAGCTCCTTATCATTGGAGAGACCCACCCGCTCGTCCAGATCCGGGACGCCGCGCTCAATCTGCTCCGCGGCAGATTCCAGGCATTTCTTTCGCTCATCTGTGATGGGGTACCTGGATTCCAGCGTCTCATGAATACATCGGTAGACCTCTGTCAGCTGCTCCGGGGTAAAAAGGGCACTGCGGGGAATGAGGCTGGAGCGGACGGCAAAGCTCCGTTTCGCGGCTGCGTAGCTGTCTGTGCCGCCCTCGGGGCCGTAATAATTCCCCTGATACAGCGCGGTGTGGTCCTGCACCCATTCCCATGTAATAAATTGAACACCGTACTTAGAGGGATGGCCCGCCAGGACCGTATCATTAAATTCAGCCAACAGCCTGTAGTCTCCTGTCAGACTGCTGGCTGTCAGCTGGGGCGCCGCCTCCATCTGCCGCATATACTCGGCGGTGATTTTGGCGACGTCAGTCACCCTGTTCAGGACGGCGCTCCTGTGGTCGTCAGCTACATCTTCTTTCCAGTACCTCACCGCACCGGTATCCAGGGCGAGACAGAGGCGCTGTCCGTCCAGCTCCACCGGCAGGAGCCCCTCCTCCGTTTCCGGCTTCACGATGAGGCCCTCATGCCGGAGATTGCGGGACAGCTCTTGAAAATACCTGTTTCTTTCGTCTATGCTCATTTTGATCCTCCTGTTTTTATGAAATTATAATTTTTTGCCCTGAAAAGTGCGGGGCCCCTTTTAATTTCACCTGTTTTGAAAACAGGCGCTGGGCACTTCAAACTCTGAAAAACAAAAAGAGTGTCGACCTGTTCAGCCCCGTTAGAGCTGACGGATCGACACCCAAAATACATGCGTTTCTTTTAGCATCTTATTTTCAATTTTCTGCCTGCGGGTTTGAGTCTTATCTGAGTGAACAGAAAGCGTGGAAAAATCTAAATTTTGAGGCCCTTGGATTTTCGTTATCCAAGGGCCTCTGAAGCCTTGAAATCTCTTGGTTTTTTGACCAAAAATCTTTCTTGACCTCTTTTTCTGGAGCTGCTACCCAGATTTGAACTGGGGACCTCATCCTTACCAACTGCCATGGCAATATTCTTTACATATTTTCCGCTTGTTTATAGCCGTTTTTGCTCCATTTCATTTGCTCTCCGGCACTCTTTGAAAGCCTCATTTCCATGTGTTCCACACCTGTCTGTGGCTGGTTATGTGGTCAAAGAAATTGTCTCACTGAAAGAGGCCGTCCACAAACTCAACGAAGCACTGTGTAATTCGCTTGCTTTTCACCTCTGTATTTCTCCGTTTATCCCTATCGACTTTCGCCTCCTATTTCGGTATCGTGTTGCTTGCGAAAGCCCTATAAAATACAGAAATCAGGAGGAAAAGCAAATGACCAGTATCAAAAAGCGCACCACTGCCGCACTGACGGCAGCAATCCTCGCAACAACCCTCGCTATCCCCGCCATAGCAACAGAGGCCCCAACCATCCGAGTGAGCAGCTACAAGGGCAGCACCCTGGAGGTCGGGGAACGTAGCGGCCTCATCATCGGCCCCAGCGGTACGGAGTACGCTGTCACTTCCAGCGACCCGGACACTGTGGCAGTAGATCAGGTGCTGACCTTCTGGGTCGCTGTCGCCAAGGAGGAAGGGAGCGCAGAAATCATCGTCTCCGACAGCGCCGGGGAGCACGGGAGCGTAACACTGACAGTCGGCTCCGCCGTCCCCGCCGCGCCGGAGGCCCCCGCCAGCGGGGATAGCACCGGCCTGACGGACAATCTGGAGATACGCCAAGAGATGATCCGGCTCATCAATCAGACCCGAAAGGCCAATGGGGTGCCAGAACTGCCTGTCAGCGAAGCCCTGATGAACGCCGCCCAACTCTGCTCCAACCGGCGCTACACTTGGCACCACTCCCCGGAGGAGAGCCAAGCCGCTGTCGATGCCGGCTACCCCTATGGCTTCGGTGACAACCTCACCGTGTTCACCGGTACAGCTGATGCCGCCCAACACGCCGTCGACAACTGGATCAATTCCTCCGGTCACTTCGAAACAATGATAGACCCCAGATGCGACTGCATTGGTGTTGGAGTAGCCCAGCATGACGGTATCACCTACTGCTACATGTTCGTCGGAATCCCCAACAGCGTCAACTTCTATGCCTAAGCAAATAGCACCCAGAGAGGTCCGTCCAGGAAACTGGACGGACCTCTCTCATGGCGGCAGAAATAGAGTGCAGGCAGGAAAATATGATACCCGGAAGTCCAGATTTTCTGCTCAAATTTTGCGTAGCTGAAAACAAAGAATTAAACCTGCTACGTTGACCGAACAAGGCTCAGGCCGACTCTTTGCAAAACGATATAGGATGTGGTAAAATAGTGCATCATTATTTGGAGTGTATGCATTATGAATAATGATAAAGTGTTTCAAATGAATTTCGGGAAAGTATACGGGCTTCTGCTGGACAAGGCCACCAGGAAGGACAGGACGAAGGCCGAAGTGGATGAAGTCGTCTGCTGGCTGACGGGGTACAGCCCGGAGCAGTTGGAGACGTTCCGCTCCTCCGGCCTCTGCTACGGGGACTTTTTCCGTAGCGCGCCCCAGCCCAACCCGAACCGGATTCTGATTAAGGGCGTGGTCTGCGGCGTCCGGGTGGAGGAGGTGGAGGACCCGCTCATGCGGGAAATCCGCTATCTGGACAAGCTGGTTGACGAGTTGGCAAAGGGAAAGCCGATGAAAAAGATCTTGCGAAAATAGGAGGAAGCAGCCATGTGGGTATGTCCCAAGTGTGGGCGGTCATTCAAAAACATGGAGCAGAGTCACTACTGCGGAAAGCCTCCGGCGACGATTGAGGAGTATATCGCCGCCCAACCGGAGGAGGCGCAGGACTATCTGCTGCAGATCAACGCCGCCATCAAGGCCAGCATCCCGGAGTCCAAGGAAAAAATCTCCTGGAGTATGCCCACCTACTGGAAGGGCCGGAACCTGATCCAGTTTGCGGCCTCCAAGCGGCACATTGGCCTGTACCCCGGCCCGGAGGCCGTGGAGGCGTTCGCCGGGCGGCTGACGGAGTACACGACCAGCAAGGGAACAATACAGCTCCCCTACAGCAAGCCGCTCCCGCTGGAGCTGATTGGGGAAATTGCAAACTGGTGCTTCAAAAAATATGTCAACCATTGTATACAATGGTTTAACCATCATCGTCCTGTCAAACAAACACCTGTAAATGAATCGAACCTCATAACTCGCTGCGGAAAGGCAACAGATGAACAGCCAAATTGGAATCAGGTGGGTATATGAAAACTTATAATGAACTTGTAGATCTCTTTGAACAGGCCAATGACGCTCTATTGATGGTTGATTATGGCTTATTGGCTGATCAGGTATCTGAGCGAACCTTGTGCGGCGCACTTATGCTACATATTTATGATCTCATCAGGCAAGACCCCTCTTATAAAGGCTATTATGCGGATGTGGAGTATAATCGAAACAAAGGCACTATTAAAACCATCCGCAAAACCATTCGCGGCCCTGACGAAAAAATTATTTCTATCAATTGCGATCTAATCCTCCACAGCCGGGGAACTCATATCGAGCAGGACAATCTTCTTGCTGTCGAAATGAAAAAATCAACTCGCTGCACCACCGAAAAGAATAAAGACCGGGAACGTCTCATTGCCCTGACGAAAGACTCTTTTGATGATGTCTGGGCATGGGATGGCAAGAATCTGCCAGAACATGTTTGCCGGTATGTTTTGGGTGTCTATTATGAAATTAACTACCGGCGGCGAAAAATTCTGGTTGAATATTATCGCCAAGGCCAAAAAATCCACTCTTATACAATGCCTTTTTAAATATAAAAACGTTAATACTCATTACGTTTTCCTTTTGAAATCGCCTCCCTCCACACGCTCAGCACTCCAGTTTTCTCTGCCTGAAACAGCTCCATCCCGTCAGCGCCGCGCCCATGATCAGCAGCACCGCGATACAGACCGCCTCCGCGCCCTTTGATACGTAAAACTCCGCATAATCCCAAGCCAGATGGAAGAAAAACGCATAATTCATCACCCAAGTGGCGAAAAAACCGCCCATCACCACAAACAGCGGAAACGCCTTGAGCAGCATGGACACATAGCTGTCGCTGAACCGGGACAGGAACAGAGTCACAGCGCCGATGCCGATCCCCAACGCCAGCACCATCCCAGTCAAAATGCCAAGATACTGTCCATAGGTCCAGTTGAACCAAGGGATTCCGGTTTCCCAAACGGAGTTACCCAGGGGACAGTCCTTCAGCGCAAGAGGACCCTGGTCCAAAAACGGGATAGCATAAATCGTTACATTCGCCACACTCAGCAGCAGCGCAGAAACCAGCCCCGCCGCCAACTGGGTATGCAGCACCCGCCGTCCCCGCCGGCTGGACCACTGGAGGGGGCGAGTCCGCCGCAGCCTGTCCCGCACCAGAGTGGGGGACAGCAGTAGGATCACACTAATGGCTGTCCACTGGGCCAGATATTTGAGATATCTGTTGGTGGAATCCATAACAGACCAGGACAGGAGGCTCTTGGGCCAGCTATCCACTGCAAGCATCTGCGCCTGCTCCTTTGGCGTGTAATACTGGAAAAACTCCGGTTGTTCGAGATAGTCTCTCTGGCGGTCACACAGTTCCATCATCTGCCGGATATTTTCAATTGTATAGCAGTTGGTTCCTTCCCGGATGGCCCACATCAGCTGAGAATCCCCCTCGTTTTGCTCGGAAGCGGCGCGAAAACTTTCATAGTCTGTGATTCCTGTTGCCTTGGCCTCGGGGAACTCCTCCAACTGCCGGTTGAATTTGGCAACTTCCTCCGCCAGCTGGCTGTCCACCTCCGCCCGCTCTTCCGGCTCCAGTGTAGGGCCGTACCGATTGACCCACTCCACCGACAGATTAAACTCTTCCTGTGCTGAGGGGCCGTTGGAAAAGTGCTCAATATAGAAGCTGGGGAACATATAGTAGTAGATCAGCCCCAGCAGGATAATGCCCGCCAAAATTCCGGGATGCCAAATCTTTTTCAGTTCCTGCCAAAACAGGCTCATGTCATCACGTCCTTTCGCCCAAAGTGTCTCAGCGCCAAAGCCGTCCCCATACCGCAGACCGCCAAACCTAACCCTGTGCTGACAGTCTCCTGCCAGGGAACAAAAGCGTTCAGGCCAAGCTCGGTAAACCAGCCGTTGATTGTTAGCCAGATACTGACGGGCTGAAAAGTCAGCAGGGCATACCCCATCCAAAGCCCCGCCTGGGAGCAGAGGGCCTGGGCCGCCGCGCTGCCGCACAGCAGCAGGGCCAGCAGCAGGGCGGACAGGTAGACATTTCGCACCAGCGTTCCGCAGATGGCCGCCAGCAGAGCGAATACGACGGTCAACAAACCGCCCAGCCCCACTGCCGCCGCAAGATAGCCCCCTACAGTGAAGTCCGTCCAAGTGAAAAACGGGCGTGGATAAAACAGATCAATGATGTAGTTGAACTGGCCGGAGACGCTGCCGCCCCAGACGCCGCTCCAGTCCCAGAACAGCAGGAATATCCCCAGCGTGACCGCCGCCAGCAGCAGATACACCGCCAGCGCCCAGGTGATTCCGGCCAGCACCTTCCAGCGGCACAGCTTTCTCCCGGTGCGGGAGGCGTACACCCCCGCCGCCGTCCGCTGCTGATTTTCGTAGCCCAGCAGAAACAACATGGACAGCATCCCCAGCACCGCACCCTCGGTGAGGACAGCCCGCATCAGGGTCCCATAGAGAAACTGGTGGACGTAATGGGTAATTGGCCCGCTATACCAATCCATGGCCGCTCCTGTTTCTGACAGGTGGGCGATCCGCTCCGCCAGCCGCTCATACTTGCACTCCATCAGGACTGCCGCCGTGGGAGAGCTTTTGACATAGCTGTTGTAAAAGTCCGAGAGAGATTTCAGGTCGTAGTCCGCATAAATGTCCGTCATACCCTCCGCAGCGGACAGAAGATAGTTCCGGTAATCTGACTGGGGACGCCGCCCCAGCCCGTCCAGAAAGTCGCCGTCTACCCGCTGGCTCAGCCCGCCGGTCATAGCAGCGGTCTCGTTCCACTCCCACCGCCAGCGATCCCCGCTGCCGATGAGCAGGCAGTTGAAGGCCAAACACAGAACCAGCACACCCCAAAAGGCGGGCAGATGGGACAGCTTGCTCCACTCATATCTCAGCAGCCTCATACCTGCCCCTCCCGGTAGATCGCCAGGAAGGCGTCCTCCAGGCCGGGCGTCACTGGAACAGCTCCCCGGGGCGGAGTGTCGCAGAAGATACGCAGGACCGTCCCCTGTTCCCCCTGCCGCTCGCTGAGGAGAAACTGATTTTCCGCCAAAGCGGTTTCCGCCGGGACCTCAAACACCCGGCCCTTCATTTTGCCGCAGATTCCCGCCGGGCTGTCACAGCAGAACAGCCTGTGGTCCCGGAGCATGACAATCTGCCCGGCGATGGTCTCAATATCGGAGACAATGTGGGTGGAGAGGATGACGATTCGGTCCTCTGCCAGGGAGTGGATCAGGTTTCGGAACCGTACCCGCTCCCGCGGGTCCAAGCCGGCGGTGGGCTCGTCCAAAATCAGCAGCTTGGGGTCGTTGAGCATGGCCTGGGCGATGCCCACCCGCTGGCGCATCCCGCCGGAGAGTTGCCGCATTTTCTTGAGTTCCGCATCGGACAGCCCCACCAGCTCCAGCAGTTTGCTGATTCTCCCATCGGCTTCCTTCCGGGGGATACACTGGAGCGCAGCAACGTAGCGCAGAAACTGCCGGGGGGTATAGCCGGGGTAGTAGCCGAACTCCTGGGGCAGATAGCCTAACAGTCCCCGGTACTCCTCGTCCAGTGCATGGATGTCCTCCCCCTCCCACAAAATCTGCCCGGAGGTGGGGAACAGCAGGGTAGTGAGCATTTTAATGAGGGTGGTTTTGCCCGCCCCGTTGGGGGCCAGCAGACCGTAAACCCCGGCGGTGAATTGCAGGAAGATGTCCTCCAGGGCAGTAAAATCGCCGTATTTTTTGGTGACATGTTCAACTGTAAGCATAGAAGCGACCTCCTCGGTTGGGATAGCGGAGCATCCGCTCCAGGGTCAGAACACAGTAGGCCAGCCCGGCGGCGGCCAGGACAAACAGAACCAGTACGGGAACCCGGAGCAGAAGCTCTCCGCCCCGCTCCCAGACCAGCAGAAGCAGTCCGGTCACGCCCCACACGGCGGGCGGAACCACAATCCCCCGGCGAAGCCTCAGACAGAACAGGGTCAGAGCGGCGTAGAGGAACAGGCTGGAGAAGGACAGGCCCAGCATCCAGGGCAGGGACCAGCTCCGCCCGGAGGTCAGCCACAGCAGGATATTGGTGGGGACGCACACGATCACCGCCAAACCGCCAAATACCAGCATCCGCAGAGCCAGCAGGGTACAGGCTGAGAGTTTGCAGCTCCGCCGCCACTCCGCAACACCGCTTGCTGTGTCTTTCCATGCAGTCAGCAGATGGAGGGCGGCGTACAGCGCAGGGGAAAACAAAAACAGCAGTGGGACCACGGTGTCTAAGCGTGCTAACACCGCTCCTGGAATCAGACACAGCAGCGCCGCCAGTGCGGGGAGGAACAGGCAGTCCTCTACACCAAAGAACACCACAGACAGGGAGACGCTCCGCCGTCTGTTTCTCCGCTCTACCCCGCTCAGTTCCACAATGCGCCGGATAGCCGCCTGCCGCTCCTCACCTGTGGGCATGGGAATTTTTTTATCCATCTGGATCAAACTCCTCTCTGATCCGCCCCAAAAGGCGGTAGTATTGGCTTTTCACCGCCGGCTCCGACTGGCCCAGGGCGGCGGCGATCTCTCCGAAGCTCTGTTCCCCGTAGAGCCTCAGTCGAAACACGGCTTGAAGCGAGGGGGACAGCCCGGACACATAGCCCTCGATCCGCTCTAGCAGTTCCCGGTCATAAATCCGGGAGACAAAGTCCTCCTGAACAGGCAGTTCAATCTCCTCCAACGGCGTAGTCACGGGCCAGGACTGGCGGCGGGCGTCGATGACCTTGTTGGCAGCGATACGGTAGAGCCAGGTGCGGAAAGCGGCCTTCTTCGGGTCGTAGGAGGGAAGCGCCCGGAGGACCGCAAGGAAGATGCTCTGGGTCAGATCCATGGCGTCCTCCTTGTGTCCGGTCTGGCGGTAGACAAAGATGTATATCTCGTCATAGTACCGCTCCACCAGTTTCTCCGCCGCCTGACGGGAACCGCCGCGCTGGATGTCCCGTATCCACTTGCTCTCCTGCTCCATGGCCTCACCGCCTTCCCTTATTGATATATTCGTATGACAGGGTAACATCGTTGCAGAAAAAAGGAAAGTTTTTTATTCCTGGTTGAGGTCCTCGCCCTGACAGTTTGTGTCGAGGCTTCAAAAACTGCATCGCCTAAACAAAGAATAGACAGGCCATCATCAGATACCCCTCAACTCTTCCGATACAATCACCCGCCAGACTCAGTTCTGGCGGGTGATCTTTTCTATAGCAAAAACTTTTTCTGAAAGCAAAAATAAAACGTCGCTTTTGGACTCTGGAGGTTGTGGTAGAGGGATGAGGGGGCCTGCGTTCTGAATCGGTAAACATTTTGTAAACTCGTCTATAAGAAAGTTCCGTTTCAGCCGCCAGAGGTTGTGGTAGAAGAGTGAGGGAAGTCAGTCCGGAAAAGCAGAGAAGAAAATCGTGTCATAAAGAAAGGAGGTCAAGCACAGCATGAAAGAATCCGCCTACAAAGATTACGACGAGCTACCGCTGTTCCTGAACGCGGCAACGGTGGCAAGGGTACTGGGCGTCTCACCGTCCAGCGGGTACGAGCTAATGCATGAGCCGGATTTTCCAGTGCTGAAGGTCGGCAGCAGGATGGTCGTGCCCAAGGAGAAATTCGTGGAGTGGGTGTCGCGGCACACCCAGGGAGGTGCAGAGTGAAGTACACACCGCGGCCCAAGCGTGATCCAATCAAGAACTACTTCCAGCTGCCCAACGAGATATTCCTGCTGGGTCTGTCGCCCGGCGCACTGGCCGTCTACTCTTATCTGCTCTGCTGCGAGAACAGGAAAACGTACCAGTGCTGGCCCAGCTACAAGACCATCGGTAGAGCAGTGAGGATGAGTGCCAACACAATCCGCAAGTATGTGTGTGAGTTGGAGGAGCGGCGGCTCATCAGTACAGAGAGCACAACAGTTATCACCAAGGCCGGTCTGAAGCGCAACGGCAATCTGCTCTACACCATCCGTCCGATCCAGCTGGCCCTCGACCAGTTCTACGAACAGCAACTGGCGCAGATAGATGTGGCGGCTGAACGTCAGCGAGTCGCAAAGGCACTCGCTCTCCACAGCAACAGTGCGCACTCAGCGTGACAGCCTGTGCGCCGCTGTGTGGCCTCGCTGGTACCCAGAGGGTAACAAGCCGCCGCTCACCGCAGATGCGGTTGTGTCCAAAGCGTGTGGCCTGTGTGCGCCATCCAACAAATTCAGCACAGCCGAAAGTGGCAGGTGAACCGGGGGGTCGAAAAATGTGCAGGATAAAGGCAGGTGGTCGCTTACGCGCCCCCCTGCCAGCCACACCGCCCCGCAACGCGGGTCGGAGATTTTCCATAGGTGGCCGGTTTTACCCCCTGTTGGCTGTGCCAGGTGGTCGGAATGAATAAAAACAAAGGGAAAACCGCCCTGTTTCAACCTTTTCCAAGGTGGCTGTGACAGGTGGTTTTTCAACAAAAAGGAGAAAATTTCCAATGAGCAAAAATACGCACATTTCGGTGGAACCGAGCGGCCCCGTAGAGATCAAGACACGCATCCCCGTCTGGCTGTACCCGTCCACGCTGGAGGTGATGGACAGAGCGATGAAAATTGCGAACTCCAAAAGCCGCAGTGAGTATCTGGAGAAGGCCGCGCTGTTCTACGCCGGCTACGTCTCCGGTCAGGATGCCACCGCTTATATGCCACCCGCACTGGCGTCCGTTCTGCGCGGAACAGTGCAGGACACGGAGAACCGCATATGCCGTCTGCTCTTCAAGCTGGCGGTGGAGCAAGACATGGTGATGAATGTGCTGGCGGCAGGGATGGAGATTCCTGATGAGCAACTCAAGGCGCTCCGTGGGCGATGCATTCAGAATGTGAAAAAGACCGGCGGCAGTGTCACCCTGGATGACGCAGTCCGCTATCAGAGGGGCGGTTTATAATCACCCATCTCTCGCTCAGATTCTGCGCCGCAAAACAAAGAATAAAAGTCCTCGAAAAAAGTAGTAGCTATATTTGCCGAAGTGTGGTATGTGTTGGTGTTGCAAAGGAGGCAGTAGATATGAGAACGATTCTGGAGGATCTCTACTACGGCAGCATCACACCCTGTGAGCAACAGATGATACCTGGCTCAGAGCTGAAGCGGACGGTAGATCGTGTCGCCAAATATGAAAAGCAGCTCATGGAACAGCTGGAGGAAACCGAGCAGGAGACTCTTACAAAACTTATCCG
>NZ_CALPCP010000037.1 GCF_943192995.1 Flintibacter muris
GTGTGGCGTGGCATGATACGCTTCTCTTATTTTATCGTATGTCCACTCCCGGTTTTCTGGTATTTCATCCAATTTCAGCAGTATCTGGGCATGCTTGATTCGATATCCCTGGGTTCGCCCTTTTGCAATTAGTTCCTGTAGCATCTCCCGTTCTTCATCCGTTAATGTTACAATGTATTTGTGGTTCATTCCTCATCACCCGAGAGTATTTTACCACATTTCTCGCTTCTCCGCTACTTCTATTTTCTATCTTGGTGAAGTACTAGGGCGGTACAGGCGTTCTCCGGGGGCATTTTTACTCCTTCTCCGCCGCCGCAGGGGTGTCCAGGCGCATCAGGTCGATATTTTCGGTGATATCCTGGATGATGTTAGAGGCAATGTACTCCTTTGTTTTGGTGATGGCGCTGCGGATAGCCTTGGCGTCGGAGGAGCCGTGGGCCTTGATGACGGGCTTGGAGATGCCCAGCAGGGCGGTGCCGCCCACCTCGCTGGAGTCCATCTTCCGCTTGAACTCCTTCAGCCCGCCGGACACCAGCAGGGCGGCCAGCTTGGTCATCAGATTCTTCTTGAACATGGCCTTGATCTCCCGGGCCAGATACAGCCCGGTGCCCTCCATGGTCTTGAGGAAGATGTTCCCCGAGTAGCCGTCGGACACAATCACGTCCACCGCCCCCTGCACCGCCTCCCGGGCCTCCACGTTGCCCACAAAGTTGATGCGCCCGGCGTCGGAGGCGGCCTCCAGCATGGGGTAGACAGTGGTCTGAAGGTCGGTGCCCTTGGAGGGCTCCGCGCCGATATTCAGCAGTCCCACCTTGGGCTTTTCCCGGCCCAGCACCTTTTCGGCGTAGTAGGACCCCATGTAGGCAAACTGAAGCAGATATTCCGGAGGACATTCGGCGTTGGCGCCGCAGTCGATGAGCACCGCGCCGCCGTTGCCGGTGGGGACTACCGGAGCCAGGGCGGCCCGGCGGATGCCCTTGATCCGCTTGGTCACCAGGGTGGCGGCGGACAGCAGAGCCCCGGTGGACCCCGCGGAGATGAAGGCGTCCCCTGCGCCCTCCTTCAGCAGGGTCAGGCCCACGGTGAGGGAGGAGTCCTTTTTCTTGCGGAAGGCGGTGGCCGGGTCGTCGCACATCTCCACCACCTCGCTGGCGTGGGCGATCTCCACCCCGGAGGGCAGATCGCTGATGCCATTGGCGGCCAGGGTTTTCAAAATGTCCTCCCCACGGCCCACCAGAATGATCTCCACCCCGTCCTCCTTGTTGGCCTGGATAGCCCCCATCACCGGGGCCTGGGGCGCGTTGTCTCCGCCCATGGCGTCTACAATGATTTTCATGCTTTTCCCTCTCTTCTCTTTGCGGCAGCTTGCAGGTTTGTTCCAAAAGCCTCCCTTTGCGAAGGGAGGCTTTTCGCTCCTACGACAGGTCCAGCGCTTCCAGGGCCGCCAGTGCACGTTTGGACAGCTCGGCGTTTTTGTTCCGCTTGCCCTTCACCCGGTAGCCCAGGGGCGGGATAAGCCCAAAATTGATATTCATTGGTTGAAAGTTTACCACACTTTGGTCACTGATGTAAAGAGCCAATGCGCCCATTGCGGTCTCCTGGGGAAAATTAACAGGCGTTTTGCCCTCCAGCCGCCGGGCCAGCTCCAGCGCGGCCAGGCAGCCCGAGGCGGTGGACTCCACATAGCCCTCCACCCCGGTGATCTGCCCGGCAAATATCAGCCGCTTACGTCCCCGCACCCGGTAATACCGGTCCAGCAGCCGGGGAGAATCCAGAAAGGTGTTCCGGTGCATCACGCCATAGCGGACATATTCCGCGTTTTTCAGGGCGGGAATCATGGAAAATACCCGTTTCTGCTCGGGCCATTTGAGATGAGTCTGAAAGCCCACCATGTTGTAGATCGACCCCTGGGCGTTGTCTTTGCGCAGCTGAACCACGGCAAAGGGCTCCCTGCCGGTTTTGGGGTCTTTCAGCCCCACCGGCTTCAACGGCCCATAGGAGAGGGTGTCCCGCCCCCGGCGGGCCATTACCTCCACCGGCATGCACCCCTCAAACACCCCTGCGTCCTCAAAGCCGTGGACCTCCGCCTCCTGGGCGGAGATCAATTCCTGCCAAAAAGCGTCGTACTCCTCCCGGGTCAGCGGGCAGTTGATGTAGTCCGGCGTTCCACGATCGTACCGTGAGGCGAACCAGGCGCTTTCCATGTCTATACTTTCAAAGGTGACCAGGGGGGCGGCGGCATCGAAGAAATTCAGATATTTGCTGTCGGGAAACAGCTTGGCGATCTTCTCCGACAGCGCCTGCGAGGTCAGAGGCCCGGTGGCCAGAATTACGTTCCCCTCGGAAGGAACCTCAGTCACCTCTCCCTCCACCACTGTGATGTTGGGGTGGCTTCTGATCTTTTCCGTAATCGCGGCGGCAAAGGCGTGGCGGTCCACCGCCAGGGCGCCGCCGGCCTCCACCCGGTGCTCGCCGGCGCAGGCCATAATCAGCGAACCGCACCGGCGCAGCTCCTCCTTGAGCAGCCCCACCGCGTTCTCCAGCTGGTCGGAGCGCAGGGAGTTGGAGCACACCAGCTCCCCAAAATATTCGCTGTGGTGGGCAGGGGACATCTTTTTCGGCTTCATCTCCCGCAGCTCCACCGGAATACCCCGCCGGGCCAGCTGCCAGGCCGCCTCGCTCCCCGCAAGGCCCGCGCCGATGATGGTAACCTTTTCCATATTTCCTCCTTCGTCCCCCGCAGGGCCAAGGCCCTCTTCGCAAAGGGGGCTGTCAGCCGAAGGCTGACTGGGGGTTTTCTCTTAAACAGCTGCGTTTCGATTGGAGAAAACCCTCCGTCATTTGCTTCGCAAATGCCACCTCCCTTTGCGAAGGGAGGTTTTTTACGCTTCCTTCTTTGCCCCAGCTCTCTTGGCCGTAGTCTTCTTGGCAGTGGACTTCTTGGCAGTTGAAGCTTTGGTAGTTGTCTTTTTCTCCGCCGCAGTTTTAGCGGCGGTCTTTTTCGCTGTTGTTTTCTTGGCGGCGGACTTTTTTGGCTTCTTTGCCGTCTGTGCGGGGGCGGCCTCCCCTTCGGCGGATTGGCTCTTCTTCTGCCAGCCGCCCCGCTTTTCCTCGGGGGTGAAGTTGGAGCACTGCTCGTTGATGCAGTAGGGTTTTTTGGCCCCCCGGCCCGCTTTTTTGAACATGGTCTGGCCGCAGACGGGGCAGTTGTCCTTTACCGGCACGTCAAAGGTCATAAAATCACAGGTGCGTCTTTCGTCTTTGCCGGTGGCATGCTCGCAGCAGTAGTAGGTGTACTGCTTGCCGCTCTTTTTGCTCTTGCCTGTGCGTTTGAACAGCCGCCCGCCGCATTTGGGGCACTTTCCGGGCATCTCCACCACCAAGGGCATGGTAAAGTCGCACTCGGGCCAGCCGGGGCAGGCCAAAAAGCGGCCGAACCGCCCCGACTTGATGACCAGATTCTTTCCGCACTGGGGGCATATCTCCTCCGACACCTCGTCTGGCACCTTGATCCGTTCGCCGTCCAGGTCCTGCTCGGCCTGCTTCAGCTCAGCGTCGAAGTCCTTGTAGAAGTCGGCCAGAAGGGCCTTCCAGTCGGTGGCACCCTCCTCCACCTTGTCCAGCCGCTGCTCCATCTGGGCAGTGAAATCGTAGTCCACAATGTCGTGAAACTTTTCCTTCATCAGCCCAGTGACTACCTCCCCCAGAGGGGTGGGCCGCAGGGCCTTTCCCCCCTCCTTCACCACATACTCCCGGTTCAGGATGGTGGAGATGGTGGGGGCGTAGGTGGAGGGCCGGCCAATGCCCTGCTCCTCCAGAGCCCGGATGAGGCTGGCCTCGGAGTACCGGGCGGGGGGCTGGGTAAAGTGCTGGTCCTTTTTCAGGCTCTTATGGGTAAGGGGTTCCCCCTCCTTCAAATCGGGCAGGGGGGAGGTCTTTTCCTCCTCCTCGTCGGTGTCCTTCCCCTCCTCATAGACGGCGGTAAAGCCGGAGAATTTCAGGGAGGAGTGGCTGGCCCGGAAGATATAGCCCGAATTGGCCACGTCGATAGACAGGCTGTCGTAGACGGCGTTGGCCATCTGGCAGGCCAGAAACCGGGACCAGATCAGCTTATACAGCTTGAACTGCTCGGCGGTCAGGTCCTTTTTGATGTCCTCAGGCACCAGGGTGACGTCGGAGGGACGGATGGCCTCATGGGCGTCTTGGGCGCTGCCCTTGGTCTTGAATTTCCGGGGCTGGGCAGGACAGTAGCTGCCTCCGTACCGCTGGGAGATAAACCCCCGGGCGGCAGCCACCGCCTCGTCAGACAGGCGCAGGGAGTCGGTACGCATGTAGGTAATCAAACCCACGGCCCCCTGGCCGGCGACATCAATACCCTCGTAGAGCTGCTGGGCCACCGCCATGGTCCGGGCGGGGGACATGTTCAGCTTCCGGCTGGCCTCCTGCTGGAGGGTGGAGGTGGTGAAAGGGGGGGCTGGCTGGCGGTTTTTCTCCTGCCGCTTCACCTTAGCCACTGACCAGGCCCCCTGAGACACGGCGGCAATTACCGCCTGGGTCTCCTCCTCGCTGCGCAGCTCCATTTTTTTGTCTTTTCCGTGGAACTGGGCCTTAAAGGCCCCCAGGTTGGGGGCCACCCGCTCCAGGTCAGCCTCAATGGACCAGTACTCCTGGGGAACAAAGGCGCGGATCTCGTTTTCCCGCTCCACCACCAGCCGGGTAGCCACCGACTGCACCCGCCCGGCGGACAGTCCCCGGCGGATTTTCTTCCACAGCAGGGGGGACAGCTGGTAGCCCACAATCCGGTCCAGGATACGCCGGGCCTGCTGGGCGTCCACCAGGTTCTGGTCAATGGCCCGGGGGGCGGCAATAGACTGTGTAACCACGTTCTTGGTGATCTCGTTGAAGGTTACCCGGTAGGTCTTGTCGTCCGGGATGCTGAGCAGCTCCTTCAGATGCCAGGAGATGGCCTCCCCCTCCCGGTCAGGGTCGGTGGCCAGATAGACCCGGTTGGACCGCTTGGCCGCCTTCTTCAGGTCGCTGATTACATCCTCCTTGCCCTTGATGGGCTGGTAATTGGGGGTAAAGCCCCCCTCAATATCCACGCTCAGCTTGCTCTTGGGCAGGTCCCGCACATGGCCCATAGACGCCTTTACCTCATACCCCGGCCCCAAATACTTGCCGATGGTCTTGGCCTTGGACGGGGACTCTACAATCACTAAGTCTGTTTTATTTGCCACTTTGGATTACCTCCAGAGATTGATTACTTCGTAAGGCTTCCCCCTGAGGGGGGAAGCTGGCACGGCAAAGCCGTGACCGATGAGGGGCCATGGGAGTGCTGTTCAGCTTATAGCAGTCACCGGGTTTGCCGCCCCTGCAGCTGTCAGCAATTTTGAGGATTGCTATTGGAAGTCACCCTCATCCGCCCCAGTGTGCGCACTGGGGCACCTTCCCCCTGGAAGGGGGAAGCCAGCGTGTCAAAAACTCATGCTTCTCCTTTTAGGCTCCCTCTGAGAGGGAGGCTTTTTCGCCTGCGGGCGGGACAAAGAGCAGCTTGGTCTGCTGAACGGGATGCTGGATGAAATCAGCCTGGCCCACCACATGGAGCATCGGCGGCTGTTCCGGGCCCCTGGCCCTTGGCCGGGAGCTTTCCGGGCTGGTGGGCTAGTTTTCCAGCTCCACCAGGGCGTAAAACCGGCGGCCCGGCCGCTCCTCCACCGCGCCGTCCACCTGGAGCATGGTGAGGGCTGACAGGGCCCGCCGCATGGGAATCTGGGTCTTCTCCACAATCTCGTCGGCGGTGAGGGCCTGGTCTGCCGCGGCTGTCAGAATATCCAGCTGGTCGTCGGTAAACCGGGATTTCTGCTGGGAGCGGGGAACCAGCTCCCGCTGGGGGGGCTGGTTCCCCGCAGGCCGTTCCGCCCTCACGGGCGCCTCACGGAGCTCGTCCTTCCCGCCGGACAGCCTGGCCTTGGCCGCCTCCCGGGACAGCGGGGCTGTTCCGGCCAGCTTGGCGGGGAACAGTTCCACAAAGTCCTCCAAAATATCCTTTGCGCTCTCCACCAGCCTGGCCTTCTGGTCGTGAATCAGCCGGTTGGTCCCCCGGGCGCACTGCTCGTTCATCCCTATGGGGAGAGCGTACACCTCCCGCCCCTGGTCCAGGGCGTGGTTGACGGTCAGCATGGTGCCGCCCTGAGGCTCGCACTCCACCGCCAGCACCCCCAGGCACAGGCCGCTTAAAATGCGGTTGCGGGGGTTGAAGTGGTCCCCTTTGTGGGGGGTGCCCGGCGGGTATTCGGAGATGAGCGCCCCCATCGCCGCCACATCCTCATACAGCCAGCGGCTCTCCTTGGGGAAGATCCGGTCCACCCCTCCCGCCAGCAGGGAGACCACCGGACCGCCGCCCCTCAGCGCCCCGGTGATGGCGCAGGAGTCGATCCCCTCCGCAATGCCGGACACCACCAGCGCCCCTCTCTCGGCCAGCTCAAACCCAAGCTTCTCCGCCCATTTTCTTCCGCTGGCGGTACATTTGCGCATACCTACCACGCCGATCGCCACTTCCTCGTCAAAGCGGAATTCCTTTCCTTTGATGTAAAGCACCGCCGGCGGGTCGGCAATCTGCCGCAGCCGCTGGGGGTAGGCGGCATCCTGAAAGGTCATGATCCGCAGGCCCAGGCGGTCGCAGTCACCCAGAATCCTGTT
Organism: Flintibacter muris; assembly: GCF_943192995.1. Taxonomy (GTDB): domain Bacteria; phylum Bacillota; class Clostridia; order Oscillospirales; family Oscillospiraceae; genus Lawsonibacter; species Lawsonibacter muris. The sequence goes on from NZ_CALPCP010000037.1 coordinate 6,700, forward strand.
GGGCTCGTCCAGGCTCTTGTCCAGCAGGGAGCTTTTGGCAAAAGGGGGCAGGGGGAGGTCCTCATAGTCCCCCTTTCCGCCAAAAAAGGCCCGCTCCGGGGTGGTAAAGTGGTCCAGCACCGTCAGCGCGCCCACCGCGCCCAGCCCCTTTCTGCTGGTCAGCCACAGCCAGTATTTCAAATCGGCCACCCTGCGCTCCTCCTCTCTGCGCGAAATTGTTCTTTACAAATCTGTCCATTCAAGGTATCTTTATACAGTGGGATTTTCCCCAAATATCTCTTTTTAAGGAAGCGATTGCTATGCTTACAGCGCAGCGCCGCCCTCACCGCGCTTGGCTGGTCTGCCTGGGCGGGGCTCTGGCCCTGTTCGCGGTTATGGGGCTGGGGGTCAACGTCTTTTCCGTCTACCAGCCCGAAATTGTCCGCCTCAACGGCTTTACCGACGCTCAGGGCTCCTGGATCACCACCACGCGCAGTCTGTTTATCCTGGCCGCTCTGCTGTATGTCAACCAGCTGTGCGCCAGGCTGGGACTGCGTCTGGTGATGGCCCTTGGGGTGTTCCTGGTGGGCGCCGGCTGCCTCTGCTTCGCCTGGGCAAACAGCTTTGCCATGTACTGTGCGGCTGCCGCCCTCACGGGGATCGGCTACTGCTGGGCGGGAATGGTCCCCATCTCACTGGCCATTGGCCGGTGGTTCCGCCGCCGGCGGGGGCTGGCTCTGGGGCTGGCCTCGGCGGGCAGCGGGGTGTCCACCGTATTCGCCCCCGTACTGCTCACCCGGCTGATGGAACAGCGTGGGATGCGCGCCACCTTTCTCTGGGAGGGCGCCGTCATCTTTTTGTGTGGGGCGCTGGTGTGGCTGCTGGTGCGGGATCTCCCCGCCCGGATGGGGCTTGAGCCCTACGGCCTGGAGCACAGCCCTGCCGCCACCGCCGCCGTCAGGCAACAGGGCCGGGGACTGTCCAAAGCCCAGCGGGGACTGCTGCTGCTGGCCGCCCTGTTTGTCGGGGCCACCGGCGGCCCCGCCTTCTCCCATTTGACCATGCTGTACACCTCAACGGGCTACAACAGCCTCTTTGTGGCCGCCCTGCTGTCCTACCTGGGGGCGGCGATCAGCATTGGAAAAATTCTGTGCGGCCAGGTCTACGACCGGCTGGGCAGCGGCGGGGGCAACCTGTTTGCCTTTGGCGCGCTGCTGCTGGCCCAGGTTCTGTGCTGTCTGGCCCCTGTGGGCGGGGCGGCCCTCCCCATTCTGGCCATCACCGCCTTTGGCCTGGGAATGTCCATCACCGCCGTCTCTCCGGCCCGCTGGGCGGCGGACCTGTATGGCCCGGAGGAGTATGAGGGCGGCGTGCGCACCATTACGGTGTTCTTTACCGGGGGTATTTTCGTCTTCGGCCCCCTGCCCGGCCTGCTGGCCGACTGGACGGGCAGCTATGTCCCCGCCTACGCCGTCTTTTTCCTGCTTCTGCTGGCCGCCTTCTTCATTGTGTGGGGGCTGTACAGAAAAAATACCTAACGTCTCATCTCCCACAGAATCACCGCCGCCGCCACCGCCGCGTTCAGCGACTCACACCGGCTGGACATGGGGATTTTCAGCGTTCCGGCGCAGGCCTCCAGCACCTGGGGGGACACCCCCTGCCCCTCACTGCCAATAACCACGGCGGCGTTGGACAGGTCCAGCTCCCGCACATCAGCGGTGTTCTCTCCCAGGGCGGCGGCGTACATGGGAATGTCCGCCCCCCGGAGCAGGGCGGTCAGCTCCTCCAGGGTACACTGATAAATGACCCGGCGGAAGTGGACCCCCATAGCGGCCCGGACAGTTTTCGGATTGTTCACATCGGCGCAGCCTGGGAGGAGAAATACCTCATCACAGTCAAAGGCGTCCGCCGTGCGCAGGATGGTACCCACGTTACCAGGGTCCTGGACCCCGTCCAGCACCAGATACCGTCCTGGCTCCAGAGATTCAGGCGGCTGGTGTCCCATGGACATACAGGTGAACACCACCCCCTGAGGGGTCTTCATGGGACTGACCGACTCCATCACGCTCTCGGTAACCTGGATGGTCCGGGTCCCATGGTCATCGAAGGGGGGCAGCTCCATCCCCTCAGTGTACAGGAGGGTCTTGATGCCAAAGCCCCACAGCTCGGCCTCTTCCAGCAGCTTGGGGCTGTCGCACAGCATCTCCCTGGTCTCCTCACGGTAGCGCTTGGAGGAGGCCAGCTTGCGGAAATGGGTACAGATGGGATTCTTTCGGCTGGTAATATATTCCACAGCTGCTCCCCCCTTTTGGACACGATTCTTATATAATAAAGGTATCCCTCCCGGTTGTCAAGGTGAGATTTCAGAAAATCCCTTCTCTGTTGATTTACCATTGAAGTGCGAAAGGTCGAAAGACCTCGACGCGCTTCTAATTTTTTATGCTTTGAGGGAAAGGAGGCCGGAAACATGGGCCGAAAACTCCGCTATCTCGGGCCGAGTGAGCGGGCCTCGGCAAACTGACAGAGAGGAGGATTGCTATACTGTGACAAATTTTGAAATTCTAACACATATGGCGGACAAATACGGCGGCCTATCCGTGGCGGCTGTCCCTTAAACGCCTGGACACCACAGGCCGCCCGGAAATGTACGTCCGGCGGCGGCTATGCTCCAGGAGCCCGCCGTCTCCTATTCGGTCGGCTGTCAGGAAAAGCCTCCCTTCTTGAGGGAGGCGGCAAAATATTGTTGTATCACTCCCTCAGTCACCGCCTGCGGCGGCGACAGCTCCCTCAAGGAGGGAGCCTAAAATATGTATAAGCGCCGCCCGCCGGGCGGCGCTTATACTATATCTCAATGGTGCTGGCGTCCCGAATGTGGCTCTGGGTGTAGAGGATGATACTGTCCCCCTCCCTGAGCACCAAGTCGCCATTGGGGATAAGGACGTTGCCCCTGCGCCGCACCATGACGATAATGGTCTGGCGGGAGATATCCAGGTCCCGGATACGCTGGCCGTTCCAGGGGTTCTGGCTGCGCAGCACCATCTCCTTCAGGTCAATGTGCTTGTCGTTCCCCAGGGATTTGGCCCCCAGGACCAGCGTATCCTCCGGGTGGAGCTCCACATTGCCCCGGGGTACAATAATTTTCCCCTCCCGGTGGATGGCGGCCACAATGATACCGGCGGGCAGGCCCAGCTCCGCGATAGTCCGCCCGGCCCAGGGGTCATTTTTCAGCAGGGTCACCTTGATAAAGTGGATATCCGTCTCATTGGCGTACTCGCTGAGCCGCTTGATGCGGGAGTACTGATCCACAAAGCCGGCGGAAATGATACCGGTGGGGATGGCCACCATGCCCACGCCCAGAAAGGCGATACCAATACCAAACAGCTTGCCCAGAGTGGTGATGGGGTAAATATCCCCGTAGCCCACGGTAAGCAGGGTGGACATGGACCACCAGATTCCGGAAAAGGCGTTGATAAATACGTCCGGCTGGGCCTCGTGCTCCAGGCTGTACATGCACAGGCTGGAGGCCAGCATCAGGGTCAGGATAATAAATACGGAGGACAACAGCTGCTGGCGCTTGCTGGCAATGACCTGGGTGATGACATTGAGGGAGTCGTAATAGGCGTTGATGCGGAACAGGCGGAAAATACGCACCACCCGGAACATGCGGAAGGCCACCGCCCCCTCTGGAAAAAACACAGGCAGGTAGTAGGGCAGAAAGGAGAACAGATCCACCAGTCCGCTGAAAGACAGGGCGTATTTCAGCGCCGCCTTGACCTCGGACCGGCTGGTGTACAGGGCGCGGGCCGTCCACAGCCGCAGGCAGTAGTCCACAGTGAAAAAGACCACGGTGATGCTTTCCACCGTAAGCAGCAGCGCCCCGTACTGCCCGCGCAGCTCCTCAAAGGTATACAGGATACTGGCGGCCAGGTTGACGAAGATGGCCAGAGCGTTGACCAGGTCGTAGATACGGCTGGGCCAGTCCTGGTCGTAGCCCACCTCAATAATCTCGCTGACCCGCTTCCGCCGGGCCAGCCAAATGCTTTTGTCCGCCATAGCAGCCTCCAAAGTCCTGATTTTCAAGTCCTTTGACTATATTATAGCGTATCTTTGACAAATTGCAACCAAAAAGCGGGAGCTTCGAGACGAAGCTCCCGCCGCAGGGGAATCAGCTCTTGTGCTTGCCCAGATAGGCCTCCTTGACCTTCTCATTGGCCAGCAGTTCCGCGCCGGTTCCGGACAGGGTGATGTTGCCCGTCTCCAGCACATAGGCCAGGTCGGCAATTTTCAAAGCCATGTTGGCGTTCTGCTCGATAAGCAGAATGGTCACGCCCTGCTTGTTGATCTCGGTGATGATGGAGAAGATGTCCTGAACTACCAGGGGGGCCAGGCCCAGGGAGGGCTCATCCAGCATCATCAGCTTGGGGCGGGACATGAGGGCCCGGCCCACAGCCAGCATCTGCTGCTCGCCGCCGGACAGGGTGCCGGCCATCTGCCAGCTGCGCTCCTCCAGGCGGGGGAACAGCTGGTACACCCACTGGATGTCCTTTTCAATCTCCCCCTTGTCCCTGCGGAGGTATGCCCCGATTTTCAGGTTCTCCAGCACGCTCATATCGGGAAAGACCCGCCGTCCCTCGGGACTCATGGCAATGCCGGAGCTGATGATTCGGTCAATGGACTTGCCTAGCAGTTCCTCCCCATTCCATTGAATGGAGCCGCTCTGGGCCTTCACCAGGCCGGTGATGGTGCGCAGGGTGGTGGATTTGCCTGCGCCGTTGGCCCCGATAAGGGTGACAATTTTGCCGTCAGGCACCTGGAGGGAAATGCCCCGCAGGGCCTGGATGCCGCCGTAGGCCACATGGAGATTTTCAATGTTAAGCATCCTCCGCCACCCCCAGATACGCGTCGATGACGCGCTTGTTGTTTTGAATCTCCTCCGGTGTGCCCTGGGCAATGAGCTTGCCGAAGTCCAGCACGTAGATCCGGTCGGAGATATCCATGACCAGGTCCATGTGGTGCTCAATAAGGAAGACGGTCAGGCCGAAGTCCTTCCGGATTCGGCCAATGAAGGCAGTGAGCTCGTTGGTCTCCTGGGGATTCATCCCGGCGGCGGGCTCATCCAGCAGCAGCAGCTTGGGCTCGGTGGCCAGTGCCCGGGCAATTTCCAGCCGGCGCTGCTTGCCGTAGGGCAGGGAGGTGGCCAGCTCGTCCTTCACATCATACAGGCCCACTGTGTCCAGCAGCTTTGCCACCCGCTCCCACTGGTCCTGCTCCTCTTTCCGGTTCAGGCGGAGAGAGGCGGCCAGAAAATTGGTGTGGGTGCGGCAGTGCATGGCGATCAGCACGTTTTCAAACACCGACTGGGACTTCCACAGCCGGATATTCTGGAAGGTGCGGGCCATGCCCAGCTTGGTGATGTGGTCAGGAGTGGGGGCCAGAACGTGGGTGTAGTCTCCGGCGTGCTCCCCCTTGTAGAGCTTTTCCATCTTGCCCTGAGGGTGATTTTCCACAATTTTCTTTTCCTGGAACCACACCGCCCCGTTGGTGGGCTGGTATACGCCGGTAATCATATTAAATGCGGTGGTCTTGCCCGCGCCGTTGGGGCCAATGAGGGCCACGATCTCCCCCTCGTTGACCTCCAGATTCAGGTTGTCCACGGCCACCACGCCGCCGAACTGCATGGTAGCGTTTTCTACTTTCAGGATATTGGCGCTCATTTTGCCCCCTCCTTCCTGATTCGCTTTTTGAACAGGTCAGGCAGCTCCTTGTCACCCATGATACCTCTGCGGAAGAACAGCACCACGATCATGATGACCACGGAGAACACCACCATCCGGAACCCGGCCCGGAGGAAGGGGAGCTTCATGCCGTTGCTGAGCACCACCTCGCTGTCCAGGAAGCGCAGCCACCACTCGGAGCAGGCCACATACAGAAAGGTGGCCATCACGCTGCCCGAGATGGAGCCGATACCGCCGATCACCACTATGAGCAAAATCTCGTAGGTCATGGTGGTGGTGTACACCTTGGCATGGGCGTTGGTGACGAACATGGCAAACATGGCCCCGCTCACCCCGGCGAAGAAGGCGGAGGTGCAGAAGGAGAGCATTTTGTGTTTGGCCAGGTTGATGCCCATAGCCTCGGCGGCGGTCTCGTCCTCCCGGATGGCCTTGAAGGCCCGGCCGTAGGTGGAGTTAATCAGCAGACAGATCATGGCAATGCAGATCATGGACACCAGGAAGGGGAAGAAGGTGGACAGCCGGAGAATCACCGTCCCGCTGGCGTCGGTGATGTTGAAGCTGGAGAAGGTGGGAAAGCTCTTAATCATGTTGGCGCCGTTGGTGACGGGGCCCAGGGCCTGCCACTGGAACACGGCCTTGATAATCTCGGCAAAGCCCAGGGTGGCAATGGCCAGGTAGTCGCTTTTCAGCCGCAGCACCGGCAGGCCGATCAGGTAGGCAAACACCGCCGCCACACAGCCGGCCAGAATCATGGCCACAACCACTCCCAGCCCCATGCTGACGGCCCCGCCCACCCCCTGGGTGCCGAAGATGGAGCCGAACATGTCCTGGAAGGAGAAATTGACGGCGGAACCGCCGTAGAGGTAGTACACCGCCTCACGGTCGGCCACAGGGACGGAGAGAATGGCGTAGGTGTAAGCCCCCAGCAGCATAAAGCCCGCCTGACCCAGGGAGAACAGGCCGGTAAAGCCGTTGAGCAGATTCATAGACACGGCGGCCAGAGAGTAGACCGCCCCCTTTTTCAGCACGGCGAAGAGCTGACTGGTGGGCTTGAGCAGGTTGGGCACGCTGCTGGCGGGGAGGAATACGCTGACATTTTCCAGCAGGACAATTACGGCCAGCAGGGCCGTGCAGGCGATCAGAGCGGCCACAGCGCCCTTTTTGCTCTTTTGTTGTATCATAACGCGCCCCTCCCTTACACTTTATCGGTGACTTTTTCACCGAACAGCCCGGTGGGCTTTAGCACCAGGATCAAAATCAGCAGCGCGAAGGTGCCGGCGTCAGAGAAGACGGTAAACTCGGTGCTTTTAATCACATTTTCGCAGATGCCGATAATGAAGGCCCCCACCACCGCCCCGGGGATGGAGCCGATACCCCCTACTACCGCCGCCACAAAGGCCCGCAGGCCGGGCAGAGCCCCGGCTGTGGGAGTGATGGCCTGGAAGTTGGTGAAGTAGAGCATAGAGCCGATAGCCGCCAGGGCGGAACCGATGACAAAGGTGATGGAGATGATGGTATTAATACGGATGCCCATAAGCTGAGCGGTTTCAAAGTCCTTGGCCACGGCCCGCATGGCCATGCCCGCCTTGGTGTGGTGGATCAGCTGGGTCAGGGCCAGCACCAGCACCAGCACCAGGAAGGGGGTGAGGATGGTCACCCACTTGGTGGAGGTACCGGCAATCTTCACTGTGTCAGACAGGAAGGGGATTACGGGGTAGGTCATGGGCTGGCCGCCGGTGATATAGGTGGCGGTGTTCTGAATCAGGTAGCTGACGCCGATGGCGGAGATCATCACCGACATCCGGGGGGCGGAGCGCAGAGGCTTGTAGGCCACGCGCTCAATGCAAAAGCCCAGGACAACGGTGAGCAGCAGCACCAGGGGCATAGACAGATACAGGGGCATGCTGGCCGACAGGTAGATGCCCAGCAGCCCCGCCACCATGAACACATCGCCATGGGCGAAGTTAATCAGGCGCAGGATGCCGTACACCATGGTGTAGCCAATGGCAATCAGCGCGTACTGCCCGCCCACGGAGATTCCGGAGATGAGTACGGAAATGGCAAATTCCAAAGCGGGGTCCTCCCTTGCAGTTTTGTTGATGGTTTGCCCCTCCGGGGCGGAAAGCATACAGATGAAAGCTTGGGCTGTCTTGAAAAGGGTGGGCGCGACCCCTTTCAAGGCAGCCCATGAAACATGGCTCCCTCAGAGAGGGAGGAACACTTGCGTTTCCCCGGCGGAGCGGCTTTGCTCCGCCGGGGCTTGTGTGCTTGCGGTTTAATCAGCTGGCCTTCTGGACGGTCTCCAGCTCCCAGGCGTTGGTATTGGTGGAGTGCTTGATATAGGCGGTGTCGCGGATGGCATCACCGGTGCTGTCAAAGGCGATATCGCCGGACACGCCGGTGTAGGTCACGCTGCCCAGAGCGGCCTTAATGGCGGCGGGGTCGGCGGAGCCGGCGGCCTTGATTGCCTCCAGGGCCACATAGTAGGCGTCATAGCCCATGGCGGTGACAGCGGCGATGGTGTCGTTGCCGCCATTGGCGTCCTTGGCGGCGGAGTTGGAGTTGATATAGTTCTTGATGCCCTCATCAAACTCAGGGGCGCCACCCTCCTGATAGAAGGTGGAGACATACAGCTGGATATCGGTGCCGTTGGCGGCCTCCAGCACCATATTGTCGTCCAGAGTGTCAGAGCCCAGGAAGGGGGCGGTGATGCCCAGAGACTGGGCCTGGGTGATGATCTGGGTGGCGTAGGCGATAGACACAGGGGTGAAGATGACGTCAGCGCCCTCGGCCTTGGCCTGGTTCAGATAGGTGTTGAAGTCGGAGTTGTTGGTGGGGAAGGAGGCGGTGATGACCTTGCCGCCGTTGGCCTCGAAGACCTGCTTGAAGAAGGCCACCAGGCCCTGGTCATACTCGTTGCCCGTCTCGCCCAGACAGTAGGCCACCTTGGCGTCAAACTTGTCCATGGCGAAGTTGGCCAGCACCTGGGCCTGGAAATTGTCCAGGAAGCAGATGCGGTAGTAGTGGTCGTTGCCGGCGGTGACGTTGGGGTTGGTGCAGGTTACACCCATGGCGGCAATGCCGGCGTCTTTAAAGGTATCGCTGGCGGCCATGGACACGCCGGAGCCGTAGGAGCCCAGCACAATGGCCACGTTCTGGGACACCAGGTCGGCGGCGGCGGAGGGGGCCTTGTCGGTGGAAGAGCCGTTGTCGGACAGGGCCAGCTGAACGGTGTAGGTCTCGCCGCCGATCTCCACGGTGGGGGTCTCGGAGTTGGCGAACTGGATGCCCAGGGTCTCCTTCTTGCCGCCAGAGGCGGAGTCGCCGGAGGCGGGCTCAAACACGCCGATCTTGATGACCTTGTCCCCACTGGCGGCGGGGGTGCCGGAGTTGGCGGGGTTGCTGCCCGCGCTGCCGCTGTTGCCGCCGCAGGCGGCCAGGCTCAGGACCATAGCGGAGGCCAGAGCCAGGGAAAGAAGCTTTTTCATTTTATTCCTCCTAATTTCACAAGGACCTTCCGGCCCAGGGTAATATTGAAATTTTACGGGATTTTTCTCCACTTTTCAAGGCTCATATTATACAGAAAGTTTTCCCTCCCGACCGGTTTTTAAGCTGGTTTTTTCGGTGGGTGCCGGTCAAATGTCCGCGTCACAAGGACACTGGGATGGTCAGCCTGCTTTTTGGCGGTCAAATGTCCGCTTGTCAGCGACAGCCCTTTTGGTCATTTTGCCGGGCGCCCCGCCAGGGGTTTTGCTCATTTTCCCATTTTGGGAAGTCAATTTTGTCGCTGCAGGGCGCGATGACCCCGCCGTGCCGTCGGGAAAAACTTCTAACCAGCGGCGGGCCGAGTCGTCCCGCCCTATAAATTCGGTTGGACTTATTGAAAATTGATTTCCTTGGGGGCCGCTGTAAAGTCCCGAAGTTTTTCTTGCATATTGGGGGAGTATCCTGTATAATGGACCGCTGAGAGGACGGGGACGTCCTCGCCCTCTTAATAAATGCGCTGCATCCGTGTAAGGCGGAGCGGCAGCAGGAGGTAATTTGTATGAAAACCCGTAAGCACGACACCCGTTGGCTGGTGGGAGTGGCCCTGTTTGTGGCCCTCCAGCTGGTATTACAGCTCACCGGCATTGGCTTGATTCCCCTGCCCCTTATCCGGGCCACTACGCTCCATATCCCCGTGATTGTGGGGGCGGTGGTGCTGGGCCCCCTGGCGGGGGCAATTTTGGGCGGCGTATTTGGCCTGTGCTCCATGTGGACGGCCACCACTGCCCCTACCGTGCTGTCCTTTGCGTTCTCCCCCTTCCTGGCCGACTCCCTCGCCGGGGCGGCCAAGGCGGTTTGGATTGCCCTGGGGTGCCGGATTCTCATTGGCGTGGTGTCCGGCTGGCTGTGGATTGCGCTGAAAAAGCTGAGGGTCAACGACCTCATTGCCCTGCCTGTGGTGGGGGCGGCCGGGGCGCTGACCAACACCGGACTGGTGATGGGCAGCATCTACTTCCTTCTGTCCCCCGAATTTGCTGCGGCCCAGAAGGTAGGCATGGAGGCGGTACTGGGTCTGGTTATGGGCATCGTGGCCACCTCCGGTGTGGCCGAGGCTGTGGCCGCCGCCGTGCTGGTGGAGGCAGTGTGCGCGGCACTGCTCCATGTGCCCGCGAATCTGCGTCCTGTCCGCGTTGTGGTGGAAAAAGAGAAATAAACCTGTTGAGGTGAGCGCTATGCTCCTGGCCATCGACATTGGCAACACAAATATCGTGATTGGCGGCATTGAGGGCGGGAAAATCGCCTTTGAGGCCCGAATTGCCACCGACCGCATCAAGACCTCTGACCAGTATGGGGCGGAGATCAAGAGCATGCTCAGCCTGTTTGACGTCAAGCCCGCCGATGTGGAGGACTGCATCATCTCCTCGGTGGTGCCGCCGGTGTTCAACTCGGTGCGCACGGGCATTGTCAAGGTGACAGGAAAGCAGCCTCTGGTGGTGGGTCCCGGGCTGAAAACCGGGCTGAATATCCGTATGGACAACCCCTCCCAGGTGGGCAGCGACCGGATCGTAATCGCCGTGGCCGCTTTGGCGGAGTATGCGCCCCCACTTACCCTGCTGGACCTGGGCACCGCCACCACCATTGAGGTGGTGGGCCAGGGGAGCACTTACCTGGGGGGGTGCATCATCCCGGGTGTGCGGGTGTCGCTGGAGGCCCTCACCTCCCGCACGGCCCAGCTGCCCGGCATCAGTCTGGATCGGCCCCGGCGGGTGATCGGCAAGAATACTGTGGACTGCATGCGCAGCGGCATCATGTACGGCACCGCCGCCATGCTGGACGGCATGCTGGACCGGGTGGAGGAGGAGCTGGGCTTTTCCACCACTGTGGTGGCCACCGGAGGAATGGCCCAGTTTGTAGTCCCCCTGTGCCGCCGGGAGATCAGGCTGGAGAGGGACCTGCTGCTGAAAGGGCTGAACATCATCTATCAAAAGAATAAAAAATGAGAACAGGGCAGACGCATACGCGTCTGCCCTGACGGTATTCAGCCCTCCAGCGCCTTTTGCAGATTTTCCGTGATCCGGTCCAAAAGCTGGTACTTTTTCTTATCCTCCTTGTCTCTCGCGTTGGATACGGCATCTATTAAATTTTGTTGGCTAAGCCTTGACAATACCCTCTGTTTTCCGTATAATGGACGGAACAAGGCAATGCGAAAGAGGAGTATCCATGGGCGGACCTCCAGAGAGGGGGCGGACGGTGCAAGTCCCCGGTCCGGGTTGGAGAAAGTGGCTTTCGGGCTCTGCCCCCGAAGGGACAGTAAGGGGCAGCGGAACTTCCCGTTACAGAAGGAATGAGGGTCCCCATCCGGGGAAAATTCAGGTGGTACCGCGGTTTTGCAATCGCCCTGAGTCTGTTGGACTCGGGGCGTTTTTCAATGGAGGAATATGCTGTGGAGTTTGAAATTCGGCCGGATTACACAGTGGAGGATTTTGCTGCCTTCTGGCACGGCTTTCGGGAAAAACGGCCTGGAACAAAGGGCGTTCAGCGTCTCTCAGACCGGGGAATGTGGCGGGTCGCTTGGCTGTTTTTCGGGGGAGGAGTTTTTCTGTTGGCGGTATGCTGGCTGAATCCTCTGGAGTTCCAGCCGGTTCCCCCTTACATGATCTGTATGGGACTGGTTTTTCTGACATTGGGCGTACTGAGCCTGATTCAGTGGCGGCCAGGGCGGTCAGAGCCGGTTTGGCCCCGCTGGGCCAAGCGGTGCTGTAAAAAGTGGTCGGGGCAGGCCCCGGAGCTGCGCTGGTTCTACCGCTTTACGCCAGCGGGCATGGAGATGCACAACAGCACCAGCGGCCACCGCTATGATTACAGTCAGCTTCAGCAGCCATGGGAGGATGAGGAGCACTTCTACCTCACCCTGGACCAAAAAATATGGCACATTTTGAACAAATCCCAGTTCACCAAGGGTGACCCGGATCAATTCGCCGCCTTTCTGGCGGAGCAGACGGGCAAAGCAGTGCGCTGGGTGGACGGAGAAAAAGCCCGGAGAGGGGTGGCGCTTTGATTGTGATACAGACCACCATTGACCACAGGGCCATGACCGCCCTGGCCAGGATGACCCGAAAGACCATGCGCCGGGGCCGGAACGGTCCGGTGCGGGTGCTGGCCTGGTTTGCGGTGCTGCTGGAAGGTTACTTGACAGCAATATACCTCCGGGCCGGGGTGGGGGGCTGGCATGTCAACGCCCTGCTGGGGGGCATTATGCTGGCCTGCATACTGGGGGAGGACCGGGTCAACGGGGCTATAGGCCTGCGCAGAACCCCCCCGGACAGCCGGGAGGTGAACACCGCCTTTCAGGAGAAGGAGAGCTGCTACATCTGCCGGGCCCAGTCCGGGGAGCGGTGGTGGCTGTACAGCCAGGTTGCCGCGGCGGTGGAGACAAAGGACTACTTTGCTCTCCTTCTGGACCGAAAGCAGGGGCAGGTATTCGACAAGCGGGGCCTCACCTGGGGCACCATGGAGGAGCTGAGGGAGCTGATCCGGAAAAAAACGGGTTTGAAGATCCAACATGTCAGATAGGAGGCGCGGAATGAACACACCACAGGGAAAACTGGTCTTTCGAGGCACCACCGAGCAGCTGGAGACAGCCGGAGACTGGCTCATTTTGCTCAGCTACACCCGCATGATGCGCATTGGACGGATTATGGGGCCGCTGGTGACCATCTTTCTGGCGCTGGCCGGCTTTGTCCAGTTCCGGGAGGGAAAGCCCTCCATGTTCTTTCTCTATATGATCCTCACGCTCTATGTGGGTATGACGATCATACGCAAAACCAGCGGCGGCGATCCGGCGGCGGCGGTGAAAACCAACCGGGAGGCCCGGCAAAAGGCCAAGGAGGCGGGCCGGTACAACGGCGATCTGCCCTTTCGCATTGAGCTGGAGGGCAAAGAGTGCCGGGTCTACTTCGACGGCGGCCAGCCCCACCAGATTTTCGACTGCCGGAAGTTCCGTACCGCGGTGGAGTGTGATGAGATTGTGTGGATCACCGGCAAGCGGATGGCCGGCCTGCCCCTGCCCAAGGAGCAGCTGGAGGGTGACCCCAGCGCTCTGCGCCGGTGGCTCAAACCCTACGTGGCCATCTGGTATACCTGCCAGATTCCGGAAAAGCTGAAGGCTGCCGTCAGACCCTCCTGAGCTGGGGGAAGGCGTTTGTAAAAATCCGAAACAATTTACTGCTAAAGGAGATATTTCTATGAAAAAAGAACTGCCAAAGGTCTATGAGCCCCAGGAGGCGGAGGGCCGCATTTACAAAATGTGGGAGGAAAACGGCTGCTTTAAGGGCCGCCGTGACCCGAAAAAGAAGCCCTTTACCATTGTTATGCCCCCGCCCAACGTGACGGGCCAGCTCCACATGGGCCATGCCATGGATTCCACTCTCCAGGACATTCTGATTCGGTTCAAGCGGATGCAGGGCTACGCCGCCCTGTGGGTGCCCGGCTCCGACCACGCCGGCATCGCTACCCAGGTGAAGGTGGAGGAGGAGCTGCGCAAGAACGAGGGCCTGAGCCGCTACGACCTGGGCCGGGAGAAATTCCTGGAGCGGGTGTGGGACTGGAAGGCCAAGTACGGCGCCCGGATTGTGGCCCAGCAGAAGAAGCTTGGCTCCTCCTGCGACTGGGATCGGTCCCGCTTCACCATGGACGAGGGCCTGTCCCGGGCGGTGCGCCATGTGTTTGTCTCCCTGTATCAGAAGGACCTGATCTATAAGGGCTCCCGGATCATCAACTGGTGCCCCCACTGCGTCACCGCCCTGTCCGACGCCGAGGTGGAGTATCAGGACAAGCCCGGCCACCTGTGGCACATGCGCTACCCTCTGGCCGACGGCTCCGGCTATCTGGTGGTGGCCACCACCCGCCCCGAGACCATGATGGGCGACACCGGCGTGGCCGTCAACCCAAACGACGACCGGTACAAGCACCTGGTGGGCAAGAGCTGTATCCTTCCCCTGATGGACCGGGAGATCCCCATTGTGGCTGACGACTATGTGGAGATGGACTTCGGCACCGGCTGCGTGAAGATGACCCCCGCCCACGACCCCAACGACTTTGAGGTGGGCCTGCGCCACAACCTGGAGACCATCCGGGTGCTGGACGACAACGGCGTTGTCAACGCCAACGGCGGAAAGTATGAGGGGATGGACCGGTATCAGGCCCGAAAGGCCGTGGTGGCCGACCTGGAGGCTCTGGGCCTGATGGAGAAGATTGAGCCCTACTCCCACAATGTGGGCACCTGCTACCGCTGCCACAGCGACGTGGAGCCTCTTATCTCCGCCCAGTGGTTTGTCCGCATGGAGCCCCTGGCCCGTGAGGCCCTGCGGGTGGTCAACGAGGGGGAGACAAAGTTTGTCCCCGACCGCTTCGCCAAGACTTATACCAACTGGATGGAGAATGTCCATGACTGGTGCATCTCCCGCCAGCTGTGGTGGGGCCACCAGATTCCCGCCTGGTACTGTGCCGACTGCGGCCACGTGACCGTCTCGGAAACCGACCCCGACTGCTGTGAAAAGTGCGCTTCCAAACACATTGAGCGGGACCCGGATGTGCTGGACACCTGGTTCTCCTCCGCTCTGTGGCCATTCTCCACCCTGGGCTGGCCGGACAACACCGAGGACTTCCAGTATTACTACCCCACTGACGTGCTGGTGACGGGCTACGACATTATCTTCTTCTGGGTGGCCCGGATGATCTTCTCCGCCTGTGAGCACACCGGCAAGCCCCCCTTCCACACCGTGTTTATCCACGGCCTGGTCCGGGACGACAAGGGGCGGAAAATGTCCAAGTCTCTGGGCAACGGCATTGACCCCCTGGAGATTGCCGACAAATACGGCGCCGACGCCCTGCGCTTCAACCTGGTTACCGGCAACTCTCCGGGCAACGATATGCGCTTTTACACTGAGCGGTGCGAGGCCATGCGCAACTTCGCCAACAAAATCTGGAACGCCAGCCGCTTCCTGATGATGAACCTGACCATTGATAAATGTGAGCTGCCCGAGAAGCTGGAGCTGGAGGACAAGTGGATTTTGTCCAGGCTGAACCGCGCGGTGGCGGAGATCACCGAGAATATGGACCGGTATGAGCTGGGTGTGGCCGCCCAGAAGATTTACGATTTTATCTGGGACGACTACTGCGACTGGTATATCGAGCTGACCAAGACCCGCCTCCAGGGTGAGGACGAGGACAGCAAGGTCCGGGCCCAACAGGTGCTGTGCTGGGTGCTGACGGAAATGCTCAAGCTGCTCCACCCCTTTATGCCCTTCATCACGGAGGAAATCTGGCAGGCCCTGCCCCACGAGGGGGACTTCCTGATGATGCAGAACTGGCCTGTGGCCTCTGAGACCATGAACTTCCCCCAGGAGGAAAAGGCCATGGAGCTGATTATGGACGCCATCCGGGCCATCCGGGGCCGGCGCAGCGAGATGAACGTGCCCCCCTCCAAGAAAGCCCGCCTCACCGTGGCCACCATGGAGACGGAGATCTTCACCCTGGGTGTGCCCTTCCTGAAGAAGCTGGCCTACGCCAGCGAGGTGGAGATTGTCCCCTTTGCCCAGGCCCAGGCCGATGACGCCGCCGCCCAGGCCGGGCAGGTGTCCATTGTCACCCACGCCGCCCAGCTGTCCATCCCCCTGGGGGAGCTGGTGGACCTGGAGAAGGAGAAGCAGCGTGTGGAGAAGGAGCTGAAAAAGCAGTCCGCCGAGCTGGAAAAGCTGAACGCCAAGCTGAACAACCCAGGTTTTGTCAACAAGGCCCCCGCCCATGTGGTGGAGGCGGAAAAAGAACGGGCTATACAGCTTGCCGAACTGGTGGCCAAGCTGGAAGCCCAACAGAAAGGGATGTGACAGCATGAGAAAGCAACATTCATACGGTGGAAAGCTGACTGCCCTGCTGTTGGCGGCGGTGCTGACCCTCGGCCTTGTGCCCATTCGGGCCTCGGCCGCCGGTACCGCCCACTTTAAGGACGTACCCTCCACCCACTGGGCCTACTCCTATGTGGAGCGGGCCTACAGCGATGGGGCCATCTCCGGCACCGGCGGCGACCCGGCCAAGGGGACCGGGGTATTTGACCCGGACGCCAAAATGACCTATAGCCAGTTCCTCACCATGCTGATGAGCGCCTTTTACCCGGAGGAAATGGCGCGGGTCACGGTGCGGACCCCCTGGTACGCCCCGGCGATTCAGGTGGCCTCCAGCCGCCAACTGACCTATATCTCCCAGGACGACCTGATGAATAAGTACGCTGGCGCTTCCATCAACCGCTATAACATGTCCTGGATTTTGGTCAAACTGCTGGAGGACAAGGGGACCGCCCTGCCCACGGAGAATGAGCGGGCCGCGGCGGCGGCCAAAATCGCCGACTGGGACAAGGTGGGGACGGACAACAAGTCTTGGCCCTACTATGTCTCCGCCGTGGTGGCCGCTGGGCTTATCTCCGGCGTGGACGACAGGGGTACCTTCGACGGGGCTGGCTACATCACCCGGGGAGCCGCCGCGGTGATTTACACCAAGCTGGCCGACAAGCTGTCCCAGCCTGGCACAACGACGCCGCCCAGCACAGCGTCAAAGTTCAGCATTACCAAGGGCGAGGGCTGGGAGCTGATCCCCGACCCGGCCTATTGGAATGAGGTCGAGGAGACCTTCAACACCGTCTATCCCCGCCTGTGGGCCCGTTGGGGCGGGGACGTCGCCCAGAAGGAAATCACAGTCAACGTGAAGAAAATACTTCCGCTCAGCGGCGACCGCAAGGAGGCGCCAATGTGGACGGGGTCTACAAACTACGACCACCAAAAGCAGCTTTGGGAGCGAAACATCGAGATTTCAGCGCATTTTAAGGATGTCGCGCCCACTCCGTGCTTCGCCCACGAACTGGGCCATGTGGTACAGATCTATAGTGGTCTGGACAGCAGCTGGTGGATCGAGACGCTGGCGTCCTATGCCAGCTTCCGCTATTGCTTCTATGCGGATGACGGTGTTCTGGCCCGGGGAGCCTTACGTTACATCGGAGACGATCAGGGCCTGCGGAACTGGCGCTTTGAGAACGACTACTACACCGCCTACTGGTTCTTTGCCTATATGGACAGCCGGTATCCCACCACGCCCCAGGGCTATGGCCTGATCGACTCCATTCACTTCGCCATGGCCTCCAAGCAGATCACCAGCGATAATATCAACGATCCGAATTTGAACGCCGTGGTGAAAAAGGTGACCGGGCTGAGCAGCATTGAACAGGTCCGCCAGCAGTATGTGAAGGAGCTGGACGCTGGCACTTGGGCCTTTAACGGCTTTGGCGGCTATGCCGACAACTACATCACCGAAAATATTCCCGGCGTGCCCAACCCCACCTACCCTACGGTGGACGGTCTCAGCCTCTGCGCAGGAGCGCATACCTATGCGGTCTCCGGCCAGGCTTCCAGCGGGACGGCTGCGGACCATCTGGTGGATGGCAACCTGAGCACCGTATCTTGACGGCTGAAGTACTACGACAGCGAGAAAAAACAGTGGAAGACTCTGGATACCGTGTCAGGAAATACCCAGGACGTGACCACCCGCAAGGTGATTTCGGTCACCACGAAGAACCTCTGGCTGGAAATTTTGAACCCCAGCGGCACGGGGGCGGGACCGTCCGTCTGTACGAGCTGGAGCTCTACAACAAAGGATAGGAGGCTTTTATGACGCGCATTCAACTGGGAAGTACCGGCATCACCATTGAGAAAAACGGCTTTGGCTGCCTGCCCATCCAGCGCATCTCCAAAGAGGATGCGGCCTATCTGCTCCACAAGGCGGTGGATGGCGGCATGACCTATTTTGACACCGCCCGGGCCTACTCCGACAGCGAGGAGAAGGTGGGCTGTGCCTTTGCCGGCATGCGGGACAAGGTGGTTATAGCCACCAAGACGGGGGCTCAGACCGCCGGGGACATGTGGAAGGACCTGGAGACCAGCCTGGAGAAGCTGGGCACCGACTATATCGATGTCTACCAGTTCCACAACCCCGCCTTCTGTCCCAAGCCCGGCGGGGAGGACGGCCTGTATGACGCCGCCCTGGAGGCCAAAAAGCAGGGCAAGATCAGGCATATCGCCATCACCAACCACCGGCTGGCCGTGGCCCATGAGGCCATTGACTCCGGGCTGTATGAGCTGCTCCAGTTCCCCTACAGCTATCTGTCCGGCCTCCAGGAGCAGGAGCTGGTGGACAAGTGCCGGGACAAAGGGATGGCATTTGTGGCCATGAAGGGAATGGCCGGCGGCCTGCTGCGGGACGGAATTGCTGCCGCCGCCTGGATGCAGCAGCAGGAGGGCGTGGTCCCTATCTGGGGGGTGCAGCACCAGTGGGAGCTGGACCAGTTCCTGTCCTGTGTGGCAGAGACCCCGGAGCTCACCCCGGAGCGTCAGGCCGTGATCGACCATGACCGGGCGGAGCTCACCGGCGACTTCTGCCGGGGCTGCGGCTACTGTATGCCCTGTCCCATGGGTATTGAGATCAACCAGTGTGCCCGCATGGCCCTGATGGTCCGCCGGGCCCCCGCCGCCGCCTGGCTCAACGAGTATTGGCAGGGTGAGATGAAGAAAATCGAGACCTGCCTCCACTGCGGCCAGTGCGCCGCCAAGTGCCCCTACGGCCTGGACACCCCCCGGCTCCTTCAGGATAACTACAAAGACTATTGGACCCATTTTTAATCAACAAACCGCCGCGGACCGGTTGGGTCCGCGGCGGTTTGTTTTAGTACACCCGCAGCACGCAAATGGACTGCGCGCCGATCT
Source organism: Flintibacter muris (assembly GCF_943192995.1). Taxonomy (GTDB): domain Bacteria; phylum Bacillota; class Clostridia; order Oscillospirales; family Oscillospiraceae; genus Lawsonibacter; species Lawsonibacter muris. Next base: position 25,706 of record NZ_CALPCP010000037.1, read on the forward strand.
GAGGGGGAAGGCTGGCGGTCATAATGCCGTCATAGACGATACGAACCTGGTCGCCCGCGGCCAGATTGCAGGTGGAGTTGTTGGTGTTTACCAGCACCTCCTGGCCGTTGGCGTTGTCGGTAACCAGTACCTGGGAGCCCCAGGCCCGGACGACGGTGGCGATCATAGTCACCATGGAAGTCACCTCCTGTTGGATGGAATCCGTGATATCCTATGCGCCGGAGGCGGGGAAGGTGCCTCACAGGCTGTGGTACAGCGCCTCAAATTGGGTCAGGCAGTCCTCAATCCCCCCACCAGTGTGGATGGAGTGGAGGTTGGGCAGGCGGGAGAGTGCCTCCGGGGAGAAATCCGCCTGGTCAGCCAGAAAGCGGCGGCACAGCTCGGTGTAGTCGGGACGCTCCTGCCGCTCCTCCCGCTCCAGGCACCGCAGCAGCCGGGTGCGGTCGTCCGCCTCCAGATAAATCACACGCACCGCCTCCCGGTCGTAGGCCTCCATCAGGGCCTGAGCCCCCTCCAGGGTGGTGATGAGCAGCCGGTCTGTGTCCAGCTGAAAGCGGAGAGTAAAATAGGTCCACAGGCCCTGGGCGGTGTGGTACTCCCGCTTTTCCACCACGTCACCCTGGGCCTCGTACTGACGCAGCTGGTCCTGGGTGACAAAACGGTAGTTCTGTCCGTCCACCTCCCCCGTCCGCCGGGGGCGGGTGGTGCAGGGAATCACCGGGACCAGCTCCGGATACCGCTCCAGAATGTGGTGATAGAGGGTGTCCTTCCCGGAACAGCTCTTGCCCACCAGACAGAACACACGGCTCATGACGGACACGTCCCTTCGCGGGAGCTGGCTTGGAAAAAGGCATTGATCTCCTGCCGGGATGCCTGGAGCGAGCCCTGGACAAAGTCCGGTTTGCCGCCGCCCCGGCCGTCGAGTGCCTGGTTCAGCTCCTTGACGAAGCTGCGCAGATCACCGTCCAGCTGGCCGATGGCGTATTTGTAGCCGGAAGAGTCGTCCCCGGAGAAGCAGGCGCAGAAACCGGAGCCGCCGCAGGCGCGCAGCACCGCGCCGCACAGCCGGCGCAGGCCGTCGGGGGAGAGGCCGTCCTCAAACAGGACCACATCCCCAAGCCCGGCGTACTGTTCGGCCAGCTGGGCAAAGCGGGCGTCCTCCAGCGAGATGAGGCGGCTTTTCAGGGCGGCGTTTTCCGCCAGCAGCCGCTCCGCCGTTGCCCCCGTCTCAAAGACCTTGGCGGACAGCAAATGGGATACCTTGGTGTTTTGTTCCATCACGCCGCTGAGATACCTCAGGGCCCGTCCGCCGCACACCAGCTCAATGCGCACGCCCTCCCGGAACTTCTGCATGGACAGCAGCTTAATCAGCCCCACCTGGGCGGGAGAATTCACATGGGTGCCGCAGCAGGCGCAGCAGTCCGCGCCGGGGAACTCCACAATACGTACCTGGCCGGTGAGCTCCTTTTTGCTCCGGTATGTGATGTGCTCCAGCTCCTGGGGGGAGGGGTAGATGATTTTCACAGGGGAGTTGATGTGCCAGAGGTGCCGGTTGGCGGTTTCCTCCAGCAGGGCGAACTGCTTTTCGGTGAGAGGGCGGTCAAAGTCAATGGTGACCACCTCTGCCCCCAGATGGAAGCCCACATTCTCACAGCCCCACAGGGCGTGGGCCAGCCCAGAGACAATGTGCTCCCCCGAGTGCTGCTGCATCAGGTCGAACCGCCGGTCCCAGTCTATTATGCCGGTGACCCTGGCACACGCCTCAATGGGGTGACTGCAGGTGTGGACAATCTCGCCCTCCCGGGTGTGGACCTCCAGCACCTTTACATCCCCCAGCTTTCCGGTGTCCCAGGGCTGGCCGCCCCCCTCGGGGTAGAAAGCCGTGCGGTCCAAAATCACATCAAAGCCCTTTTTCCCCTTGACACAGGAGAGGACCTTGGCCTCAAATTTGACGATAAAGGCGTCCTGTTCATATAATTTTTCTGTCATAGATAGCTTTCATCCCTCTCAGAACGCTTTGCCCGCTGCATCAGGTTGGTGATGACAGTGTGAACGTCCCGGCCCTCATACAAAACCTCGTAGGCGGCCTGGGCAATGGGCATCTCCACCCCCGCCTTCTGAGCCAGGGCGCGGGCGTTGGCGGCGGCGTAGTAGCCCTCCACCACAGCGCCGATCTCCTTCACAGCCTCGTCCACCGGCTTGCCCTGACCAATCAGGATGCCGCAGCGGCGGTTGCGGGAGTGCATGGAACAGCAGGTGACAATCAGGTCGCCCACCCCGGCCAGGCCGGTAAAGCTGTCCTTGCGCCCCCCCAGGGCCACCCCCAGCCGGGCCATCTCGGCCAGGCCACGGGTCATGAGCAGGGCCTTGGTGTTGTCGCCATAGCCCATGCCGTCGCAGCAGCCGGCGCACAGGGCAATGATGTTTTTCAATGCCGCGCAAATTTCGGTGCCAATCTTGTCGTCGCTGGTATATACCCGGAAGCGCTGGTTCATAAACAGGTCCTGAACCTTCTCTGCAGCGGCCAGGTCCTCAGAGGCCACCACCACGCCGGTGGGGATATGCCGCCCCACCTCCTCGGCGTGGGAGGGCCCGGACAGCACCACCACCGGGCACTTGCCCTGGACCTCCTCCTCAATCACCTGGCTCAGACGGAGGGAGGTGTCCTTCTCAATGCCCTTGGACACCGACACCAGAATGGTGCCCGGATCAGCCAGCTCCTTGAGCTGGCGGGCGGTGGTCCGCACGGCGAAAGAGGGCGTGGCCACCACCACCAGCCCGCAGCCCTTTACAGCCGCCATGTCGGTGGTGAGTTTCAGGCTTTCAGGCAGAGGCACCCCCTTGAGCATGGGGTTTTCCCGCTTCTCCCGGAGGACGGCGGACTCCTCCTGCGTGTAGGACCACAAGGTCACATCGCTTCCGTTTTCCAGCAGCAGTAGAGCCAGAGCCGTCCCCCAGGCGCCGCTGCCAAGGACTGTGGTTTTCATACAAATTACCTCCCACTTATAATAGCCTTCCCCCCACAGGGGGGAGGTGCCCCAGTGCACACACTGGGGCGGATGAGGGGAACCAAAGGTCTGCCGTTCTTACGATTATAATCACAGACCCTTGGTCAACCTCATCCGTCACGGCTTCCCCTTGAAAAGGGGAAGGCTTTTTACGCTTCCTTATGATGCAGACTGAACTTGTTTTCCGTCCCGGTGAGCAGGCGGTGGATATTGGCCCGGTGCATGTACAGGATGAGCCCGCCGATAAGGATAGACAGAGCCAGCAGCACCGTGTCCTGGTAGACGAACCAGGTGGCAAAGGGGAAGGAGGCCCCCGCCCAGCAGGAGCCCAGGGAGACATACCGGGTGAGCAGGACCAGTACGATAAACCCGCCCCAGACCACCAGGGCAATCCGCCAATCCAGCATAATGGCTATAGTCCCCCCGGAGAGGATGCCCTTGCCCCCCTTGAAGTGGAACATGCAGGGGAACATGTGCCCCAGCAGACACCACAGGCCGGCCCAGTATTTTGCCAAAATGACTGCCTCAGCCGGTGTGTTGACGATATCAGCGGCGATCCATATGGCAACGACCGCTTTCAGCACGTCGCACAGGATGACCACCAACGTCAGAAAGCCGCCAAAGGTGCGGTAGAAGTTGGTCAGTCCGGCGTTGCCGCTGCCGTGGGTGCGAATGTCGTCCCGCAGGATATATTTGGAGACAATGACCGCGCCGTTAAAGCAGCCGCAGAGGTAGGCGCAAAATGCAATGGTAACAAAGAAAAAGGGGGCGTTGGCGGGCAGATAGTCAAGCATCCTTACCCCTCCTTGTCGCTCCGCTCACGGACGGTGAGGCGTACCGGGGTGCCCTCCAGACCGAAGGTGGAGCGGATCTGGTTTTCGATATACCGCTGGTAGGAGAAGTGGAACAGCCTGGAATCATTGCAGAAGCAGACAAAGTGGGGGGGCTTGATGCCCACCTGGGTCATATAGTAGACCTTCAGCCGCCGGCCCTTGTCGGTGGGGGGCTGAACCCGGGCGGTGGCGTCGGCCAGCAGGGAGTTGAGCATACCGGTGGTAATACGCATGGCCGCCTGATTGTTCACGTAGTTGATGAGCTCAAACAGCCGGTCCACCCGCTGGCCCGTCAGAGCGGAGATAAAGACAATGGGGGCGTAGGTCATATAGCTCAGGTCCCGCATCACGTCCTGGCGCATTTTGTCCATGGTCTTGCCGTCCTTTTCAATGGCATCCCACTTGTTGACCACAATGATGCAGGCTTTTCCCGCCTCGTGGGCCAGGCCGGCCACCTTGGTGTCCTGCTCGGTGACCCCCTCCTGGGCGTCAATCATGATGAGGCAGACATCAGAGCGCTCAATGGCCATGGTGCCTCGGAGGACAGAAAATTTTTCAATGCGGTCGTCCACTTTGGACTTCTTCCGCATTCCGGCGGTGTCGATAAACAGGAATTTGCCCTGCTCGTTCTCGAAGAAGCTGTCCACCGCGTCCCGGGTGGTGCCCGCCACGTTGGAGACAATCACCCGCTCCTCACCGAGAATCCGGTTGACCAGGGAGGACTTGCCCACATTGGGCTTGCCTATAACCGCCACCTTGACCACATCCTCCTCCTCCTCTTCCTCCTCCTCGGGAGGGAAGTGGTCAAAGCAGGCGTCCAGCAGGTCGCCAGTGCCGTGGCCGTGGACGGCGGATACGGCGATGGGGTCGCCCAGCCCTAAGTTGTAGAACTCATAGATGTCCGGGTTCTCCCGGCCGGTCTGGTCAGCTTTGTTCACCGCCAGTACCACCGGCTTGCCGGAGCGCAGCAGCATATTGGCCACCTCCTGGTCGGAGGCGGTCATGCCGGTTTTGATGTCGCAGACAAAGACAATCACGGTGGCGGTGTGGATGGCGATCTCCGCCTGCTCCCGCATAAAGGACAGAATCTGGTCATCTGTCCCCGGCTCAATGCCGCCGGTGTCCACAATGTCAAAGACGCGGTTTCGCCACTCACACTGGGCATACAGCCGGTCCCGGGTTACCCCGGGGATGTCCTCCACAATGGACAGCCGCTGTCCGCACAGCTTGTTGAACAACATGGACTTGCCCACATTGGGCCGGCCCACTATGGCAACTAAAGGTTTCATATGGTTCCTCCTCTCAAGGCCCCTTCGCAAAGGGGGCTCCGCCCGAAGGGCGGTGGGGGTTTTCTTCAGAGACAGATGAGTTTCGATTGGGGAAAACCCTCCGTCATCCGCTGCGCGGATGCCACCTCCCTTTGCGAAGGGAGGCTTTTGGTACTCCTCTACGGATTATACCGGTAAAATTCCTCGTTTTCCCAGGCCAGGTGCTGGGTTTCGGGGGTGAGCCGGATGCCCAGCATGGCGTCCAGCAGCTCATAGCCGTCCTGGGGGACAGCGGTGACAGGCACGCCCAGCTCCCGCTCCACATCGTCAGTGGTCACGTCGTCCAGGAAGACGTTCTCCCCGGCCCGGAGCATGCTGGCGGGGATAAGCAGCCGCTGACCCAGGTTTTTGCCTTGGAGCTGCTGGATAAGGTCCCCTCCGGTGACCAGCCCGGCCACGGTGATAGTCTCTCCAAAGAAACGATTGACAATGGGATAGACCTGCCCCTCTATTGTACCACATTTTTCCCTGGCTTGTCCCACTAATTTTGCCAAAAATGGGGCAGCGGATACTCCTGTGGCAATGGAGAAGGGGACTGTCCCCTCCATCTCCTGGGGCTCCATCAACTCCAGAGCCCTGGAAAACTCCCGTGACAGCAGGGTGAGCATCCCCACCCCGTTGTCCAGCTGGGTAAAGTCCTCAAAGTAGTCCTCCGGAGGGAGCTCCCGCCCGGCCAGCAGGTAGAACTCGTCGGAGCACCACACAAGCCTGGTGCCGTGTTCCGCCAGGTGCCTGGCGGCGAAGGCCTCCACCTGGCCGATCAGGGCGGAGGCGGTGTCCCGGGTGTAGGTTTGCAGGGGGTAGAGCCCCTCACGGTATTTGGTTACCCCCACCGGCACCACCGACACGCTGTTTACCGCCGGGAACATGGCGGCCAGGTCCTTCAGGGTGCTGTCCAGGGCCGGACCGTCGTTGACGCCGGGGCAGGAGACGATCTGGCAGTTCATAGTGATGCTGTGGGCGGCAAAGCGCTCCATAATGTCGATCCCCTCCCCGGCCCGGGGATTTTTCAGCATTTCCGCCCGCAGTGCCCGATCGGTGGTGTGGACGGAGATGTTGATGGGGGAGATGCGCAGGTCAATAATCCGCTGCACCTCCCGGGGGGAGAGGTTGGTAAGCGTGAGGTAGTTGCCCAGCAGAAAGCTGAGGCGGGCGTCGTCGTCCTTGAAGTAGAGGGAGGGCCGCATCCCAGGCGGCATCTGGTCCACAAAGCAGAAGATGCAGCGGTTGGCGCAGGAGCGGGCACGGTCCATCAGGTAGGTCTCAAACTCCAGGCCCAAGTCCTCCCCTTCACCCTTTCGTACCCGCAGGGAGCGGACCGTCCCGTCCGGAGCTTTCAAGGTCAGCTCCAGCCGGGGGTCGTAGCTGTAGAACTTGTAGTCCAGCACGTCCACAATGGGGTGGCCGTTGATGTGGGTCAGGGTCTCCCCGGGCAGCACCCCCGCCCGGCTGGCCGGACTGCGGGGGTCCACCGATTTCACGGCCGTCATGCTCATGGACGCGCCTCCTTTCCAATATCTCCCCATTTTACTATAAATGTGTGCCCAATGCAAGAGCGGAAAAGCGGGAGCGTAATGCTCCCGCTGGGTGTTATTCCTCCGAAAATACGGCGGTCAGGTCCACCGCGCAGTCCTCCAGCACCCCCACCGGGACGGTGTCTCTGGCAGTGTAGGCTCTGGGGGCGTGGTACTGTCCCTCTTCCAAGGTATGGACCAGCACCACCTGCTTTTCCGCATCCACAATCCAATACTCCTGCACGCCTGCCCGCTGATACAGGTTGTATTTGACCAGGCAGTCGTGCCGCCAGGTAGAGGGAGAGAGGATTTCAATGACCAGGTCGGGGGCACCCTTGCAGCCGTATTTATCCAGTTTGCTGGGGTCACAGATTACGGTAAGGTCAGGCTCTACCAATGTGTCCACTGTATGTGGGCCGTCGCCGTCCTCCTCAAAAAGCCGTACACCAATACGCTTTAACTTATTATACCACAGACACCAGAAAGATTTCAAGACTTCTGCGGCGGAAGGCACGGAAATCAATTATGGCGCTGTAGGGCGCGACGACCCCGGCGCGCCGTTTACAAAAGCTGTCAACCAGCGGCGGGCCGAGTCGTCCCACCCTGCAAATATGGCCGGATTTTCTAAAAATTGATTTCTGTGGGCGGAAGGAGGGGGCGTGGCGGAGGGCGGGTTTGCCGCATAGGATAAAGCGGAGGTCAGACCTCAGCAGAGGTCTGGCCCAGGAGGTATTTGAACAATGCAAGCAACAGGAACATTAAGTGTCCGGGTGTACACCTCCCAGGCGCAGATTCCCCTGGAGGGGGCCACCGTAGTGGTGGCCGCGCCGGGGAAGGAGGGCAAGTGGAAGCTGCTCTCCATACAAAGCACCGACAGCAGCGGACTGATCCGTCCGGTGACCATCGACGCCCCCGCACTGGGGGAGAGCACCTCCCCTGGCGGACTGCCCGGGAATGGAGTGCCCTTTTCCCTGTGTGAGGTGTGGGCCGAGCAGCCGGGCTACGCCATGCTCCAGGTGAGCGGTGTGCAGATTTTTCCCGGTGTGGAGACCATGCAGAACATGGAGCTCATCCCCCTGCCCCAGGGGCTGTGCAGCCTGCAGCAGCGGGACGAGCGGGATATCCCCGCCCAGTCTCTGTGAGGTGAAGGCATGCCAGTCATCATTCCATATGTCCCCCGCACCATCACCGTGCACCTGGGTCTGCCCAACCAGTGGGCAGAAAATGTGACGGTGACCTTTCCGGATTATGTGAAAAATGTGGCTTCCAGCGAGATCTACCCCACCTGGGAGCCCGCTGCCATCCGAGCCAATATTCTGGCCATCATCTCCTTTGCCCTGAACCGGGTATATACCGAATTCTACCCCAGCCAGGGCTATGACTTTCAGATTACCTCCACCACCCAGTACGACCAGGCCTTTGTCCGAGGCCGAAACGTGTTTGAGAACATCAGCCAGGTGGTGGACGAGATTTTCAACGACTATATCCGCCGCAAGGGCTTTGTGGAGCCGCTGGCCGCCAAGTTCTGCAACGGTACCACCTCCACCTGCGACGGCCTGTCCCAGTGGGGAAGCCAGGAGATGGCCCGGCAGGGGGCCAACTCCATGGATATCCTCTACCGCTATTACGGCGACAACATTGAGCTGGTGGTGGACGCCCCCATCCAGGACCTGACCTCCTCCTACCCCGGCACGCCCCTGCGGCGGGGGTCGGCGGGGCCCGACGTGTCGGTGATCCAGGCTATGCTCAACCGCATCTCTCAAAACTACCCCGCCATCCCCAAGGTGCCCTCCACCGGGGCCTTCGGTGAGGCCACCGAAACTGCCGTGCGCACCTTCCAGAGCATTTTTAATCTGGCTGTGGACGGCGTGGTGGGCAAAGCCACCTGGTACAAGATGGTGTACCTCTATGTGGGGGTGCTCCAGCTGGCGGAGCTGGTGAGCAAGGGCCAGACCTTCTACGCCGTCCAGTTCCAGTTTTCCGGCAATCTGGCGGAGGGGGACGCCGGACCGGAGGTGGAGGTTTTGCAGTATATGCTGTCCCTGCTGGCCCAGTTCTCTGACACACTGTACGCCCCGGCAATGGACGGCCAGTTCGGCCCTGTCACCGGCAGGGCGGTGAGGACCTATCAAAATTGGGCGGGCCTCACCCCCAACGGCCTGGTGGACGAGCGGACCTGGAATTCCATCTATGACAGCTTTGTCACCGCCAATTACTCCCTCAGCCGGGATACGGTGCGGGCCCAGTCCCTGGGGGCGGACGCCGTTCCCGTCATGGCCCCGGTCTCAGCTCCGGAGGGGGACCGATGGGCCAATACCCCCCGCCTGGGCCAGTATCAGGGCAGCCCCCTGAACCCAGGCCAGGCGGACGGCCAGGAAAACGGACAGAGAGGAGTGCGCGTATGAATTACAATCTGGGTCAGGAGCTGCTGGAGCGGGATATGCTGGCCAATCCGGTGAGCAGCCTGCAATATATGCTGCGGCAGCTGTCAGCCACCTATCAATTTCTGCCTCAGCTGGTGGTGGACGGCGTGTTCGGTGAGCGCACCCTGGAGGCGGTGATGCGCTTTCAGCGGGAGGCGGGCCTGCCCGTCACTGGTATTGTGGACCAGGCCACCTGGGACGCCATCCGGGACGCATGGCTGGCTCAGCAGGCCAAAACCGGCTACTCCCGGGCCACCCGGATTTTCCCATCGGAGGGTGTCCAGGTTCACGAGGGGGAGACCAAGGAGTATCTGATCGTACCCCAGACCATGTTCAATATCCTTGCCAAGCAGTTTGAGGGCATTACCCCCTGTGAAGCCGATGGCTGCAACGGCCCCGTCTCGGCGGACAACATCCGCTGGCTGCAAAAGGCGGCCGGCCTGCCCCAAACGGGCTGTATGGACACCGTCACCTGGGGCACCCTGTCCCACCTCTATGAAATTTTCGTGGTGCAGGACACCGACTGTATTCCGGAATTTACCGGCGGCTGGGGATGAAAAGACTGCCCGCCCCATTGGGGGCGGGCAGTCTTGGGTTACAGGGAGGCGCTGGGCAGGTTGTCCACAAAGGCCCGCAGCTGGGACTGACTGGTCATCTGCCCCATTTGAAGCAGGATGGCGTTTCGCTGCTCAGGGGTGCAGCGGTCATAGTAGGCGGCGGCCTGGGGGTTCTTTTGCAGCAGCTCACCAAAGGTCACCGCCGCATTCATATTGACGTCCATATAATCACCTCAACGTCAGTATGCCCCGCCAGGGACGGAATGATACCACAGGTTCAGGGGTTTTCGTCCTCTTCGTCCGCATAGTCGTCCACATCAAGAAGGACCTTTTCGGCCTCCGCGCGGTTGATGGCAGTCAGATCAATCTCGCCGTCCTCCAGGGCTCCGGCAAATATGACGTTCCGGTCCTGGTCATAACAGCCGAACACCTTGCCGCCCTCACCGCCTTTATAGCGGTTCAGCCGGGAATAGATGATGCCATGCTGCTTTTGATAAGCTCCATGATTGATTACCTCCGCATAGTTCGATTTGTATTTCTGACATCAAAATGATGAATCCGATCAGCACCAGTGTGATAGCCGCCGCTATAGTGGAGCTGAAACTCATAACAGGGAATTGATCATATTTGAGAAGCTGTACCAATAGGCTAAAGCCTTTTTAACAAAGTGCGAAAAGCGGCAATCATGCAAACCGCCTGAGCAGATT
>NZ_CALPCP010000038.1 GCF_943192995.1 Flintibacter muris
TTCCTACATTTTATCCCTCATTAACTTTGTGGCCTGTCTGGTAATGAAGACAGACAGGCCTCTTTTCGACAGGCTGACCTCCCTTTGCGAAGGGAGGCTTTTGAGGGCGCATTCCAGCTGCCTTCTGTTTGAAGACACCGTCCAAAGATAGTGAAATCCCTCTTTACTTTCCCCCCTCAAGCGTGGTATGATAGTCCAGTTCTATAGGAAAAATTTTCTTCCAAGAAAGGAACCAAAGATATGTCACAAGTGACGCGCCGGGAGCTGTTCCCGGGGGTATGGCTGCGCGCGGTGCATACCAACAAGTTTAAAAGCTCTTACCTGTCCCTCACCCTGCTCACCCCGCTGGACCGGAAAACCGCTGGGGCCAACGCCCTGATTCCGGAGGTCCTCCGCCGGGGAACGGCGGTCCACCCGGATATGGAGAGCCTGTCCGCCGCCCTGGACAAGCTGTACGGCGGGGCCATTGAGCCCGTGGTCCGCAAGAAGGGGGAGACCCAGTGCCTGGGCTTTGTGGCCAGCTTTCTGGACGATGCCTACGCCCTGAACGGAGAAAAAATCCTGGAGCCCGCCGCCGGACTGCTGTGCGAGATGCTGCTCAAGCCCTATACCCAGAACGGCCATTTCTGCCCCGACTACACCGCTGGGGAGAAGGCCAATTTGATTGACCGCATCCGGGCCCAGATCAATGACAAGCGGACCTATGCCACCCAGCGCCTGGTCCAGGAGATGTGCAGGTATGAGGCCTTTGGCGTGGACAAGCTGGGGGATGAGGAGAGTGTGTCCGCCATCACACCGGAGGGGCTGTGGCAGCGGTATCAGGAGCTGATGCGCACCGCCCGGGTGGAGCTCTACTACTGCGGCTCCGCCGACCCGGACCGGGTGGCCGGGGCGCTGGCCCAGGCCCTGGACAGTCTGCCGGTCAATGAAAACCGCTCCAGTCCCAGCTGTGACGTGCGGGTAACCGCTGGGCCTGAGCCCATTGTGGTGGAGGAGGCCATGGACGTCAGCCAGGGCAAGCTGGCCCTGGGCTTCCGTACCGGGGGGCAGTCCTGCTGGGAGGCGGATTACCCCGCCTTTACCCTGTGCAACGCCATCTTCGGCGGCACCACCCTGTCCAAGCTGTTTATGAACGTGCGGGAAAAGCTGTCCCTGTGCTACTACGCCAGTTCGGTGGCTGAGTCCAGAAAGGGGCTGGTGATGGTGTCCTCCGGCATTGAGTTTGACAAATATCAGACTGCGAAGGATGAGATCCTGGCTCAGCTGGAGGCCATCCGCCGGGGTGAAATTGAGGACTGGGAGCTGGAGGGGTGCCGCCGCACCCTGATCGGGGCCTACCGGGCCACAATGGACGACCAGGGCCGCCAGGAGGAGTTCTGGCTGGGCCAGTCTGTGGCCGGCCTGGAGGACAGCCCGGAGGAGCTGGCACAGCAGTTGGAGCACGTCACACGGGAGCAGGTGGCCGAGTCCGCCAAACGCTTCCAGCTGGACACCATCTATTTCCTGAAGGGAAAGGAGGTCTGAGGGATGGAAAAGCTGAACTTTGCCCGGGTGGGAGAGGTTATGTACCACGAGAAGCTGGAAAACGGCCTGAACGTGTTTGTCTTCCCCAAGCCCGAATTTCAAAAGGGGTATGCCTTTTTCGCCACCAACTACGGCGGCATGGATATGCGCTTTTGCCTGAACGGGGAGTGGCACAACACCCCCGCCGGGGTGGCCCACTATCTGGAGCACAAGATGTTTGACACCCAGCAGGGCAACGCGCTCCAGGACTTGGCCGCCAACGGGGCCAGCCCCAACGCCTTTACCAGCAATGACATCACCGGCTACTATTTTGACTCCACCGAGAAATTTGAGGAAAATCTCCGCATCCTGCTCTCCTTTGTCTCGGTCCCCTGGTTCACCCAGGAGAGTGTGGACAAGGAGCGGGGCATTATCGGCCAGGAGATCGGCATGATCGAGGACGACCCCCACTGGAAGTGCTATATGAACCTGATGAAGGCCCTGTTTCAGCACCACCCCATCCGGGTGAGCGTGGCGGGAAGCGTGGAGTCTATTGCCCAGATCACTCCCGAGACCCTGTACGCCTGCCATAAAGCCTTTTACGACCCGGCCAACATGGTGCTGTGTGTGGCGGGGCCGGTGGACCCAGAGCACATCTGCCGGGCGGCCCGGGAAATCTTGCCCAAGGAGGCCGGTCCCATTGCCGCCAAGGACTATGGCGAAACGGAACAACCCCAGGTGAACCAGTCCTATATCGAGGAGCGGATGGAGGTGTCCGCCCCCATCTTCCAGCTGGGCTGGAAGGGGGACCCCCAGATCAACGGCGAGGACCGCCTGCGCCAGGAGCTGGTGGGGACGCTGGCCCTGGAGGTGCTGCTGGGCAACTCCACCCCCCTGTACGCCAGACTGTACCGGGAGGGGCTCATCAACCAGGAATTCAGCTATGGCTATGAGAGCAGTGCAGGCTGTGCCTTTTTGGCAGCCGACGGGGAATCCAAAAATCCCAGCGCCGTCTGCGCAGCTGTGGCGGCGGAGGCCGCCCGCATTGTCCGGGAGGGAGTGGACCAGGCCCTTTGGGAGCGGGTGAAAAAGGGCGTATACGGCAACAAGGTCCGGGGACTGAACTCCTTTGAGAACCTGTGCGTAGGCCAGGCCCAGGCCTTTTTTGCGGGACACGACTTCCTGCGCTTTGCGGAACTCTTTGGCTCCATCACCAAGAAGGAGGCGGAGCAGCTCATTGCCAGCTGGGTCACCGGGGAGCGTACCGCCCTGTCGGTGGTGCTGGCCAAGGAGGAGACATGATTAACACCGTGTCCTTCCCTGGTCTGGGGCTGGAGTTTACCCTGAACCGGGTGGCCTTTACCATCCCGGTGCTCAACCGGCCCGTCTACTGGTACGGTCTTATCATCACCTGCGGCCTGATTCTGGCGGTATACCTGTGCATCCGTTGGGGCAGACGGTTCGGGATTGGCGAGGACAACATCATCGACATGATGCTCTTTGCCGTCCCCGCCGCCCTGGTGGCCATCCGGGTGTACTATGTAGTGTTCAATCTGGATATCTACAAGCGGGCGGACGGCTCACTGAACTGGGCGGCCATCCTCCGCTACAGCGACGGCGGGCTGGCCATCTACGGGGCTATCATCTCCTCGGCCATTGTGCTGCTGCTGTTTTGCCGGTGGAAAAAGCTCAGCTTTCTGGCCTACGCCGATTTGGGGGTCCACGGCCTGTTCATCGGCCAGCTGATCGGCAGGTGGGGCAACTTTATGAATGTGGAGGCCTTCGGCTCCGTCACCACCCTGCCCTGGCGGATGTGCGGGCCTTCCATTGCCGCTGAGATGCTGCAAAAGGGCTATGTGGACCAGGTCGGCTATGAGGCCATCCTCAGCGGCACGCTGGGGGTACATCCCACCTTTTTTTACGAGTCGGCCTGGAACTTTGCCGGCCTGATTATGGTCTATTTCATGGGCAAAAAGCGGAAGTTTGACGGGCAGTGCTTTTTGTTCTACTTCTTCTGGTACGGCGTGGGCCGGGCCTGGATCGAGGGCCTGCGCACCGACAGCCTGTACCTCTTCGGCTGGGAGCTGTTCGGCGCGCCCATCCGGGTGTCCCAGCTCTTTGCCCTGCTCACCGGCGCGGCAGCCGGGGCGGTGCTGATCTGGGCGCTGTGGAAGTATCGGAACGGGAAAAAAGAGCTGTTTGTGGACCGGCTGGCCGGGCAGAGCGCTTCAGCAGACGAGGAGGGATGAGCCATGGCGGCAGTTGTGATGGACGGAAGGGCCCTTGCGGCCAAAATCAAGGAGGAAGTTCGGCTCCGGGTGGAGCGGATGGAGCATAAGCCGGGGATGGCCGTGGTGCTGGTGGGGGATAACCCCGCCGCCCTGGCCTATGAGAGCGGAAAGCAGAGGGACTGCCAGCAATGCGGCATCTACTACGACACCTTTCGTCTGCCTGAATCCACCACCCAGCAGGAGCTGCTGGAGGTAATCGGTGTTCTTAATGACCGGGAGGACATTGACGGTATCCTGCTTCTGGTTCCCCTGCCCGGCCATCTGGACCAGCGAGCGGCAGTGATGGCCATTCGCCCGGATAAGGATGTGGACTGTGTCCACCCCGTCAACATGGGGGATTTGATGCTGGGGGTGGATTCCTTTCAGCCCTGTACCCCGGCGGGGGTAATCCGTCTGCTGGATGAGTATCATATTGACCCGGCGGGAAAGCGATGCGTCATGGTGGGGCGGTCCAATATTGTGGGCAAGCCCCAGGCTGTGTTGCTGCTTAAAAGGAACGGCACCGTCACTGTCTGTCATACCAAAACCCGCGATCTGGCCGGGGAGTGCCGCCAGGCGGATATACTGGTCTCGGCGGCGGGCCGGGCCGGTCTCATCACTGCGGATATGGTAAAGGAGGGGGCGGTGGTGATTGATGTATCTATAAACCGGGACGCCCAGGGCCGGCTGCGGGGTGACGTGGACTACGCCGCTGCGGCGGAAAAGGCCGGGTATATCACCCCCGTTCCCGGCGGGATAGGACCGGTTACACGTTCCATCTTGATGGAAAATACCCTGACCGCCGCCCTGCGGCACGGGAAAAAGTAACATAAGGCCCCCGGCTTACGCCGGGGGCCTTATGCTGCTTAAATTTTGGTAATATCAATGGGGGTCAAGTCCTCGCTGCGGCTTTGCTGGCGGACGGTGAGCAGGGCACGGGCGGTGTCCACCGAGGTGACACAGCCCACCCCGTGCTCCACGGCGGAGCGGCGGATGCGGAAGCCGTCGCTGTCGTGCTTGCGGCCCCGGGTGGGGGTGTTGATAATCAGGTCCACGGTGCCCGAGGCGATCATATCCAGGATGTTGGGGTGGGCCTGGGATACCCGGTTGACGCTCTTGCAGGCGATACCCGCTTCGGTGAGGGTCTGGCAGGTGCCGGCGGTGGCGAACAGCTCCACGCCCATCTCCTCAAAACCCCGGGCAATGGAGATAATCTCACCCTTGTCCTCGTCCTTCACGGTGATGATGATCCGCCCGCCCTTCTTGGGGGCCCGCATGCCCGAGCCCTTGAAGGCTTTCAGCAGGGCCTGGGGGTAGGTCTCGGCCAGGCCCAGCACCTCGCCGGTGGACTTCATCTCCGGCCCCAGGCCGGTGTCCACATCGGTGAGCTTTTCAAAGGAGAATACCGGGGCCTTGACAGCGAAATACTCCGTCTCCTTATAGATACCGGTGCCGTACTCCATGTCCTTCAGCTTCTCCCCCAGCATGACCCGGGTGGCCAGGTCGATAATGGGCACGCCGGTGACTTTTGAGATATAGGGGATGGTCCGGGAGGACCGGGGATTGACCTCAATGACATAGATGTCATCGTCATAGAGGATATACTGGGCGTTAATCAGGCCCACCACCCCCAGGTGTTTGGCCATATTCTTGGTGTGCTTGAGGATCAGCTCCCGGTGCTTGTCCTCCAGGTGGAGGGGCGGGTAGACGGCGATAGAGTCCCCCGAGTGGACCCCGGCCCGCTCCACGTGCTCCATGATTCCGGGGATCAGGATGTCCTCCCCATCGAACACGCCGTCCACCTCCAGCTCCCGGCCCATCAGATACTTGTCCACCAGGATGGGGTGCTCCTGAACGGTCATGTTGATGATCTTCATAAACTCCTCAATGTTACGGTCGGAGTAGGCGATCTCCATGCCCTGGCCTCCCAGCACGTAGGAGGGGCGCACCAGCACTGGGTAGCCCAGCTCCCGGGCGGCAGCAAGGGCCTCATGGGTGGTGAAGACGGTCTTGCCTCTGGCCCGGGGGATGCTGCACTTGGACAAAATCTCATCAAACCGCTCCCGGTCCTCGGCGGCGTCCACGCCGTCGGAGGAGGTGCCCAGAATTTGAACGCCCATGTCGGTGAGGGCCTTGGCCAGCTTGATGGCGGTCTGTCCGCCGAACTGAACCACCGCCCCCCAGGGCTTTTCCTGTTCCACAATGTTCTGCACGTCCTCGGCGGTGAGGGGCTCAAAGTACAGCTTGTCCGCCACGTCGAAGTCGGTGGAAACGGTTTCCGGGTTATTGTTGACAATTATGGTCTCACAGCCCAGTTTTTTCAGGGCCCAGACCGAGTGGACGGAGCAGTAGTCAAACTCAATGCCCTGGCCAATGCGGATGGGGCCGGAGCCCAGCACCAGCACCTTTTTCCGGCCGGACCCGTCGTCCCGGGCCTCGTTCTCTCCGTCATAAGTGGAGTAGTAGTAGGGGGTTTCGGCGTCAAACTCGGCGGCGCAGGTGTCCACCATCTTAAAGGCGGGGATGATATGATACTGCTCCCGCAGCTCCTTCACCCGGGCCTGGGTCATGCCGCACAGAGCGCCGATATAGCTGTCGGCGAAGCACATCTCCTTGGCACGCTTCAGGGTGTCGATATCCGGTTCCCCCTTGCAGCGCTTCAGCTCCTCCTCCATGTCGATAATCCGCTTAAAACCGTCCAGGAACCAGATGTCCATCTTAGTGATAGAGTAAATCTTCTGGGGGGAGAAGCCCCGGCGCAGGGCCTCGGCCACCACAAACAGCCGCTCGTCGGTGACGTTTACCAGCAGCTCCTCGATCTCGTCGGTGTACAGCCCCTCCAGTTTGTCCAGCTTGAGGGCCCGGACGTTCAGCTCCAGAGAGCGGATGGCCTTCATCACCGCCCCCTCGAAGGAGTTGGCAATGGCCATCACCTCGCCGGTGGCCTTCATCTGGGTACCCAGGGTACGGCTGGCGGTGGTAAACTTGTCAAAGGGCAGGCGGGGGATTTTCAGCACGCAGTAGTCAATGGTGGGCTCAAAGCAGGCGGTGGTCTTGCCGGTGACGGCGTTGGGGATCTCATCCAGGGTGTAGCCCAGGGCCACTTTTGCGGCGACTTTCGCAATGGGGTAGCCGGTGGCCTTGGAGGCCAGGGCGGAGGACCGGGACACCCGGGGGTTGACCTCGATTACGGCGTACTCGAAGGAGTCTGGGTTCAGGGCGAACTGTACATTGCACCCGCCCTCGATCTCCAGAGCGGAGATGATGTCCAGGGCGGCGGAACGGAGCATCTGGAACTCCCGGTTGGCCAGGGTCTGGGCGGGGGCCACCACAATGGAGTCGCCGGTGTGGACGCCCACAGGGTCAATGTTCTCCATGGAGCAGATGGTAATCACGTTGCCCGCCCCGTCACGCATGACCTCGAACTCGATTTCCTTCCAGCCGGCGATACACCGCTCAATGAGCACCTGACCCACCCGGCTGAGATTGATGCCCCGCTCGGAGATCTCCTCCAGGGAGGAGCGGTCGTAGGCAATCCCGCCGCCGGTGCCGCCCAGGGTGTAAGCGGGACGGACGATTACAGGGTAGCCGATGCTCTCGGCAAAGTCCACCGCGTCCTTCACGCTCTCCACCACCAGGGAGGTGACGCAGGGCTGCTGGATAGACTCCATGCAGTCCTTAAAGCCCTGGCGGTCCTCCGCTTTACGGATGGATTCGGGGGAGGTGCCCAGCAGCCGGACGCCGTATTTTTCCAGGGTGCCGTTCTCGTGGAGGGCCATGGCCAGGTTCAGGCCGGTCTGGCCGCCCAGGGTGGGCAGGATGGAGTCAGGCCGCTCCATCTCGATTACCTGGGTGACGGAGTGGATGTTCAATGGCTCAATATACACGTGGTCGGCAATGTCCTTGTCGGTCATGATGGTGGCGGGGTTGGAGTTGACCAGCACCACCTCCAGACCCTCCTCCTTCAGGGCGCGGCAAGCCTGGGTGCCGGCGTAGTCAAACTCGGCGGCCTGGCCGATGACAATGGGGCCGGAGCCCAGCACCAGGACCTTTTTTACATCTGTATATTTGGGCATTACTGAGCACCTCCCTTTTTAGCAGCCATAGAATCAATAAAGCGGTTGAACAGATATTCCGTATCCTTGGGGCCGGCGTTGGCCTCGGGGTGGAACTGGGTGGTAAAGCAGTTGGGCCGCTTATAGCGCAGGCCCTCGCAGGTGCCGTCGTTCACGTTGACATGGCTCACCTCGGCCACCGCCGGGTCCACCGAGTCGGCCAGCACCATGTAGCCGTGATTCTGGCTGGTGATGAACACCCGGCCCTTCTCCACGTCCCGGACGGGGTGGTTGCCCCCCCGGTGGCCGTAGGCCAGCCGTCCGGTTTTAGCCCCGGTGGCCAAGGCCAGCAGCTGGTGGCCCAGGCAGACGCCGAAGAGGGGGATGTCACTGTGATAGAGCTTTTTCAGCTCCTCAATGATGGCGGTGTTCTCCGCCGGGTCGCCGGGGCCGTTGGACAGCATCACCCCGTCGTAGCCTCCGGACAGCACATCTCCGGCGGAGGTGGCGGCGGGCAGAGCGGTAACCCTGCACCCACGGCGGCGCAGGCACTCGATCATATGCTGCTTTACACCGTAGTCCATCATGGCCACATGGTACTTCTCCTCGCCGTAGGCGGGGAAGACCTCCGGCTCCGGACGGGTGACCAGGGCCACGGTGTTCTCCACCCGGTAGGATTTCAGCTCCTCCAGAACCTGGGCGATATTAAAATGCTCCGCACAGGTGAGCATTCCGTTCATGCTCCCCTCATTGCGGAGTATCTTGGTCAGCGCCCGGGTGTCCACACCCTGGATGCCGGTGATGTTGTGTTCTTTCAGGTAGCTGCCCAGGTCGCCCTCACAGCGGAAGTTGCTCCCCCGGGGGGACAGATGGCGGACCACAAAGGCCTCCACCCAGGGCCGGCGGGACTCGTTGTCCTCACTGTTCACGCCGTAGTTGCCGATCAGGGGATAGGACATGACCACGCCCTGCCCGGCGTAGGAGGGGTCGGTGAGGATCTCCTGATAGCCGGCCATGGAGGTGTTGAACACCATCTCACACACCCGCGTCTCGGTGGAGCCGATGCTGGTGCCGGAGAAGATGCTCCCGTTGGCTAAAATCAAGGTCGCTTTCATTCTTTCGTTCACTCGCTTTCCGTTCCAGTACTGTTGCCCATATGTGTAATCAAGTTATTTTATCGAAAAAACCGCCCCTTGGCAAGATGGCGTTTTCCCTTTTTCTGTATAAATATCCGGTGGATATTTGGGCAATTCGTGGGATAAATGCTGGCGGACCGGGAAAGACTGTAAAAAGCCTCCCTCTCAGAGGGAGGTGGCATTGGCGAAGCAAATGACGGAAGGTTTTCTCCTGTTGGTACGCAGGTGTTACTTTATTTGGAAAACCCCCAGTCAGCTTGGCTGACAGCCCCCTTTGCGAAGGGGGCCTTTGGAGCGACTGTAAGGAGGCAAGCCTATGTTTACCGGCCTTTTACGGACCATCATTTTATACATGATTATCATAGTTGGGGTGCGGCTGATGGGCAAGCGCCAGGTGGGGGAGCTGGAGCCCTCTGAGCTGGTGCTGTCGCTGATTATCGCGGACCTGGCGTCTGTCCCCATGCAGGACTACGGCATCCCCCTGCTCACTGGCGTGGTGCCCATTCTGGCTCTGCTGTCGGTGACCATGATTTTGTCGGTGCTCACCATGAAAAGCGTCAAATTCCGGGCACTGCTGTGCGGAAAACCCAGTATGGTGGTGTGCAACGGCACCCTGGTGCAGCGGGAGATGGACAAAACCCGCCTCACCGTGGACGAGCTGCTGGAGGAGCTGCGCATCAAGGGGTATACCGACATCAGCCAGATCAAATATGCCATTCTGGAGACCAACGGCCAGCTGTCCGTACTGCCCTACGCCAACCAAAAGCCCCCCACAGCCCGGGACATGAAGGTGGCCGTGGAGGAGAACGGCCTGCCCCGGGTGGTGGTCAGCGACGGCCGCCTGCTGGAGCAGAACTTAAAGTCTCTGGGTCACGACCGCCCCTGGCTGGACAGACAGCTGGCCCAGCACGGATGCAAGGACCTGTCAAAGGTGTTCCTTGTGCTGGTGGACGAAACGGACGCCGTCTATTTTGCTCAAAAGGAATCATAACCGCCCGCTGGACGGTTATGCAGGGGCGGCCTGTATCCACCCCTACACAAAATGGGAGGAAGAAGGATGAAACGACTTTGGATCGCGGCGGCGCTGCTGCTGGTTCTGCTGGGGGCCAGCCTGACCAATGCATGGTATGCCCAGAAGCTCACCGGCGACATGCGGGAGGGCCTGCGCCAGGCCCAGACCCTGGCCGAACAGGACGACTGGCCCCGGGCGGAGGCCCTCACCCGCCAGATTTATGAAGACTGGCAGGAGCACCACTTCTACTTTCACACCACCATGCGCCACAGCGACACCGACCAGGTCCTGCGGGGCTTTCGAACGGTGCTGGAATACCTCAAGCTCCAGGAGCCGGACCAGTACAACGCGGCCAATGCCGACCTGATGGCCCAGCTGGAGCTGCTGGCCGAAATGGAACAGCCCACAGCGGTCAATGTGCTGTAGCGGTGTATCCGCTACTCCACCGTTACGCTTTTGGCCAGATTCCGGGGTTTGTCAATGTCACAGCCCCGCATGAGGGCCACATAGTAGGCGAACAGCTGGAGGGGAACCACCCCCAGACAGGGGAGCAGCAACTCATGGATATCCGGGATGGTCATCACTGCGTCGGCAGTGCGGGCCATCTCCTCCCTGCGGCTTTCGGCAGTGAGGGCCAGCACGGCGGCTCCCCGGGCCTTGACCTCCACCACATTACTCATGGCCTTGGAGAACAGCCTTCCATAGGTCCCAAGGGCCACCACCAGGGTGCCCTCCTCAATCAGACTGATGGTGCCGTGCTTCAGTTCCCCGGAGGCGTAGGCCTCCGAGTGGATGTAGGAGATCTCCTTCAGCTTCAGGGAGCCCTCCAGCCCCAGGGCGTAGTCCAGATTGCGGCCAATGAAGAAGATGGGGTTGTGGTTGAAGTATTTGGAGGCGAAGTACTGGATATCGTCCCGTTGGGAGAGGACCTGTTCCATCTTGCCGGGCAGCTCCTGAAAGGCGGTGACAGCGGCACGGTATTCCCCGTCTGGAACAGTTCCCAGCTGTCTCCCCAGCCACAGGGCCAGCAGGGACAGCAGGGCCAGCTGGGTGGTATACGCCTTGGTGGTGGCCACGGCGATCTCCGGCCCGGCCCAGGTGTACAGCACCTGGTCTGACTCCCGGGCGATAGAGGAGCCCACCACGTTGACAATGGACAAAATATGCGCACCCAGCCGCCGGGCCTCCCGCAGGGCGGCCATAGTGTCCAGCGTCTCGCCGGACTGGCTGATGACAATGACCAGGGTGTGTTCGTCCACAATGGGGTCCATATACCGGAACTCAGAGGCCAGGGCCACCTCCACCGGCACACGGGTGAGCCGCTCCAGATGGTATTTGCCCACCATGCCCACATGGTAGCTGGAGCCGCAGGCCACGATATAGATGCGGCTCATGTTCCGGATGTAGGCCTGGCTGAGGGAGAAGTTCTCAAAGACCACCTCACCCTCCCGGATGCGGGGGGAGAGGCACCGGCGCAGAGCCTGGGGCTGTTCCATGATCTCCTTGAACATAAAGTGCTCATATCCGCCCTTTTCAGCGGCGTCAATCTCCCAGTCAATGGAGACAATCTCTTTCTCAATGGGCTGCATCAGGTGGTCGTAGCACCGGATACCCTCCCGGGTGAGGACAGCCAGCGTACCCGCCTCCGCGTCGAACACCGCCACCCCGGCGGAGTTATACCCCCGATATTCCAAACGGGACAGGCCCTCCAGCAGAATGGGTGCAGCCTGCTCCTGTCCGATAAAACCTACGATCCCACACATAATGATTCCTCTTTACATGGAACATAATGCTTGCTTATCCGGTACATACAGCTGTCTATTATATGGCCTCTTCCAGAAAATTACAATTTGCCATTTGCTTGAAAATCTGCTATACTATGGCCGACAATTTGTGAAAGGGAGGCCTGAGTATGGGCAGAGAATTTGGAGCGCCCTTCGGCGTGACGAAAAATGGGGAGGAGGTCCGGGAGCTGACCCTGAATAACGGAGTGCTGACGGCCAAGGTGATTACCTTCGGCGGGGTGCTCCGCGTCCTCACCGTCCCCGGAAAAAGCGGCCCGGTGGATGTGGTGTTGGGCTATGACAGCCTGGCGGAGTATGAGGACAACGGCGGCTTTTTCGGAGCCCTGATAGGCCGCTATGCCAACCGCATTGCCAAGGGGAAATTCACCCTCAATGGTAAGAAGTACACCCTGGCCCTGAACGACGGCCCCAACCACCTCCATGGGGGCAATGTAGGCTGGTCCCACCGGGTTTGGACGGTGGCGGAGGCGGAGGCGGACAGGGCCGTCCTCACGCTGGACAGCCCCGACGGGGAGGAGGGCTACCCCGGCCATCTTCAGGTGAAGGTGACCTATGCCCTTGAGGGGGACACCCTGTCCATCCGCTACCAAGCCTCCGGCGACCAGGATACTCCCTGCAATCTGACCAACCACAGCTACTTCAATCTGTCCGGCCAGGGGAGCGGGACTGTGCTGGACCAGGAGATCCAGCTGTATGCCTCCTCCTACACGCCCGCTGACAGCACCAGCATCCCTCTTGGAACGGTGGAGCCAGTGGAGGGCACCCCCATGGACCTGCGCGCCCTCACCCCCATTGGGACTCATATTGATGAGCCCTTCCAGCAGTTGGAGTGGGGACATGGCTATGACCACAACTTTGTGGTGGACGGCCAGCCCGGCGCCATGCGTCCCGCGGCCATGGCCCGCAGCAGGGCCACCGGCGTGGTCATGGAGGTGGAGACCGACAGCCCCGGCCTCCAGTTCTACACCGCCAACTTTGTGGAGGAGGGGAGAAGGGGCAAGGAGGGGGCTGTCTACAGCTTCCGCCACGGCTTCTGCCTGGAGACCCAGCACTTCCCCGATACCCCCAACCAGCCCGCCTTCCCCTCCGCCACCCTGCGGGCAGGAGCCAAGTATGACCAGACCACCCGGTTCCGTTTTACCCGGATGGAAGGTTGATTGTTTAGTTGGCTTAACGTGAACTGTAAGTATCCGGATAGCTGGTTACATTCGGAAACTTGTAAGGAGTTTCATGCAAAATGTAAGAGATATTGGTAAAGTAAGGGGTATTTTTCGCTCAAAAAATACATACTGCTCAGAGCAATATCAGTAAAATGCTGAAGGGCATGACACTACTGGCCAAATCGTATCACGTTTCAGTTGACTGGCTGTTGGGGTTGTCACGAAAAAATTTTTAGCACACTGAACCCGCCCAAGGCGGTTTAATTATCCCTTTCGATAGGTCACATAGCGGAAATAAATTTCCTGCTCCTCCTGGACCGGACTTTCCTCTGCAATGTGCCAGCCCGGCTGTTGGTTCAGATTGGGAAACCAGCAGTCCGCGCCGGAAAAGCTCTGGTGGATTCTGGTGACATAGGCGGTGTCACACCGGTCCAGCAGGGCGCGGTACACCGAGGCGCCGCCTATAACAAAAGAGTCCTCCGGGGCCGCCGCCAGCAGAGCGTCCAGATTAGAGAAAACCTCTGCCCCCTCCGGGGCAAAATCCGGGTTCCGGGACAAAATCAGATTGCGCCGCCCCTTCAGTGGCCGTCCGCCGGGGAAGGTGGCCAGGGTTTTTCGGCCTAAAATGACCGGATGGCCGGTGGTCAGCGCCTTAAAGCGTTTTAAATCAGCCGAAATATAGACCAGCTGGTCGCCGCCCTTGCCTATGGCCCAGTTTTGGTCCACGGCTACAATTAAATTCACAGGAATCTCCTCCCCGAGAATGATTTTATGAAAGCAGGGGCGGCCGCAGCTGCCCCTGTATGTCTGGTGCTGCCGCTATGGGGCCGGGAAAAAGTCCTCCCAATATATCCCATACAGCTTGAATTCCGGAACGCTTGGAGTTTTAGCGAACAGGTAGTATCTGGTGTATCGCTCCCCGTCGCCCAGCTGCGGCCCGTCTGCCAGATAAGCCTCATTATATGTCCAGCTTTGTTCCAGCTCTACATAGGTATCCCTCCTGCTTGATTAAGTTACACCGCAACAGGAATTTTTCCCTCCAGGGGATGGGATTGGTAGCCCTCCAGCCGGACGCTGTCGGGGGTGAAGGCGTAAAAGTCGGTGACGCTCTTGTCCAGGTAAAAGGCCGGCGCGTTGAAGGGTGTCCGGGCGATCAGCTCCTCCACCACAGGGATGTGGCGGTCGTAAATATGACAGTCGGCAATGACATGGACCAGCTCCCCGGCCTCAAAGCCGTTGACCTGGGCGATCATATGGAGCAGTGCGGCGTACTGCATGACATTCCAGCCGTTAGCAGTAAGCATATCTTGGGAGCGCTGGTTCAAAATGGCGTTGAGAGTATGCCCGGACACGTTGAAAGTCATGGAGTAGGCGCAAGGATACAGAGCCATCTCGCTGAGGTCATGGTGGTTATAGAGGTTGGTCATGATGCGCCGGGAGGCAGGGTCGTGTTTCAGGTCCCACAGCACCTTGTCCACCTGGTCCATGTCTCCCTGAGGATAGTGGTGCTTCACCCCCAGCTGATAGCCGTAGGCCTTGCCAATAGAGCCGCTTTCGTCCGCCCAGGAGTCCCAAATGTGGCTGTTCAGGTCGTGGATGTTGTTGGATTTCTTCTGCCAGATCCACAACAGCTCGTCCACTGCGGATTTGATAAACTGCCGGCGGACGGTGAGAATGGGGAACTCCCGGCGCAGGTCGTAGCGATTGACAATGCCAAAGAGCTTTACCGTGTGGGCAGGGGTGCCGTCCTCCCAGCGGGGGCGGACCTCCAGGCCGGTGTCCCAGACGCCCCGGGACAGGATGTCCTTGCAGTTTTGGATAAAAACCTGATCGGCATAGCTCATAACGTGTACTCCTTCTCTCAGCGGACTGGTATTTTGGGGATGTATAATGTTGAATTGTACCATAAAACACGGCGGGGCACAAGCCCCGCCGTGTTCCTTATGCTCCTTTGTATTTCTTCCGCGTGGCGATGCCTCCCCGGATGTGGCGCTCGGCCTTGTTTTGCTCCAAAACCTCTTTTACCTGGAGATAGAGCGTCCGGTTGAAGGTGGGCAGGCGCTCGGATAAATCCTTATGTACCGAGCTCTTGCTGATGCCAAACTTTTGTGCGGCGGCCCGTACCGTGGTCCGGTTTTCCAGGATGTAAAGCGCCAGACGCTCGGCCCGTTCCTCCATATTTCCTTTCAAAGCACAACACTCCCCGCCTCTTGCTGTTTCAATGTATGCGGAGGCCGAGGGAGATATGAGCTTTTTTCCCCGTTCCGGCATAGTCTGGAGGGGAGATGATACAATGGGAAGTCTGTTTGATTATCTGTCCTGGCGGGGAGACCTGACCTTGGACCAGGTTCCCTTTGGGCCGGTAGACGGGCTGATTCTGTCCGCCCTCTCCTATGTCCACTTTGACGGACTGGTGCCAGGGCAGCCGGACGCCCCCGTCCTGCTGGGACGGGCGGCAGAGAACTACCTGACGCTGCCCGATGCCCGGCGGGGCCGATGCAGGTGTGAGAAGGATTTAAAGCTTCTCCGGGCGTTGGCGGACACTCCCCGGTTTGCCCGGCTGAAGCTGTGCGGCTATGCTGACCGCTTCGTCCCCAAGGAGGAGACCCAGTTTGCCGCCCTGGCCGTACTGCTGGGGGATGACTCCGCCTACCTGGCTTTTCGGGGGACGGACGGCACGCTGGTGGGCTGGAAGGAGGATTTTAACCTGAGCTTTTTGGACGTAGTCCCCGCCCAACTGGAGGCGGCGGGGTACATCCAGGACTTTGCCGCCGCTTTTCCAGGCACCCTGCGGCTGGGGGGACATTCCAAAGGGGGAAATCTGGCGGTGGCAGGAGGGGCGCTGTCCACCATGAAGGTGCGGGACCGGATTGAAAGCGTGTGGTCCTTCGACGGGCCCGGACTGAATGCCTATCTCCTGGCCCGCCAGGGATATCAGGAGCTGCTCACCCGAATCCGCAGTTTTGTGCCCAAATCCTCGGTGGTGGGGCTGCTGCTGGCCCACGAGGAGCCCCACACCGTGGTGGACAGCGACCAGGAGGGCCTGTTTCAGCACGATCTGTACTCTTGGCAGGTGCTGGGCCCTGACTTCGTCAGGCTGGAGGAGGTCACCGCCGGGAGCCGGCTGATTGACCGCACATTAAAAAATTGGCTGGCCGGTCTGAACACACAGCAGCGGGAGACAGTGGCGGATACCCTGTATGAGCTGCTGTCCTCAGGGGAGGCTAAGACGGTCAAAGAGGCTCTGGAGCCCCAAAACCTGGCCAACGTCCTCCACGCCGCACTGGACGCCGACCCCAAAGATCTGCTCACCGTCGCCGCCTCCCTGGGACGGCTGGCCAGCGCGGCGGTGCGGGCTTTATAAAGAAGATATTTTTGATATTATGATAGCAATTATCAAATTTGCCGCCCCTGCCGCTCCGGTGTCAGCAATTTTGAAGTTTGCTATACAGTTAGAAGTATGACGAAGCTTGAGCAAGACATATAAAATCCTGACAGGACTAACAAAAACAGGAAAGAGACAAAACAGGTATATCTCCGACATCTGCGGCAATGCTATAAGCGGATGTTCCATCCAACCCAAACACAAAAACAGAATGAAAAAAGGAGAGACGAATCATGTCTAACAGCAATAGTAATAAGATTATGGTCCCCAACGCCCGTGAGGCTATGAACAAGTTCAAGATGGAGGCCGCCAACGACCTTGCTGTAGCTGTACCATCTTAAAATGAGAGAAGCGCAATTTGACAAACCATGACGAAACATTACTTATTTAGGTGAATCGGCCCATAGAACAGGAGCATTGCAGATGAAAATGTCTGTAATGCTCCTGCTCAGCTTTGAGGGGAAAGGGCCCGGTTTTTAAGGAGCCTTTATGGCTTCCAAATCTTCGAAAAACGGGTTTGTGGTAATTTTGATAACTTTTTTGGCGTTTTTGTATGCTGTGCTTTGAGGCGAGCATATTTTGAATCGCCCAATTCACTCTGATTTCTGCGATATAAGGTAAAAATTCGCTCATATTTTTGTGTATATGAAAAAATATTCACTCATTTTTTGTGAATCGGTTGTAATTCTTTCTTTGCTGGAGTATACTATGATCAATGATACCGATGGAGGGAATTGTCCATGTGCTATCTGAAACGCAAAATCGACAGCTTCTTAACGGAGTGGAAGGCTGCGCCTCGGCACAAGCCGCTGATCGTTAAAGGTCCCCGGCAGGTGGGCAAGACGGAGTCGGTCCGGCGATTTGCTGAGAGCAGCTACGAAAATGTGATCTATATCAATTTCGTGGAGGAGCCGAAGTACAAGCTCATCACCGCCGATGGCTATAAGACTGACGATATTGTCAAAAACATCTCCCGCCTGGACCCAGGCAAGCGGTTCTTGCCCGGAAAGACGCTGTTCTTCTTTGACGAGCTTCAGGAGTTCCCCGATATCGCCACCGCACTGAAATTCTTTTCCATTGATGGCCGCTTTGATGTAATCTGCAGCGGGCCCATGCTGGGGATCAATTACCGGAAAATCGAGAGCAACAGCGTGGGCTACAAAACAGACTACGAAATGTATTCCATGGATTTTGAGGAATTTCTCTGGGCAAAGGGCTACGACGACGGGTTCATTGCGGATTTGCTGAGCCATATGAGAACACTGACACCCTTCAGCGAATTGGAGCTGTCCGTCTGCAATTCCCTTTTTCTGGATTACTGCATCCTGGGCGGGATGCCAGCGGTGGTGCGGGAGTATGTGGAGCGGGGCACCTTTGAGGGCTCTCTGGATATTCAACAGCAGCTTATCGCCGACTACAAGGAGGATATCCGAAAATACGCCGAGGGGCTGGATCAGGGGCGCATCCTCAACGTATTTAATCAGATCCCGCCTCAGCTGGCCAAGGACAACAAAAAATTTCAGATTTCCAAGGTGGCCTCCGGGGCCAGGTTCAAGGACTACCGGGGATGTATTGAATGGCTCAGCGACGCCGGGATGGTGAATATCTGCTACTGCCTGAATTTCCCGGAACTGCCCCTAAAGGGCAACTACGGGGAGACCAAGTACAAACTGTATTTTGCCGACAGCGGTCTGCTGGTGGCTATGCTGGACGAGGAGGCCCAGGAGGATCTGCGGGCCAACAAAAACCTGGGGGTGTACAAGGGCGCGCTCTATGAGAACATTGTGGGAGAGGCGCTGGTAAAAAGCGGCTGCGGGCTATACTACTATAAGCGGGAGGACTCTACGCTGGAGGAGGACTTTTTCGTCCGCACTGCCTCAGAACTGATCCCGGTGGAGGTCAAGGCCACCCACGGCAGGGCCAAGTCCCTGCGCACGCTGATCTCCAGCGGAAAATACAGCGACATTTCCCACGGGATCAAGCTCACAGGGGGGAATATCGGGTACAGCGACAATATTTATACGTTTCCGTACTTTTGCGCGTTCTTGCTGAAGAGGTACTTGAAGTCGGGAAACGGAATGATCTCATAGGAAAACGGAGCTGGAGACGATGCAAATAGAATCCTGGAAGAACTGGTTTCAGCCCCACATTCTGGAACGGGGCAGGGCTTACTTTGAAGAGGACCGGGTCTCAGATCTGGAGCGCACGGAGGACGGCTGCACCGCCACGGTGAAGGCACGGAGGAATACGAGGTGGAGATCCTGCTGGATGGAGACGCCATTGAGGATATGGTTCCAATCATCCTAACCGATTCGAATCATTTTTCTTTACATTTGTGGTTAGAACGCATATAATGGTGGTATCATCTATATGAGGTGAGCTGCTATGACGGAAGGAATGACCACAGAATTCAAACGGGAGTATACGGACGACATTAAGAAGACCATCATCGCTTTCGCAAATACCAGAGGTGGTGAGGTTCTGATCGGCGTGGAGGATGACGGCACAGTCATCGGTATCCCGGATGTGGATGGGACCATGCTCAAGGTGACCAATGCCATGCGGGACTCTATCAAACCGGATATTACCATGTTTCTGCTGTGCGAAAAGCGGGAGATGGATGGCAAGGACGTGGTTGCGGTCAACGTCCAGAAGGGCACCGCCTGCCCTTATTATCTCGCATCCAAAGGACTGCGCCCGGAGGGAGTCTTTGTCCGGCAGGGGGCATCCACCGTCCCGGCCACCGGGAGCGCCATTTTGAAAATGATTAAAGAGACGGACGGCGATGACTATGAGTCAACCCGTTCCCTGAATCAGGAATTGACCTTTCGGGATACGGAGCGTTTTTTCGCGGGGGAAAATATCCCTCTGGGGCAAGAACAAAAGCGTACGCTGGGGCTTATCAGTGAGGACGGAGTTTTTACCAATCTGGGGCTGCTCCTCTCCGACCAGTGTACACACACCGCAAAGCTGGCGGTTTTTCAAGGCTCCAGCAAGACCGTTTTCAAGGACCGGGCCGAGTTTTCCGGTTCTCTGTTCCGGCAGACGGAGGAGATCTATACCTATATTGACCGGTTCAATCGGACCCGTGCGGAATTTCCGGGCTTAAGACGGGTGGATACACGGGATTATCCGCCAGAGGCCCTGCGGGAAGCGCTGTTCAATGCCATTGTTCACCGGGACTATTCTTATAGCGGCTCCACGTTCATCAGCATCTTCGATGACCGGATCGAATTTGTAACTTTGGGCGGTTTGCCGAAGGGAATTGCCATGAGCGACGTAATGATGGGGATTTCCGTTCCCCGCAACCGTCGTCTGGCAAATGTTTTTTATCGATTACATCTTATTGAGGCGTTTGGCACGGGAATGCTGAAAATTAAAGAATGCTATGCCGGCTGTCCCTGCCAGCCTGTGGTGGAAACATCCGAAAACGCATTCAAGATCACGCTGCCCAATGTAAATTACAGGGCAGAAACAGCATCAGAGGAAAGCCTGTTATCTGAAAAAGAGTATCAGATTTTGAAGTGCGTTTCTGCCCGGCAGTCTGTTTCAAGGACAGAGATTGAGGCGGAGACGGGGTTGTCTCAAAGCGCGACGATCCGGGTGCTGAAGAGGCTGCTGGAACTGGGATTGATTCAAAAAAGCGGGAATGGGAAAAATACGAAATATCATTTATAAAGACACTTGAGGAGGACAACAAAATGTTGGAAGTTGGAACGAAAGCCCCGGAGTTTACCCTGCCGGACAAGAACGGCAATCCGGTATCCCTGGCCGATTTTGCGGGCAAAAAGGTGGTACTGTACTTCTATCCCAAGGACAATACTCCAGGCTGCACCCGTCAGGCCTGCGCTTTCGCCGGAGCCTATGAGGAGTTCAAGAAGATCAATGCGGTGGTCATTGGCGTCAGCAAGGACTCGGTGGCCTCCCACCAGAAGTTTGCGGAGAAGCACGGTTTGCCGTTCATCCTGCTCTCCGACCCGGAACTGACCGCCATCCAGGCCTACGGTGTGTGGCAGGAGAAAAAGCTCTACGGCAAGGTGAGCATGGGTGTGGTGCGGTCCACCTTTGTGATCAATGAGAATGGTATGATCGAAAAGGCAATGCCCAAGGTGAAGCCCGATACTAATGCCGCGCAGATTTTGGAATATCTTACAGCGAAATAACGAGTAGCAGCTCATAAAAGCAGCTCTGCCATTCCGCAAATGCGGGACGGCAGAGCTGTTATTCGTGGTACTACCCTCAGCGGCAAGAACTAGCTGCCTTGGGAGCATTTCACAGCGTCGATGGCCAGCACAATCATCAGGCAGTACAGGGCATCCTCCGGACGGGTGATCTCCATGCTGTAGGTGTCGGTCCAGTTCCAGAGTTCTTTGGACAGCCGCATGACGGTTCGGGCCCCATCCATGACGGTGTAGTCCCATTCCCAGAAGTCGCCCTCGATGGTCCAGCCGTTGCAGTCCAGTTGGAATTTGGGGCGAAACAGGGTGAACTCTTTGACAATCTCGCCGGCCAGCCGCTCTTCCATATACAGTTCAAACTTGGGCAGAAAGGTCAGGATCCGTTCCTGCACCCGGCCAACCGGGTTTCCCATCGCGTCGTAAATCTGGAGCCGGTGTCCCCAGCTCAACTCGCCCTTGACAACGTAGACTGTGTTGCCGTCCTCATCAAAGATGTCGTAGCTGTCGAACCAGGAGAAAAATCTCTGTTTAAATAATAGTCTCATATTGGAGCGCCTCCCGCAGCTTGTGAAAAAAAGTTTGTACTATCTTCAATAAGATACCATATACATTCAAGAAACACAAATCATTTTTGCGAGAAGAAGATGCCTCTCACTACCCAATTAAACCACCGGTTCAATGACAAACCGTTCCGCTGCCTGTATGATAGGGACACAACGACAGAGCAAAGGAGTGGAACACCATGAACTTGAAAGACGCTTTCCGGGCGCAGAACAAGCTGCAAGCCCTGATGGACGAGGCGGGGGACATCCTCCAGGACCGGAGCAACATCCTAAAGGTCACCACCACCCACCTGCGCAGCAAGGTCATGCCGGAGGCCCAGGACGCGGTGACTGAGGAAGCCGCTCCCAGCGAGTACGCAGAGCACATCAACCAGGTGGCTGTGTTCCTGATGTCCATGCTGGTGGAGCGGGAGAAGCTCAGCGCCGCCATTTGTGCCGCCAAGTCCAAGCTGCCCCTGGACATGGACAGCGAGACCGGCCTGAACCGGGTCCGGCAGAACCTGGCCGATATCTTCCGCCGGATGGCAGTCCTGCGCAACAGTGAGGTGGTACTCTCCAACGGCGGCAGCGGCTACCGGTTTAACGGCAAGGGCAATCAGGTGAGCTACCGCTGCGACGCCAAGCGGGTGACCACCGTCAACTTTGACCGCAATAAGATCCGGGGCATGGCCACCGAGTTGGGCCGCAGGGCCGACGAGGTGTCCGCCAAGCTGGACCAGTGCCTGGTTAATACTGCGGTGGACTACGCCCTCCCCTTTGAGATGAACGACAGCTTCGACACCATCCTGTCTGACTTCATCCAGCGGCAGTCCGAGTAACCTCTAACCTCAGGCGCGGCGGGTATGGGGAATGGAGAACCCGTGACGGCCGGTTCAGGTGCGGATGAATGATGATACCGCACATCGCGAAGAAACATATTCGGAGAGCATCTGCAAAATGCTGTATTTGTTTGAGAGATAGCGTCAGACGCTTCTCCCCGTGCTCCGTGCAGTGCGCTTTTGCCCCCTTCCCAATGCGCGAACTGAAAAACCGCCCTTACGCTTCTCTATTTTGGAACATGGTCCTTCGGGACCGACTTACAAGTCGCCAAGTCCAGGCAAGACCGGAATCCCACAGGATGCTGTCCGGTCCGGATGCAGTGGATAAGGGCCTAAGCGGCTTTGAAGTTTCGCCATGCCCCCTGCGCCCGCGGATAAAAAAGATGAGCGGCAGGCTCCGGCCCGCCGCTCATGGTACAAATATCAGAAAAATCGGCCGCAACCAGGATGTCATTCATGGGTACGTCCAGCAGGGTACTCAGGGCGTAGAGGTTGTCCACTGTGGGCAGGCTCTGGCCTCGCTGCCATTTGTAGATGGCTTGTGGCTCCTCAAAGCCGAAGAACTGCTGGAGATCCCGGACGGAAAGGCCCTTCGTCTGCCGCAGCCGGCGGATATTGGCCCCGGTGGCGGGAAGGTCGATGACGGGGAATTGGTTCAGGTACATGACAATCGCCTCCATTCTGGCAGTGTAGAATAGCAGGATGTGGGCAGAATGGCAAGATGTTGTGTGGATTTGTAATAAAAATGTTAGAAAGATACCTGGTGAAAGGAGGGCTTCCGATGGCGCAGATGGTGCCGCTGAACAAACGCAGTAAAAAGGCGCAGAAAGAATACCATGCCAAGCAGCGCGGCTCCTGGTATGGGGTCAATCCAATTACCCGCACTGTGCCAAGCGAGAAAGTTTATGACCGATATAGAGTTAAACGAGCAACTTGCCGCGCTCTTGGAGAAGTCTGAGAAAGCGCCAAGCTGCCAGCGTCGGACCGGCCGTCGGTATCGCCGCAGGAAAGGGCAGGAAAAGACGAATCAACGGCTGGCCATTATCCAGCTTTCCGGCTATGCGCCCCATCGGGGTTATGTGGACTGTGGTTTTGAGGGAAAGACTCTCCTGCACACAGGCAAGTACATCAAGTATCCCAAGAACAGTAAATGCCAGCGTTGGCTCAAGCGGGTGAGTAGCAAAAAGGTGCGGGCTTATCCATGTCTCCCTCAGAAAGGAAACAGCTACCGCAAGGTTTTCGACTACTGGTGGGCGCTATATTAAGAAACACTGCTTAACAAACTATGACAAAAAACTAATTATTCAGGTAAATCGCCATCTAATGCAAAAATCCCATCATCGAAAAGATTTTCCAAGAGTGGGATGTTGTTTTTGACCGGCCCAGGATGCAGATATTGGGGCTGCTGCTGTCAGGTTAGTTCCCCAGTATGAGTAAAATACCACCTTCTCCGAAATTAATCAGAATGTTTTACGGAACAGATGGAAATTTCAAGGGTTACTTTTTCAGCAGACGGAGGAGGTTTATGCCTACCTTGACCTACGCAATCAGATCAGGGCAACTTTTGAGGGGCTGTATCGGATAGGCAGCCGGGATTATCTGGAACTGGCTCTACGCGAGGCACTGATGATCCGGTAGACGTCCTAAACATGGAAAGGCCCCCAATCCCTGGGGCACAGGGGATTGGAGGCGGTTTGGGTAGATATTTGGTAGACGTGTAATGTCAATACATATTCAGTTTTATACAAAGCCTGATAGCTCATACAATCAAGGCTAACTTTCGCTGGTTTCGCTTAAAATTTGCTACGGCTGGATAAAATGATGTAAAATATAATCCTTTACCTTTTGGGCCGCTAAGGGAAGGACGCGCTCTTTACAATAGGTAAAATAAATAGTTCGGACAAAATCGCCTTCCGGGTCCACAATGGGCAGCATAGATATTTTATCTGAATTCATTGCCGGTACCTTGGGCAACACTGAAACGCCAAAGCCCAGGCTCACATATTGAAGTGCTGCATTGCACTCCCGTACCTCAAATATATTTTTAGGAATCATGCCATTTCTGGAAAACGCCTCGTCTAAATTGACTCTCAGACTGCTGTTTCTTCCCAGGGCAATCAGGGGCTCAGATGCAAAGTCAGAAAAGGAGACAGAATCCCGCTCTGCCAAAAAATGGCTGGAAGGCACTGCCAGGTAGAGAGTTTGACGTTCGACTGGAATAGATTGTGCCCAATCCGCCTGATGAAAACTAAAGCCTAAGTCCAGCGCCCCGGACCGGATTCGACTGAGTACATCGTAGGATGACACCTCAGTAAAGTGGAATAAAATTCGGGTTGTTTCCTCTTGCTTGTAAAAACCCTTTACCAATTCGGGAATAATCGTGGCGGCGATACTTTGAAAATAGCCCAGCCGGACAACCTGCTGAGCTGAGTCTGCAGATTCCTGCATAAGATCCACACCCTCCTGCAGAAGGTACATCGCCTGATCCACATAAGAAAAGAAACGCTGTCCGTTTAAGGTCAACGAGACCTTTCGATTCTCCTTCTGAAACAGCTTGACCCCCAGCTCCCGCTCAAGTTCTCTAATCGCCGCGCTGAGACTGGGTTGTGAAATTCGAAGCTGTTCCGCAGTTCTGGTATAGTGCAATGTCCTGGCCAAGGCCTGAAAATATTGTAACTGCAGCAGGGTCATGGCAGCCGCCTTCTCTCAATAGATTTTAATTTATTAATATTTTATTGTTCTACTCCTATTATTGTCAAGTTTAAATAGTGATAAAAAATTTTTCCAAATAATTTTGACAATTTAAACGATATTCAATTTTTATCAGAAAAAATATTATAAAAAAATATCTATAGTTATAATCCAGAAATAAGTATTAGACATCTTAGCTCCATGGCGATAAACTAAACAAAACGGCGGCCCGCTGCTTTCAAGTATTCTCACTCTTCTGGCAACGAAGAATTCGGGTGTTATACGGTGCTCCCAAGTTTAATCACCGTAAATCTGCGATATCGAAGGATGTATCAGCAATGGATTACGCGGCAATGATAGCGTTTTTGAAAAAGACCCCCACGGGGGATCTGACGGATGCCATGCGGCGTCTGGGCATCTCCGGCTATACAAAAGGGATATATCGTCTGCAAAATGGTCATATTCCCAACATGGTAGGTCCTGCACTTACGGTTCAGTATATCCCCAAGCAGCCCGGCCAACCGGGTGGCTTACCTGGGCAGTTCACAATTGCCAGGATGTGCACTGAAGGGCAGGTCATGGTAGTGGCCGCTCAGAATACCCGCTGCTGGCTCACCGGCGGCAACGTAGCTCGGGTAGCAGAGTTGGCCGGAGCTTCCGGAATCGTAGTGGACGGCTGCATCCGGGACAAGGAAGAGATTATGTCACACTCCATGCCCTTCTATTGTAAGGGCAGCGGGACCAAGCCCTATGCTGAGGAGCTCCAGCTGGCCGCCATTAATGTGCCAATCGATCTGGACGGCTGCCGCATCAACCCTGGAGACATTGTGGTGGGCGACGGGGATGGTATTGTCATTCTCCCAGCCCAACGGGTAGAGGAGATCATCTATCAGGCGGAGGAGATCGGTGAGATCGAGATCGCCTTAGCTCAGGCAGTGGAACAGCAGGTCAGCCTAGAGGAGCTGAACGCCATTAGCGGCCGCAAGCCGGTAATGCGCACGTAGAATCGGGGCAGGAGGAGTATAAATGAAGACCATCGACAGTAATATCCTGCGTTCCTTTGGTGTTCAGTTCTTGCAGGCATATGGGGCTTCCTTCGAAAATGCCAGCGTAATCACTGACCACTTGGTGGACAACGACCTGAAGGGCGTGGAGTCTCAGGGGGCGATGCGGCTTTTTGAGTATGCCCGATTTATGGTGGAGGGCAAGGTAGACGGCAAGGCCAGTCCCGTGGTACAGACTTTAGCTCCCGGTGCTTTTTTAGTGAAGGGCAACCAAGGATTTGGCATCGTCGCCATGCAGCGGGCGGTAGATCAGATCCTGAGCACCTTTCCCAACCAGTCCATGGCGGTGGCCGCAGTGACGGACG
The DNA here is from genome assembly GCF_943192995.1 of Flintibacter muris. GTDB lineage: Bacteria > Bacillota > Clostridia > Oscillospirales > Oscillospiraceae > Lawsonibacter > Lawsonibacter muris. The sequence goes on from NZ_CALPCP010000038.1 coordinate 25,946, forward strand.
TGGGCCACACGGGCCGGGTGGGGGCCTACGCAGAGGCTCTAGCCAACCACAATTGCTTTGGCTGTGTCTATGGAGGAGGCGGACATAAGGAGCATCCCTCCGTCGCCCCCTTTGGAGGGACAAAGGGGGTTATGAGCACCAACCCGGTAGCCTTCGCTATGCCGGGAATGGAGGGGATCCCTCTTTCCGCCGATTTTGCCACCTCATCCTCCGCCGGCGGCAAGCTGCGCCTGGCACAGAGGAAGGGCGTTCCCCTGCCGGCCGGACAGATTCTGGATAAGCATGGAAATCCATCCACCGATCCGGCAGACTACTTCGACGGAGGCGTAATGCTCCCTTCGGCCGGCCCAAAAGGCAGCGGGATGGGTATGATCAACGAGCTGCTATGTTACGGAATGCTGGGCGCTCCGGTAGAGTTCAATTGGGTCCTTACCGCATTTCGCCTGGAATTATTCTGCGCGATAGAGGACTATCAGCGGCGCAGCGGGGAGTTTTTGCAGATCGTCAACAACACTCCACCCGCTTCCGGCTTCCAGTCCGTGAGTTATCCTGGCCAGTTTGAAGCTCGGTGCGCTGACCGGCGCCGATGTGCCGGCATCTCAATAAGCGACAGCACGGCAGCTCAACTGGCGGAAATGGCACAGGCTAAAAATCTGGACATTCCCTCTTGCCTTTTATAAAATATCCTATTTTTCGTCCGACAGGAACCATCTACCAATGTTTTTTTGTCCTGTCCAAAGTTATAAAACAAAAGCTCCTATTTCTTTGACCAGGGCAATAAACATAAATTTCATACATAAGGAGGAAGAATAATGAAAAAACGAATCTCTGCCATGCTGTCCATAGCGATGCTCCTTACTATCCTTGCCGGGTGCGGCAATTCCTCCGCGCCGGCCGGTTCCAGTGCTGATGCCAGCAAGAGCAGCGGGTCCCCCACTGCCTCCTCTTCCGGAAGCGCCGGAGACAGCAGCACAGGTCCTTCCTTTGAGGAGGGCATGACCTTTGACGTGATGGAGTTTGTCACCGGCCCTTCCGGAGGCGGCTGGGCTCAGATCGGCGCTGCCATCGCTGACAAGGCCAACGGCTATTTCTCCGGTTTCCCCATCACCGCCACCACTGGCGGTTCCGTAGCAAACCCCATGGTTATGGCCAGCGGCGAGGCGATGATCGGCCTCTCTCAGGGCATCTTCCTCAGCGCCTCTATGGAGGGCACCGAACCCTATACAGAGAAAGTGGACTGTCTGAGGGGGATTGCCTCCCTGGACAGCAGTCTGCTCTATCTGGTCTGTGACGCCAGCGTCAAGGAGAACACCGTAGGCGAGCTGATTGCCAGCGGGACCAAAATCTCTATCGGTACTCTGCCCGCTGGCAACGCCGCCGACATGCTGATGGACTTGGCGCTGGCCGAGTACGGCACCACCGCTGAGGAACTCTCCAATAACTCCGTCTATGTGGCGGACGGAAGCGCCCTGACGGACGCCTACTCCGATCACCACTTTGATCTGATTAGCCTGAACCGTGCCCTTCCCAACGCCAGCCTGACCGAGCTGATGACAGGCCGTTCCTCCAAAATTCTGGGCATTGAGGAGGATATTGCCCAGGCCCTGGCCGAGAAGTACGACTGGGAGATCATCACGATCCCTGCCGGTACCTACCCGGGTCAGGAGGAGGATGTGCTCACGGTTGGCATGAAGTCGGTGCTCATTGTTCGGGACGACTGCCCCGATGCGGTGGCCTATTTTCTGGCTAAAACCATGTATGAGAACAAGGAGTATTTCGAGACTGTCCAAACTGCTTACGCCGCCTTTGACAAGGAGGATATGGTCAACAATCTGACTGTTCCCGTCCATCCCGGCGCGGAGCAGTTCTGGAAAGAGGTCGGCCTGATGTGATCCAGAACTGATCCTGGCTATTTTAGGAGCCCTGCCCATGGGGCAGGGCTCCTCTTCGTATACGACAGGAGGTAATCTATGAAACTGCCCTGGCAAAAGACCAGAGAGGAATTGACGGAGGAGAGCGCGGAGGCCACCTCTAAGCGGACGCTCTATGGCCCGTATCGTGTCTACGCCTTTATACTCGGTTTTTCTCTGACCATATTTGTATTTTATACTGCATTTTTCGGCGTTTTCCTCCCTATGATTCAGATCGGTATCGCCCTTGGCGTCCTTCTGTCTCTCAGCTTTCTATGGATTCCCGCCCGCAAGGCTTCCCCCAGAGACCGTCCCTCTGTCCCCGACCTGATCTGCTCTGTTCTGGCTTTGGCCTGCGGGCTGTATACTGTTATGAACAACGCCCGTTTTATCGCCCGAATCCCCTATTACAGCGAGATTCAATTTTGGGACAAGGTGACAGCGGTGGTCCTGATTGTTCTGGTGCTGGAGGTCAGCCGCCGCACGGTGGGCCTGGCCATGAGCGTCATCGCCGGGGTGTTCATCGCTTACGCATTTTTGGGCAACTATATGCCCGCTATGCTGATGCACCGGAGCTTTACCCTGAACAAGCTTGTGGACTGCCTGTACCTTACCACTGAGGGCTTCTTCGGCTCTATGACCGCCATCTGCGCCGGCACCCTGTTTGTATTCATCTCTTTCGGGGTCTTCCTCCAGGAGACCGGCGGAGATAAGCGTTTTATGGACATTGCCCTATCCGTGGCTGGGCACAAGCCAGGCGGGCCTGCCAAGGTGGCTGTGCTGAGCAGCGGCTGTATGGGTATGATCTCCGGCAGTACAGTGGCCAATGTGGTGACCACCGGCACACTGACCATCCCATTGATGAAAAAAATCGGCTACACCCCCGAGGAGGCAGGGGCAGTGGAGACGGTGGCCTCCTCAGGTGGGCAGGTAACTCCGCCCATTATGGGAACGGTGGCCTTCCTCATCGCCGACGGGATTGGCGTGGCCTATTGGGACGTGGTCAAGGCCTCCTTCCTCCCCGCCCTGCTGTTCTATATCACGGTCTGGTTCTTTGTGGACACCAAAGCCCGGAAGAAGGGAATGCGGGGCCTCCCGAAAGAGGACCTGCCCCCGCTGGGGCGGAGCCTTATGACCTGTACCCCCATGATCGTCCCGATCGTGGTGCTGTGCGCACTGCTGGTCATGAAATATACCCCCGCCCTGTCGGCTGCGGTCTGTTGCCTGCTGATTCTGGCTATGGCCGCCTGCTACAAGGACTCTCGGTTATCCCTGAAGCAGCTGGCCCTGGCCATTGAGAAGTGCTCCATCTCTATGACCTCCGTGATCGGCGTGATGGCCTGTGCCTCTGTCATCGTGGCCATCATGTCAAAGACAGGATTTTTGCTGAAGAGCACCTCCATTGTCATGCTTCTGGGCGGCGGCAAGCTGATGGGGATTGTGCTAATCAACATCGTCATGTCCTATATCATCGGTATGGGGCTGCCCTCCGCCTCCTGCTATATCATCCTCTCCGCCCTGGGAGCTCCCGCCCTGATCTCCCTGGGGGTCACCCCCATTGCGGCCCACCTGCTAATCTTCTGGTTTACCCAGTTGGCCGGCATTACACCCCCCGTGTGCATTACCGCCTTTGTGGCCGCCGGAATTGCCGAGTCCAGCCCCATGAAGACAGGCTTCACCGCTCTGGAAATGGGCTCCACCTTCTATCTGGTCCCCTTCATGTTCCTGTTCACCCCGCTGATCAATGGTACACCGCTGGAGATGGTAATCACTGCGCTCATTACTGCTCTCGCTTTCTATATGATGGTCTCCTGTATTGAAAACCATCTCCACGGGGCGCTCTCTCCAGTTGTTCGGATTTTGTGCGGGTTGACCAGTGCGTGTCTGTTCTTCGCCTCCTTCACCACCACCTCCTTCCAGACCAGCGTCATTATGAGCGTGGCAGGTGTTGCGGCTATGCTGCTTATCAATCTCTATCAGAAACGGCGGGCCTCACAGGTCCCCGCCGCATGAGGCAAAATCATTTCTTTGCAGTCACATCGGAAAAAGCTGCCGTTGGTATATCTCCTGTTCCGGAAGCTCCTCAAGAATCTGAGGTGCGATTATCCTGGCCTGCGAGATAGCGCTCTGGATTCCTTCCCGAAATCCGCGCGGTCATGGAAGCGTCCCAGCGAAGCGGAGAAGACAATATCGGGCACATCATCGTAGCTGATCCCTTGAAAATTTCCCTTTTCCTTTTCCAGCAGCAGGACCCGCTCGATGCTGGGCGGAATATAGTTATCTGACAAAAGGATCAAATCAGGATTTTCTGAGATATGATACTTGTTCATGATGCTCTCATAGGATCTGGTACCCATTCGCTGCAGGCTCTCCATATAGATGTCATAGCGCAGGCAATCCAGAAAAAAGGCTCTGTAATCCGGAGACATAAAGAAAACATCACAGATCCGGACCATAGCAGCCGAATGGACCAGCGGCTGCTGGACAATATTCACCGCCGCGCTGACCCTGCTCCGCAAATCGCTCAGGTAGGTCTGTAATACCCTGACGGCGATATGCCGCTTGCTCTTAAAAAAATAGGTGGCCAGGCCCGGGCTCACCTCCGCCTCCTGGGCAATTTTGCGCATAGTGGTGGCCTGATACCCGTCCCGTAGGAACAGCCGGTTGGAAACGGACAGGATCACAGTTTCTTTTGTCCTCTTCATAGGCCTCCAGCCGACTCAGCAGAGCCGTGCCGGCGTTGGGACATTTGGTATAGCAGATACCGCAGTCGTCGCAGTCCATGTGGCTGATATGGTATTTTCCGTCACTGCCCTTGAAGATGGCCTGCTCCGCACAGTTCTCCTGGCAAATGCCGCAGCCGACACACTGGTAGCTGATAGAATAGGTGAGCGGCCAGGGAGTTAATCCGCCAAAACCGAAACGCACCCTCCGGACCCGCTCGCTGTTGTAGAGATGGAACATCTCTCCCTCTCCCTTCTCCAGCACAAAGAAGGCCACAGCAGAGAGATTGTTCCGATACATCAGCTTTGTTCCCGGGTTTGCCTCGAAATACTCGTCCCGGATGGCCTGGTCCTCTGACACCTCCTTAACAAAGGCGCGCACACGGATCATAAACCATGTGTCGATGGGAAGGCAGGCCACGATCTCAGGACATTTGCACAGCTGCTGATAAAAAGGCTTGTATTTAGAGGTTATGAATATCATGCGTCCGTCCTTAAGCCGCTGGAGGTCGATGACCCGGCTCTCTGGATGTCCGTTGCTTACCATGGACACGCTAATGTACTGGCACTCGGAAATCAGCTGAAATGCCTTTTCACAGATCTCCTCCTGAGGGCTCTGATCGGTCAGGCCCCAGAGAATGTCGATGCTGCTGAGATTGTGTTGAGTTCCTCTAAGAAATTGGTTCATTTTGCCCTCCAATTATCATTTAAAATACAAATTCAGGCCCGTTGGAGGTTTGATAGGTCGATGTCAAGAACTGCTGCACCAAGGGCGTCACTCCTCCACGGGGACATAAGCGCCGTTGACATGGCGGTATTTCTTGCCGTCGATCTCCCTGGTATACTCGGCGCTGAGCATAACGGTGAGGAACAGGTGGGGGCGGTCGATGCGGTTCCACTCGAAGGGGCCGTGGGGCACACCGCCCGGGATGTAGATACAGCAGTTGTCGGTCACTTTGTAGGGCTCGCCTTCAATATACAAGGTCGCCTCACCCCAGACGGCGTTGACGTCGTCGTCCTTGTCGTTGAAGCTGGGCATGTAGAAAATCAGCTCGTCGGCATCGTGGACGTGCTCCCCTACAATGGGATTTACCTCGGGAATCTCATAGAACCAGGAGAGACTGAAGTTGACATGCCCATCGGGAAAGAGCTCCTCATTCGCATAGGTCTGGCCCAGGGTGCGGCCAGTCTTCAACTTTCCGTTGTGATCCAGAATGGAGTCCAGTACAGGGTGCTTGGGATAGCTGGGGGATACAAACAGATGACCCCACTTTCTTGCCACAGGAAATGCCTCCTTTCACTTAAAAAACAAAAGTACAAAAGTCGACCTTGTTCTCTGCGCTTCCAAGCAACTAAGTGGCCTTGGCCTTCTCCTTTCCGCTAATTGCAAGGCAAGTATAGCTGAAAGGCGTGAGGAAAGCTATTACCAAGACCACTAAAGAATGAGAGACAAAGCAAGCATAACCACCAATGTGAACAGATTGGAAAACGAAAAAGCCGCCCACAGTCTGCCGATCACTCAGGCAGGACTGTGGGCGGCTTTTTCCTCTTTTTGAGTGCCAGAGAGTTCAAGTCACCACGATTTCCAAAAATTCTAAAATCCGGTAAATTTGCATCTCTGGTGCGTTATTTTTATTTTACGGAGCTAGATTTTTGAAATAGTCGGAAAATATTCTAGTTTTTCTTCATAAATACAAATATATAGCAAAAATCCCGCACCAAAGTGCGGGGTTTTTGTCTGCATCTTTTTTGTCAATGCAAGTTGGTGGAGACAACAGAACTCGAAGGGAACATGGTATGTCCCTGTGTGTGTTTGCTTCTCCCTGGTAATACCTGTTGAAACCGTTGCGGCACAAGGGATTCCGTACTTCATATGGAACAAAACTGCGAAAGTCCTTGAAGCTGTTCGAATCTCATTTTTTGATGTTCTGTTAGAAATAATTAGAGGCAGGATAGAGTGCTGTTACAAAAATGCCATCGGATATACAAAGTCAAATTGATTATTACAGTGAATCCCATGACATCTTTAAAGAAAATCCATGGCTTCTTTTTAACTGAGTAACTGCGGCTCGATTAACATCAATAACATCTCTAAAACTACGAGTTTGAGCATACACTCCACATTTTTCAAGGCGTTCAATTTCTCGTTCTGCCGTAACTAGTAGCATTTCATAACTATCAAGTGTCTCTTGATAACTTGGCCTATTCAAAAGTGAGACTTGGTGTTTAAGACAACAAAGGTAATGTTTAAATGCGTCAGTTTCGTTAAATCCAGTGGCAGACGGAGGTGCCGATGATTGAAATATTTTGCTTATACCTTCATCTAAAAAGTCCTTGTCTTTTGATTTCATTGAGGCCAAGTGTCCATGATTAAATGCCCAGTCCATAAATGACAACTTGTATTCTGATAGTGCTTCTGGATAATATACCCATGTACTCTTTCGCTTTTGTTCATCAGTATCAATAAATCTATTGGTAAAACTCCTAACATTTAACCATGACCCGGATGCCATAGCATCAGTTCTAAGCAGGGCTAACGGTAATAATTGGTGATTTCCATAACCAAAAACTATTTTTTTCCCCGATATCTTGAGCGTAGCGCATATATGGAGAACATTAGAAAGCCACATTGGATTATCTGCTAAATATTTTCGATCTAGGGCCTCTGCAATAATATAAAAACCATCAACGTCCAAATCAAGAATCGCTTGTAGCACAGGTTCAATTGTATTTTCATTCTGCACTAAAAAATCTTTGGGAAACGTCAGCGTAGCTAATAAGGGCTTGTCATTCATGTATTTATGACCTGAATCGATGATTCGCTTGGTTTGACGTAAAAACCGATTTGCCCATGATGAATCGTAGTTATTCAAAATGCTTGGCAAAATATATGCCACAGATTTCGCAATATCATTGCAGTTTTTAATTTCTTGTATTTGCTGGTCAATTGGGGTGTTATTTTGTTGCAATTTAGTATTTAGATTGCTATCCCAATACGAATATTGACTAAGCCGTTTAAGTTCACTTTTTGGACAATAACATTGAGGGTCGAAGTAACATTGTACTCCTGCTTTTTGAAATTCGATGCTCCACGTCTTTAATTGTGTAGGTGCCATATCTCTTGGACTCAAAATAACTGAAGTTTTGTCCCATTTTTTTGACAAATCAAGTGTTAGCGCTTTCATGCCATGTCCAAATTGTAAAAATAATTCCATTAAATTAAGCGATCCTCCTTTTAGAGGGTTAGTGTTTTCTGAACTGTATAGAACCATTCCAATGCTTTTTTTGCACTTGGCGGACGTTTACTTACTTGCTTTTGCATTAGAGTCTGAATCAATCCCATCAATTGACTATCTCTATCCCCAGGAATGAGATAGTTTTCTGGTGTTACAGTTACAGTCTGATACCATATTTCATTAATGTCCATTTCTTTCCCCGTAATAAACGGGTGCTTTCCAAAAATAGCTTGATACACAACAACTCCTACAGAAAAAAGATCCGCTTTGCTATTTATGCTTGCTTTATCATACTGAAATAATTCCGGCGCACCATAGCCCGGCGTATGAGGGCCTACAACTGCAGCAGTATATGTCAGAGAAGGAAGGTTCAGATTCCTTGCAATACCAAAATCAATTAAGTGAAAGGATCCATCATCAGAACAAATAATGTTATCTGGCTTAATGTCTCGATGTACAATATTGAGCGATTCCAATTTTTCGACAACTATTAGCAAGCTCTCAAAAAGTTTTAAGCTATCTGTAAGAGGAATTGCTCCTTTTCTTAATCGATTTGTCAAAGTCTCTCCTTCAATATACTCTTCAAATAAATAAAAGTATTCATTTCCATCAAATTCAATAGAGGATATCTCTTTAATCTTTGGTACCCCGGGCAAATTATTTTGATTTACAATATCGATTTCTCGACGGATTCGTTCGTTCATTTCTTTTACTATCTTTAAAATAGCCATTCCATAGGAATCTAGTTGCACCAAATAAACTTCTTTCTGTCCTGATTCTGGAAACTTTTTCAAGATATTAAGCGAAGGAAACTTTTTCACCAACTCATCCATTATCATTTTTTCTCACCCTTTTAATTATTGAGTATTCTACCAATACATTCATTTAGATAAATTGAATTATAATTGGATGGAAATCTATTGTGGTGTGCAGGGCTATATTGTATAAACTCTTGGTTATTATATAAATATATGCCTATTCCCAATGCGATCATTTTTTTTGCCAATTCAATATCAGGAGCTTTTTTCCTTTTGGACAATACAAAGCTTTCAGAAGCAAACGAAGTATTTATAATAGCTTGTTGCATTACTTCATCCCACTTGCTTATTTTAGCTTCAACAGCCTCAATATATTTTACCCCGAAGAGTTCTTTTTTGTTTGGAATAATCCATGCTCCCGCTTTACGTTCAATGAGATTAGCATCCATCAATGCTTCCAATGACTGCAATAAGGTTTTATATTGAATAGACAGCTCTTTTACTATCCTTTGAGAAGTTACATTCCTTTTTGAGTATATAAAATACAACAATTTAAGATCTCTTGTAGATAATTTATTTCTGCTTACATTCCACCGCTCATAACGCGAAGGATCATATTCAACAAAAACTACATCTGGGTAAGCATTATTTATTTTTGTTTCAATAAATATTGCCAGACTTTTTTTTGCTGTCTCTTTGAAGCATTCTTTCCTATAATTTATAAAATTAGTGACCATATCAAATTCTTCACCGACAGTTATTGGCCTAGAGTTAATACCCAGAAAAGAATAATTGTCGTATACCTCAATAATGGCCATCTATCTGTTCGCCACCTTTCTTTTTATCCCCTATATTGTGCGCAAACAAAATAAATATTTGCAGGTATGGTGACCAATATAAAATATTATCTAAACATGAAAGTACTTACTATACTATCAGATTCTGATACATCCTCATCAACTCCGCCACGCAGCTTGTCTCGGTGGTAGTCGCCACGTCAAACCCATACGCCTGCATGACGGCCCGGTCGTTCTGCTGATGGGCCTTCCGCAGCTCCGGGGGCAT
>NZ_CALPCP010000039.1 GCF_943192995.1 Flintibacter muris
TCTGCTCAGGCGGTTTGCATGATTGCCGCTTTTCGCACTTTGTTAAAAAGGCTTTAGCCTATTGGTACAGCTTCTCATTTTTGATATACATTGTTGTCAAACCATCCGTTGCCTGGGGGCCCCAAAACAGCGCGTCAAAGAGGCCGGGCTGCTTGGCTGTGGTTTTGCCGCGCTCCGCCTGTTGGACACACATTTTCAGATAGGCTTCCATCCCGTACCGGTTTATAAAATCGACCCGGTCGACCACCGGCTTCCCAACAAGCGTAAAGAGGAGGACGGCTCGTGTTACTTCACCGGTTCCGATCACCGCGCATGCCAAAAGCCATGGGCCCAACGGAAACTTCGCCAGCAAAATTACTGGAATGAAAATCAATACACCAACCAAGCCGATTAAAAGGAAAAAAAGAGAAATCTGGTATTTTTCAAAAGCCAGCAATAACGGCACTGGTAAAATTCCAAGTCCGATAAAGCCGGATTTTCTTTGGATGAATAGCTGTGTCTTTTTGGGAATCGATTCATCTGGCGTGATCCTAAATTTAGAATCGGTATTCAGGCTATATAGCATAGCCACAGACGTTACCACGATCGCTAAAATAATTTTAAACATTTTGCGTTCCTCCTCTTCTTTGATGGGCGTTTTTCTTCCTCCTGTTTGTTTTTACGGTCTCCAGGGGCGTTTCCACCCCTGGAGCCGGGGTAAAAAACAAAAACGCCGTGCAGGTGCAAAGCCTACACAGCAAAGAAGAGTCTTCGACAACACAAACACACGAACACTACAACAAACCAAACCCTTTACAAAAAGGCTGGCCTGTCGTATAATATTCCATGCGGTGCGGCCGATGGCCGTTGTGTAGGTGAGCAGTATTCACCTATGCAGGCTTTGCGGGTGCTGGTAACACCCATAAAGCTGCCGCATTTTTGTTTTCAACAGCAGTATAACAGAAACTGACATGTTTTGCAAGAGCTATAAAGCCCCTTTTAACGAAAACGAAGTGCAATACCGCGGTGACCACCCTTTCTGTCTCCCCGTTTGAGCTTTATAAGATGCCTACATGTTAAATACTTTCCCCAACAGTTGTCAAGCAAAATCAGGGGTGAAGAATTTATAAAATTTTAAAGAAATATCCCTTGACTGCGACCGGGCAAGTAGGTAAAGTAGGAGAGGTAAAAAAAGGTTTTTCGATTGGAGGTCGATTCCAATGGGGTATAATGGGAGAAGGATGAGCGGAAATCGCAGCCGGTCCCGCCGCAGCGAGGCGGCGGTTATGATCCAGACCTTGGAGCGGGTGCTGTTGTTTCCGCTGCTGCTGCTCTATCTGGAGCTGGTGCTGCATGTCTACATGAAGACATCCCTGGCTTACGCTCCGGTGTATTTTGTGTTCAGCTTTGCGGCGGGGTTTTTCCTGTCCGCTCTTACTTTGGCCTGGCACCCGCAGGTGAACAGTATAATCTCCAAGGTGCTGGCAGTGCTCCTGTCGGTGGTCTACGGAGTGGAGATTATCGCCAAGACCATCCTCCAGTCCTACTACGGCCCCAGCGCCTTGAAGGTGGCGGCGGGAAACCGGCTGACTGACTACTCCGACGTTATTCTCTCCACCGTTATCCACAGTATCCCGATCCTTCTGATCCTGCTGCTGCCTTCCATCCTGATCTGCATATTCGGCAACGATTTTCCGGGCTTTGAGCGCTTCGACGTCCGCTTTGCCGCCATAGTGCTGGGGGCCTGTGTGCTCTGTCATGTGCTGGGTATTGGGGTGACGCTGCTGCCCTGGAAGGGGGACGTAACTCCCGGGTGGCTGTATAAGGTGGACACCAATGTGGACGACCAGGTGGAGCAGCTGGGTCTGCTGACCATGCTGCGGCTGGATATCAAGCATATGATTGTCCCGGTGAGCAACACCATGGGCAACGATTTCAGCGGTTTGGAGGTTCTGACGCCGCCGGGGGGCAGCTCTGCGGGGGATGCATCCCAGGTGGATGACCCCGGTCCGGTGATTGACACTTCGCCCAATGTGATGGATGTGGACTTGGCCGCTCTGTCTGAGAACGGGGCGAACGACGATGTCAAGTGGCTGGCCAACTATTTCAACAGTGTTACTCCTACCAAAAAGAATGAGTATACCGGTATGTTTGAGGGCTACAACGTGATCGAGGTGGTCATTGAGGGGTTCTCGGGCTACGCCATCGACCCCCAGCTCACCCCCACACTGTATAAGCTGACCCACGAGGGCTTTGTCTTCAACAACTTCTATACCGCCCTCCACTACACCAGCACCTCCAATGGCGAGTGCCAGACGCTGCTGGGCCTGTATCCCAAAAACGGCAACCCCATCACCATGAAGCGTACCGGAGAAGTACAGTTTAAAAAGGATGGCCAGAATGTGGGCTTCAACGCCTATCTCACTCTGCCTCAACAGCTGAAACGGGCGGGTTACAACGTGCTGGGCTACCACGCCAACTCTGAGATGTACGGCCGTCTGGCCTCCCACACCAACCTGGGTTACGACTGGCACCAGTTTGGCAACGGCTTTGAGGGGCTGGAGCTGAAAAACGACGGCGGCCTGCAATGGCCCCAGCGGGACACTGTGATGGTGGAGGCAAGCGTGGATGACTATATCAACTCTGACCAGCCCTTCCATGTCTACTACCTGACCATCAGCGGCCACATGCCCTACTCCAACAACAGGATTGTGGCCCCCTACCGGGAGACGGTCCGGGCGCTGCCCTACAGCGAGACCACCCAGAACTATGTGGCCACCGTCATGGAGGTGGACCGCGCTCTGGAGCTGCTGATTCAGAAGCTGGAGGCGGCGGGCAAGCTGGACAAAACCCTTATTGTGGCCACCGGGGACCACATTCCCTACTTCAACGTGGACACCCTGGAGGAGTTGTCCGGACAGACGTTTGGCAGTTCCGAGGCCATGGAACACCTGGACGAGTCCAGCATTGACTTTGATGTCTATAAAAACTCCCTCATTATATGGTCGGCCAGCATGGAGGAGCCGGTTGTGGTAGATAAGCCCTGCTGTCAGGTGGACATTCTGCCCACGGTGTCCAATCTGCTGGGGCTGGAGTATGATTCACGGATGCTGGCGGGCAGCGACATCCTCTCCGACAGCGAGGGGCTGGTGGTCTTTACCTCCACCTGCTGGATGACTGACCGGGGCTTCTACAACCGCTTTACCCAGGAGTTCACCCCGGCAGAGGGGGTCACCATGACGGCGGAGGAGCAGGAAAACTATGTTTCCGCCATGAAGAAGCTGGTGAGCTACAAGCTGAACTCCACAGCGCTGATTGTGGAAAACAACTTTTATGATGCCGCCTTTGGAGGATAGAACAAGGCCCCATTTGAAAGGGGCACCACCTCTCAAAAGGAAGCTTTTTTCAGCGAGGAGAAACACTTTTCTGAAATCAGTTGATTTTTTCATGCTGTCGAAGTATAATAGAACCAACCTCTATCGGGCAGACTGAACAGAAGCTGTCCGCAAAGAAAGGAGCGCTTTTTATGAGTTTTGATCCCTATGAATTTGACCGCGGTTATGCCTCCAGCCAGGGCGACACTTTGGGGCAGTATACCGCCAAGACCTTCCTGTGGATGGTGCTGGGACTGCTGGTCACCTTTGGGGTGGCGGTGGGCTGCTGGATCACCGACGCGATCTATTATCTGGCCTATGCGCGTATGCTCAACGCGGTGCAGCTGATTGTGCTGGTGTCCACCCTGATCATCTCTTTCACCATGGTCCGCCGCATTGAGAAGATGGCGGTGGGGACGGCTATCGGCCTGTTTGTGCTGTTTTCCGCCCTGTTCGGCTTTACTATGTCCATCTATCTGCTGGTCTATGGGCTCACCGCTGTAGTGCTGTGCTTCCTGCTCACCGCTGTCTACTTCGGCGCGTTGGCGGCTTACGGCTTTTTGACCAAGCGAGACCTGTCCAGCCTGCGGACCATCCTGTTTTCCGGGCTGATTTTCCTGATTATCTTCGGTCTGCTGTCCATGTTTATCCCTGGTCTGGACATGTTTGACCGGGTGGTCTGCCTCATTGGCATCGCTGTCTTCCTGGGCTACACCGCCTACGATACCCAGAAAATCAAGGCCTATTACAGCTTCTATTCCGCCTCCCCCGACATGCTGGCCAAGGCCTCTATTTTCTCCGCTCTCCAGCTGTATCTGGACTTTGTCAACCTGTTCCTGTATCTGCTGCGCTTCCTGAGCAACAAGAAACGCTGAGTCAACGAAAAAGCGGCTGTCCTGCTTGGACGGCCGCTTTTTTCAGCATGTCAAAAAAACTCGTACTTGTATTTTGCCTCCCTCTTTGAGGGAGCCTTCACTCCTGCGGGAACCAGCTGGAGGTGGAGACGTCCTCCTCGGGGATGGAATCCACAGTGAGGGCGGGCTGCTTCTCCTCAGGAAGCTTCTCGGGCAGGTCCTCCACGTCGTATTTGGCCCCGTCGTAGTAGGGCTCCACAGCGATCAGGTCCTCGTCGTCCGGGACGGTGACTCCGCCGGGCATGACGTGGGAGACAGCCGGGCTCTCGGTCCCCACATCGGCGGTGGCCCGCTGGCCCACCTGGACCAGGATCATGTCGTCCTCCGGGTCCAGCTTCGCCAGAACGACCAGGATGGAGTTGTTGACCTGGGTGAGGGTCAGCTCAATGCGGTTGGCCTCCTCGTTGATGCCCCAGCCCGCCATCACGTCGCCGCATTCCGGGTTGCTGTCCGGGAGGGCGTTAAGCCGGTCCATCAGTTCGCTGAGCTGGGCCAGGGAGTATTTGCAGGAGGAGAACATCACCGTGTCGCTGCCCGTCCAGTCCAGCACCTGGAGCTCCAGGGATTTGTCGCCAGGGTCCTCGCTCTCCACCACCTGGACCACCAGCCGGCCAGATTCGTCCAGATAGGCCCCGCCGTACCAGTCGGGGTAGGCGCCGTTGAAGTGGGCCATCAGCTTCTGGTAGTCCTCAGCCCCCTCCTGGACGGGGACGTCCCCCACATAGGCCCCGCCGGGCAGGTCGCCGGTGTTGGGGGCGGGCAGTGCCCCGGTGCGGACATACAGCTCCTTCTGGGAGAACATTTTCAGGGAATCCAGGTTGAAGGGGTCGTTTCCCTCGCTGTTTTTCTGCCCGTCCACGAACTTCCACCACTTGGCCCAGGTCATCTGGTAGCCGATGGACTGGTACTCCTCAATTTCCTCCCGGGTGTAGCCCACGTCCAGCATGGCGGCGGTCAGGTCCTCGGGGGTCATGCCCATGTCCTGGTCGCTCCCCTCGCTTCCGCCGGTAGCGGTAGTGGCGTTTTCCGGGATGTATCCGGCCAGGTCCTCCACCGTCACATAGCTGTGGATCGGAATTTTGCTGATGAGGGGGTAATACCTGTCCTTTCCGGCCTGATAGACGGTAAACGCCCCGACCACCAGCGCCGCGCAGGCGGCGAGGGCGGTGTATTTTTTCCAGGGAATGGGCCGTTTCTTTACCGGCTGGGTCAGTTTCTCAGTGAGGGCCGCCCGGACCTCCGGGCTGGGGGTCATCTGCTTTTGCATGGAGTCAAAAAGCTCCTTATTCATCAAAATACGCTCCTTTCAGCTTCTCCCGGAGCTGCTCCCGGCCCCTTGTCAGCCGCATTCGGACGGCCCCAGGGCGGATGGCCAGCACCTTGGCGATCTCCTGGGTGGACAGCTCCTGGAAGTAGAACAGATAGATGGGCAGGCGGTAGTCCTCGGCCAGACTTTGCAGGGCGGTCCAGACCTGGTTTTCTTCGGGCTCCCGAAACTGGACCGGGGTGTCCTCCCGCTCCGACAGGGGGACAGTCTTCCTCCTCCAGCTGGAGGAGGTCACCCGCCGGGACTGGTTGACAGTGGTGCGCAGCAGCCAGGCTTTCCGGTGCTCCTCGTCCCGAAAGGTCTTTCCCGATTGGTGGTAGGCCAGGAATACCTCCTGAAATACGTCGTCGGCGTCGGTCCGATTGCCCGTCCGAGTAAGGGCCAGGCCGTACACCATATCCTGATAGCGGTCAATTATCGCATCCATCTCACCGCCCGCGCGCAGCGGCAGAGCTTCCATACGCAAGACCTCCTTTCACCTGTAACTCAAAACAGAGGGAAGAAATGTCACAGAAAAATTGAAAACTTCTGCATGTGTTCTAAGGCCCCCTTGGAAAAGGGGGCTCCGTACGGAGGGCGGTGTGGGTTTTCTCCGACAAAGACAGTTGCATTTTCGACAAGAGAAAACCCTCCGTCATCCGCTGCGCGGATGCCACCTCCCTTTGCGAAGGGAGGCTTTTGTCCGTAAAAATCCATCTTCCCATTCTACCAGATTTGTGCTATAATTATCATGTGATATTGTGAGCAGGAGGAAAAACGAAGTTTTTCCCAAAAGTTTTCTTTTTGGTTCTTTTTCTTTTACAACAGAAAAAGAACAGGGCAGGGGAGGAGCATATGATTATCCTTGGCATTGACCCGGGGGTGGCTACAATCGGCTTTGGTGTCATCCGGGCGGACCGGCAGAAAAATACGCTTCTGCGCTATGGGGTGATTACCACCCCGGCGGGCATTCCCCTGTCCCACCGGCTGCTGCAAATCTCCAACGACATGGAGGAGCTGATTCACACCTTTCACCCCAACGAGATGGCTGTAGAGGAGCTGTTTTTCTCCAAAAACATCACCACCGGCATCTCGGTGGCCCATGGCCGGGGGGTAATCCTCCTGGCGGCGGAGAAGCTGGGGGTGCCTATCTTCGAGTACACCCCCATGCAGGTGAAGCAGGCGGTGGCGGGCTACGGCGGGGCTGACAAGCGGCAGGTGATGCTGATGACCCAGCGGCTGCTGTCCATGAAGAATGTCCCCCGCCCGGACGACGCCGCCGACGCTCTGGCCATTGCCATCTGTCACGCCCGTTCGGCCACCAGCCTGCTGAACACAGAGCGGGTCTTTGACCCGGAAAAATACGACACGAGGTAACGCTTATGTTTTACTACTTAAACGGCACGGTGGCCCACATTGAGCCCTTTCTGGCCGTGATCGACTGCGGCGGCGTGGGCTATGCGTGCCGCACTACCAGCTGCACCCTGTCCGCCCTGAAAAAGGGGGACAGGGGCAAGCTGTTCACCCACCTGAGCGTCAAGGAGGACGGGGTGGACCTGTACGGCTTTGCCACGGCAGAGGAGCTGCGGCTGTTCCAGCAGCTGATCTCCGTGTCCGGAGTGGGCCCCAAGGCGGCGC
This sequence comes from Flintibacter muris, assembly GCF_943192995.1. Lineage (GTDB taxonomy): Bacteria > Bacillota > Clostridia > Oscillospirales > Oscillospiraceae > Lawsonibacter > Lawsonibacter muris. The sequence goes on from NZ_CALPCP010000039.1 coordinate 7,212, forward strand.
TGTCCATTTTGTCCTCCAGCACCCCGGCCAATCTGGCCCTGTCCATCATCACCGGGGACGAGAAGGCGCTCACCTGCGCCCCCGGCGTGGGCAAGAAGATCGCCCAGAGGGTGATTCTGGAGCTGAAGGACAAGCTGGCCAAGGGCCAGACCATCAGCGCCTCTGGGGAGAGCTACGGCGGCACCGGAGTTACCGTCATCCCGGAGAACAAGCTGTCTGAGGCCACCGCCGCCCTGGCGGTGCTGGGCTACTCCCAGGGAGAGATCAACCTGGCCCTCAAGGGGATTGACCTGGAGGGCCTGTCCCTGGAGCAGATTATAAAAGAGGCGCTGAAAAAGATGATGAAGGGGTGACATAATGGCAAAATTTGAGTGTACCCTACAGGGCGATTACGATCAGGCCCTGCGCTACTTTCACGACGGCATCCTCCAGGGCAGCATGTCGGCCAGCTTTGAGGAGGAGAGCTATGTTCAGACCTTCGGCGTGCGGGTGACCGTCCGGGTCTACGAGCGGTACAGCATGACCGGCGGCAATCGTCTGTCCATGACCCTAACCCTGGTGGGGGACGGAGAGAAACTGTTTCTCTCCGGCATCACCGCCGGGGGCAGCCAGGGCGTGCTGTTCAAATTCAACACCTTCGGCGAGGAGGCCTTTCTGGATGTCCTCCGGGAGCTGGCACAGAGATGGTAAAAAGGCCCCCTTCGCAAAGGGGGCTCCGCCCAGAGGGCGGTGGGGGGTTTCTCTGACAGAGACAGCTGCATTTTCGGTGGGGAAAACCCTCCGTCATTTGCTTCGCAAATGCCACCTCCCTTTGCGAAGGGAGGCTTAGGGACGAGATAAGGAAGTGACATTTTGAGCATTGATTTTTCCGGCGGGGGCGGCTTTGAGGCGGAGGAGCTGGAGCCCCTGGTGACCACCTCGCTGACCAGGGAGGACGAGGGGGAGTACTCCCTGCGTCCCAAGACTTTAAAGGAGTACATTGGCCAGGAGAAGGCCAAGGGCAACCTGGATGTCTTCATCCAGGCAGCGAAAATGCGGGGCGAGCCCCTGGACCACGTGCTGCTCCACGGCCCGCCGGGGCTGGGCAAGACCACCCTCAGCGGCATTATTGCCAACGAGATGGGGGTGAATGTGCGCATCACCTCCGGCCCCGCCATTGAGAAGGCGGGGGATCTGGCCGCTCTGCTGACCAACCTGAACGAGAACGACATCCTCTTTGTGGACGAGATCCACCGGCTGAACCGGGCGGTGGAGGAGATTCTCTACCCCGCCATGGAGGACTACGCCATTGACATTATCATAGGCAAGGGGCCGTCGGCCAACTCGATCCGGCTGGACCTGCCCAAATTCACCCTGATTGGAGCGACAACAAGGGCGGGCCAGCTGTCCGCCCCGCTCCGGGACCGGTTTGGGGTGACCTTGCGGCTGGAGCTGTACTCCCCGGAGGAGCTTTCCTGGATTGTCACCCGCTCCGCCGGCATTCTGGAGGTGCCCATTGAGCCGGACGGCGCCATGGAGATCGCGCGCCGGTCCCGGGGGACCCCCCGTATTGCCAACCGGATGCTCCGCCGGGTGCGGGACTTCGCCCAGGTGCGGGCGGGGGGTGTCATCACCAAAAAGGTGGCCGACGAGGCCCTCACCGCCCTGGAGATCGACTACCTGGGGCTGGACGCCATTGACCACCGGATGCTTCGGTCCATTGTGGAAAATTACCGGGGCGGCCCGGTGGGACTGGATACCCTGGCCGCTACCATCAACGAGGAGTCGGTCACCCTGGAGGATGTGTACGAGCCCTACCTGATGCAGCTGGGCTTTCTCACCCGCACCCCCAGGGGCCGGTGTGTCACCCCCAAGGCGTATGCGCATTTGGGCCTCCCCGTCCCCGGCGGGCCGGAGGGCGGGCTGGACCAACTGAGCTTTTAAGGAGGGCCTATGGACCAAAACATCCTGTTCTTTTTCAACGAACACCCGGAAGCAATTCCCCTTTACGAGGCCTTTGAGGAGCGGCTTCTGTCCGAACTGGAGGGGGTGGTCATCCAGCCCCAGAAGACCCAGATCACCCTGAAAAACCGGCGGGTGTTCGGGGCGGTGTCCTTTCTTAAGGCCCGGAGGGCCAAGGACCGGCCCGACCCCTACATCACTGTCACCCTGGGGCTGAACCGGCGGGAGCTCTCCCCACGGGTGGACCAGGCCTCCGAGCCCTACCCCGGACGGTGGACCCACCACCTTGTGATTGGCTCAGTGGAGGAGATCGACGGTGAGCTGATGAACTGGGTCCGGGAGGCCTGCGAGTTTGCGGCGGCCAAGAGATAATTATTTGCCCATTGCCCGCAAAACCTCTTGACGAAGACCCAATCCATAGAGATAATAGAGATCGGAGGCGCGGCCCCAATATGCGCCAAGGCTCACCTCAAAAGCGTCATTCAGGTCATAGCCCACCAGCTCTGCAATTTTGTGCGCAGCGGCATAAAATTGCTGCTTCCGATTTACAAATTCCGGGTCACTGGCGCAAAACGCCTCAATGTCTGCGTCAATCGTGTCGTTGAAGAATAAAGATGGCAGTGTGTTCATAGCAGCACATCTGGATAAAAATAATGATAATAGTGATAAAAATACTGATACTATCGTAAGACATTCGGCTCTGCCTGTCAAGAGAAAAGAGGACATATTATGGAAAGATTTCCACGTCGCTTAAAAGCACTTCGTGTTGAAAATGGAGTAAAGCAACATGAAGTGGCTGTACACTTGGGCCTTTCCGACGGTGGCTATCGGTGCTATGAACAGGGACGGGGATATCCGGATGTTCCAGGCCTGTACGCGCTGGCGGAGTACTTCAACGTCAGCATCGACTACCTCCTGGGCCGCACAGATAGGCGGGAAGTCAACAGGTGAGCACACAAAAGGCCCCTTTTGAAAGGGGCTCCGCCCGCAGGGCGGTGGGGATTGCGTTTCGCGAAGCGAAACATACGAAGTAACCGAGGTTTGCAATCCGGATTTATTTTATACATTTTGGCTTCGCCAAAATACAATCCTCCGTCACGGGCTGTGCCCGTGCCATCTCCTTTCAAAAGGAGGCTTTTGGGCGGAGACCAGATCAATATACAGTGATATGGGGGGCAAATTATGACTGTTGAAGTCAGTGAAGATGTGAAAAAAATACAGGAACTGCTGGCCAAAAAGGAGTATCAGGCGGTTTACGACCGGTATGCTCCCGTGCTGGAGGACATGATTTTTGTCCGGAGCCTGGAGGAGTGGCTGGACTTTATCCAGCAGGAGGGCGCGCTGGAGGAGGAGCCGCTGAGGCTGTATCTGTCGGCCCGGCGGGGAGAGTGTCTGCTGCTGGGCGGGTATCAGGGGGATGTCACCCAGGCGGTGCTGGACTGCCTCAAGGGGAAGATCCCCGGGGAGCTTTTGGAGCGGCTGAGCAGCTTGCCGCCCATTGTAATTGATATTGACGAGCTGAACGGAACGCTGGAAAAACAAATCCTGCCGTACCAGAAGGTCCTGGAACCGGCGGGCTTTGCCTTCCGCATTGAGTTTGAAGATATTTACTGTGCGGGGGCCTACTTCCTGTCAGTGGAGACCAAATAATTTTGAAATTTGAGGTGTATCTGCATGGGCAAATTATTCGGAACGGACGGCATCCGGGGCGTGGTGAACGCCGGGCTGGACGGGGACCTGGCCTATAAGGTAGGTCTGGCGGCGGCCACGGTGCTGGCCAAAAAGAAGGGGAGCAAGCCGCTGGTGACCATTGGCAAGGACACCCGCATCTCCGGCGACCTGCTGAAGGGCTCGCTGATCTCCGGTCTGTGTACCGCCGGGGCGGACGTGCTGGACCTGGGTACCCTGCCCACCCCCGGCGTGGCCTGGGTGACAGTGGACGAGGAGGCGGACGCGGGCATTGTCATCTCGGCCAGCCACAATCCCTTTGAGCACAACGGCATCAAAATCTTCAACGGCAAGGGCTTTAAGCTGTCCGACGAGCTGGAGGAGAAGATTGAGGACATTGTTCTCTTTGGTTCCAACAACGTGCCCATGAAGACGGGGGCGGACATAGGCAAGGTGAGCTACGCCGCCCCCAAGGCCAGTGAGGACTACATTGACCACCTGGAATCTACCATTGATTCCACCCTGGGCGGCCTGCGCATTTTGGTGGACTGCGCCAACGGTGCCGCCTCCGCCACCGCTGCCCGGCTGTTTGACCGCTTTTCCAAGCTGCGCACCGACGTGATCAACGCCGACCCCGACGGGGTGAACATCAACGACCACTGCGGCTCCACCCACATGGACGCCCTGTCCGCCATGGTGAAGGCCGGCCACTATGATATTGGCATTGCCTTCGACGGGGACGCCGACCGCTGCCTGGCCGTGGATGAGCTGGGCAATCTTATCGACGGCGACCAGATTATGGCGGCCTGCGGCCTGGATATGAAGGCCAAGGGCCAGCTGCCCGGCGACACGGTGGTGGCCACCGTCATGTCCAACCTGGGCTTTCACGTCTACGCCGGGGAGCACGGCGTGAATCTGGAGTGTACCGACGTGGGGGACCGCAACGTGCTGGAGCGGATGGTGGAAAAGGGCTACCGCCTGGGGGGTGAGCAGTCGGGGCACATGATTTTCCTGGACCATGCCACCACCGGCGACGGCCAGCTTACCGCCCTGAAGCTGCTGGCCCTGATGAAGGAGAGCGGCAAAAAGGCCAGCCAGGTGTTCAGCGCCTGTCCCCGGTATCCCCAGGTGCTCATCAACATCCCCGTGGCTGACAACGACGTGAAAAAGGCCGCCATGGCCAGCCCCCTGCTGGCTCAGGCCGTCCAGCGGGAGGAGGAGGCCCTGTCCGGCGAGGGCCGGGTTCTGGTGCGCCCCTCGGGCACCGAGGCGCTGATGCGGGTGATGGTGGAGGCCAGAAGTGAGGAGCGGGCTCAGGAAACTGCCCAACGTTTGGCCGATCTGATCTCAAATCTTTGAGGAAAAACGCACAGTCCGGGCCCGCTGGCCGGGACTGGAAAATGTCAACAAAGTTTTTTGGGAAAACCCTTGACAAATCTGAACATTTTGTTTATTATGAATGATAGCCGAGATAATAGTATGGAACACCAATTTCTAAATTCCTCTGATGAGGAACTTTGCCTGGGCGCCGCCCAGGGCAATTCTCCGGCGGAAGCGGAGCTGGTCAGCCGGTATGGCTGGCTGGTTCGTGCCTGCGCCCGCCCCCTGTTTTTGGCGGGGGGAGACAGCGAGGACCTGATTCAGGAAGGTTTTCTGGGCCTGCTGACCGCCATCCGGAGCTTTGACCCAGGCCGGGACGCCGCCTTTCGTACGTTTGCGGAGATTTGTATCCGCAGCCGTCTGCACACCGCCGTCCGTGCGGCCCAGGGCGGAAAGCACGCACCTTTGAATCACAGTGTTTCCTACGAGCCCCCTCTTTTTGACGGAACCAACGCATATATGTTTTCCAGCGCCGAGAGCCCGGAGGACGTGGTCATCGGCAGAGAGGAACTGAAAGAGCGCCTGGAGGCGCTCAAGGGCCGATTATCCAAGTTTGAAGCGCAAATACTCCCCCCATACCTGAACGGACTCTCCTGTGGAGAGATCGCCCAGCGGGTGGGCCGGTCACAGAAGTCGGTGGACAACGCCATCCAGCGTATCCGCCGCAAGACGGCCCTGCAAATTTCTACCGGCGTATCCAGCGAGAGCTGATCGCAATATCACACGCCCAGGCCAAGTGCCGGGCAAAAGTCAAAGAGAGGGAATATCCATGTACGAAGACAAGATCCTGGTATGCAAAGAGTGCGGCAACGAGTTCACCTTTACCGCTGGTGAGCAGGAGTTCTATGCGGAGCGCGGCTTCCAGAACGAGCCCCAGCGCTGCAAGCCCTGCCGTGACGCCCGCAAGAACGCCGCCCGCGGCCCCCGTGAGTACTTCACCGCCGTGTGCGCCGCCTGCGGCGGTGAGGCCAAGGTTCCTTTCGAGCCCAAGTCTGACCGTCCCGTCTATTGCAGCGACTGCTTCGCCAAGATGCGTGAGCAGCAGGGCTGATAAACGAGCCAGGAAAAAAGTCCGCCTTTTGGCGGACTTTTTCTTTAATTTCCGGTGAGACATGATATAATATTAAATTATAGACAAAATGGTCAGGAGGAGTTGACATGGCTCTGCCGAAAGAGGAACGGTATACCTACGCCGATTATCTGGGATGGGATGAAAACGAGCGGATTGAGCTGATATACGGCGCACCGGTTATGATGACGCCGCCCTCCCGGAGACACCAGGAGGTCAGCGGGGAGCTCTACCGCCAGCTGGCCAATTTTTTGGAGGGGAAAAAGTGTCGGGTCTATGCCGCCCCCCTTCGGTGTCCGCCTGTTTGAGGGGGTGGAGGACAGCCCGAAGGATGTGGATACGGTGGTGGAGCCGGACATCACCGTAGTCTGTGACCACAGCAAGCTGGACGACCAGGGCTGCAAGGGCGCACCCGATCTGGTAATCGAAATTTTGTCCCTCTCCACCCAGCGCCATGACCGGCTGACAAAGCTGAACCTGTACCAGCGGGCCGGGGTGGGGGAGTATTGGATTGTCAACCCGGAAGATCGGACCGTGCAGGTCATGCTGCTGGAGAAGGGGCTGTACCGGGTGGCCGACATCTGCACAGCCCAGGATGTGATTAAGGTCAACAGTCTGGAGGGCTGTTATCTGGAGCTGGAGAAGGTGTTTCGCTGAGAAGCAGTCCCAGCACCGCTGCCAGCAATACGCAGGACAGCCAGATGGCGGGCAGGTCCAGCAGTTCCACCGCCAGGCTGCCCATTTCAGCGCCCAGGGCGAACAGAAGGATGACAAAGAAGTACAGCCGGGCCTTTTTCCGTTCCAGCAGGTCTCCGGTGCGCATAAAGGCACACAGGGCCTCCATACCGCTGCGCAGGTTGCCGATACACATAGTGCTGGCAAAGGCGAAGCCCTCCATTTGCCGAAAGGCCTGGACTTGCATGGCGCAGGAGAAGGAGACCAAAGCGTTGGCCAGCTGATCCAGGGAGTGGGGGATGAACCCCACCAGAAACAGCAGCAGGATCTCCCAGAGCAGTACCCGCCGCTGCCAGCGGGGTCGGCGGACCCGGAGCCATTCTGCCGCCGCCACCCCCAGTGCAAAGGCCAGCACGGGGAGGAGGTAACGGGCGGCCCGGCCCCAGTCCCCGTCAAACAGGCTCTGGCCCAGGAGTACAATATTGCCCGTCTGGGCGTTGGCGAAGACCTTGCCCCGGCGGAGGTAGGTGTAGGTGTCCTGCAGCCCTCCGGAGAGGGTGAGCAGGGCCACCGGAAGCAGCCGCTCTGCGGCGGGATGGGTTTGATTCATGCGATCAGGTCCTTTTTTAGAGTTGTCTGGCTATAAAATCCAAGGCACTTTGATTGTAATGCTGGTTTGTCCAAAAGGGAAGAAAAAATTCGTTGCAAAAAGGCGGAATATCGGTTATACTATCTCCATCCTAGAGATAGACGGAGGAAAATAATATGACCATCAACAAAGACACCATCATTGGCGACATCCTGAAGGTTGCCCCCCAGGCCGCCCCCATTTTCATGGGCATTGGCATGCACTGCCTGGGCTGTCCCGCCTCCCAGGGTGAGACAGTGGAGAAGGCCTGCGCCGTCCACGGTGTGGACGTGAACGAGCTGCTGGCCCAGGTCAACAAGCTTATCGGCAAGTAAGAAAAATAACCGCCCTCCTCCGGGAGGGCGGTTATTTATGTCTAGCGCCGGCCAAAGCCTCCGCCACGGGAGCCGCCGCCGGAAAATCCGCCGCCGCTCCGGGAGCTTCCGCCGAACCCTCCGCCCCGGCTTCCGCCGAAACTGCCGCCGGAGAAACCTCCGCCACGGGAGCTTCCGGAAAAGCCTCCGCCGCGGGAACCGCCTGAGAAGCCGCCCCCTCTGGGGCCGCTGGAAAAGCTTCCCCCACTGGAGCCGCCTCTTGGGCCGCTGAAACCGGTGAAACTGCCGCCGCCAGGCCGTCCGCCCGGACCGGGGCCGCCAGGCCCTTTGGGAGGCGGGGGAGGGGGAGGGGGAGGCTGCTGCCAGTGGCGGCGGTACCAGTAGGTGCCCGGCCCGTGCCAGAAGAAGATGGGACGGAACATCACCGGGGGATTGGGGACGCCGTAGTACCGCTGGCGGTAGGTGTTGTAGCGCATCTGGTCAATGGCGTTGACCACCGTTACAGCGGCGACTAGGATGAGCAGCAAAATCACAGCGCCTAAAAACCGCCGGCCCGCATTGAGATCGTTCTGGACGGTGGGAGGGGCGCTGCTGCTGTCCAGATAACCCAAGCCGTAGTTTTCCACATAGTACTGATTCAGGTTGGTAAACAGGTTCAATACGCCTTTGCCGTAGTCCTTGGACTGGACATACTCATACAGGCAGTTGTCCATATAGGAGGTCACCTGGCTGTCGGTGAGGGGATAGTCCGGGCCTACAGCCAGGTAGGCGTCTTTGGAGGAGGCGTCAAGGACCAGAATGCCATCCGACGCGCCCAGCTGGATTTCCTCACCCAGATCGTAGGCGTAATCATCAATAGCGCCGTCTACGGAGGACACTGCCGCCACGGCGATAATGCTGCCATACCGCTGGTTCCAGTTGGCGTTGTAGAGGCAGATCTGTTCCTCCTCCTTGGAGGACAGCACCCCCGCCTCGTCCCAGATATAGTCGGCGAACTGTTTGGTGGACAAACTCTCATCCAGGGCGGCGCCGCCGGCAGGCAGCGGTTCAGCCTCCCGCCGTCCGCCTTTGACCTGCCCGATTCCCACCGCCGCCGCGATCATTGCCGCTGTGAGCAGCCAGGCCACCCAGGTTTTCTGCAAAAATTTCATGGTGTTCTCCTATCTTGTTTTCGCCGCAGCGTTTAAAGCCTCCCTTCGCAAAGGGGGCCTTTTTACCCCCTCAGCTCCAACAGCTTCTGTTTCAGTTCGCCCTCAATGCGGCCCAGCTCCTTCTCGGCCTCGTGGCGCTTTTGTGCGCCCTCGGTCTGGATCTTCATCACCTCGTCCAGGGTGGTGATGAGCTGCTGGTTGGTGTGCTGGAGGGTTTCAATAGAGACCACGCTGCGCTCAGCCTCCCGGGCGGTCTCAATGGTGCCCATTTTCAGCATGTCGGCGTTCTTTTGCAGCAACTGATTGGTCATGTCGGTAACGGCGGACTGGGCGGCGGTGGCCTGACGGCCGTGCTCCAGGCCCAGGGCCAGCACCATCTGGCTCTTCCACAGGGGGATGGTGTTCACCAAGGAGGACTGAATTTTCTCCAGCATCTGGGTGTCGTTATTTTGCAGCAGGCGGGTCTGGGGGCCCATCTGGATGGAGATCATCCGGGTCAGCTCCAGGTCGTGGAGCTTCTTCTCAAACCGGCTGCACAGGTTGGCAAAGTCGTTGTAGGCCTGGGCGTCCTCCTGGGCTCCAGTGGTCTCCGCCTTCTTTTTCAGATCGGCCAGGTCATGGGTGCGCAGATACTCCAGCCGCTTTTTGCCGGCCAGAATATACATGGTGAGCTCCTTATAGTACTTGGTGTTCAGCTCATACATCTGGTCGAACATGGCGATATCCTTCATCAGGGTGACCTGATGGTTTTCCAGCACCTTGACAATCTTCTCCACGTTGGTTTCCGCCTTGGCGTAGCTGGCTTTCATGGCCTCCAGCTCGTTTTTCTTCTTCTGGAAGAAGCCGCCGATTCCCTTTTTCTCCGGCTGGCCGAAGGTTTTCAGCTCTACCACCAGGGAGGACAGGGCCTCGCCCACCTCGCCCAGGTCTTTGGTTCTTACGTTGTTCAGGGCGCTCTCCGAAAAGGCGGCAATGTTCTTCTGGGCGGCGGCCCCGTAGTTGAGCACCAGGTTAGAGTCGGTGATATCAATTTTCTGGGCAAAGTCGTCCACCATCTTTTTCTCCGCCTCGCTGAGCATGGATTCGTCCAGCTTGACGGCGTTGGCGTCCCGTGCGGCCTGAGCCGCCTCTTCCACCTGGGGGGCCGCCGGGGCGGAGGGCTCTAACGTTAGAGCAGGGGCCTCCACCGCCTGGGCGGCGGAGGGCTCAAAGGTCAGTTCAGGTGTCATGTTCAGTTCATCACTCATGATTTTGTTCCTCCTGTCGTTTTTTAGCATAGTTCATCCACCAGAGTACCGCGTCGGCAGTAAATATTACGGCGGTTATGATTCGCAACGAGCCCGCGCCCCGTTGCAGGATAAGGGCAATGGCGAGGATCGCCGAAATTGTCCATGCGATTGCCATGAACAGAGCGTGGGTTTTATCGGAATATTTCTTCATTTCAGCTCCTTTCCGGCAGGGGAGGATATGATCCGCCCCTATGTTGTCCGGGTGTGTAACATCAGGCGGATGATATCCGCCCCTACAGCTCCAATGTGGGGCCGCCCGTTCCGCCGGTGGGCTTGGAGGGGCCGGACAGCCCCTCCTGGGCCAGCAGGTTTTCCATCACGGTGATATCGGTGGAGATATCCAGCGCCTCGTCGCCGAAGAGGGCGTCCAGCTGTTTGTCAAAGGCGGCGCACAGGGTGTCCAGCATCTGCTCAACCTTGGCCTTGGTGGCGCTGATGTTGCTGCCCGACACGCCGGCGGAGTCCATCCGGTCATAGGCGTTGAGCAGCTTGATGGTGGTGGGCAGGAAGTAGTCCAAAAAGCGGGAAATCTGGGACTTCTTCTGGGGATGGTCAATCACATAATCAATGATTTTCCCGGTGACCTCCTCCAGGTGGTCGATCTGGGCGGAAATTTTCGGGTCGGGAATGGCATCATTGAGCCGGCGCAGCTCGGAGATGGCCCGCTCCTTCTCCTTGCGAAGGGCGGCAACCTGGGGGTCCTCCTTCTCCTCCTTTTTGGCCTCAGTCTTGGGGACCTCGGGCGTTTGGTAGACCTTGTCCGGCCAGATGGCCTTGCCGGCGGTGTAGGCCGCCAGGGAGAAGGCGGCGCAGATCACATAGTGCAGCGGAGCGCGCAGGGGGAAAAGCAGGGCATAGCCCAGCCATACAAAGCCCACCAGGTAGATGGGCAGAACAGACACTTTTTTACGGGTAATCATAGCGCACCTCCGCGTAAGATTTATCATCTGTATTGTACCCCCAAAGTCCTGGAAGTGTCAAGGAAATTGGGATAGTTTGCAAAACTCAGCGCTTGGGAAGAGGGAGAGATATTGATAGCACTGAACGGACGGCAGGGGCATTCCGGGGAAAAGTCTGAATTATCTTTCGTAATATATAAAAAAAGTACATATTTGATTGGGTTTCCCCGAAAAGGGATTGTATATTGCACAAATCTGTGATACAATTTCCACTGCGAAAATCTCCCACATACGCAAATTCGACCGGATAAAGGAGAAATCATTTATGAACAGATTTGGCGTCAACGTGGAACTGAAAAATGTCCCTGTGCTGGACCCGGATTTTATCCCTCTGATGCGGTTTAACCGCGCCTTTCTGGAGGGGGCGAAAAAGCCTTTGGGAATCGCTGTGGAGCGGGCGGACGGTCAGATGGCCTCCTGTCATACCTTTATTCACGGCACCCCTGAGATGAAGGCGGCAGACTGTTACTATATTGAACGGATCGTGAAGACCATTTTGTGGATGAAGGGCGGCTTCAAGGTCTACGTCAGCGGAGACGAGGGGGTGTGGGAATATCTCAAGTCGGTATACTGCGCCGGCGGACAGCAGGAGTTCGACTGGGACTACATGGCCAGCGTCTTCGAGCACCCCTTTGAAATTGTTCTGGTGGACGAGATTCCCCAGGCCAAGGACGCCCCCAAGGCCATTGGCGGCCATCTGGGCGGGTGCCGCATCGGCTTTGACGCCGGCGGGTCCGACCGGAAGGTGTCCGCCGTGATCGACGGCGAGACCGTCTATTCCGAGGAGGTTGTCTGGTTCCCCAAAATCAACTCCGACCCGGACTACCACTATGACGGAATTGTGGCCGCGTTGAAGTCCGCCGCGGAGCATATGCCCCGGGTGGACGCGGTGGGCGTCAGCTCTGCCGGTGTGTTCATCAACAACCGGACCATGAACGCCTCCCTGTTTTTAAAGGTTCCCAAGGAAATTTATGACGAGAAGGTCAAGGATATCTATATCCGGGCTATCCGTGACACCTTTGGCGACGTGCCCTACTGCGTCATCAACGACGGCGACGTCTCCGCCCTGGCGGGGGCTATGAGCCTGAACGACAACAGCGTGCTGGGTATCGCCATGGGCACCAGTGAGGCGGTGGGCTACGTGGACGAGGAGGGCCGCATCACCGGGTGGCTCAACGAGCTGGCCTTTGTTCCCGTGGACGCCAACCCGGAGGCCATGCGGGATGAGTGGAGCGGCGATATCGGCTGCGGCGTAAAATATTTTTCCCAGGACGGCGTGATTAAGCTGGCTCCCCGGGCGGGAATTGAGCTGGAAGAAAGCGCTTCCCCCGCCGAGAAGCTGAAAGCGGTGCAGGCGCTGATGGCGGAGGACGACCCCCGGGCTGCCCAGGTCTATGAGTCGATTGGCGTTTACCTGGGCCATACTTTGGCCTACTACTACGAGCTGTACGGCTGCCGCCATGTGCTGCTGCTGGGCCGGGTAATGAGCGGCAAGGGCGGCGACTTGATTTTGGATACCGCCAAAAAGGTGCTGTCCAGTGAGTACCCGGAGGTGCTGGAAAAGATGGTCCCGGAGCTGCCCGACGAAAAGTTCCGGAGGGTGGGGCAGTCAATGGCTGCGGCAAGCCTGCCGGAAATTCAATAACGGACAAAGCCTGTATGTGGTTTCCGCATACAGGCTTTTCTGGCTTTCAAAACCCTTTGCCTGTCCTTTTTACGCAAGCATCAGATTTGCTGCCATCTGCAGGGGCGCCTGTGACCGCCCGCCTGCCATAGACAGAGCCATTTGCTTCTGCGGGCGGCCACAGGCCGCCCCTACAGATTCGGTTTGGCAATTTTGAAGCTTGCTGCAGGTTCCCTTTGAGAGAGTAAAACAGCGGATTTTTGTATTGAAAACAGCAAAAAATCCCTGACAATACAGAGAAATATTTTAAGCTCCAGACAAAAAGATTGGCAAGAAAACCAAAATATTGCAAAATAGGCTTTCCCTTTGAAAAAGGATTTGATATAATATAACCTAAGATAGTCTTACTGGCCATCAGATGTCAGAACGTATTACGTCTGATGATGTTGAATTAAGGAGCAGAGATATGGAAAAACGGGATAAAATCCTAATCATTGACGACAGTTCAGTCCAGGCTGACATGCTGAAATCCATTCTGGAGAAGGATTATGACATTACCACAGCCAATACCGCTGCATCAGGCCTTCATCAGGCCAGGATAGGGAAATTTTCCCTGGTGCTGCTGGATGTGATTATGCCCGGAATGGATGGCTTTGACCTGCTGAAAAAGCTGCAGGAGGAGGTAGTGACCCAGCAGATTCCGGTGATTCTCATTACCAGTCTGGCGGATGCGGAGTATGAGGAGCGAGGGCTGGTGCTGGGGGCGGTGGACTACATTACCAAGCCCTATCACGCCCCCATTGTCCGGGCGCGGGTGAATACCCACATCAAGCTCTATCGCTACCGGGCTCAGGTGGAGAGGCAGTCCATGATTGACCCCATGACCGGAGTGCCGAACCGGCGCAGCTATGACATCACCTGCCATGATAAATGGCAGGAGGCTGCTCGTATGCAGCAGCCCATCTCTTTGTGTATGTTTGATATTGACAGATTCAAAACCTACAACGATACCTTTGGCCATCCGGCGGGGGATCAGGTTATCTGCGCCGTGGCCACGACGGCCACCGGATTTCTGCGGCGGAGCACCGACTTTTTTGCCCGCTACGGAGGGGAGGAGTTTGTGGCCATTATCCTGGGCAGTGATGCAAAGACCGCCTTTAATCAGATGAAAAAGATCCGCAGGGAGGTGGAGAAGCTGCACATTGCCCACGCCCCGGAGGCTGCTCAGTGGGTCACTGTCAGCATTGGGGGAGTGACAGTGGTGCCCCGGTTGGAGGACTCCTACGATACATATTTAAAAATTGCGGACGGTATGCTGTATGATGCCAAGCGCATGGGGAGAAACAAGGTGATCTGGTCCACAGATAAGCTGGAGCAGCTTAACGAAGACTAAAAAACGGGAGAGGGATACATAATGGGACTGTTTGACAAGTTTTGGAAGAGCCCCAAGGAGAAGCGGGCGGAGGAGGCCCACAAGCGGGCAATGAGGGAGGACCTGGACGTCTACTCGGGGATGCGGGTAGAGGTGACCAGCGGAGATGGCCGGGTCTTTCTGGTGGCCAAGCTGCTGGAGCTGCGGGGCGACCGGGCCCAGCTGGAGCCCGGGGCCGACGGCAGCCTGATGGCCCGGTCGGACGAGCCGCTGAACGTGACTCTGCGAGGCTACAGCAGCAAGGAAAACCGGACGGTGATTATGAAGGGAATGATCCGTCCGGGCCCCAACAAGATGTGGCAGGCGGAGCATCTTACTCTGGTGGACCATATGGACGAGCACCGGGCCAATATCCGTGTGAATACCAATATGGAGGGGGACTTTACCTTAGCGGACCGTCCCTCTGTGCCTGCGGAGCACTGTCAGATCAAAAACATGGGTATGGGCGGCGTCTGTATCGGCACCCAGGCCCGGCGGGATGTGGGCGACAGCCTGCTGCTCCAGATAGATCAGCTGCTGGAGCTGCGGGATGTCCCTCTGCATTGTCAGGTGCTGCGCATTGACGACAGAAAGGGCGGATATTTTGAATACGGATGCCGCTTTGTGGACCTGGATGAGGAGACAGAGCGCCGCCTCTTCCGGGCCATGTACGCCCTGTACCACGGCCTGTATGGCTGAGCATACAAGCGGAGCGGGATTTTATGGAATTGTAAGAAAAGTATTGAAATAGCTCCCTCTTGTATGATATACTAAGGTGCCTGATTAAATTGCCTGACTGCGCCATGCGTGGCACTCAACAAAGAAGTGAGGATGTAATTATGCGCAAAAGTATCAAAAAAATAGTCTTTATCCGTGTTGCTGCGGCACTGCTGTCCATTTTACTGTTCAGCGGGGTTACCACCTTTAATCTGCTGCGGATTAAGGGGATGCAGGAGGACAGTGCGGCTACCGTGGCTCTGCTCAGCCGAGCCCAGACCGCCGAGACCGCTCATTACAAGTGGTCTATGAACTTGAGCAACGCCCTCTACGCCGGTACCGAATTTACCGGAAGCAAGGACCCTACCACCTGCGTGCTGGGCCAGTGGCTCTACGGCGAGGCGGGGACCACGGATAAGACGATCCTGGCCCTTCGGGACGAGATGGAGCCCTTGCATAAGTCTCTGCACGAGTCCGCTGAATATGTGCTGAACTTGAAGAGCACCAGCCTCAGTCAGGCTCAGAATTACTATCAGGATACCATCCAGTCCAACCTGACCACCCTGGTGGGCAAGCTGGACCAGGTGATTGAGCGGGGAAACGCCTTGAATGAGACGAGCACTAAGGAGATGCACAGCACCGTTATGCTGATGCAGGGTATCACGGCTGTCTGTCTGGTGCTGGCGCTGTTCTGCCTGATCAGCCTTGTGCTGTATGTGCTGAAAAATATCCTGGCCCCCATCCTGCACATTACCCGTCAGGTTCAGCCCCTCCATGAGGGCAGCCTGGACCTGGCTTTGGAGCACCCGGGTGACAATGAGCTGGGCGATTTGGCCGGTACCCTGGAAAAAGCCATGGAGCTGATCCGAGGTTATATCTGGGATCTGAACCGGGTGATGGAACAGCTGGCCAAGGGCAACTTCGACGTGAAGACCGCCACCCCCTTTATCGGCGACTTCCGCTCGATTGAGGAGTCTATTGATGTTCTGACCACCCGGCTGTCCGCCACTATTGACAGCATTTGCCAGGCCCAGAACAAGGTGTCCGGTAACGCGGAGCACCTGTCCAGCGGGGCACAGAACCTGGCTCAGGGCGCTACCGAGCAGGCCAGCGCTGTGGAGGAGCTGTATGCCACCCTGGATACCCTGTCCCAGAACGCGAAGCAGAATGTAAGCGCCGCCGCTGAGGCGCAGGAAAATGCCCGTCTCACCGGTGAGCAGGTGACCATCAGCGGCCAGCAGATGGAAGACATGATCTCCGCCATGAAGGACATTACCGAAGCCTCCCAGCAGATCGAGAAGATTATTGCCACCATTGAGAATATCGCTTTCCAGACTAACATTCTGGCTCTGAACGCCGCTGTGGAGGCCGCCCGGGCGGGCGCCGCCGGCAAGGGCTTTGCCGTGGTGGCTGACGAGGTGCGTAATCTGGCATCCAAGTCTGACGAGGCGGCCAAGGCTACCAAGGGCCTGATTGAAAACTCTGTCCTGGCCACCGAGCGGGGCAGCCACATTGTGGATGAAGTCTCTAAGACCCTGGGCAAGACCCTGGAGCTGGTTACAAAGTCCAACGAGGCTATCAGCGGCATTGCCCAGGCAGTGCAGAGTGACGCGGAATCCATTGCCCAGGTCACCGAGGGTATTGGACAGATCTCCGCCGTTGTCCAGAGCAACTCCGCCAGCAGTGAGGAGTCCGCCGCCGTCAGCGCTGAGCTCTTTACCCAGGTACAGCGCATGGAGGAGCAGACCAGACGCTTCAAGCTGAAAGCTTAAACAGAAAAAGACCGGCCAGACAATATGGAATAACGGACACCTCCAAGGGCAAAGTTCTTGGAGGTGTCTTTTTTACAGTAAAAATCCACGTCAAAACGACGAAAGCGATTTGCTGATACGCTAATACTTTAATGAATTAAACAAACTTGAAAAATGAAAGAAAATAAAAGTTGACTTGCAAAAATGAACGTGGTAAGGTGGTAATACCCCAGCAGGAGAGAGGTCGAAGCAGGATTCGACAAAACAACTTTCGGGAGGAACAGACTATGAGCATTCAAAATGAGTATTTAAACGGTTTGATGGAGCGGGTGATCCAGCGTGACCCCGGTGAAAAGGAGTTTCACCAGGCGGTGCGGGAGGTGCTCACCTCACTGGCCCCTGTGGCAAATGCCCGGCCTGAGCTGATAAAGGAGGGCGTTATGGACTGCCTGGTTGAGCCTGAGCGCACCATCAAGTTCCGTGTGCCCTGGGAGGACGATCAGGGCAATATACACGTCAATCGGGGCTACCGTATCCAGTTCAACAGTGCCATTGGCCCCTACAAGGGGGGCCTGCGGTTCCACCCCTCGGTCAACGAGAGCATCATTAAATTCCTGGGCTTTGAACAGACCTTTAAAAACAGTCTTACCGGCCTGCCCATCGGCGGCGGCAAGGGCGGCTCCGACTTTGATCCCAAGGGCAAGTCGGAAGCCGAGGTGATGCGCTTCTGCCAGTCCTTTATGAACGAGCTGTTCAAGTATATCGGCCCCGATACCGACGTACCCGCCGGCGATATCGGTGTGGGCGCCCGGGAGATCGGCTATCTCTTCGGCCAGTATAAGCGGCTGCGCAACGAGTTTACCGGCGTGCTTACCGGCAAGGGTCTCACTTACGGCGGCTCTCTGGCCCGGAAGGAGGCCACTGGCTATGGCCTGTGCTACTTCACCGACAACATGCTCAAGGCCGCCGGCAAGAGCTTTGAGGGGGCCGCGGTGGTCATCTCCGGTTCGGGCAATGTGGCCACCTACGCCTGTGAGAAGGCCACCCAGTTGGGGGGCAAGGTGGTGGCCATGTCTGACTCCAACGGCTATATTTACGATAAGAACGGTATTGACCTGAATCTCATCAAGCAGATCAAGGAGGTGGAGCGGGCCCGCATCAAGGAGTATGCCGCCCGCAAGCCCGGTACGGAGTACCATGAGGGCTGTGTCAATATCTGGAACATCCCTTGTGATATTGCCCTGCCCTGCGCTACCCAGAACGAGTTGCCCCTGGAGGGGGCCAAGGCCCTGATTCAAAACGGCTGCTTCGCCGTGGCCGAGGGAGCCAACATGCCCTCCACCCCTGACGCCATGGACGCCTTCCAGGAGGCCGGCGTGCTCTTTGCCCCCGCTAAGGCCTCCAACGCTGGCGGTGTGGCGGTGTCCGCCCTGGAGATGAGCCAGAACTCCATGCGGTTCTCCTGGACTTTTGAGGAGGTGGATGACCGGCTGAAACAGATTATGACCGACCTGTACCACAACGCCGCCAGCGCCGCCGCCCAGTATGGCATGGCCGGGAACCTGGTGGCCGGGGCCAATATCGCGGGCTTTCTGAAGGTGGCCGACTCCATGCTGGCCTACGGCCTGGTGTAAGGAGGGTGCTCTATGAATAACTACGCAGCCCGCGTATTGGAAGGGCTCCGCCGCAAGTATCCCAACGAGCTGGAGTACCTCCAGTCGGTAGAGACCTGGCTGGAGATGATCGACCCCGCCCTGGACGACCCCCGCTACGAGAAGCTGGACCTGCTTACCCGCATGGTGGAGCCGGAGCGGATGGTCACCTTCCTGGTGCCCTGGGTGGACGACAAAGGCAATGCCCACACCAACCACGGCTACCGGGTGCAGTTCAACAGCGCTATCGGTCCCTACAAGGGGGGACTGCGCTTCCATCCCTCGGTAAACACCAGCGTGGTCAAGTTTCTGGGCTTTGAGCAGACCTACAAAAACGCCCTCACCGGCCTGCCTATCGGCGGCGCCTCCGGCGGAGCCGACTTTGACCCCAGAGGGAAGAGCGACCGGGAGATTATGCGCTTCTGCCAGTCCTTTATGAACGCTCTGTACCGCTATATCGGCGCGGACACCGATGTGCCCGCCGGCGATATTGGGGTGGGGGCCAAGGAGATCGGTTATCTGTATGGCCAGTACAAACGTCTGCTGGGCAAAGCGGAGAGCTCCGCCCTCACCGGCAAGGGCCTGACTTACGGCGGCAGCAAGGTTCGGCTGGAGGCCGCCGGTTCGGGCACGGTCTACTTCCTGGCCCGGATGCTGGAGAGCAAGGGAGACTGCCTGGAGGGCAAGGCAATCGCTGTGTCCGGCTTTGGCAACATGAGCTGGGGCGTGTGCCGCAAGGCGGCGGAGTTGGGGGCCAAGGTAGTCACCCTCTCCGGACCGGATGGCTATGTCTACGACCCGGAAGGGATCACCACTCAGGAAAAGCTGGACTTCCTTTTGGAGATGCGTGCCAACGGACAGGACCGGGTGTCTGCCTACGCCAGAGAGTTCGGGGTGGAATTCTTCCCCGGCAAAAAGCCCTGGGAGGTCAAGACCGATATCGTCATCCCCTGCGCCACCCAGAACGAGCTGGACGTGGAGGACGCCATCAGCATCCTGGCCAACGACGTGCGCTACTATGTGGAGGGGGCCAATATGCCCGCCACCAGCCAAGCCATGAAGCTGCTGCGCCTCAGCCCCAAGATTCTCACGGCGGGGGCCAAGGCCTCTGGTTCCGGCGGTGTGGCGGTGTCCGCCCTGGAGATGGCCCAGAACTCTATCCGCTACAACTGGACCCGGGCCGAGGTGGATGAAAAGCTGCGTCAGATTATGAGCTCCATTTACGATGCCTCCGCCGCGGCGGCCGCCCAGTACGGCCTGGGGGACGACCTCATTGCCGGCAACGACATTGCCGCCTTCAAGAAGATTTCCGAGGCTATGATTGCCCAGGGATTGTAATAGAAAAGCTTGACAAGGGACGTACTGCCGGGTGCGTCCCTTATTATGTAAACCCTATGCAGACAGCATACTTTACAAGGCCGAACAAGTGTGCTATCATTTTTAAAGTAATCCCTATTTAATAAATAGAAGGAGGACTTATAAAATGTCGATGATGCTGGATTGGAAAATTGTGATAGAGATGGAAGGGAAGTGGACAGAGCAAGCCATCCATGACCTCAACACCGCAATGAATGGCTGGTGGGGTGCTTGGTGTGAGTATGCGGATTTTTTTGATGAGGCCACATTTTCAAAAAGCGGCGATGTTATAGAACTTGATGGAAATTCTAATGGAATTCAGTTTGATGAGCTCGTTGATTTTTCTGCAAATGGAGATAGTGAGGAACTGATAGACGGCGGCTGGACCCCGCTGGAAAAACGCATAGGTTTTGACAAAGCCGTTCACCAGCGGCTGTTGGACAGCATGAAATCCGAAGGGACCGCAATCAAATTTTCGGTGGACGAGGAGTATGAGGGCGAACCGGACGAATGGTATACGAATTATTACAAAGTTACAAGCGATGGGAGTCGGTTTGCTGTTAAGGATGATTTTGGCCCGGGTGACTATGATGTCAGCGGAAAGCTTTGCGGAGATTGGTCGAAAGAAGCTATTCAGATGCTGAATGAAGTGATGGACTATATGGAAGAATCGGAAGACGGTGGCCTGCATTACAAAATGAGGGCCATCCATTTTGCGGAGGCAGAAAAAGAGACTGTGCCTGTTAACATGGGCGAAGGGATGGCATGGCTGGATAATTTTGGAAGCACAATACAGGATGCCATAAGTGATTCCGGTGCGTCTGGGTTACCGGCATATGAGACATTGGTCTCCGAGATGAAGGAAAAAAATTTGCGCGGTCTGTTTCGTGTTTCCAACTTCCGATATGTTTGGTCCTACGAGATGTACAGTGATGGAGAATCTATCCTATTTTCTGAGCGCAGTAAAGAAGAGAAATGATAAAAAATTGCGGAAAGAAGGGACGGCGCACTGGTTAGGTGTGCCGTCTCTTTTGTTGCCTTTTTACCAAAGATTTTGTATAATGACTCCATCAGAAAAATAAAAGGAGCTGACTCAAATGTCCCAGTACGACCCCTGCAAGTATACATACCCCTCCCGAAGAAATGTGGTCTTTGCCAAAAACGGCATGGCCTGCACCTCGGTGCCCCTGGGGGCCCAGGTGGGGCTGGAAGTGCTGAAATCCGGCGGAAACGCCATGGACGCCGCTGTGGCCATGGCGGCGGGGATGCCCCTGTTCGAGCCCACCGGCAACGGCTTGGGCTCCGACGCCTTCGCCCTGGTGTGGGTGGAGAAGGAAAAGAAGCTCTACGGCCTTAACGCCAGCGGCGTGGCTCCGGCGGCCCTCAGCGCGGAGACTGTCAGGGGACTTGGCTTTACAGAGATGCCCAAGGAGGGCTGGCTGCCCACCATGGTCCCCGGCGCGCCCGCCGGCTGGGCGGAGCTGAACCGCCGCTTCGGGAGCAAGCCTCTTGCCGAGCTGTTTGCCCCGACGATTTCCTACGCCCGGGAGGGGGTGCCGGTCCCGGTTAACGTGGCCCATCAGTGGGCCAAAGATTCCCGGCGCATTAAAAGGGCAATGGAGGTCAATCCCGCTCCCCACGCCTACTGGTGGCAGTCCTTTATGAAGGGGGACGGCTCCCCCTACCAGGCGGGGGACCTGTTCCGCTGGGAGGAGTACGCACAAACTCTGGAGGAGCTGGCCGCCTCGGACTGCGAGAGCTACTACCGGGGGCCGCTGATGGAAAAAATCGTGGCGTTCAGCCGGGAGACCGGCGGTTATTTCGCTGAGGACGACTTCCGCAGCTACCATCCGGAGTGGGTAGAGCCCATTACAGCGGATTACCGGGGCTATACCGTCTGCGAAATCCCGCCCAACGGCCACGGGATTACGGTGCTGATGGCGCTGAACATCCTCAACGGGCTGGAGCTTTCCCCGGAGCGGGAGAGCGCCGGTACCTACCACAAGATCATGGAGGCCATCAAGCTGGCCTTTGCCGACACCAAAACCTACGTGGCCGATCCCCGGTACATGAAGACCCGGGTGGAGGACCTGCTGTCGGAGAAGTACGCCGCCCGCCGCCGGGCGCTGATTACGGATCAGGCGCTGACTCCCCAGGCGGGAGACCCCTCCTGCGGCGGCACCATCTATCTGTGTACCGCTGACGCCGAGGGCAACATGGTATCCTGGATTCAGAGCAACTACACCATCTTCGGCGCAGGGGTGGCTGTCCCCGGGACGGGTATTTCCCTCCAGAACCGGGGGGCCAACTTCTCTCTGGACCCGGACAGCGACAACTGTCTGGCGGGCGGGAAGAAGTCCTACCACACCATCATCCCCGGCTTCCTGCTGAAGGACGGGGAGGCCGTGGGGCCTTTCGGCGTGATGGGGGCCTTTATGCAGCCCCAGGGGCATGTGGAGGTGCTGGTGAACACCATCGACTACCACATGAACCCCCAGGAGGCCCTGGATGCCCCCCGGGTGCAGTGGATCGGAGGGAAACACATCCAGCTGGAGCGGGAGGCCGGTCCGGAGATTGCCGAAGCACTGGCGGCCATGGGCCACGAGGTGGAGGTCATCGACGACCGCATCAACATGGGTCGGGGCCAGATCATCTGGCGGACGGAGAACGGCCTGCTTGTCGGCGGCACTGAACCCCGGTGCGACGGGACGGTTGCGGCGTGGTAAGGTTTGTTGAGAGGCTTCCGAACTTTATGTAAACCCTATGCAGACAGCACACTTGCAACCGTTGTTTATTCGAGGTATCATACACATAAAAGGGTACCCTTTTATCCTTTGCTACGCAAAGGATAAGGTGTGTTCTAAATAAAAATAAAGGATGTATGGTTATGGGCAGAAAATGGATGTGGGCATTTTGGTCGCTGATGAGTCAAATGGCGGGAAATTTGATAATTCTTGTTGTCTTTATAATGAGCGGGCTTCTAGGGATGCTTGCTGCTCTCTCTATGCTGTATGATCCGTTTAGGCCTTCATTCATACCGATTGTCGTTTCCGTGGTCATAGGTATCTTTGGAGTGCCCTGGATTTGGTCGGCAGTATGGCTTAATATAATGGAAAGCCGGAAGTATTCTTCAGAGCGAGCTGAAGAGTTTTACAAGGAGTGTATTAAGAAAGGAATCAAGAATTTGTCCGACAGCACCGACCGCCAGCGGCTGCAGCTGCTGATTGCTGATATGGTGGAGTTTGAAATTCTTGATATCGATCCGGAAAAACTGTTTGAAATTGGGGAGAAAAGCGTAAAAGATCGAAATAAAGCTGAAAAAGATAAAAAATGGAATGAAGTGCGGAGCAGCGAACTGAAACGGGAGAGCGAAGAGAAGAAAATATCCGAGATGCCGCCGCGGGATAAACGTGTCTATTTATGCAAAAAAGAAGTGGAATATTATAGGAACTGCATAGATAGCACCAGCAGGGCAATCAATGCCGCTGAGGCTCTTTCCAAGGCTATGCAGGAGAAAGAAAAGGATGGGAGTGTTTCGGCTGGAATTGCCAGTGGAATTGGCGGGGTGGTTCCGGCTGCTATGACAGCGGCAAGGATAGAGAAGGAGAATCAGGATATACGGGCACGCAACGCCGCAAGACAAGTGAGCTTGGAACCAGTGCAAGAAGAGATGGCAACGGCGGGGAATGAGTTATTAGAATTGTTGCGGGAAAAAACAAAATGGAGCAAAAAGATTGAGATGGCAAAGATAAAACTTGTTGATGAGAAGCATCCTGCGGAAGAGCTGTTCGCAGCAATGAAAATTACCAGGCCGATGATAGAGCAGAGTGAAACAGGGGCGGTAGTTGTTTCGGTTCGCGCTTCAAGTGAGCAGGTATATAAAATCGGTAAAAATAAAGCCGTGATAGACGGTATAATTATAGCGAAACTCGTGAGCAAAGGCGGGGAGCCGGCGGGGTGTGCTCGACTGTGTCTCCCAGCGGAGGGGATTCAAAGTGGAGTGGGGCCAGAGAAGCTGTCAGGTATCTGTACTTCGACTCAGCCGGGCCAGCATTATACTGTTGAGCTTTCTCCCGGAAAGCTGTGGCTGATTGAAGAGTGACTATAACAGAGGGCGCGCCGCCGGCGCGCCCCATTTTGCTGTTTCTGGTCTGCGGAATTTATGTTGATATTTGCTCAAAATTTTGCTATAATATTGATGATAAGGAGGTGGCGGTATGCCGAATATTCGTCCGATTTCTGATTTGCGCAGCAACGCCAATGAAATTTCCGATTTTTGCCGTCAGACCGGAGAGCCCGTCTATATCACCCGCAATGGGAGTGGGGACATGGTGGTGGTCAGCATAGAGGAGTACGAGCGTCAGCAGGCTCTGATTGACTTGTATGGAAAGCTGGCTGTGGCCGAGCAGGAGATCGCCTCCGGAGCGGAAGGGGAGGATTTTCTGACCGCCGCTCGCCGGTTGAGGGAACAGATACATGGAAGTCTATAAGGTCAAAATTTATCCTGCCGCCGAGCAGGATTTGCGGGATATCATTGCTTATCTGAATACCCTGTCCTCCCAGGCCGCTTTTGGGTATTATGACAGACTGACAGAGGAAATCGCCAGCCTGTCCCGAATGCCGGAGCGGTGCCCCAGATTGCGGGATATGGCGCTGGCCGCCAGGGGCTACCGCTGCTTGACCGTAGGGAGCTATCTGGTTTTTTACGTGGTCCGCGGAGATACGGTGCAGATCAGGCGTATCCTGTATGGTAGAAGGGACTACGGCAGTATTATTGACCGAAACGGAGGATAAACATGGAAAAGCGCTATATCGCCGCCCTGGACCAGGGCACCACCAGCAGCCGCTGCATCCTCTTCGACCGGGAGCAGAATATCGTGGCCATGGCTCAAAAGGAGTTCACCCAGTTCTACCCAAAACCCGGCTGGGTGGAGCACGACCCCATGGAGATCTGGTCCAGCCAGTACGGGGTGCTGATGGAGGTGCTGGCCCAGAGCGGGGTGGATGTCCGTGAGCTGGCGGGCATTGGCATCACCAACCAGCGGGAGACGGCCATTGTCTGGGACCGGGAGACAGGCCGTCCGGTGTACAACGCCATTGTGTGGCAGTGCCGCCGCACCGCCGGACTGTGCGAGGCGCTAAAGACTGACCCCGCCTTTGTGGACTACATGAAGGACCGCACCGGCCTGCTTATTGATGCCTACTTTTCCGCCACTAAAATCAGGTGGATTCTGGACAACGTGCCCGGAACCAGGGAACAGGCCCAGGCGGGAAGACTTCTCTTCGGCACGGTGGACAGCTGGCTGATCTGGAAGCTCACCGGCGGGAAGGTCCACGTCACCGACCCCACCAATGCCAGCCGGACCATGCTGTATGACATCCGCGGCCTGAAGTGGGACGAGGGCATCTGCAAACGGCTGGATATTCCCATGACCATGCTGCCCCAGGTCCGATCCTCCAGCGAAATCTACGGGACAGTGAACATCCAGGGGGTGGAGGTGCCCATTGCCGGCATTGCCGGGGACCAGCAGGCCGCCCTCTTTGGCCAGACCTGTTTTCAGCCGGGGGAGGCCAAAAACACCTACGGCACCGGCTGTTTTCTGCTGATGAACACAGGGGAGACCCCCTTTGTCAGCAAAAACGGCCTGCTCACCACCATAGCTGCCGGCCTGGACGGCAAGGTGACCTACGCCCTGGAGGGCAGCATCTTTGTGGGCGGAGCGGTAATTCAGTGGCTGAGGGACGAGCTGGGGCTAATCTCCGACTCCTCTGATACCGAGTACTTTGCCAATAAGGTGGCGGACACTGCCGGGGTGTATGTGGTCCCCGCCTTCACCGGCCTGGGCGCGCCCCACTGGGACATGAACGCCCGGGGGGCCATCCTGGGCCTGACCCGGGGGGCGGGGCGCAACCACGTGATCCGGGCGGCTTTGGAGTCCATCGCCTATCAGACCGCCGACGTTCTCCGGGCCATGGAGGAGGACACCGGCATCCCCCTGCGGGAGCTGCGGGTGGACGGCGGGGCCTCGGCCAATAACTTTCTCATGCAGTTCCAGGCGGACATTGTGAACCGTCCTCTCCGCCGCCCCATGATAAGGGAGACCACCGCCCTGGGGGCCGCCTGTTTGGCCGGTCTGGCCACCGGCGTGTGGTCCGGGCTGGACGACATCCGGGGCAGCTGGACCCTGGACCGGCTCTATGAGCCTGCCATGGAGGCGGAACGGCGGGAAAATCTGCTGTCCGGCTGGCACGAGGCGGTGGACCGGGTGCGGAGCAGAAAATAAAGCGCAAACCCTATGCAGCCAGCATATTGAAAAACAAACAGGACCCTGTTACAATATATAGTAACAGGGTCCTGTTTGAACCCAAAAACAGAACGGAGGAATGGTACAATGAAAAAAATCCTTTCGGCGGCGCTGGCGTTAGCCATGACGCTGTCCCTGGTCCCCGCGGCGTTCGCGGCAGGGGGGACAGCCTACGCCTCCACCCAGGCCGTGGAGGTGGACGGCAAAAAAGTGGAGTTCCAGATGTACGCCCTCAAGGACGCCGCCGGCAACCCCACCAACTATGTCAAGCTCCGGGACGTGGCCCACGTGCTCAACGGAACCAAGGCCCAGTTTTCTGTGGGGTATGACGGCTCTATCTCCGTCACCACCGGCCAGCCTTACGCCGACGCCGGCGGGGAGATGACCACCCCCTACTCCGGCGACCGCGCCTACCGCGACGGCTCCGGGGCCGTGAAGGTCAACGGCCAGAGCGCCAGCCTGGAGTCCATCATCCTCACCGACGACGCCGGCGGCGACTACACCTACTTCAAGCTCCGTGACCTGGGGAGCGCTTTGGGCTTTAAGGTGGATTGGACTGCCGACCGGGGCGTGTTCATTGAGACCGGCGGGGCTTCTCAGCCCACCGCCCCGGCAAGTGACGGGAAACTGACCCTGGATCAATTGCAGGGTATTTGGCACGCTGAGGGTGATGATACAGTTATTGACCTGATTATCTCCGGAAATCAGATCACAGAGTGCAGACATGCCATAGGGTCAGATTATGTAAATTATATCTTAAATACTGGTACGATTACAGACTTCCAGAGTGATTACACGCCAAAGGATAGCGTTGATGAGACAAAGACATATCCATATGCAATATTCTGGAGCGGCACTCATGAGCGGTGGGGGAAAGGGGACTTGGAACCGAAAAAATACAGTGTTACAGTTACTCCGGATAATCCAGTGAGTGCTGGGGGGTACGGATATTTGGGCGCATATTATATTGATGAGGTAGACTTGGAGAACAACCGGATTGGTTTCAAGTATATGGAAGATTTGCTCAAAAAAGTGGAATACCGGCGTCATTATGAGTATACAAAAGCGTCTTCCAGCCCTGTTTACGATATGTATGTGGCGGATTTGAAGGAGGCGCGGGAAGCAAAAGAGGAGAGAGGCTCCGTCTATGAGTTCCTGGCCAACTACGTGACGGCCAACGGCAAGAAGAAGACCTATGGCGATTTTAAAGGGCAGTACTACTGCTACCTGGACATCTTAGGTTCACTTGGTACCAATAAGGATTGGACATATCTGATTTATGCCGACCCGGACACCGGGCGGGTGACCCTGGAAGCCAGCTGGGCTTCTTATTCCAGCGGGCGCTATTCGATATCGGGCTCGACCTTCTACACGCTGGAGCTGTCCCCTGACGGAGGACCCTATCGGGGCTCCTACAGGAATTCGACCAGTACCGACAGCATCCTGGGAAGCTTTGGCGATACCGGCACATTCCGGATTAATCCGGCGAGCTTCACCAGTCAGACAGCGGCTCTGTCCTTTGACAGCTTTAGCGGGAGTTCAAGTTCCCAGTCATTCAACGAGAAAAACGGCGCGGAAACTGTGAAAATCTGGTTGATGGCTCTGAGGAAGGAAATCCTCAAACCCAACGGTTTCACCTTGAGCGACCTGGGCTTTACCAGTTTCAACTAAGCGCGAAGGAGCGCCCCGCAGGGGCGCTCCTCAGCTTGTCGAAAAAGTCTGCCTACCGGCAGACTTTTTCATGTAAAGATGATAAAATAGGGAATAAGGGGTGAG
>NZ_CALPCP010000040.1 GCF_943192995.1 Flintibacter muris
CTGGCGGAAGAGATAGCGGACTTTTACCACACGGTCAATATGCTGCATCCATTCCGGGAAGGCAACGGCAGAGCACAGCGGGTCTTTTTTACACAGTGGATTCGCAGCCTTGGGTGCGATTTTGACCTGAGCCCTGTGGATCCAGATGCGTTCATGATTGCCACGGTCTATGCGGCGCAGGGTGTTATGGATCAGTTGGTTGACTTTTTTGAGCAGACGATTGAGCGGCCGCAGATGGGAATGCGGATGAACTGACGATCTTGGCTTTGACGTTATGCTGGGCGGCAACTTGCTGCTCAGCATTTTTGCTCTCTGGGGTCTCTACTTTTATCTTCGCAGATTCTTGCACATATCCCCGCCGAAATCCGCCTGTTTTGCGGCGGCTGTAAGGACAGAGGAAAACCAGACCCCCGAGTTGACCCCAGAGGGTGAAAAATGACCCCCGCACTGACTCCCGTGAAATTCCGGAAAACCACCTGTGACAGCCACCTTGTGAAAAGGCGGAACATGGCGGTTTTCTCTCTGGATTTGCTGATACTGACCACCTGCCACAGCAAAAAGTTGAAATTCCGACCACCTATGGAAAAGCCCCGACCCGCTCTGCGGGGCGGTGTGGCTGGCCGGGGGGCGCGTAAGCGACCCCCGGCCTTTATCCTGCACTTTTTTCGACCCCCCGGCTCACCTGCCACTTTCGGTTATGCTAACTCCGCTGGTTGGCGCACACCGGCCACACGCTTTTGACACGGCGGCGTTTGCGATGGACTGCGGCTTGTTACCTTCCGGATAGCAGCGAGGCCACACAGCGGCGCACAGGCTGTCACGCTGAGTGCGCACTGTCACTGCGGAGCGCAAGTGCTTGTGCGACTCGCTGACGTTCAGCTGCCACATCCATCTGCGCCATCTGCTGTTCATAGAACTGATCCAGCGCCAGCTGGATCGGACAGATGGTGTAGAGCAGATTGCCGTTGCGCTTCAGGCCAGCCTTGGTGGTGACGGATGTGTTCTCTGTACTGATGAGCTGCCGCTCCTCCAACTCGCACACATACTTGCGGACGGTGTTGGCGCTCATCCTCACTGCTTTGCCAATGGTCTTGTAGCTGGGCCAGCACTGGTACGTCTTCCTGTTCTCACAGCAGAGCAAGTACGAGTAGACAGCCAGTGCGCCGGGCGACAGGCCCAGCAGGAATATCTCGTTGGGCAGCTGGAAGTAGTTCTTGACTGGATCATGCTTGGGCCGCGGTGTGTACTTCAATCTGCACCTCCTTGGGTGTGCTGCGACACCCACTCTGCGAATTTCTCTTTGGGCACTACGAGCCTGCTGCCGATTTTGAGAACAGGAAAATACGGTTCGTGCATCAGTTCGTACCCACTGGACGGTGAGATGCCCAGCACCTTTGCCACCGTTGCTGCGTTCAGGAACAGCGGCAGTTCGTCGTAGCTCCTGTAGCTGGATTCTTTCATGTTGCGCTTGAACTCCTTTTCTGTTGAGTCAGTTTTTCCTCTGCCCTTATGCGCTGACTCCCTCATCCTTCTACCACAATCTCTGATGGCTGAAACCGAACTCTCCTATAAGTGAGTTTACAAAATGTTTACCAATTCAGAGAGTAGCTCCCCTTATCCCTATACCACAACCTCCGGTGGCCAAAAGCGAACTTTTATTTTCCGTCCAAAAAAATCTGTGCTACAGAAAAAATCACCCGCCAGAACTGAGCCTGGCGGATGATCGTATCGGAAACTTTTTGGGTGATGATGAGCTGTATTTCTTTGTTTAGGCGAAGCAGTTTTTGAAACCTCGATACAAACCGTTAGGGCGAGGACCTCAACCAGAAATAAAAAACTTTTCTTTTTTCTGCAACGATGTTACCCTGTCATACGAATATATCAATAAGGGAAAGGCGGTGAGGCTATGGAGCAGGAGAGCAAGTGGATACGGAACATCCAGCGCAGCGGCTCCCGTCAGGCGGCGGAGAAACTGGTGGAGCGGTACTACGATGAGATATACATCTTTATCTACCGCCAGACCGGACACAAGGAGGATGCCATGGATCTGACCCAGAGCATCTTCCTTGCGGTCCTCCGGGCGCTTCCCTCCTACGACCCGAAGAAGGCCGCTTTCCGCACCTGGCTCTACCGTATCGCCGCCAACAAGGTCATCGACGCCCGCCGCCAGTCCCGGCCCATGACTACGCCGTTGGAGGAAATCGAACTGCCTGTTCAGGAGGACTTTGTCTCCCAGATTCATGACCGGGAGCTGCTGGAGCGGATTGAGGACTATGTGTCCGGGTTGTCTCCCTCGCTTCAAGCCGTGTTTCGGCTAAGGCTCTACGGGGAACAGAGCTTCGGAGAGATTGCCGCCGCCCTGGGTCAGTCGGAGCCGGCGGTGAAAAGCCAATACTACCGCCTTCTGGGGCGGATCAGAGAGGAGTTTGATCCACATGGATGAAAAAATCCCCATGCCCACAGGCGAGGAACGGCAAGCAGCCATCCGGCGCATTGTGGAGTTGAGCGGGGTAGAGCAGAGAGCCAGGCGGCGGAGTATTCCCCTGTCCGTGGTGTTTTTCGGGGTAGAGGACTGCCTGTTTCTCCCTGTGCTGGCGGCGCTGCTGTGCCTGATTCCAGGTGCGGCAATCGCACGCTTTGACCCCATGGCTCCGATGCTGTTTCTGTTTTCTCCCGCCCTGTACGCTGCCCTCCATCTGCTGACTGCCTGGAAAGACACAGCAAGCGGCGTCGCGGAGTGGCGGCGGAGCTGCAAACTCTCGGCCTGTACCCTTCTGGCTCTGCGGATGTTGGTATTTGGAGGTTTGGCAGTGATCGTGTGCGTCCCCACCAACATCCTGCTGTGGCTGACCTCCGGGCAGAGCTGGTCTTTGGCCTGGATGCTGGGCCTGTCCTTTTCCAGTCTGTTTCTCTACGCTGCTCTGACACTGTTCTGCCTGAGGTTCCGCCGAGGAATGGTGCTTCCCCCTGCTTTTTGGGGCGTAACCGGACTGCTTCTGCTGGTTTGGGAGCGGGGAGGTGAACTGCTGTTTCGGGTTCCCGTACTCGTCCTGTTTTTCCTGTCTGCCGCCGGGCTGGCATACTGTGTTTTGACTCTGGAGCGGATGCTCCGTTATCCCAACCGAGGAGGTCGTTTTTATGCTTACGGTTGAACACGTTACCAAATGCTATGGTAAATTTGCCGCCCTGGAGGACATCTCTCTGCAATTTACTTCTGGGGTTTACGGTCTGCTGGCTCCCAATGGGGCAGGCAAGACCACCCTCATTAAAATGCTCACCACCCTGCTGTTTCCCACTTCCGGGCAGATTTTGTGGGAGGGGGAGGACATCCACGCTCTGGACGAGGATTACCGGGGGCTGCTGGGCTACCTGCCACAGGAGTTCGGCTACTATCCCGGTTACACTCCCCGGCAGTTCCTGCGCTACGTTGCCGCCCTCCAGTGTATCCCCCGGAAAGAGGCTGATCGGCGGATCAGCGAACTGCTGGAGTTGGTGGGGCTGTCCGATGCGGAACACAAGAAAATGCGGCAGCTGTCCAACGGTATGCGCCATCGAGTGGGCATCGCCCAAGCCATGCTCAACGATCCCCGGCTTCTGATTCTGGACGAGCCTACCGCCGGCCTGGACCCCAGAGAGCGGGTGCGGTTCCGTAATTTGATCCACTCTTTGGCGGAGGATCGCATTGTCATCCTCTCCACCCATATCGTCTCCGACATTGAAACCATCGCCGGGCAGATCGTCATGCTCCGGGACCACAGGCTGTTCTGCTGTGACAGCCCGGCGGGGATCTGCGGCAAAATGAAAGGCCGGGTGTTCGAGGTCCCGGCGGGGACCGCTCTGGAGGAAAATCAGTTCCTCCTCAGTGAGCGGCAGGGGGAGAATGGAACGCTTCTACGTATCTTCAGCGACACCCCGCCCCAGGGCACTGTCCCGGTGACGCCCAGCCTGGAGGACGCCTTCCTCGCCATCTACCGGGAGGGGCAGGTATGAGGCTGCTGCGGTATGAGTGGGGCAAGCTGGCCCGCCTACCCGCCTTTTGGGGTGTGCTGGCTCTGTGTCTGGCCTTCAACTGTCTGCTCATTGGTAGCGGGGACCGCTGGCGGTGGGAGTGGAACGAAGCCGCTGCCCTGACCGGCGGGTTGGGCCAGCGGGTAGATACCGACTTTCTGGATGGGCTGCGGCAGCAACCACAGTCGGAGCATCGGGATTACCTGCTGTCCGCCGCAGAGGGTATGACGGACATCTATGTGGACTACGATCTGAAATCTCTCTCAGGCTTTTACAACGGTTACGTCAAAAGCTCCCCTACAGCGGCGGCTTTGATGGAGCGCAAATATGACCGACTGGCAGAGCGAATTGCCCATCTGTCGGAAACGGGGGCGGCTATGGACTGGTATGGCGGTCCGGCCAGCCACAACGTCCACCAGTTTCTCTACGGGGCCTTGATGCGGGCCATCCTCACCGAGGGGGCGGTGCTGGGGATGCTGTCCATGCTGTTCCTGCTGGGCTATGAAAACCAGCAGCGGACGGCGGCGGGGGTGTACGCATCTCGCACCGGGCGAAAGCTGTGCCACTGGAAGGTGCTGGCCGGGGGCATTTGGGCGCTGGCGATCTATCTGCTGCTGGCAGCGGTTACATTGGTCATGTTTTTGGTGTTCTGGGACTGGAGCGACATCTGGAGCGGTAGTGTATCCAGTCAGTTCAACTATGTCATTGATATGTTTGTCCGTCGCCCCTTTTTCACCTGGGCAGACTTTACCGCCGGGAGTTACCTCGTGTCGGTAGTGGGGCTGGGCGGACTGCTGACTGTGGTGTTCGCTCTGCTGGCAGCAGTCTGCGGGACGCTGGTACAGAATATCTACCTGTCCGCCCTGGCGCTGACCCTGCTGCTGTGTGGAGGTGCGGCGGCTCAGGCCCTCTGCGCCCAGGTTGGACTTTGGATGGGCTATGCCTTGCTGACCTTCCAACCGGTCAGTGTTTGGCTATATGTCAATGGCTGGTTTACCGAACTGGGCTTGAACGCTTTTGTTCCCTGGCAGGAGACCGTTGGCACAGGGTTGAGCCTGACAATTTGCGGCCTGGGGACTGCGCTGGCATTGAGGCGCTTTGGCAGAAAGGATGTATCAACATGAGCTTGTTTTGGCAGGAGCTGAAAAAGATCTGGCGGCCCGGCATTTTGGCGGGCATTGTTTTGCTGGGGCTGATCTATTATTACATGTTCCCCAGCTTCTATATTGAGCATTTTTCCAACGGTCCCTCAGCCCAGGACGAGTTCGATTTGTCGGTGGAGTGGGTGGCGCAGTATGGACCTACCTTGGAGCCAGAGGAGCGGGCAGAGTTGGACAGCAGGCTGGCGGAGGAGATTGCCATATTTGACCGACAGCTGGAGGAAATCCCCGAAGCCGCAGCGGTGGGTGTGACCGACTACAACAGCTTTCAGACTTTTTCTGGTCGGCGCGACCACGATGAAATGGAGATGCAAGCGGAGCGGAAGATCCGAAACCGCACTAACTGCGATACGATCTCGATCATCCAGCAGATGCTGGAGCGTTATGACGACCCAAGAGACTATCTCCGGCAGCATGACTATTTCGAGTCCTACACCCCACAAGAGAAAGCACAAATGCTGGCGGTAAACAGTTGGCCCAGGAGCCTCCTGAGCGGGTCGGTGATGGATTCCACCGACTACTATCTCAAGTATCTGGCCCAATGGACAGCCATAAGTGTCATTCTGCTGCTGTCACCCACCCTGGTGCGGGACCGGCTGCGTCGAACGAGACCCCTCCAGTGGGCCAGCCGGCGGGGAAGGAGGATTCTGCATACCCAGCTGGCGGCAGGACTGGTCTCCGCATTGCTGCTGAGTGCGATGAATATGACGGTTTACGCCATTCCGTTCTTGGCTCAGGGTCCTCTCGCGCTGAAAGACTGTCCCCTGGGCAACTCGGTCTGGGCCGTTGGAACGCCCTGGTTCAACTGGACTTATGGGCAATATCTGGCCGTTTTGGTCGGGATGGTGCTGGCCCTGGGACTGGGAATTGGTGCTGTGACGCTGTTCCTTTCCCGGTTCAGCGACAACTATGTATCTATGCTGCTGAAAGCCTTCCCGCTGTTTGTGGTCATGGGCGGGTTCTTTGCCACGTGGGTGGTGGGCGGCGCGTTCTTCTTCCGACCCACCTGGGATTATGCGGAGTTTTACGTGTCAAAAGGTGCGGAGGCGGTCTGCATCGCAGTGCTACTGATTGTGGGCGCGGCGCTGGCGGGATGGAGCTGTTTCAGGCAGAGAAAACTGGAGTGCTGAACAAATATAGGATGTGGACATTATGAGTATTGGATTATGCGACTCAAACGGACCTTTGAAAGTAGTTAGTTCAGAGGGAATTGTCATCTATCTTCAGATGGAAATTTTATTTCAGGATAATTTTCGTTCAATTTTTTAATTTGGTCGACATCCAACGAAAACTCCTGAATTATATTGCTGAAAAGTTCCAAAGAGAAATCGCTAATGCTTCGAAAACTTAACCCTAAACAAGCGATAAACAGCCCGTTCATAGACCAATTGCTAATATCTTTATCATTTTTGAATACAGATGACAATGGAGTGTATTTTTTCCCTTTTAACTTTGTCATCACAGTTTGAAAATAGATATAGAGTAGGTAGTGTCGATAATGCTCTAATTCCAAATATGTATTAGCCTGATGATATTCCTTTAGTGAAGTGAAAAATATCTTTCCATATACAATTTCAAAAATTTTTCGTTTAATTTTATATTTATCATATCCGCGAGCTATTCCAATAGTCCTCAATAGTTGCATTTCCGGGGTGGAGTGTCCACGGGACATAAACCAAGTGAGAGGGGAATGCAGAAGTATCGATCCTATAACTAGAAAAAAATTTTGTCCTAAAGAAAAGTGATTTTTCACAGAACATTTTATAAATTCAAATGTTACGCAAGAGTAGGATTTTTTTCGCTGAAAATAAGTTCTATCCTCAAATGCACAAAGTAAATCGAATTTTTCTTGCATTTTTTCTTGATAGTCAAATTCATATGGTGGGAACGCTTCAAAAACTTGACACATTTCAGTAATGCTTTTTATTTTGAAAGGTTGAGATATAGATAAATGTATTCCACACCAAAGAGGTATAGCAGAAACAATTTGAAGCAAATTTTGTATAGTATAAAAATTATTGTAATGTGATAGATGGAGAATCAAGAAAGCGCAGAACACATATATAAAATGATATTGGAATATCATCATAAATATATAATCACAAATTTTAAAGCGGAGTTTTGTGATTAGCGATAACTTTTTAATATCCTCAGTCAAATATTCCAAAAAAACAAAAGTAGTTATCAATAATAAAGCAAGGCTGTATGAAATACGGAAGATTTGAAAAAAGGCGGTCGCATATGCGAACAGATACAGTAAGAACATACGTTGGTTCTCCCTGAAGTTTGTATATGATATGACGGTAATACATGCTATGATATAAATCGCAAAAAGGTTACTGCTAAATAATTCTTCCACAACAATCACCTCACGCCTACTTGTACCTACATTATAGCATAAATTGTAAATAAATGTCGAATATTTTCTATCAGTTTCGTTGCAGAATTTCTCAATATCCTGATGTTGTTGTGATTCTGAAATATTGACACTATATTACCAGTCAAAGCCGAAAAGTTAATAAGTCATATATTAATACAAAACAAGTCCCTATTCGGTTTCGTGTTCTCGGTAGGGTTCCAACCGTTGTACCACAATAATTTAAGAGGCAATAGAAACGCAAAGGCGAATTGGGAGTGAAGCAACAGAGAAAAACGAAAAGATGGAACTTTTCAACCAAAAACAAACTTGCTGAAAAAAGATCACCCGCCAGAGTTGAGTCTGGCGGGTGAGTGCATCGGAAAATATTAGGGGTGATGATGAGCCATTCTGTATGAGTAGAAACGGGGCTGTGCCTTTTCGTTCAGAACGCCGAACGGTCTCAATATTTTTGGGGATCATACTGTCCTTCCGGGGCCAGCTGGCCCTCGGAGGTCCATTGGTACATCCGCCACTGCCAGCTTGGCGCATGGAAGCCGGAGGCCAGCAGTTCAGACGGCAGGGTGTAGGGGTACTGCCAACAGCTGCGCTTGTGAGCGGCGGTCACGGAGAAATTGTAGAGAGAGATGGCCTCCGGGAAAGTGGGTGTCACCTCCCAGAACAGGAAGCCTTCCGTGGGGCCGCTGACATCCTCCGGCAGAGAGAAGTTGGCGTAATAGCAGGGTGTTCCAGCGTTGTCTGTATCGAACCAGAAATCCAGCGGCGTGGTGTAAGCGTTCCCGGCACTGTCCTGCCATTTCAGCACTCCGTCCGGCTGGGTGGTCCAAGCCGTGACGCCCTGATAGTCCTGGGCGACCTGGATGCCCTCCATATAGCCGCCGGAGGCCTCATTTGGGTTCCAGCGCAGATAGGCCAGATAGACCGTGTGGAACCCATATTTCTCGTCCCGCACCGGGACTTCCACAGTGACAATGCTGGGCATCCCGTCTGGAAGATCGCTTTCGTCATTGCGATACCCCTCTTTTTTCGCTCCATAGGCCCCTTCAAACCGGGCCAGCTCACTGCCATCCAGCCGACCCAGAATATCCTCCGGGAAGCCCAGCTCCAGCAGCTCAGAACGGAGAGGAGAGTCGCTGGCGGTCGTACCATATACCTGCGTCTGGACACCGGCGGGCAGGCGGGAGAACAGCAGCGGCATAACGGCGATGATCAGGAGGTGGAGGCCCAGCCATACCCCCAGGGCCAGTCCATTGGAGACGGCCATGGGAGCGGGCTTCATGGCATAGCCCGCCTGATCCAGACTTTTGCCGATTCTGCGCAGACTCAGAATCAGGCAGATCCATAGAATCAGCAGCGGCCCCACCAGCAGCCAACCCTCCAGTCCAATGAGGGCCATAGGGATCAGCAGGGCCTCCAGGATGACCAGCCCTCCAGCGGCAGCGGTGCGAGGCTTCTGTCCGGCCTGATAGAATATTCCCTTCAATCCCTGCCACAGTCCGCCGACCACAAAGACCAGAACCATCTGGATCAGGACTGTCCACAGCGCATCGTAGAGAGGAACCGGGCCGGTGGTAGTGTTCCACTCCTGACCAATCAGACTGGCAAGCCAATGATCCAGGGGTGTCGCCTGGAACAACACAGTGGTCAGGCGTAGCAGGGCGTACAGGGTGGCACAGGCGTAGGCGAAGCGGAACCCGCTGTTCTCCCGCCGCAGGGGGGTCAGGCCCAGCCACAGCAGCGCCGTCCCCACCGCTGGCAGAATGGTGTTCAGGCCGAAAAAGTTGAGGGTGATGGTAATGAGCGCCAGCCCCCAGCAGATCTGGCCGATGGGCTTTTTCCACGGACAGGGGGGCTTTAGCTCGGACAGCTCGGGCGGCAGTTGGGCGGAGCCTTCATAGAGCAGACGGTCAAATTCATCCATGGAATACACCTCCCAGTTCCGACTGTAAATGCTTGCGGATGCGGTACAGCTTTCCCTCCACTGCCCGGACGGTCATGCCCGATTCGGCTGCGATTTGGGCGGTAGGCTGGTAGTAGTAATATTTGCGCAGGAACAGGTCCCGGTCCCTGCGGCCCAGCCGCTCAACCGCCGCCCACAGAGCCCGCGCCGCCTCCGCTTTGAGAAGGGACTGCTCCGGGCCGTCGGCGGTGTCCGGCATGGCCTTGTCCAGTGTACCGCCCTCCCTGCGGCGCTCATTCCCTCGGCGGCGGTTGAGAGCAGCGTTTCGGGCCAGATGGGTGAGCCAGGTGGTCAGGGCGGCCCGGCCCGGGTCGAAGGCGCCGATGGAGTCCCACACCCGGAGCAGCACGTCGGATAGGCACTCCTCCCGGTCCCGCTCGTCAGGGAGGATGGGGGCGATGATGTACCGAAGCAGAGGGGTGTACGCCGTCTGGAATTGCTCCATCGCCCCATTCTGCCGGTTTTGCAGGGCGTGAACCAGCCGCGTATCCTCCACGATGACTCCCTCCTTTTTCTTCGTATGTCCTACTATACACCGGAGACGGCAAAATCCCACAAAATTTTTTTGCAAAATTAAGAGCACAGAAAAACCTGCCCGCTCTCAATGGAAGACGGGCAGGCATCCAGTGTGGAACTATTCTGCTATTAAGTCAGATGGGATTTTATATCATTGTTTCTCCCCATATTCACAAATTATGGCGGCAATCTGGTCAAATATCTCCCGGTCGGTGTGATAGCTGAATGTGCCGTATGGCTGATCCCACACATCGACATGAACCTCGCAATCCTTGCCCACGTTGTAGAGTATGACATTTGCGACAGTTACATTGTCTTTTACCAGATCCAGAACGATTGAGCCCTCAAGCCCCTCCACCGATGTATCTTGGGGCAAAAAGGGGATATAGCTCAGTAGGTTACCCAGTTCCGCCCGGTAGGTCGCATCGTTTAGCACATCCATGACGACGTTGGTCAAGGTAGCACCGGAAGCATTGTTCAGCCACCAGATGTCGAGTTCAGGGGAACCGCTTTGAAAGGTAGTGTAGGTGTAGGTGCCCTTCACTCGATCCGGTTCAGTCACGCCGCTCACCCAGTCCCAGTTTCGGGGGATGAAGGTGTAGCACAGACAGAACACAACCACAGCGGCTAACAGGAACAGAACACAGGCGGTTCTAATGTTCTTTTTCCGCCGGAGTTGATCCTGACGCCGCTTGTACCGTTCCCACAGTTCCCCGTCCTTCTCTGCGGGCATGGAGATGGGAACGCGCATTTTCCGCAGTTCCTCCCGGCAAACGGGGCAGTCTTTCAAATGCTCCCGCACCAGCTGCGTGGTTTCCTCACTGGCTGCTCCGTCCTCATATAGAGGCAGCAAATCGTGGATGACACCACATTCAACCTCATATTTCATGTTCCGTTTCCTCCATTTGTGTCGTAATCTGTACCCTTGCCCGGTAGAAGGTCACCCGCGCCCAGTTGGCGCTTTTACCGAACAGCCGCCCAATCTTCTCAAAGGGCAGTTCTCCGAACACTCGCAGGGTGAATACTTCTTTGTAGGGTTCCGCCATGCTGTGGAGGAATTGGTGGATGGCAAACGCCTGCTCCTCGTCCTCCACCTGCTCCTCGATACGCACTCCCTCCGGCAACTCTTGGGGCAGCTCCTCCTGAGAGATGGTGCGCTTCTGGGCGCGGCAGTGGTCGTAGAACCCGTTTCGGGCAATGGTGAACAACCAAGAGCGGATGTCCTTGGAGCCATCGAATTTCTCAAACGCCTTGAGCGCCTTGAAAAATGTCTCCTGAGTAATCTCCTCCGCCAACGGTCCGTCTTGGGTCAGTCCCAGGGTGAAGCGGTACACGTCCCGGAAATACCGCTGGTAGGCATCCTCAAATTCCATGGCCGTTCACCTCCTTCTGCCATATTAACGTACAAGAGGGAAAAACGTTACAGACTTTTTTCATGGGGGGCGTGTTTTTGCCTGCCCGCTTTCTATGGGAGGCGGACAGGCATCTACTACAGGAGATTATGAGGAATAAGACTCCTATAATTTTTGGATTGAATACATTTCATCATATAATTCAAGCCTTTGTAAAATCGTATCCATAATCTGCTTGGT
Source organism: Flintibacter muris (assembly GCF_943192995.1). Lineage (GTDB taxonomy): Bacteria > Bacillota > Clostridia > Oscillospirales > Oscillospiraceae > Lawsonibacter > Lawsonibacter muris. Next base: position 11,614 of record NZ_CALPCP010000040.1, read on the forward strand.
GCAGGGCATATCTTGACTCATAATCCTGATTCCACCACTGGTAGGATAATTCTCACCAGCTGCGTAGCGATTATCTATACTGATTATTAGATCTGATGCAGTGTGAAATCCAATGTATCGTGAAAACTCCCACGGATACAAAGTCTCTTGACCATTTATATCAAACAAATTGAATTTCTTAAATCCACTGAACCAGCACTCTTCAAAAGAAAATTCTTTTTCCAAGACGTTCAAAAAGTCAATAAGTGCAGTATGTCCTGGAGTTGCCCATTCTTGTGGGTATTTTACATAAAATTCAACTTTATGGCATTCATATGCCTCTGGGGAATAAGACTCTGCAAGATATTTGAAGGTCTTATTATTAAGTTTGGTGCTGTGGCTGGTTGCACTATAAAACATATATGAAAATGCAAAGTAAAATAGCAGACTGGAGAATGTGTCGCTGGTATAAGCAACAAAGTGGCCGTTCCTTTTGATAATTTGATCAGGAATTGTAGTGCTAGGAGAAAAGCCCCAGCCTTCTCCTGAGAACTGTGAGAGAGCAAAATGCCAATACGGTGGTTCGCTTGGTGATTCTTTTATTTCTTGTCCTCTGGTGGATCTATCTAATAAATCTTCAATCTCGTCCGCTGCGCCACAGGCCATTCTCCCATAGAATCTTGACATTTCATAAGTTAAGTACTCTGAAAAAAGTCCACCATCTGCTGTCCCCATTTCTTGCAAATACATTTTGTATGAGGCAGGCAGTGGCGTTCCGTATGTATGCATAACTAATTTTTCCAAATAGCGTATGTCTTTATCTGAATCTGGTTTTATTTTTTTGACCCACTCTGGATTAAAAACAGAGATACAATGTTTAATCTTTTGGAACAGTTCTTCCGCCGAGTTTGGAGGACAAGTAAATAATGGACGCAAACTATACCGCATTATTTTCACCACACTTTTCAATTATTCTCCTCGCACCACTTCGCAATCTCCCCAATCAGCTCCAGCGGGAGCGGCTTGCTGTAGGGGAGTTGGATCGTGCCCTTGCTGGTCTTGTACTCTGTCAGCCGGGCGGCAAACGCCTCCACAGCCTCCGGGCCGGGGTACAGGCCGACGTGCCGCTTGGAGGCCGCGAACTGGATCAGGTTGCGGCCCTTCCAGTAGGTGGGCATACTCCAGGAGATCTTCTCCCTGGCCTCCGGGATGCTGGCCTTGATAGCGGCGTTGATCTGCCGCAGATAGTCCTGCGCTTCCTCTGGCTGGGCGGCAATGTACTCCTCAATCGTCGCCGGAGGCTTCCCGCAGTAATGGCTCTGCTCCTTGTTTTTGAACGACCGACCGCACTTAGGACATACCCACATGGCTGCTTCCTCCTATTTCCGCAGAATCTTCTCCATCGGCTTCCTCTTTGCCAACTCGTCGATCAGCTTGTCCAGGTAGCGGATCTCCCGCATGAGCGGGTCTTCCACTTCCTCCACCCGGACGCCGCAGACAACGCCCTTGATCAGCGTCCGGTTCGGGTTGGGCTGGGGTGCGTTGCGGAAAAAGTCCCCATAGCAGACGGCAGCGGAGCGGGATGCCTCCAGTTGCTCCAGGCTATACCCCGTCAGCCAGCAGATGACTTCATCTACCTCGGCCTTTGTCCGGCCCTTCCTGGTGGCCTTATCCAACAGAAGCCCGTAGATCTTCCCAAAATCCATCTGAAATACTTTGTCGTTGTTCATACGCTGCACACTCCCGGCGATGATACCCTATCTTACCACACTCTATATCGTTTTGCAAAGAGCTGGCCTGAACCTTGGGCAGGTCAACGGAAAGGGTTTCATTCTTTGTTTTCGGTTACGCAATATCTGAGCAGTAAATCTGCTCCCCGGTGCTGTATTTTCCTGTCTATACTCTGTGCCGCCACGAGGAAGGGCCATCCATCTTCCTGGATGGCCCTCCTTGAGTACTATTCGCTTATGCATAGAAGTTGACACTGTTGGGTATCCCGACGAACATGTAGCAGTAGGTGACGTCGTCGTACTGGGTCACACCTACACCGATGCAGTCGCATCTGGGGTCTATCATGGTTTCGAAGTGACCGGGGGAGTTGATCCAGTTGTCGACGGCGCGTTGGGCGGCGTCGGCGGTGCTGGTGAACACGGTGAGATTGGACCCGAAGCCGTAGGGGTAGCCGGCGTCCACAGCGGCCTGGCTCTCCTCTGGAGCGTGATGCCAGGTGTAGCGTCGGTTGGAGCAGGATTGGGCGGCGTTCATCAGAGCCTCGTTGACCGGCAGCTCCGGTACCCCGTTGTCCTTTCGGGTCTGGTTGATGAGCCGGATCATCTCCTGCCGTATTTCCAGGTTGTCTGTCAGGCCGGCACTGTCCCCGCTGGCGGGTGCTTCCAGCGCGGCGGGGGCTGCGGGACCGACCGTCAACGTCATGCTCCCGCATTCCCCAGCGTTGTTGGATGCGGTGATTTCCACGCTCCCCTCCGCCTTGGCGACAGCCACCCAGAAGGTCAGCACCTGCTCGACCGCTACCGTGTCCGGGTTGCTGGAGGTGACGGAGTAGTCCGCACCGCTGGGGCCGATGATTAGGCCACTGCGCTCTCCCACCTCCAAAGTACTGCCCTTGTAACTGCTCACCCGGATGGGCGGGGCCTCCACTGCGATGGCGGGGATAGCGAGGGTTGTTGCGAGGATGGTTGCCGTCAGTGCGGCGGTAATGCGTTTTTTCGTACTGGTCATACTTTTTCCTCCTGATTTCAGTAATTTGCAGGGCTTTCGCAAGCAACACAATATCGAATGAGGAGGCAAAAGTCGATAGGAAATTGCAATCTAAAACGGAGAAATCCGGGAGCAAAAACGAAGCATTTTACATAGTGACCATGAGAGGGCTTTGAGGATGCGGTTTATTTCCTGACCACATAATTAGCCACAGACAGACGTGGAACACATGGAGATACTGGTCTCAGAGAGTGCCAGAGAGTAAATGAAAAGGAGCAGAAATGCCTATAAACCATTAGAATTAGCATAAAAAATCTTTGCAGACCTCTTTGTCTGTACCAGCGCACACGCTGCTCTGAGGATAAGGGCTGATTTATGGCCTTGAAAATCTCCATTATCTGTTTCAGACCTGCCATTCTCGTGACAATTTCTGCTTGCTTGGTACGGCTGGGTACTCCTTGACCACATATTTGCCCACAGACAGAGAAAAACTGGCCCACCGGGGGTGTCCCGGTGGGCCGCAACTCTCAACTTGCCTTATTCTCTGCCCTCAGCCGCTCCTTTTCGGCGGCTACCTCTGTTTTCATCTCGGTTATCATTACTGCCAACAGCTTTTCACATTCCTCCTCCGTGTCTGCGTAGATGTCTCGGGTGCGCTTTGTCCCATCGGGCCAGGTCACCGTGTACCTTCCGTTCCAGCGCCCACTTTTGGTCTGACCCAAGTATCCGCTGCCCCAGTAGCGGCGCTTGCCCCGCTTGGGTTTGAAGTCTGTCAGAGTGCGGCTGGCTACCGCTTGGGGATTCTCTGCGGAAATCTCTACTTTACCAATACCTCGGTCGATTTTAGCGGCGGCCTGCTTCTGCATATCATCAGCTCGTAGACCTGATCCAGCAGGAACAGCCCCCGTTTAGCGTCCTCCGCCCTGGCGATACCGGCGTTGACGCTGCGGGCGATCTGGTTAATATTGTTGCCGATGTGGTGGATCTCCGTCCGCAGCTCCTTGATCTCCTGGGAGGGGCGGGCCTTGACCTCCGTTCCCAACAGCAGGCGGCGCAGATAGGCCGTCTTGGATAGACCGCAGAGACGGGCGCTGTGTTCCAACAGTTCTTTTTCTTCCTTGGACAGCCGCAGGCATATCTCGTATTTCTTTTGCATCAACGCTCCTTTCCACGGCCTGTGGGCCGCAAAATTTCCGCCCGCAGGCGGCATTGGGGTCAGGGGCTTACCCCTGCAAGCGCGCAAAAGATATCTTTGCGCTATGCTTGCGCCGACACCGCCCAGGGGGCGGTGTCGGCCTCGGCCCCGCCAGCGGCGGGGCTTCGCTCCAAGCGGTAGGTTGATTGGAACGGGCGGGCGGCGCCCGCTCTCTCGAAGAGAAAATCATCACCGCTCCCGCTGGCGCCGGGGCTGCCGGAGCTTCAGATCGTAGTGGTCTACCGGCACATCACGCAGATCCAGGCTCCGCTTTTCGGGGATATAGCACGAATACCGGGCGTAGTTGTAGCCTTGGCAGTCCACCAGGATACCGTCCCTGCGGCCCCTGGTGGTCACCAGCAGGCAGCGGGTCACTCCTTTGTCGTAGCCAGTAAGGTGCTTATTGGGGATGAGGAAGGGCATATCCCGCAGTAAATTAGCGGAAAAGTTCTGAAACTGTTGGCCGGTCAGTTGAAGGATCTTGACCACCTCCACCTGGATGGGCTGTGCGGTCTTTACCTCCATCAGCTCCTGGGCATGGCTGGCTTTGAAGAAAAAACAGCCGTAGATCGTAGATTTTGGCAACTTCTCACCTCCTGCCGGGTGTAATAGATTCACCCAGATTTCTGTAAAAAGAGAAGCAAGGTGAATAGTATTCACCTTGCCGTCTATCGTTCCTGCATTGCTTTTCTGTTTTTCTGCCGTTCCCGCCGAACAGGCGGCGGCAGGAGTTCAGCGGGCGGCGTATGGTCGCGCAGCAGGCCCAGGAGGCTGTGCCGCGCCCCGATGTTTGTTGCCGTGATCTCCCTGACGCAGTGCCGCAGCCAGGGAAGCTGTTCCGCCATCTTCTGGGTCAGGAGGGCAACGTCCAGTGCAGTCAGCTTCTCCGTGGAGACATACACGGAATACTGTCGCCGCTCAAAGCCGTTGGTCTCCATAAACCGCCGGATGTCCTTGTAGGCCCGCTTGAAAAACTGCGGGTCCCGGCCCGTCTCCTTGCGGGGATAGTGCTGTCTCAGCGCCTCCTGGCTCAGATCGAAGGTGATTTCTTTCCGGCTCATCCCCATGTTACACAGCACCCCGTGCCTTTCCGGCCTGGGCGAGTACGTCCTCCTCGCCGTCCTCATCCTGCCAGACGCAGGCGGTGGCGCAGGCCATGAACCAGTCCGAGCGCAGCAGAGACAGGATAATATCCCACATACACGCGAAGTCATCGCCGTGGCCCTTGTCCTGGAAGGACAGGGGGTCACCCTCGGAGACACAGGGCAGGCTGTGGGCGGCGAACAGGCTTTTTACCGTCCGGTGAACATCCTCCAGCGTGTGGCCTCGCCGCTCTACGGCGGCTTTGTCAAAGGAAAATTTCACTTTCATTTTGCGACACCTCCTGTTGTTTGGTAGCCCACATCATACCGCACCTTTTTGACAATATCCAGATGAATCGGCAGACAGTTATCGGTCACGCCGCCTGGGCCAGCTCCTGGGCGATCCGCTCCCTGGCGAGGCGGGCGTACTCGTCTGTCACCTCAATGCCGGTGGCGGTGTAGCCCTCCAGCACGGCGGCCAGGACAGTGGTGCCGGACCCGGCGAAGGGGTCCAGGATGTGCCCGCCCGGCTCGGTGATTTTCACGATGTCCCGCATGAGCTGCAGGGGCTTCTCCGTCAGGTGGATGCGGTTCTGGGGGTTGCCGTACTTGAACACCCCCGGCAGGCAGGGGACGGGGCGGTTGATGGGCATATCGCCGTTGGAGCCCCAGACGATGTACTCGGCCTGCTGGCGGAAGCGGCCTTTCTGGGGGCGGGAGTTGCCCTTGTCCCAGACGGCGGTGCCGCGCCAGATCCAGCCTGCCCACTGGAGGGCATCGGAAGCGGCGGGGAGCTGTCGCCAGTCAATGAACATACACACCGGCGCTCCCAGCTTGCACAGCTTCCGGGCGTCTGCCAGCCACTCCGCCGCCCAGCGGGTCCAGGAACGCTGATCCTTGGCGTCCCCCTCGAAGGGCGGGGGCGCGCTGTCGCCCATGCTGGAATACTTCTTGGCGGTGGACTTGTTCTTCTCCGCCTGGGTGCGGCCCCCGGAAGCGTAGGGCGGGTCGGTGATGACGGCGTCAAAGGTTCCAGGGGAGAAACCTCCCAGCAGCTTCAGGGCATCGCCCTGGATGATCTCCCACTTGGGATTATCGCTCACATGGCGCTTCAGCAGCGCGGCCCCGCCGCCCAGGAAGACGGCGGGCATGGCACGGGCATCCAGCCCACTCTCCGCGATGGCGGACAGCAGGCGGCGGACGTAGGCCCCGGCCTCCCGATGGATGATCTCCCTGGCCTGTTCGCCGGTGCTGCCAGCCTCACCCCGGAGGACACTTTCGATCTGCGCCGCCGTCATGGACAGGCCCAGGGCGCGGCGCACCTGCTCCGCGATCTCATCCAAACAGCGAATCATGCCCAGCTCCAGGCTCCGGCAGGTGGCGGCGTTGGGGGTGCGGTTGTCCAGCCGCATCAGATCCACCGTCCAGCCCCCGATGTCCGCCACGATGACGGAGGGTTCGTCCAGCAGTTCCTGCTGGGTGAGGACGGCGGCGTAGCCCTGGGGGAACAGGGACACCTCCGCGATGGTGACGGTGTAGGCGATGCCCTCGTAGCGGAAGGACACCGGCTGGCCGTCCCGGAGCAGGTAGGCCCGGAACTTCTTCTTGTCCCGCCCGAAGCTGGTGAGGGGCAGGCCCGCCGCAAGATGGACAGCGGCGGTGGGTTCCGCGCCCCGGTGGGCCAGCTCTTTGGCAATAGCGGCGAGGGTCAAGAGGTAGTAGTCCTCTGTGACCGTTTTGTCTTTCTGGAGCGGCTGGCGTCCGCTGCCCACCACATAGAACCTGCCGCCGTATTCCAGCACATCCTTCTGGGTGTAGGGTTCATGCTCATACTCCACCAGCCCGGTGGGGTACGAAAAATGGGTGGACTTCATGGCGGCATACCCATGATCCACCCCGATGGTGATGGTGTCGCTCATCTGGATTCGCCTCGATTCTTCTTTATTCTTCTGCTCTTTTTTTCTGTGGCACGAACCATTTTGATTTCCGGGTTGGTGAGGTTCCAAGTATCGTCACGCTGCCTGATTCTCTGTGCCAACTCCTCCGGCGTCAAATATTTAGCGCATAGTTTTGGCAGGTAGGCGGCAGTCTCGCTCCAGGTATAGGGATACCCGATCCCTTCGCCATACACAATATCCGGCTCGATCTTCTCCGACCATGCACGGGATACGGCGGGGTCAAAATCTTCGTAAGTGTTCCGTCCAGTGAGTTCCTCATAAGCGTAATTACCTACATAGCAGATCGTTTCAAAACAGCAGTCCCCATAGACAGGTACATCCGCCAATGAGTCCGGGTCCTTCAGCGCGGCCATGTACACATCTCTGCCCTGGGCGATCAGCCAGCCCCGGAAGTCGGTAAAACCGTCATCGGTGCAGCCGTCCAACATGACAGAGGCGGCGCTCCAGAGGCCGTATTTGTATGCCGCCGCCCGATACGCAAAAGCGGCATAGTCGAAATTCAGGGCCTGCTCCGGCCCCATCTCTATCAGCCGGTCCTCCAGCCATTGGCAGAAGGCATCCTGGTCCTGGCCGCACTGCTCCTTTGCCTGGGCGATCAGTTCCCAGAAGGTGTCCTTGTTGATCTCACTGATACTGCTCACCGTGTCTCACCTCCCCGTTTTGGCTGCGGGCTGTGCTGCTTCAGTTCCGTTATAGCGCCCGCCTCCTGCTCCGGCGATAAAAGGCTTTGAAAGCCCATGCGCTCCAGCACCTTTGCATAGAGCTGTTTTTCAAATGCCTGGTATTCGGAGGTAGAGGTATCCACCTCCCGCAGCGTGGCGGACTCGTAGGTGCTGCCGGGGATAATGTCCCAATCCACCGCCTGGAAGTGGACGGCGGTCAGCCAGTCCAAGAGGCTGTGGCCGCTCATCTCCTCAAACAGTCCCCGGTTGTCCTCATAAGGGAAACAGGACGGCACATCGATCCCCGTCAGCTCCTTCGCCATGCGGTACAGCGTGAAGCCGCTGGGGTCCATGCCGGGGGAGATGGCATCGTAAAACCGTTTCAGCTCATCCGGCGTGGACAGCCGGGGGCAGAACTCCTCCAGGGCGTCCTGGAGCGCCTCTGCCTTGCTGGACAGGAACTTTGTGTAGTCTTTTTGCTCCTCCAATGTGAGCCGCAGTGAGCCTTGCTCCTGTTCGCTCTGTTCCAGCGCCTGCTGTGCCTGCCACAGCTCAGACCGGGCGGTCTCCAGCTCGGCGCGGGCGGCGGGGTACTCCCGGATGGCCCGGATGATGTCTTTCAGTCCCATCCTCACCCCGCCTTTCGGAACCGGGAGAGCAGTTGATCCAGCACACGGATGCGGCCCCGCACCTTCCCGGAGGATACGTCCAGCCCCTTCATCTGGCACCGGATGCGGTAACGTATGGCTTTGAGGTCCTGCCGGTCGCTGCAGCACTCTATCACGATGTACTCGCTGCCGCGGGCCAGTACCTCCCGCCTGCCGTTCTCATCCCGGATGCTGGACATCAGCCGCTGGCCCAGCCGCTTCCGGTAGCTGTTCTGGAGGGCTTCCGCGTCCCCGGATACGCCATGCTTTTTCAAAATAGCGGCGATCTCCCCGGAGCTGATCCGCATCTTGGCGGACAGCACATCCATGATCTCGTCCTCCGCCGCAGGGGGCAGGAGGGGCTTGGGAGGCCCCGCCGCCCGCGCGGGCTGCTGTTTGCTCATCGCTCCACCCCTTTCTTTTCACGGGAATTTTTGATATTTTTGGGATGCTCCGGCAGCGGTACCCCAACATCCTCCGGGCAATAGAGATACATCCCCTTGACGGCATGGGCCTGCTCCGAAACAAAACCGACAGGCGCGTCCTCCAGGCTGGCCACGGCCATGACCGTCCGCCTGCGCCGGTCCCGCCGGGAGGTGTAGCTGTATTGATGATCCCCGTCCCGGTAGATGTGGATGCCCTCCGGCTCCCCGCGCTGTCTGGCGTAGGTGGTTACAGCGTCTTTCTCCGCAATAAACGGGGGAATGACGCCCTTCTGCAGCTCCGGGCCGATGCTGTTGACATAGTGAACCATCTCCCGGATGTTCCGGCAGTCGAACTCCGGCGCGTCAAAGCCGTACCGCTCCGTGACCAGCGCCCACTTCATGCGCTCATGGGGACTGTCCAAGGAGATCACAAAATATTTCCCATCCCGATTCCCGGACAGCGGCTCGAAGCGGACATCGTCATACAGCGGCCCGTTCAAGGTGCAGTTATTTTTGAACCAAACGTAGTAGTTGTCCAGGATAAAGGGATCGGTGATGCCCATGACCACCCGGCCTATCTTCTTCAGCCGTCCGGCCAGGGCGTGGTCCTGGCAGAACCAGTCATACCAGCCAGCCCTGCACTGGGTGTATCTGTCCTGGAGGTTAAAAGCCCCGGCCCGAAACTGCTCCTGCCACTGGCGGACAGACAGTTCATCCGGCATCGCCGTCACCTCCCGGCAGCAACGATTCCAAAATGCCGGCGATGGTGGAGAACACCTCCGCCAGCTCACGGGCGTCCTTCACGCTGTCCTCGATCTCCTCCCGCGTCATGCGGGTGCATTCCGTCCAGATGCGGACGTTTTCCTCCGTGGGAGTCAGCAGCACGGCCTTTTCAAAGGCTTTGCAGAACAAATCAGCGATTCTACCCCTTCGGTCGGCCTCCGCGTCACACTGCCGGATCTCCTTTTTCGCCTTTTCCAGCTCCACCGCCAGGGCGGCGGCCTCCTCCCGCTGCTCCTCCGGCAGCTCCCGCATCTGCCGGGTGATGTTGTAGCCCTGGTTGATGGACAAATCGCCGCTGTCCAGGGCCTCCTTCACAGCGGCGGGGGCGTGTTCATCGATCTGCATGACCTTGCCCATGGTGCGTTCCCCCAGGCCGACAGCGTCCGCCAGCTCCCTGCGGGTGTCCACAGGGTCAGAGTGGACTTCCGGCAATGTTGCCGAAAGTCCACTATCATACTGATTCCCATGGTATTCCTGCTGATTGGCCCTCGCCCTGGCCTCAATGTCCGGCTTCAGCCGGAGGGCGATCTTGCCCAGCTCCCACTTGTCCAGGTTGCGGCGGCCCTTCTGGGTGTCCAGCGCCCACTGCTTGGCCTCCAGCATATCTTCAAACGAGAACACGGCCATCTGGTAGGGCAGGCCGTGCTGTTCGCACAGCCTCTGCCGGTTGTGGCCGTCAATGACCACCATGTCCTCGTTGACGATGACCGGGGAGTAGCAGCCGTTTTTCAGAATGTCCGTTTCCAGGGCGGCGAGCTGCTCCCCCGTCAGCGGGGGGAGCAGTTCAGTCATCTCAGGCAGGACGGTGGGGATGCGCTCCGTACTGCTGTATATGGTTCCGGTGTTGTGCATCAGGCCGCCTCACCGGCGCTGCCGTCCTCGCTGGCCGCGCCAGCGGCCTCCTCCACCTTCCGGGGGGACAGGAACTCCACCTCGGTGGCCTTGATGAGAAATCCCGGCTGGTGGGTGGGGTCCTCCGCGAAGGTGATGGTTTCGAAGTCGCCAGAGGCGGCCAGCTTGCAGCCCTTCCAGGCGAAGGCGGCGCACCGCTCCGCCAGCGCGCCCCGGACCTTGATGGAGATGAAGTCGGTGAGCTTGTTGCCCTCCCGGTCCCGGTAGCGGCGGTCGGAGGCGATGCGCAGGATGGCGTAGGGCTTGCCGTCCTCATGGCACTTCAGCTCCACATCGTTGGTCAGGTTCCCGATTGCGGTAATTTTCAGCATAGCGTTTCTCCTTTTCAGATGATGTTATTTATAATGTATAGGGGAGCCGCCTGCTGGCGGCCCCCCTGGGTGCGAATGGGAGGGATCAATACCCGGTCTTGGGCAGCGGGGTGGGCTTGCCGTAAACGGTGGTCACCCAGCGGCTGATGGCCTGCACCCAGACCCCGTTGTACACACCGCCCACATCCGCGATGTTGACAAAGCTGCTGCCAGCGGTCAGGCCAGCCACAGCGGTACACTTGATCTGGGGCTTCTCCACCTGGGCAAAGCCAGCCGGGGCCTGCCCGAAGACGAACATTACTTCCGTCACCCGCTCATTGGCCGCGAGGCCCAGGGCGGCGGGGGATGCCTGCAGGGTGTAGTTCTTCTGCGTACTCAGGTTGTCCGCCAGGGTCCGGTACTCGCCGCCGTTCACCCGGTAGGTGATCTTATACACGCCGGGGAAGTTGTAGGTGCCGGTGACGATGGTGTTCAGCCGCACCTGGGCGGGGAGCGTATCCCTCCAGTAGAAGGACTGGAGCATGACGTTGGAATTGTTGGCGATGCCGGACAGCACATAGTTCACCGGCTGGCCCGCCATGGCCTCCTTGGGTCCGGTCTTGGTGATGGACACGCCGGTGGTCAGGCTCTTGTTGGTCACCTCAAAGCGGAGGATCTGGCCCTCATGCTCCAGGTAGGCGGTCAGCTCCTGGTCGCTCACACCATAATTCGCCGGGGCCTTGGTCTCCCGGATGGTGTAGCGGCCCAGGGGCAGAGGCTTGGAGGAGGCCAGACCGCGCTGGTCGCTCTTGATGGTGTCCACAAGGTTCCCGGCCTTATCGTAAATTTCAAAGACAGCCCCCTCCAGCGGAGTACCGGCAGGCAGGCCATTGGTGGAGTTATAGTCGGCGGATTTTTTCACGATCTGGATCTGAGCGGTGATGGGGATGTTCTTCCACTCGATCAACGTGGTCTCGCCAGCAGTAACATACACCGTTTTCATCTGGGTGTCGGGAACATAGCCCTCATTCTCCAACTCCCGCAAGTAGTACCGGCCAGAAACCGTCAGGTTCTCGATGTACACATACCCGGAATTGTCAGAGGTGTACTGGCCCACAGGGGTGTTGGTACTGTCGTACAGCAGGAAGGTCACACCCTGGATGCCCTTGCCGGTGACGCTGTCGGTCTTGTGGATGAGAATGCCGCTGAAAGGCTTGTTTTCCACGGTGAGAGTGGTGTTTTTGCCGTTTTTCATGGTGAAATAGTGGCGCGTGGCGTCCAGCTTGAAGCCCTTCGCCGCCTCGGTCTCCACCGCGTAGTAGTCTCCGGCGTCCAGCTTGAGGGACACCCGGCCATCGCTGCCGGTGGTGACGGTCTCCACCAAGGCATCATCCGAGGCGCGGCGGATCTCGAAGGTCACGTTGGGGATGTAACAACGGCGGAAAAAGTAAATTCCCCAGGGCTGCCGGCAAAGGCCGGCTGCCCTGGGGTTGGTTGATAGCGAGTTTACTCCGTCCGCAAAAGGGGGATTTTGCATCTCTGGTGCGTAAAATTTTTGAAACGAGAGGTCGTTTTGAAAAATCCAACTTTTTCTCGCTTTATTTGTTACAACTCCGTCTTTTCTTCCGCATTGAATAACTTTATTTTCGCATTTTTTGCTTGTATCTTTTTCATCTACACAAGGTTTTTGAACGGGGTAAACTCATTCTCGCCCTCGTCGCTGTCCACTCCGTCGGAGACGGCCACCAGCCGGACATCGTGGGTCGGGAAAAATTCTTCGCTGATATGGACAAGACCACAAAAACTATGAAGCGGAGTTGCTGACAATACCTTGCTATAAAGGCGAAAAATATCACTTTTGCAGTAAAATTGTCTAACATTGATTTGTGTGTTGACAAACGTGCCGAAATATGATAATCTGACGCAGGTTTCATAAATTCCCACGGAGGCACAGTATGAACTTTCATTTGACTGATAAACGAGTAAAGAGAATTTGCTCTGTACAATCCGAACCGATGAAACATTGTACAGAGTATAGCGTATAGAACGCTTTAGGATTTCATCGGGAAACAAGGCAGTATCCGTTCAGGTTTACCACCTGGAGCGGCTATTGCTTATTTCCCGTACATGAATTTAGCGTAATAAAGGCTATGGGCAATGTTTTGTCCATAGCCTTTTGCTTTTTATTTCACTTGAGGAAATGACAGGCAGAGGGCAGATGCACTTTTGTGTATATTCGCCCTCTGCCGTTTTCTTTTTTGTACAAGTATCAAAGAGAAAGGACTTGAAACAAATGAGCTTATTAGAAATACATGGATTAACTCACTCTTTTGGTGAAAATCTTCTTTACAAAAATGCGGAATTAACGCTGAACAAAGGAGAACATATCGGCATTGTAGGACAAAACGGCACAGGGAAAAGCACGCTGGTCAAGATATGCACAGACCAAGTTCTACCTGACGCTGGAGAAATTATTTGGCAGACAAATACTGCTATCGGATATTTAGACCAATACGCCGAGGTAGACCGTAATCTGACAATGAGAGATTTTCTGAAATCGGCATTTTCAAGATTATATCAGGTTGAGGCCGAAATGGCATCGTTATATGAGCAAGCTGCAAATGGAGATATGGAATGTTTAGAACGCGCCGCCCAACTCCAAGAACGTCTGGAGATAGAGGATTTCTATTCGATTGACACACGCATTGAACAGGTTGCGAGCGGCTTAGGATTGTTCGCTGTTGGTCTTGACCGTCCGATTGGTCAGATGAGCGGCGGACAGCGTGCAAAGGTAATTCTGGCAAAGCTGCTGCTGGAAAAGCCGGATGTACTTCTCCTGGATGAACCAACAAATTTTCTGGACAAGGAACACGTCACATGGCTGGCCGACTATTTATCGACGCTGGAAAATGCTTTCATGGTTGTATCACATGATTTCGATTTCCTTGATAAAATCGCAAATCGGATTTGTGATATAGACGGCAATCAAATTACCAAATATTATGGCACCTATTCGGAGTTTTTGAAAAAGAAAACGCTCCTGCGGGAAGATTATGTGCGCCAGTATTCCGCACAACAGAAAGAGATAAAGAAAACAGAAGAATTTATTCGCAAAAACATTGCTGGACGAAAATCGAAGATGGCAAGAGGGCGACAGAAGCAACTTGACCGTATGGACAAGCTGGAAGCTTTAGACCAAAAGGAGATAAAACCGACATTTCATTTTCCAGCATTGCCTCTGACAAATACGAAGCATTTGTGTGTCAGCCATTTGGCAGTTGGCTATTACTATCCCGTGTTATCCGAGGTTGACTTTGCCATAAAAGGCGGACAGAAAGTTGTTATTACTGGGTTCAATGGAATTGGCAAATCAACGCTCTTAAAGACGCTGATCGGACAACTCCCGGCTCTGCGTGGGCAGTTTAAGTTTTCGGAACAAGTTACGTTTGGATATTTTGAACAGGATTTAGTATGGGCCGATAGCGACCAAACCCCAATACAAATTCTTTCGGACGCTCACCCTGATATGGCAATGAAAGAAATTCGGAAACATCTTGCTCAATGCGGGATTTCAAGCAAACACGCTATGCAGCCGGTTGGTTCATTGAGTGGCGGCGAGCAGGCTAAAGTAAAAATGTGTTTACTGACACTTATTCCCTGCAATTTTTTAATTTTGGATGAGCCTACAAACCATTTAGATGTTCAAGCGAAGGAGGCGTTGAAAGAAGCTTTGATAAATTTCTCTGGGACAGTTTTACTTGTTTCGCATGAGGAAAGCTTTTATACCGGCTGGGTACAGCGGGTGATAAGCGTGGAAAAATGAAATAGGCGGTTGCTTTTCCCCTGTTAAGGTTCACCTTCAATAAATCAACCAAATAATTTGAAAAACTGCCGCACGACGGCAAAAGAAAAAAGCCGTCGTGCAGCAGTCTATTATCATGCTTATTTCTGGCGGCTTTGAGAAATCAGAGCCGCCGCTTTTTTGCGTTTTGGCGGCAATAGGAGGATGCCGCCATGCGACTGCTGATAGATAGGCCCTTGTCAAAAAAAGCCTGACCTACGCAACGGCGATCCCCGCCCAGACTTGCGAAAATAGTCGCTTTTCGCCTGCATATATTGTCACCCCCAGCGCCCGAATAGCCTTGTGCTGTTCGGGCACTTTTGCTTTTTCAGCAGGCCGTTTCATCTGGCCCCGATGTCGCGGCCCGCCCTCTCTGTTCAGATTCCGCTTACCCCAAATCTGAACAGGAGGAAAACAAGATGGAGATCACCATCAAGAGATACAGCCGCAAAATGACTTATGAGGATGTCGCCACCCTTGATGAATTTTGGGAACTGGTCAAGCGCACCGAACGGAGCCTTGAGCGGGAGCAGCGGCGGCATTGGGATGGCCGCGAGTGTGACGAGTACATAGTCGCCGCCCAGGGCGTTCTGCCCTACTGTGCCACCCCGGAGGAACTGGTCTGCCAGCAGGAAACGCTGGATGAAATTCTGGGGGTGCTGGCCCTCTGCACCCCCACCCAGCAGGAGCGGTTTCTGCTCTATGCGCTGTACGATTACAGCTATGCAGAAATCGGGCGGATGTGCGGCTGCTCCAAGGCCGCCGTTTATGACAGCATCGAGGGAGTACGGAAAAAATTTTTTAAATTTTACCGCTGACCGCCCTGACGATCACCCCGGCATAATGGCTACCAGGTGAGGGGCAGTTGCCCTATCACCGGGAGGGACAAGCTGCTCTGGCGGCTTGTCCCTCCTATGCCAAGGAGGTCAGAATGTCAGCGACAAATCTGCTTCAGCAAGAGTGTGTCCGTTTCTTACGGCGCACTTATACACCGTTCCGGTGTCGTGCGCCCTGCCGGGGGGCGTTGCGTCCTTCGGACGCGATGGGGAGCTGCACTCCCCAACCCCCTTGCACACCCACAGGAAAAGAACACCCGCTTCGCGTCTGTTCCTTTCCTGTGGGTCAGGTATCGCCAGTGCCAAATTGGCACTCACGTTAAAAACGCACATCTGACGTTTTTGGGATTTTACCGGGGGAGCGTGTGAAATGGAAGCGCACGAAATCCTCCACATGACCTATCAGCAGTACCGCACAGTCCGGCGGCTGGTGCATGAGTGCTGCAACTACGATTGCGGAAACTGCCTGCGCCTGGACAACGGCGAGGAATGTATCTGCCCTCAAAGCATCACCTTCTCACTGATCTGCAAATGGTTCCGCGCAGCCGTCCTCCCTCTGGACGCTGGTCTGTGCGTCGCCCTGTTCCCGCCACCCACTGCCAGACAGCGGCGGTGCCGGGAGTGCGGGAGGACGTTTGCTCCGCCCAGGCACAACATCCTTTACTGCTCTGCCTGCGCCGCAGAACGGGCCAAACGGAGCAAGCGGGCCTGGGCAAAGAAAAACCGGGCTGATGTGTAGAAAAAGTACCCGCTGAAAATGCAGTAATATCAAGGCTTTCAAGACCGCCATCAATGGGGGCCTGATACATTCTCCTTCCCGCCCCCGAAAACGGGCCTCTAACGGCCCACAGCGGCGGTCTGGACAGTCAAAACCAAGGAGGCCGATACCATGACTGACTACATGACGACAACCACCGAATTGCCACCCTATTTCTTTTTCCCCTGGTTCCTGATGGAGATGGAGTTGACCTTTACTGCCAAGCTGACCTATACCATTGCAGCACCGAAACGCTGGCAGGCACATACCCCATCACGGACGAGCAGGAAAAATGCCTGAAATCCATCATAGAACAAATCTAACGTAGCGTCCCGAACCTGGGAGAGCTTCTTGCCCAGGAGCAGAAACTCGAAGCTCCGGAGGCTCCTGAAAACGGCGGGATGCAGTTCAGCTAAAAATCAATATTTGTTCCAATCAAGGCCGTTTCCCTGAAAAAAGGGCAGCGCCTTTTTTCTTTTTGTCCTTTTTTCAGGAACTACAAATAACAACAGGAGGACAAGAAGAATATGCCGCGATATTTTATGGGCGATACCCGTCTGGCGGGGCTGGAGCGGATGATGATGGACCCGGCCAGGACGCCGTCCACCCGCACTGACACCCGGAAGAAAAGACCCCAGAAGAAGCCGTTCCGCAGCCAGCCCACCAAGCCGTGCTTCCGTGAGTGGGAGATCAAGGAGGGCAACGTATGAGCTATGTGATCCAAGCGGCCCTGAGCAATCCCCGGCGCCCGGAGTGCGGCCAGGTGACCATCCCCTTCCCCATTCCGGTTGAGCAGTACGATCAGACTATTGAGATGCTTCAGGCAATCGACCTGGGCTTTTCTGTGAACCGGGACTGCAAGGTGGACGAGATCGACAGCCGGTACAGTGTGCTGGGTTCTATCCAGGGCACACTGGTCAATTTGGACCAGCTGGACTATCTGGCAAAACGGCTGGATGGTTTCTGCGCCGGCGAAGTCAGCCAGTTCCAGGCTATGGCCCACAAGCTGGAGATAACCGACGTCACAGACTTCATCAACCTGACGTTCTGCTGCCAGCAGGCCACAGTCATCACCGACTTCTCTGATCTGGAGCAGATCGGGAAGGATCACGCCATGACGCTGAACGGCGGCGCAATGCCGATGGAACAATACCAGGCCGTGGACGGCAGGAAGGAAGCCCTCCAGCTCATCCAGGGCGGCGGCGGGATCGTCACTCCCTTCGGCGTGGTCTACGATAACGGAATGGAACTGAAGTCGGTCTATAACGGACATCAGTTCCCCGCATATCCCTATGACGGCCTCTTTATGGTGTTGGAGCTCACGCCGAAGCGGGGGCTGGCGGAGGGGAAAAATCCGGAATACCTGTACCTCCCCGCCGCGGAACACCAAATTGAACGGACGCTGCTCCGCATTGGCGTCACCGCATTACACGAAGCTCAAGTGCGCCTCGATTTTGACGAGCTGTCGGAAAAGATATCGGATGCCTTGGATCTGGAGCACCTGAGCGGTGACGATATCCCAGCCCTTAACAGGATGTGTCAGGCTATCGAGCCGCTGAAGGAGGCGGATATGGAGAAGCTGAACGCTGTGGTGCTGATGGCGGAGGCAGGAGATATGATGGCTGTCCGCCAGCTGGCGGAGAACCTGGATCAGTTTGACTTTGTCCCCGGCGTTCAGACCCCGGAGGAATATGGCAGGTACATGATCCGGGAGTCCGGCCACTTCGACTATGACGAGAACCTGGAGGGCTTCTACAACTACAAGCAGTATGGTGAACAGCACATCCAGCAGGAGGGCGGGCAGTTCAATGAGTGCGGCTATGTGGTGTACCAGGGCACTGTTCCGCTGGAGGAACTGATGCGGGGCGCTCCCACAGAACAGTGGCAGGGACCGCAGATGGGAGGGCTGTCCCAATGAATCTGCGAATGTGGAAAGGTATCCTCGACTCCGAGACGGCGACCATCACTTTTCCAACGACTCTGGATGAGGTTCAGAAGGAAATGAGAGGTTTAGAGGAGTTCGGTCAACGTTATGGCCTGGTAAGAGGCATCGACGGTGAAGGCCCGGCACAAGTTCTGACCGGACGTGTCAGGGTCGATGACCTGAACACGGAAGCCGGAATCCAAAATCTCAACCAATTGGCTGAGGTGATAGACCATATGGACAGCGAAAGGCTGAAATTCCTCGGCGGGGCGCTGGCACTGGAACGAGCCGATGATCTGAATGATGTTCTGCGCATCATAGCCAGCCTGGATCAGTATGAAATATTTCCCAGGATCAAGACAGATGAGGACTTGGGGCATTTTCTGGTGGAAACCGCGCCCATTACCGGGAAATTTTCTTTTCCCGAGAAAGTCCAGCCCTATCTGGACTACGCCAAGATCGGCGCGGAGCAGCGGGATGTTCTTGGCGGGATGTATACATCCAATGGCTTCATCAAACGCCGGGAACAAGCCCCTGTACAGGCCGAAGCGCCGAAGGC
Organism: Flintibacter muris; assembly: GCF_943192995.1. Taxonomy (GTDB): domain Bacteria; phylum Bacillota; class Clostridia; order Oscillospirales; family Oscillospiraceae; genus Lawsonibacter; species Lawsonibacter muris. Next base: position 30,182 of record NZ_CALPCP010000040.1, read on the forward strand.
CATCGTCCTGACGCTCATGGCCTTGGAGCATAGTGATACCCTGCTCCTCCCCGCTTCCGCCGAACAGCTGGAGCAGGCAAAAAGGGCGCTGGAGATCGAGGACTTCTCCCAGGCGGTGATCGCCGGCGTCGACTACGAAGCCCCCAGCTTGAACCGGCTGATCCCCAGAGACTGCATCACCGTGGAATACGCCAATGAGATGGCGCAATGTCTTCGCAGACTTAAAACAGACGGCGAGATGATGAAATACTGCGCCGCGCTGGAGGTAGAGGAGCCGTCCACCTTCACCGAAGCCCTTGATATGGCCATAGACATCGATGACTATGAGCTGATCTCCAGCAGTGAGCGTGAGTATGGCCGTCAGGCCCTGATCCGCATGGGCGCAAATGACGAGGTTCTGGAGGCCATAGAGGGACACACCGATTTTGACCGGCTGGGCAGCGAGATGATGGAGGAGGACGGCGTCCGGCAGACCGGATTCGGTATGGTACGCCGTTTGAGCAAGCCCTTTTCGCCCGAGCCGGAGCCAGGCCAGCAGATGGGAGGGTTATCATGCTGAAGCTGAATATACTCAGCGGCAGAGTGATCGAGCAGTTGGAGCTGCCGGTGCCGCTGGACGAATTCAAACGTAAGGTCGATGAGATCCGTTTGGCGGGCCAGCCGAATACCGCGCCCACGGTATTGAGCGTTGACAGCTCCGTTCCTGCCCTCAGCTGGCATCTCCAGCAGACTGCGCTGGACAACGATCCTGTGCTCCAAGAACTGAACCAGCTGGCAGAGGTAATCAATGGGATGGACGCCGCGGGCTACTATCATCTGAATAAGGCTCTGTCCACAGACCATAAGCAGAGTCTGGACATGATCCATCATACTGCCATCTATATAAGGCCGAGCAGTACAGGCTGCTATGAGGTCATTCCAGGAATAACCATGCACGAGGACTTGGGCAAGTGGCTGGTGGAACATGACCGTCTGGAGGGAAAAACTCCGGAGATTCTGCGGCCCTACCTGAACTACCGCTCCATTGGGGTAGATTATTGCAATGATCACGATGGGGAGATTCTGTCCGGCGGCTATGTAGGGATACGGGAAGGCGCCATGGAGCAGTTCTGGGATGAGCAGAGCCTTCTCCAGCTGACGCTTGCCACATCGAAAGGAACCTTCTCCATCAACCTCCCCGCCGCAACTGAGCGTATGGACCAGGCAAAAAGGGCTCTGGATCTGGAGGACTTCGCTGAGGCCAGCATCACCGATATCAAGCTCTCAACACCGTACCAGGAGGCCAAACTTCCCTTGTGCGCCATCACTGTGGAGGATGCCAACACATTGGCGATGTACCTTGAAATGATGGAGCAGGAGGACGGAGACCTGAAAAAGTTCCTTGCGGTTCTGGAGGTGGAGCAGCCAGATACCTTTACCGAGGTCGTCCGCATCGCCATGAATCGGGATAACTACGAGCAGATCCCGGAGGATATGGATGAGTACGGGAAGCAGATGCTTCGGCGCATCGGGGCTGACGATGAAGTCATTGATACCATCGACGGGTATATGGATTTTGCCCGTCTGGGCGAGGACTCCATGGCAGAGGACGGCGTCCGGCGGACAGAGTTCGGCCTGGTGCGCCGGCTGAGCTCCCCTTTTCCGCCTGGCCCGGAGATCGGTCAGACGATGATGTAAAAAAAGCTGGACTTTCCAGCAAAGGTGTGGTATTTGTGTTTGCTGCAAAACTAAAAGGAAGAGGTGAAACCATTGCAAATCAACATCTACAAGGACAAAATGCTGGGGGCCCGGCTGTTTGGGGCCTCGGTGCTGTACAGTGCCAAGCCCATCCCCCGTGAGGATGTGCCTCCGGGTTGGCGCTGCTATGACCTGCGGGGTACGGCCCGGCATCCGGACGAACCTCACTCGCTGGTGGAAATGGCGGAGGAAAACCACGCCGGTTCTATCCTCTCCTACCTGCCGCTGAAAAGCGGGCGTTCCCAGTACAGACTGGTCAAGAATATGTTCCAATTGACCGGGACATATCCCACCCTGGCAGAGTTCTGCGCTGAGGAAAAGATCCGCTGCCCCGAAACCCCTATCCGACATCTGCTGCGCCCCGCATCCCCCGAGGATGCGGGGCTTTTCTATGCCCAGACGCCGGAGAGGGATAAGGAGCTGGGAGCCATCGGCCATGTCCGCATCGACTTCGGGCACAACGGACGCGAGGGCTTCTACCACACCTGGTGGCCCAGAGGCTCCGAGGAACTGAATACCCAGGAGTTCCAGGCTGAGCTGGACAAGGTGGTGAACGATCTTCGCAGGAGCGTTCTGAAAGACCTCTCCTCCATGCGGCGGTACTGCTATGGCAGCGAGGGGGCCATTGAGGGTGGTACCTGCTACCAGAACTACGGCTTCACGCTGGAGACGGAGCGATACCTCTATCGCCTGCGGTGCAACCCCGTCGAGGGCGACTACCAGGCATACCTCTCCTGCTTCGACAAGCAGGCCCAGCAGATGGGGCTGACGGAAAAAGGGCGCCAGGCACTCCAAAACGCCGCCAACCCCACGCTCCCCCACAGCTATGACTGGTATGTGATCGAGCACATCAACACACCTGAGCGGCAAGTGACCCACCAGCTCCCGCTGGAGGAGGCTATGCAGTTATACGCCGGCCTTGACTGCGAGGATAAGCGGCTGGGGGTCACTAAGGACGGCATCGCCGCAGTGGATCTGGCCATCCATTGGGATGGCCGGGAATGGCTGTCGGAGGATCGCCTGAAACTGGACAGCTTCAAGGATGACCCAGTGGTGGCGGATGCCGCCGCCCGGCTCCAGCAAGTGCTGGACGAAAGCCCGGCTGTCGGACGGGTCACCTTCGCCAGCGGGGAGCGGTGGAACTACACCGATCCGGAGAAGTATCTCCAGGCTGTCCGTGAGGAACTGCCCCGCCAGGCCACCACCGGCTTCCGCTGCGAGACCCTGACTGACGACCCGGCGATCCGCAAGGCCGTGGATGATATGCTCTGCGATCTGTATGGGGAGGAGAATCCCCACACTCTGGAGGACTACGGCAGCACCGGCATGACGATGGGAGGACATAAGTTTTGTCTCCCGGCACTTCTCCGCCGTGACCACGCAGAGCGTTTACGAGATCATCCAACACGGCTCGGCGGCCCTGCCTGGTGAAATGGTGGCGGCAGCTGTGTATC
>NZ_CALPCP010000041.1 GCF_943192995.1 Flintibacter muris
CCAGCCTGTGCACTTTCCATCGCGCCACTTCTTGACTTTGTCGATTTTCGCTTACACAAGATTTTACACCAAGCCGATAGCGATATAGCAGACAGGATATCATTTGTGTCATAACCCCGATCCGCCAGCAGAGTTTCTGCGCCAACGGATAAACCTCTGATGAACACTGCCCCATTTTCCGTAATCAGGAGGCAAGTCACGCCAGGGCGCTCCGGTTCGTAATACCCAAAACACCGCATTGATAAAACGGCGGTTATCCTGCGCGATTCCTCCCCACTGGCCGCGTTGTCCAGGCAAATGCGGCTCAAGTAACTCCCACACTTTATCGCTTATGTCATGCCGATGATACGAAGCATCCATCGTTCTCTCCCTTGTCTTTTCTATCATAATCCCTTCATCTTGTGTAGATACTATCTAGTCCAAGTTCACCTTCCACCTGCTTCTGTGTCTTTCCGGCTAACAGCATCTCCTTGATCTGTGGCAGTAACGCCATTGTGTGTTGATATTTCCTTTCATATACAGATACCCCCTGATGTAGTACTTCTATTTTCCTACATCAGGGGATTTTGTCTATTGCCGGTTTTTACTGGTTCGGTTCAGCCTGTTCTCCGGGGGGTTGAACTTGCCCAAAAGCCTCCCTCTTTGAGGGAGGTGGCACGGCGAAGCCGTGACGGAGGGAGCTTTTTCGAAAAAGGTAAAAAATCGCTGTTGAGCTTCCTCAGTCACCGCCTGCGGCGACAGTTCCTCAAGGAGGGAGCCAATAGCAGGGGCTGCCTGTGGCCGTCCCTACTTTATAAAAAGCTCTTGCATCATAGGAAATTTTGGGGTAAAATGTGGGTACGAGATGAATAGGGCAGGGTATGGAGAGCCAGCACCTCTCCATACCCCTATGCAGGAGAAATCAGCTCCCACACAGCAAGAAACTTGCGCCAATCTCATTATAACGCCTTTGCGGTTTCATTTCAAGGCGGAATAGGGAATGTGCTGTTTGTTTTGAGCGGTGCAGGGTAATAATGTCCTGCGCCGCTTTGTTCGTCTCGACGGCGGAGAGTAGGGGGACGGAGAGCTTCCACCCCCTGCGCCGCCGACCGAGCGTATAGAAGATATAAGTTTAGGAGGAATGTAACCATGGCAAAACCAACCTTTGATCCCCGGCCCGGGGAGGAACTGTTTGCCCAGAAGGTGGGCTGTGACTGCTGGAAAATGCCCCAGGTTGTGGGCAAGCGGCAGGTGTCCGGCAAGCTGTATATGACCGACCAGCGGGTGGCCTTTCTGGCCTCCGGCCTGATGGGTACCGCATCTGTCAGCTGGGAGGTTGAGATGAAGGATATCGCCTCGATCCGCACCTGCACCACGCCCCCCTTCTTCCCCTTCGGCGTGGAGCTTACCATGAAGGACGGCAAGGTCTATCTGCTGGCCATCATGAAGCGGGACAAGTATGTCACCTGGCTGAAGGAACACATCTCCTGAGAGGTGCTGAGCCATGAGCGGCAAAAAGCTGGCCCAAACTACCAGGCGGATTGAAGAGTGGCGGGAAAAATATGATATGGCCTTTTTGTATCAGGTGCTGCACAAGTGGCTGGGGGAGCTGGAGCGGCCCGAGGCCAGCTGGACCATCCAGAACCTGATTGACAGCGGCGCGGATTTTACGGTCCAAACCCCCTTTACCAAGGAGACCTGCCAGCGGGAGCCAAGCAATGAGATGCTGGTGGGATATAAGGCGTTTGTATCTTTAAGAGGGAGCTATCATATCCTGGCCCAGTACCGGCAGCTGATTCAGCGGGACCCGAAGGGGTGCAGGGAGGCCTTGTATCTGGCCGCCTGGTGTCAATGGGCCATGTGCCGCTGGCCGGACAACACCTATTACAGCGGCCTGGTCAGTTTGAACGGCTACAATTTGGGGAACGTCTATGGGGCCATTATTGCGGACGTGGACGATGGCTTTATCGGTGAGCTGGGCGATCTGCTCCGCCGCCCGGAGTACCAGCATGATTGGCGGCGCACCAGCGTAAAAGCGTTGATGTCCGCTGACAGCACCTACATTGATATGGCCCTGGGCAGGGCCAGTGACGACGAGCTCCGTGCTCAGCTGGAGAAGAATCTGGCGGAACTGGGGCGGTTGAAGGGGACCCGAAAGGGGGTGCTGGCCAGCCTGCGCGTCATGCTGGATATCCTGGACCGGGACGAGGAGGCCCTGGACCGGGACCTGCGGGAGGTCATCCGCAGCCGCCGTGCCAACCCATACAACCATCTGTGCTTATACGCCCTGGCCTATGCCAAAACGGCCATGCGCCGGGGACTGCAGGTGGAGGTGGACACCGAGGACTGTCCGCTGTCCCTCAGCCGCCCGGCGGAGATGGACTACAGTGCCCTGGAGCTGCCCCGGCCCAAATATGGATTTCCCTGGGAACGACAATAGACAACCCCGCCTCCCGAGTTGGGAGGCGGGGATTTTTACGTCTTGGGTTTCGGTTTGCAGATGAGGGCCACCAGAAAGCCGAAGAAGATGGCGGCGGTAATCCCACCTGCGGCGGCGGTGGAGCCGCCGGTGAGAGCACCGATCAGGCCGTTCTCGCCGACGGCTTTTTTGACCCCCTTGGCCAGCAGATGGCCAAAGCCGGTGAGGGGCACCGTGGCTCCCGCGCCGCCCCAGTCCACCAGATACTGGTACACCCCCACGCCGCTGAGGATAACCCCGGCGGTGACATAGCTCACCAGAATTTTGGCGGGCGTAAGAGGGGTCTTGTCAATGAGGACCTGTCCAATAACGCACAAAATGCCCCCGCAGAGAAATGCTTTCAGATATTCCATAAAAATCACCTTATTTTTGGAAATAAGGCTCCCTCTTTGAGGGAGCTGTCAGCCGGAGGCTGACTGAGGGAGTTTTCCGAAAACGGACTCCCTCCGTCACGGCTTCGCCGTGACGCCTCCCTCTGTGAGGGAGGCTTTATTTGCTGGTGGAAATTGCGATTGCGTGGCAGATACCGGGGATACTCTCCCCCTGGAAGGCGGAGGTGGGGGAGTGGAGGGCCCCGGTGGGGCAGAAGAGGATATTTTTCCACTTGCCCGCCTTCATGTTGTTGAGCAGATGGCCGGTGAGCACCGAGGCGCAGCACCCGCAGCCTGAACCGCCGCAGTGGACGTCCTGCTTCTCAATGTCGAAGATCATGGCCCCGCAGTCGGCGTGGTTGTTGACTTGAATTCCATCCTTGCGCAGCAGCTCAATGAGCAGCTCGCTGCCCAACACCCCCAGGTCGCCGGTGACAATCAGGTCATAGCTGCCGGGGGAGCGGCCTGTGTCGTTAAAGTGGGCGGTGATAGTGGCGTGGGCCGCGGGGGCCATAGCCGCCCCCATGTTGTTGGTGTCGGTGACCCCTTTGTCCACAATCCGGCCCACGGTGACGTGGGTGATATAGGGTCCCGGACCCTCCCGGGCCAGCACAGCCGCCCCGGCGGCGGTGGCTGTCCACTGGGCAGTGGGGGTGCGCTGTCCGCCGTACTCCAGGGGGGTGCGGTACTGCCGCTCCGCCGAGCAGAAGTGGGAGGAGGCTGTCACCGCCGCCCACTCCCCAAAGCCGCCGTCCAGGGTCATGGAGGCCAGGGCCAGCCCCTCCCCCATGGTGGAACAGGCTCCGTACAGGCCGAAAAAGGGCACCTCCTGTCCCCGGGCGGCAAAGGAGGAACTGATACACTGGTTTAACAGGTCCCCGGCAAAAATCCAGTCCAGATTGGACGCCGCCTGCCCCGCTTTGTTCAGGGCCAGGCCCAGGGCCTGCTTCTGCATGGCGCTCTCCGACTTTTCCCAGGTGGATTCGCCAAAGGTGTCGTCGCCGTCGATATAGTCAAAGGTGTGGGCCAGAGGACCCTCCCCCTCCTTTTTGCCCGCCACGTTGGCCCAGGCGGCAAAGGAGGGGGGATTGGCCAGCGCCGCCGTCTGAGCACCGATTTTTTTGGTTGTCATGTGTTCACATCCCGTCGTGAAGTTTACGGCTAGTTTTCCGCTAAAAGGAGAAAATATGTTTGACCTCAAGGATTATTTTTCGTATAATAGACGGACAGAGAGGAGGGATGGCCTGTGGAACACGAAGTATATATCGAGGCGGGCTATATGGACGAGGCGGTGGAGGTTCCCCCGGCGGTGGAGGAACAGATCCGGCGCGCCGTCCTGGCCGCTCTGGAGGAAGAGGGGGTAGACGTGCCCTGCGTGATCGCCGTGATCGTTGCTGACGACGAGGTGATTCAGGAGACCAACCTGGCAAACCGGGGGGTAGACAGCCCCACTGATGTGCTGTCCTTTCCCATGTTTCCTATGAAGCCGGGCGAGAAGCCCCAGGCGGACTGGGCGGACCCGGGGGCGGATAAGGTGTATCTGGGGGATATGATGATCTCCCTGGAGCGGGCCCGCGCCCAGGCGGAGGAGTATGGCCACTCCCCGGAGCGGGAGGTGTGCTATCTGGCCGTCCACTCGGCGCTCCACCTGCTGGGCTACGACCACCTGGACGAGGGCCCCATGAAGGCTCAGATGCGGGCCAGAGAAGAGGCAATTTTAGGAACGCTGGGCATTACCAGGGACGCGCTGTCATGAAAAAAGCCGCTGTGCCGGCGCTTCTGGCCGTGCTTCTGCTGTGCGGGTGCCAGGAGGGAGCGGCATCCTCCGACCCTGTCCCGCCCCCCAAAACCGCCCAGGAGGTGCTGGAGGAACAGCCCGTGGACGACACCCACGACGCCTTCCTGGTGGACACCGGCGGGCGGATGGGCACCCTTCTGGTGACCACCGAGCTGGTTGCCTATGAGGAGCCTGAGGAGCTGCTTTATTACCTGCACCTGTCGGTATGGGACCCGTCGGCCCCGGGGGAGCCGATCCAAATACAGGAGATTGACTGGGAAACCGTTCACTATGGGGAACATCAGATTGTGGACGTGAATTTCGATGGCTTCCAGGATTTCACTTATCTGTTTTACCGCGGTATTCAGGCGGAGGGATACCACTGCATGATTTGGGACGAGGAACAAGAGCTGTTTGTGGAGGAACCGGAGTATGCGGCGATCTCGTCCCCTGTGCTGGACCCTGAGACCCAAACCATCTATGGCTGGAACCGTGAAAGCGCCGCTTCGGACGGAGTCAGCACCATCCATAAATGGGAGGACGGGGAGCTGGTGTGCGTCAGGCGGATCGAGGTGTACAAGATAGACGGCTGGGGAGGCCCGTTTGCCCTGACAGTGCAAGACCGGGTGAACGGCGAACTGACCGAAGTCTTCCGCACCGAGTTTCCCGCAGGCTCGGAGGAATATTTTGACGAGCGGGCGAAGTGGAAACACTTAGACTACCATGGAGAAGAGGACAACCAAATTTCATCATAAAAAGGAGAATCGTTATGAGTAAGAAGATCAAGCTGACCGCCATTGAGGACGAATTTGACGACTACGAGGACCTGGGCCGCCAGGAGGGCAAGAGCTGGAGCTTCGAGTTCGACCTGACCCCTTATATCGTCACCTGCGCCATGGCCTGCGGCATTATGTTCGTGACCCGCTTTGTGCGTAAGCATGTGTTCCACGAGGACCTGTACAAGAACTATCGTTTTTAATTAAAAAAGTCCGGGAAACCGCTCACACCCGGAAAGAAAGTGAGGATTATCTATGATTAAAAAATCTGGTATCATTACCATCTGTGGACGGCCCAACGTGGGTAAGTCCACCCTGACCAACGCCTTTGTAGGGGAGAAGGTGGCCATTGTCACCAGCAAGCCCCAGACCACCCGCAGCCGCATCTGCGGCATTAAGAACCGGGGGGAGAGCCAGTTCGTCTTTGTGGATACCCCCGGTCTCCACAAGGCCCGCACCCGCCTGGGGGACTACATGGTCAACGTGGTGAGAGAGAGCGTGGCTGACGTGGACGCCGTTCTGCTGCTGGTGGAGCCCATCCCCAACGTGGGAGAGCCGGAAAGACAGCTCATTGGACGTATGAAGACCCTGGACTGTCCCGCTGTGCTGGCCATCAACAAGGCGGACACCGTCCCGCAGAAGGAAAAGCTGCTGGAGGTCATCCAGGTCTACAGTCAGGAGCACGGCTTTGACGCGGTGGTGCCTATCTCCGCCAAAACCGGCCAGGGGGTGGAGGAGCTGCTGGACGTGCTGGAGGGCTGCCTCCCCGAGGGCCCCCAGCTGTTCCCCGACGACATGACCTCCGACCAGCCCGAACGGCAGATGATGGCGGAGATCATGCGGGAGAAGCTGCTCCTCCTGCTGGACAAGGAGATTCCCCATGGCACTGCCGTGGAGATTACCCGCTTTTCTGAGCGGGACGATGAAATTGTAGATGTGGAGGCCACCATCTACTGCGAGAAGAACAGCCACAAGGGCATCATTATCGGCAAAGGCGGCGGGATGCTGAAAAAGGCGTCCACGTTGGCCCGTCAGGACATGGAGAAGTTTATGGGCACCAAGGTGTTTCTGAAGACCTGGGTTAAAGTGAAGGAAAACTGGCGGGACAACCCGGCGGCTATCCAGAACTTCGGCTACGTGAAGGAGTAGTATGGAATACACAAAAGACGATTTGATAGAGGCCAGGCGTCAGATCGATTCCACCCTGCACAAGCTGCGGGAGGCCCTCAAGACCCTTCAAGCCAAGGAGAACCCGGCGCGGTACAGGTCTCAGATTACCCTTGCGGAGCGGAGAATCCGTGCCTTTGAGCTGGCGAACGTTTTGATTGAGCGGGAAGCAAATATTTACCGCTCATAGCCCCTTGAAAAACCGGAAAGCCTAACCACACAAAGAAAGGGAGGGCTGTACCGTGAACGAGCAGGGCCTTTGGGAGTTGTTCTGCAAAACCGGCCTGCCGGCGGCCTGGCTGGCGGTGGCGGGCCAGCGGCAGGAAAACGAAGCGCGCTGGAAGGAGCCGGCCAAGACGGCCTTCCAGCCCAAGATCAAGCAAGTCTGACGGGCGAAAGCCCGTTACATAGGAGCGCTGCCTATGCACATCACCACAAAAGCTCTGGTCCTGCGGACGGTGGACTACAAGGAGTCGGACAAGATTCTCACACTGTTTACCCAGGACCAGGGCAAGCTCACCGCCTCCGCCCGGGGGTGCCGAAAAAAAGGTAGCGCCATCGCCGCTGGGTGCCAGCTGCTGGCCTGGTCGGAGATGGTGCTCTACGATTATCAGGGCCGGTGGTCAGTGAAGGAGGCGGCGGTGGAGCGGCTGTTTCAGGGAGTGCGGGACGACATTGAACGTCTGGCCCTGGGGTGCTACTTTGCCGAGGCGGCCGAGCTGCTGGCGGTGGAGGGCCTGCCCAGCCGGTCGCTGCTGTCCCTGACACTGAACAGCCTCCACACCCTGGACACAATGCAGGAAAAACCACTCCCTCTGGTGAAGGCCGCCTTCGAGTGGAGAGCTATGGCCCTAGCGGGGTATGAGCCTCTCATTGACGGCTGCGCCGTCTGTGGAGCAAATCCCCCGGAGAATCCCAGGTTCCATCTGCGGGAGGGGGTGCTCCACTGCGCCAAATGCCGGGGCGAGGTGGGGGAGGGCATCTCCATGCCCCTGTCCATCCCCGCCCTGGCCGCTCTGGATCACATTCTCCACGGCGACCCCAAGCGGCTGTTCTCCTTCCGCCTGGAGGGCGAACCCATGAAGCAGCTGGCCGACGCCGCCGAAGCCTACCTCCACACCCAGCTGGAGCGGGGATTTTCTACCTTGGATTACTATAAGAGCTTAACACTTTCTTGAATTTTGGCGTTGGAGGTGTTCACATGATTTGGTTCTGGCTTTTTACGCTGGCGACGGATCTGTTGATTCCGCTTGTGATGATCGGCTTGGGACGGATGTTTCTGCACAGGCCGCCCAAGACAATCAACAGCGGATTTGGTTACCGGACAACGATGTCCATGAAAAATCAGGACACCTGGCAATTTGCTCATCATTACTGCGGAAAGCTGTGGTTTTGGTTTGGCATGATTCTGCTACCGCTGTCCGTTCTTCCGCTGCTGTTCGTGTTGGGCAAGGAGATTGGCACGATTGGAAGGGTTGGCACCGTGATTTGTTTTGCGCAGGTCGTGCCAATGGTAGGAACAATCGTCCCGACAGAGCTGGCGCTGAAAAAGACCTTTGACAAAAACGGGAAACGGCGCAATACATAGAAACACCCTCTGCCTGGACCAGAGGGCGCTTTCATTTAATCCAAGGGCAAATCCCAGGGCAGGTTGAAGGGGCTGTCCGGGCGGGTCCACAGGGACTTGTGGATGGCCCGGCGCATATCCGCGCCCAGGGAGGGGTCCTCCATCCATTGCAGGCAGCGGTTGAGGAAGCTCTCGCTCATCTCCTGCCAGCCGGAGAAGGTACGCTGGATGATTTTTCCAACCTGACGGGAGCGCTTTACCATCTCACTGCGGCTGATCCAGCCCAAACGGAAGGCAATGGCCAGCAGCTGAGTACACCGGCACAGCTCCCAGGCCCGGTCGGCTTGGGTTTGACAGTGCTGAAAGCCGGGGCCCACGCTCATGTACTCCACCGTCTCCAACAGCTCCCGCTTGCTGTGGATGTCCCAGGGGCTGTCCAGCATATTCAAAAAGTACTGCCGCTGCTCCGGGCTGTTATAGGGCCCCCGGCGGCCGCCCAGGAGGATGGGGGCGGTGTCATAGTTGGGAATGAGGTTGTTGCCCGGGATGTACTCGCAGTTATACAGCGCCCAGTTGGCGTAGGTGCCGAAAATCCACTTTTCCGTGTCGTTTTGGGGTGACAGGTCCTGGTCCCGCTTGCGCAGGGTGTGGCGGACAAACAACACGATTACGACCAGCAGGAAGATCAGTCCAGGCAGTCCGGTTTGAACAGCAAGCCCCAGTCCTAGTCCAAGAAGGGCGTAATACATGAAAACTCCTCCATTTTGATAGAAAAATATGCCCCCCGGCTTCCCCGGGGGGCTGAAATGCTTACTGCTGGGCCTCAACCTGGCCGAAGGAACGGCCGTTATAGGTCAGGCAATTCTTGCACATACGGTGAGGCAGCCGGTAAGCCCCGCACTTGGGGCAGGTCACGATACCGGGAGTTTCCAGCTTCCAGTGGGAGCTGCGCCGCTTATCGCGCCGGGCCTTGGATACTTTTCCCTTGGGGACCGCCATGGGTGACACCTCCTTCGGCTGTGCCGGTCAGGGCACGTTTGAGTACTCACTCAGCTTCCTTATCCAACAGCTGCGCAAGGGCCGCCAGTCTTGGATCGACATCAGGTCTGCACCCGCAGAGGCCAAGGTTCAAATCGGCTCCGCACTTGGCGCACAGCCCTTTGCAGTCGTCTGAGCAAAGATTTTTCGTGTCCATTGCAAGAATGAAAGCGGTGGTGACGGCCTCATCCAGGTCCAACTCGGTGCCGTCCAGCAGGAGAATATCGTCGTGCTCCTCATCCTCCAGCTCCTGGGCCACCAGATTGTTCAGCACAACCGTCTTTTCCCGGGAAAATTCCTTCCCGCAGCGGTCGCAGGCCAGCTCCAGCAGGGAACGGGCCGTCCCCTCCAGCACCAGGGCCCCGGCGTGGTTGGTCACGCTGCCCACTGCCTGGACGGGATGGACAATGGGCCTGGTCCCATAGAGGTCCTCCTGGGACAGGTCCAGCTGAAATTGAAACGTCTTTTTCGCGTCCGGGACGTGAATGATATCTCGCAGATCCAGACGCATGGCGTTCCTCCCCGGGGGAGCGCCCCCCATACTCGCAGAATGGTACGCAGGATATTATAATGAATCTTGTCCCAAATGTCAAATACTTTTCACAAATTTCTCTACGAAATTTATTGACACCGGGGGCGGAATATGGTGAAATATTCCTGTAGAACAAAAGCCTCCTTTGAAAAGGAGGTGGCACGGCGGAGCCGTGACGGAGGATTGTATTTTGGCAAAGCCAAAATATGCGAAGCAAATTCCAATTAGGAAAACTTTATTTACTTCGTATGTTTTGCTTCCTAAAACGCAATCCCCAGTCAGCCTTCGGCTGACAGCCCCTTTCTCAAGGGGCCTTTAGGAGGTCCTCCATGAAAGAATTCACCATCGGCAAAAACGACGCCGGGCAGCGGCTGGACCGCTGGCTGGCCAAAACTCTGCCCCTGCTGCCCGCTCCGCTGGCCCAAAAGTACATCCGGCTCAAGCGGGTGAAGGTGAACGGCAAGGGGTCCAAGCGGGATGTCCGCCTTAATGTGGGGGATGTGCTCCAGCTGTACATCAACGACGAGTTTTTTGACAGGCCTACCCCGGAAAATGCCTTTTTGTCCCTCTATCAGCCCAAGCTGAACATCCTCTACGAGGACGAACATATCCTCCTCCTGGACAAGCGCCCCGGCCTTGTGGTCCACCCCGACGAGAACGAGCGGGTGAACACCCTGCTCACCCACATCCAGGCGTATTTGTATCAAAAAAAGGAGTGGTCCCCCTACTGGGAGAACTCCTTTGCCCCCGCCCTGTGCAACCGTATTGACCGGAACACCGGGGGGATTGTCATTGCCGCCAAGACGGCCCAGGCCCTGCGGGTGATGAATCAGAAAATCAAGGACCGGGAACTGACCAAGCTGTACCTGTGCGTAGTTCAGGGGAAGCTGTCCCCGCCGGAGGGGCGGCTGGAGGGGTATATCTGGAAAGACGAGGAAAAAAAGCAGGTCTATGTCCGAAAAAGGTCTGAGCCAGGGGCAAAATCGGCGGTGACGGTGTACAAGACGCTGGCGGTAAAGAACGGCCTCTCCCTGGTGGAGTGCGACCTGGTCACCGGGCGAACCCACCAGATTCGCGCCCAGTTCGCCGCCGCAGGACACCCCCTGATCGGCGACGGCAAATATGGCTCTGAGCGGGAGAACCGGAAATATGGCCGCCATGGCCAGGCGCTGTACTCCTATAAGCTTACCTTCCATTTCACCACCGAAGCCGGGCCGCTGGAGCATTTGAACGGAAAAACCTTCCAGGTGGAGGATGTGGACTTTGTGCGGGAGTATTTTCCAGACCGGCAGATGGGTCAAGTATAGGGGATGTCCCAAACGTAGATTTTTATGCAGGGGCGGCCACAGGCCGCCCCTGCACCTCAAATGTAAAATATCTTGCGTCCCTGACATGGTCTGTGGTAGAATGTGGGTACTATTTTGTAGGAGGATTCACTAATGAAACAGGACATGATTGTTGTACTGGACTTGGGCAGTGAGGAAAACCCCAAAATTGCCCGTGAAATTCGTGCGCTGGGGGTATATTCTGAGATTCACCCCCACGACATTACTTTGGCCGAGCTGAAAGCCCTGCCCAATGTAAAGGGTATTATCCTCAACGGCGGCCCCAACCGGGTGGTGGATGGGGTCACCATTGATGCGGCCCAGGAGATTTACGACTGCGATATCCCCGCCCTGCTGGTGGACCACCGGGGGGACGATCCCTGGCCCGCTGATGATGTGGAACGGGAGACCGCCCTGAAAAATTTCATCTTTACCATCTGCGGCGCTGAGGCCAACTGGAATATGGACAACTTTATCGCCGACCAGATTGAGCTGATTCGCCGGCAGGTGGGGGACAAGAAGGTGCTGCTGGCTCTGTCCGGCGGAGTGGATTCCTCAGTGGTAGCGGCACTTCTGATTAAGGCTGTGGGCAAGCAGCTCACCTGTGTCCATGTCAACCACGGCCTGCTGCGCAAGGGAGAGCCGGAACAGGTGGTCAAGGTCTTCCGGGATGAGATGGATGCCAATCTGGTCTATGTGGACGCCGTGGACCGCTTTCTGGACAAACTGGCCGGGGTGGCCGACCCGGAGCAGAAGCGGAAGATTATCGGCGGGGAATTTATCCGTGTCTTTGAGGAGGAGGCCCGCAAGCTGGACGGCATCCGCTTTCTGGGACAGGGCACCATCTACCCCGACATCATTGAGAGCGGCACCAAGACAGTGAAGGCTGTCAAGAGCCACCATAACGTGGGCGGTCTGCCCGAGGACCTGGACTTTGAACTGGTAGAGCCCCTGAAAATGCTCTTCAAGGACGAGGTCCGGGCCTGCGGCAAGGCGCTGGGCCTGCCCGACTCCATGGTGTACCGCCAGCCCTTCCCCGGCCCCGGTTTGGGCGTGCGCTGCCTGGGCGCCATCACCCGGGACCGCCTGGAGGCGGTCCGGGAGTCGGACGCCATCCTCCGGGAGGAGTTTGCCAAAAACGGCCTGGAAGGCAAGGTCTGGCAGTACTTTACCGCTATCCCTGATCTAAAATCGGTGGGCGTCCGGAATAACCGCCGTACTGACGAGTGGTGCGTCATCATCCGGGCGGTCAACACTGTGGACGCCATGACCGCTACGGTCCCACACCTTCCCTGGCTGATGATGGATAAGATTACCGCCCGCATCACCAGCGAGGTCAAAGGCGTTAACCGCGTACTCTTCGACCTGACCCCTAAGCCAACCGGGACGATTGAGTGGGAATGACCGTCAAAGCGGCGCAAACCCGCATGAATACAGGGTTTTTGACCTGTCACTTTGCCTTGTGATACTGGATTGATACTATTCGTTTCAACCCGGTCACACAAGAGAATGATTGCAAAGGGCAAGCGAACCGCCCTGCTGAACGACAAATTCAGCAGGGCGGTTTTGCTTGCCCTATTTTTCTTTTCTCCAGGGTACATAGTATTTCGATTCTTTCCCGTCATCGCAGGTGCTCGGCCAGTTGATTTTCCATTCAAAGTATTCTTCCCTGGTAATCTCCCCGGCGTGTAGCTCCTGCTGGCGCAAGAGCCATTCCCTCATAAACTCATCCACAAGGCCATAGTTGAAGTAGATACCCACAGGAGGTTGAGCGGGCCAGTCGTCCGTGTCATTGTAGCGGACGGCGGTATCATCGGAGGCCCCCGTCTTGCCGGGGTTGCGGACAAGCTGAAACAGGCGGATGGAGCCAGGGCTGTCCTCGTCCAGCCAGAAGAACGTCCGCATGAAGTCCTCGGCACAGCCGGGTTGAACCGTATAGAAGTTCTGACGGTCTACCCGCAGGGCCTGGGCAATCTTGTCCAGCAGCTCCCTCTTTGGCACACGGTAATTCGTTTCGTACTGGGCAATACGGTTATCCGCTCCCTTTTCCTCAAAGCCGATAGCCAGCCCCAATTCCTTTTGCGTCATACCCCGAAATGTGCGGATTTTCTTGATTTTTTCTCCTACTGTCATATGTTCCACCGCCTTTGAAAATAGTATAGCGCAAATAAGCGAAATATGCAAGAAGAAAATTAACAAAATTGCGAAATAAACTCTTGACATTAACAACCATGCGAATGTATAATAAGGATGTCGGCATTAACAATTTTGCGAACCAACAATAAGGAGGTGTTGTATTTGAGCAAAGAGCTGTTTGTACGAGCCGAGGAAGTGGCCGGGGCGCTGGGTATCTCCAAGCCCTACGCCTACAAGCTGGTGCGGGAGATGAACGAGGAGCTGAAGCAGAAGGGTTTCCTCACCATCCCCGGACGGGTGAGCAGGCGCTACTTCGAGGAAAAGTTCTATGGACTGCGGGAAAATCAGTAAGGAGGGAAGAAAATGCCAGCGTACAAAGACAAGGCCAAGGGAACATGGTATGCGTCCTTTTACTTTGAGAACTGGACAGGGAAAAAGGAAAAGAAGATGAAGCGGGGCTTTAAGACCAAGCGGGAGGCGCTGGAGTGGGAACGGACGTTCCTGCAACAGCAGACCGCCGACCTGGATATGACCTTTGAGAGCTTCGTGGCGCTCTACGCTGCGGACATGAAAGGCCGTATCAAGGAGAACACCTGGGGGACGAAAGAGCATATCCTCTACAAAAAGCTGGTGCCTTACTTCGGAAAGCGGAAAATGAGCGAAATCCATTCCAAGGAGGTCATGGCGTGGCAAAGTGAAATGCTGAACTACCGGGACAAGAACGGCAAGCCCTACTCCCCCGTGTATCTGAAAACGCTCCACAATCAGTTGAGCGCCGTTTTCAATCATGCGGTGAAGCACTACAATCTGAAAGCCAACCCCGCCGCCCAGGTGGGCAACATGGGCAAGGCCAAGGGCCGGGAAATGCTGTTCTGGACGAAAGCGGAGTATCTGAAATTCGCTGACGCCATGATGGACAAGCCCCTCTCCTACTACGCCTTTGAAATGCTCTACTGGTGCGGTATCCGGGAGGGGGAGCTGCTGGCCCTCACCCCTGGGGACTTCGACTTTGAGAAGCAGACGGTTTCTATCTCGAAATCCTACCAGCGTATCAAGGGCCAGGACGTTATCACCGACCCCAAGACGGCCAAGAGCAACCGGGTCATTCAAATGCCCGCTTTTCTCTGCGAGGAAATGGAGGACTACATCAGGAGCTTGTACGCCGTGGGGCCGACAGACCGCATTTTTGCGGTGACGAAATCCTATCTTCACCGGGAGATGGACAGGGGGGCGAAAGAGGCGGGGGTCAAGCGGATCAGGATTCATGACCTGAGACACAGCCACATTTCCCTGCTGATTGACATGGGCTTCACGGCCCTGGCAATCGCTGACCGGGTGGGGCACGAAAGCATTGACATCACCTACCGCTACGCTCACCTGTTCCCCACCCGGCAGGCGGAGATGGCGGACAAGCTGAACATGGAGCGAAAGGGGGCTTAAATCATGTCTGCGAAAAATCTCGACAACCACAACCGATGGAGAAGCAAGACCATAGCGTTCCGGGTGTCCCCGGAGGAAAACGAACAGCTTGAGATTGCCGTCCGCCTGTCCGGGCTGACCAAACAGGACTACATCACCCGGCGGTTGCTCAACCGGGACATTGTAGTGCAGGGCAATCCCAGGGTCTACAAGGCCCTGCGTGACCAGCTCGCCGCCGTCCTGGGGGAGCTGCGGCGCATGGAGGCCGGGGGCGGAGTGGATGATGAACCGCTCGCCACCATCCGCCTTATCACCGTGACGCTGGACGGCATAAAGGAGGATTGATAGATTGATGGATTCCAGAGAGACGAAAAGGACTGTCCCGGTTCCGTCTGTTGGCGCAGACGGGGAACAGCCCAATTCACAAACAACCACCCCAAGTATAGCAGAGGAACCGGCTGAAAACAAGTCCCAGGATGAAAGTATGGAGGATATTCTTCGGGAACTTCAACGGACAAGCGACCCGGCCTACCTCCACACGGTTTCCATGAATGAGCTTTACCAGAACGTCTACCAGAGCAGACCGCCAATCATTGACGGTCTGCTCTACCCTGGGACATACCTCTTTGCGGGAGCACCCAAGGTGGGCAAGTCGTTCCTGATGGCCCAGCTTGCCTATCATGTGAGCATGGGCCTCCCCCTGTGGGGCTACCCCGTCCACAAGGGCACCGTCCTCTATCTGGCCTTGGAGGACGACCACCGCCGCTTGCAGGGGCGGCTGTATCGGATGTTCGGGATGGACGGCACCAACGACCTGCTTTTTGCAATCTACGCCAAACAGCTCGGCCTGGGCCTGGAGGAACAGCTAAAGAAGTTTGTCCGCCAACACCCCGACACCAAGCTCATTATCATTGACACCCTCCAGAAAGTCCGGGAGGTCGGCGGGGACAAGTACAGCTACGCCAACGATTACGAGGTGGTGGGCAAGCTGAAACGCCTTGCGGATGATTGCGGTATCTGTCTCCTGCTGGTACACCACACCCGAAAGCAACAGGCAGACGATAAGTTTGATATGATTTCCGGAACCAACGGCCTGTTGGGAGCTGCGGACGGGGCCTTTCTTCTTCAAAAGGAAAAGCGGACGGACGGCAGCGCCATCCTGGATGTGGCAGGGCGTGACCAGCAAGACCAGCGGATGTATCTCACCAAGGACAGGGAGCGGCTTGTGTGGGAGCTGGAGCGGCTGGAAACGGAGCCGTGGGTGGAACCGCCCGACCCGGTATTGGAGGCCGTTGCCGCCCTTGTGACGGCGGACAGGCCCGTCTGGGGCGGTACGGCCACGGAGCTGGCGGCGGTGCTCCAGACCGACATGAAGCCCAACGCCCTGGCTATGCGGCTAAACGTCCGGGCCGGGAGGCTGGCGGCAGAGTACCATATCCGCTATGAGAACAGCAGGAGCCACGCCGGGAGAAGTATCACCCTCACCCTGGAACCGCCCCAGGCGTGACGACCGTGACGGCTGTGACGGCTTTTTTGAGAGCGGGGGCGGTGTGTAAAACATCGTCACGGTCGTCACGGCCGTCACGGGGAGCGGGGCCAAAAGTCAAGGGGCCATACCTGGGGGTGGAGATTGCCGTAAGGCAATACAACCCGAACCCCTTGACTTTTGGCCCACGGAGGACACTGGCCGGGTGGGGGGAAAGGCTGTGCCTTTCCCCCCTGCCCAACGGCGAGTGTCAAAGTTTAGGCGGGGTGCAGGGTGCCCTTTTCAAAGGGCGGCCCTGCTGGGGGAGCCGTCCGCAGACGGCGGGGGCAACGCCCCCACTCCACCCCGTAGGGCGCAAATGCGCTTTTGATGGCCGCAAGGCCGTCAAAAGTGCTTTTGCGTTACTTTCGCAGAAAGTAACAAAGGCCGCCGCTTCGCGGCGAAAGGAGGATTTGATTTGAAAAGGACAATCAGCGCCATGGTGGGGCAGGGTTCGGTGAAACACAACAGCAGGGCGTTCAACGCCAAGAACACCGACCCGGAACGCTCTCACTTGAATATAACCTACTGCCACGAAAATATCAAGGCAGTTTTCCATGAGCTGTTTGACGAGGCCCTCAAGCGGTACAACGACAAGCAGACCAGGGCAGACCGCAGGATTGAGGACTACTATGAAAAGATACGTTCCAGCAAGCAGGAAAAGCCGTTCCATGAAATCATCCTGCAAGTAGGGAACAAGGACGACATGAGCGCCGAGAGCGAGGACGGCCAGCTTGCGGCGGCGGTGCTGGACGAGTACATGAGGGGCTTCCAGGAGCGCAACCCCCAGCTTCGGGTGTTCTCCGCCCACCTCCACATGGACGAGGCCACGCCCCATCTGCACATCGACTTTGTACCGTTTACCACCGGGAGCAAGCGGGGCCTGGACACGAGGGTATCGCTGAAACAGGCGTTAGCGGCCCAGGGATTCAAGGGCGGCACCAGGGGCGACACGGAGTGGAGCCAGTGGGTACGCTCTGAAAAGGAACAGCTTGCCGCCGTGATGGAGCGCCACGGGATAGAGTGGGAGGACAAGGGCACCCACGACAAGCACCTGTCCGTGATGGACTACAAGAAAGAACAGCGGGCCAAGGAGATTGCCGAGCTGGAGGCGGTCAAGGCCAAGAAGCAGGAGCAGGTGGAGCGGCAGGAACAGCGGCTAAAGGAGCTGGCCCCGGCTGTGAGGAACATAGAGCAGTTGGCGGCACAGTTCTCCGATGACCCGGAGCGGATATTGCCGGAACCTGGGCCGCTGGAAAGCGCCAAGTCCTACCGGGAGAAGAAAGCCAAACCCCTGTTGGCGCAGATCGTCAAGGTGCTGCGCTCTTTGTACCGGGCCTATGTCGAGTTGAAAGGGAAGTATGAGCGTTTGCAGGGGGACTATGGACGGGCCAGGGAGGGCAACGAGCGATTGTCTGACCGCTTGCAGGAAGCGAAGTTGGAGAACAAGGCCCTGCGGGGGACAGTAGCCGACTTTGAGCGGGTTAAGCGGGCGTTCGGCCCGGCGGAAGTAGAGCGGGCCATAGAGGACGCAAAATGCCGGGAGGCGGTGGAAAAGGAGCAGAGGAAAGCAAAACGGAAGTTCAGCCGAGGGGCGAGGTAACATGTAAACATGAAATAGGAAGGTGCTTCTCAAGGTACCTTCCTATTTCATATTTGTAAGTATAAAAACAATAAATTAAAAAGTGTTTTATTATTTAGAACAGAACCATTTCAAAAGTCGTATACTCGAAAGTAAAAATACCATTCCAAAGCAAAAAGTGACAACAGAACAGTAGTCAACAATCAACTTAACGCATAATACTTCCCTCGTTATATTTGACTCGACAGGAACAAAGTTTATTGATATTAGCATCAGCACAATGGAGAACAGAAACATCGTGATAGAAGAAATAAAAATCTTGTAAATCATTGTATCGCTTTTTATTTCCCGCAACAGGCATAGCTTTTTGTTTCCGTCTAAAGAAATTAGAATAGAAACCCCTGCCAATTGAAAGCCTAATAAAGATGCAGATAACCCTATGGTATCATTAGAAATCAGATGTAAAACAATATCTATCGGTTGATTAAACCTGAAATGGAGTAACAAGCATGTGCATGTCATAATAATTATGCTGATAAGAATGTGAGCAATGTAATACGAGCGATCACCATAAATCAAACGGTTAACCTTTTTGAACATTACATTTTCTCCATATATTTTAAGGCGGTGTCTTTTTGCTCACGGTATGCTTTTAATATTGCAGCAAACATTTTGTCTGAATCAACATATTTAGAACGATTGGATACTTTTTCTACCCATTCAGTCTGAACTAATTTTTCATCTAACAGATCATATGGGATAATTTTACCTGCATCTGCATCTAACCCACGCAGTTTTGCTTTGCTAAAGATTGGATCGCTTCCATCTTCAGCTTCCAATTCAACTTCTTTAGATTTCTTAATCATATTGATAATCTTTTGGAGAAAGGCTGGCAGATTAG
Source organism: Flintibacter muris (assembly GCF_943192995.1). GTDB lineage: Bacteria > Bacillota > Clostridia > Oscillospirales > Oscillospiraceae > Lawsonibacter > Lawsonibacter muris. The sequence goes on from NZ_CALPCP010000041.1 coordinate 18,575, forward strand.
AAACTGGCACATGGGAACCTTTTCCTCCACCAGAAATTTCAATATCAATATAGAAATCCGTTCCAGCATCTACTTCATCTGCAAGAATATCATAGCCGTTAATAATACCAAAATCCTTTAGCATTTTAAGCCCCGGTTTTGCAACCTTGAACTGCAACTTAGATAAAGAACGGCAATTAGCGATACGAGTATAATAGTCAGGCATAATGATTGGATCGATGCTCACTTCATAATTTTTGCTTGGATAAACTTGCCCCATAATGCTCACAAGATAGTTAGCTAATCGCTCAATTCTTGCACCATGAAAATTAAATTCGCTTACAAAAAGATTCTTGTTTACAATACAACAAAAATGTGTCTGCTCCATGAGGGTGTCGTCATCACCAGCCGGAATCTCTTGACGATTTCCATTTAGTAAATTGAATAAGTAAGGGAAATCTGTAGACCGCAAACTATAAAATTTTCCTTGATAAATATCCATGTCATAATTATGATGAAACACTTCGAGAAAATGGAACTTGTCATAAAACGGGATAGCTAAACCACGATCTTCAAGATTGTTTCCATTATTGTCGTATAGTTTGAGATATGCGTCAAACAAACTGCTAATGGGTTCATTCGTCCCATCACATTTGCATGTGACCTTATAATAATAAACTTTACGCTCTACAGATTTATTCTTTGGCTCCTTTTTCTTTTTAGCCATAACCCTGCCCTCCAAATGTTAGTCTCCCGAATTAAACTCCACAAGTTTTTCCCAATCAATGCTACCATCCTCGAAACAAAACTCTTGGGTAAACTCACGGACGAGCCGGTTAGCCGCCTTCTGATAGGAAGCATCGAATTCTTCCACATACTTCTCTGGAAGCTTATCCATGAAGCGGATCAGCTTTATGTAGAATTCTTCATCACCAGTCAATTCCGTCCAAAAGTCCTTTCCAGCTAATTCCATATAGAACTTTGGAAGCCCACGGCTGGAAGTTTTCTTCTTTCCATAGCCATAGCCTACAATCGGGACAAAGCGCTTCTTTGCCTGCTGAGCCAGCTTGCTGGCCGCCATGAAGTTCTGCTCCTGTTTCTTGCGGCTGTCCGCATTAAAAACGCTTGTGCCAGATTTTACTGCGACGGCATAGATGGTATTATCCCGCTCTACCATGATGTCCACGCCCTCGGCCAATGCTTTCTGCCCCTGTGCGGCAGCGGTGGCAATCGGCTCAAAGAACACATTCCCGAAAATCGTTTCCTCAGACGAGGACACAAAAGCGGCAAGGATTGCATCAATAATTTGGGCGGCTCCGTTCATTGCCTTTGCCCGGAACAGATACGGGTTTTTGCGTTTCATAACGGCCTTTACATTAAGGCTATCCACTTTCTTAATCAGGTTCGTGTAGAAATTATCCAATGCAGTTGCAATCGCTTCTACGATGGCATCCTCGTTGTAGCTATTATTTATGGGCATAGTAGTTTCCTCCTATTTCTATAGCTTGTTTTAGCTTTTGGTGGATGTCCGTCCCTCTAAACCGCTTTGTATGGATTTCAGCGGACTGATCCGCAACGGAAAGCACCGCTCTCCCCAACGCCAATGCCAGTCCCACCGGGACGGCATTCCCAATCTGGCGATATTTTGCTGCACTTGTCCCCATGAACTTCCAATCATCAGGGAATTGCTGGATGCGGGCATATTCCCTGATGCTCAAAGGGCGGTCTTGGGTAGGGTGGCACATCATGGTCGCTTTTTGCACTGGGGATGTAACCAATGTCGGGGATGGCTGGCTATATGATAGCCGCCGGTAAAACCCAACTTTCCCACCAGCAGAGCCATAAGCACCCCCCATGGCCTCTTTCCGCACACTTTCAGAGAGGTCGCGCCAATTCCCGCCCTCCGGGACAAGGCGGAGGTATGCAAGGCGGTCTTTACTGAATGCGGCACATTCCCCGCAGTTATGCTCCAAATCCTTGATGGTATCCCGTAAGGTACACCAGCGATATTCTGGATTTTGGTGCATCTGAAAGTGTGTTGGGAAAGGGAGAAAAATATTTTCGTTATCCCGGCTCCCAATTAGAACAAACCTCTCCCGGAATTGGGGAACGCCATAATTAACGGCATCTAATAGTCCGTACACGGTTTTGTATCCTAACTTGTCGAACTCGGAAAGGATTACATCTAAAACAGTCCCTAATTGTTGCTCCGGGTCATTTTTATCCCTTTCTATAGGCCGGGCGTGTTTGAGCGGGGCGGACATAATCCCTTTTACATTTTCCATGATGAAGAACCGGGGACGGATATAGTCAATCATGCGGATAAAGTCCATAAACAAGCTGCCACGGGGGTCATTGATCCCAAGGCGTTTGCCGGCAGTAGAAAATGGCTGGCAAGGTGGGCCACCACAAATGAGGAATGGTTCCCCTTGAACCAGTCCAGCCTGTTCCAATAAATCCGATTCATCAATTTCCCGGATGTCTCCTTCCAACACTTTATGCCCGTTTACTCGCATGGTTGCAACACAGGCAGGGTCGAAATCTTGTCCAATGACAACATTTAAACCCGCTTTTGTGAGACCAATATCCAGCCCCATTGCCCCGGAAAACAGGGAAATTACATCCCGGTTTGAATCGTTATCTTTGAAATGCAGTAAATCCATAATGCCCTCCTATCAAACCTTTTCGCCATCTGGAAGGACAAAATGGCGTTCAAACGAACACCCAACCGTTTCTGCCAGATATTCCAGTTCAGAGACTGTAAAACTCTCCCGTTTCATTTTTGAGTTGAAATTTTGCGGTGTAGTCCCCACCCGCCTTGCAAGTTCCGCAACGCTAATGTTTGAGCGTACACACAACACCTTAATCTGCTCTGATATTGTCATCAGGGTACTCCTCGTAAATTATAAATTTATAGATTGAAGATATAAAAATATTATTTTATACCTTCAACATAGTCCCTTGTATCCTCTATCATACCATCATACCGCATCATTTGCAACTCAAAAATCAAATCTTCGATGGCCTCTACACATTTTTCTGTGTTCTTTTGTATCTCCTGCCCCCAAAAATGTATGGGAACCCAATCTATCGCAATCAGCCTAAAGTCGTTTTCCCGGTCACGGGCCATATTCCGTTCAATCTTCCTGATCCAATATTCCCGGTTGTGTCCCAGCTTCTGTTTCTTAATTTCCCAATTATAGCCATGGAAAAACTCGCTGTCGCAAAAGATAGCAATTCGATATTTTGTTATGGCTATATCGGGCGTACCCGGCAGCTTTTTATAATTTTTTCGATACCGGATGCCTTTGCGCCAGAGTGCCTTTCGCAATAGAACTTCGATACTGGTATCTTTCCCTTTGATATGGCTCATTGTCCGGCTCCGCTGCTCCGGGGTCATTACGTCGCCCATAGGTAGCCTCCCACATAACATCACATATATTTTTCAGTCTACCATATAAACTTCCATTTTGGAATACTACCGGTTGTAGATTTTGTTTATGGACATTCCTTCAAAAGATAAGAATGTGGTTGCATCTCCCCGCCTTTTGTGATACTATTTTGATACTAAGAAAATTAGCGGCCAAAGATAGCAGGTAAAATATTAACAAATTTGCGAATGCTGTACCTGTGAAAGCATAGAAAATACAACCCCATATAATAGGATTTGTCGAGTGGGAATAAATTGATTTTTAGAGCGCACACTATATATTGCGTTTGATGTGAAAAATGCCACGACGCAGACGCAAAATGTTGTGTTGCGTCGTGGTACTCTTTTTCTCTGGCGTACCGGAAACGTACCGTTTGCTTCAAACAGCTCCTTTTTCGGCCTGTTCGAGCCGTTCTGACACGTCCTCGAGGGAGTCGATGCCAACGGGGGCTGCTGGGGGCTCCCCCCTGGCCCGGCGGTCCAGATCATCCGCCATCCCCTGCTTTTTGTCTGGGTACAGATGGGAGTAGGTTGCCATGGCCACCTCCACCGTGTCCCCCAGGCGCTCGGCCACGGCCACGATGGAGTAACCCAGGTCCACCAGCAAGGCGGCATGGCTGTGCCGGAGGTCATGTATCCTGATTCGTTGGACTCCGGCCGCCTCCGCAGCACGATCCAGCTCCCGGTTCAGGGTGCCGTGGTTGAAATAGAAAATGCGATCCCCCGGCTCGATTTCGTAGAGGGCGGAGATGTAACTCTGCACCTCGCCATAGAGAAACGTCGGCATGGGCACCTCCCGGACGCTATTGTCAGTCTTGGGCGGGCCGGGGGCATCCTCCCCCGCCTCCCTGTGGTGGGTCTTGTTGACCCTCACCATCTTGGAAGGGAGAATATCTGCAGGGGTCAGCGCCAAGCACTCCCCCACCCGGAGCCCACACCAATACATGATCTGGAACGCCACCCTGAAACCGGGCTTCGTTACTTGCTCCAGGGCGGTGTCAAACTCGGCGGTCGTCCAGAAGTCCATTTTGCGAGCCTTTTTCTTCCCCATGAAGCCGGCCGGCAAGCAGGGATTTTGCCGCAGGCCGTAGTACATCACCGCATAGTTGAAAATGGCGGATAGACGGCTGTTGACGGTGCGGAGGTATGAGGGGGCATACTTCCGCCCGTTGTGCGGATTGATAGCGGATATCATTTTGTTCTGCCACTTGCGGACAGTGACGGCATCGATCTTGTCCACCTGCAGCTTGCCGAAGAACGGGAGCAGCCAAGTGTTGATGATGCTGTCCTGGGTCCCTCTGGTGGTTCCTCGGACACGATGATCAGCATCCTCCTGGTAGAGCTGCACCAAGGAAGCGAAGGACATATCGCACCGCTTCTCCGCCTTCAGCAGAAATTCCCGCTCAAAATCCTGAGCATCCTTTTTGCGCTCAAAGCCCTCCTTCTTTTTCTTTTTCCGATTCCCGGTCCAGTCCAAATACCAGAACGACGCCATCCAGCGGACAGCTCCATCCTTGGTTGTGTATTTATAAGCAGGCACGAAACCACCCCCCCTTGCAAGACCGCCCCGGCCGCCAGCCGGGGCGCTTTTTTTATTCTTCAGGTGGTTGAGACTCCTGACGCTCGGTCTTGGCCTGCTCATCGGCCAGCCGCAGCAGATCCATGTACTCCACCACCCGGCGCTTTGATTTCTTGGACAGACGTTGGAACCGGCCAGCCAGAGCCAGAATCTCCGGGTCCTTGATACAGTCCAGGAGCAGGGTGCGGTTTTCCTCCGAAAGCGTGTCGGCTCCTTCCACCAGGGCAACGGCATCCCAGACGATTTGCGGTGTGGCGCGGGATGTGCCGCGCTTCCGGTCATCGGACAGCCCTAAAATGAAATCCGCTGATACTCCATCGAAGATGATGACAAGCTGACGGAGCGTATCCTCTTGGAGCTGGATGCCGCCATTTTCGTATTTGGACACCACCGAGGGCTGCACCCCGAGCCGGGCGGCTAATTCCTTTTGGCTCAATCCCGCTTCTTTGCGGAGCATAGATACTCGATTCATAACATACACCTCCAATTGTCCCTTTTATTTTACTATTTCTTTTTGAGAAACACAAGGAGAAATTTGCCGGAAAAGAAACTTCTTTTGAAAACGGCTTGACATTCCTAAAAGGAAGTGTTAGTATAGGACTACGCAAAAGTTCCTTAAAAGAATTTTTTAAGAAAGGGGGGTCAAGGATGGCAAACAGGATGCGGGAGTTACGACTGGAGCACCATGAAACGCAGCGGGACCTGGCGGAGCTCTTGGGGCTTAAATCCGCAGTCCTTTACTGCAAGCGGGAGATCGGCTATCATCCCGTAACGCTGGAGGAAGCCTTCAAGCTGTCCCTTCATTGGGGGCTTACCATTGAGGAGATTTTTTTTGCGGATGAAGTTTCCTTAAAAGAGAGCTCCGCCTAATCTGAAAAAAGTTTACCACAAGGAAGGAGGATAATAAATGCCCAGAAACGCCACGAAAGCGGCTGACAACGTGTTTTATCTCGCACGAAAAGCGGCGGAAAAGTGCAACGACCATCTGGGAAGCCGTGAGGGTGCGGCGGAGGAAACCGGCATTGACCGTACCCGCCTGGCCCGCATCGAGGCCGGGGTCCTCGTTCCCTACCCCGAGGAAGTCCTGATGATGGCCCACGCCTACCAGGCCCCCCAGCTCTGCAATCACTACTGCGCCAGTCTCTGTCCGCTGGGCAAAAAGACGATCCCGCCCTGCGAACTGCTCCAGATTGACCGCCTGGCCCTCAAGGTCATGTCGGCCATGCAGGGGGCCAGCTGTGTACAGCAGATTATTCTGGAGATTGCCGGCGACGGCCAGATCACCCAGGACGAGGTCCCCCAGCTGGAACAGGTGATGAAGAACCTGGAGACCATGGAACGCGCCTCGATGGAGCTCCGCCTTTGGATGCAGAAGTACGTCGGACAATAGGAGGGCCCACGCCATGGCAGATATCGAACGGAAGGAGCAGGAAGTCCCCAAGTACGTCAAGGTCCGGGAGGTCATGCAGTTGTGCGAGGTCAGCGAGAGCCGGGCCTACCGTATCATGCAGCAGCTCAACAAGGAGCTGGAAGCCCAAGGCTTTGTTACCACCTCGGGCCGGGTGTCCCGGAAATACCTCATGGAAAGGCTTTACATTTAGCAGAAAGGAGTTGAATGCGGTGAAAGTGAACGAGCGGCTGATCTTCGCAGTACTGGAGCTGATTATTATCCTCTGCCTGACGGGCATTACCTTCGAGCTTGGCCGCGCTTTTGCGCTGGCGGAGCGGGGATATAAAGCCTGCGGCGGTGAGTACCTCATCTTGGCGCTCCCGGCCCTCTACTATGCCGGGAAGAGGACTGTGAAGGATTGGCTGGCGGACCTCCGGGAGATTCGGAGGGGCGGCAACCCCTGGAGAAAGGAGGAGTAAGCGCCATGCCCTATTACAACATCTGCCCTCACTGCGGCAGCCACCTTGACCCGGGAGAGCGGTGCGACTGCCAGAGCAAGGGCCCGGAACCTAAACAGCGGGAGTCCGCTGACGAAAAAAAGGAGGCTAAATCAGCATGACGAACATTATCAAGGTTCAGTTTTTCAAAGGCGGCACCCCGGTGGGCAAAGCGTACAGCTACTACACGCCTGAGCCGGTGGATGTCGGGGACATCGTGGATGTCAAGACCAACCACGGAACCGCCCGCGCCATGGTGGTCCAGGCGGACGTGCCGGAGTCGGAGATCGCCGCCTTCAAGCCCGCCGTCAAGACCATCATCGGCAAGTCGGCCTGCCGGTGCGAGGAGTGCGCCGAGTTCACCGCCATCGGAGAGGGCGACCACATCTGCGGCGCTGATCCGCACAAGATGCCGGTCAGCGAGTACACCCCTACGGAGGACTACTTCTGGTGCAAAGGTGCCCATTTCTCCAGCCTGGAGGGATAGGCCATGCCGAACCCAAAAGCACCGCGGTTTCTGGTGGATGTAAGGGACGAAGCCTCCGGTTACCTGGGCCGTGAGCTGACGGACTCCGAGTGGGCCGAAGCCTACCCGCCAGCGGCACAGAAGCTGTCCCGCATCATCCAGCTGTACGGAGACGACGGCGGAGATCGCCGTCAGCCCTGGTACCTCGGAAAGCTGGTGCAGGAGCACATCGCATTCAGCATCATTTCCACCTACTGCGCCATAAGCGCACAAAAAAAGACCGCCTCCGAAGAGGACGGCCTTCTCACCACCACAAATATAACACCTAAATTCACTAACTGTCAATCCTGAAAGGAGATGCGGCATGAAAATCAACACCCTGCGGCTTGAGAATTTCCAGGGCATCAAGGCCGCCACATTCGACTTCAAGGGCCAGAGCGCCAGCGTTTACGGCGATAACGCCACCGGCAAGACCACCCTGTTCAATGCGCTGACGTGGCTCCTTTTTGACCGCCCCAGCACCGGGGCCAAGGGCTACACCCCCAAGACCAAGGGCCCGGACGGGGACGTTCACTACCTCGACCACGCCGCCGAGGCGCAGTTCACCATGGACGGCGGACGGCTGGTGACGCTCCGAAAGGTCTTTCACGAGAACTATAAGAAAAAGCGCGGCTCTGCTACGGAGGAGTTCGACGGCCACAGCGTGGACTTCTTCATCGACGGTGTTCCCGTCAAGGAGAAGGAGTACACCGCCGCCCTCCTGGGCTTCTGCGGCGGGGCCGAGCAGATGAAGATGCTGACCATGCCCCACTACTTCCCGGAGGATATGCCCTGGGAGGCCCGCCGGAAGATTCTGCTGGAGGTCTGCGGGGATGTTACCGACACCGAGGTGATCGCCAGCAACGGCGAACTGGGGGAGTTGCCCACCTACCTCCTGATGCCGGGTACCGCCGACCAGCACTATACGGTGGACGAGTACAAGAAGATTGCTGCCGCCCAGAAGGCCGACATCAACAAGCAGCTCCTGGGCATTCCTGGCCGCATCGACGAGGCGCAGCGGGCCATCCCGGAAGAGACCATTGATGTGGCGGCCATTGACGCCCAGCTCTCGGCCCTCCAGACCAAGCAGGATGGGCTGATGGAACAGAAAGCCGCTCTCCTGGCCGGGGACACTGCCACAGCGGAAGCCCGCAAGCGGGTGGCCGCCGCCGAGGCGGCGCTGGCGGAGGCCCGCACCGCCCACCTCAACCGGGCGGCAGAGGCGAATCAGGGCACCCAGGCTTCCATTACGGCGCTCCAAGGGCGCATCTCTACGGTCATGAGCGGGAAATACCACCTCCGGGCGGAGCTCGACCGCCAGAACATGAACCTGGAACGGCTTCAGGGCCGCCGGGCGGATCTGCTGCAGGAATACGCTTCTATCCAGGCCGAGACCTGGGACGAGGGGCAGGCGGTCTGCCCGACCTGCCACCGGGAGCTCCCTGCAGAGGACGTCACCCGAATGCGGGAGGCGTTCAATATTGGCAAGAGCAACCGCCTTCAGGCGGTCAATCAGCAGGGCCAGCGGGAGGCCAGCAAGGAAATGATCGAGGGCCTTCAGGCGCAGATCGCCGGGCTCCAGACGGAGTTCGATGCTGCCGAGGCGGAGCTGAAGAATCTCACCGATGAGCAGGCTTCGCTGCAGGCCAAGCTGGTGACGCCCACGCCCTTCGAGCAGACCACAGAATACGCCAGTCTCGCCGCCGCAGTGGCCGCCAGCAAGGCCGCGGAGGCTGGGGCGGGCCAGACTACCACCACCGCCCTGGAGGCCTTGAACGCCCAGATTCAGGCCGTCTACGCCGAGTCCCGCGAGCTCCAGCAGCAGAAGGGCAAAGCGGATCAGGCGGAGGCCCAGCGGAAACGCATCGCAGAGCTACAGGATCAGGAAAAGGCTCTGTCGGCGCAGTACGAGGAGCTGGAGAAGGGGATTTACCTTTGCGAGCAGTTCACCAAGGCCAAGGTCAGGATGCTCACCGACCGCATCAACGGGAAATTCAAGAATGTCCGGTTCCGCCTTTTCTTGGAACAGGTGAACGGCGGTGTCAAGGATGACTGCGAGGTCCTGGTGCCCAATGAGGCGGGCTCCATGGTTCCCTTCCGGGATGCCAACAACGCCGCTCGCATCAATGCCGGACTGGAGATCATTGAGACCTTGGCCTATCACTGGGGGATTTCCATGCCGGTATTCATTGACAACGCCGAGAGCGTGACCCGGCTGGCTCATACGGCCATGCAGACGGTCCGGCTGGTGGTTTCCGAGCAGGATGCCAAGCTCCGCTTGGAACTGGACGAGACGAAGGGAGGCGCAGCGGCATGATGTTCGGAAAACCCAAGACCACCGCCCCCTACCTGACACGGGCACTGGAAGCCATCGATGCTGAGAAGTTCCCCGAGGCCCAGCAGATCATCCAGGATGGCGCCATCGACTACTTTGTCCGCTTCAAGCCGGCCGCCGCTACTATCCCGGTCAAGGACGCTCCGCTCCTGATCCACCTCTACCGCCACATGGCTGACGAGCTGGAGCGGGCCGATCCGGTGGCCGCTTCCCTGGCCGAGAAGCTCAAGCCCATCAAACTGCCGCCGATTACCTTTACCCGGCGGAGCAAATAAGGAGGATATGAAAATGGCAACCAATCAGAGAACGCAGACCACTACCGCCCCCGCTCCGGCTCCCGCACCCCAGGCCGGGGCCCTCCAGCCCCAGGGTGAGCAGAAGCCTAATATGTCCGAACGGTTCACCAGCAAGGTGATGATGGAGTTCGGCAGCAGCGTCGGGGCCATCCAGGTCACCGACTACCAGCGCCAGCTGATCCAGGGCTACTTCGTCGCCATTGACCGGGCCCTGAAGGCCGCCGAGGAAGAGCGCCTGCGGAAGAACGACAACAACCGGGATCACAAGTACGACAACCCCCTCCCCGTCACCTGGGAGAACGTGAACCTGAACGATCTGGCGCTGGATGTTGTCGACTACGCTCGCATGGGGCTGGACATGATGCAGAAGAACCACCTGTTCGCCATCCCTTTCAAGAACAACAAGGCGCAGAAGTACGACGTGAACCTGATGCCCGGCTACAACGGCATCCAGTACATCGCTGAGAAGTACGCCCTGGAAACGCCGGTGGCGGTCACCATTGAGCTGGTCTACTCCACCGACACCTTCCGCCCCATCAAGAAAACGGCGGGTGTCCGGGTGGAGAGCTACGAGTTCGCCATCAACGACGCCTTCAACCGTGGTGAAATCGTTGGCGGCTTCGGCTACATCGAGTATCAGGACCCGCTGAAGAACAAACTGGTCATTATGACCCTGCGGGATATTGAGAAGCGCAAACCCAAGTATGCGTCCGCCAACTTCTGGGGCGGCACCCAGAAGGTCTGGGAGAACGGAAAACAGGTCGAGCAGCAGACCGATGGCTGGTATGAGGAAATGTGCCTGAAAACCATCAAGCGGGAGGTCTACAGCGCCAAGTATATGCCGGTCGATCCCAAGAAGGTGGATGACAGCTACCAGTACATGAAGCTCCGGGAAGCCAGAATTGCGGAGCTGGAGGCTCAGGATGTGATCGACATCTACGCTAACGGCGAGGTTATCGACACCACGCCCCAGGCTCTGCCCGGCACCCCCGCCCCAGAACTGCCCGCACCGCCCCAGGGCTTCGAGGTAAACCAGGGCACCGGGGAGATCACCAAGGAGCCCGCTCCTGCCGTCAGTACCGGGGCTCCCCAGCCGACTGCCGGAGCGGCCACGGCGGACGGCCAGACTACCATTGGCGGGCCCTCGTTTTAATGGAGATCAAGGCTCTCGCATCCGGCAGTACAGGTAATGCCTACATCGTCGGAGACGGGCAGACAACGGTGCTGCTGGATGCGGGAATACCCGTAAAAGCCCTCCAGGTCGGCAGCGGCTTCCGCCTGCGGCAATTCGCTGGGTGCTTTATCACCCACGCCCACAAGGACCACAGCAAGGCCGCCGCGGGCCTTGCCCGGCTGGGGATGGATATCTACACCAGCCAAGGCACCATAGACGCCTGCGGCCTGGCGGGGCACAGGATGCACCCGGTGAAAGCCCTGGAGGAATTTCAATTGGGAACTTTTCAAGTTCTACCTTTCGATGTGGAGCATGTTGTACCAGAGCCCCTTGGTTTTCTGCTCACCAGTACGGCTACCGGGGAAAAGCTGCTCTACTTCACAGACACCTATTTTGTGAGGTACCGCTTTACCGGGCTGACCCACATCATGGCTGAGTGCAATTACTCCCGAGAGGGCATCCAGCGCAGCGTGGAGGCGGGCTACATCCCCATTGAGCGGGTGCCGCGCCTAGAACTTTTTGTCCGAGAACAAAGAACTATCTGACAAAACGCTTGCCGCAGAGCTCGGCCGGAGTGTCGATGAGGTTGCTGCCATGCGCTGGCGTTTGGCGGGTGGACACAAACACCCACACTGGACGCAAGATGAAGAAGAATACCTTCAGGACCGATGGGGAAAGGCATCTATCTCTGTCATTGCAAAAAAGCTGGGGCGCTCGGTAGCTGCTGTCAAAGGTAATCAGCAGAACGGGAACTTCCCCGTATGATTTAGAGGTCAGCAGAAGAACGGCGATGACAATGACTGCTACCAGTTTCATAATAAAGCTGATCTCTGCCGCCAGCATTTCCGATCCGTTTTCACCAACTGTACTGGAAATGGATGCGTCGTAAAGCGAGAGAACCTGCTTCATTTGATCCATAGCCTCAAGGCTGGTAGGATCGTCCTCCTCACCGTCAAAGGTAACATCGTATAGTACAGCGGAATCCCGGTAATGATCGGCCCGATCCTCTGCGTCATCTTCGTCCCCCATGTCAACAGAGGATATGCCATCAATACATTCCAGCTCACCGGCCAGAGAAAGCGCCTGTTCATAAGTAATATTTGAAACCATTACACGGGCCGAACCAAATGTTGTAAAGTGATTTTCCATAATGGTAAGGCCCTGTTTGGTTTCCGTTGTTTCAGGCAGATAATCAGTAATATCATCGTTGACAGACACCCAGCCACGGGAAAAATGCAGAAGATAATTGCTGCCCCATAGATCAGAAAGAACAAGTTCCGCTTGTCCACGATCCATTCCGCCAGACGGATAAAGACACTCTGATCTTGCTTATTTTCCTTCATGCTTCAAACTGCCTTCCATAGAAAAGTCACCCTTTTCAGTGTGCAGGACCGCCGTAAGGTGTTCTCCCGAAACGCTCCCCTGCAAGGAAGCGGGCAAATCGCTCAATGCGGTCTTTAGTGTTCCAGTGGTTTCAAAGGTATATTGGGGTGCAAAACCACCGTAAAACAAATTGGCGCCGCCCATGATATTCAAGACAATGCAGCCTGTCTCCGGCTGAATCGCTACTCCCCCTTTTTTCTCACCCATGGGACTATTCATGGTGACTTGGTATTTTCCATCTTGCATGATGCTTCCCCTTTCTGGTTCAAACTGTGATTACTATACTGTGACAGCCTGTTAAGATACAATCCGCAATTAATTCCCAATGTGTAAAACTACACATTCCTCTCAAATTGTGTAGTGTTAGATAAAGAACACCTAACAAATGTAAAGTTTTGTGTAATGCTTTTTATCTAAGTTTGTGGTATAGTTTGAATAGAATCGAGGGACGAATATGAAGCAGGCAGAATTATCCTACAACCGCAAACGGCAATTAGCCGATTCGCTTAAAATGCTCATGGTCAAAAAGAACCTGAAGAAAATTACAGTTCAGGAGATTGCGGACGGCTGTGGAGCTAATAGGTATACTTTTTATTACCACTTCAAGGACATTTACGATTTATTGATGTGGATGTTTCAGGAGGAAGCCCTTTCACTGATTAAAACAAGTGAAAACTGCCTGACTTGGCAGGAGGGATTTCGCCTGTTTCTCCGATGGATTACAGAGAATAACAGTGTTTGTAAATGTGCGCTGAACGACATCGGGCAGGAAGCACTTCGAGAGATGTTTTACCAGGAGACAAAACACCTGATGACTCTCTTTTTAGCAGACGCCAAAGGGAGCCATCAGGTATCTGATGAATATTTGGCCTTTCTGGGAGACCTCTACATGGCGGCATTGAGTGGCATTTTGTTGGAATGGATACGTCGTGACTTGGATTTTTCGGAAGATCAGCTGATGTCATATCTGTGGCCTACCATGGATCAAATCCGAATGTCGATCCAGCAGGCGGAACAAGCTGGATTATAAGGAGGACATACTACATGGGGCATAGGATCATCACAATCGGCAGACAGTTCGGGAGTGGGGGCCATGAGATCGGGGCAGAAGTAGCGCGGCGGTTAGGAATTGAGTGCTATGATAAGCAGCTCATTACAATGGCCGCAAAGCGCGGGGCATTGAATCATGAACGATTGGGGGCATTTGATGAACGGCAGGAAAGTCCCTGGCTTTACGAGGGCACTTATGAGGGGAACCACCGTGTCCAAAGGGGACAGCCTATTTCTGAGGTTTTGTTTCGTTTGCAAAGCGATGTGATACGGTCTATTGCCCGGAGAGAGGATGCCGTTATTATTGGCCGGTGTGCCGATTTTGTCTTGCGTGAGGTGCTGGATACGGAATTATTAACTGTATTTATTGGTACAGCTTCTAATACTAATCACTCATAAATTATTTTAAAATTGGGACAGGAAATGGTATACTGAAACAGGGTGATAAAATGTACCG
>NZ_CALPCP010000042.1 GCF_943192995.1 Flintibacter muris
GGGGGTATAGCTCAGCTGGGAGAGCGCTTGAATGGCATTCAAGAGGTCAGCGGTTCGATCCCGCTTATCTCCACCACAACCAAGGACTCATGTAGCCAATAACTATATGAGTCCTTATTTTACGCAACTCTGGACGGGCGGACACCTGATCCACCAATTATTTCACTGGAATGTTTATGGAAATGGAAGGTACCCTTCCTCTTTTCTAAATCTGAATATGTATTAAGGGCGTTGGCTTTTACAAAGTCAGCGCCCTTTTTCGGAGCCTAATAGGGCGCTATGATAAGTAATATAGGAATATAGAAAAATGGGGTTGAAGTTTGTAAGAAATTGAAGTAAAATATAGGCAGATAATACTAAATTATCTGGTGTTCATTGCAGTGACACTGCGGGAATGAGGAGGAATAAGAGGGATGGATTCAAAGATTGATATAATAGTTCCTACATATAATGTGGAACCTTATCTGGAACAGTGCTTAAAATCTATTGTAAACCAAAGTCTGCCAGATATTCGAGTTATATGCGTCAATGATGGAAGTACTGATCGATCACTTGACATATTACAGCACTTTGCGCATACGGATTCCAGAATATCCATTATTAGTCAGAGCAATAAGGGATATGGAGCAGCAATAAACTGTGGGTTCAGTTGCGCGACAAGCCAATATATTGGAATCGTGGAACCGGACGATTTTATCGACCCGGTTTGCTTTGAAACACTTTATAATTTGGCTGTAAAAAGCGGCAATGCAGATATCGTCAAGTGCGCATATTATGAATACTACGATAACCCGGATGGAACACATCAGTTGAAATCTTCTGCCTCCTCACAACTTCCCTCCCATTTAGTTCCATTTAAGATAGAGGAATATCCAGATTTGCTTCTATACCATCCGTCGGTATGGTCGGCTATTTATAAAAGAAAATTTCTTGAGGATCGGAAACTCCGATTTGTCGAGGCGCCAGGCGCAGCGTGGACGGACAACCCTTTCTTCATATCCTCTATGTGCTGTGCGGAGAAGCTCGTATGGAGCAACGAGTACCACTACTATTACCGAAAAACCAACCCGTCCGCATCCAGCAACTTAAAAGATTGCAGCATCCCCTTGGATCGTGCACTTGATATGCTGCACACGATTGAACACGAACATATTATCCACCCGGCAGTTACCAGGGCCATCTATAAAAGATGTTTGAATTACATCCAAATCGTTACAGAGCATCCTGCCTATATCCCTTCAATTCACAACAGATACATACGGCAAATTGTTTCACAGATTCCGTCCGAGAAAATCCAAATCGACTTCTTTACGATACAAGAGCAGGCCATACATAAAATATTCAGTGTAGCATCAGAGAAATAGAGGGATAGTATGCGAATTTTAGTACTAACGTCAAGCTACTTGGCCCCCACATATAATGAAAAAATAATCAGTCAGGTAAGGTACATTAATTCATTTCCAGATATGTATGCGGAATTATGTAATGACTGTGCTCTTTATGAAATTGAGCAAAAAATAATTTCGAAGGGGTACGATTGCGTATTTCCGGCGGTTGTTTTCGATTCTTCGCATCATGAAAAAGACCCTATTTTATTTAATGCAACACTGTATCAAATTTTGCTGTACCACAAACAAGAATATATTGGAAGCGATTTATACACACAGCTGCTATTGAATGATAAGGCGCTAACAGGACACCGTTCCGGTATGGGACTGCCTGCCGCTATTATTACACGAATACTATGGGAACATCGATGGCCATCCGCGTTGCGGTTGACAGAAGGGGTGCCTTATCCCGTTATAGTAAAACCAAATACACTCTCAGCGTCTGTCGGTATCACAAAAGAATCTGTGGCATATTCCGTAGACGGAGCAGCTGAAATAATTGACCGGGTATTCCGGCAATTTCCTACACTTACCGAAATTTTGCTGGAGCACTACCTTGAAACAGGAAAAGAATATACAGTATCCGTTACTGGAAACAGTCCTCATGTACTTATCTGCCCTACTGCGCTGGAGCCTGTTGGCAACTCATTTGAAATATACTCATATGACAGCAAAAGGATGAACATTAACAAACGTCCCATAGCTTACAAAAAAGTCTCTGATCCCGCCTTAGCGCAGAGGCTTTCGGAATGTGGAAAAAAACTTGCTGAAGGGTTTGCGCTTAGAGATTACTCCAGATTTGATATTTTGGCGGATGAGAAGCAGAAGCTGTATTTGATTGACGCAAATACCATACCTGCTTTGGGCGCAAACTACATGTATCCTTATACGAGTACCGGAGAGGTACAAATAGAACAGCTTTTGGCTATACTTGTGGCCGTATTTTCCAAGCGAACCGGTATATCGCTTCCTCATTTTTTTCTGGAAGCCCTTCCATCCTCAATTATGAAACCGTTGGGCTTTTGATTCAGCACTCGGACATTGCGGTCTGTATCCGTTCATATTTGGCTAGAGAGTCTTGGAGATATCTGTGATTATGATTGTTCAGCTTCTTATAGTATTGGATGGCATAGTCACCGTAGTAGAGGCCCTTGTCTAACACTTCTTTCGTGACGAATATATGTTCATTGACAATATCACAGATCATTCCTGTAATCTGATTGCAACAGTCTGCGGCCCGAAACGGGATGTTATAATCGACCGCAATAGAAAATCCACGTTCCAAATGCTCAAGCGCTTTTGAAAAGTTCCGCTCAAGCACCAGGACCCTGGCCCACATCCGATGACATTGAATCCGCTCCACAGGTACAGAATACCTGGGCAGCAATTGATCCATTTTTCCGACCCATTCCGCAGCCTGTTTGATAGTTCCAAGATCGAGATAGTATGCAATACAAGCCAATTCCACATGTTCTGCGTAGATTTCCAAACGCAACTTAACATTATCATAGTGTTCAGCATATTCACAGACCATGTTGAAATTATCCAGCGCACTTTGATAATGCTGAAGATTTATTTCAGTACATTTTTGACCGGAAAACAAGGCGTTTTGCACTTTGTTCTTGTAAATAATTCCGGTATTCATTAACAGACGGTAATAGTATTCAGGATTTGTAATTGTATTGGCATCAAATGAGTCATATAACGCTAAGGCGTCGTCAAACCGTGTCATCTCCCGATACATGGCCCCTAAATGCAGCGCGGACAAACAGGCGAGATCGTACATAGAATGACTCGATTGGCGTTGACAACAAGCTTCCATCAATGTGATTGCCTCATTGAGTTGTCCCTGGTTTTGTAGTAAAAGCGCTTCAAGAGTATGCAAATCATCAGTCAAGCTATCCGGAATACTATTTGTAGTGTAGGCATCCGCCTGTTTACATAAAGTAAGCGCAGACGAAAAGGCTAGTTTATCATCTGTCCCCGGAAAGAGAAAACGCTGCTTTGCCTTCAAATAGTATGCCAAGACCTTGAGTGAGAGATTTTCATTTGCGTTGCTCCGATTTAAAACTTCTTCCATTGCGTCTACCACACCGACGCAGATTTCTGTCATGTCATCTAATCCGTGGCGAATTTGAAGCATGATAGTCTGTAAGAACTCGGCAAATTCGCCTTTGAGTACATACTGCTCAAGGTCTTTCAAAAATGATACTGCATCCTGTGTGTGGTTTTCCATAATTTGTAGAATTGTATCGATCCACAATAAGAGCAACTGATGATTGCCGTTTCGATTTACGGTGACTAGAGTTGTCGTAAAGGTAAGCCGGTCTGCATGAAAAATATTGGCAATAACTACACTCAGGCCACGTCTGACAATTGGGCTGTCTATTTTTCCCGCAGCCAAGCTTTGATCAATACCAGCAAGCTGTGTTCTGTAATGCTCCAGGACATATTGGCTAAAAAAGTGCTCTTCCAAACGATCATGAGAAAACTGTATTAAATTGGGGTTATCCGCGCTCTTATGAAATACTTTGTGCGCAGTCAGCCATTCAAATGCGGCCAGTACCATTGGGTATCGGGTAGATAGGTCAGCGGATAATCTGTGTGTAAATGGTCCCGCGTCCGATTCCTCGAAGTACCTGTAATAAATAGTCTTAAACACCACTGTTTGCAACAATTCTTCGGTTAAGGCATCTTTAGCTGCCGCCTGAATCAGCATATGAAACCAAGCATCATAAATGTCCGGATAGCCCAGATCGTTTTCAGGTTTGACTCCGTTGCTGCACACATCACAAATAATTTTAAGGTTAATTGGCAAATAAATGAGTTCTCCAAAGTTATGGGTGAGACTGCCAATATGAATTCCGTTTTCTTCCAGATGATACAGCTCAGTAAACCGGATAACCTCATTGTCACTTAGAGGTGCGAGCTGAAGTACGGTTTGCGGTTCCGTCCCCGTATCCGGAACATAAAAGGAATTGGTTGAGGGCTCTAAACCACTGCTTTTTTTCAACTGCGAATAAAAATCACTGCGGCATGAAATAACAAGTTTTATTCTAGAGATGTTCTCTTTAACCAGCTTATCGCAGAAGCCCAGTAATTCCCTGTAGAATTTTAAACATTCGGAAAAGGTACCACGCAGCTCGTTAATTGCGTCAAAAACAAGAAGAAGCATCTGCTGACGCTGTTCCAGCATCATTTCTGTAAAGTGTAGTTGACCAATTTTTTCTGTAATGTTGATGTCCAAGCCATTTATATCCCGTCCGCAAACAGGATAAATTAAATACTCTGATGGATCCAACCGGGAAAGCCACAGCTGGAGAGAAGTGGTTTTTCCGGCGCCACTGTTTCCGATGATAAACAGTCCACTGTTTGGTGTGTTCAAAAACTCAAAGAAGAATTGGAGATGCCGCAAGACAACAACCTGTTCCGGAATGAAATCTCGAAAAAATTTGTCAGAACTTTCCTGTGCCTGGGACAGCAAGGCTTCCCAAATACTTCTTTTGGGAATTACCTGGGTCTTTTCCACAGGAAAAGAGACCCGGAGCATATCATGGTACAGTATATACTCGGTGCCAATTTCAGACTGCAAAAAGAAATTTTTCAGCAGGGTGTGATAAATATTTGTATACGCGTCTAAAGGCATTTTCAGCATCTCTAACCGAATTAGGCCGCTATTACTGCTAATACCGTACAAATATTTTTCCAAAATCCTTTTATTTTGAAGCGGAACTAACGTTTCACCCGTGTCTGCACTAGTAGGCATAAATAACAGAATCAGGAGAATTGCCGAAAGCAGATGGTATATGTCATCCAAATCAATATTCCTTAATACTGTTTGAAGATTGCCATCTCTGTCAAAATAAAACCGGATAGGATCATCAAACACCAGTTTTTCACTGCCGTTGTCGAACCCGGCTTCGCTTAATATTACCGCAGCAGACCAAAATTCTTTTCCTACTGTGGTGCTGTACTTTTTTGCTTCATATTTTATCCGTATAGCTTCAATGAGTTCTTTTGCCTGGTACGGGTATCCCTGACATATGATTCGGACTGAGCATGCAAACGAAAACAAAAGCGCATCAATTTCATTACTAACGGAAAGCGTCAACTCTTTTGGCAGCATGCTCCCTTGCATAATTTTTTGTACTTCCAGCAAAAGGCTTTTCCAATCTGTCGCAAAATAAGGTTGAGTAATACGCCACGGTGAATTTTGTATTTCTAATTCCAGGAGCTCATGTAAGTGTTCAAAAATATGTAAAAATCGTCTATTCAGCTGAAAGTGTTCAAAAATAATATTATTTTTCCATATTTCGTAGAATTGCCCGGTGCGTGGAGCAAGATCCTGGTCTTTTAACGCAATTAATTCCTCCTTGAGCGCCTGAAATAACTCATCAAATTTTCCGAGCTCATCGCCATATAAGAAATTTTTGTCTGAATTTCGACTCGCTAGCCAAGTATAGATTTGACCTGTTTCGTAAGTATTCAACCGGTCTGGTATTACCGGGTCAGCCCAATATGCATTGTACTCTCCGGATGCGTCCAAAGAATTCAACAGTCCAATATCTTGCCCACGATAGCCGACAACCAAAATTGTGGCTGCGGACAAATCATGTATTTCCTGGCTCAATTTCTCTGGAAGCTTAGATAATTCGTTGGGAGCAAATCGAAGATCACCTAATCGCAGGTCACCATGAGCCTTAATTAGGGTAAACGTAGGGTAAGTTCCAACGACTTCCTCATGACTCCCTACGATCAGCCGGTAAGACAGACCGTTTAATGCAGTATCAATCATGAGGTCAAAGTTCGTTGTCACAATATCATTCACGTAAGAATTTTCAATCAGCCACCGCAAAATCTGATATCCCACGGACGGAGTCATGTCGGAAAAGGATTCCTCCAACAGACGAGTCCTGTTTCGGTTCCCTTGACCCTCCCAAACATCATTGACAAAACGTTTGTATAGGTCAACCCAATTATCTGGTGCGCTCCCGTTGGCAGAAAATTTGCCGACTAATGATTTAATAATCCCGTATGTAGTTACATCTTTTTTTGAAGAAGTTAAAGAGCAACCTGCACCAATCATTACTGTAATCCTGGAGGAGCTGGTTGAATTGTCTCTCAAGCTTTGCACCAAGCGTCTAAAGCATGGATCTAATCGGCTTTTGGACATCGTGTCACTTCCTCTCGGCATTGGCTTTGATCGTTCTAAAATTCAATCATCTTCATTTAAACTGAGCAATGTTTTTCTTTGAACTCAGCTCTATTTTATCACCTGTGAAGATTGCAGTTGCGTCAGACAATTTTGTTTTATCATGAACACCAGATAATTTAGTATTATCTGTTGAACACGGAAAGGCCACCAGAATAGGTGGCCTTTCCGTGTTCAACAAAGCGAGAATGTCATTTTTCCTCTGGGATGTTTTTCCGCTAACAGGAGAGTCTGCTGCCGAGCGGATACATGAGTATAAATTTGCGTGGTAGAAATAGAACTATGGCCAAGCAGAGACTGAATGTACCGTATATCCATTCCAGCCTCCAGCAAAGATGTAGCAAATGTATGGCGGAACATGTGGGGTGTTATATGGTTTTCTACTCCAATTTGCTTCAAATATTTATGAATAATCCTCCGGACTGACTGTGGAGAAAGCGGACATCCTCTTCGGTTAATCAATATGGCACCCTGATCATCAATTTCCTCGGAAAATTCTCTATAATAAACTTTGAGAAGTTGGAGAAGTTCTTTTGTCGTAATTTGAATGATGCGTTCTTTTCTACCCTTTCCATTAATTAAAAGGCGAAGCTCGTTGTCGCTCAATTGGAAGGTATCTTTTGACAACGCGCACAACTCCGAAACACGAAGGCCAGTGCTGAATAGAAGCTCCAGAACCACGATGTCCCGCAACGTTTCTCGACAACCTGGCATGTAGGAATCATAGGCGCTTTGCAGAAGATTTTGTACAACCTGATCTGGGATAATGCGAGGGAGTTGCTTCGGCGATCGGATTCGAATATGAAGTTTTTCAAAAGGATTTTCTTTCAGTTTGCCACACAGCTCCATCTCATAATAGAAAGCGCGCACACTTGCAAGTTTGCGTTTTACAGAGCGAGGAGCAAAGGTCTGATTGATGTGCTTAATGTACTGACTTAACACTTCTTTATCTGGCCAAACATCTCCTGTAAACTCCAGAAACTGCCGCAGGTCAATGCGATACGCTTTTATCGTATCTGGGGACAACTGTTTTTCATACTTACCAACCTCAAGATAATCAGCGATTAGGGATGATAATGTCTGCATAATGAAGCCTCCATTTAGTAAAAATATCTCTTCATTATGACAATTTCTCGTCCTGTTTGTCTATAAGGGAAGATTAGACTCTAAATTTTCCACATTAAAAATTTCGTCGCCTTCATCGCACGAAGTGCGATGAAGGCGATTAGGTTGACGAAATGATCAACCTAACCGATATCGCACAAATTACCACGCTTTTTTGAGAAAACAAGCCTAAAATCACCTTATTACACCAAAATTATATGTGGGGGTATAGCTCAGCTGGGAGAGCGCCTGAATGGCATTCAGGAGGTCAGCGGTTCGATCCCGCTTATCTCCACCACAACCAAGAACTCATATAGCCAACAACTATATGAGTTCTTACTTTATAGAAACTGGGGCGGACATCTGATCCAAACTATCTTATTAAAAGCAGAATCAGGCAGATACTTTCCCCCGTCTCAAAACTAATATCGTTATCAGGGTCTTGGTTTAATGATTTTATATCAAAAAACCAGGGCCCTTTTTCAATTTACAAAGAAAATAAGGAGGAACTACAACAATGAGCAATTATTTCAGAGAACTGACCCTCAATCTCCAGCATGCGGGCTTCGTTGTGAAACCGGAAACGGATGAGGGTCTCCTGCCGGTGGAGCTGGACGGCCAACGGCTCTGCCTCGCATTGGATACCGGCACGGTAAGGTACTGGAGAGAGGATGTAGCGGATGACTACAGGAGCGCCGCTCTGGACAGAGTGAACTCCATCACCAAAGCCACTGCCGAGTATATGAGCCAGCTGGCGGATTTCAACGGCGTAGTTCTGGCGGGCCACCCTACCAGGTATGGCGTTCAATTCGTTACATGGGAGCGGTCATCTGATCGGACTTCCCTGGGGAGCGGACACTACTACGGTCCCGGCGGAGGTGCGGACAGCTACACTGCCGCCAAGCGGGACTTTGCCACCCGCTCAGGCCTCATCCCCCGCAGTGCCCTTTTTGATCAAAAGCAGTTGATAGAGATATACCATTGCAGTGTCGAAGTGCAGGCAGGCCTATACTCCATCACGGATGAGCAGGGGAAATGCCTGCAATCCATCATAGATCAGATCGAGCTCAGTATTCCGAATCTAGGTGAGCTTCTCGACCAGGAGCAGAATATCGAAGCTCCGGAAGACGGTGGAATGCAGTTCAGCTAAAAGCTAATATTTGTACCAGTAAAGGCCGTTTCCCTGAAAAAGGGCAGAGCCTTTTTTCTTTTTTGGGGGAACGGCAACTAACAACAAGGAGGGCAGCGTATGAATTATGTGATCCAAGCGGCGCTGAGCAATACCCAGCATCCGGAATGCGGTCAGGTTACTATCTCCTTCCCCATTCCCGTTGACCAGTACAATAAGACCATTGAGATGCTCCAGGCAATTGACCTGGATTTTTCCGTGAACAGGGGCTGGCAGAGGGGGAAAGCCCGGACCACCTGAGCGGCAGTGATCTTCCTGCGCTTAATCGGATGAGTTGGGCAGTATGGCGAGCAGCAAATCCAGCAGGAAGGCGGGCAATTCAATGAGTACGGCTATGTGGCATACCTGGGCACGACTCCGCTGGAGGAGCTGATAAAGGACACTCACGCAGAATCAAACTGGCAGGGGCCGCAGATGGGAGGTCAGTTATGTTAAGGCTGTAAATATCCTGCGGTAGGACACTCAGACAACTGGATTGGTATCAATAAAGGCCGTTTCCCTGAAAAAAGGGCAGCGCCTTTTTCCTTTTTTGGGGGAATTGGAACTATCAAAAGGAGAACAAAAAGAATATGACACGATATTTTATGAGGGATACCCGGTTGGCGGCGCTGGAGCGGATGATGATGGACCCATCCAGAACGGCCATCAGCTGGACTACCTGGCGAAACGGCTGGACGGCTTCTGCTCCGGCGAGGTCAGTCAGTTTCAGGCCATGGCCCACAAGCTGGGGTTGAACGACATTACTGACTTTATCAACCTGACATACTGCTGCCAGCGGACAACGGTTATCACAGACTTTTCTGACCTGGAGCAGATCGGGAAAAATCACGCCATTACAATGAACGGCGGAGCGATGCCCATGGATCAATACCAAGCCGTCGATGGCAGAAAAGACGCCCTCCAGCTCATACAGGGCGGCGGCGAAACAGTCACCCCCTTCGGCGTGGTCTACGATAACGGCATGAAGCTGGAGCCGGTCTACAACGGACATCAGTTTCCCGTATATCCTTATGATGGCCTTTTTATGGTGCTGGAGGTCACGCCGAAGCGGGGGCTTGCGGAGGGAAAGAATCCGGAGTATCTGTACCTCCCTGCCGCGGAACACCAAATTGAACGGACACTGCTCCGCATTGGTGTCACCTCGCCACATGATGTCCAGATACGCATCGACTGCAATGAACTGCCGGAAAAAGTGGATAAGGCACTGGATATTGAGCATCTGAGCGGTGACGATCTCCCGGCCCTGAACCGGATGTGCCGAGTAATAGAGCCGCTGACGGAGGCGGACATGGAGAAGCTGAACGCAGTGGTGTTGATGGCAGGCCCCCGTGACATCGATGAGGTTTATGCGCTGGTGCAGAATCTGGATCAGTTCGATTTTGTTCCCTGCGTTCAAACCCCAGAGGAATACGGCAGATACATGATCCAGGAATCTGGCCGCTTTGAGTTTGACGAAAATCTGGATAGCTTCTATAACTACAAGCAGTATGGTGAACAGCAGCTCCAGCTGGAAGATGGGCAATTCAACGAATACGGCTATGTGGCCTACCATGGTACCATGAGTCTGGAGGAATTGATGACGGAGGACCCCACAGAGAAGTATCAGCGGGAACAGGGTCACCAGATGGGAGGGCTTTGCTGATGATGCTTCAAATTCGGAAGGGTATCCTCGACTCCGAGAAAACGGATATCATTTTCCCAACGACCTTAGAGACAGTCCAGACAGAAATGAGAGGTCTGGAGGAGTTCGGTAAAAGCTACGGCGTGGTACGCAGCGTCAGCGGAGAGGGTCCGGCACAGCTTCTCACTGGGCGCGTGAAGGTCGATGACCTGAATACAGAAGCTGGGATTCAGAACCTTAACCGATTGGCTGAGGTAATAGACAATATGAGCGACGAAACGCTGAAGCTCCTCAGCGGAGCCTTGGCTCTGGAACGAGCGGCAAACCTGGATGACGTTCTGCACATCACAGACAGCCTGGAGCAGTACGAACTTTTTCCCCAGATCAGGACAGATGAGGATTTGGGGCATTTTCTTGTAGATACTTCTTTCATTACCGGGAAATTCTCATTTCCCGAGAAAACTCGGCCCTATCTGGACTATGCCAAAATCGGTGCGGAGCAGCGGAACACTCTTGGGGGTGCATATACGGCCCATGGCTTTGTCAAACGTCGGGAAGAAGCTCCGGTGCAGGAAGAAGCGCCAAGGGCCGTTGTCCTGACGCTTATGTCCTTGGAGCAGAGCGATACCCTTATCCTTCCTGCCTCTGTGGAACAACTGGAGCAGGCAAAAAGGGCGCTGGAGATCGAGGACTTTTCCCAGGCGGTGATCGCCGGCATTGACTACACAGTATCCTGTTTGGGCCAGCTGATCCCCATGGACTGCATCAGTGTGGAGGACGCCAATGAGATGGCGCACTGTCTCCAGAGTCTCAAAACAGACGGCGAGATCATGAAATATTGTGCCGCGCTGGAGGTGGAGCAGCCTTCCACCTTCACCGGGGCCCTTGATATAGCCATCGACATCGAAGACTATGAGCTGATCTCCGACAGCGAACGGGAATATGGAAGGCAGGTACTTTGCCGCATCGGGGCAGATGATGAGCTCATTGACACCATCGACGGGTATATGGACTTTGCCCAGTTGGGCAGAGACTCCATGGCGGAGGACGGCGTCCGGCGGACGGAGTTTGGTCTGGTGCGCCGGCTGAGCAGCCCCTTTCCTCCTGAACCGGAAATCGGACAGTCCATGCTGTAAAAAGTTCTGCTGGACTTCTTGCCGAAGTTGTGGTATTTGTGTTTGCTGCAAAATCAGAAGAAAGGGATGAAACCATTGCAAATCAATATCTACAGGGATAAATTGCTGGGCGCCCGCCTGTTCGGAACCCCGGTGCTGTTCAGTGCCCAGCCCATCCCCCGCGAGGACGTGCCCCAGGGCTGGTACTGCTACGACCTGCGGGGTACTGCCCGCCACCCGGACGAACCCCACGCACTGGTGGATATGGCGGAGGAAAACCATGCCGGCTCGATCCTCTCCTGTCTGCCGCTGAAAAAGGGTGGCTCTCAGTTCCGGCTGATCAAGGATATGTTCCAGA
Source organism: Flintibacter muris (assembly GCF_943192995.1). GTDB lineage: Bacteria > Bacillota > Clostridia > Oscillospirales > Oscillospiraceae > Lawsonibacter > Lawsonibacter muris. Next base: position 11,988 of record NZ_CALPCP010000042.1, read on the forward strand.
TGACCGGTACAAATCCCAGCTTGACGGAGTTCTGTGCTGAGGAAAAGATCCGCTGCCCTGAAACGCCTATCCGCCATCAGCTGTGCCCCGCATCCCCCGAGGATGCGGGGCTTTTTTATGCTCAGACGCCGGAGAAGGATGAGGAGCTGGGGGCCATCGGCCATGTCCGCATCGACTTCGGACACAAGGGACGCGAGGGCTTCTACCATACCTGGTGGCCCAGAGGCCCCGAGGAGCTGAACACCCAGGAGTTCCGGGATGAGCTGGACAAGGTGGTGAACGATCTCCGCAAGGGCGTCCTGAAAGACCTCCCCTCCATGCGGCGGTACTGCTATGGCAGTAAGGGAGCCATTGCCGGCGGCTCCTGCTGCCAGAACTACGGCTTCACGCTGGAGACGGGACGGTATCTCTACCGCCTGCGTTGCAATCCCATAGAGGGCGACTATCAGTGCTATCTCAGCTGCTTCGACAAGCAGGCTCAGCAGATGGGTCTGACGGAAAAAGGACTCCAGGCGCTCCAAAACGCCGCTGATCCCACACTCCCCCATAGCTATGAGTGGTATGTGATCGAACACATCAACACGCCTGAGCGGCAAGTGACCCACCAGCTCCCGCTGGAGGGGGCCATGCAGTTATACGCCGGTCTTGACTGCGAGGACAAGCGGCTGGGGGTCACCAAGGACGGCATCGCCGCGGTGGATCTGGCCATCCATTGGGATGGCCGGGAGTGGCTGTCAGAGGACCGACTGAGGATGGACGAATTCAAGGATGACCCGGTGACGGCGGAGGCTGCCGCCCGTCTCCGGCAGGTACTGGACGAAAGCCCGGCTGTCGGGCGGGTCACCTTCGCCAGCGGGGAACGGTGGAACTATACTGACCCGGAGAAATATCTCCAGGCCGTCCGTGAGGAGCTGCCCTGCCATGCCGCCACCGGCTTCCGCTGTGAAACCCTGACCGATGACCCGGAGGTCCGCAAAGCCGTGGACGATATGCTCTGCGACCTGTATGGTGAGGAGAATCCCCGCCAGATCGAGGACTACGGTGGTACCGGCATGACGATGGGGGGAATCACCTGATGAAAGACCTTGTTCAATGTACGGTTTCCCGTAATGATTTCCAGCGGTGGCTGGACTGGGGAAACGCGCCTTTGACAATCTGCACGGGCGAGAAAGCCGTCACGATGCTCCTCAAAATCGAAAAAAAGCCGGTTGACTATCTGTACCAGACTGCCGTGGAAGCAGATGGCTGTATCTCCTGGAAAAACGGCCTGACGTTTTGCGGTGTACACGACATCGGAAAAAAGACACTGTATCTGACGAAGGGCCTGTCAACTATTCTTACAGACGGGCAGGCCCCGTTTGCGGCCAGGGCCATCCCCTCTATGGTGGATGAAATATGCGCCAAAATCAATCAGCGCGTGGAGGAGATCATCGCGAATGACCGGAGCAACCTCCCCACACAGATAGTCTTCAGCGGACAAGCGAAGCGCGATCTTCAGTATTATCAGGACTACGGCGCCAAAGAAACGGTAATCTGCCAAATTTTTGCCAACCAGGCGCCAGATGAGCAGTTCCACAGCGACTATATTCTGAATGAACTGCCGGAGGCCGCTTTTATGGCCTGGCTCCAGGACCCGGAGGGCTTCATTGAGACAGAGGCGGATCAGCATATCAAAATCAATCAGGAGAAGTTTCTCCTGCAATTTCTGAAAGATGACGCTCTGTTAGCGGAATATCAGGCGCTGATGCAGGATACCGAAAATCCCATCCACCGAATGAAAGCCATCACAGAGGCGTTAAAAGCCAGCGGCGCTAAAACGGTGACCGTTACGGTTGAGAAAGATGGCATGGAACTGACTTTCAAGACGGCGGCAAACTCCCTGACAGGCCATAGGAATTATTACAGCACCTATGATATTCCCGCACAGGACCGCCGCGAGTTTGAGCGGCTGTTTGGCCGCAGCGCCAATTATACAGCTGAGGACATCACCAGGATTACCTACGGAAAAAATACGATTTATGAGACTCCGCCTATCCAGGCTGAGGATATGGCGGAACATATTGGAATGGGAGGAATGCAGCTTGGATAACAGAGAACAGACAGCGCCGGTCCAGTGTGAGAACACCCGCCGCAATACCATTGACGAATTGCTTGCTGGGACGGAAATGAGCAAGGCCGATTTCTGGGAGCTGATCGCCGGGGCAAAGAAGGAATGCGGTCAGAATATGGGCTCATCCATCAATTGGCTGACCAGTCAGCTCATTGCCCGCGGCCCCCAGCAGACACAGGACTTCCACAACATTCTGAACGGGTACATGAGTTTATCATATCAGTATGGGCTGTGGACCGCTGCCTCGCTGATGTGCGAAAACGGCTGCTCAGACGACAGTTTCATCGACTTCCGTGCATGGCTCATCGCCCAGGGCAAGGAAGTCTACCTGGCCGCGTTGGCCGATCCGGACTCTCTGGCGGATGTGGAAGCCTATGGAGGCTGCCAGTTCGAGGAATTGTCCTACATTGGAAACGAAACAATGAAGCATTTGACCGGCAAGGATGCCTATGACAACACGGACCCGGACGCATACAAAGCACTGGTGGCGGAGTTAAAAAAAGGTATTACCTATGGAGAAGGCGTCGACTACCCCTACGAATGGAGTGAGGTTGAGGCGCATTTTCCCCGCTTGTGCGAAAAGTATCTGGAACCGGGCGCTGTGGAATTCCATCTGAAGTCTCACCACACAATTTGGTTCTCCGACTGTCCGGATATTCAAAAGGCCCGTGAGGGCGGTCCCCCACAGAGGCATGGGCCGCAAACCGATATAAAAATGGAGGGGATGTAAATGGACCGGATACCGAAAGAATGGCTGGAGTTCCTGCGCCAGCAGTTCCCGCAGGGCAGCCGGATCAAACTCAGAGAGATGAAGGATGCCCCCTGCCCGGTGGAGCCTGGGAGCATGGGGACGCTGAAGGGTATCGACGACGCCGGCCACTTCCTGGTGAACTGGGACAGCGGCCGCAGCCTGAATCTGGTGCTGGGGGTGGACAGCTTCTCTGTCCTGCCCCAGCACCTCCAGACGCTGAAGCTGTACGCACCCGTGACCGCTGACCTCTTTGAGTCGGATGGATACGGCGGCATGGATGAGGGTGGTATCCTTCTGGACGGGCGGGATCTTCGTGACTACGCGGACAGCATCCTGGCCGCCCTGATTCGGGAACGGATGCCGGAAGAAGCGGAGCGCGGCATTATGCACTGGTACGGAGAAGATGATGCCGTGGATCGCAAGGTTCAATCCGTTCTATTCACCATAGAGGAACGGGAAGGCCGGCTCTGGACGGTAGCGGAGTGCAAGGTAACAGAGACGCTTACTCCCGCGGAGCTGGACACTCTGGCCGATTATCTGGGCGGGCAGATGTCGGACGGCTGGGGCGAGGGCTTTGAGCAGCGCAATATCGGCATCGGAGATGGCTGTGAACTGTACGTCCACCTGTGGCAGAGCAAGGACTGGAGCATCATGCCGGAACAGGACCGCTTTGATCCCCATTTCGCTGAGCGGCTCCCGGATATGTGCTTCTCTGTGTTGCCGGAGGATGATTCCCTGATCTGCATTACGAAAGGCGCCAGCTATCAGGTATCGAAGCACAGCAGTAAAAAGCCCGGCCTGAACCGGCACATGGCGGACTACCGCAATCAATGCCGTGGCATCAGCAAGGCTCAGGAACATGCTATGCTGGGCGGCTGCATCCATGGCTGGGATTCCCCCGCCGCTGATCCCAGGACCTATGAGCAGACTCCACAGCTGACGGGAGGGATGACCCTTGGGTAAGATATTCCGTGTCTGCATATCCAACGGTTTTCACAGCTGCGAGGAACTGGAGCTTCCCGCCAGGGATTACGAGCTGTTGGATATGGCGGAGCGCCTGCAGCTGGAACCCGGCCAAAAGACTGAACTGGAGATCCTAAGCTATCCTGATTCGTTCAGCTACCTGGAGAAATGTATTGCGGAACTGCCGGACCTCTATCAGCTTAACGCACTGGCCAGGAGACTGGATGAGGTCAACGAGACGGATACACGGGCAATGGCCGTCTTTGAGGGCCTGGTTGGAATGAACATGCAGAAAGGGGAACTTCCCATTCCACTCCTCTCGCTCATTGACTTTGCCTACAGCGCGGACTGCTGCTATGTGGAGGAGGATGCCGATACCGACTATAAACTGGGCAGATTTCTTGCGGAAAACGGATTTCTCCCAGGAGCACAGGAACTGTCAGACGAAGCGATTGAGCTGCTGGACTTCGCGCAGATCGGCAAGACGCACCGGGAACTTGAGGGCAGCGTGCTTACATCCTTCGGTTATGTAGAACAGCATTCAGAAGTCCACCCCGTGAGCAAAACAATGGATTTTCTTCCCCGGCAACCGGACTACGCCATCCTGCTGGAAGTGTCAAAGGGTTCCTTTGACGATGCTGGCTATGACAGCGGCAAGAACGTCAAGCTGAAGCTGCCCGCCTCGCAAGAGAAACTGGACAACGTATTAGAGGCTGTGGAGGCCTGGGACTGGCGGGAGGTGGGCTGGAGCTGTCTGGACTGCTGTGCCCCCGCGCTGGCAGACATAATCTCCGACACTGAGGAGGGGATTGACTTCCTCAACCAAATGGCACAGGGGCTGGCGGATCTGGAGCCGCAGGCCCTGACCGCATATAAAGCCCTTCTGGAAGCCACGGACTGCAAGGACCTTCGGAGTGCCGAAACGCTTATGGACTCTCTGGACAACTACATCTTCTCCCCGCGGTACAGCTCCCCCATCGAAGTGGCGAAGGGGGAGCTGTCTGTTGTCCTCTGCGCTGAAGCTGTGGAAACGCTTACCCCTCATTTGAACCTGTATTCGTATGGACAGGCGCTGATTGAAAAATGCGGCGGCGTTTTGACTCCATACGGGCTGATTGAGCGTGAGGATCACCAGCCAGTCCTGTCAGCGGAGAATATGCCCCGTCAGGGTGGAATGGAGATGAAGTAATATTATGAGGATTGCTGCAGCCCGAAATTCGCTCTGGATATCTCCCAAAATCTCCACTGTTGTGATTGAATATCCCGCTGTGAAATGACCGAACGACTAAATGTAGGCGGGACAGAGAGAGAATTGATGCAATCCCGCTGACCAACCAGACACTCGCCTAAACGCATACGACTATAAATATACCATCAGGGGCCGTTTTTCCGAGAGGAATCAGCGGCCCCTGTTTTTTATGTCCTTTTTCGGGAAAGCGGCCCCGGGAAAGGAGCAAATCATGAGAGAAGAACGACTTTTGAGCTACCTGAAGGGGGCCTGTTCCGGCAGGAAATACCGGGTAGGCGGCGCGGAACTGGAGAAGGCGCTGGGTCTGAGCGGCACGGACCTGCGCAAGCTGGTCAACCGGCTCAGGCGGAAGGGCGTCCCCATTGCCAGCGACCGGCAGGGCTACTTCTACGCCGCCACCGCCGGCGAGGTCTACACCACCATCCGCCAGCTGAGACAGATGGTCACTGGCCTGGAGAAGGCCATCGCCGGTCTGGAAACGGCGCTGGAAAAATTCAGCGAGACTGGCTGCGCTGGAGGTGATCCCCCCTGAACAGCTTTATGAGCTGGGTAGGCGGGAAGAAAGCTCTGCGCGAGGCGGTGGTCAAACGATTCCCCCTGAACTATTCCCGGTACATCGAGGTCTTCGGAGGGGGCGGTTGGGTGCTGTTCCACAAGCCGCCCCGCAGGGACTTTGAGGTCTATAACGATTTCAATGGTCTGCTGGCCAACCTGTACCGATGCGTGCGGGACAAGCCAGACCTGCTCATCAACGCCCTGGAATATGTCCTCAACTCCCGCGAGGATTTTGACCGGATACGCAGAGCCCTGGACACGCGCCGGCCCGCCACAGATATCCAAAGAGCGGCCTGGTTCTATCAAATCATCCGGCACAGCTACGCCTCCGGTCTCAAGAGCTTCGGAAGCCAGCCCCACGATATGTGGGCCAATTTCCCGCTGATCCAGCAGGCCCACCGTCGGCTGAAGGATGTAGTGGTGGAGAATCAGGACTTTGCACGGCTCATCCACCACTACGACCGGGAGGACAGCCTGTTTTACTGCGATCCGCCCTATCACTCCACTGAAGGGTATTACCAGAACATTGGGGAGGGTGGATTTACAGAGAAGGATCACATCCGCCTGCGGGATGCTCTGCTGGACATAGATGGAAAGTTCCTGCTGTCATACAATGACGACGCCTTTGTCCGTGACCTTTACAACGCCCCGGGCATCCAGATTGAGGCGGTAACCAGGTTGAACAACATCAAACAGCGATATGATCCCAACTGCCAGTTTTCCGAGGTCTTCATTGCCAACTACGACATGGACGAGCGTGGGCTGTATCTGCCCAGACAAATCAATTTATTCGACTGATATGGAGGAAAACGATATGAAATTCATCTGTGAATCCGCCCCCCAGGGGCTCCGAATCCCTACCGCTGCCCTGAATCTGAGTCATATTCCTTACGGTGGGAAGGTGGAGCTGCATACGCTGGACTGCGCTCTGGTCCTGCTGAAGGGACAACTGACCGCACCTGAACTGATTTCTGTGGCGAAGCAGCTCCACAATACGGCAGAGGAGCTGTATGCGCATCTGGCCAAAGTCTGCGGCCCCTGCGAGGGCTGCGAAGAAAGTGGCTGCCCCTATGACGCATTGGAGGAGGAATCCATTGATCTGCCCGGCTACCTGCGCCAGGAGGCGGGCATCCCGGAGGATGCCAAGCTGTGCGCCAAGGTGCATGAGGCGTCTGGCTCTGTGATCATCTCGGCAGCCGGCTACCGCCATGACCTGCGGGATGTGCCTCTCGAGCTGCTGGACATCTTCGGTGATGCAGGGAGCTGTCTGGGCGAGCTGGAAGAACACATGATACTGGAGGATATCATCTATGGAAGCTGACTTTCTCTACCTCTACCCTAACTCCAGGGCGGAGGCCAGACGCCAAAAGGAAACACAGATGCATGAGGACAGCTTTCGGGAGAATGTCCGCTGCGCACGCGCCATAGAACAGGCGGTTCAGGAGCATTTCGATGAATCCAGTGGGGTACTGAAAGAGGGCAGCGCCCAGTCTGTACTGGAGGAGTTTGGCTTTAAGCGGGTAAACTTTGTCCTCGCCAATTCCCTGAAAGAACTCAAGAAGTCTGCCTGCGGACATCTGGTCAGCGACACAATTTACCAGTGGGGTCAGGGGACGTTTGTGCCCCCGGATGGCAAATATAACTATTGCTATGCGGTGGACACCGCCGCCCAGCTTTTGGAGGGGTTCATCGGTCAGGTCAGAGAAGCATACCAGGTATTGGGGTTGTTCGGCCTGGAGCACTGTGTTGGTAAGCGGCATGAACAGGATTTCAAGGACAAGGTGCTGGTGATGAATCCTCACACTTTGCGGGAAAGCTTCTGGTCCCCCAAAAACATGCTCTGGTATGGCGAGGGTGGCTTTGGATGTTCTCCTGAGTCCAGAGGCCGTGCGGTCTATGCCACTTGTTTGGGCGACGGTGAGAAGACCCGCTGGAACCGGGATGACTTTTTGGGGGTGCTGGATGAGCAGTATCTGCCGGACTGGGCGCGGGAAAAGCTGGAGGAGCTTCGTGGTCCCAATCAAGAGCCGAACTGCGGCCCTGTCGCAGATGGCTTCATAATGCAATGAGAGGTGAATGGATTGAAGTTATCCTTTTATACAATAGATGACCTGCGGCTGGGCTATGACCCCCAGGGTGAACAGGGCTGGCGGCAGTCCCGGTTCCTGGACTGGCGGGATGCGTTGGAGCAGTACCGCTCCTTACCGGACAGCTCCGTCAAGGTCTTCGGTCTCAGTAATGGGGAGCAAGATGTGGAGCTGGTGCGCCGCCTGTCCACCGATATCGGCTCTACCACCTGGGAAAACACGCTGGTTCTGGACTTCCTCGCCCTCCCCCTTTGGAAAAAGGAGGAGGGCGTAATCTCTTTGGCCAGGGAATTAGTGTCCTGTCTGGATATCCGCTACTGTCTCGCCACGGACATGCTGGTCCCCGTCCCCGGAAATCGGAACACCTCCAAACAGCGGCTGAAGGGCAAGCGCCTGTGGCCTGACGTCCCAGGCATTCCGGAATCCGCCGTCCGCTGGCTGTACCTGTCCGGTGCCGGCTGGATATCTCCCACGGAGCTGAAGCGCCGCTATCCCGCGCCGGAACAGTCCTTCCGTTACCCCGTCATATCCAAATACCGGGTAGACGGAATCAGGAAGGGACACTTTGTACCGCTGGAGCTCACCTATTGGGAATATAAAATGTTGGTTCGCCGCACCCAGGAGTGGCTTGACCATAAGAAAACGTAAGGAGGAAAAGATTATGAGCAACAAAACCACGCATCAGAGCGCCCCTGTCCAAGGGACACTCCCCATGGAGCTGGAGGTGAAGATCTACTCCGTGAGCACCAGCGGAAATGTGCTGGCCAATGCCTCGGTGACTCTGAACGGCTGCTTTGCCATCCGGGGAGTCAAGGTAATCGACAGTGAGAACGGCCCCTTTGTCTCTATGCCCAGCTATAAGGGCAGAGACGGTTACAGGGATGTCTGTTTTCCCTGCACCAAGGAGTTCCACCAGCAGTTCAGTGATGCGGTTGTGGCCGCATACCAGCAGGCGCTGGAACAGCTTCCCCAGCGGCACCAGGAACAGGAAGCGCCCCCCGCACCTTCAATGTCAATGTGATAAGGAGTGAACGATGATGAAAAAATTATCCGCCCTGTGCGCCATGGCTCTGATTCTGACCATGACACTGTCCCCCACCGCTTACGCCGCAGTTCCGCCGCCCAGCCCGGCCTGCTATCCCACCTCCGTTATCAGGAGCGAGGATGGCGCTGAGGTGCGCAAAATCTATGACCTGAGCCCGGAGGAAGACCCTGCCGGCATTGCCCGGTCCGACTTTGAGCAGGAGGGGTTCCGCTATACGCTGGTGGACCTGCTCAAGCAGGAGACCCCGGAGTATGAGGAGCGGTATCACACCGAGACAGTCTCCATCCCCAGCAAAAGCAAGGATATGGAGTCTGTTCTGGCTCTGCTGCCCACTGAGAAAGAATTTGTCACCGAGGACGGTCTCACCGGAACCCTGGCCCTCCAGCTGGATACCGTCCAGATTGAGGTGGCCGGGTATGGAAGCTCCACCAAGGATGTCTCCGCCACCCGCAGCTACCCCAATCTGGCCAGTCAGGACACCGCTAACATCCCCAAGACCATCCAGGACGGCGGGCGTACCTTGACCCTCCAGAATATCAATTGGCAGACCGACAACACCGCAAATATGGACGGCTACGCAGTGGGCGACCGCTACACCGCAGTGGCCACCTATACCGGCTCCGCCACCAGCAGCTACGTCAAAGGCTACACCGTCATTGCTGATTACGCCGGCTCTGTCAGCCGGATTGCCCTGAACAAGACCCGGTATGTGGCCATCTTTGAGGGGACACCGCTCAAGCCGATTGAACCGGAGCCCGCCCCTGATACTCAGACTCCTGCCAGCTTCAACTGGCCCCTGCTCCTCATCCCTCTGGGCGTCATTGCTGTGGGCGGAGCCGGGATTGGAGCCGCCCTGTTTTTGAAACACCGTAAAGAAAACAAGGAGGAGACCGAATGAGAAAGTTTACCGTTATTTTCTCGACCCTATGCCTGTCCCTGGCCCTCACAATTCCCGCCAGCGCGACCGGACCTTTGGAGTACAGCATCAATGCCCCCGGCACCCCGGAGTATGGCAAGCCTTCGTCCTTTGAGGTGGTGCATACCGCTGACAACGGCGCCATGAAGAATGAGGACGTGAGCAAGAATGCCGCCCTCATCCCACCCGGCTTCGGCAGCTACAGTGCCGACACGCTGAACACCGGCACACCCCTGACGCCCAATCTGGCCCCGGGCTATCAGCCTGTCTCCGGGGCTGTCATCAACGGCGGTTCCGGCATAATCCAGCCTCCCGCCATGGGCAGTGGAAGTTCCAGCGGCTCCGTCTTTGTCCCCGGCTCATCTACCGTGACGGTGACCGGGCCTGGCGGCTACACCAAGGTGACAGACGATCTCTACTACACCGGGGGGCATCTGGGTACGCTGAAGATACCTGCCATCGGCCTGAACGTCAAGATCTATCAGGGCACGGACAGCACCGCGCTGAAGAAGGGGGCGGGACACTTTGAGGATACCTCCATCTGGGATGGCAATGTGGCATTGGCTGCGCATAACCGAGGTGTGACCAACCATTTCGGACAGATCCATACCCTGGAGGTGGGCGACAAAATCACCCTGACCACCCGGCTGGGCACCCGCACCTATGCCGTTACCAGCGTGTCCAAGGTGGCCGAGACAGATCGCAGCGCCCTTGCCCCCTCCACCAATAATATGATCACCCTATACACCTGCGTCCGCGATCAGCGGGAACAGCGATGGTGTGTCCAGGGTGCTGAGGTTCGGTAATATGCTTCGTTTTCATCCCCGTTTTTCTCCGCTTTGAAGCTTCTCTTTTGCTGGACTTTTGACCCTTCTTCCCGTATCATTGGACTTGCAAAGCCCAATGTTATCGAAGGAGGAAAAACAATGAACCGAAACATGATGATCGCCCTGGCCACCAGCATCCTGCTTACTGTCAGCGTCCCTGCCGCCCTGGCCGCCGATGTCCCCACTGAACAGGAGACTGCCGCCGCGAGCCTGCAGGCCCAGGGGCTTATGGCAGGAGATGAGAACGGCGACCTGCACCTGAACGACAATCTGACCCGCGCCGAGATGGCCGTCCTTGTCAGCCAGATCTGCATCAACCCGGAGCACATCGCCTGGGAGCGTGACTTCTATGCCAGACTGTGCGACGCAAACTTCAACGACGTCCCGAAATGGGCCAAGACCTATGTGGGCGTGTGCGCCTCCAACGGCATCATGGCCGGCTACGGAGAAGGCATCTTCGCACCATCCGACCCGGCGACTCCTCAAATGGCCTGCGCCGTCATCCTCCGCTGGCTGGAACGGGACGGCTGGGACTATGACACCGCCTGCGACAAGGCGGCGGAACTGGAACTGATCCCGGCAGAAGCCCTGACAGGTGATACCATCACCAGAGGAGACATGGCAATCCTGATCAAGAGAGCCCAGGACTATATGGCCTGGCTCCAGACCCTGTAACGACACAACAGACCCTATCATCAGGCGGCTCCGGCAGAAATGCCGGGGCCGCTCATTTTATTCGGAGGTATGTCTATGAAAAAGCGGTTTCTTTCCCTGTTCCTCGCATTCGTGATGCTCCTGGGCATCCTGCCCATCTCCTCCTTCGCCGCCTCCAGTGAGGACGAGGCCCTGGGTGAGGTGGACATCTTCAACGGAGACCACGAGATTGGCTACCTGTCCATCAACGGCAGCGTCAGGAAGCAGAAATACACCTATTACAACTTCAAGACCGCAAACGGTTATATACGAGAAACACCAGCCTACTGCGTCAACCCTGACCTCTTTGGCGTCCCCCAGACTGTGGGCCCTGGCGAGAGCATCAAGTATCTGGCCAACGAGAAGGCCAGCGACCCCAAGGTGGTGGGTATCATCTGTAACGGCTATCCCCACTACAGCCTGGAGGGCCTGAATCTGGATGACAAGTATCAGGCGTATTACGCCACTAAAATGGCCCTGTGGTGCTATCTCATGCCCGCATGGAACATCAATAATCTGAAGGTGGCCCCCGGTCTGAGCGCCGCGGACCAGGAGATTGCCAACCGGGTGCTGCATGCGGCCAAAACCATTTACCAGCGCGGTACCACCTACAACTACATGCTGGAGCCCAAGCTCACCGCCACCCCGGACAAGTCGGTGGCCTACCCGGTAACGGTAGACGGCAGACAGTACAAGCAGCAGGTCTTTACTCTGCGCAGCGAGACCTTTGTCTACGGTCTCAAGGTCGGCGTGGCCTTTTCCGATCCCGGCAGTGTCCCTGCCGGGACACGCATTGTGGATATGGACAACCAGGATATCACCGATGTAATCACAGATGGCTCGCTAGGCAGCTTTAAGGTGCTCTATCCCGTGGACAGCATCAAGGGAGAGACAGGCAGTGTCCAGCTCTCCCTGACCGCCTCGGTGGCCAAGTACGCTGTCTGTGCGGAGAAGGACAAGTATGGCAATTTGCAGAACTACATCTGCGATGTGGACAACAACCAGCGCATGGAACTGGCTGCCATCAGTAATTACTACGATTCTCCGGAGGAGGAAATCCCGGATGAAACGGCGCTGCGGATCATCAAGCTGGAGGAGGGTACCGAGATGCCCCTGGAGGGGGCAGTCTTCTCCATCTATGACCCTGTGGGCCGGAAGCTGGGCTCCTACGCCACCGGCCCCGACGGAACGGTCACCATCCCACTCACCCTGGAGGGCCACTACACCGTGACCGAGGAGATCCCGCCCCAATATCATCTTCTCCCTAACATCACCACCCAGCACGCCGATGTGGAATATAACAAGGTGGCAAAGCTGACTTTTTGGAACGCCCCTTATGGCTCTCTCAAAGTGCAGAAGCTATCCAACACCGGCGACGCCCTCAACGGGGTGACGGTGCAGATCAAGCACATCGAAAGCGGCGAGGTGCTCACCGGCCAGACGCGGATGGGCGGTACGGTTGTCTTTGATCATCTGAAACCGGGCGGTTACGAGGTGAAAGAGGTGGCCGGTATCGAGGGTTGGATCGCTGAGACCGACACCGTCCAGACCGTGGCTGTGGTGTCCGGCGAGGAGTCCACAGCCACTATCGTCAACAAGGAGCTGCCCGGCCTGCGCATCATCAAATATGATCGGAAAAATATGATCCTGCTGCCCGAGGTTACCTTCGCAGTCTATCGGGACGGCGAATTTCTGGGCAATTTTCAGACGAACGCAGTGGGTGAGATTCTGATTACCAACGCTCAGCCCGGTACCTATCGCGCCTTTGAGGTAGATACTGGTAATGACGGGCTGATTCTGGATACTACCCCCCAGGAGGTGGAGCTCCACGCCGGGGATGGCATCAAGGAGCTGTTGTTCTTCAACGACGTAAAACCCGGCATCCACCTTATCAAGGTGGACAGCGCCGACCTCTCCAAGCCCATCCCCAACGCAAGGTTCAAGCTGGAGGCGGTAGACGGGAGCTGGGGCCCGGTGGAGATGACCACGCTGGAGGACGGGACCATCGACCTGTCCAAGCTGCCTGCGGGCGCGGCGGTGGTAACAGAGCTGGACTGCCCCGGCTATGTGATCGACGACGCCCAGCGCATCATTGAGCTGAAACCCAACGAGGACGCGCAGTTCGTGTTCACCAATTCCAAGCGCCCCGCTCTCCACTTGCTAAAAACCAGCTCAGACGGCTCACCGCTGGCGGGGGTCTCCTTCCGCCTGGCGAAAATCGAGGATGGAAGTCGGTATCTGGACCGCACCACTTCGGCCACGGGCGAGATTTTGTGGGAGAGCTTGGAGCCAGGTGTGTACTCATTGAAAGAAACCGCTACAGTATCCAATCACATCATCGACCTGCGGGAGTACCATGTGGAGCTGTTCCCGGGCAAGACCAGCACCATCTGTCTGGAAAATCAGAAGCGGCCCAATTTGTATGTTTACAAAAATGACGCAGACGATGGCACCCCGATTAAGGATACCGTTTTTCTGGTAAAGGCGGCGGACGGCCACAGTGTGGACGAGATCAAAACGAACAGCGAGGGAAAAGCCACGCTGTCCAATTTGCTGCCCGGAATATATGAAATTTCGGAAAAGTCCGTGCCTTCGCCCTACCTCAAGGACGCCGATCCGCAGCTTGTCACCCTGTACCCCAACCGCGACCACAAGGTGTATTTCGAGAATCACAGGCGGCCGGTTATTGAGATTATCAAGGAGAACGCGGTCACCTTTGAGCCGCTGGCCAATGTACCCTTCCGGGTGTGGTACAGCTCCAACCACACCAGTACCGGCGAGATCAACGACCTGGGAATATTCTACACCGACGAAGACGGCCGCATTGAGCTGAACGGCCCGGAAATGGGTGAGTTGGGCCTGCGGGACGGCTGGTTCCGAGTTCAGGAGCTGGAACCCCTGAAAGGCTTTGCCAAGGCCGATCCCGACACACAGGAAGCTTTTGTAGCTGCCGGCCAGGGGCACACCTTCCGCTTCCGCAACCGGCCTTTGAGTGCCATATGTGTCTGGAAATACGACAGCCAGCACCCCAACGTGGCCATAGAGGGGGCGGTGTTCCAGATCAGGTATCTTTCCGGCAATACTTCCGGCACGGGTGGCACAGTGATTGGCACCTACCGCACCTCGGCCAACGGCTCCTTCACGGTAACAGGCTGTAAGGCCGGCACCTACGTCATTGAGGAGCTGTCCAGTGATGGGAACCATGTAATCGACACACCGCCCCAAACCGTCTATCTCTCCGGCGAGGAGCAGGAGGTGGTACAGGTCTATTTTGGTAACAGCGCCAAGGGCTCTCTGTTGGTAAAAAAGGTATCGGCCAGTGACGGCGCGCCCCTCAGTGATGTGGAATTTTTCGTGACAACGGCGGATGGGGCCGTGGTTGGAAATGCCAACGGCAAGTTTGTGACGGACAGTTCAGGCAGCTTCCTGGTGGAGAATATCGACCCAGGAACCACGCTGGTAGTTAAGGAGGTCAGGGCAAAAACAGGCTACCTGCTGGACGACACCCCACAGACCGTTCAGATCAAAGCCGGACAGACCGTTACCCTGGAATTTCGCAACAAGCCGCTGGGAAACCTCATCATCCACAAGCTGTCGGGAGCGGACAGGAAAACGCCCTTGACCGGGGTGCAGTTTAAGATCACCTATGCGGACGGCAAGGTGGTGGACGCCGAGGGCGGCAAGCTATCCTCCAATGGGCTGTACTTCACTAATTCCGAGGGCCAGATCATCCTCTCCAATATCACAGGAACCGTCATCTGTACCGAAGTGGAGAGTGTCCCCGGCTATACCATCGACCCCAATACCCGCACTCAGACGGTGGTGGTCAACCCGGACGACACACAGCACCTCTACTTCTACAACAACCCCGTAGGCGGAGTGGAGATTATCAAGGCGGTGGAGGGGAAAGAGGAACAGCGCATACCCAACGTGACCTTTGAAATCCGCCGCATGGACGACGCTCTGGTGGATACTGTCACTACCGGGAAAGATGGCCGGGTCTTTGTCACACTGGAAGCCGGGAGCTATTATGCGGTGGAGACAAAGTGCCCGAAGGAGTTCAAGCTGGACAGCACTCCCCACTATTTCGAGGTGAAAACCGGGAAAGCCACGCCGCCGCTGGTGGTGACCAACAAAGCCCTGAGCGGTATCCTCATCCATAAAATTGACAGTGATACCAAGGAGGGGCTCTACGGAGTAACCTTCCTGCTCTACGATGCAGACAAGAATCCCATCGGGCAGTACAGCAGCGATGACAGGGGGTATGTCCACATTGACGATCTGCCCGGGGCTGGCCGCTACTACCTGCGGGAGCTGGAGAATGACGGATATCTGGTGGATACCCAACTGAAGACCGTAAATGTCATCGCCGGGACTACCACAGAAATCACCTGGGAAAACACTGCCATCACCGGACAGATTCAGGTCACCAAGACCTCCGAGGACTACAACTCCATGAACGGCTGGCCCGCTGGCACACCCATCCCTAACACCGAGTTCGAGATATATCACTACCGCACAGGCAATCTTGTGGACACCATCCGTACCAGGAAAAATGGCGTGGCCGTGTCCAGACCGCTGCCCTTGGGACGGTATAAGGTGATTGAATCCAAGGCTGCCGAGTTTTATGGTTTAGACAAAACTCCCATTGATGTGGAGATTGAGCATGCCGGCCAGATTGTCAAGACGGCCATGACCAACAAGGCCCTGTATACCAACGTCTCCATTAAGAAAACCGGCTTCGTGGAGGTCATGCCCGGCCAGCAGCTCCGCTATAATTTCTCCGGCATCGCCAACAATTCCACCACCGCGCTCACCAGCTTTTACTGGCGGGATACCTTGCCTGCCCAGGCGGTGCGGCTGGACAAAATCGCCACCGGCACTTACAACGTGCAGGGGAATTACAAGATCGTGTTTAAAACCAATCTTAACGGCGAGTATCGCACTATGTACGACAATCTGAGCACCACGCGGCACTATATGCTGGACGCTTCTCCTTCCGCCCTGGGTTTGGCCTCCAATGAGTATATCACTGAGTTTATGGTCTCCTTCGGTGTTGTTCCCAGCAATTTCCGCCAGGTGGAAGCGCCAATGGTGTACTGCAATGTGGTGTCCTGGCTTACCGGAGGGACTCAGTTCGTTAACCAGGCGGACGTGGGCGGCATCTATAATGGTCAGTGGATCATGGCCACCAGCAGATGGGTCACCAGAGTCTACAAGCCCGCCGAGCCCCTGCCCCGCACCGGCTATTGAGCCGGTCTGTCCATGCTGAATGGGGAGCCGCCTGTCAAGGGCGGCTCCTCTTCTGTAAATCCAATATAAATACAGGGAGGAAAATCAAGATGAAATCCAAGAAAATGTTCCGTATCCTTGCCGCCGCCATGGTGGTGGCAGCCCTCTGCTGTGTCCCCGCTCTCGCTGCCGGGGATGTGGCCTCCGCTGTGGAGAGCACCTGGACTGACGCGGCGGACCAGATCAAGACCGTGGTTGAAAACGTAGTCTTTCCCGCACTGGACATGGTCCTGGCCATCGCCTTCTTCACCAAATTAGGGATGGCCTATTTTGACTATAAAAAGCATGGCCAGTTCGAGTGGACCGGCCCCGTAATCCTCTTTGCCTGCCTGGTCTTCACCTTGACCGCACCCAACTATATCTGGGGCATCATTGGACTGTGAGGCGGAAGATGAACGAACAAGTGGCACATTCTCAAAAATATCCGAGAATTTTCTCACCCATCTGGGTAAGCATTGGAGAAATGGAAGAATACTGGAGCCCTGAATGTCTCTACGATCACTCCGCTGCATTCGCGCAAAATATCCTCGACGCCCTGCGTGCGTTCCATTCTGAGCCGTCCTCCAGCATTAATCTGATGAAGTTTTTCTCCTGGCCGAGTGACCGGGAGATGGACCATGCTGTCAAGCAAAAAATCCGGGCGGCCCGGCTGAGTGTCTGTGCGGTAGGTGAAACTGCTTATGCGGTTGTTGACCTGGAAACCACCGCTGAATTGACAGATGAAGAATGGGATGTTTTTACCCGTCAGCTGGAGTACCAGTATCAGGATGGCTGGGGAGCGGAATTCGAAGTGACCGACATCCCAATCGGGCAGAACAGGATGATCCTTGCCAGGCTGTGTCGTGAAGAACTGATCTATTGCTATACGGAGGAGCAGCTGAAAGAGTGGCAGGACCCTGCCTGGCAGACGGAACAGACCATGCAATGAAGTGCCAGGAGGTGATCTGCGATATTTGTCTTTGATTTTGTAGCATCCACCATCATGGACAACCTGATTGATTGGTTCTATGGGCAAATGGTGGGCTTTCTTGGCAACTTTTTCGCTGTTATGGGCAATATGGGCGTAGAGCTGTTTGAACTTGATTGGGTGAAGGCCATTGTCCTGCTTTTCTCCCAGCTGGGCTGGGCGCTGTTCGGCGTCAGCATTGTGGTCTCTGGCTTTGAATTCGGCATTGAATACTCCACCGGCCGGGGAAACCTCCGGCAGACAGCCCTCAATGCCATCAAGGGCTTTATGGCGGTCAGCCTGTTTACTGTGGTACCTGTGCGGCTCTATTCCCTGTCGGTATCCTTGCAGGGAACCTTCTCTGTGGGTCTGACCGGGTACGGAACCAGCATCGGGACTGTAGGGGAGCAGATCATTGAGGAGCTGATGAACGTGGAAAGTCTTGCGGATATGGTAGGCGCACCTGACTTCGGCATGAGTGTCCTCACCAGCCCGATCATGCTCCTGTTCTGCATTATCATGATGGCTTACGCTGTAATCAAGGTTTTTTTCGCCAACCTGAAACGCGGCGGCATCCTGCTCATCCAGATTGCGGTGGGGAGTCTGTACATGTTCAGCGTTCCCAGAGGATATATTGATGGATTTACCCAGTGGATCAAGCAGGTCATCGGTCTGTGCCTGACAGCTTTCCTGCAATCCACAATCCTGGTGGCGGGCCTGATAGTCTTCCGGGAACATGCTCTGCTGGGACTGGGCCTCATGCTCTCCGCAGGAGAGGTGCCCAGGATCGCCGGGACCTTCGGCCTGGACACCACAACCAGGGCCAATATCATGAGCGCCGTCTACACCGCTCAGGCCGCTGTCAACACTACCCGCACCGTTGTGCAGGCAGCAGCAAAATAAGGACAGGAGGAGAACATGCTCACTATGGGGAGTCTCTTCGATGGGATCGGCGGCTTCCCCCTGGCGGCGGTTCGCAACGGAATCACGCCTGTGTGGGCCAGCGAAATCGAAGCCTTCCCTATCGAAGTAACAAAACACCATTTCCCCGGAATGATCCATGTGGGGGACATCACCAAATTGGACGGGGCAGAATTGCCGCCTGTGGATATCATCTGCGGGGGCTCACCCTGTCAGGATCTCAGTGTAGCTGGAGCGAGAGCCGGTCTGTCCGGCGCCCGCTCCGGCCTTTTTATGGAACAAATTCGGATCGTAAAGGAGATGAGAAATGCAGATGTTCAGCGAGGACGGACAGGTATCGCTGTTCGACCAAGATGGATGTGCTGGGAAAACGTCCCCGGCGCATTCAGCAGCGGATCGCCCAAGGGTGAGGACTTCCGCGTCGTCCTCGAGGAGATTGTCCGAGTTAAAAACGATCCCGTTTATGTCCCTGGACCTCACCCCTGGGCATGGCAACCTGCTGGGCGAATCGTACTGGGAACTGATTTCTCCCTCGCCTGGCGGGTCTTCGACGCTCAATACTGGCCCCGCACCCCTCAGCGAAGAAGACGTATTTTCCTTATCGCAGATTTTGCAGGGCGATCCGCCCCGCAAATACTATTTAAGCAGGACAGCCTGCCTGGGTATCCTGCGCAGAGCGACGGAACGTAGGAAGGAACTGCCGCCCCAGCTGAAAGCGGCGCTGCTGGCTCAGGCGGGCTTAACAGCTCCATTCCCTGACCTCATCGCCTTCGCCGCTAACCAGAGGGACGAGGTCCGCAACCTCCACAATGCGGCCGGCGCGTTGAGCCCCCAACCTGGAATGAAACAGCAGGCCTTCATTGCGCAGGACTGCCTCAACCCTTGGGATACCCAGCAGGCCCGTGTGTTTACCCCAGGGGGTAAAGCGCCCACTCTGGCCAGCGCAGATGGCGGAGGGGGCCGGAATCCTGCCGGCCTGCTGTTTGTAGCCGAGACAGCTGGCAGCCTGACTCCCTGGGATAATCAGCAGAGACGGATATCTACCCCACTTGGTGTTGCACCGACGATCAACAGTGGGGAGCAGAAGCCCGGCGGGCTGGTATTTACTGCTGGTTTCTGTGCCGGAGCCGCACCTACAGCAGGTGGGATCGGATATCAGGTGGAGTGTGCACCAACCCTGAAAGCATCGGAGAGCGGAACCAATATGGTACCTTCTGTTCTCTGTCTCAACGACCAGGGTGGCGGCGTCATGGCTTGTTCTGAAGATGTGGCGGGGACGCTGCGGGCCCAGGAGCATGGCCATCAGCCGTTGGTTATTGGTATGCGTCAGAAAGAAACACCCTCAGTTATAGCGTTGTTTGAAAACCACGGAATCGACGCGAGATACACAGGACCGTACAGCATATCTCCCACATTGACGAATCGCAATGGCACTGGAGGCAATAATCTGCCAATTTTGTTGGATACACATGACAGGTTTTTTTCCAGACAGAGAGTGGATGCATTCATGGAAAGCACTGTAACATCCACTGAAAGTGCCCGTCAGCACAAGGATGCCACTGATCTTGTGCTGCAGGAGACAGAGACTGAAAGACCACTGCTTATTCGTAGGCTGACGCCGCTGGAATGTGAGAGGCTCCAGGGATTTCCTGATTCCTGGACAGAACTGCAGGGGGCCTCTGACTCCGCCCGCTACCGTGCTCTGGGCAACTCAGTTTATTTAATCATAGTCGTTATGTGAAGAACAGATGTGAAGCAACTGCGCCAGGAGAGAATTCCTGACGCAGTTGCT
>NZ_CALPCP010000043.1 GCF_943192995.1 Flintibacter muris
ATGCCCCCGGAGCTGCGGAAGGCCCATCAGCAGAACGACCGGGCCGTCATGCAGGCGTATGGGTTTGACGTGGCGACCACCACCGAGACGAGCTGCGTGGCGGAGTTGATGAGGATGTATCAGAAGCTGACGGAGGAAAGATAATGACAGAAGTAATTTGCTTTTTAGATCAGCATGAAGGCTCATTGATGGTACTTATTACTGCGGTTTATGTTTTAGCAACAATCCTTATTTGTTGGGCAAATATAAAATCTGCGAAAGCTGCACAGGAGCAACTCACAGAGGCAAGACGGCAATACGTGGAGGAAAATCGTCCGCGTATTACTTATGAAGTGATTTTTGAGAATCGTATGTGGTATGGTATGAGATTTACCAATCATGGACGGCGTGTGGCTACTCATGTTCAAATCAAGTTTGATTTGGATTTCTTGAACAGTCTTAGCAAAGATTCTGCTATTGATAGATTAAACACACTTCAACAACAAGAATTTGTCTTGGGTATTGGACAGAGCTATAGTTATTTTTTTGGCGCAGAGGAGTTCCGTAATAATCCGAACAAAAGGCCAATTATTGGAGAAATTATTTATCAAGACGAACAAAGTACCTATCAAGATTTTTTTAATATTGATTGGAACGTATATGCCACGTTTTATTCGGTTAATACCCCCACTGACGATCTCCTCAATGAGGTGAAAAAAGTAGTGAAAGAATTAAATCATGTTGCACAAGCCTTGACACTTCAGCAATCCACAAAAGCCAAAAAAGACACCGAAAAATGATAAGTACGAAGCAGAGACTGAAACTTCCTTCGAAGGCTTTAATTCTTTGTTTTCAGTTACGCAATATCTGAACAGTAAATCCGCACTTCCCGGCATTGTATTTTCCTGCATGTACTCTGTTTTTGCTACCACGAGGGATGGCTGTCCAGGAAATTGGACAGCCATCCCTGGTCGCTATCTGGTTACGCATAGAAGTTGACGCTGTTGGGTATTCCGACGAACATGTAGCAGTAGGTTATGCCGTCGTGTTGGGTCACGCCTACACCGATGCAGTCGCATCTGGAGTTAATCATCGTCTCGAAGTGGCCCGGCGAGTTGATCCAGTTGTCGACGGCGCGCCGGGCGGCGTCGGTTGTGCCGGTGAACACGGTCAGGTTGTCCCCAAAGCCGTAGGGATATCCGGCATCGGCAGCGGCCTGGCTCTCTTCTGGAGCATGATGCCAGGTGTAGCGCCGGTTGGAGCAGGCTTGGGCGGCGTTCATCAGAGCCTCGTTGACCGGCAGTTCCGGTACCCCGTTGTCCTTTCGGGTCTGGTTGATAAGCCGGATCATCTCCTGCCGTATCTCCAGGTTGTCCATCAGGCCGACGCTGTCCCCACTGGCGGGAGCTTCCAGCGAGGTGGGGGCTGCTGGGCCGACCGTCAGCGTCATGCTCCCACATTCCCCGACGCTGTTGGAGGCGGTGATCTCCGCGATCCCAGACCCCTTGGCGACAGCAACCCAGAAGGTCAGCACCTGCTCCACCGCTACCGTGTCCGGGTTGCTGGAGATGACTGTGTAGTCCGCACCGCTGGGACCGACGATAAGGCCACTGCGCTCTCCCACCTTCAGGGTATTGCCCTTGTAACTGCTCACCCGGACGGATTCGTCAGGCGCTTTCGCTGCCACGGCAGAGATGGTGAGACCGATAGTAGGGGTGGCTGCCGTCAATGCGGCGGCAATGCGCTTTTTCATGTTGGCCATACTTTTTTCCTCCTATATTCCGTATTTTATGGGGCTTCTACAAGCAACATAATACCGAGCGGGAAGCCAAAAGTCGATAGGGAATTGCAATCTAAAACGGAGAAATCCGGGAGTGAAAACGAAGCATCTTACATAGTGACCGCAAGAGGGGCTGGGGATGCGGTCTATTTCCTGACCACATAATTAGCCACAGACAGGCGTGGAGTATATGGAGACACTGTTTTCAAAGAGTGCCAAAAAATAGATGGAATGGAGCAGAAACGGCTATAAACTATCAGAATTTGTCTAAAAAATCTATGCAGACTTCCTTGTTTTCTGCTATGCAAAATTTGATTGGGCATCCACTGAAATAAGTGAGAAAAACTGTGCGCTCCACGCTGAATGGAACGCACAGCTTGCAGTTTTATGGTTTTTCAACGTTACACATTATTATCCACAGAACGACTGATCCATAGAAATTGACGCCGTTGAGTGTTGCGAAGAAAATGCAGTAACAGGTCTTGTTGTCATGCTGCGTCACATAGTTTGGCAGCTGCTGTTTCTCTGTACATTGACGGCAAAAACAGCAAGAAAAGCCCCTATAGCGATTAAGCTGATTTGATGTATTGCAAGCCAGCCCGGAACATGAAACGCTGGGTCTAATTTTTCAACCGTCAACGGAAATTGAGAGAAGAAATCGCTCAACGAAAAATTGATTGCCGGGGGCAGGGGCAGCACAGTCAATAAAATTACTGCCGCCATAAGAGCGTAGATCAGAGTATGGTTGAAGCGGCTCAACATCATTCCTGCTCCCAGGCAAAAGACAATGGGCGGGATCAGGGTCAATAGAGCGGGTAAAATCAGTTCCCCATAATCCACCCACCCAAACAGCGACACATAGAATCCAACCGCCAGGACTGCGACACATAGGCAGAGGACAAGGGTAGCTGTCAGCACCGCTCCACACCGCAGAGCCGCATACCGCCGCTGCCTGATTGGGGTGGCTTGGGTCAAGGGCCGGAGCAGACGCTCCTCCTTGGAGAAGAAGAACGCAAGGAAAAACAATTCTCCCAGGCAGATCAGCGGCAGCGCTTGGCTGAGATAGTATCCAAAGCTCCATGGGGAAAAAGGCGCTGTGTGAGCCACGCCCCGGACCACAGAGCCAGTCAGTGTCAGCCAGCCATATCCCAGGGACACCAGCAGAATACCGAAGAACAGCTTGTTCCACAGCAAGCGCCGCAGCTCATATCGAAATATTTTATTCAAGGTTTAAGTCCTCCTCTGTCAGATGGCAGGCATCCAGAAACTCCTGATAGGTCAGATAGGGATATTCCGGGTTCAGCTCCCGGCCAAAGAGACCTTTCAAAATCTCGTCCATAGCCTCCTCACCGCCCACCAGTTGTTCAGCCTTCAAGATTTTCAAGGGCATTTCGTTATATTGCCGCATCCCACGCAGATTGTTGGCAATGTCAGCCTGATACTGCTCCGGCAAAGCGGACAGGTACTCCGGGTGGCGGACATAGAAATCCTTGTAGTAGTCGTCCACGGCCTCCTGCCAAGTGTCCACAAAGCTGGCCTGAGCCTCGCGTTCCCCATACAGCGCCTTTACAATGCGATAGGTGGTGTAGCAGGTCAGACCCTCGGCAGACCAAATGCCGCTCTCGTCCATGGGGTCAAACATATTCCCCAGGCCCCACCATTGATGGACAATTTCATGGATCGTCACCTGAGCGGAGGAGCCGCCTTTTGCGCCGTTGGACAGGTTTTCAGCGGTATAGTCCAGCTCATCCGCGATGCTGGCGCCGTCTCCCGCATATCCGCCGCCGTCGCTTCGCCGCTCGATCAGGTCAAAGGTCCCATCTCCATAAAAAGACAACGGGCCGATATGTTCGGTACAGTATTCAATGGTCTGTCGGATGGATTCCGCGGCGTTCATAGCCTCCATGACGGGCTGATGCTTACGGCTGTAATAGAAATTAACAGTAATGCCTGCCGATTCCACCGGAATTTCCTCCCGGATATAATCCCCGGCATATATAATCATACGATAGCTATCCCGCTCCATGCGCCATGTTTTTGTGCTGTCCGAGTTTTCCCGCAGCAGCTCAGTGGAGCCAAGCCCAAACAAAATGGGGGTCATATGTCCGGGGAGGGTGATGTCTGTCACGTTGGGAAGGTGATCTCCCTGATACCGCACATTATAGGGAGAAGGGGATAGAACGTCATTCTCAAGGCTCATGTAGGCGTCACTGATTTCCAGACTGCCCTGTTCAGCAGACACGATATTCCACTCCTGGGGAAAACCGCCATATTCCATGGTAAGCTCAATTTCCGGGGCGGCAGGGATGACCACAACGAACGCCTTTTCGTTGATTTCCTGCCTATCCTCCAAGGTAAACGGCACATCCGCGCCATTTGCTTGAATGGAAGAAATTTTGTATCCCGGATTGATAAGAAAACGGACATTCTGTTCCTGACCGCTGGTATTTTGAAGCTGAAATTGGGCCTTCCCATATACGCTGCCCGTTTTTGGATCAGGACGCACATCCGCGTAACAGCCAGAACAGGTGACGGCCTCCATATGTTCAGAGGCAAATACAAAATCATAATCCATATCCGGGCTGCTGTGATCGAGGAAGGGCTGGCCCATATAGAGCAGGCTGGAGCAGGCCACCAATGCCGCCGCTAACACTGGACGGTAAAATCGCCGGCTATTATGAGCAAATGAGCCGAGCGGTCCCTTCCCGTATCGACGCACACAGAGATAGGACAACACCCACAGTCCGGCCATTGCCAGCAGCCAGGTAAGCCGCACATAGGCCACCGAGCGAAAAATACGGTAATTGGAAAAATCATCGGAGACTGCCCAAACACAGGGATTCAGCCAGCAGAGCTGCCATTTCTCCTTCCAGACCGTCAGACTGAGGGCGGCAAAGGCGGCAAAGAGGACCAGAGACAGATCCGCCCGCCGGGTGAATTGATAGGCGGCGGAGGCGAACAAAATCGCCAGAGGAATCGCTCCATACATAAAAATCAGGTATATCAGCAGATAGCTTTTCAGATCAAAGACCGCACCCAGTTTCATTATGGCATACGGAAGCCAAGCCAACGTGGTAATGGCTTGGGCCATAACGGAGATACACAGCAGCGCCCCCAGCCGGGTCAGGGCGGCGGTCGTGGGAGATACCACCGCGTGGGTCAAGGTTTCCATGCCGTCCCGCCGGAGCCTGTCCATGCTCCA
This sequence comes from Flintibacter muris, assembly GCF_943192995.1. Lineage (GTDB taxonomy): Bacteria > Bacillota > Clostridia > Oscillospirales > Oscillospiraceae > Lawsonibacter > Lawsonibacter muris. Next base: position 4,962 of record NZ_CALPCP010000043.1, read on the forward strand.
GACAGTGAGAATCGCAAATACGACAGCCCCCAAAATACCGCCAGCCAGGGCCGGATTTGCAAGATACATCCCCTGCATGGTGGTGACATAGCCGCTGTCGCTGCTGGAATACAGAGGCCGGTAGACCGTCAGGCCCGCAACCGGAGAGAGGGCGGTCACGAGAATCGCCAGCCAAGTAAGGTGGTTCTGGAGCAATCGGGCCAGCTCCAAACGAAATTGCCGCAGGGTGTTCATTGCATCGCCTCCCTGGAGATGAGATAAAGATAGGCATCCTCCAGTGCGGGCTCCACCTGTTCCACAAAATCAGGAAGTTCCTCCGCCACGGCGCGGCAGACGATACCCTGGGCCGTGTTGACGCGGGAGGTAATATGCAGGCCCACCTCCTGCCGCCGGTCTTTCTCCCGAAATACACCAACGTGGCCCACAGCTCCGGCGATCAGCTCGGCGGAAGTACCGGCAAAGCGGATACGGCCCTGGTGTATCACAATAAGCTGATTGCACACTGACTGAACATCCTCAATAATGTGGGTGGACAGAAGCACCAGCCGGTCTTGGGCCATTTGGGAAAACAGATTGCGGAAGGTGATCCGCTCCTCCGGGTCAAGGCCCACCGTAGGCTCGTCGAAAATCAGGAAATGAGGGTTGCCCAGGATGGCCTGCGCGATTCCCACCCGCTGGCGCTGTCCGCCGGACAGAGTGCGGATTTTTGCCTTCTGCTTTTCCTCCAGGTTGGTACTTTGGATCGCGGCGGCAATGGCCTCCTTGCTGTTGACGATTCCTTTCAGCGCCGCCATGTAGTCCAGGAACTGCCAGACCGTCAGCTCGTCAAACAGCCCAAAGGACTGGGGCAGATAGCCCAAGCGGGCTTTCAACAAGCGCTCCTGCTTCATCAAAGGTTTCCCGTCTACCGAGATCACTCCCTCCGTGGGGAGCAGGCCTGCCACCAGGAGCTTCATCAGGGTGGACTTCCCCGCTCCGTTCGGCCCCAACAGGCCGATCAGGTTCGGGCTGCTCAGGTTCAGATTGATTTCCCGCAAGGCGGTTTTCCCCGAAGGGTATGTCATGGATAATTTAGAAATCTCCACACTCATCTGTGTTTCATCCTTTCCGCTTGAGATTGCGGTCAGGATAACAGAAAAATGTGGAGTTCGTTTGTGGTTAATATGTGGTTTGTGTGGAGTTTGGCAGAATCAGCGTCGCGCAAACTCCTCTGTCGGTGTTTTGGATTTGACAAGAACCCCCATGCTGTTCCGCTATTTTCTGAACAAGATAAAGTCCTAATCCACTTCCGCCTGTCTGACGGCTCCGGGATGGGTCGCTGCGGAAGAATGGCTCAAAAAGGTGCGGCAGCTGCTCCGGGGCAATATGCGCGCCTTCGTTTTCTACACTCAAAACGATATTGTTGCCTTTCTTACGGGCGGAAATCCAAATCTTTACGCCCACCGGCGAGTAGAGCGCGGCATTAGAAAGCAGATTGCCCAGGGCCTTTTTCAAGAGAGCTGGATCTCCCGCACTCCAGATTTCCGACGGTAAATCTGCGATAACTGTTTGTTCTTTCTGCTGGAAAAGTTCATCGTAATTTTGCAGACAGCTCCGAATCAGAGCGGTCAGTTCCACGGGAACCACAGGCAGTTCTCCGCCCTTTTCCATACGGGAGACAGTCAAAAGCTCCTGTACCAGGCTCTCCATCTGGTTCGCCACAGCCAAGCTGCGGGCCAGATATTTGTCCCGATCTGCGTAGACGCCAATTCCGTCCAACATCCCGCCCAGCTGACCCTTCATAACGGTGATGGGGGTTTTCAGCTCATGGGAAACCGCCGAGAAGAAATCCCGCTGGGCCTGTTCCAGCTGCTGTTCTCGTTCCACGTCTTTCCGAAGGGTGTCATTTGCGGCCTGAAGTTCCTGCATGGAATGAGAGAGGCGGTTCGCCAGCTCGTCAAGATTGTGAGCTAATGTGCCGATTTCATCTGTACGCTGTTCTCCGCACCGCCAGCTGAAATCCAATTCAGACAGTTTTTGGGAGATTCCGCTCAATCGCACAATAGGCCGTGTGATGAAGTGCGCGTAGAACAGGGAGGTAAGCACAGACACCAGCAGAATGGCCGCGGCCAGCCAGGGCCAGATATGTCCCAAAGCCTCCGCCGCCTGATTGACCGCGCGAGTGCTGGCAAAGATCAGCAGCTGACAGTTTTCGGAGGAATCCTGAAAAGAAAACTCGGTTCCAATACAATGTACGATATAATCCTCGTTTTCTTTGTTGGGCTGAATGCCCTCGCCTGACAAATGGTTTGGCGTCATTTCCCATTGCCCATGTTCTCCTGTCGGTATGATGTCGGAGGGGTCAACGCCACCGACAACATTCCCCGCGGAATCCTGGATACTCACCGGGACGCCATACTGAAACGTGAACTGTGAGAGGAGCGGCCCACAGTCAGCCAGTGTATATTCTTCCAGCTGCTTTACCAGACGTTCTGCCTGGGCAGCCAGCAGACGCTCCTGATCTACTGTGTAGGTCAGCGGCATAAGCTGGGCAATCAGGCCATAGGTCAAAGCACAGACTGCCGTCAGCAGCAGGCAGGTAACGAGGAAAATTTTTGTTGTCAGACTAGTTTTCAGCTTCGTAATCAATGCGATACCCCACCCCTCTGATGGTTTCGATGTAATTCAGTTCCAGCTTTTTTCGCAGATTCTTGATATGTGTATCGACAATCCTCTCGTCGCCATAAAAGTCATAGCTCCATACCCGGTTCAACAGCGTTTGCCTGGATAAAACACGCCCTTGGTTTTGGAGCAGGACCTTCAGCAGTTCAAACTCTCTTTGGGTCAAATCAACAATTTGCCCGGAAATGTAGACCTTGTACCCCTCCAAATCCAGGGTCAGAGCTTTATATGTAATCCGACCGGAGATGCTGTCTCCCATTGTCCGGCGCAGAATTGCACCAATTTTACGGAGTAGGACCGGCATGGAAAAGGGCTTTGGAATGTAATCGTCAATCCGCAGGTCAAAGCCTTTTAATTGATCTTCTTCGCTGTCGAGCGCTGTCAGCATGATGATTGGAATATCTGATTCCTCCCGAATGGCCCTGCATACTTCATAGCCATTTAAGCGGGGGAGCAGAATGTCCAGCAGGATTAAATCGACATGGGAGCTGCGGAATACTTCGAGGGCCTGTTCGCCGTCAGAGGCGGTAATAACCTGATAGCCCTCATTTTCCAAATAGTTCTGCAAAAGCTCCCGGATGTCGTATTCATCCTCGACCACTAAAATTTTCACCATGTGATTCACCTCACCAATGCGATTATAGCAGAGAATTATGAATTTTGTGTGGAGTTTTGTTTTCTGTCGCTTTTTAATCATTGACAGAATTTAGCTCTGGTAAATTGGCCCCTAATTCATTGTTTTCTGCTATGCAAAATTTGAGCAGGAAGTCTGCGCTTCCGGGTGTCATATTTTCCTGTCTGTACTTTGCTTTTTCCGCTATGAAGGAGGGCCATCCAGCTTTCTGGACGGCCCTCCTTGAGTACTGTTCTCTTATGCATAGAAGTTGACGCTATTGGGTATTCCAACGAACATGTAGCAGTAGGTGATGCCGTCGTACTGGGTCACGCCTACACCGATGCAGTCGCATCTGGGGTCAATCATCGTCTCGAAATGACCCGGCGAGTTGATCCAGTTGTCGACGGCGCACTGGGCAGCATCGACTGTACCGGTGAACACGGTGAGGTTGTCGCCGAAGCCGTAGGGATATCCGGCCTCGGCAGCGGCCTGACCCTCTTCTGGAGCGTGATGCCAGGTGTAGCGCCGGTTGGAGCAGGCTTGGGCGGCGTTCATCAAGGCCTCGCTGACCGGCAGTTCCGACACTCCGTTGTCCTTTCGAGTCTGGTTGATGAGCCGGATTATCTCCTGCCGAATTTCCATATTGTCCGTTAGGCTGGCTCTGTTCCCGCTGGCGGGTGCTTCCAGCGCAGCGGGGGCTGTGGAACCGACTGTCAGCGTCATGCTTCCGCACTCCCCGGCGCTGTTGAAAGCGGTGATCTCCGCGGTTCCCTCCGCCTTGGCGACAGCTACCCAGAAGGTCAACACCTGTTCCACCGCCACTATATCTGGACTGCTGGAGATGACGGTGTAATCCGTACCGATGGGACCGATGATGAGTCCGCTGCGCTCTCCCATCTCCAGGGTACTGCCCTTGTAGCTGCTCACCCGGATAGCCTGGGTCTCCGCTGCCGTAGCGGGGATGGCGAGACCAATGGTGAGGGTGGCCGCAGTCAGTGCGGCGGCAATGCGCTTTTTCATGTTGGTCATACATTTTCCTCCTAATTTTCAGTGCTTTGTGGGGCTTTTGCAAGCAACACAATACCGAAATAGGAGGCGAAAGTCGATAGGATAAACGGAGAAATACAGAGGTGAAAAGCAAGCGAATTACACAGTGCTTCGTTGTGTTTGTGGACGGTCTCTTTCGGTGAGACAATTTTCTTGACCACATAACCAGCCACAGACAGACGTGGAACACGTGGAAACACTGTTTTCAAAGAGTGCCGGAGAGTAAATAAAATGGAGCAGAAACGGCTATAAATTGTTAAAATTTGCCCAAAAAATCTTTGCAGACCTCTTTGGAGACACTGGTGCAAACCGCAGAAGTGTACAGTAAAGCCACTTTGCTGATACGCCCAAAAATACTTGTATAAGATTCGGCGATAGGGTAAAATGGATATCCGATACATCTGCTGGAAATGGGGGTGTGTACCTTGGCTGTACCAACCAACATCAAGACCTTACTTGCCGGAAACGCTGTTGAGTGGGCCAGAATCGAATTTAAGGAGACCTGGGATGCCGAGGCATCTCTCAAGACAATTTGTGCTTTTGCCAACGACATTGACAACTGGGGCGGCGGTTACCTTGTCATTGGCGTTGAGGAAAAGGACGGCAGACCGGTTCATCCTCTGAAAGGCGTTCCAGCGGACAAAGTAGACGGCTATCTGAAAGATATGCTTAACAAGTGCAAGCGTATCCAGCCGGAATATCTGCCCATCGTCGAAGTGGTGGACTACCAGGACAAGAAATTCATTGTGGTCTGGGCGCCCGGCGGGTATCTGCGCCCCTACTCCTCCCCCAAGTCGATGGCCAAGGAGGAAAAGGAGCGTGTCTGCTATATCCGGAAAATGTCCAGCACCATCATGCCCTCCGAGGAGGAGAAACGGGACCTCTACAATCTGGCCAACAACGTCCCCTTTGACGACCGGGTCAACCACGAGGCGGATATCGTCGATTTGAACCTCACGCTGATCCAGGCGTACCTCAAAGAGGTGGAGAGTTCCCTGTATGAGGAATCCAAGCACATGGATTTCCTTGATCTGTGCCAGAGCATGAACATCGTAAACACCCTGCCGGAGTACACCAAACCGAAGAATGTGGGACTGATGTTCTTCAGCCTGGAGCCAGATCGTTTCTTCCCCTATGCTCAGATTGATGTGGTCCAGTTCCCGGAGGACCTGGGCGGGAATCAGATCATCGAAAAGACATTCAAGGGGCCGCTTCATCAGCAGCTGCGGGAGGCGCTTCAATATATTCGAAACAGCGTGATCCAGGAGCGGGTAATCAAGCTCCCGGACAGGGCAGAGGCAGACCGTTTCTTCAATTACCCCTATGCCGCCATTGAGGAGAGTCTCTGCAACGCGGTATACCACAAGGGCTACGATGTACGGGAGCCCATTGAGGTCCGCATTCTCCCTGACCGTATTGAAATCGTCAGCCATCCGGGAGCGGACCGCTCTATCTCCGAGGAGGGCCTGCGGACCTACCGGGTATTCAACCGGCGATACCGTAACCGTCGTATCGGGGATTTTCTGAAGGAAATGCATCTGACCGAGGGGCGGAACACGGGATTTCGGAAAATCCTCAATGCGCTGGAGCGTAACGGCTCTCCTGCTCCGATTTTTGAAACCGACCCTGATCGCCTGTCCTTCTGTACGACGATTTTCATCCACCCTCAATTTTTGTCCCAAAGTGGGACCAAAGATGGGACCAAAAGTGGGACCAAACAAGCTGCGCCGAACCGCCGCACTGAGCGAGTGCAGCTGATTCTCTCTGCGATTCAAGAAGACCCCCAGGTAACAGTACGTATGTTAGTTGAGGATCTCGGCATCTCCAAAAATACGATTTTACGAATTTTAAAAGAGCTGCAAGAGAATGGAACCATCAAGCGGGAGGGTTCCAGTCGGAAGGGCCACTGGGTGGTATTATAGTTTGACCACACAAACAGCCACAGACACTGCCGGAAACAGCGGAGAGCACGCCTTTGAAAAGCGTCGGAAAACAATTGTTCCGGAGCGGAAATAAGTAGAAACAATCAAAAATTATTATAAAAAATCGCATTTTTGGGTTGACGTGCGGGAGGTCACAGGTTCAAGTCCTGTATCGTCCACCATTAGCAAAAAGACCGCTACTCCTTGTGTCGCAAGGGGTAGCGGCCTTTTTATTTTCTTGATTTTCTGCGGTTTGGTCGTTGTTTGGTCGTTATGCCTCACAGGTACGCCTTTAGCCTCCTGGAGCAATCTGGGTGGCGCAGGCGCTTCATAGCGGCATTGAGGGTCTTTTTATCCACAGGAAGGTCACCCCAGTATTTACACCTAACCGCCCGCTGTTGGTCCTCTGGCAGTTCGGCCAGAATTGCGGCCACCCCTATTCGGACCTCCATACTGTCCATCTCCGCCGCCGCTGCCGGGTCGGGGATGAAGTCGGCAAGGGTGGCGTCCTCCTCATCGGTTAGAGGTGCGTCAAGGCTGACAGCGTTCTGGAGTGGGTCAAACCAGCTTGTTTTAGAACTGTACCCCGTGGCTGCTGACAGCTCCGCCCGCAGGCGATGAAACAGGTATGTGGAGAACTTCGTCCCTCTGGACGGGTCGTAGCTGTCCACGGCCCGCAGCATAGCGATAAAGCCAGCCTGTCCCCTAAAAATTGAGGGGATCAAAAAGCCCCAGGCCAGGACGGCCCAGGGCATTGACAAAATGAGAATATGCGGTTATACTAAGAATAGAAAGGGCGCTGCCGGTAAGCGGGTGGCCCCCCTTAGCTAGTTACAAGAAGTAACCGCCGGGTTGGGGAACCGAGGGCGGTTACTTCTTTTTATTGGCCTGGATGAACAGGGCAATAATGCCAACGACTAAAATACCGGTCTGGATGAGATCGGAGTAAGTAATCATAAGCAGCCCCCCTTTCCAAGGATTAGGGGGCAAGAAGCTGCCCCCTGTCAGGAGGGCCAACCGCCTACCGTTACTGGCAACGCTGAAAGATAATCTTTCCTGCTGACAGCATACCACACCATATTCCAAAAAGCAACATAAAACCGCCTGGAGCGCTGCTAACGCTCCAGACGGAAAATGCACAACAATACCAGGTCGCTAAACAAGGCACCCTTGCGCCCCTTTATGATAACATACCAGGGCCGGGGGTCCTCCCTCACAGACGGTCACATCAAGTTTGAGACCTTCTCTAGGCAGTGGTTCAAGGAATACGTGGAGAAGGTCCTGGGCAAGCGCACCCAGGCCAACTATAAGCAGCTGGCCCCCAGAGTGTATCAGGCTGTTGGCCACCTGTACATGGACAAAATCACGCCCAGGCAGATACAGAAGTTTATCAACAGCCTCAGTGAACCGGGGGCGAACCAGGTACACCCAAACCGGGCTCTGTCTCCCAAGAGCATCAAAAATCACCTGTCCATGATCTCCTCCGTGTTCACCTACGCTATCAAAATGGGAATGCTCCAGTACAACCCCTGTCGGGCGGTCACGCTGCCGCCGTTAGAGACCGAGAAGGAGAAGGTGTGCTATACCTTGGAGGAGGCCCAGGCTTTCCTGGACGCCCTGACCAGCGCTCCGATCCGGTGGCAAGCGTTCTTCTCCCTGGCCCCGTTCGGCGGCTTTCGCCGGGAAGAGCTGTGTGGTTTTGAGTTTTCCGACTTCGACATGGAGCAGCACACCGTCTCTGTCCGCCGGACCTCCCTCTATACACCCCAGGACGTCATTATCACCGCCCCCACCAAGACCACCAAGAGCCGCCGTACCTTGAAGTTGCCCACCTGGATATTCGACCTGGTGAAGCAGCTACGGGCAGAGCAGACCTTGCAGCGGCTGGCCCTGGGGGATCAGTGGCGGGAGTGTGGGCGTCTGTTCACCAAGCAGGACGGCTCCCCTATCGGCCTCCAACAGCCCTATCAATGGCTGCAAGGGTTTTGCAAAGAAAAGGGTCTGCCCTTCTATGGCGTCCATCAGTTCTGCCACCTGAACGCCTCCCTGCTGATCTACAATGGAGAAGACGTGCGCAGCGTCTCCGCCGCCCTGGGCCATAGCCAGACCACCGCCACCCTAAACTCACAGGACATTTTATTTAAAACACCAACTGGAATTGCCCTTTTGCGTGTTGTTTATCAAAACAATTTCTGAATATAACAGCAAAGCAGCCACCCATCAAAGGATGGCCGCTTTACTCAGTTCAAAATGCAGGAACCAAGCCGCTTCAGCCAATGTGGGCCAGTATCAGATTCAGTTCATCGGCTGTGAGTTTCTCCTCAGGCGCAAATCTGGCACTTTCTTCTACTGGGACGATATCTGTTTGAACAGCCCACCGGACAGAGGCCAAAGCCCAGAAGGCGATCTCCTTTTCATCGGAAATAGCCGCTGCTGTGGATCCTGCCCCTTTGATATCCAGTCCCTTCCAATTTGCGTACCGGTGCAGAACTGCCGCGAGCTGCTCCCGGGTGACCGCCCTGTCAGGCAGGAAACTGTTGTTTCCACAGCCAGCCATAAGCTTTTCCGCGCCGGGATTTCGGTAAAAGGAAAAGTCCCTGTCGCCATTGGGGAAGGTTTTGACAAAGGCCAGCGTGGTTCGGACCGCTTCGTCAAACACCAGGTAGTCCATACAGATCCCCGCCTCCGCCGCCACATCCCGGAGCAGGTGGCCGAACATGTCCTCTCCCACCTTGCCCACAAAGGCGCAGGAGCGATCCAGCTTTTTCAGCATGGCCAGCACGTTACAAGGCGCGCCGCCGGGGTTGGCCTCGAAGAGGGTGTTCCCCTGGGTGCTGAGACCGTTGTCCGTAAAGTCAACCAGCAGTTCCCCCAAGGCAACAACATCGAATTGTTTTTTCTCCATTGCGTCCATTCCTTCTGACAGCTAAAAATTATGCTATATTTCTTCTGACTTTTTATGAAACGTTACGCGATTTATATTTTTCTCTTTCCTACAAAAATCTGGTTGCGTATTTGTACAGATGGACGATTTATTTCGACAGCTCCCATAATAAGGCGGCTGCAATTATAATAAATTGCACGTGAAACATTTCACTTGTCAAAATATGAAGCTTAATGAAGTAAAAAGAAAAATATACGTTACGGTTTATATCGGACGCTGCGGAGCATCAGGACAACTGTTTTGTGCTATGATTTGCAAGTAAAATTTTTACAGCCTTCGAAGGTTGTTTTTATACAAATCTTCTCTTGTAAATTTGCAGAAAGAAGCTATGATAGCCTTGCATTGATTCCATGTATTTAAGGAGGAACCGCTTATGTCCTATCACTATTTGTTGGATCTGGCGTTGATTTTATTGAGTACCAAGCTGTTGGGAATCGCTACGGGAAAATTTCAAATGCCGCGGGTGGTGGGCGCACTGCTGGCCGGGCTGATTCTGGGGCCCGCAGCGCTGAATATTTTGTCGGAAACCGCATTTCTTTCCCAGCTCAGCGAACTGGGTGTGATCGTAATTCTTTTTACCGCCGGAATGGGCACCGATTTGCGGGAGCTGCGGAGCGCCGGAAAAGCGGGCTTTCTGGTGGCACTGTGCGGCGTGCTGGTGCCCATGCTTATGGGTACGGGCTTTGGCTGGATGGCGGGGAGGCTGGGCTGGCTGCCGGACAATACCCTGTTGGAGAACATTTTCCTGGGTACCGTACTGACTGCCACTTCTGTGAGTATCACCGTGGAGACGCTCAAGGAGTTAGGACGCTTGGATACCCACGTCGGCAGTACGATCCTGGCCGCCGCCCTCATTGATGATGTGCTGGGCCTGGTTGCCCTGACGGTGGTATCCAGCATGGCGGGAGGCGGAAGCGGTCTGCTGCTGGTACTGCTGAAGATCGTCCTGTTTTTTGCCATTGCCATTACCGCCGCCTGTGGAGGTATCTGGCTGTTTCGCCAGATGATCGCGCACGCCCATCAGAAGAACCTCCGGCGCTATCCGGTCTTTGCCTTTGTGCTCTGTCTGCTGCTGGCCTACTGTGCGGAGGAATTTTTCGGCGTAGCCGACATCATTGGCGCCTTTGCCGCCGGCTTGGTGGTAGCTTGCACCCCCAAGGCCGACTACATCCGCTCGAAATTTGAACCCCTGAGCTATCTGCTGCTGACTCCGGTATTTTTCGCGGGGATTGGAATCAAGGTAGAACTGCCCCAGCTGAACGGAAGTCTGATTGCGTTCTCCCTGCTGCTGCTGGCCGTGGCGATTTTGTCGAAAGTGATTGGCTGCGGTCTGGGCGCCAGGCTGTGTGGCTTTGACGGGGCAGAAAGTCTACAGATAGGCGCCGGTATGGCCTGCCGGGGAGAGGTGGCCCTGATTGTGGCCAACCGGGGGCTGTCTATGGGAGTGCTCAGCCAGGCCATGATGACGCCTATCGTCATTACTGTGGTAGGCTGCGCGGTTCTGACGCCGGTTCTGTTGAAGCTGTGCTTCAGCGGGCAGGCCAAGGGAGCGGCGGCCAGCAGCACCATTGCCGACCGCTACCATAAGGCCGAGCAGCTGGAGCTGATGTCTGATGAAATGTTGGGAAAGAAGCCCCAATAATTTGGATTGCCAATATAAAACAGCTGCCAAAGGGGCAAGTTCAAATGGAATCCAAAAAACTTGGTGAGCATATAGCAACGCTTCGAAGAGAAAGACACATGACGCAGACCAAGCTCGCCGACAGGCTGTATGTCACAGAAAAAGCAGTGAGCAAGTGGGGTGCGGACTATCCCATACTTAAAGATACGGAAACAGGGAGCCAGCCCCGGCTCCCTGTTTTTTCGTACCGTTTCCCGCAAGGATATAGCGGGCCGCATGAGAGCGACGGCAATTCCCACGGGGGCCAGCCTCCCCCATACCGCCAGCCTATCGGCGGGGAATTGCCATGGAGCGGAACCAACCTTTAACCCCGCCTTGCACCCAGCCGCCGAAAAGCTCACACACCACTTTGTCAACAATAATAAAAAAACCGCTTGCGTAAGTGGTCGAAATAGTGTAAAATATGCTTACGAGACAGCAGAAGCATAAAAGGCAGGCCAAGGAGGGCTGGCACCCTCCAAGGCCCTATGCAGGAGCCAGGTTAAGGCACGTCCCACACAGCAGAATTATCTGCGCCCAAAGTCCATTATAACGGTTTTCCCGGCAATAATCAATGGGGAAATCAATGGCTTGTGTGCGTAGCTTCGGCGGTGTAGGGATACATACCCCTGCGCCGCTTTTGTTGTCTTGATGGGAACGCCTGCGGGGGTCGGGAAGTCCCACCCCCAAAGGCTGAACCATTAAGACAGGGGAAACCCTTATTAAAAACAAAGGAGAGATAATATGAGGAAAAAATTGCTATCCCTTGCGCTGGCCTCGGTGATGTGCCTGGGCCTGACTGTTCCGGCGTTTGCGGACGCGTCAGATTGGAAGCTGGAGGTGCCTGGCAAAACCAATGCTGAGGTGTTCGTGAGCGGAAAGACCTTTATCCTCCGTGATTGGAATTTCGATGATTACGATCACGGCTTTGGTGAGATTGTCTCATATAACTTATATAAAGACAATGTGTGCGTATTGGCAAAGGGCGACACAGCGGTATTTGCCCATAAACCAGAGGAATCTACCAATCATGGTGGAAATGGATTTGGCGGCTCTGCTGGTGGTGTGACATCCTTTAGTTTAGAGGCGTGGTCAGACCCGGACGGGGACGGCGTGTATGACAGACGCATGATAAGCGAAGACTATGACCATGAAGAGGGTGAACTTGCGCCGGGAAATGGGTATGAGGTTTTACCGGTCGGCACCGATGTGGATTTTTGGGAAATGATTAGGGATTATCGGACTAGGTGGGACACTGGTGGTGAAGACCTTGTAAGACTGTCCGCTGACAGGGTGCTGGAACTGTTTGGCCCCAATACCCTCGTAAAAATTAAGGCCGGAACAGTGTCTGTGGACCCGGCTGCGGGGGATTGGTACATTCTTGTGGAGGGTAACGCCACCCAGCCCACCGTCCCCACCGTGGGCGGCTTCTCCGATGTGAAAACAGGCGACTACTTCGCCGAGCCGGTGCTGTGGGCTGTAGAAAAGGGAATTACTGCGGGGACTTCTGCAACGACTTTTTCCCCCAATACGGACTGCTCTGTGGCGCAGATTTTGACATTCCTTTGGCGTGCCAACGGCTCCCCCAAGCCCAGCGGGAGCAATCCCTTCACTGATGTAAAGAGCGGCGATTACTACGCAGAAGCGGCAGTATGGGCCTATGAACAGGGCATGGTTTCCGGCAGCACCTTCGGCGGGAACGCCCCTTGTACCCGGAGTATGGCGGTAACATATATGTGGAAAGCGGCAGGAAGTCCCAGTGCCAAAGCCGCCAGCTTCACAGATATTTCCGACGGGGCGGCATATGCCAGCGCTGTGGCGTGGGCTGTGGAGCAGGGCGTGACCGCCGGGACCTCCGCCACCACCTTCTCCCCGGACAGCGTTTGTACCCGTGGGCAGATCGTGACCTTCCTCTATCGGGGGCTTGCAAAATAACAAGGAATTTGAAAATGCGGAGCGTTCATGTCATTATAGGCATGGATGCTCCGTACCAAAAGAACGGTCTGTCTGGTAATGAAGCCAGACAGACCGTTTTTTGACGACTGAGGGATACCATAGCAGGTATCTCGGTTTTCATTCATCATCAACAAAATAAGGGTCAAAATATTCGGGTGCAGTTTCTTCCATGTTGAGTAAATTTACAAGGGTAAACATATCCATAGCAGTTTCCCCTTTCAAAACACACAAAAAATAAGGCAAGGGCAAAGACATCCGCGAAAAATTCGCTTCCAGACGTCTTTGCCTTTGCGATTGTAAAATTGCAGCACATTCAAATTGATCCATCAATCATCAAATTAGATCAGAATAAAACGGCATCTATGAATTATTTTTATCCGCAGTCTGAATTTTTCTGAATTAAGACAACAGAAGCTTATCGTCCGCCTCATCGGAACCGCTTACCTTGCTGAACAGCTCCAGCAGTTGGTGGACGGTGAGTTTTTTCTTCTCCTCACCGGACACGTCGATGACAATTTTTCCGTCGTACATCATAATCAGCCGGTTGCCGTGGGCAATGGCGTCCCGCATATTGTGGGTGACCATCATAGTGGTAAGATGATTCTCTGCCACGATTCGGTCGGACAGCTCCAGCACCTTGGCGGCAGTCTTGGGGTCCAGAGCGGCAGTGTGTTCGTCTAACAGCAGGAGCTTGGGCTTGCGCAGCGAAGCCATCAGCAGCGTCAACGCCTGGCGCTGGCCGCCGGACAGCAGACCCACCTTGCTGGTCAGCCGGTCCTCCAGGCCCAGGTCCAGGTTTTTCAGCATCTGGTGGTAGAACTCCTTCTCGGCGGCGGTGATGCCCCAGCGCAGGCCCCGGGGCCGACCCCGCCGGGCAGCCAAAGCCAGATTTTCCACAATCTGCATGGTGGGCGCTGTGCCCAGCATGGGGTCCTGGAACACCCGGCCGATGTAGGGGGCCCGCTTGTACTCGGGCAGATGGGTCACGTCCACCCCGCCGATGGAGATGGAGCCCTCATCCACCGTCCAGGTACCGGCCACGGCGTTGAGCATGGTGGACTTGCCGGCCCCGTTGCCACCTATCACAGTACAGAAGTCCCCGTCCTCCAGGGTAAGGCTGACCCCTCTCAGGGCCTGCTTTTCATTGACCGTTCCGGAGTTGAAGGTCTTCCAGATTTCCTTGATCTCAAGCATGGACGTTCCCTCCTTTGCGGACGGCCTTGGTGAAGTAACGGCCCTTCCAATAGGGGATGGACAGGAACACGGCCACCACCAGGGCGGTGAGCAGCTTCAGGTCGTTGGGGTCCAGGCCCAGACGCAGGACAATCTGGATGACTATGTAATAGATAATGGCACCGATGACGGCGGAGAGCAGCTTCAGGGCAAAGTTGTGAAATATTTTGCTCAGCAGAACCTGGCCGATGATGACAGCGGCCAGGCCAATCACAATGGCGCCCCGGCCCATGTCGATGGTGGCGCTGCCCTGGTACTGGGACAGCAGAGCCCCGGCCAGGGCCACAAGGCCATTGGAAATCATCAGACCCAGCACCTTGGTGGTGTCGGTGTTGATGCCCTGAGCCCGTGACATGCTGGGGTTGGAGCCTGTGGCCCGGAGGGCGCATCCCAACTCGGTTCCAAAGAACCAGTACAATATGGCGATCACCGCTGCCACCAGGAGCACCAGCAGGAGCAGAGGGTTATTCAGCCCCAGGGCCCGGATATGCCGGGAGGACACCAGCAGGGCGTAATTGTCCACCCGGATAGGCAGGGTAGCCTGGGTACCGGTGGCGGTGCCCCAACCCATAATCCGCAGGTTGATGGAGTACAGTGCCAGCTGGGTCAAAATTCCGGCCAGAATTGCGGGAATCCCGCAGCGGGTGTGGAGCAGGCCGGTAATCAGTCCCGCCAGCATCCCAGCCAGGATAGCGCAGAGGGTGGCTACCCAGATGTTGACGCCGTTGAGGGCCAGCAGGACGCAGGTCGCCCCTCCGGTAGCCAAAGAACCGTCCACCGTCAGGTCAGCAATATCCAGAATGCGGTAGGTGATGTAGACGCCGATGGCCATGATGCCCCAGATCAGGCCCTGGCCCACAGCGCCCGGCATGGATTTTAACAGGGCAGTCAGAAATTCCATAGGCGTGTTCTCCTTCACAGCAAAATAGTACACAGGAGCGGAAAAGAGCTCTCCCCCTTTTCCGCCCTGCGTTGATCGAAAGGCTTAGCCAATCGCCTCATAGTCGTCGGGAACTGTGATATTCAGGGCCTCGCAGTTGGCGGCGTTGTACTTTTTGGTCACCTCGGGGGCGAACTGGACGGGCATGGTGGACACGTCCGCGCCGTTGACCAGGATGTCGTAGGCCATCTCACCGGCAATCCTGCCGATGTCGCTGTAGCTGATAGACAGGGTCACCACGCCGCAGCCGGAGCAGATACCCTCCTCGCCGGCCACCACGGGCACCTTCTCGGGGATGACCACGTTGGCAATGGCCTCAGTGTTGTTGGCGGCTGTGTTGTCGGTGGGGATGTAGATGACATCGGAACTGTCACAGGCGCTTTGGGTGACGGAGGCAATGTCGTTCACGTCGGTAAAAGCGAAGTTGGTGCAGGTGTAGCCCATGTCCGTGAGGGCCTTGGAGACTACTTCAACCTGGTATACAGAGTTGGGCTCAGCGGAGCAGTAGAGCAGGCCTACGTTCTTGGCATCGGGGAACATCTCCTGAAGCATGGCAGCCTGCTGATCCAGGGGGGCCAGGTCAGAGGTGCCGGAGATGTTGCCGCCTATGGTGCCCGTCCAGTTGTCAATGCCCAGGGCGGTGGCATAGTCGGTGACGGAGGTGCCCAGGATGGGAATCTCGCTGGTAGCGGAGGCAGCAGTCTGGAGAGGGGAGGTGGCGTTGGCCAAAATCAGATCCACATTTTCAGAGATAAAGCCGTCCACAATGGGGATGCAGTTGTTGGCTTCGCCGCCTGCGTTGCCCTCGGAGAACTTTACCTTGTCTCCCAGCTTCTCAGTCAGCACATCTTTAAAGCCCTGGGTGGCGGCGTCCAGCGCCGGGTGGGGCGCCAGCTGGCAGATGCCGATAGTGTAGGTCTCATCGCCGGCGGACTGGCTTCCGGATCCGGCGGGCACCTGGCTGCCAGAACTGGCTGAACCGGGATTGCCGGCGGTGCTGGGGGCACTTCCCTGTCCGGCGTTACCACCGCCACAGGCGGCAATACTCAGCGCCATGGCGGAGGCCATGAGCAATGCAAGTACTTTCTTTTTCATGATAATCTCCTCTTTTCAAATGCGTTGTTTGTCGGTTGGCGTACTTTTATATTTCTTGCTAGGCATTGCTGACATGTTAGACTATACCACTTTAAAGCAGCAAAGTAAACGTACAAATTTCACAAATCATCCGCATTGAAATTCTTTTCATTTTTCTGATTTTATGAATAACGAGCTCTGCCGCAGCTGGAAGCGCAATATTAAGTGGAGTCTGTGCTATTGGGGGTGAGAAAGGAATTTCACTACGGACTGACAATGAACTTTGAGCAATATGTCTTGGTAGGTAGTACCGTCCGCTCTTATCTGGCGTGGCTGAACGGCCTGTTTGAAAATAATATGCTGCTCTGGCAAAGAGCATAGTGACACACAGCAGCGCAGGGATTGGATGATTCATCCCTGCGCCGTTTTCTCTGCCAAACGAAAAAATGAAGATATTTTACAAGCCAGCACAATCCCTGACTGTTATAATGGAGCGGACAAGGAGGGACTGCGGGTGAAAAAAGAAGTGCGAACGGTGATCTACGATGATGAGCTACACATTGAGGCTTACCGTTTTGAGGGTATCGTACAGCCTTTTCCGAACCATTTCCATGAATACTATGTGATTGGGTTCATGGAGGACGGGGAGCGTGTTTTGTCCTGTAAGAATCAGGAATACACCATCACAAAGGGTGATGTTCTCCTGTTCAACCCAGGGGACAACCACGCCTGTGTTCAGAATGACGGCGGTACGCTGGATTACCGTGGCTTCAACATCACCAAGGAGGTCATGTTGGATTTGGCGGAGGAAGTCACCGGCAAGCGGGAACTGCCCGGATTTTCCCAAAACGTGATTTTTGATGAAGAAGTCGCCTGCTATTTGCGCCCGCTCCATGAGCTGGTGATGAAAGGCTCCAATGAATTTGGAAAAGAGGAAAATCTGCTGTTTCTGATTTCTTTGCTGATCCAGCAATACGGCCAGCCTTTTGAGAACTGTATCCCGGAGTGCCGGGAGGAAATTGAAAAAGCCTGTGCCTTTATAGAACAGCATTATGCCGAGCGAATTTATCTGGATCAGATCTGCCGTTGTGCCGGATTGAGCAAATCCACCCTGCTCCGGGCCTTTACCTGCTCAAAGGGCGTCACACCGTACAGCTACCTGGAAAACATTCGTATCGGCAAGGCCAAAAAGCTGCTGGAACAGGGTGTTCCTCCCGTTGAGGCGGCGCTGCAAACCGGCTTCTCCGATCAAAGCCACTTTTCCAATTATTTCAACCGATTTATCGGACTGGCCCCTGGAATTTATAGGGACATCTTCAGAGATACGGGGGAAATGCCGCATGAAGGGTAAACACACGGCGGGGCATCTCTCCGCCCTGCTCACAATCATAGTTTGGGGAACGACCTTTATCTCCACCAAAATTCTGCTGGCTGACTTCCAGCCGGTAGAAATACTGTTCTTCCGCTTCGTCATGGGGCTGCTGGCTCTGTTGGTTGTTTACCCCCGGCGCTTGAAGGGGACGAACCGCCAGCAGGAATTGACCTTTGCCGCTGCGGGCCTGTGTGGAATATGCCTCTACTATCTGCTGGAAAATATTGCACTCACCTACACAATGGCCTCCAATGTCGGGGTGATTATCTCCGTAGCCCCGTTTTTCACAGCCATCCTGTCCCATCTGTTTCTGAAAGAGGAAAAGCCCCATGTCAGCTTTTTCATTGGCTTTGTAGTGGCCATGGCCGGGATTGCCCTTATCAGCTTCAACGGCTCCAAGCTGGAGCTGAACCCCATCGGGGACTTGCTGGCGCTGCTGGCCGCACTGATTTGGGCCTGTTATTCTGTGCTGACAAAGAAAATCAGCGGTTACGGCTACCACACCATTCTCACTACCCGGCGGGTGTTTTGCTATGGCATCCTGTTTATGCTCCCGACACTGTTCCTGTTCAATTTCAAGCTGGAATTGCCAAAGTTTGCGAATCCTGTGTATCTGTTCAACATTCTCTTTTTGGGATTGGGCGCATCGGCCCTGTGCTTTGTCACCTGGAATTTCGCGGTCAAGGCGTTGGGAGCGGTCAAGACAAGCGTTTACATCTACATGGTTCCTGTGATTACGGTGGTGACTTCCGTGGCAATTCTCCATGAAAAAATCACCGCCCTGGCCGCTGGCGGGACGGTTTTGACGCTGGCGGGCCTGCTCCTGTCAGAAAGCAAACTATTTTTGAGAAAAGAGGCAAAGCAAAATGGATTGGCAAAATGAAAAGTGCGTCATGGTGATTGACGAGAGCCTACCCCTGGGTATTATCGCAAATACGGCGGTAATCATGGGGATTACCCTGGGAAAGAAAATGCCGGAGGTGGTAGGGGCTGACGTTACCGACCAAAGCGGCAACGAACACCTTGGCATCATCGAATTTCCTGTGCCCATCCTGCGGGGTTCGCCGGAAATTATCAAGCAGATACGGGAAAAGCTCTACCAGCCTGATTTTCAGGATTTGACAGTGGTGGATTTCTCCGATCTGGCCCAGGGCTGCAAGACCTATGACGAATTTATTGAGAAGATGAGCCGTGTTCCCGAAAGCACCCTGCAATATTGTGGTGTTGCCATCTGCGGCCCAAAGAAAAAGGTCAATAAGCTGACCGGGAGCATGCCGCTGTTGCGGTAAAAGTTATGCGCCGCAGCATGGCGGCTGCACATCCAGCCCGTCCAGATAGTCTGTCCCCCATTGACACATGGAATCTATGACGGGAATGATACTTTCCCCAAAGGCTGTCAAGGAATACACGGTTTTCGGCGGTTTTTCCGGGATTACCTCTCTCTGTATCATCCCGCATCCCTCCAGATCGTGGAGCTGTTGGGAGAGCATTTTAGGCGTTGCGCTGGGGATACGCCGTTGTAACTCCATATAATGCAAAGGCCGGTCTGCCAAGTGCCAGAGAATGAGCGGCTTAGTTGCTAAGCGTTTCTCAACTCAAAAGAGAAAAGAGAGGTCTTTCGTTTCTCTTTACATTTAAGGACGCAGGGCCTATAATAAACGGACGTATGGGACAGAGCGCACGCCGCATATCATCCTATACATCGCAGAAGGAAAGGAGGCCATGGGCACAGGCCCATCAGAAGCGCCAGCGCCTGCCCTCGGGCAGGACGACGAGGTGGGGGGAAGATCGAAGTCTTCGGCGGATGCCCCTCCGCGCCGGCTCCGGGCGCGCACACAGCCAGCAAATATGCGGGCGACCGCAAAACAAAGGGGTTGTGACCGGGGAACGAGGTCAAATGGCTGCGAGTTTGCCCTCCTGATTTTAAAGGAGGAAAATTGAATATGTGCGGAATTGTAGGCTATATCGGGCGGGAGCAGGCCGCCCCCATTCTGCTGGAGGGGCTGTCCAGGCTGGAGTACCGGGGGTACGACTCCGCCGGAGTGGCGGTGTTCGACGCTCAAGCGGGCACCCTGTCCGTCCACAAGGCCAAAGGCCGGCTCCAGGTGCTGTCCGACCAACTCCACGGCGGCGTGGACCTGGACAGCACCGTGGGAGTAGGCCACACCCGCTGGGCCACTCATGGCGCCCCTAGTGACGTCAACTCCCACCCCCAGGTGAGCCGCAGCGGCAAGATCGCCGTGGTTCACAACGGGATCATCGAAAATTATGCCGAGTTGAGGGGCTTTTTGCAGGCCCAGGGGGTCCCCTTTGTGTCGGAGACCGACACCGAGGCGGTGGCCCAGCTTATCGAGTACTTCTACGACGGCGACCTGCTCCAGGCTGTGGGCCGGGTGCTCCGCCGCATCCAGGGATCCTACGCCCTGGGTATCCTGTGCGCCGACTGCCCCGACCGGATCGTGGCCGTGCGCAAGGACAGCCCCCTGATTCTGGGCTACGGCGAGGGCTGCAATTTCATCGCCAGCGACGTCACCGCCATCCTGCGCCACACCCGGCAGGTGGGCTACATGGAGGACGGGGAGCTGGCCGTCCTCACTCGGGAGGGGATTCAGTGCTACAATCACCTAATGCAGCCCATCGGCAAAGAAATTGTCACCGTAGACTGGGCGATTGACGCTGCCGAGAAGGGCGGGTATGAGCACTTCATGTTCAAGGAGATCATGGAGCAGCCCGAGGCCCTGCGCCGGTGCCTCTCTCCCCGCATCCGGGAGGGGGAAATTGTCTTTGAGGATTTCTCCCTCAGCGACTGCTACATCAAAAGCATAAACCGCATCTACATCGTGGCCTGCGGCTCCAGCTACCATGTGGGCATGGTGGGCAAATACCACCTGGAGCGGCTCACCCGCATCCCGGTGGAGGTGGCCCTGGGCTCCGAGTTCCGGTACATGGACCCCATCGTGGACGAGCACACCCTGGTGATTGTCATCAGCCAGTCGGGGGAGACCCTGGACACCATGGCCGCCCTCCGGGAGGCACGGCGGCTGGGGGGACACATCCTGTCCATCGTCAACGTAGTGGGCTCCTCCATCGCCCGGGAGTCGGATCAGGTTCTCTACACCTGGGCGGGCCCGGAGATCGCCGTGGCCACCACCAAGGCCTACACCACCCAGCTGGCCCTGCTGTCCCTGCTGGCCCTGTGGCTGGGGAAGCGGCTGGGCACCGTCTCAGAGGAGGACTTCCAGGCCATGTTGGCCGCCTTCCGGGATCTGCCGGACAAGATGGAGCAGGTCCTCGCCCACCGGGACGGCATCCAGTACTTCGCCTCCCAATACTTCAACCACGACTCCATCTTCTTCATGGGCCGCAACCTGGACTACGCTCTGGGCCTGGAGGGCTCCCTGAAGCTGAAGGAGATCAGCTACATCCACTCGGAGGCCTACGCCTCCGGCGAGCTGAAGCACGGCACCATCAGCCTGATTGAGGACGGCACTTTGGTGGTGGCTCTGGGCACCTGCAGCAGGCTCTTCGCCAAGGCCATGAGTAACGTAGTGGAGGTGAAGGCCCGGGGAGCCAGTGTGCTGGCCCTGACTGTGGGGCCCCACAGGGAGGAGATGGCCCAAACCGCCGACGGGGTGATGACCATCCCCGACATCCACGAGCTGCTCCTCCCCTGTCTGGGGGTGGTCCCCCTCCAGCTCTTCGCCTACTACGTGGCCCTCATGAGGGGCTGCGACATCGACAAGCCCCGGAACCTGGCCAAGAGCGTGACGGTGGAATAATACAGATGAGATGACACAGGGAGGGGTTGTCATGGAGCTGCGCACCTTACACTATTTTACCGTCGTGGCCCGGGAGCTGAACATCACCCGGGCAGCGGAAAAGCTGAATATGAGCCAGCCGCCCCTCAGCAACCAGATCAAGGCCCTGGAGGAGGAACTGGGGGTCCAGCTCTTTATCCGAGGCAAACGGCACCTGGAGCTCACCGAGGAGGGGGCCCTCCTGCTGCGCCGGGCGGTCCAGATGCAGGAGCTGGCGGATAAGACCCGGCAGGAGATTGCCAGCCTGCGGGAGGGGATGACGGGCACCATCTACCTGAGCATGGTGGAGGGCCGCGCCCCCTTCCTGGCCGCCCAGTGGATCGCCGGCTTCCAGGAAGAGTTCCCCCTGGTGCGGTACAACCTGTGGAATGGCAGCAGCGACGATGTGCTGGACCGGCTGCACAAGGGGCTGGCCGACCTGGCCGTCATCGCCGCCCCCTACGACACCGAGCACCTGG
The DNA here is from genome assembly GCF_943192995.1 of Flintibacter muris. GTDB lineage: Bacteria > Bacillota > Clostridia > Oscillospirales > Oscillospiraceae > Lawsonibacter > Lawsonibacter muris. Next base: position 26,663 of record NZ_CALPCP010000043.1, read on the forward strand.
AGGGCTTTTCTGTGGGTCAGGAGCCCTGGGCCGCCATGCTCCACCCGGACCACCCCCTGGCCAAAGAGCCGGGAGAGGCCATCCCTCTGTCCTGCCTGGTGGGAGAGCCCCTTATCGTCCCCAGCCGAAAATCCCGGATCGAGTCCATCCGCCGCTGGTTCGGGGATATCAGGGCGGAGCCTCGGATTCTCTGCGAGATGTCCAACTACATGGACGCGGTGGCCCTGACCAGCCAGGGGGTGGGGGTCAGCATCTTCCCCCAGACGGTCGGAGTATCCAACGGACTGGTGGTGTCCAAAGTGGTGACCCAGCCCGCCCGGCAGGCGGAGTACATTCTGGTCTGGAACAAGGGACAGGCCCCCTCCGGGCTGACGCGGGAGTTTATCCGCTATGTTCAGGATTACCTGGAGGAACGTCAGTCAAAGGCATAACAGCAGACAGCCCCCGCGCCGGTGCGCGGGGGCTTATCATATCCAAAAGATATGGTAGCTGCAATGATATATGTATTTCCTTTTTTCTCAGAGCTGTGCTAAGATAAGAGCATCCAAGGGAGATACGAAAAACCAAATCAAATTACAAGAAAGTGGAGGAACTGACCATGAAAAAGACATTCTTTGAGAAACTGTCCAACCTGCTGACCGGCTACTACAAGTCGTTCTCCATGGACTTTTAACCGGGATACCCGAACAAACAGAAGGAGGAATTGAGAATGGAAAAGCTGGCTGATTTCCTGTCGGAATACTATAAGACCTTCTCCCGCTGAGTTTGCCCTCTCCAATCTTTGTGTGATCCATCCATCACCGAAGCAAACGCCCGGACAGCGGAAACGCTGGCCGGGTACATTTATTTATCACAACACGGAGGCATCGCGATGAGTATTCATGAGGAATGTGGCGTCTTTGGCGTGATCAGCCCACAGCCTGGGGACGTGGGCCGGCTGGCCTACTACGGCCTCTACTCCCTCCAGCACCGGGGGCAGGAGAGCTGCGGCATCGTGGTCAACGACGACGGGGTATTTGCCTCCCACAAGGATCTGGGGCTGGTGGGGGAGGTGTTCGGCCGCGAGACGCTGGCCCGGCTGCCCCGGGGGACTATGGCGGTAGGCCACACCCGCTACGGCACCACTGGAGCCTCGGTCCGGAGCAACTGCCAGCCCATTGAGGTCAACCACCAGAAGGGCCGCATGGCCCTGGCCCACAACGGCAATCTCAGCAACGCCGCCCGGCTCCGGGACGCGCTGGAGCTGTCCGGGGCCATCTTCCACAGTACCAGCGACACCGAGATCATCGCCTACATCGTCACCAAGGAGCGGCTTTCCACCCCCTCCATCGAGGACGCCCTCAGCGCCGCCATGGACAGGCTGGAGGGGGCCTACTCCCTGGTGCTCATGTCCCCCCAGAAACTGATCTGCGCCCGGGACCCCCACGGCTTCCGCCCCCTGTGCTATGGTAAGATGGAGGATGGGACTTATGTAGCCGCCTCCGAGAGCTGCGCCCTGGCCGCCGTGGGGGCGGAGTTCGTCCGGGACCTGGAACCGGGGGAAATCCTGGTATTCTCCAAAGGCGGCGTCGTCTCCCGCCGGGAGCACTGCGGAAAGGTGGAGCCCGCCCCCTGCATCTTTGAATACATCTACTTCGCCCGCCCGGACTCGGTCATCGACGGGGTGTCAGTCCACACCGCCCGCCTGCGGGCCGGGGAGATTTTGGCAAAAACCTACCCCGTCCAGGCGGACGTGGTAGTGGGGGTGCCCGACTCCGGGCTGGACGCCGCCCTGGGTTACAGCCGGACCTCCGGCATCCCCTACGGCATTGGGCTGATTAAGAACAAGTACATCGGCCGCACCTTCATCGCCCCCGGACAGGACCACCGGCTGGATCAGGTGAAAATCAAGCTCAGCGCTGTCCGGGACAGCGTGGCGGGGAAACGGGTGGTACTGGTGGACGACTCTATCGTCCGAGGGACCACCAGCGGTCGGATCGTCAGCCTGCTCCGGGAGGCTGGGGCCAGCGAAATCCACCTCCGCATCTCCGCGCCCCCCTTCCTGAACCCCTGCTACTACGGCACCGACATTGACTCCCGGGACAACCTCATCGCCTGCCATCACACCGTGGAGGAGATCGCCGAAATCGTCGGGGCGGACTCTCTGGGCTATCTGCCGGTGGAGCAGCTGGGGGCGCTCATCGGAAAGGGCTGCTGCTGCGACGCATGTTTCACAGGGCGGTATCCCACACCGATTCCTATGGATACCCGGAAGGATCGCTTTGAACAGAAGCTGTCAGAAAAGCGGAGTTAGATATTTTTCGCTTCCTGTCTCAGCCAAAACAGAGCTGACTCCACATATAAACTGGCGGCGATGGTCAGGCACCTCTCGTCAATGTCAAAGCCGGGGGTATGGTGGGCCATTTGTGAGCCTGGAACGGCTTCGCTTCCGCTGCCCACAAAGGCGTAGACCCCGGGGACGGCGGCGATGATCTCCGCCTCGCAGCAGTTAAAAGGCGGGAATATAGGTGCCCTGGTAAATATCCCGGATGGCCTGGGCGGTTTCCTGGGACTGGTAGGCGGCCAGCACCTTCTGATAGACCGGGTTGTCCAGGTCGGCGGTGCGGCAGGCAACGATGTTGATGTAGGGCTTGTCGGAGCCGGGCTTCGCCTGCTCGGTGTAGACGGCATCCTCCAGCTTCAAGCCGTTGTCCACGGCGTGGGCCCCGTTGACAAAGGCGGCGGCCACGTCGGGCAGAAGGCTGGCGGTGTTAGCGGCCTCCACCTCCACGAACTCCAGGTTCAGGGGATTGGCGGTGATGTCCTTCAGCTCTGGGATGCAGCCGGCGGCGGGGTCCACCTCCAACAGGCCGGCGGACTCCAGGATCTTAAAGCACCGGCCCTCGTTGGTGGGGGCACTGGGCACGGCGATCTTGTCCCCCTCCTTCAACTGGCTCACGTCGGTGATCTTGTCGGAGTACAGGGACAGGGGGGGCCACGATGGTGTCGCCCAGGACGGCGATGTCATAGCCCAGGTCGTCAATCTCCTTCTGGAGGCAGGCCTTGTGCTGGAAGGCGTTCAGGTCGATCTCCCCAGCGTCCAGGGCGTTGTTGGGCAGCTTGTACTTGGCAAACTCCACCATCTCGCAGCGGATGTTGTCCGCCTCCAGCAGCTTGTTGACCGTGTCCCACTGCCCGTTGTTAGCACCCACTACGCCCACCTTGATCACAGTGGGCTCAGCGGCAGTGCTGCCGGAAGCAGAGCCCGGGTTTGAGCCGGAGACGGGGCTGGTACTCCTTATAGCGGTCGACGTGATAGCGGCGAAAGGTTTGTGCTTGCGCCAGCTGCTCTTGCAGAGGCTGGATGTTGACCTCATCCATCACACCGCTGAAACTGGTGGGATGCAGATAGAGGTCCTGCCAGTCTTTGGACACCGTGTCGCAGCCTCCGTTGCTGCCCAGCTTGACTGTCCATCCCAATTCTTGGAACAGGCGGCGGCTTTCCTCCTTGAATGCAGTCCTGTCGGCGTCGCTTGACCAGCCGGAGGTATAGCCCTCGGTTCGGATACGAAAATAAACTTTTCTGTATGACATATTGATTTTCCCCCTCTGTTGAAACAAAAAAGCCACCCTCGGCTCATTGGGAGTTTCCGATAGGTTGAGGGCGGCTAATTTTCTTCTTTTCTAAATTGCTTGGAATCGCTCGGGAGTTTGAAACACCCCAGCTTCCAAAAAGGCCCAAAATGGGCCGATTTGCATTTTTTTCACGTTATTTCAAAATTACGCTTCCAGAAATCTCAAGCATCAACTTTTCTTTTCTCTGATTTCTGCTAAAAAATGAGAAACACCACATTTTCATGTGGTGTTTCAGCTTGTCGAAAAAGTCTGCCTACCGGCAGACTTTTTCATGTAAAGATGATAAAATAGGGAATAAGGGGTGAGGA
>NZ_CALPCP010000044.1 GCF_943192995.1 Flintibacter muris
TCCTCACCCCTTATTCCCTATTTTATCATCTTTACATGAAAAAGTCTGCCGGTAGGCAGACTTTTTCGACAAGCTGATATATCCTTTAGGATATTCATAAATGGGGAAAGGACAAAATTGGACTTGCTTATATTAAGGATTAAAAACAAAAGCACAATTATCAATTCGCTTAAAAGCCACAGGAACACTACTATGCAATATACACACCCTAAAAGTGGAAGTTTATTTCGATCCTCTGGTGCTGTTTCAGAATCTTTTGACCTGGTACGTCGAGGAGAGATTAAAATGCCTCGTAGTTTTTTGCTCCGAACTCGATAATAAAATTTCGCTGATAGTAAAAAAGGAAAATAGCAAGAACAAAGCCGTTCCAATAGTATCGTTGGGATTGCAAAAAAAGGCCAACTTATGAGAATCCCTATGCAGGTCTCTAAATCCATCGCAACTAACCTCCGAATTGGACTGAACCGTTTCCACAATCAAAAAACGTCATCCTTCGTTATTATCCAGTTTATTACAACAGCTATCATTTTTCTACCGCTATTTCACCATTTCTTTTCATTTCAAAGGAAACGTTGGGATAAGGACATATTTGAATGATTTCATCTAAAAATCTCCTACTTGAGCCGTTGGTTAATTAGGTCTATCTCATACGTCAATTCTTCGAGTTCATCCCCAGAAAGAACATGACACAGTTCAGAAGAGAATAGGCAATTCAATTTATTTATATGCTTTCTAAAGAACCTCAACTCATCGGCTGAATGGAAAGCCGCCCTGTAAAAAAGAGTGCTATATACAGCCAATGCATCCAAGCCACCTTCGGATATTTGTTTTCCAAACTCATATAAGCATCTATCCACAGATTGCCTTATTGTAAAGTTTTCTGCAATAATGTACTCGTAAAACGCCTCGATAACATAATACTTTAGTTTATAAAACTCGCTCATGCTTATTGTTCTCCTTAAACACCGCCATCACTCATCACTCAGCCTGCGTGACCGAGGTACGCATGGGCGACACCGGCTTCATCGTTTCTGATGCTTCTGCCAACGGCGTAGGCCAAGGGAATAATCTATCATGTAAAGTAAGGGCATTCCTGCAATGAATATCCAAAAACATTCATTTACAAATAGAAACTCACAAATAGATATTAGATTTGTCACAAACGGTGAATAAAGAAAATCCGACTCCAAAAGCACAAGCGCAAGAACTATAAGCAGAATTACAATCTCGCAGAAAAGCCAAGGGAAGATGACTACACAATAAATACATCCTAAAAGCGGAAGTTTATTTCGATCCTCTGGTGCTGTTTCAGAATCTTTTGATCTGGTACGCCGGGGAGAAATCAAAATACTTTGCAGTTTTTTGTTCCGAACCCGATAATAAAATTTCGATGATAACAAGAAAGGAAAATAGCAGGAGCATAAATTTTCGAGCAATATAGCTATTATCGCAAAACAGACCCATCCCATGATAGGGGGCAAGCAATTTTCAATCGTTATCATAACAAAACCACCTCCTGCATCTGTATTTAGTCTACCACAACAGCCGCCATTTTTCCACCATTTTTCATGGAAAGCGTATGACAAACCGGCACAGACGGGAGCCGGAACGAGGGCCGGGCGCAAGGGTAACGGGTTTGCGCACCTGCCCTTGACAAAAAGCCTAACAGAAATTTCAGATGTATGATGGCTCCAGCCGCAGGACCCACGCCTCCGGGACGGCCTCCTCAATCAGCTCCCGGTTCAGGTTATACCAGCTACCACACTTGTCCATGATGATGGCGTCTGTGGTGACTACGTTCTCCAGGCGTGAGAGAACGCCGTCCACGCTGGGGTGCAGCTTCACTTGGACCCGGACGCCCCGCTCCGCCGCCTTGTCCAGCAGCAGCGCCCGGAGGCGTCCGGAATTGGACACCTGCTGATCCAAGTAGAACAGGGCCTCTCTGACACCCAGGGCCTCCAGCCGGGCCAGCAGAAGCTCCACGGCCCGCACCGTCTTGTCCACGATGCGGTAGCTCCCCCGCAGCCCGGCCAGATCCCGGATGGTGCTGTCCATTCCCTCCAGAAGCAGAGAGCCGGACAGGGCCACCTCCAGGGTGATGATGGTGTTGAAGCCGTCCAGCACCAGGGCCTCCGGGGCCTCCCGGAGCCGCTTCCGTTCCCGCTCCTCCAGAGCGGCGCGGGGAGAGGTAATCCGGGCCAGGGCCAGCCGCTGGCGCTCCGAGAGCAGGTGGTGGTTGCCCACGAAGGTGGAGGCGGATTTGGTGTCGTATCCCCGGTCCAGCAGGAACGCCAGCTCCTGGGCGGCGGCGTTCAGCTTGTCTGCGGCCTTGGGGCCAAATTCGGTTGTATCTTTCGGCACATAACCGCGTTTGACAGTTTCCACGATTGCCTCAATCCTTTATACAAATGTTAGGTCTATTTTAGCAATTTGTTTCATGGAGCCTATGGCAGTACATTTCAATCTCACCTGATGATAACATCTCTTGGAGAACAGCCCCTATGACTTCTTCCGACATTTCAGATACCAAGATCATTGCCTCTGCACAAAAGTAAGAACCGTTTAGGCATTCACCAGACCGCTGATTTTTCTTTCTCAGCGTTTCAATGTTCTGGTAGGTGAAGAAGGTGGCACCCCATCTGCTCCCATCGTTCAACTCAAAAACGACATCCGAATTGCTGTCGAAACGGTCTGTTGAATCTTGAGACTCTAAAAACTCGAACCAGATACTTTTTATTGCCAGCTCCTGAGTGGCGGCCAGCTTGGCCGCAGCCTTGAGGCCAAATTCGACGGTATCTTTCGGCATATAGCCGCGTTTGACAGTTTCCATGGCGAGTTCAGCCCTTCATATCCTGTTTCTGATGCACTTGGATTTTATTTCTGTTACACACGGGAAAAAAGTAAATCATTATCTGTTTTGCAGATATATGATAACTCTCGTATATAAAAAATCTCCACCACCTCTGCGCATGATATCGGCAGTTTCGCATAGTGCTCGATATTTTCACGCGAGGAACTTTGTGCCCCTTTCCTTAATTTGCTGGACGCGTTCCAGAGCCTGAATTCAGATGAACCTTCTGGTGGTAAAACCGCAAATTCTACGAAATAGGCATGAGAAACAGATCGATTTCCTCCTTGAACGCAAAACTTTTTATAGAGTTTTTGGGGCATTTCGTAGATTACTTCAGGGTAGCCATTTTTAGTTGAATGGTTGCGGATAGCAAATCGGTAATAACATGAGTTATCTCGAACACCATATAACCTGCTGCTAACGATATACAATTCCCCAGTTCTTATAATCAATTCACCATTCAATATACGCTTTAGATTACGTTTTATTTTAATAATTGCATATATGGACATAAAGCTAAGACCGAAAGGAGCCAAAGTAAACAGCAAAAAAAGCGGTGATTTCATTCCTTCAAGGCCTTCCCCACTAGAATGTATGATAGCAAATGGTACTATGAAAAAGAAGAAAGGTAACGTTCCATAATTTAATAAGGTTGGAACATATACTTCTGCTGTTCTTTGACTGCCCTGTATTTTGACCGACTCATAATGCCCCCAAATTTTCATGACTAAATCAAGCCTTTCAAATTTCTTGCTTTGATTATACCATCTTCCTTCTCCCACTTCAATCAGCTTTCAGAAAAGAACCACCCAGCCTCTTGCCTTGACAACCCCGTTGGCAGGGTCTACTATAAACGCAGAGAAGCGCCGGCGGGCGCTGTTGAACAGGAGGCGGTTTTATGAAGTATGTCCGGCGGATCGTCTACTGCCTATTGCTGACGGCGGCGGCGAATGCCCTGCCGCTGGTCTGGCTTCTGTACGCAGAATGGTCAGTTTCTGGTGCCGGGTGGCTGTTTCTTCCTCTGGCGGCGGCGTTCCTTTGGGTGAATCTCTGGCCTATTCCGAAGTCCGGCCCCACTAAGCGCATCCAGCGGTTGGCGGAGGGCTGTGAGCTGCTATGGCTGTTCTTCGTGACCGCTACGGCCACCGTCCTGCTCCAGCTTCTCTGGCTGGCGGTTCACCCTCCTGGAGCCCCAAGAAGCGGGGGATCTCCCACGGGGATGTGGTGGATCTGAACCGGGAGAACATCCGGGGCTTCGATGTACGGGAGTTCTATGTAAAGCTGGCGGCAGATTTGAAACGCCGGGGGTATTGAGGTACATATATAGGGAGAGTAATTATGCGATATAATTCATGGGATGAACTAAAAAAGGAGACCCCGTTTTATGACGGAGAATGGGACAGTGACAAATTAAAGGAATACTTGATTCAATCGTGCAACCAAAACTTTCATCTGCAAATTGATCTTTACTTCGCGCAGTTTCAGAGCGATGGAGGCTTGGCAGATTTGCTGTTTGAATTTTTGCTGAATGAGGACTATGATGGATCTGACTGTCAAATTGGTGCTGCCTATTATATTAGCAGGTTAGACAGGAGCGTGCTGAAAGAGCGTAAGACGTTAGTGTTGAAGGCACAGGCCAATGAAGTGTTCTGGCGCAGGCCCTTCCAAACAGATGATTACTTAGAGTGGATATAAAACTATTTTTTGCTAGAAAAATGGGCTAAAACACAGCTTGCAACCCATAGTTGCGGAATAGTTGGTAGCAGCAACACGGCCTGATGCCGTAAAATCGCCCCATGGGGAGGTGATTTCATGGCTGCGGGATTTTGGGGTATGTACGGCTTACAGTTCTGTCAGATCCTTGTCTGCTTTGCTTGGCTTTCTGCCAGAGCAGTGTCTATCCTAACGACCGTTAGAGCGTTTTTGTCATTTTCTCTGTCTTTAACTCTCCCTTAGAGTGGGTCCTTCTGGTTGGTTCACAGTGGACCTACCCTCGGTTCTCCGCCAGGGCGCAATGACCCCCTGGCGGAGAACTTAAATTTTGTCACGCTACATCAGCCGGTACAAATTTGAGCTGAGGCTTCCATTCTCACGAAAGCGCCGCTCCTTGGAGATTAGCTCCGCCCTGCACAGATCGTCCAAGGCCCGCTTGACGGTAGAGCGGGACAGCCGCAGCTCGGCGGAGATCGTGCGTATCCCCGGCCAGCACTTGCCCTCGTTGTCGGCGTGGTCCTTCAGGTACATATACACAGCCCTTGCTCGGTGGTTCAGATCGGATTGATAGATCTTCTCGAAGTATCCCATAGACTACTCCTGCCCCCCATCTGTGCGAACGACCACGGGGGGAGGAGGCTCCCGCCTGGTGCGTCTGGCCTGGGCGTAGGACGCGCCGCCTCTGGCAGTTGGAGTTTTCGGAGGAACCGGGGGAGCGGGAGGGGTATCGCTCTCCGCTGGCTGTGCGTGGTGACAGCGGAAGATCGCCTGCTCCAGCTCCTGCTTGTTGGCATAGGCCACGGTGCGTGCGGCCCGCTCCGGCAGCAGATACGGATCACCGAAGGAGATGCCCCAGTCCAGGAAGAGCCTGAGCCGTGTCTGCATGGGGTGCGTCCCCGTCTTCATCACTACAAACTGGCCCTTTGGGATGGACTTCAGCTCATCCGGCGTCATGAGAGGCCGCTCCATCATCTGGAGGGAGCGGCTGGCACTGTCTTTCCCACCGCCCTTGCTCACCGATCCGCTCATGACGGTGCGGCTGCCCAGGGCCTTGGACAGCACCTCGGCGGTCTGAGAGTTGGGGGCGAAGCCGCCGAAGATCGTGTCCTGTGTATTGTCTACTATGATCTCCGCGCCCTCCTTGCCGTAGTTCTTCTCCAACTGGGCAAGGCTCTGGATGATAGGCACCAGGGTCAGCTTGCGGGAGCGGCCGGCGCTGAACAGAGGCAGGATGTCGAAGGCGGGCATGGTGCCCAGCTCATCGCAGAACAGCACCACCCGGTTGGGCAGCTTGCCGCCGTTCTCGTCCGCCACAGAGAACAGCTCACGGGACAGCGTCTGGATCATCAGGCCGGCCATGAAGTTCTTGCTGGGGTCTTCTTCCGGCAGAACAAGGAAGATGGCGGACTTCTGGGAGGCAAAAGCTTCCGCGTCAATGGCACTGTCGAAGCACAGCACCTGCTCCAGCTCGGAGTCCAGGAAAGCATTCAGCCTGGACAGCACCGTGGACATGACCGAGGCCATGGCCTGCTCCGCCGAGTTGAGTGCGGCGCCAGCGAACCACCGGGCCTTGTGCGTGTCGGGAAGTGTGTCCATCATGACCTGAAAGCCATTCTTGCCTTTGGCGGTCTTGCTGGGCGCCAGCAGATCCTGCACCAGCTTGAACACGCTGACGATGTGCCGCCGCTCCTGGGGAGCTTCCTCTGTGGGCGGCAGATATTCCGCCAGCAGGAGGACTACCGCTGTGAGCAGTCCCTCAGCGGCATCGTAAAAAAATGCGTTCTGCCCGTAGTTTGAGGCGTCTCCCTCCGGGTTTATGATAGTTTTCGCCAGAATTTTGGCGTATTTCTCCGCCTTGGCTCTCGCCGCCAGATTGGACGGCTGTTCCCGGCAGATGTCCATGTAGCGGTTGATGAGCGTGAGGAGGTTGTACCCGTCTGACCTGGTGGGATTGCGCAGGTCGATCACCGCCACCTTGTAGCCGTAGTGCTGCAAGGCCACAGCGCCATAGTTCCGGGCCAAATCCCCTTTTGTATCAAGGGCCAGGAAGCTCATCCCGCTGGCGCAGGCGTACTCCATATTGGGGTACAGAAAGAACGCCGTTTTGCCCACACCGGACGCGCCGATCATCAGGCAGTGGATGTCATCCGTGTCCACCAGGGCGGTGACGGCGTTCTTCTTCCCGACACAGCCCAGCACCAGCCCCTGTGCTTTAGGCAGATTCTTGCCGGAGCGCCACTCGCTCACATGGAAGGGGATGTGCCGGTAGGTCTGCTGGATCTCCTTCCTGTTGGCCCAGCGGGCGGTTCCATGCTGGCCGTCGCCAACCGTCTTGGACTTGATGTTGTCCAGATTCCCACTTCCGGAGAAGTGCGTGGCGGCGGCGATGAGCAGAAGCATCCCGCCCGCCAGTAAAATTAACATGATCGTCTGCGGCGTCATAAATTCACCCCATCTCTTGTTGTAATGCCGCTTGTTCCTGTTTCTGCTGCTGTTTCAAAACGTCCGCCTCATACTTGACGGATATCTTTGCGCAGGACAGCGCCAGCTCCAGCCAGCCTTCCGTCAGCTGTCGTTTTTCCGCCTCACTGCGGATGCCAGGCTTGGAGGCCAGCTTCAAAACAGCATGAGCCTGTTCCGCCAACACAGCGGTGCGGCTGTTCAGGCTGCTCCGATTCTGGTGGGGATGGATACAGCTCCGCAGTTGCTCCAACAGTTCCTCACTGCTATGTGGTTCACCCAGCTGACGCAGCCCCCGGCCATAGGCGTACAGAGCCAGCGCCGAGGCCAGCTCGATGCAGGTCATGGCTCCCTCCGGGTAGTCCCTGCGGAGATTCATCTCATATCCGCAGAGCGCATTTGTCAGCTCCCGGCCTACCCGTTCTGGAATGACACACTCCTCCATGTAGACTCCGATCCTGCCGCAGACCTCCGAAGCGGCAATAAGCTGGGGATGCTCCTCCGCCTCCTGAGCAGGGAGACCACGCCGGGCCTTGAGATCCTCGTTCCAGTCCTTGTGTTCGGACTGGAGCATCCCCACATCGTCATAGCCGTGTTCATGGAGGATCTCCGCCAGCCGCCCGCTGGCCTCGATGCCCGCCTCGTCGTGATCCAAGCAGAGGCAGACGGTGCGAAGGCCGGGGTTCTGCTCCAGCATCCAGAGCATGGCGTGTTCCGCGGTCCCACACAGGGCCACAAAGCTGTGTTCCTGCCAGCCTCGGGGGTAGCGGGAGAGGAAGGACATCAGGTCAATGGGCGCTTCGAAGACATAGAGGCGGTTGCTGGTCCCGGTGTAGTGGAAGCTGCACCGGGGATCGCTGCCCTCCACGTTGATGCGGAAGGTTTTGCCGAGGCTGTTGAGGCTGCGCTTGTGGGCGTGGCGCGGGACGCCGTTTTCATCCTTACCGACGAAGACGGCGTTGTGATACTCTCTGTCCTTGAATTTCTCACAGCTCTCATACAGCAGTCCCGCCCGGACAAAGGCATTGACCACGTTCCGGTCCAGGAATCGGTGCTTGAGCAGATAGGCGTACATCCGCCGCATCTCCTGACCGGCAGAGGGCAGGGCAAATTCCTTTTTGGGTTTTTCTTTCTGCTTTTGGGCGGAAGCGTAGACGATTCCCTGTTCCCCGCCCAGCAGACAGGTGATGGCCTCTGGGTAGGAGAGGTTATAGAACTGCTGGACGAAGGAGATGGGGCCGCCGCCTTCCTTTATGGCATGATCGTACCACTCATTGCCCTGGATGGTGATGCTGTGATCACTGGCCAGACGGTACTCCAGCCCGGAGCGGATCAGCTTCTCCCCCTGATGGCGGAGGAACTCCACCAGATCCACCTCGCTGGCCCGGAGCTTCTGCTCCTCGGTAAAATGGATATAGGGCATTTTCTTCACCTCCTGATAAACGCAAAAAGCCAGAGCGCCGTGTCTGTGGCGCTCTGGCTCTGATTGGTTTTGATATTCTTATGACGGGGACGCCGGATCATCCTCCTGCTGGGGGAACGTAGGGAAGACAACGCTGGCTGCGGACGCCTGCTGTAACTTCTCCCAGATGGATTCACGGTAGATCCCCGCGCCCTTGATAGCGGTTTCGGACAGGTCGAAGCGGTAGTATTTCGCTGTGTGATCCTCCGTCCAGTACGGGTAGGTGAAAAGATAGAACCGTTCCGCCTGCTCGTGACCGGCAAGGTAGAGCAGAAGCTGTGGCAGGTTGATGTTGCCGCAGTGGGCAAAGACCCGGCCTTCCCGCCAGCACATGAACTCTCCGTCATAGGACGGCTTCCCCTCCTGCCGCATCTGGCGGAGGGCGTTGGCGCGTATTCTTTCGATCTCTGTGTGAGCAAACCGCTTCCAGCGGGTTTCCCGCGCCAGCTCCGAGTAGACCTCCATCATCTCGCTGTCGCTCTGGATGTCGCTGTCGTAGGGATAGATGTGTTCCGTGACCGTGATCTTTCCATACTCCAGCAGGAAGAGCGTCACCGCCAGAGAGTGTTCATCCGCCAGGATGGAACCACGATCCCGCCCGGAATAGGAGTTCATGATCTCGTCCAGACGCTTGGCGGAGTCAAAGTCACTTGAAAAGTTCAGCTCCATGTGGTGGCCTCCTGTAAGAATCTCTTTTGAACATTATACACGGGAGAGCCCTTTCGCACAAGAGGCCGCGCCCCCATGCGAGACTTTTGGAGATCCTCTGGAGCGGCGGTCATCGGAGCTGCTGGACCGGCTCCTCATGGTCGTCGAGCAGATCCGTCTCGCTGGCCCGGAGCTTTTGTTCCTCAGTAAAATGGATATAGGGCACTTTCTTCACCTCCTTGACAAAAAAACTCAGAGCGCCATAGGGCGCCCTGAGTTTGCATTTCATATGTTCAGTTTTCTCGTTTGTAGTGCGGCTGGGGGACATAGTCCTCATTTTTATACTTCTGATATCGCTCTCGCCGCCGTTGCGCCGATTCAATTGATTTTAGAGAGTCTTCATCATAGAGGATCGGTTCATCACAGACAGCGTCCAGCAGGATTCTCTCCAGATGCTCCCGTTCTGCGTATTGTTCCAAGCTGGCCATGACAAAGGCGTCCCGGACGTATCCGGCACTTTCCGCCATCAGCTCCTGGTCCATATAGTAGCCATGCTGTTCTGCAAAGAAGGTCAACATCATAACGACTGTTCTGGTGTTTCCTTCACGGAACGGATGGATCTGCCAAAGCCTTGGAAAGCATTGCGCAAGGTAGTGGACAAAGGCGTCCCGAGAAAAATCCTTCCACTTGAGTAAGTGAATCGACTGAAACGCCGATTCCAAGTCCTGCGGGATATTCTCGTCATTGCTATACCACACGCTCCGCCCACCCAACAGGCGTTCTCTCTTTTCGATATTGATGATCCGATACTGCCCGGCCCATGAGTAGACTCCACCAAACAGGAACTTGTGTATCTCACACAGACCCGCTGGAGAAAAATTCTGGAACCCTCTTTTGTAGAGGACCATCATCTTGGCCCGAGACTGTTCCGCCTCCACCAGGTCGAGAGTCTTTTCATCCAGAATATCCAGTTTGTTTCGCAGAACGGTACTGCCCTCATAGAGATATGGATCAGCCATTCCGCCGCACCTGCTCCGCTAACTTTTTGTGAGATTCCAAAAGAGCGGACAGCATATCATCATCGCCCAGTTCCCCTCTTGCCCAGCGGTAAGATAATTCTCGGGCATACTCAGAAACCGGCACACCCTCTATCGCATTGATAGCGTCCGCTGTTTTGACCGCCGCGACACGCTTCTGCTGCATCGTCATTGGAAATCACCTCGCCGTTAGTATATCACAGGCGGCTATAAAAATAAAGTGTCATTATTTCAGTTCGATACCTTGTTCCTCATGGTCGTCGGGCTTGTGGCCCATGGCGATCTTCTTCTCTCTGATCTTTCTCCTCAGCTTGCTGTCCACAAAGGAGATCCCACCGCTGGGAGGCGGGGCCTGCTCCTGGAAGATGCGGCCCATGTGGTGGAGGAGCCGGGTGGCGCTGGCGAAGAGAGAGGGAGAGTCGTCCATGTGGTCGAGAAAATATCGGGCGTACTCATTGCCCTGTTCCGCCGCCAGTGTGAACCAGCGGACGGCGGATTCCCTGTCCTGGGGAATATCCTTGCCCAGCAGGTACAGCTTTCCGAGGGCATACTGGGCGTACTGGTTTCCCTGCTCCGCAGACTCCGTCAGCCAGCGGACAGCGCCCGCTGTATCCTTTGCCACGCCATCGCCGCACAACAGCAGCTTGCCCAGCCGGTACTGCGCGAACTGGTTTCCCAGATCAGCGGACTGTTGGAACCAGCGCCGGGCGGCGGCGGGATCGTCTGCCTCCAGACGCAGCTTGCCCAGGGCGTACATGGCGTACTGATTGCCCCGCTCGGCTGCCTGGGAGAACCAGATCACCGCCTGGGTCATGTCCTGCGCCACCGGCCCGCCGTCACGGTACAGCCTTCCAAGGGCGTACTGAGCGCAGTCCAGTCCGGCCTCCGCCGCATGGGTCAGCCAGCCCACCACCTGACGAGTCTGCTCCGGCTTGGCAGAGGGATCTGCGAGGATGTGCTTTGCCATCTGATACTCCGCATAGGTGTTTTTCAGTTCAGCGGACTTCTCCAGCCACTCCAGCGCGGCGGTCTCATCCCGCTCTGTCCCTACGCCATGGAGTAGCATCCAGCCGATGCGGTATTGGAGCCGGTCATCGGGGCGCTGATCTGCCAGCGTCCGGAATCCGTCATAGGCCGCGGAGAAATACCGGGCGGCCTGCCGCCCGTCCGCCGCACAGCCGATCCCGTCACGGTATCGCTTTCCCAGCTCCCAGGCGGCGTAGGGGAACCCCTGCGCCGCAGCGAGTGTGTACAGCTCCAGCGCCTTTCCATCATCCTGCGGCACACCCTTGCCCCGGCTGTAGAGCCCAGCGAGAGAGTATTGGGCGTACTGGTAGCCCCGCGCTGCCGCCTGGGAGAACCACTTCGCCGCCGCAGTGTCATCCTGCTCTGTCCCAAGCCCCCCGGCGTACATCTTACCGATGCGGTACTCCACATAGCGGTTGGGGCGCTGCCGCTCCACGGTCTGGAAGGCGGAGAGTGCCTTGGCGTACCACGCATGGGACTGCTCCGCGTCAGCCTCCACGCCTGCGCCGACCGCAAGCAGTCTGCCCAGGTCATGCATGGCCAAGGCGTTGCCGCCGAGGGCTTCCTCCATGAAGAGACGGCAGGCTTGCTCGTGATCCTGGGGCGTATCGTCATCCCCGTACAAAAAAGACCGCGCCCGCTTGTATCTATCACTCCACACCACGGCGGGTGGCGCTTCGCTGGCCTCCTCCGGCACATCCGAACCTTCCGACTCCGCTTCCGGCTCGGGGCCGGCGTCCTCGCCGGCCTGGGGTGGCTCCTGGATATCCGCCGGCGTGAACACCTCGGTGTGCTCACCAAGCCGCGCCGCCTCCTCTACCACCACATTCTTGATCCGCTTGAACTCCGTCTGCCGGGAGAGAGGGAGCCGGTCTGGAAGGTCATCCTGATACGTCCGCAGCACTTCTTCCCGCAATTGGTACCACAGGTCATAGGCGGAGGAGACACGGGAGTCCTTTGCCAGCTCGTCCACGATCTCGTCCACCACAGCCTTCAGCGGCGCCTTGAGGTAGCCGTACTGTTTTCTGCCGGAGGTGCTTTTCAGCCGCTGAGCCAGCTCTCCCATGAGCTGCTCGATGCGGGGATTCTCCAGCGTACCGGAGAGCATCTGCCGGATCAGCTCCTTCATGACCTCGCCGGACTGCCGCACCAGATCATCCCGCCGCTGGGTCTGCTGCCGGTAGATCTCCGTCAGCTCCTGGCGGAAAATATTTTTTGCCAGTCCGGACTTGATCCTGGCGATGCCCTCCTTATCCAGAAAGCCGGAGCGCCCGTCCGCGCTGTAGCAGACCATGTGGACGTGTGGATGCGACCCCTCGTCGTGGTAGGAGGCGTACCAGCGGAACTGCTCCCATGGGATATTCATAGCGTCCGCGATCTGCGGAGCGTAGGTGGAGAGGAGGGCCTGCCACTGTCTGGCGTTGTCGTAGCCAAGGCGGGCGGCGTCCTCCCGGCGCAGGGAGATGATGGGCAGCCACACGTTGCCGGGGTGGTTCGCCACCTCCTCCGCGATCCTGGACAGCTCCAGCGCATCGCCTGTGCCGTTGAACAGACCATGCGCGCCGAGCCGCTCCGCACGAGGGCGCTGGGCAATGTAGCTGACGTAGTTCTCACGCTTGGCGATCTGGTCGTAGTTGTCCTCGATGGCTCTGGTGATAAACTCCGAGGCGGCGGCGCGGGTGGGGGAGGACTGGTAGTCCTCGTACTCGAACATCCCGCGGCACATGGGGAAGTCCCGGAGGAGCCGCTCCACCATGGCCCGCTGCTTCTTCGTGGCAGGCTGGCCTGCCTTGTCCGGCTTGAGGAGATCCGTACCGTCACGGGTAGCGACGTAGCGGACGTAGTTGTTCAGGTGGGCGGCGGCTCTCTCTGTCCCCGGTTTGATGTAGGGACACTTGAATATGATCCGGGGCATGGATCGTCACTGCCTTTCTGTCACACGCCGCCCCGCTGGTACTCCACCGCCTTGTCCAGCGTGATGCTGCCGCTGGTCTTCTTCACGTTCTGGACGCACCGGCCACGGAGACTGCGGAGCGCGTCGTCGCTGATCTCCATCCCCGCCGCCAGCACATTCATCACCATGTCCAGTTCCACCGCCAGCTTGAAGAGCAGACGGCAGATGCGGTTCTCCGTGTCCTGCACAGTGCCCCGCAGGACGGAGGCCAGCGCGGGTGGCAGGTAGGCGGTGGCCTCCTGACCGGAGACGTATCCGGCATAGAACCGGATGGCCCTCTCGATGAACTCGTTTTGTGTGCGGCAGTTGTCCCGCGGACACATCTCTTTGACGAGCTGCTGAGTCTCAGGTGAGATCCGTAGCGCAAACTTGATTTTTTCTCTTGGCATAATGTTCCTCCTGAAATCCGTAAATATCCCCGCCGGGAACCCGCAAAAAGCGGGCAACGGCGGGCTTTTTGTGAAAGCAGACCCCCGAGCTGACCCCAGGGGGTGAAAAATGACCCCCGCAGGAACGTCCCCGACCCGCTCTGCGGGGCGGTGTTCCCCGCGGGTCGGGGCGCTTGCGACCCCCGCGCTTTATCCTGCACTTTTTTCGACCCCCCGGTTCACCTGCACATTTTGGGGACGCCGATTTTCTCTCTTTCGCCACACGGCCGCGCAGGGCGGCGTGTCAGTCGGGAGGGGCAGGGATGCTGCCCTGTCGGGCCGGGCGGCACACAGGGGCCTCGCTGTGGCGCACAGCGGGGGAACAAGAGCGAGGGCCGCTCCGCATCGGGAACGGCCCTTGACGCACCCCGCTACACCGTCAGCTGCATCCCGCTCTGGGCAGGTCCCTGCTTCTGACGCAGCTCCAGCCACAGCGGGTTGTACTCCACTGCCGTCTGGCTGCGGTCAGCGTCGAAGGTGAGACGCGCGGCTGCCGCAGGGCAGCGGGAGAAGACGGCGGACAGCGCCTGAGTCATATCTGGATCGCCGCCCACCAGGATCTTCTTTGCACCGCCGTTGGCGTCCAGCACCATGTCCGTGGTGAGCGAGAGCAGAGCGTCTGTGATGGAGATCTGCCGGTCGTGAGCGTACTGCCGCGCAGACCGCAGAGCAGTATCAGGATCGAACGTGCCGAAGTGCAGCGTGTGGAAGCACCGGCTGTGTCCGCCCTCTGTCACAACACACAGCGCCAACGGACTGAGTTCCTCCATGTCCCGCGGACAGTGGAAGCACATGAGCATTCCCAGGTCTGCCATCTCAGCGACGTCCTGGAGTGTGTTGCCGCTCTCCAGATACACAGCTGCCGCCACCATTTCACCAGGCAGGGCCGCCGAGCCGTGTTGGATGATCTCGTAAACGCTCTGCGTGATCACGGCGGAGAAGTGCCGGGAGACAAAACTCATGCTGTTGAGCAGCTCCCGCACTCCGTCGCAGGCTTCTTCCTGACCCAGCTCCTGCCCAAACGCAAACAGCGCGGCAGTGATCTCAGGGTCAGGCTGGGGTACCAGAGCGTTGAGTTTTCCCTCAAAGGCTTCTTTCGTCATTTAGCATCCTCCATTCTATCTGAGCGGGGCACTCCTGGCAGGAGCGCCCCGCTGCTGTTGGTGTAGTGATCCAGGGATCAAGGTGAGAGCATCTGACCCGGCTGTCCGGCGATATGGTCCGCTGCCTCCTGGAGGTGGAGCGCCACACGCACATCCTCCAGTTCCGTCCGAAGATCCTCCACGCTCACGAATCCTGCAGCGGGGATTTTGGTGGTCAGGAGCATATCCTCCAGCCCACCCATCTCTGTGAGCGTTCTGGCTGTTTCCAGGAGCGTCTGACGATAGTCCTCGGGAGCATTCACCGCAGTCTGAAACAGCATCCAGACCGCATTCAGCTGGGCGGCGGCATCCGGCACCGGGAGCAAGCGGTCTGGACTGATCAGGTGGGGTGTGTCCTGCTCTGTGGCAGTATACTGGCGGGCGCTCTCCATCTCCCGGTCGATCCACATCAGGAGCGGTATGACCTCTTTACCCAGTTCACTGGCTGCTGCGTAAACATCCAGCCCTGTCCGAAGCCGGAGAGCGGAATCCAGTGCCTCCGCGTCGGCGTTCAGAAGAGATACTGTTTCATGGGCGATGAGGGTACACAGGTCAAGGGGCGTGAGCGCGGATCTGGTATTTGCTTTCATGCGTTGTTTCCTTCTTTCTGCATTTTATTTTTGGGGGGAGCAGAAACACAATGGCACACTTTCGCCGTGAAAGCTATTCAGCAAAGCCAACGAAAAATCGGGTTGTCAGATTAGCATAGACGCAAAAAGTCTATATCACATCGTGGGCTGTGTGGGCGGTGCCATCTCCTCCGCGAAGGAGATATCCCGCGCGGAGAGGTGACCCGCCGAGGTGAGTTCTTTGCCCTCCAGCTTTTCCAGGAACCGGGACATATACTGTTCCGGCCTGAGATAGCTCTTACGGTACGCATGATAGACGGCGGTGGAGACATCCTGCATGGGCCAGGTCTTCCAGCCGTCAGCATCCACGGTGGAAACCTCCCGCTTGTCGAAGTCCAGATCGAACACGCCGGTAATCTTATCAGGCGTCTCTATCCGCAGTGCCAGCAGCTGGTCATACTGCTCGGCGGTGACCGGCTCCATTCCAGCGAAGGCGCTCGTCTGGAGCGCAGCGATCCCCGGCCCCTGCTCCTCACGCAGATACCGGCGCAGGAACTTGGCGATCTCCAGGATATCCTCCGTCCTGTCCAGCTGGAAGAACGACCTTTCTCCATTCTCCCGAACACAAAACGCCGTATACTTTCGGGCCGCTTCCTCCGCCGCCCGTGCTTCAGCTTCCTCTTTGTCGAGGCGGGTACGGATCGCCTCCTGTGTCTCACGCGGGACTAACGCCTCATACATGTCCAGGAGCACCCCCTGCATCCGTTTCTCCACGGTGGTGCCCTGCTCCACCAGTACAGAGGAGAGGGCGCTCAGCTTATACTCCTGGAACCATACGTCCAACTGCACATAGTTGCTCATACGCCGCCCTCCTTCTCATGCTCCGTGGGGGCGGACGCCGGTTTGAGCGCAGCCGCCTTGGGCTGGTTGGGACGGGGCGGACGCTTAGGCCGGGTGGGCGCGGACTTGGCGTCCAGATACTCCCGCAGCGGCTCAGGCACCGTCTGCTCATAGAGCAGACGCAGGGCCTCGTCCATCTTCTTCTGCACTGTGGTGTTGTCTTTTTTCAGATAGAACACCAGCGCTTCCATCTTCTCGCTGTCGAAGGAGACAGTGATCTCATTTTTCTCCATACTGCTTTCCCTCCTCTGCTCTACATAGTGGGTCCTGTCTGGATCGGAGCGGGTCCATCCCGATACTGTGCTGGCGGCTCCGGCAGATGTTCTCCGTACAGCGCCACACAGAAAGCGTCCATCTTCTGTTTCAATGCTTGCCGGGTTTCATCTGGAAGAGTACAGGAAAACCACTCGTCGCCACCAGGAGACCTCACCACAATATCCAGTGTGTCATCGACCTGGCCTGTGTGTTCATTGTAGGAGGTGTACGCCTGAATATAGGAGTCCTCAGCTTCACTGGACAGCTGTTTGCCAAACACCTCTTGTTCATCGGCAAGGACGTCAAGCTGGAATGTGATCCAATTCCTTTCCGCACCGATCAGTTCCTGAATGTCCAGATCCTCAGCTGTCAATGCGCGGCTCCCCTGGAGGAATGGATACTGTATTGACATCCATCCCGTTGCTTCCGGTATGATCTCCGGTTTTGCCATTTCCAGTGTGTCGACTATGGTCATCTGGTAGGGACCGCTCAGCCAGCGAACGCCGTACTCATCCAGGAACCTGTTTCCGGTTCGGTTCATGATCTCCAGGTCGAAGTCAGAAGCGTCAACTGTCCCCAGCGCGGAGGGCAGACCCCGCCCCACATAGACCACGCAGAGGGCAGCCCAGTTTGTGATCTCCGGGTAGTCCCGAACCGCGCCCCGGTACACTGAGGACTGCTTGACTGCCTCCTCATCCTTGACGCAGCCAGAAACAAAACCGCTTGCCCAGTGCGGTCCGGCGTCTCCACCCAGGACGATGTGTGTGAAGCGGATAGGCATCTGAGCGGTCATACGCACCAGCGACCGCTCCGCCTCATTTCGGGCGAGGTCAAGACGGTTGTCTTTGCCAGTCCAGGGCAGGTGGGAGGCCATGTCCTCCAGCAGTTCCCGCACCACATTGACCTGGCGGCGGCGGTCGTCGCCGGTGTCCTCCAGCGCGGTCACGAAGTTCCGCAGATTCTGGATGGTCCCTCTCTGCAATTGGAGAGAGGCGGGCACAGCCGCCGCGCTGCCGCCGGCCTGTTCCAGCTCACGGTCGAACTGCTCCATCAGCTTCGGATCGGGGACCTGTTCCTCCAGCCTTGCCATGCCCTGGAGGATGGCGTCTATCCAGAGGCGGCGCTGGGCCTGCCAGGGGGGAGCACCCTCCGGCTGGTGGCGTTCCCATCCGTTTTGGCGCTCGATGGCGTAGGCGGTGAGGCCCTCGGCCACGAGGGGGATATTGAACCTGTTCACAGCTCCGCACCCCCTATCCCATCACAGGCCCCATGGACTGCTCCGCCTCCATAAAAGCGTCGTGGGCTTCGTTGAACCGCACCAGTTCCTCCGGGTCTACGCCGGTGAGTACGATCTCTGTCCCTTCAGGCGTGTCGCAGATCTCAGACACACGGGCATTGAGCAGGGCGGCATGATCCTCCTGCCCGGCGTCCGTCAGCTCACACAGATTTTCCACCAGCACCGACTGCTCCGCTTCCTCATGGCACAGGAACATCAGCCCGCCTCCTTTCAGCATGGGAAGCAGATCCTTCAGGAGAAGCTCAGGCGCTTTCTTCTCCTGGAGCTGCTGGCAGTATTCCGGATGATACTCCACTTCGATGCAGCCGTCGTGCATATCCACCGCCGATACTTCGGGGCGCTGCTTCAGGGCAGCTCGGAGCATAGAGTCCAGCCCGCTGCCCTCCTGGATTGTCAGATCCAGATGCTCCTCCAGATCCTCGAAATAGACACACCAGTTTCCGCTGGTAGTATTCTCCGTCCCCCAGCGGATGATAAAGTCCGCCGCCCGATCCATCTGAGCGTTGACGATGTCCCGCATTCCGGGAATGTAGGCCGCGAGGCGGGCGTAGTCATACTTCTCCGCGTCAACGAGCACCCCATCATTGCTGCCCTGGCCCAGCGCCAGCAGGCAGTGGATGATACCGTTCCTGTGGAACATACAGCCCTTGTTCTCCCGAATAAACGGCTGCTCCACCAGTGGGGTGATCTTCAGCCGGCAAAAATCCTCATGGGACAGTTCCACCACTTTTTCGATCTGGCAGTCGTCCATCTGAAAATTGACCGGCTTTTCTGTAAAATTTGCTTTGAATTTCATAGTGCGTTTCCTCCTCTCTGCAATTATGGCAGATAGCTTCTGGGATTGGTCCGCTCTCCGTTGATGCGTACCTCGAAGTGGAGGTGGGGGCCGGTGGAGCGCCCGGTGGAACCGGAGAGGGCGATCACATCCCCGGCCTCCACCGTCTGGCCCACCCGCACCAGCAGCTGGGAGTTGTGGCCATACAGGGTAGACAGACCACTGCCGTGGTCGATCATCACATAGTAGCCGTAACCGCCCTGGTTGTAGGTGGACACGGTCACTGTTCCCGGCAGGGCGGCACGGACAGAGGTTCCGGTGGGCACCGCCAGATCCATTCCGCTGTGGCCCTTCCGTTCGCCGGTGAACGGGTCGCGGCGGTAGCCAAACTCCGAGGTGACCACGTTCCGCCAGTTCTCCCCGATGGGGGAGCAGAAGCCGTCCGCGCCGATGAAGGGCACATCCGACCCGGCGAAGCCGCTGCCGCCGCCCGCCGCTCCATATCGAATCAGGTTATAGATGCTGTCGGCGTTGCTCCGCTGCTCAGCAGTAGGCGTCACACCCATGGCGGCGATATTTTGCCATACGGTTCCCAGATCCTCGATGGGGATGGCGGCAGAATAGGTCTCCTCTGTCTCCTCCGGCGGATCGCTGCCCTCCACGAGAACCGTGCGGATACGCTCCTCCCAGGTGACAAAGCAGTCCGCAAAGGACTGAGCGTCCCCATGGCTTCCGGCGCCGAAGTACAGAGCATAAAAAAACGCCTTGACGCGGATATCGTCAAGGCTTGTTTCTTCCTCTGTATTCTCGTTGATGGCAGCAATGGCAATATCCAGCTGGGCGAAGCTGGTGCGCATGGCCTCGATGCACAGCCGGTACTCCTCCGGGGTTTCCGCTGGAATGCCGATGGTATCGTAAAAACACAGTTCCACAGCGGTGATGTTGTGCTCGGTGGCGCCGGAGCCCAGAGCGCACAAAAAGGCGATGAGCAGGATGAGGGGGGAGAGAATCGCCACCAGCGTCCAGCCCACCGCTTTCCGTGCCTTTTCATCGGTCAGAATGATGGCGGCGGCCTTTGCTATCAGAGCCGGATTAGCCAAGGGTCATCCCTCCGTTCTCCTGGGCGGGCTCCTGCTCCACCTCTGCCTGCATCTCAGACCAGTGGTCCGCCAGAGCCTGGAGCGTTTCCTCATGGCCGGCGCAGGGCCGTGTCTGTGCCCACTGGCGGTACTGGTCGAAGTCCATGCCGCCGTCCAGCAGCAGCCTGCACACCTCCACCGCGTCGTTTTGGACACAGGCATGGAGCGCGCTGTAGTCGTTGACGTCCACCCACATCCGCTTTTCCAGAAGTTCTTCCGCGATCCAGCTGTCACGGCCCTCATAGGTCAGCATATGGAGTGTCCTTGCTGAACTGCCTCCTCCGGAGATCCCTTTTTCCACCAGCGCAGATAACGTGCGAAAGTCTTTGTCCATAGCAAACTGCTCCAGAAGGAAAGACGGCGCGGCGGCAATCTGCTCCTCGCCGCACCGCTTGATGATCTCCTTAGCAATGAAGCGATGGTCTGAGTGGGCGTAGGAGGCCATTTCGCCAAAGAAGGACGGCTCCAGCCGCGGCACGCTGGCCTGTGCCCTCACCATCATGGACAGGACCTTCTCCGGATCGTTGATATCGATGGCTCTCTTGCAGGCGTTACAGTACGCCGCGTAGTCGATATTGCACCTGTCCCGCATCAGCAGCTCCGTCATCTTCCGGCCCACGGCCCCCGGACGGCCAGCCGCCTCCACCAGCAGGGTCTCCTCCTGCTGGTACGGAACCTTGGCTGCGTACTTCTTGAAGGCTTCCAGTTCGCCGTCCTGGATCGCCAGCACAGCTTTGTCAAAGTCGCTCATCCGCAGAGGGCGCATTCCTACCGTGTTGACATACTCCGTGATGCTCCCGGTCATGCGGCGCAGGAGCTGCTCGGTCTGGCCCATGGCCTGCTCCTGCCGCTCCCGCTGCTCCACCAGAGCCTCGATGATTACCTTCTGCTCCTGTTGGCTCAGATGCACCACAGAACCGCCGGTGTCCTCCTCCACACCGCCGATCTTCATGTATCGGGCGTGGGTGGCGTGATCGCCGTGGAACGCCTTGGTGATGGCGGAGGCGGTGAGGAACATCCTGTCCAGATCGTTGCCGTTCTCACCCAGAGTCTTGCCGGTGATGAAGCTCCTGGTGATGGGCTTTCCATCCTCATACCACTTGAGATATACATCCAGATAGACACCCTCGCTGGCGCCGTAATCGGTGGTGCAGAAGATATCCGCATCCTTGGGGATCTCCCGGCCATCCTTCCAGTGGCCGTCCAGCAGAAAATACTCGTCCGGCAGGTATCCCATGCCCTCCAGCCGGTGCTTCAGCTCCTCGAATACCTCCTGCGCCACAGGCTGGCCGGCGTACTCCAGCTTGTGCGGGTTAGCTTCAGAGGGTTTCCACCGCTCCAGTTCAATAATATCCATCTCAAAACGCTCCTTTCTCAGCCGCCGTCGTGGCAGTTGCAGGGCAGGTCGTCCTCCGGGAACATCCAGCACATGGCGGTCTGGTTCAGGTCAGCCTCCACGAAATCCCGCCATGCCCAATCCCGCCCCAGGCCCTTGACCGTGATGAGGTTGGGCCGGGCGCCGTCCTCGATGGCGATGGCCCGGTCATACAGATCCCGGTGCTGGTGGTAAAGGGTGCGAATCTCCCGCTTCTTCATGGAGGGACAGAAAAAGCAGGAGGACTTGCCGGGCAGCGGCAGACCCTCCCGCAATATGGCGGCGACGCAGTCCTCCCGCGTCCAGCCCCAGTCCATGAGCGGATATTCCTTTTTATATTTGGTGTCGGCGTCATCGATGGGCTGGGCATGGTCCCGCCGTTTCTGCTCCCCAATGTCAAAGCCGATGAACTTGACAACACGTTCGCCTCTGGCCCAGACCTTCCGGCAGGGCGGATAATTGTTGCAGAATTTGTCCTGGGGCTGAATTTTGTGCTTAAGGGAACACTTCTTGTAGCCGTAGGCGATGGCGGGCAGCGTCCCGGAGCGAAGGCACTCCTGCTCCAGAGTCAGGCGGTCTCCGTTCCTGTCAGTGTATTCCACCTGGGTGATCGTGGGCAGGCCGTGTTCCTCCAGCCAGCGGTCCATGATGGGGAGAAAGTCATAGGTGTGGGGCTGCTCACCCCCGGTATTGGAGAACAGGATCAAGTCCACCGGGATCTTCCGGTGGTACAATCCGATCAGCATGGCGGTCGAATTTGTTCCCCCGCCATATCCAACGATGTTCATGGAGGTTCCTCCTTTAGATATTATGGTATTGACTTGTTTGGTCTGGTGTGGGTATGCTATGATAGGTTCCGGAACGAAACTGCAAGGGAAGGGGGATGTGCAATGAGTGAGCGTACCTACATCGCCGCGGATCTGAAAAGTTTTTATGCTTCCGTCGAATGCATCGAGCGCGGCCTCGATCCCCTGACCACCAACCTTGTGGTGGCGGACCTGAGCCGCACCGAGAAGACCATCTGTCTGGCGGTCACCCCCAGCCTGAAAGCCTGGGGCATCTCCGGCAGGGCGCGGCTGTTCGAAGTGGTCCAGCGGGTCAAGGAGGTCAACGCCCAGCGGCTGCGCTCCGCGCCGGGGCGGCAGTTCACCGGTTCCTCCTCGGACGATACCGCTTTGAAAGCCGACCCCGGTCTGGCGCTGGACTACATTGTGGCTCCGCCCAGGATGGCCCACTACATGGAATGGAGTACCAGGGTCTACAATGTGTACCTGAAATACATCGCACCGGAGGATATCCACAACTATTCGATTGACGAAGTCCTAATGGATGTGACCAACTATCTGGACACCTATAAACTCAACGCCAGAGAGTTGGCGAGTAGGATCATTGCGGACGTACTGGAGACTACCGGCATCACCGCAACGGCGGGAATCGGCACGAATCTGTACCTCTGCAAAGTCGCTATGGATATTGTTGCGAAGCACATCCATCCCGATGTCAACGGCGTCCGCATCGCCAAGCTGGACGAGCGCACCTACCGCCGCCTGCTGTGGGAGCACAGGCCCCTCACCGATTTCTGGCGGGTTGGCGGCGGGTACGCCAGAAAGCTGGAGGCCCATGGCATCTATACCATGGGCGATGTTGCCCGCTGCTCCCTGGAGAACGAGGATCTGCTCTATAAGCTGTTTGGGGTCAACGCAGAGCTGTTGATTGACCATGCCTGGGGCTGGGAACCAGTCACAATGGCGGACATCAAAGCATACACGCCGGAGTCCAAGAGCATCGGCTCCGGGCAGGTTTTGCAATGTCCTTACGGTTATGACAAGGCCCGGCTGGTGGTGCGGGAGATGGCGGATCAGCTGGCGCTGGATCTGGTGGACAAAAGCCTGGTCACAGACCAGCTGGTACTGACAGTGGGCTATGATATTGAAAATCTGAAAGGCCGCGGGTATAAAGGGGAAGTGATCAGAGACCGCTACGGCAGGGCCGTCCCCAAGCATGCCCACGGCACCGCCAATCTGGAGGAGTACACCGCTTCCACCAGGCGCATCATCACTGCCGCTCTGGAACTGTTCGACCGGATCATTGACCGGAGCTTGCTGGTGCGCCGGCTTTATCTCACGGCCACCCGCGTTTCGGACGAGAAATCTGCGCCGGATAAGAAAGCCTTTGAACAGATGGATTTCTTCACTGACTATCACGCTGTTGAGGAGAAGCGGGCCAAGGAGACAGCGGAGCTTGAGCGGGAGAAGAAGGTGCAGCGGACGGTGCTGGACATTAAGAAGCGGTTTGGGAAAAACGCCATTCTCAAAGGCATGAATCTGGAAGAGGGCGCGACAGCAAAGGAACGCAATCGCACGATTGGAGGGCATCGCAGTGGGGAGGTATGACGATATCATCAACCTGCCGCACCACGTCTCCTCCACCCGCCCTCAGATGCCAATGATCGACCGGGCGGCGCAGTTCCAGCCCTTCCGGGCCCTGACCGGCTATGAGGACGCTGTCCAGGAGACGGCCCGATTGACAGAGGATCGTGTAGAACTGACGGAGGATGAGAAGTCCATTCTGGATAGGAAGCTGCAAAGCCTGGCAGACAGGATTTCCTCCAAGCCGCAGATCACTGTGACCTGGTTTCGTCCGGACCAAAAGAAAACCGGGGGCGCATACGTCACCACCACAGGCCAGTTGAAGAAACTTGATGATTATGCGGGCGCTCTGATCATGATGGGAGGAGAGCGGATCGTGATCGAGAACATTCTGGATATCCAGTGACTTACCGTCCGCCCGCCTTCCCGAACAGCTCCGCCTTATGGGGCGGGGCGTGGACTTCCAGGAGATACCGCTCATTGCCGCACTTATAGAGGCAGACGCCCCGCTGGGGGTAGCGGATCAGCTCAAATTCGGACTCCTCCAGCTGGAGGTTGTCCATATAGAACCGCTTATCCACACTGCCGGCGTTGAAGAGGAACTGGTGGGTGGGGATGGCGAAGAGAGGCCGGGTCAGCTCCCGGATGCCGTCCACATCGAAGTCCTCCAGATTCTGACTGGCGAGGATGAGGGCGGATTCTTTCTTCCGCACTCGCTTGAGGGTGTTGCGGATATACTCAATGGTGGTCACGTTGGAAAGCCAGATGTACAGCTCGTCCAGCGTGGCCACGGTGTTTCCCTCGGTCAGAAGTTTGTCGCTGAGGTAGGACAGGACATTGAAGAGCATGGCGTCCTTGACGTTCCGGCTGGCCTGGAGGAGACCCTTCACGCCGAAGACCAGGAATCGGCTGGATGTGATGTTGGTGTAGCCGTTGAAGAACTTGCTTTCGGCGCCCCTGCACATGGAGTGGAGGCCCAGCAGGACTTCCTGCAGCAGTTCCCGCGGGTACAGCGGGTTTTCCTCTCTGTCATAGTGCTGGTAGGCGTCCTCGATCACATCGTAGAGGTCGGAGAGGATGGGGAAATCATCGGGCCGCATGGACTGGAAATCCGTGTGATTGTTGAGTCCCCACTTCTTGTACAGCCGTTCCAGCATCAGCTCGATGGTGTCGATGTGGCGGTCTGAGAAGTCCTTATAGGCCCGGAAAAAGTCCTTGAGGAAGGAGATGTGCTGGCTCAGGCGGGTGCGCTGCCGGAAGGCTGCCGGAGCCTCCGGGTCATCCTCCCCATCGGTATCCCACAGCTTGGGTTCCAGGGGGTTGATGATGTACTGCCCGCTCATGAGGTCAGCGAAGCAGCCGCCCAGGTTGGCGCACAGGTCGATGAGCTCATGCTCCGGATCAAGGCAGAGGGCGGACTTGCCGCTCTCCAGGATGTTGCACAGCAGGAGCTTCAGCAGGTAACTCTTTCCCTGTCCGCTGTTGCCCAGGATGAGGACACTGGCGGTAGTCTTGTCCTCGGCACGGCGGTCCAGGTCTACGATGATATTGGAGCCGTAACGGTCCCGACCTACATAAAAGCCATTGGGATCGTTCTTGCCGGAGTAGTTGAAGGGGAACAGATTCGCCACGCTGGAGGCGGGCAATACCCGTTCATAGAGGGAGCCGAAGACGTTGCTGCCGGCGGGGTTGGAGGCGAGGAAGCCCTCCCGCTGGCGAAGGAGGACACGGTCGGCGTTCAGCTTGGAGCGGGTCAGCTCGGCGGTCACATCGTCCCGAAGGGTGCGGAGACTATCCGAGTCCCTGGCGGAGAGTTCGATAAACACGGCGCAGTGTACCAGCGGCTCCCGGTTGCGGTGCATGGTGGTGATGAGCGCGGCCACGTCCTGGAGGTTGGCCTCGGCGGTGATACTCTGCTTCATGTCGTTGGTGTTGCCGCGCTCCATCCTGCTCTTATTGGTGGCGTTGTGGAGGATGGCGTTCTCCTCGGTCGGCGTGACCTGGCGGGTGTAGATCCGCAGAGTGACGCCGCTTTTCTCGCCCAGATGCCGCAGCAGGGCCAGTTCCTCGGTGCTGGTGGGGTAGCCCCGCAGGGCCAGGGTGCAGTGATACGCGCCGCCCAGGATATAGCTGTCCGTGTTGAACTTCACGGCGGCGGGGGCAATCATGTCCAGGAAGTCCTTGGGCGGTACAGCTTCTGGTTTTAATGTTGCTTTTTTCTTCCTTTTTATCTGCTTTTTAGCCATTGGCGCTCCTCTCTCCGTCAAAGCGGTCAAACTGTTCGGTGGTCACGTCCTGCTGGTAGTACACCGCCAGCAGACGCATCATGTCCTGCTCCTCCGCCATGCGGACGTGAAAGCCGCAGTCACGGATGCGCTTCTCGATCTGTTTCAGATGACCGGCGTCCTCGGAAGACTTTTCCTCCCTGCGGTAGACGAGGGCGAACTCCCGCGCCGAGGCGGTGGTGGACTGGATCTCGTCCAGGTGGCCCATGTCCTGCCGGAGCAGCTCCCGCAGGGCGGGGAGATCCTCCTGCTCCAGCCGGGCCTGATAGTGGTGCTTGTTGCTCTGGAAGGATTCGCGGGAATCCAGGGCCAGCAGCTCCACTGCTTCCATACCCCGCAGCAGCTCCGTCAGGGCGCGGACGCGGCCCCGGACCCCCTCGGCGGACAGGACGGAGAGGTTGTCCGGGCTGACCAGATAAAAAACCAGCTCACCTCTGGCCGTCTTCAGGCCGTGATCGGTGAGCTGGTCAATCCCCATGAGCTGCCGGGTGGACAGATGCCGCCGCAGCTCTTTTTTCTGTTTTCGGTTCAAGTGGATACCTCCTACATCATCTGCATTCCCATACCGGGAGGTGCAGGAATTTCAATAAACTCCTGGGAAGGCTTGCTGGAAAACATATCCTGCAAAAACTGCCGGCCTCCCAGTTGTGCCGCTTTCTGAAACGCCCGGTTGAAGTCACCGCAGTCCATGACCGCTTTCCGGGTAAAGAGTGCTTCTCCGATATGAGGAAACGCCCCCTTATAGGTTCCAACAGAGAGTTCCCCTCCCGGCTGGATTCGGATATAGATTCCGTCCTCTCCGCCGAAATAGTAAAGCGCACCGCGGCCATTCAGACTTGTGATTTTATCCTCAGTCCATTGAAAGCGGCTGTTTTCTGTGACAGCCAGCCACTGTCTCATTTCTGCGTCTGTCATTTTTGTGGGGCACTCCACTCGTAATATTGCTGGTGCAGGAACAGGAAGCAGACAGCGCAGCGCAGGAAGTCCAGGATGCTGGCTCCCTCCATGCGGATGGAGAGGAAGGCGAACAGCACCGTCAGGATCATCAGCAGCATTCCAGACCCATTCGCCAACGCCAGGACAGAGAATAAAAACCCGATGCCAATGACCGCCACGTCCCGCAGCTCCCACAGCCACAGCTTGGGTTTTGCTCTCAGGTTATCAGGGTAGATATAAATCACAATCACCTCCAATAAGTAAAGGCGGCATTGCCGCCCTTACTGGGTCACATAGCCTGTTCCGTTTCCTGTTCCGCCTCCGGCTCCGATTCCCCATTGGCTGTCTGTTCAGCCTCCTCCAGTGCCTGCCGGATGCAGTCCAGGAAGAAGGCGTTCTGCTTGACGCCCTTCCGCTTGAGGTAGTCCTTGAACTGATCGAACAGCTCGGTGGACACCTGGAAGGCTACAGTTCTCTGGTTCTCTTTCATGGTGGGTTTACCCTCCTGTTCATAAAATTTTGCAATGAGTTCGGTCATGTACTGACCCAGTGTCTGCCCGGACGCTTCCTGCCGCTCCCGCACCTTGGCGTGGAGGGACTCCGGAATCTGGGCGCACAGATTTTTTGTTTTCTCTGCCATATAGGGCTCTCCTTTCCTGGGCGGTATGGCAAGTATATCGGAAACGCCGGACAATAGCTATTCACACATACCAACAAAGAAGTTTTTGCAAGACGAAGCAAAACTGACAATGTTATTTTGTGGATATGATCGCCATGGCAATGCCACGCATGATGTACTCTACACATGGAATTGCAACCGAATTATGTGGAGCTCCACATAATTCTATTTATTTAATCATAGTCGTTATGTGAAGAACAGATGTGAAGCAACTGCGCCAGGAGAGAATTCCTGACGCAGTTGCT
>NZ_CALPCP010000045.1 GCF_943192995.1 Flintibacter muris
ACGCCCGTGATGTGCGCCAGCACAGTTCCAGACTGCCGCCCAAGGCTCGGGAAGTAGTGTCGAATAGAGCCAGCAAATGATCAACGATAAGAAAGCGGGGCCGCTCTCCGCAAAAAGGATAGCAATATCTTTGCGCCAACCTGCGCAGGAGCGGCCCCGTCTTTTCAAAACAGAGGAGAAAACGACTATGGATTTCAAGAGGACCCGTCCCATTCAGCGGGGCGATATCTATTACGCCGATCTCACGCCGGTCACCGGCTCGGAGCAGGGAGGCATCCGGCCTGTCCTGATCCTCCAGAACAACGTGGGCAACCACCACAGCCCCACCGTCATCGCTGCCGCCATTACGGGGTACGTCAAGGGCAAGCGCCAGCCCACCCATGTGCGGCTCAAGGGCGCGGCCTGCGGCCTGTTCCGGGATTCCACTGTCCTGCTGGAGCAGGTTCGGACGCTGGACAAGTCCCGCCTGGGTGAGTACATGGGCAGCGTGGGTGAGGACAAGATGCGTGAGGTGGATGCCGCGCTGAACATCAGCGTGGGACTGAAAAATACATAGCGGGAGGAAACAGTCATGCCAGCGAAAAACGCCAACATTGATTACTGCGGCATTCGAAACCTGCTCTGCCTGCTGGCCGGGCAGGGCTTCACGGAAGCCGAGCTGAAAAAAATTGCCGCCCGAATTGCTCAGGCGACAGGCGCAACCATCATTTTTTGTTGAGTTTCACCACTCTATTTCCATAGCTTTTGAAAGAGTACCCTGGCGAATACACCATCACCGAAGTGGAGCCCGCCCCCGGCTTTCAGATGAAGGAACCTATCACTCAGAAGGTCATTCTCCACGGCGGCGAGAGCAAGACGCTGACATTTTTCAACGAGCCGCTGAACGCCATCGTGGTGGAAAAGTATGACAGCGTGACCCATGAAGCCCTCCCCGGCTGTACCTTCCAGCTGCGTTTCCTGGGCGGCACCAGCGGCACAGGCGGCACCGTTATCGGCCAGAAAACCACCGGGAAAAACGGCACCTGCATCTGGACCGGGCTGACTGTGGGAACGTATATCGTGGAAGAAATTGATCCAGCGGATGGCTACTCCATCATCAATGCATCTGAAACGGTCTATATTTCCGATAAGGGCGAGCAGAATGTGGTCACGGTCACCTTCGATAACGCACCGGACGGAATTCTTCTCATCCGCAAGGTCTGCTCGGTCAACCCCAGCGTTACCCTCCAGGATGCGGAGTTTAAGGTGACCTATGCGGACGGCACCCTGATTGGCGACGGAAACGGCATTTTTAAGACAGATGAGAACGGCGAGATTCGCATTGAGGGCCTGAAGCCCGGCAAGAGCGTGATTGTCACCGAGACCAGGGCCCCGGATGGATTCATCATTGATACGCAGAGTCAGACAGTGCAGATCAAAGAGGGCCGCACCGTTTCGCTGACCTTCAAAAATCAGCCCCGGGGAAAATTGATTATCCAGAAACGGGACAGCCAGACCGGACAGCCTCTGCCCGGAGCGGAGTTCCGGGTGACCACGGCGGCGGGCTGTGAGGTGGGCCTGGACGGTGTCATCGGCACTGCCACGCTGACCCAGAATGGGCTGTTCACCACAGACAGCAATGGTGAGATCCGCATTTCCAATCTGGCTCCCGGCGCTTATGTGCTGACGGAAACCAAAGCGCCCACAGGGTACGTCATGGACAGCCCCAGCACCAACGTGGTCATCGGCCCCAACGGGGACACACAGACGGTCATCATCACCAATACCCCCAAGGCCACCTTGACCATCACGAAACGGGATGCTGTGACCCGGAAGCCTCTGGCCAACGCTGAGTTCATCGTTCGGGACAGCAAAGGCCACACGGTTGGCCCCACCAACGGCATCTACAAAACCGGGACGGACGGTACTGTGGTTGTCTCCGGCCTGGAACCTGGCAGCACCATCATGGTATCTGAAACCAAGGCTCCCACAGGTTATATTTTGGATGAGACACCCAAGAGCATTGTGGTTAAGTCCGGTATTTCCAACAGCTTGATTTTTGACAATCAGCCAGGTACCACCTTAATTATCCGAAAGTTTGTTGAGGG
Organism: Flintibacter muris; assembly: GCF_943192995.1. Classification (GTDB taxonomy): domain Bacteria; phylum Bacillota; class Clostridia; order Oscillospirales; family Oscillospiraceae; genus Lawsonibacter; species Lawsonibacter muris. Next base: position 2,088 of record NZ_CALPCP010000045.1, read on the forward strand.
CACTGAGAACGAACCTTTGAGCGGCGTGTGCTTCAAGGTAGTGGATGGCTCCGGGACCGCTGTCGGCCCGGACGATGGAGTGTATTTTACAGACAAAGCCGGTGAAATCGTCCTGGAGGGCATTGAACCGGGAACAACCGTGATCGCCCGCGAAATCAAGACCGCAGAGGGCTTCGTGCTGGATGGAACCCCGCAGGATATTCTCATCAAGGGCGGCGAGGCGCAGCAGTTGACCTTCTGGAACAAGCGGGCCGGGACTCTGGTCATCCAGAAGAAAGACAGTGTGAGCGGTGCTCTCATTTCCGGCGCGCAGTTCCGGCTGACCTATGCCAACGGCGGCTTTGTGGACGCTGACAACGGTCATCTGAGCAGCAACGGCCTCTACACCACAGATGATAAAGGCGAAATCAGGATCAGCGGGATTACCGGAACAGTGGTCGCCAAGGAGATCAAAGCGGCCCCCGGCTATGTGATCGACCAGAGTACCCAGACCCAGACGGTCACCGTCAATCCCATGGATACCCAGACGCTGGTGTTCCTCAATGAACCTCTGTGCTCCCTCACGCTCCGAAAACTGGATGCTGTCACTGGCAAGCCCGTACCCAACACCGAGTTCACCTTGAAGGACGGCAATGGAACCATTCTGGGCCGCTACACCACCGGGAAGGACGGAACTGTGACCGTCACTGGCCTCATTCCCAATTCCACCGTCGTGGTCGTTGAATCCAAGGTGCCCTCGAATTACGTCCTCGATCCCCCCCCGCACTATCATTGTCCGCAACGGCAGCAACAGCGTTGCCAGCGGTACGACTGGCGGCGGGACCGTTAGTGGCGGGAACACCGGCACCGTCGGAGGCGGGACCAACGGCGGCAATGATCTCACCTTCGAGAATGACCCCATCGGCACCTTTGAGCTCATCAAAGTGGTAGAGGGCAACAGGGAGAAGTACATCCCCGACGTGACCTTCGAGATTCGCCGCGCCTCGGACGATGCTCTGGTGGAGACAATCACCACCGGCAGCGATGGCCGGGTATCCCTCAAACTGGACGCTGGGGACTACTATGCGGTGGAAATCAAGGCGGCGAAAGGCTTCAAACTGGACGCCACGCGCCACTATTTCACTATGAAAAACGGCAAAAATACCACGCTGACTGTGGAGAACAAGCCTTTCAGCGGGATATTGATCCATAAAACCAACAGCGTCACTGGCAAGGGCATCCAGGGGGTGACCTTCCTGCTCTATGACAGCACCAATACCCCCATTGGGCAGTACACCTCTGACAATTCCGGATATGTTTACATTGAGGGCCTGACTAGGTCCGGTCGCTACTATCTGCGGGAGCTGGAGAACAAAGGCTATATCCCGGACACACAGATGAAAACGGTCTGCGTCACAGCTGGAGAGACGACCCTCGTTGAGTGGAAAAACACGCCTATCACCGCCCAGATCCAGATCACGAAGAAGTCCGCCGACTACAATCCCACCAACGGTCTGCCTGCCGGGACGCTGCTGGAGGGTGCCATCTTTGAAATTCGGGATAAAGCCGGCAATCTGGTGGACACCATCCGCAGCGACAACCGGGGCCTGGCGGTGTCCAAGCCTCTGCCGCTGTCGCGCTATACCATCCGGGAAGTAAAGGCCCCGGCCAATTACGGGGTCAATGACCAGGAGCTGACCGCCTATCTGGAGCACGAGGGCCAGATCGTCCGCTTCGAGGTGACCAACAAGGCCCTGACCACAGGCGTATCCATCACCAAGACCGGCCCCGCCGAGATCATGGCAGGACAGCCGGTGCGCTATACCTTCTCCAATATCGCCAACAATTCCAATGTCCGGCTGGACAGTTTTTATTGGCGCGATGTGCTGCCCGCCGAGGTGCGGCTGGACACCGTGGTCACCGGCACCTACAAAATCACCTACCGGGTGAACGGCGGCGAGCCCCGCACTCTGGCGGACAACCTGTCCACCGGCAAATGCTACACCTTGGCCGCCTCCGCCACCGCCCTGGGGCTGGCCTCCAATGAGCGGGTCACCGAGGTGATGTTTGTCTTCGGGCAGGCCCCCGGCGGCTTCGCCCAGGTGGAGAAGCCCATGCTGTACTGCACCGCCGTCAAGGGCATCACCACCACTTCTTTCGTGAACGTGGCTGACGTGGGCGGTGTGTACAGCGGACAGTGGGTGCAGGCCATCTCCCGCTGGGTGACCAAAGTCTACGGCAAGCCCGTGATCCCCACCCTGCCCCGCACGGGGTATTGATTTCCTCCAGGGAGTCCGCCTGTTGACGGACTCCCTACCTTATATATCACTCTAAAAGGAGAAAGATTATGCTGAAAATTACCGCAATCGGGAACCTGACCCGAGAAGTGAAGCTGAAGGTAGATCAGGCCACCGGCAGGCCCTGCGCCGTCCTGCGCATCGCCTCGGACCGCCGCTACCGGGACCAGGCGGGCAATAAGATCACCGACTTCATCTCCATCAAGGTCTATGACGGGCTGGCCGAGCGCTGTGCGGCCTTCGCCCATACCGGCTGTAAGCTGGCCGCCGTCGGCAATTTAGAGACTATTGTCTTTTCCGAGGACCCCAGCCGCCAGCCCGGTTTCCTCATCAAGGCCAGCGATGTGGAGTTCCTCTCCCCCAGGCGGGCGGACGAGGAGGCCGAGGCCCTCCCCGGCTGTGAGTAGGATGAGGACGACGCCGACGATGACGCAGCCTGATGAGGAATACTGGCATTGAGTACAGCAGCGCCGACCGCACCCCGGTGGTGCTGCCTGAGCTGGCCGGGCTGCTCCCCCCGCTGACGGAGGAGCAGCTGGCCGCCCTGGAGTCCGACCTGCTGAAAAACGGCTGTTACTCCCCCATCATTGTCAACGAGGACATGGTCATTGTAGACGGCCACAACCGGCAGATGCTGTGCGAAAAGCATGGGATTTCCTACAAAATGGCGGTGTTTTCCTTCGAGGACATGCTGGAGGCCAAGCAGTGGGCGCTGGATACCCAGAAGGGCCGGCGCAACCTGGACAAGTGGGAGCTGGGCAAGATCGCACTCAAGCTGAAGCCCGACATTGAGGCCAGAGCTAGAGAAAACATGGGGACCCGCACAGACCTTTCGGCAACATTGCCGAAAGGTTCTGAGCCGGTAGATACCCGCAAGGAGCTGGCGGACGCTGTCGGTCTGGGGGAGCGCACCATGGGCAAGGTCATGCAAATCGACGAGTATGCCCCTCCCGCCGTGAAGGAAGCCCTGGACAGCGGCGACCTGTCCATCAACCAGGGCTACAACATCACCCGGCAGGTGCGGGACCTCCCGGAGGAGGAGCGTGACGAGGCCGCCGCCGAGGCGGTGGAGCTGGTGAAAGCGAAAAAGGAAGTCCAGGCCCTGGACGCTGAGGCCGACCGTCGCGGCAAGGTGGCCGCGCTGTTCTGCAAAGCCTTTGAGCGGGCCGTCCTGCTCACACCTACGGAGGAGAATGTCCGCTTCTGGGTAGAGGGCACCCGGATGCGGCCCGATGAGATTCAGGACAGCATCAAAGAAGCCTATGAGCTGGCGGAGGTGTTTTCCACCATCGCCGGCATTCTGAAAAACATGCTGCCTGTGGAGACAGACGGCGCAGAAGTGGAGGTATGAACATGATTGATCGTGAAAGGCTTAACTTTATGCGGGAACAGTACCCTATCGGCTCCCGTATTAAACTCAATAGGATGGTAGATGACCCGGATCCCATTGAACCTGGAACCATGGGGACGCTTTGCTGTATTGATGATTTTGGAAACGTTGTAGTAAATTGGGACAATGGCCGCAGCCTGAGCCTGGTGCTGGGAGTGGACAGCTTTACTGTCCTGCCGCCAGACCAGGCCCAACAGCACGATCAGCCAGGTCTCATAAAGGGACAAAAAAAGAGGCGGAACGATAATGTCAGATAGAATTTCTGTCCGTCAGTGGCAGGAGCAATTCAAGGCCGGGGCCTTTGACAAGCCGAACTGCTCTGTGCAGATGGATGCGGGCTGGTACACCTGGGCTTGCCGCACCGATTCACTGCCCGGCCGCTTGAAGAAGCTGGCCAAGCTGGTCATGGGCATCACCGATCCATATATCCTCGACAACTATTATGTCTTGTGCTCGAACTGTTCCTCCCGATTTAACAAGCTGTACGACGCGGTGGGTTTTATCCCCCTTTTGGAAGAAAACCACCTCAAGAGCATCGACGTCACCTTGGACGATCCCCGCCATCGAAAGAAGTGGTCGCTCTTCACGTTGCGGTATGGTTTGGACGGCCCGGAATATGATCATGCCAACGTCCGGCAAATGAGATGACCTTCGCACAGGCGTTCCTGCTGAATGAAATTTTTTCAATGGATTCCTCCTGCGTCTGCTCCACAGAGCTGTGTGAAAAAGTGGGCTTTACCCGGTCGTCTATTTCCAGAACGCTGAAAGAGCTGCGGAAAAACGGGTATGTCAAAATGAAAATGGACAAGGACGATAACCGCAAAAAGCATATCGTTCTGACGTCCAAGGCCCATGCAGCCGAGGGTATCGTAAAAGACTACATCGAAAATCTAAACGACTGCCTTGTGCAGGAAATACCCGAATACCGCTTGGAAGGGATCGAAAGCGCTCTGCGGACGATCCTTGACAATATACAACAAAAAACTCCAAGGAGGCCAGTGTAAGTGGACTATCAGATTGCGTACTTAAATGTTTATGGAAACGCCGGGGTGCTGGCGGATGAGATTCAGACCATCCTGGCTGGCGCGGAGCTTGTGGACTTGAACAAGCAGGAGATTTCGGACGATGCGGACGTATACCTGCTTGTCTTTGAAATCACGCAGGCCGCGATCCCGATGAAGATCATGGATGTGTTGGAAAACCTGGAAGGGAAAACCATCCTCTGCTGTGTCACCTGCGGCATGGCGCTTCACGAGAGCAAGGACAGCAACGAGCACAACCTTCTCCCCTTCATACCAGATGAATGTGACTATCGCGGGATGTTTTTCTGTCCGGGCCAGATTCCGGCCAGCGTGATGGACACCGTACAGACCGCCCTGGACGAAAACCCGGAGAACCAGCGGGCCAAGGTCATGCTGGAGGCGTTCCAGCATTCGATGAATCACCCCGATACAGACGACCTCCGGGAACTGCGCCGCTTCATTCAGGAGAGCGGGATTTGAGAGGGGGCGCTGTTCTTGGTAAAAACACTCTTGAAGCAAATCAGAGAATACAAGCGAGACACTATCATCACCCCGATTTTCACGGTGCTGGAGGTGGTGGCGGAGCTGCTGGTCCCCTTTGTGATTGCCAGCCTCATCGACAAAGGCATTGAGGCCGGGAATCTGCGGAACGTCTACCTTTACGGTGCGCTGATGATCGTGCTGGCCTTTTTCGGGTTGGTATTCGGCATCCTGGCCGGACGATTTGCGGCTTCCGCTTCTGCCGGTTTTGCCTGCAACCTGCGCCAGAGTATGTTTGAAAACATCCAGACCTTCTCCTTCTCCAACATTGACAAATTCAGCACGGCGGGCCTCGTCACCCGCATGACCACGGACGTCACCAATCTGCAGATGGCGTTTCAAATGTGCCTTCGTATCGCCCTGAGAGCGCCGCTGATGCTGATTTGCAGCATGGTGATGTGCCTGCTCATCAACGCCAGGCTGAGTATGATCTTCCTGGCCGCTATTGTGGTACTGGCGGCTGCGGTGGCCCTGATCATGAGCAAGGCCATGAAAATTTTCAACCATGTGTTCCATCGGTATGACGACCTGAACGCCAGCGTTCAGGAGAATATTTCGGCCATCCGTGTGGTGAAGGCCTTTGTCCGGGAGGACTACGAAAACGAGAAATTCGGGAAAGCGGCAGCAAAGCTCTACGAGCTGTTTGTCAGCGCGGAGAAGCTCCAGGCGCTGAACCTGCCGGTGATGATGTTTATTGTCTACGGCTGCATTATTGCGATCTCCTGGTTTGGAGCGCACTTCATCGTGGCCGGAAGCATGACCACCGGCAATTTGACCTCCCTGTTTACCTATGTGATGACCGCGTTCTCCTCGCTGATGATGCTGTCCATGATCTTCGTGATGATGACCATGAGCGCAGCCAGCGGAAAGCGGATCGCGGAGGTGCTGGAGGAGAAAGCGGACATTACCGCCCCCTCCAAACCGCTGGACCGTGTGAGGGACGGCAACATTGATTTTGACCATGTGACCTTCTCCTACCGCCAGGGGAGCGGCGAAAACACGCTGAACGACATCGACCTGCACATCCGCGCTGGAGAGACCATCGGCATCATCGGCGGTACCGGCTGCGGCAAATCCAGCCTGGTCAGCCTCATCAGCCGTCTGTACGATGTGACCTCCGGCTCTGTCAAGGTGGGCGGCGAGGATGTCCGAGGCTACGACCTGGAGACGCTCCGCAATCAGGTGGCGGTGGTCCTGCAAAAGAATGTGTTGTTCTCCGGGACCATGTTAGACAACCTGCGCTGGGGCAAAAAGATAGGCAACACGGAAGAATACCGGGAAGCCTGCTGTCTGGCCTGTGCGGACGAGTTCATCGAGCATCTGCCCAAGGGCTATGACGCCTGGGTGGAACGTGGCGGGGCCAACTTCTCTGGCGGTCAGAAGCAGCGGCTCTGTATTGCCAGGGCCTTGCTAAAGCATCCCAAGGTCTTGATTCTGGACGATTCCACCAGCGCCGTGGATACGGCCACGGACGCCAAAATCCGGGAGGCCCTGCAAGCGGTGATCCCTGGAACCACCAAGATCATCATTGCCCAGCGCATTTCCAGCGTGCAGGACGCGGACCGCATCCTGGTGCTGGACAACGGCAGGGTCAGCGGCTTTGACACTCACGAAAACCTGCTGAAAACCAACAGCATTTATCAGGAAATTTACGAGGCCCAGAGGAAAGGCGGAGGTGATTTTGACCATGCGTAAGCAAGCGAACAAGAAGAATCTGATGCCCCTGCTGAAGCGTGTGCTGGGCATCATGCTCCGGGAGTACAAAGTGCAGTTTGGCCTTGTGGTGGTGTTGATTCTGGGAGCGGCCCTGGCCACCCTCCGGGGGACCCTGTTCATGCGGGATCTGGTGGATGTATACATCAAGCCCATGATTGGTATAGAGTCGCCGGATTTCGGCCCGCTGGCCCATGCGCTGCTCTCGCTGGCCCTGGTGTATCTGATTGGCCTGCTCTGCTCCTATGGATATAACCGGCTCATGGCAGTCATCAGCCAGGGGACGCTGAAAAAAATCAGGATAGAGCTTTTCTCCAAAATGGAGTCTCTGCCCATCAAATATTTTGACACCACGCCCCACGGGGACATCATGTCGGTCTACACCAACGATGTGGACACCCTCCGGCAGCTCATCGGCCAGAGCGTCCCACAGTTGGTCAACTCCACAGTCACCATTGTGCTCACCTTTATCAGCATGGTGTGCCTGAATATCCCGCTAACCATCCTGACCCTGTGCATGGTGGCCGTTATGCTGGCGGCGGCGTCCAAGCTGGGCGGCATGGCCGGGACATATTTCATCAAGCAGCAGAGCAGCTTGGGCAAGGTCAACGCCTACATCGAGGAGATGATGGAGGGGCAGAAGGTCGTCAAGGTGTTCTGCCACGAAAACGAGAATATCGAGCAATTCCGGGCCATCAACCAGGAGCTTCGTGAGAGTACCAAAAATGCAAATAAAATCGCCAATATTCTGATGCCGGTCAACGGGAACCTGGGGAATATCAGCTATGTACTGTGCGCTGTGCTGGGAGCGGTCCTGGCCCTGAACGGCATGGGGAGTTTGACACTTGGCACACTGGTTTCCTACCTGAACTTGAACCGAAACTTCACCCAGCCCGTCACCCAAGTCAGCCAGCAGTTCAACAGCATCATCATGGCCCTGGCCGGAGCGGAGCGCATTTTTAAACTATTGGATGAACAGCCGGAGGCGGACAACGGCTATGTGGAGCTGGTCAATGTGGAGCAGCATCCGGACGGCACTCTGACGGAAACACCCCGGCGGACAGGTCTGTGGGCCTGGAGACATCCCCATCAGGCGGACGGCACAGTCACCTACAAAAAGCTGGAGGGCGATATTGTCTTTGACGATGTGGACTTTGGCTACAACGATGAAAAAATCGTCCTGCACAACATCAAACTTTTTGCCACGCCCGGACAGAAAATCGCCTTTGTGGGCAGCACCGGCGCAGGAAAGACTACTATTACCAATCTGATTAACCGCTTTTACGATATCCAGGACGGCAAGATTCGCTATGACGGCATCAACATCAACAAAATTCGGAAAGCCGACCTTCGCCGCTCCCTGGGCATCGTCTTGCAGGACACTCACCTGTTCACCGGCACGGTGATGGAGAATATCCGCTATGGGCGGCTGGAGGCCACCGATGAGGAGTGCGTTGCCGCCGCGAAGCTGGCCAACGCCGACAGCTTTATCCGGCGGCTTCCGGACGGCTATCAGACTGTCCTCACCGGCGATGGGGCCAATCTGAGCCAGGGCCAGCGGCAGCTCCTCGCCATCGCCCGCGCCGCCGTTGCCGACCCGCCCGTCCTGATTCTGGACGAGGCCACGTCCTCCATCGACACCCGTACAGAGCAATTGGTGCAGGAGGGCATGGACCGGCTGATGAAGGGCCGCACTACCTTTGTCATCGCCCACCGGCTCTCCACGGTTCGGAACTCCGACTGTATCATGGTTCTGGAGCAGGGCCGGATCATCGAGCGGGGAACCCATGACCAGTTGATTGAGGAAAAGGGCCGGTATTACCAGCTTTACACAGGCAATGCCATTGCCTGAACGATTCATATTCGTTAGGAGGAATTTGAAATGAACGAACAAGTTGCTGCCAACCCGCTGGGAACCGAGCGGGTTGGGAAATTGATGATCCGCTACGCCATTCCCAGCATTATTTCCATTGTAGTCAACTCGCTCTACAACATGGTGGACCAGATTTTCATTGGGCAGGGCGTTGGCTACCTGGGCAACGCCGCCACCAATATCATCCTGCCCCTCACTTCGATTCTGCTGGCCCTGGGCATGATGATCGGTGACGGAACGGCGTCTTACATGAGTCTGAATCTGGGAAAGGGCCGCTCACAGGCGGCGGCTTACGGTGTTGGCAATGCCGTTACCCTGACAGTTAGCGTCAGTGTATTTCTGCTGATTCTCTTTGAGCTGTTTCTGGAACCGCTCTGCCATCTGTTCGGGGCCACGGAGGGAAATCTGCCCTATGCGCTGGAATACGGGAGCATCATTGTGCTGGGCTTCCCCTTCGCTATGATCGACGGAGCGTTCGGCAGCATCATCCGGGCGGATGGCCGTCCGAAGGTGAGCATGGTTGGCCTGTTGATCGGCTGTATCACCAACATCATTCTGGACCCCATCTTCATTTTTGTGTGCCATTGGGGGGTCAAGGGCGCGGCCTGGGCCACCATCATCGGCCAGATTCTAAACGCCGTCTACTTTGTTGCGTGTATGCTGCGCTTTAAGACCATTGAGATAAAAAAGCAGCACATGATCCCGAAATGGAGCGTCATCAAACGGGTTTTGACCCTTGGCACATCCAGCTTTATCTCTCAGGCGGCGGCTGTCTTTGTGATCGCGGTGATGAATAACTCTCTGGCAAAGTACGGCGCTCTGTCAAAGTACGGCGCCGACATTCCCCAGGTGGCGCTGGGCATCACCATGAAGGTCAGCCAACTGATCACCGGCATCGCCCTGGGTATTGCCACCGGCATCCAGCCTATTTTCGGTTTCAACTACGGCAGCGGCCAGTACGATCGGGTGAAGAAAACCTACAAGCTGGCCCTGACGAGCTGCACCTTGATTTTGGTGGCGGCCTTCTTCATCTTCCAATTCTGTCCGGAGTATATCATCAACCTGTTTGGGCAGGAGTCGGACCTGTACATGGAGTTTGCGGTGAAGTGCTTCCGGGTGTATCTGCTGGCCTGCTTCATGATCGGCGTGGGGGCTGTGACCGGCATCTTCTTCCAGGCCATCGGAAAGCCTGTCCCCGCCGCGCTGCTCTCCCTGTCCCGGCAGATCATTTTCCTGATTCCCGCTATGCTGCTCTTTGGATACCTGTGGGGAGTGGAGGGTATCCTGTGGGCCGGGCCTGTTGGCGATGGACTGTCCGGCGTGATCTCTTTGATAACTTTAGGCGCTTTCTGGAAAAAGATTTTCAATAAAGAGGTGGCGGAAAAATGAAAAAGTGCGTGATTACCATAGGCCGTCAGTGCGGCAGCGGGGGCCATACCATCGGGAAAACCGTGGCGGAACGGTTGGGCATTCCCTTCTACGACAAGAAGCTGGTGCAGATCGTGGCGGAGCGCAGTGGGCTGTCCGCCGAGACGGTGGGTTGGGAGGGGGAATACTCCTCCGCCAGCAGCCTGTTCACCAGCGTTTCATCGCGGGGCTACTCGGCCTATAACGCCAATCAGAGGGGGAATATGGCCCTGCCCGATCAGATCAACGCCTATCAGACCGAGCTGATCAAGGAACTGGCGGAGAAGGAGTCCTGCGTCATCGTGGGGCGGTGCGCCGACTACATCCTGCAAGGACGGGAGGACTGCTTCCACGTCTTTATCACCGGCGCACTGCCTGACCGGGCCAACCGTGTCATCGCGGAGCATGGGGTTGCTGTTGACGCTGCCAGAAGTCATGTGAAGGAACGGGACAGGAAGCGTTCCAGCTACTATAGGCATATCACCGATCAGGCGTGGGGGATGGCGGCAAATTATGACCTCTGTCTGAACAGCAGCAAGCTGGGGATTGAGCGCTGTGTGGAATTGATTCTTGCATCAGTCGATATGGGAACGGACCATGTATGAGGAAGGGGAACGCCAGCGCAGTGTGCTTTTTCGCATCTGCAAAGACGGTGATCTTTATTCCATTCCCATTCAATGTATTACATGGGTAGAACCTCTGGTGAGAAGGCCGACCACAGTAGCGCGTTCTCCCGATCACATAATCGGAATGTATCCGTTACATGGGAAAAATATCAGCATAGTCGATTTGGGGTGCCTGCTTGGTTTTGAGCGCACAACAAGCAGCGAGTCATCCAGCCAATGCCTGCTCATAATTGAAAACACCAGGCTCGGCTTTTTAGTCGAAGCTGTCTTAGGCGTTGAAACGCTCTGTTCGTATCAAAGACCTGGCCCATTGTCCAGGCAGTTTATCCAGTGTGTGTATTCATGTGATAACCGGGATGAGCTGGTTCTTGGGCTGGATGTCCCCCGCTTGCTGTCGATTTGCTGAACGCACTATCAGGAAAGGATGAATATAGTGGACGATTTCAATGTACATAGCGAAAATACCGTTCCGTCTCCCGTGAAAAAATCCCACATAACGCTTTGGACTTTGTTGCTGGCTGCTGTGATTGCGCTGGCCTGCGGCTATCTCGGCTCCTATCTGGCAAATTTGCGGACAGAAGAAAAGGTTGTCATCCAGAAAGTTTCCATGTCCGATGCAGAGGGCAGCGTAACTCCGGCAGTAGAAGTGGCAAAGGCCATCAGCCCAACGGTGGTGTCCATCACTACAGAAAAAATGACGGTAAATCACTTTTGGTTCGGCCCGCAGATTTCCAGTGGAGCGGGCAGCGGTGTAATCATCAGCGAGGATGGATATATTCTGACCTGCGCCCATGTGGTTTCCGGGGCCAATTCAATAAGCGTTACTACCTTTGACGGCGCAGAATTTGCAGCCTCCGTGGTAGGAAGCTACGAAGATGGGGACATTGCTGTGCTGAAAATCGAGGCCGAAGGACTGCAAGCGGCGGTGCTGGGGGACAGTGATAACATTCAACTGGCGGAGACTGTATACGCCGTGGGCAACCCCGGCGGAACACTCGGCGGAAGCATTACGGACGGTATCGTCAGCGCCACATCGCGGACAATTTCAATTTCCATAGAAAACAGTGCCACTCCCTATGGCTTGGGCATCAATAACCGCACAGTCTCTTTGGATGTCCTCCAAACGAATGCGGCGGTCAGCCCTGGGAACTCCGGCGGCGGGCTGTTCAATGCACAGGGAGAATTGATCGGCATTGTCAACGCCAAAAGCTCCGGGGAGAATCAGGAGGGCCTGGGATTTGCTATTCCTGTCAATACGGCCCGGGAAATTGCAGTTTCATTGATTAACACAGGTAGCTATACTCCGCCTAATACAGCAACTGATGGAAAGGGTGCTGTACTGGAAATTGCAGTTGTAGAAATTGCCCCGGCTGCTGCACACATGAACAATCGTGAGCCTGGCGTTTATGTGCAGTCCGTCCAGAAGGGCGGTGCTTCTGACGGGAAGCTGGAGGCCAATGACCGTCTTATCAGCATCAATGGCTATATGGTACACACCACGGCGGAGCTTTCCGCACAGCTTGCGGAATATGAACCAGGTGACAGTGTTGGTTTGACTGTGGATCGGGATGGGCGGCTGGTGGAAGTGGAAGTTTCTCTGGCACAAGGAGAATAAAGTGAATCGCAAGGTGGCTATCTCATATATGTGTCAGCACTTTTCATTTTCCAAGGAGGATCACTATGCAGGATAATGAAATTTTGATTATTACGGATAACCTGGACTTTTTTCTCTTATCCAAGATGCAATCCAAAAAAACAGCATAGGCATTGCCTTGATGACATATCCACGGCAGGCGTTGTTGCTCCATCTGTCTGTCAGCATGTCCTGGATTTCCTGCAAAGATTTTGCCATACCTGCACTTCCTTTCATAAAAGTTCAGGGAGCCGCTCCGTTTTAGTCGGCCTGTCACAAGACAGTGAGAGCGGGCGGCTCCCTGATTGATTTTTGTAAAACAGATTCCCCAGACGGGTGTAGGCTTGTCCACCCCATAGTGTTTCAACTCTCCCCATTCTTATGGCAAGGCGCCCTCATTGCCTGCGACGGCTCACGGCTTGCAAGGCCGCTTCAACGCTCGGACTGTGACTGAACGCAAGTATCCGGGGGCGTGCCTTATCCGGCGGGGCCAGCCACGGCCCCGCCTGCGGCATGGGCTTTATCGCTATTCCCGCCCCCAAAGTGAAAACCACAATGGAAACGGAAGTCTCGGCGGGCCTGTCGCCTGGCACATCCACCCTTCGTATCCGGGTATCTTTTTATTCAGTTTTCAATCTGCGGGAAAGGCTTGTCTGCGCTTCGGGCCAGTTTGTCCCAGAGCGCCTGCGCCTTTCATATACCATTTCATTTTCAAGGCTTTTTCGGTACACCTTAGAGATTATTTTTCAAAAATTTTTCCATGTTCCGGAGCCCCCTCTCGATTGCCAGGCGCACCACCTTATCGTCCACGCCTTCGGCCCTGGCAATGTCGGTCTTGCTCATGCTTAACCGGATTATCGCTATATTTTCGCATTGAGGGCAACCGCCATGCATAGGAGGGCAGATTATGGCACAAACGAGGACCAGCTACCACAAGGAAGTGAAAACGGCCTCTTTCCAGGGCCGGACGATTACCGTTGAAAACCTGACCCCCATTCTTGCCCCCAAGGTACGGGACAAGCGCAAGCGGGAGATCGAGACGGGGCTTTATTCCGTGTTCCGCAAGTACGCTCCGGGCCGCGCGGAAATGCGCTGACCGGGTGACATCCTTGTGATTTGGGGCTGTCTTTGGTATAATATACTTGTAAAGGTTGACAGCTCCATTCCGATACGGAAAGGAGCCGACAATGGAAAATCGTATTGACGCTATCTACGCGAGACAGTCTGTGGACCGTAAAGACAGTATCAGCATTGAAAGCCAGATCGAGTTCTGCAAGTACGAACTGCGGGGAGGGAATTTCAAGGACTACAAGGACAAGGGATTTTCCGGTAGGAACACGGACCGCCCCCGCTTCCAGGAGTTAATGGCCGACATCAAGCGGGGCCTGATCCGCCGGGTGGTAGTTTACAAGCTGGACCGTATCAGCCGTTCTATTCTGGACTTCGCAACCATGATGGAATTGTTTCAGCAATACAATGTGGAGTTCGTTTCCTCTACGGAAAAGTTTGATACCTCCACGCCCATGGGCCGGGCCATGCTGAATATCTGCATCGTGTTCGCCCAGTTGGAGCGCGAGACGATCCAAAAGCGGGTGACGGACGCCTACTACTCCCGGTGTCAAAGGGGCTTCCACATGAGCGGCGCGGCCCCCTACGGCTTCAAGCTGGAGCCCACCACCATCCAGGGTATACGCACGAAAATGATGATCCCGGACCCCGACACGGCAAATATCGCCCGGTTGATGTTTGAGATGTACGCCGAGCCATCCACGTCATTCGGGGATATTGCCCGGTACTTCGCCCAGGAGGGCATCCTGGTGTATGACAAGGAGCTGCGCCGGGGCTTCATTTCTCAAATGCTCCGCAACCCCATTTACGCCCAGGCGGACCTGGAGCTGTACGAGTTCTTCAAGGGGCAGGGGGCCGTGGTGGTGAACGAGGCGGCGGACTTCGCCGGGACCAACGGCTGCTATCTCTACCAGGGCCGGGATGTGCAGGAACGAAAAAACAAGGACTTGAAAAATCAAATCCTTGTGCTGGCCCCCAGCGAGGGCATTGTTCCCGCCAATACCTGGCTGCGGTGCAGGAAAAAACTGATGGCGAATATCACGTTCCAGGGTGGGCGCAAGCCGAAAAATACCTGGCTGGCTGGAAAGATGAAATGTGGCCACTGTGGGCGGGCGCTGAAAAGCGTAGGCAACCGGGCGGGGACCCAATATCTCCGCTGTACCAAGCGGGCGGACAACATGAGCTGCGAGGGCTGCGGGACGCTTCGGACGCCGGAGTTTGAACAGTTCGTCTATGAGGCTATGGTGCAAAAGCTGTCCGAGTTCCAAACCCTGACCGCCCAGGCGGAGACGGTCAATCCCAAATTGACCGCCTTAAACGTGGAGCTGGCCCAGGTGGAGGACGAGATTGAAAAGCTGCTGAACACCCTGACCGGGGCCAGCGCGGTTTTGATGTCCTACGCCAACGGGAAGATTGAGGAGCTGGACGCCCGCCGTCAAGGGCTGATAAAGGAGATTGCCGCACTGAACGCTGAAAGCGTCTCCCCGCAAAAGATTGAATACCTGTCCTCCCACCTGGGGAATTGGGACAACATCGACTTTGACGACCGGCGGCAGGTGGCCGACATCATTCTCTCCCAGGTCCACGCCACGGCTGACCGTGTGTCGTTTGAGTGGAAAATCTGATTTCTTACCCCAGTGCTTTATTCAATGGTGTGTTTACCATTGTCAAGCGATGTTTTCCAGGACATATTGAATTAGTTCCTGTTTTTGTTTTAAGCTCAGGAGAGCAAACAATTTTTCACCAATCTGTTTTCCCGATTTTGATATATCAAATACGGTTAATTCCCCATCTTTACCACCTGCCTAATATATGGCACATATTAGCAGGATTGGAAAAATATATCAATTCTGCATTACTTTCGTTTTATGCGTTGCTTTGTATCTAATCTCAAGTTGCTATCCCCCATACTAAGGACGAAAAAGGAATTCAGCGAACGGGACATGCAAATTGAAGTTTTTCCAGGTAATATTCCAGCACGATACAGAACTTCCGTTTGTCAATCCTGTTCCATCGCTCCGTTGTAAACTGCTGGTCGATCATGGTAATCGGGAAACGTATGGATTTGCTCTCGCCGGCGTCCATTTGTAGCAGCAGGCTTTCAAGATTGGGGTTCAGATCATTTGAGCATCGCTCCTTTTTAATTGATAATTCATCTTACTGATTCCGCAGAGGACGCACTTCCTTCAAACTCTCTTGAGCTTCACATTCCAAAATATAGGGAGCAATTTCTTCGTAAGCCTTTTCTGGCGAACCTGCTTCCGAAGGAATATAGGTCCACTGCGTCAGAAAGCTGTGAGCATAGTTGCAGTGAATATTCCCTGTATAAATCTGTACCAGAGGATCGGTGATCCAGCTTCCGTCAGCAGATGCACAGTCACTCCGATAAGTAAAGTACCGCTGTCCGTCCTTTACAAATATTATATTTACAGTCAGTTGATCTTCTGTGATGTCCAGCCGTTCTTCTTTACCGGCCATTTCATTGTAATTATTCTCGGCTTCCACTTTTTCAAAATAAAAGTATTTCCTCCAGGCAGCCAATATCTCCTGTTCCATATCACGGTACTGGTTCGGCACTAACAGATTCAGTGTCAAATCATCCAGTACAAGCTGTTTTTCCAATTCCAAACCATCTTCTGTTTCAATAGGATTCCACTTGAAATATTCCCGGCTCACCTGTATAGACATTCCAGCGGGAGCGATTTCGATTGGGACTTCTGGCGTATTCATAGTATATAGGGGCGTACCCTCATCATCCATCGTCTGATAATTGTATGCGTCCATGACAAACGCACCTGTTTTTTCCTCCAGCAAAGACAATAGTTTCTGGCTGCGCTGTGCGATTTCCAAATATTTTGCATCGCTCTCATCTTCTCCGCTGTTATAAACCACTGTGCGGTAAAGGGGTTCTTCCCACTTAGGCTCTGCCGGTTCCTTCCCAGCACAACTCGCAAGTATCAGCAGCACAGCCAATAACGCCGCCCATCTCAATATTTTCTTCATTTTACATCGCTCCTTGTTTGTTGAATGGTTCAATTTCCAGGGAAACCTGTTTTCATCACTGCCGCAACCGCTCAATAATGCTGGTCTTGGCAATTTGGCGGTACAGTAGCGCCGGTATCGCCACAGTCAGAAAGATGAGGAACGGATAGATCACCAGCATGGGCCACATGACAAATTGATAGGTAAAGAACCAAATCCCGCTGGAAATCCCCCGCACGACTACCACAGAAAACAACACTCCAAGGACAACCGATGTGATAATCGTTCCCACAGCATAATACAGTCCCTCAAAAGAAAGCATACGCTTTAACTGCTTCCCGGTCATGCCGATACTTTGCAACATGGCAAATTCCTTTTTGCGGGTGATAACGCTTGTCAGGACGGAGTTGACAAAGTTTGCGACGCCGATAATTCCGATGATGATACTCAATGCCCCGCCGATAGTGATGATAAGGGAGGTGAGGTTGTCAAAGGAGTTGGTATAGGTCGCCTTGGATTCAAAGTCCATACTTGGCTCCACACTGTCGATATAGCTGTTCAAAAACTCTGCCATTTCTGCTTCCGTTTCCTCCTTCACATCAAAGAGGAAGCTGACCAGATGGGGGTTATCACACAGCGGCAGGAAGATTCCTGTCGGGAGATAGAACCGGGCTTCGCCTGTGTTACGGGTGGTGGCCGTGTTCTCGTTGACCCGGACTTTTGCCATGATGATAAAATCATAGCTATCAGTGATGGTGGTGGAAAGTTCCTCTGCTTTCAGATGGTTGATCCGTACTGTATCGCCCACGCTGATATTGGGGTTCTCTATGACCGTTCCATCATCGTTGCAATCCACGCTCAAAAGAATATACTGTCCCGTTTTCAGCTTTTCCAGGTCAATACTTCCCTCTACGGCCTCCATGCCGTTTAACAGAAAATCGTCCGCGCCATACAGGGCTACAAGGGGATTTCCATTCTGGTCTTTGTTATAGCTGGAAAAGGCATTGTGTTCCGTGGAAAACGGTTCTTCCAGCATACGGGAGGTATAGAGCCTGCCGCCGTCCTCAAAACTATCATTTTGTTTGACAGCTTCAATAAAGCTCTCCGAAAGGTCGCTTTCGCTTTTTTCAAATTGGAACTGGAAATAGCTTGCGGTAGAGATCACGAAGTCCGTATCTAAAAATTTAGCGATATACTTGTCAATATCAAAGCCGCTGGACAGGGTGAATATCGTGTTGAACAGCACCAAACTCAATGTCATGGACACGATCACCAGCACAGTACGTTTGCGGTTGCGGCCCAGGTTTGCCAGCGCCATAAAGTGGAGCTTCGCGCTGTGGGTCGAGTTTTTGTCCTTGGCCCTGCGCTTTCCAAACGCTGCCGTATCATTTTCCGTGTAGCGGATGGCCTCGATTGCCGAAACCGTACCGGCGATCTTAGCGGGCTTGCGGACGCTGACAAAGACAGTAAAAAGGGCAAAAGCGGCGGAACCAATGAAAATCAGAGGGTTTACCGTTACCTTAATACCGGCGTCTGTGCTATAACTCGTTCCGTTCATCAGGAAAGGCACCAAGGCCCGGCCAATGAAGAAGCCCACCAGCAGGCCGATGGGAATACCAACCAGGGACAGCCAGAGCGCCTGCCGGTTGATAAGCCGCTTGATCTGCCGCTTTGTTGTCCCCAGCGTTTTCAGTTGTCCATAGGACTGAATATCCTGAATGACGGAAATCTGGAAGATGTTGTAGATAATCAAATACCCTGTTACAATAATCAATGCGACGCCGACAATGCCTGAAATCAGCATAGCGGGATTGTCCGTTAATGCGCCGCTCTGATAGGCCGGACTGACACGGGCGATCACATAATTGCTGTCCTCCTTGCTGCCGCCCATCGTGTCGCAGGTATAGCCGGTTTCGGAAAGCAGTTGATGGAGCTGGGCCTCTATATCGCCTGTCCCTCTGAACATCACATAGGCGCTGACAATGCCAGAATAATCATTGTCCATTGGATAGGTATAGGTCAAAATATCCGAATGAGTATCCACAAAGGCTTTCGATACGATCAGCCGCCCGATGTTGCTCAAACTGTCTGTTTCCCAAAAGCCGCAGAGGGTAAAATCGGTGGTATATGACTTTCCTTTTACTTCATAGGTCAGAGAAACGGTTTCACCGATTTGCGCCGGTACACCAAGAGCGTCCAATGTCTTTGTGTCCGCGATGATCTCATTTTCCGCTTCGGGCCGGTGGCCTGTTGTGGGCGTGTAGCGGGCAAATTCCAGAGCGGTATCATCCATATACCACAGGTCAGACCGCCAACGCTCCAAACCCGGATTTTTCAGCCGGTAGGATACCGCTTTTGTATAGGCGATACGGTCAATCAGGGGACTTCCCGCTATATCGTTGTAAACTTCATCGCTGATATAATTTAAGACCGCCTGCCCATCACCACCAGCCTTGCGGATATTCTGATCGTGAACGGTGTCCATCAGGCCAGACCCAAGGGTGAAGATCGTGGTAAAGAGTATAGTCGTCAGAACGATTGCGATAATCGCAATGATGTTCCTGCTTTTGCTGGCCTTAAAGTAGCGGCCTGACAGCTTTTTGATTACCGCGCCGTTGTTGTTGCCGAATAAAATGTCATTCATCGTCAGCGCCCCCTTACTCAAAAATCCTGCCGTCCTCAATACGGATAATACGGTCGGCAAGCTGGGCTATCTCGTTGTTATGGGTTATCATTACCAGCGTCTGATGGAATTTGCTGCTGGTCGCTTTCAAAAGGCCCAGCACATCGCTGCTTGTCCGGCTGTCCAGATTGCCGGTGGGTTCATCCGCCAGAACGATGGCGGGCTTGGAAACGAGGGCGCGGGCGATAGCGACGCGCTGCTGCTGTCCGCCGGACAGGTTGTTGGGCATATTGCTCAGCTTGTCCCCCAGGGCCAGCAGGCGCACCACCTCATCCATGAATTTTTTGTCCACCATATCGCCGTCCAGCTCCACGGGCAGGACAATGTTTTCATAGACATTCAGGACAGGGACAAGGTTGTAGTTCTGGAAGATAAAGCCGATGTTGCGCCTGCGGAAGATGGTAAGCTGCTCATCGTTCAGCTCGGACAGCTCCTTGCCCTTGATCTGAACGCTGCCGGAGGTGGGCACGTCCAGACCGCCCATCATGTTCAGCAGAGTGGACTTGCCGCTGCCGGAGGTCCCCACAATGGCGACAAATTCCCCCTGCTCAATGGAGAGGGTCACGCCGTCCAGCGCCTTTGTGATGTGCAGCTCTGTGCCGTAGTATTTTTTGAGGTCAGTTGTTTGCAAAATGCTCATGGGTTGCACCATCCTTTCTGTGATGCCGCTATCATAACAGCCAATTCTCACAGAAATGTCACGGGCCGCCGGCTTTTTACCCCTGAACTGTCACAAGTTTGTGACATTCCCAAAACCTTTTCATATATATGGTGGCCTCAGAGGTTTTGCCGAAGCTATTCTGCTTTTGAAAATGTGGGGCAGGAGTTATAAAATCTTGCCCCCGGTTTCATCCGTTCCATGCTGTTTTCTACCTTAATCTACAAAAATCTACAAACTGGAAGCCGTCTATTCTTCCTCGTCCGGCTTGAATACCTTCAAATAGGCGGGACGGCCCTCCGCCTCCTCGCCATAGACATACAGGGTGTTGGTCTCCGTGTCCAGGCAGGTGTGGCAGAAACGCCCGCCGGGGAAAGGATATGCCTCACACAGCCGCTGAAAGTCTACGCTACCCTCGGACAGAACCTTTTGTATTTCGACTGGGTCTTCAAACTCATCCGGGTAGTTCCCTTCCTCCAGATTTTGAAGCATGATGTCCAGGAGGAAGGACTGGACAGAATTAGAAAATGGCGCCCAGCTGTACATATCGTCCTGGTCGTTGTAGTACACCGGCGGGTCAGGCTGAGTCAGATCCTCCGCTTCGATGCCCGCGTACCAGCAGCCCTGATTTTCGCACCAGAACAGCAGATAGTTGTCTGTGACCTCGCCCCACCGCTCCCGGGGCAGGGCGCGTATCTTCGCCAGCTCCGGATAGTCCTCTTCTCCCGGCTGGCTGAATATCTCCAGGTCCTCGTCAATATGATCGTAAGAGAAGGTCAGGCGCTTCTTGAAGGGGTTGGCCTTTTTGTCAGGAACGAATATCTCATGCAGGGCGCAGTTCAGACTGGCCTTGCCGCAGGCGCGATAATAGTCCCGCAGGGCGGCGGGGAGGCGTATCCCTGCCGCCGCCTCATAGGAGGCGATCGTCTTCTCGGAAAATCCTGTTGCTTTCCCCACTCCAAAGCCGAACAGCGGTTCCGCCCACTGAACCAGTTCGATGGGGGAAATCTGATACCGTTTCTCGCTCATCATAGTCCCTTCCTTCAAATTATTCATATTGTTGAATGACAGCGCCTCTATACAAATTCAAAATTGCCTGTGCTTCCGCTATCATAACAGCCAATTCTCACAGAAATGTCACAAGCCGCAGTTTTTCTTAATCATATTCCGCGCAGATATACTTGAAATCCACCGTCCTGTTTATCGCTGACAATGCGTGTTCCTCAATATATTTTGACATGATCTCCTCTGCATATCGGAAATTCTCGCCTGGATGACCTGGAGCACAGCGCACCATTGTAATCAGCATCCTGTTATCGCCTTCGATGTTTTCAGACGGATAGTTGCCGGCACAGTCGCAGGAGTCCTCGTTACGGTATTTCCGCCTTACCGCTTCCACCTGATCCGCTGTGCCAATCACGGCATGGTAATCCATGTTATCGGAGTCGCAATAATACTCGATGAAAAGCCTTGCCACAACATCCGTACATTGCCGGATCTGTTCAATAATGGCATCCGCGTTCCGAACAGCAAAGCTCCGAATCTCCTGTCTGGCGTGCTCCTTGTTTTCATAGCGGATGTACAAGAGCGTATCATGGCCGCCCAATATGGCGGTGATGTTCTGGAGGGCTCCATCTTTGCCATAGACGGCGCGGAGCGTCCGGATGAGGTCGTCCTCCGACACGTTATACAGCGTCATCCCACGCCAGTCCTCCCCGACAGGAATGTCATAGGTGAGCATTTGATATTGCGCGTCATAGTCAAAGGAAATTGCGTCGTCATCGTCAATGTCCCTGCTGAAACCGGCGAGGCTGTACGCGCCTGCTTTGTAAATGAGTGGAATGTTGTGTAATTCTGACATTTAGGTATCCCCCTTTTTATAGTGGCCGTACTTGAAAGCAAGTAAGGTTTTTGAAGCAAAATGTCCACACAAATTTATAGTTTCAAACTATATCGCAAAAGATTATATTGGTGGCCATCATTGCTGTCTGTTTTAGCTGCTGAAGAAATCAATGAAAAGCCGAATGACTTTGCTAATCGGTTAGAAGCTATGTTTTCATCCCTCACTGAATAGATAAACTCTTTTGCGCCAAATTGCTCCCTGCAATATTGAATCAGACCTTGAAGAATTTGTTTACCAAACCCTTTCCCCACATAGTTCGGCCCCAAACATATTCCAGCTTCCTGATATATGTAAGGCGCGATTTTCTCTACGCCCGCAAACCCAATCGCCTTACCGCTTGTTTTATTATAAACCAAATAGGTGTCGTGCTCCTTCTGAAACGCGATGGTTTTCGCGATCCTTATTTTAGCGGCTTCTTCGCTTGTAGTGATCGTCCACTCCATATATCTCGCGCTTTCCGGCTGTGACCAAACATTGTAGTACATTTCCGCCCAATCCGAAAACTTTGCTTTATCTAAAATAAGGCTTTCTGTTTCAATCATGCTCAAAGGCCCCCTTATGATCCACAAGGCAAAAACACAGAAAAAGTGGAACCACTGCCCACCGCCGAAGTCACCTTGATATAGCCGCCCTGCATAGTGACGATCTCGCGGGCAAGGTACAATCCTATGCCGATGCCCTCAACATCGTGTACTTCTTCCTCACGATAGAATCGTTTGAAGATCATCCCCTGCCTGCTCTCCGCTATGCCCTTGCCGCTGTCTGTAATGTCAACTTTCACATACAGCTCCCAGCTTTGGACGGACACCTGAATAGTGCCGCCCATTGGCGTGTACTTCACAGCATTATCCAAAATGTTAAACAGGGCCTCGCTTGTCCATTTCTTATCATGGGCCAGCAGTATATCGGATGGACAATCTACGTTGACATGGATGTTTTTCTTTTCAGCGTTCAGCAGAATACCGCCCAGCGCCGCCGCTAAAGTGTCGTAAATCGGCTGCATCTTTCTGTCCAGCGAGATCACGCCGGTTTCCAGCCGGGAGGTCTTTATCATGGCCCGCATAAGAAAGTCCAGTTTTTCAAGCTGACTGCTGGATGCCTGCAAAAATTCCTGACGCTTTTCTTCAGTCACAGGCTGTTCAAGCAAAGTGGTGTTTACCATCTGGAGATTTGCAATGGGCGTTTTTACCTGATGGGAAATGTCGGAGATCAATTCCTGCAAGTCGGCCCGCTCTATTGCTACACTCTCCCGGTTCTCCCGCATAACTTCATATAGGCGAACAAGCCGGTGGTTGATTTTATAAAACAGATTTTCTTCCTCGTAGACCTGCGGCGGAGCCGATGCCCCGTCCAGCATATTATCCATTGTTTCGCACAGCCTGTCCGAAAATAATACCAGCTTCCGGCGCAGAAAGGCCACGAAAAGGACTACACAGATGAACACCAGCAGGATAAACAGCAGGCCCAGCCACACGATTGCCGGATTTCTGGTAAAGAGAAAAGCCGCAGTAACGGTCATAATGGAGAGCAAAGCTAAAAAAGCTGCCACTATTGCACAGGCGCGGTTGATGGAAAGTTTGTCCCCTGTCACTTTTTTATTCCCCCAATCCACATATAGCCCATACCGTAGACGGTCTTGATATATTGCAGGCCGTCTATTTCAATTTTCCCCCGGATGCGGCTGATTGCGACGGTCAGCGCGTGTTCATCCACAAAATTTTCGTCTGCGTCCCACAGCTTTTCAAGAAGTACCTGCCGGGTCAGAACGATTTGCGGATTTCTCACCAGCACCTTTAGCAAGCGGTATTCCATCGGTGTGAAGATAACCGGCTCCCCTGCGAGGGTGGCGGTCAATTCCGAAAAATTGATGGATAATGTGCCGTCTGTGTAGCAATCGCCGCCTGTCTGCTTCTCGATGCGGCCCAGCAAGGCCGAAACCTTTTTTCGGAATACACTGATTGGAAACGGCTTCGTCACATAATCGTCTGCTCCCAGCTCAAAGCCTTTCAGCATATCGCTCTCCATATCGTTTGCCGTCAGAAAAATCACGGCGGTATCTGGACGGCGCTCTTTGATTTCCATACAGAAGTCAAACCCGTTTCCATCAGGCAAATTGACATCCAGCACGATCAGCTCATAGTCTTGTTCTTCGCAGAAATTGACCGCCGCTGATTTTGACATAGCAGCGTCCACGGTGTAGCCCGCCGCCGAAAGATTGTAGCAGAGGGTATTGTTCAAAAGCCGGTCATCCTCAACGACTAAAAGCCTCATGGCTTCACTTCCTTTCCTTTATAGGACACATGAAAGATAACACAGAATTTTCAGTTCATTCTTTGTCAAATCAACCTGTTGGCCCGCATATTCCAATTTGCCGCTGTCCAAGTGAAGAACTGCCCCCTGATAGGAAAGGTCGGATTGGATTACCGCTGGATAGGCCCGCTTTAGCAGGAATGCGATTTTTGCCAGCAGGATTGCCGTATTATAGGGCTTTGTGATGAAGGCATCACCGCCCAGCATGATGCTGTTCAGCTCATCCATGTCTGTGGTGCAGCTTGTCACAAAGATGATTGGCACATTGGAGAAACTGCGTATCTGTGAACAGAGGGTAAAGCCATTAGTTTGCGGCAGTTTAATGTCCAGCAGAATCAAATGGGGCTGGACATCCTTGACTGTTTTGATAACGGAAGAAAAGTCCGTAGCCGCAGAAGCCTCGTAACTGTTTCCCTCTAAAAGCGTGATAAGTTCTGCCTGGATAACAGGATCGTCCTCAATGACGAGACCGCCGAAAAATCTGTGTAAACGACAAAAACTGCAAGTATGAAAAGCAACGACTCAGTCAAGAATGGAAAT
>NZ_CALPCP010000046.1 GCF_943192995.1 Flintibacter muris
GTGTGGCGAAAGAGAGAAAATCGGCGTCCCCAAAATGTGCAGGTGAACCGGGGGGTCGAAAAAAGTGCAGGATAAAGGCAGGTGGTCGCTTTCGCGCCCACCTGCCGTTTACCCCGCCCCGCAACGCGGGTCGGGAGTGGGGACGAGGTGGTCGGTTTAACCCCCTGTTAGCTGTGACAGGTGGTCGGAAACAAAAATAACAGAGGAAAAACCGCCTGGTTTCAGCCTTTCCCAAGGTGGCTGTGCTGGGTGGTTTTTCGAAAAAATGGAGGAATTCAATAATGAGAAGAAAACAGGCAGTTTCAGTGGAGCCGGGTGCCTCTGCTGAGATCAAGACGCGCATCCCCGTCTGGCTGTACCCCTCCACGCTGGAGGTGATGGACAGAGCGGCGGAGACTGCCGGGTGCAAGAGCCGCAGTGAGTATCTGGAGAAGGCCGCGCTGTTCTACGCTGGGTACGTCTCCGGTCAGGATGCCACCGCCTACCTGCCGCCCGCGCTGGCCTCCGTCCTGCGCGGCACTGTGCAGGACACGGAGAACCGCATCTGCCGTCTGCTCTTCAAGCTGGCGGTGGAGCTGGACATGGTGATGAACGTGCTGGCGGCGGGGATGGAGATCAGTGACGACGCGCTCCGCAGTCTCCGCGGCCGGTGCGTCCAGAACGTGAAGAAGACCAGCGGCAGCGTCACGCTGGACAAGGCGGTGGAGTACCAGCGGGGCGGCGTGTGACAGAAAGGCGGTGACGCTCCATGCCCCGGATCATATTCAAGTGCCCCTACATCAAACCGGGGACAGAGAGAGCCGCCGCACACCTGAACAACTACGTCCGCTACGTCGCTACCCGTGACGGTACGGATCTCCTCAAGCCGGACAAGGCCGGCCAGCCTGCCACAAAAAAGCAGCGGGCCATGGTGGAGCGGCTCCTCCGGGACTTCCCCATGTGCCGCGGGATGTTCGAGTACGAGGACTACCAGTCCTCCCCCACCCGTGCCACCGCCTCGGAATTTATCACCAGAGCGATAGAGGATTATGGGGTCCCCGCCGAAGCCCAGCGAAGCGGGTTCGGTGGGGAAAGGAGGAGCAGCGAAATGAGCGAGCTCTCGCCACAAGGCAGGAGTGAGGGATATGGAGCTTGCGACGACGCGGACCAGATCGCCAAGCGGGAAAACTACGTCAGCTACATTGCCCAGCGCCCTCGTGCGGAGCGGCTCGGCGCGCATGGTCTGTTCAACGGCACAGGCGATGCGCTGGAGCTATCCAGGATCGCGGAGGAGGTGGCGAACCACCCCGGCAATGTGTGGCTGCCTATTATCTCCCTGCGCCGGGAGGATGCCGCCCGCCTCGGCTACGACAACGCCAGACAGTGGCAGGCCCTCCTCTCCACCTACGCTCCACAGATTGCGGACACTATGAATATCCCGTGGGAACAGTTTCGGTGGTACGCCTCCTACCACGACGATGGAGCGCATCCCCATGTCCACATGGTCTGCTACAGTGCGGACGGGCGCTCCGGTTTTCTGGATAAGGAGGGCATCGCCAGGATCAAGTCCGGACTGGCAAAGAATATTTTCCGCCAGGAGCTGACGGAGATCTACCGGCAGCAGACCCAGCGCCGGGATGAGCTGGTGCGGCAGTCTGGCGAGGTCATGAAGGAGCTGATCCGGCAGATGCTCTCCGGCACGCTGGAGAATCCCCGCATCGAGCAGCTCATGGGCGAACTGGCCCAACGGCTGAAAAGCACCTCCGGCAAAAAACAGTACGGCTACCTCAAGGCGTCGCTGAAGGCTGTGGTGGATGAGATTGTGGACGAGCTGGCAAAGGACTCCCGTGTCTCCTCCGCCTATGACCCGTGGTATCAGCTGCGGGAAGAAGTGCTGCGGACGTACCGGGATGACCTTCCAGACCGGCTCCCCCTCTCCCGGCAGACGGAGTTCAAGCGGATAAAGAATGTGGTGGTGGAGGAAGCGGCGCGGCTTGGTGAGCACACCGAGGTGTTCACGCCGGCGGATATCCAGGAGCCGCCCCAGGCCGGCGAGGACGCCGGCCCCGAGCCGGAAGCGGAGTCGGAAAGTTCGGATGTGCCAGAGGAGGCCAGCGAAGCGCCGCCCGCCGTGGTGTGGAGTGACCGATACAAGCGGGCGCGGTCTTTTTTGTACGGAGATGACGAGACGCCCCAGGATCACGAGCAAGCCTGCCGCCTCTTCATGGAGGAGGCCCTCGACGGCAACGCCCTGGCCATGCATGACCTGGGTAGGATGTTTGCGGACGGCACTGGCGTGGAGGCTGACACGGAGCAGTCCCATGCGTGGTATGCCAAGGCGCTCTCCGCCTTCCAGACCGTGGAGAGGCAGCGCCCCAACCGCTATGTGGAGTACCGCATCGGCTGGATGCTCCTTCATGGCGTGGGGACAGAGCAGGATGAGAGCGCTGCGCTGGAGTGGCTGGAGAAGTCCGCTGAACTTAAAAACACCTATGCGGAGTATCAGATGGCAAAGCACATCCTCGCAAATCCCTCTGCCAAGCGGGAGCGGACTCGTCAGGCGGTGGACTGGCTGACCCATGCGGCGGAGGCCGGACTGGACTGCGCTCAGTACGCCCTCGGAAAGCTGTACCGTGACGGCGGGCCAGTGGCGCAGGATATGACCCAGGCGGTGATCCGGTTCTCCCAGGCAGCCGAGCGGGGCAATCAGTACGCCATGTACGCCCTGGGCAAGCTGCGTCTGGAGGCAGACGATCCCGCCGCTGCCCGGCGCTGGTTCCGACAGTCCGCCGATCTTGGAAACCAGTTCGCGCAGTACCAGCTGGGCAAGCTGCTGTTGTGCGGCGATGGCGTGGCAAAGGATACAGCGGGCGCTGTCCGCTGGCTGACGGAGTCGGCGGAGCAGGGCAATCAGTATGCCCAGTACGCCCTCGGCAAGCTGTACCTGCTGGGGAAGGATGTTCCGCAGGACAGGGAATCCGCCGTCCGCTGGTTCACGCTGGCGGCGGAACAGGGCAATGAGTACGCCCGGTTTTTCCTTGACCACATGGATGACTCGCCCTCCCTCTTCGCCAGCGCCACCCGGCTCCTCCACCACATGGGCCGCATCTTCCAGGAGCAGGCCCCGCCGCCGGGCGGCGGAATCACCTTTGTGGACAGTAAGCTGAGACGAAAGATCAGAGAGAAGAAAATCGCCATAGGCCACAAGCCGGACGACCATGAGGAGCAGGTCCAGCGGCTCCGATAGCCTCCTCTCCAGAAGCCACACAAAACGAGCTGCCTCCAGGCACGGAGGCAGCTCGTTTCTCTTTCGTTCAAATTACCGTATCTCCACGAACCCCATGATCAAATCAACCGCTTCCGCCGTCAGGGGCGCGGGCGCCTTCTCCACAAAGGAAGCGTTGCGGCTGCTCAGGTCCAGCATCCTCGCCTGGTCGCAGAGCACCACCCCATCAGTCTTCGTTGTGTCATCCAACCGGATGTGAAACGGATGCCCTTTGTCAGTGTGGGTGATCGGACAGACCATCGTCAGGCTGCTGACGCGGTTGAACAGGTTGTTGCTGACCACAAGCGCCGGACGGCGTCCCCTCTGCTCGTGTCCAGCCTGGGGATCAAAGTCCAGATAGACAATGTCCCCCTGCTCAAAAACGGTCACCACGCCTCATCACCTGCCCTTTTGCCCCAGTCGATCTCCTGTGTCTCCAGACGGGGAATCTCGTCAACAGGCTTGCCGTAAAAGGCAACCAGCCGTTCCTCCAGTGTGCGGTGTCCAGCTGCGGCCTTTTTAATCTGGATGCCATCATCGGACTGGATCAGTTCAACCCGGTCGTTCTCCCGCAGTCCAAGCGCGTCCAACAGCGCCTTGGGGATTCGCAGTCCCTGACTGTTGCCCCACCGTTGTATCGTAGCATACATGAGAAACACCTCCCAAAAGCAGTATATACAAAGTATAAACAAAAGTCAAGTGAACATGCACAGCAACGAAAAGAGGTGAAGAAAGTGCCCTATATCCATTTTACCGAGGAGCAGAAGCTCTGGGCAAGCGAGGTAGATCTGGTGGAGTTCCTCCGCCATCAGGGGGAGAAGCTGATCCGCTCCGGGCCGGAGTACCGTCTGGCCAGTGATCACAGCATCACCGTCCAGGGCAATGAGTGGTACGATCATGCCATAAAGGAAGGCGGCGGCCCCATCTCCTTCGTCCAGCAGTTCTATAACCTCTCCTACCCAGAGGCCATCACCTGTCTGCTGGGCGGGGAACAGGGAATCGTCTACGCTTCCGCCCAAAAGCAGGAGGAAAAGCCCAGAAAGGAATTTGCCCTGCCCTCTGCCGGTCAGGAGATGCGGCGGATGTACGCCTATCTGCTCAAACACCGCTTTCTGGACCGGAACGTGGTCAATGCTTTTGTCCGGGCCGGACTGTTGTATGAGAGCTGTGAGAAATTCAAGGACAGAGAGTACCACAATGCCGTCTTTGTCGGCAAGGACGAGAACGGCGTCCCACGCCACGCCCACAAGCGCAGCCTGAACAGCCTCGGCAAGACCTTCCGCATCAACGTGGAAGGCAGCGATCCCCGGTGCAGCTTTCACTACACCGGGACCAGCCGCCGCCTCTATGTCTTCGAAGCGCCCATTGACCTGATGTCCTTCCTCTCACGCTACCCCCGAGGCTGGCAGGAACACAGCTATGTGGCCCTGTGCGGAACAGCGGAACACGCCATGCTCTGGATGCTGGAGCAGAACCCCGGCCTTCGCGCCGTCTGCCTCTGCCTGGACCATGACGAGGCGGGCATCGAGGCCAGCGGGCGGCTGGCGGACATCCTCCATGAGCGCGGCTATGACGATGTGGGGATGCTCCAGCCGGAGCATAAGGACTGGAACGAGGATCTCAAGGCCAGCCGGGGGCTTCCCGCTCAGGAGGCGGAGGAGCATCCCCAGCTCATCGCCTCTTCGGCGGTCTGCGGCAGGATCGGAGTCTACATGGAGGAGTGTGTCATTCCAGAACGGGTAGGCCGTGAGCTGACAAATGCGCTCTGCGGATATGAGATGAATCTCCGCAGGGACTACCCGGAGGGAGCCACGACCTGCATCGAGCTGGCCTCCGCACTGGCTCTGTACGCCTATGGCCGGGGGCTGCGACAGCTGGGTGAACCACATAGCAGTGAGGAACTGTTGGAGCAACTGCGGGGCCGCATCCATCCCCACCAGAATCGGAGCAGCCTGAACAGCCGCACCGCTGCGTTGGCGGAACAGACTCACAATGTTTTGAAACTGGCCTCCAGGCCCGGCATCCGCAGTGAGGCAGAAAAGCGGGAGCTGACGGAGGGCTGGCTGGAGCTGGCGCTGTCCTGTGCAAAGATATCCGTCAAGTATGAGGCGGACGTTTTGAAACAGCAGCAGAAGCAAACACCACCAGATCGAAGCCCAGCGGAGCGGGTTCGATCTGGAGAGGAGGCGCAACGGAATGAGCGAGAGATGGTATTTTCATAAAAAATACCGTCGCGAGCGATATGGAGTTCGTGACGACGAAGATGGGGTGAATTTATGACGCCGCAAACGATCATGTTAATTTTACTGGCGGGCGGGATGCTTTTACTGATTGCCGCCGCCACACACTTCTCCGGAAGTGGGAATCTGGACAACATCAAGTCCAAAACCGTAGGCGACGGCCAGCATGGAACGGCCCGCTGGGCCAACAGGAAGGAGATCCAGCAGACCTACCGGCACATCCCCTTCCATGTGGGCGAGTGGCGCGCTGGAAAGAACCTGCCCAGGAAGCAGGGGCTGGTGCTGGGCTGTGTCGGGAAGAAGAACGCCGTCACCGCCCTGGTGGACACGGATGACATCCACTGCCTGATGATCGGCGCGTCCGGCGTGGGCAAGACAGCGTTCTTTCTGTATCCAAATATGGAGTACGCCTGCGCCAGTGGGATGAGTTTCCTGGCCTTAGACACAAAAGGAGATCTCGCCCGGAACTATGGAGCCGTGGCCTTGCAGCACTATGGGTACAAGGTGGCGGTGATCGACCTGCGCAATCCTACCAGGTCAGACGGGTACAACCTCCTCACGCTCATCAACCGTTACATGGACATCTGCCGGGAGCAGCCGTCCAATCTGGCGGCGAGAGCCAAGGCGGAGAAGTACGCAAAAATATTAGCGAAAACCATCATAAACCCAGAAGGTGATGCCGGTAATTATGGGCAGAACCAGTTCTTTTACGATTCTGCGGAGGGACTGCTTACAGCAGTCGTTCTCCTGCTGGCGGAGTATCTGCCGCCTACAGAGGAGGCTCCCCAAGAGCGGCGGCACATCGTCAGCGTGTTCAAGCTGGTGCAGGATCTGCTGGCGCCCAGCAAGACCGCCAAGGGCAAGAACGGCTTTCAGGTCATGATGGACACACTCCCCGACACGCACAAGGCACGGTGGTTCGCCGGAGCCGCTCTCAACTCGGCGGAGCAGGCCATGGCCTCGGTCATGTCCACGGTGCTGTCCCGACTGAATGCCTTCCTGGACTCCGAGCTGGAGCAGGTGCTGTGCTTCGACAGCGCCATTGACGCGGAAGCCTTTGCCTCCCAGAAGTCTGCCATCTTCCTCGTTCTGCCGGAAGAAGACCCCAGCAAGAACTTCATGGCCGGCCTGATGATCCAGACGCTCTCCCGTGAGTTATTCTCTGTGGCGGACGAGAACGGCGGCAAGCTGCCCAACCGGGTGGTGCTGTTCTGCGATGAGCTGGGCACCATGCCCGCCTTCGACATCCTGCCTTTGTTCAGCGCTGGCCGCTCCCGCAAACTGACTCTGGTGCCGATCATTCAGTCGCTGGCACAGCTGGAGAAAAATTATGGGAAGGAGGGCTCTGAGATCATTCAAGACAACGTCCAGGACACGATCTTCGGCGGCTTCGCCCCCAACTCCCAGACCGCCGAGGTGCTGTCCAAGGCCCTGGGCAGCCGCACTGTCATGAGCGGTTCGGTGAGCAAGGGCGCCGGAAAAGACAGCGCCAGCCGCTCCCTCCAGATGATGGAGCGGCCTCTCATGACGCCGGATGAGCTGAAGTCCATCCCAAAGGGCCAGTTTGTAGTGATGAAGACGGGGACGCACCCCATGCAGACACGGCTCAGGCTCTTCCTGGACTGGGGCATCTCCTTCGGTGATCCGTATCTGCTGCCGGAGCGGGCCGCACGCACCGTGGCCTATGCCAACAAGCAGGAGCTGGAGCAGGCGATCTTCCGCTGTCACCACGCACAGCCAGCGGAGAGCGATACCCCTCCCGCTCCCCCGGTTCCTCCGAAAACTCCAACTGCCAGAGGCGGCGCGTCCTACGCTCAGGCCAGACGCACCAGGCGGGAGCCTCCTCCCCCTGTGGTCGTCCGCACAGATGGGGGGCAGGAGTAGTCTATGGGATACTTTGAGAAGATCTATCAATCCGATCTGAACCACCGGGCAAGGGCTGTGTATATGTACCTGAAGGACCACGCCGACAGCGAGGGTAAGTGCTGACCGGGGATACGCACAATCTCCGCAGAGCTGCGGCTGTCCCGCTCTACCGTCAAGCGGGCACTGAATGATCTGTGCAGGGCGGAGCTGATCTCCAAGGAGCGGCGCTTTCGGGAGAACGGGAGCCTCAGCTCAAATTTATACCGGCTGAAGTAGCTGCAAAAATGATAAGTTCTCCGCCAGGGGGTTAGTGCGCCCTGGCGGAGAACCGAGGGTAGGGTCACCATGAACCAACCAGAAGGGCCCACTCTAAGGGAGAGTTTAGAACAGAGAAAATGACAAACACGCTCTAAGGGTCGTTAGGATAGACACTGCTCTGACAGAAAGCCGAGCAAAGCCGATAGGGAGTGGCAGAACTGAAAGCCGTACATACCCCAAAATCCCGTAGCCATGAAATCACCTCCTATGGGGCGATTTTACGGCATCAGGCCGTGTTGCTGCTACCAACTATTCCGCAACTATGGGTTGCAAGTTGTATTTTGGCCGGTTTTTGCAACAAAACTGATATGGCATATTACACAGAAATTACTCAATCGTCAAAAAGTGAAGTGGAAAACATGGAGCCGCCCCATTCATCTCCATCATCTGCATCTGCTGTAAAGTCTTTATAGTACGCTACAAAACTATCAATAATCTCATTTCTGGAACGGATAGACTCATTCTCAGCACCGCCATTTTTCAGACTGTCTATCCATTCTTGGTCTATCATACAACCAACATCAAAATTTATTCCATGCTTTGCCTTTTCGAGCAGAGGTACATCAGCAATATTGCCGAGGCAAAATAAATAACCACAAAGTACCCGTATATATTCCGAACTGCCTTCTTGAAAGCACTCTATTTCCTGTTCAATCAAATTTCGGATTTCGCCTTTAGAGATTTCATCAAAGTCAAAACCATATTTTTGAACAAGCAATTCCGCTCTTTTTTCATTAGTCATACACCGCTCCCCCTATGCCAAACATAATTGTATTATTCCTCGCTCAATACCCCCGGCTCTTCAAATCCGCCGCCAGCTTTACATAGAACTCCCGCACGTCGAAGCTCCGGATGTTCTCCCGGTTCAGATCCACCACATCGCCGTGGGAGATGCCCCGCTTCCCCTGGGGCTCCAGGAGAGTGAACCGCTCTCCCCACTTAGCCGACTCCACCGACACCAGCCCGTCGTTCAGGCCGTCGAAGTGCTTAACGATGGGGTAGGTCATATTCAGCGGGAACTTGCCATGCTGGGCCTTCTTGCAGTAGGACATGACGCTCTCATACACCACGCCGGGGGCGTCGGGCATCACCTCGTTCCGGGCCAGGCACGCGCTCTCCGTCAGGTCGGTCACCGCCGCCAGGAAGTCCGGATTGGGATCGCCTACCTGCTTCATCGTGGCGTTGTAGGCCGCCGCGATTTTCAGCCGGGCGGCCTGGGGGACCTTGCCCAGCAGGTACTCGGCAAAGATACAGCCCCGGTGGGGTGTGTTGATGGTGGTCAATGTCGCCACATAGGGGGCCATGCCGCAGTGGGCGATGGCGGCCCGGCTGTCCAGCCCGCCCTTGGAGTGAGCGATGATGTTCACCTTCCCGCAGCCGGTCGTTTCCACGATCTGCCGGATGCGCTCCGCCAGCTCCTTCCCGCTGTCCTCCACCGCCGCCGCGGACTGCTGCTGGCCGTAGTAGACTGTGGCCCCGTTGCGCCTCAGCTCCTTGGGAATGCGGCCCCAGTAGTTGAGGCAGCGGAAGTCCCGGAAGAACACGCCGTGGACCATCAGGAGGGGATACTTCGTTTTGCAGACCTCGCTCTCCGCCCGAACTTCGTCCAGTTCCCACTTCTGGGTCTCAAACTCCACTTCGTCCCGGCAAATGCGGAGAATCTTTGCCAGATACCAGAGGTTCACCAGGGGAATCCACCCGCACAGAGCCGCGAGAACGCGGTGCTTGATGCCCAGCTGCACCGAGGTGAGGTAGACCCGGATCATGCCGTTCCAGAAGACAATGGCCTCCAGGATCACCGCCAGCAGCACGCCCATCGCGCCCCCAAAATACCCCCACCAGTCAAGAAAGCTGTCCGCCGCAATATCGACACGCAGTACGTTCAGCCAGAGAAGCTGGAGCAGGACGGTGGCCGTGGCGGTCACGCAGAACAGCCGCAGCAACTCACAGCCCTCCGCCAGCCGCTGGATGCGCTTGGTGGGGCCGGCCTTCGGAATGGGGCGGAGATTGACCCAGAGGAATGCCGCCACCAGAGGCAGAAACAGCCACCCGGCACTGGAAACTGACCATTCAGCGTACAGCAGCCAGACCAGCGGCAGGGCATTCGCCGCCGCCGTCAGCAACAGGCAGTAGACGATCCGCCTGACATACTTCATAAAACCGCCTCCCGTTCAACAGCGCCCACCGGCGCTTTTCTGCGTTTATAGTAGACCTTGCCAATGGGAGTTGTCAAGCGGGGAAACTGGGCGGTTCTTTTCAGAAAACGGATTGAACCTGGACAGAGGTAATGGTATAATCAAGGCAATAATTTCTCATTTATATTTAGAGGAGGAACGCAAATGAAATTGGAGACGGTAGAGAAAAAACTCCACATGACTTATCCCAAAGATTTTCGGGATATATATGAAAGTGGTGCCATGCGTTGGGTATGCAGTAAGCCTCAAGCTAAGTCCCATCTGTTTCCTAATAAATTATTAGAGCCGGAATATTATCCCTATTGGAATTTTCTCGAATTTTCGGTTGTTGAGTGGTCAAACCATCATCTGATAGAGCGAGTTCAGGCAGATGGCGGACAATGGAAGGAAGGAGTCCAGATACTTCCTTTCGCATGGGAAGATGAGGGAGACGCTTATTTTTTCAATGTTACACTGGGAGAACAGGAATCCCCAGTTTTTATGTTGAGCAAGGATTCAGGAGAAGTGGGAGTCTGGAGCCATAGCTTTGAAAATTTTATCTGTGCACATCTTTGTGAACCTGTTTGGAGTGGGACGATAGCAGTGAACCACTGGTGGGTGCAAAATCAATTGCGCTGGCTGACACCAGAACATCAGGCAGCTTTGACTTCTGGTGACCCAGATGTACTTAAAAAGTTGCTTTATAAGACGAATTGTTGGGAAGATACTGATTATATAAGCTATCGGTAGAGACGGCCTGCAGCCATCCGGAAAAGCCTCCCTTGTGTTGCAATACCTTTGAGGAAGGACTGAACCCACCATGGAAACACACGGCCTACGACAGCACCAAGATAGCCCGGGTGGCTCTCATACTCTTCCAGAGTATCATAACCCAGAACAACATCACGCTTGATGCCAGAACGATCCGGTACGCGGAGAGAACGAAGTGCGGCACCAAAGGTAATTATATCACAGGAGAGAATGCCGTTATCCAAAGTCAGGGTCTCCACGGCAAGATCGTCCTTGGTATAGCCAAAGAGTTGACGAGAGGAATTTAACATAAATAAAACCCTCCATAATAAAAAACTCAGCAATGAATAGAAATGAGAAAACGGGGAAATACCATGCAAAACTATGTGTTTGGTGCAGACATCGGTGGAACAAGTGTAAAGCTCGGTCTGTTTTATGCCGACGGCAAACTTCTGGAAAAGTGGGAAATTCCAACCCGTACCGCAAACGGCGGCGTCCATGTTCTGCCTGACGTGGCACAGGCCATTGCAGAGAGCATGGGGCGGAATGGGATTTCAGCATCTCAGATTGTGGGCATCGGTATCGGTGTCCCCGGTCCTGTGGACGACAGCTTCACAGTCAATAAGTGCGTCAATCTTGGCTGGGGTGTCTTTAACATCAAGGGGCGCATGAACGAGCTGCTTCCGGACATCCCCAATATTGCTGCGGGAAACGATGCCAATGTAGCGGCGCTGGGTGAGCTATGGCAGGGCGGAGGCCGAGGCAGCCGGAGTGCGGTCATGATCACCCTGGGCACCGGGGTTGGCGGAGGTGTGGTGTTGGACGGCAAAATCGTCGCAGGCAAAAACGGGGGTGCCGGTGAGATCGGTCACATGACGGTGGAGCCTGGAGAAATAGTGCCCTGCAGCTGCGGGAAATGCGGCTGTCTGGAGCAGTACACCTCTGCAAGAGGGATCGTTCGCATGGCCAAGGTCATGCTTTCCCAATGTGACACTCCCTCCAAACTGCGGGGAATTGAGGATTTTACATCCAAACACATCTGCGAACTGGCTGTGGCAGGAGATCATATGGCACTGAAAATCATCGACCGGTTCGGCGATTATTTGGGCCGTGCCATGAGCTACATTTCCTGCACAGTAGATCCGGATGTATTCATTATCGGTGGGGGCATGAGCAAGGCCGGAAATATCGTGACCGACGCGGTACTGAAATATTACCGAAAGTACGCCTTCCATGTATCGAAAGAAACCGGAGCAGCAATTGCCACGCTGGGTAATGACGCGGGAATCTATGGATGTGCAAAGATGGTTCTTGAATAAGAAATCAAATGGGAAAGGCTGTCGTTATGGCAGTCTTTTCTTTTTCCTATCTGATCATGGAGATGTATGGATGCCACGATCCGGACTGTTCTTTTTCTGGAAAAGCCTTCTGTACTCCGAGGGCGACACGCCCTTGTGCTTTTTGAAGAGGCGGCTGAAATACAGCGCGTTGTCGTAACCAATGATTGCGGATATTTCTGCCACATTGTAGTCAGTTGTTTCTAAGAGACTGACGGCATTGTTCATACGGATAGTTAGGAGATATTGTGCGGGAGGCTGGCCGATAAACTTCTTAAAGTTTCGCAAGAACCAACTTACGCTCATGCTACGAGATTTCGCATAGTCCTTGATCTGAATATCTTCATTATAGTGTTCTTGGAAATACTGTTGGGCGTACTCCATTTCCTTTTGTAGGTAAGTGCTGATGGTAGGGTTGCTCTCTTGGCGTGTGCGCTGGATCAGCAGAAAAATCTGCCGCAGATACATTTCCAGTAATTCCTGATATCCAGTACGGCAGGTTTGCAGCTCCCGGATCATTTCTTTGAACAGGTGCTGATAAGCAGAGGGAACCCCGGAGAAGAAAACATTTTTATCTGTAGGAATATCAAAATGCTTCAAAATTGCCTTTACATCTTTTCCCGTGAAGTGTACCCAATAGACCTCGGGTTGTTCTTCTCCGTAATACTCATAATGCTGTTCCTGGCGCGGTTGATAAAGGACCATGTAGCCGGCAGGTACGATTTCCTCCTGCCCGTTGAAAAAGAAGTGGGTCTTTCCGGAGGCCACATACAACAATTGATAGTCTAAACGGCCCCTGGGATGCCAGGTCGGGAGTTTTTGCTTTGTTCTCAGCCGGTAGGTACCGCAGCTGCCCACCAACAGCGGTTTGGACTTGTCCTTGATCGGTACGCGGGTGTTGTACAGATAACCTGAGTTGACATACATGCGGATCCCTCCCGGCTTTTTTCGGTCACAACATTTTTGTGCTGATGTGCTGTTTTGTTAATTGTATCATTTTGTGCATGTTTTGTCCAATGCAGTTTATAGAAAAAGGAGAAAATTTCCGGGATAATACACACAGAATTCATTGCGAGGAGGAAGCCCCACATGATCGTCCCTGCCTATTTTGAAGACCTGCTGATCCAGTCTGAAAACGCTCTGCCCAACCGAGCCTACTTCATCCCCGCGTCCAACCGTCTGGACGACACTGCGGAGCATCGGGAACGCTCCGATCGCTTCCAGCTGCTAAACGGCGACTGGAAGTTCCGCTACTACCCCAGTATCCATGACCTGACTGAGCTGTTCTATGAGGAAGGTTTCGATCCCTCCGCCTACGACACCATCCCCGTTCCCAGCGTCTGGCAGAATCATGGCTACGATCAGCACCAGTACACCAATATTCATTACCCCTTCCCGGCAGATCCTCCCTTCGTTCCCCAGGATAATCCCTGCGGCGCTTACCTGACTTCCTTTACCTATGCTAAGGACGAAAAGGCACCCAAGGCTTACCTGAACTTTGAGGGTGTGGATTCCTGCCTGTATGTCTGGCTCAACGGCGAGTATGTGGGTTACAACCAGATCTCCCACTCCACCAGCGAGTTTGATGTGACTGATAAGATCCGTGAGGGCGAAAATACTCTGGCCGTTCTGGTGCTGAAGTGGTGCGATGGCAGCTACTTGGAGGATCAGGACAAGTTCCGCACCAGCGGCATCTTCCGGGATGTATACATCATCAAGCGTCCTGAGAACCATGTGCGGGACTACTTCGTGACCACCCAGCAGGAAGAGGATAAAGCTACTGTCCGCGTTCGCTTCTCCTTCGCCGGTGAGAGTGTTCCCACTGTCATTAGGCTGCTGGACGCTGAGGATCGTCTGATCGACGCCGCCGAAGTGACCACGAAGGAGCATATCGGCAACTATACCCATCAAGCTATCCTGAACATTCCCCAGCCCACCCTGTGGAATCCCGAGAAGCCCTATCTCTACACCATGCTCGTCGAGTGCGAGAACGAGATCATCACCGACCGAGTGGGCATCCGGGAGATCAAAGTAGATGGGATGCAGGTATTCCTGAATGGAACTCCCATCAAGTTCCGCGGTGTAAACCGCCACGATTCCGACCCCGTGACCGGCCCCGTCATCAGCGTGGAGCACATGAAGCGCGACCTGCGGATGATCAAGGAGCACAACTTCAACGCCATTCGCACCAGCCATTACCCCAACGCCCCCATGTTCTATCAGCTGTGCGACCAGTACGGTTTCCTGGTCATTGACGAGGCCGACCACGAGAGCCACGGTGCCGCCGAACTGTACTGCGGAGAGAACGACGTCTGGGAGAACCACACCGAGCACTGGAACGAGCCCTTCGCCGACAACCCCAAGTTCCTGGAGGCTACTATGGAGCGCACCCAGCGCTGTGTCCAGCGGGACAAGAACCGCCCCTGCGTCATCTGCTGGTCCATGGGTAACGAGAGCGCCTACGGCTGTTGCTTCGAGGCTGCGCTGGCCTGGACCAAGAACTTTGACCCCGCCCGTCTGACCCACTATGAAAGCGCTCAGTATCGCAGCCGCAAGCGCAAGTACGATTTCTCCAACATTGACCTCTACAGCAATATGTACCCTGCGCTGGAGACCCTGCAGGAGTATGTGGACGATCCTGAGTCCGACAAGCCCTATCTGATGTGTGAATACTCTCATGCCATGGGCAACGGCCCCGGTGATCTGGAGGACTACTGGCAGTTCATTCAGGCCAATGAGTGCATGTGTGGCGCCTTTATCTGGGAGTGGTGCGATCACGCCATTTACAAGGGCAAGGCTCCTAACGGCAAAGATATGTACTGGTATGGCGGCGACCACGGCGAGTACCCCCACGATGGCAATTTCTGCATGGATGGTCTGGTTTATCCCGACCGTCGTCCTCACACCGGTTTGATGGAATACAAAAACGTACACCGCCCTGTTCGTGTTGTTGATTATGATCAGGCAACCGGCCAGCTGACCCTGCACAACTACATGGACTTTGTCTCCCTGCAGGACTACATCACCGCCTCTTATCAAGTCACTTGTGATGGTGCGCTTGTTCAGGAAGGCCAGCTGGATAAAATCCCCGCCATCGCTCCCCACATGAGCGGTACCGTGACCCTGAACGTCCAGGTTCCCGCCAAGGGCCGCTGTTTCCTGAAGATCAGCTACTTCGCCAAAAACAACTCCGAACTGATCTCCGAGGGCTTTGATTTGGGCTTCGATGAGATTACTCTGGAGAATCAGGATGACCGCAATCAGATTGCTCTGGCATACTGGCAGAGCAAGGCCATCCTGGAGGACAGTATTTCTGTTACAGAGGACTACCGGTATCTGACTCTCACAGCTGCAAACTTCACATATCGTTACGATAAGTTTACCGGTATGTTTGCCCGGATGACTTATCAGGGCATGGAGCTTCTGGACCGTCCCATGGATCTGAACGTGTGGCGCGCTCCCACCGATAACGACCGCAAGCTGAAGGCTGACTGGTTTGCTGCCCACTACGATAAGGCCATCACCCGGGCGTATAACACCCACTTCGTGGCCATGGACAGCGAGGTTCGTATCCACAGTGACCTGTCTATTGGTGCCATCGCTGTGCAGCGGTTCATGACCGTAGAAATCGACTGGACCGTGACGGTTGCAGGCGGCGTCTGTGCCAACATTCTCACCAAGCGCAACATAGAATTCCCCGAGCTGCCTCGCTTCGGTCTGCGCCTGTTCGTTCCTGAAAACATGGAGCAGGTTGCTTATTTCGGTCTGGGTCCCATGGAAAACTACATTGACAAGCGAAATGCTGCCAGCCACGGCTTGTACCGCGATACCGTGGACGGGCTTCAGGAGGACTACATCCGTCCCCAGGAGAATGGCGCTCACGGTAGTTGTGACTATGTGCTTCTGGAAAGCGACAAACTGCGTTTGATCGCAGTTGGCCCCGAACCCTTCAGCTTCAATGCATCCCATTACACGCAGGAAGAACTGACCGAGAAGGCCCACAACTACGAACTGAACAAATGCGGCAGCACCGTATTGTGTCTGGACTACCGGCAGAACGGTATTGGCTCTGCGAGCTGTGGCCCCGTTTTACAGAAGAAATACAAGCTGATCGACGAAACCATCGACTTCGCCATCCGCGTCATCCCCGAACTGAAATAACTGAATAAAGAGAATAGGAGATGCTATCATGGCTGAAAAGAGATATTTGAAATGGTACAACAAGGTGGGTTACGGCTCTGGCGATATCGCCGGCAACGTGGTCTATGCGTTCCTGACCTTCTTCGTTATGATCTACCTGTCCGATACCATCGGCTTGAACACCGGCATTGTTGGCACCCTGATGGCAGTATCCAAGATCTTCGACGGCGTTTCTGACGTCATCTTTGGCTCCCTCATCGACAAGACCAAGACCAAGATGGGTAAAGCCCGTCCCTGGATGCTGTGGCCCTATCTGGGTTGTGGTGTCTGCCTGTTCGCGATTTTCTCTATTCCCACTTCCTGGGGCCAGACCGCTCAGTACGCTTTCTTCTTCATCTTCTACGTGATGCTGAACGCAGGCTTCTACACCGCAAATAACATCGCTTATTCCGCTTTGACCGCTCTGATCACTAAGAATGAAAACGAGCGTGTTCAGATTGGTTCTCTGCGCTTCGTCTTTGCATTCACCACCAGCACCATCATCCAGGCTGTTACTTTTGGCCTTGTTGAGCACTTCGGCAACGATGCCGCCGCATGGAGAATTGTTGCACTGATCTATGTCATCATCGGCATTATCTCCAACACCGTCTCCGTCCTGTCCATGAAGGAATTGCCCGAAGACGAGATTGAAGCCAAGAAAGCAGTTGACGCTCCGGAAGAAAAGTACACCCTGCGCGAAGCTGTCGGTCTGTTGGTCAAGAATAAGTTCTACCTGCTGATTCTGGGTGTCTATCTGCTGACTCAGCTCTACACCGCTTTCACCGGCGTCGGCACCTACTACATGACTTATGTGTTAGGCAACAAGGAGCTGATGGGTTATTTCGCAAGCGCGCTCAACATCCCCATGATTATCGGTCTGTTGTTGGTGCCCACCATCGTTGCAAAACTGGGCGGTATGTATAAGATCAACTATTCCGGCTATGCTCTGGCCACCATCGCAAGAATCCTGGTGATCGTGGCTGCTTACATGGGCAGCGTTCCCATGATGTTAGCTTTCACCGCCATCGCTTCTCTTGGTATGTGCCCCCTGCAGGGCGACCTGAACGCTGTGATCGCTTCTGCTTCCGACTACACCTATCTAACCACTGGTAAGCGTATCGACGGAACCATGTACTCCTGCACCTCTCTTGGCGTCAAGATTGGCGGCGGACTGGGCACCGCCATCTCCGGTTGGTTGCTGGCAGCTGCCGGATTCATCGAGGGCGGCGTGGCCACTCAGCCTGACTCTGTTCTGACTATGCTGAATGTGATGTATCTGTGGTTGCCCGCTATCTTCTGCGGCTTGGTTACTTTCCTGCTGACCAAGCTGAATGTGGAGAAGGCCAACGCTAAGCTGCTGGAGCCTAAGAACTGAGTAAGTTATCCAAAAAGTAAGGGACCTCATATGACAAAAAAACATTTTCTGATCTCCGCTCCCGGCCGTACAGAGATTAGCGGTAATCATACCGATCACCAGCGTGGCTGTGTGCTGGCCGCCGCAGTAAATCTGGAAACGGTGGCAGATGTAATGCTGAATGGCAGCAACAACATCCGCGTTCGCTCTGAGGGATTTCCTGAGGTTGTGGTCGAACTGGATGATTTGAATATCCGCGAAGAGGAAAAAAACACCTCCGCGGCCCTGGTTCGTGGCGTCGCAGCTGCCTTTGAGCAGCTGGGAGCCCGGATCAAGGGATTCGATGCCGAGACCCACTCAACCGTTCTTCCGGGCAGCGGACTGAGCTCTTCTGCCGCTTTTGAGGTGCTGATGGGCACCATCTGCAACGAGTTGTTCTTTGATCGGAAGCTCAGCCCGGTGGAAATCGCTCAGATCGGCCAGTATGCCGAAAATGTGTACTTCGGCAAGCCAAGCGGCCTGATGGATCAAGCGGCTTCCTCCGTGGGCGGCATGGTCTATATCGACTTCGCTGATCCGGATCATCCCCAGGTTGAGCGCATCGAGTTTGATTTTGAAAAGGCTGGCCATGCCCTGTGCATCATTGACAGCGGTGCTGACCACGCCGATCTCACTGATGAGTACGCGGCCATTCCCCGTGAGCTGAAAGAGATTTGCAATTTCTTTGGAAAGGATGTTCTGCGAGAAGTCCGCGAAAAAGAATTTATGGAGGCTCTGCCAAATCTGCGAGGGAAGGTTTCTGACCGTGCCATCCTGCGGGCCATCCATTTCTACCAGGAAAACAAGCGTGTCATGGAGCAGAAAAAAGCGCTGCTTGAAAACGACTTCGATGGTTTCCTTGGTCTGGTTACTAAATCCGGGTACAGTTCCTGGATGTATTTGCAGAATATCAGTCCTGCCGGTGCCACGCAGCATCAGGAGGTGGCGGTTGCTCTGGCCATGTGTGATACCCTGCTGAATGGGCGTGGGGCTTACCGTGTCCACGGAGGCGGCTTCGCCGGAACGGTGCAGGCATTTGTTCCTGTTGATATGCTGGAAGAGTTTAAAAGTGGAATTGAGCGGGTACTGGGTGAAGGCAGCTGCCACGTGTTGCACATTCGTAATGAGGGTGGCGTGAGATTGTCCTGAAGGAGGAGCGGAAAATGGATGTGAATGTGTATATCGCTTCTTTGGTCCAATATGGCCTGAACAAGAAGCTGGTTCAGCCTTGTGACACGATCTATGTAACCAACGGGCTACTGGAGGCTATGAAACTGGACAGCTACGACCCTGCCAAACCGGAAGCCATGAGCCTGGAGGATATTCTTCAGGGGCTGTTGGAGGATGCGGTGGAACGGGGTGTCTGCGATGATGACATCACCAGCCGTGACCTCTTTGACACCAAACTAATGGGGATTCTGACTCCCATGCCCCGTGAGGTGCATCAGACCTTTTCCGAGATGTACGCCACCAGCCCTGAGACTGCCACCGACTGGTACTATAAC
This sequence comes from Flintibacter muris, assembly GCF_943192995.1. Lineage (GTDB taxonomy): Bacteria > Bacillota > Clostridia > Oscillospirales > Oscillospiraceae > Lawsonibacter > Lawsonibacter muris. The sequence continues at coordinate 19,007 of NZ_CALPCP010000046.1, forward strand.
TTCTCACAGGATACCGATTACATCCGCCGCTACCGCATCCAGAAGGATGTGCGTTGGAAGACGGCCACCGAATACGGCAATCTGGATGTGACCATCAACCTCAGCAAGCCGGAAAAAGACCCTAAGGCTATTGCAGCCGCAAAGCTCGCTCCCCAGTCCGGCTATCCCAAGTGTATGCTCTGCGCGGAGAACGAGGGCTATGCGGGACGTATGAACCACCCCGCCCGCCAAAACCTGCGCACTATTCCAGTTACCATCGCCGGTGAGGGCTGGCATCTGCAGTACAGCCCCTATGTCTACTACAACGAGCACTGCATTGTGTTCAATCATGAGCATGTTCCCATGGTCATCAACAAGGCCGCTTTCTCCAAACTGTTGGACTTTGTTTCTCTGTTCCCCCACTACTTTGTGGGCAGCAACGCAGATCTCCCCATCGTAGGCGGCAGTATCCTCAGCCACGAGCACTTCCAAGGTGGCCACTACTGCTTCCCCATGGAGCGCGCAGCGGTCGAGCGTGAGATTGTCTTTGCTGGTTTCGAGGATGTGAAGGCCGGCATCGTTAAGTGGCCCATGAGTGTCATCCGTCTGCGCTGCGGCAAAAAGGCGCGTCTGGTAGAGCTGGCTGATAAGATTCTGCTGAGCTGGCGTGGTTATACCGACGAGGATGCTTTCATCTTTGCAGAGACCGAAGGCGTGCCCCACAACACCATTACCCCCATCGCCCGCCGCCGGGGAACGGACTACGAACTGGATCTGGTTCTGCGCAACAACATCACCACCGAAGAGCATCCTCTGGGCGTGTACCACCCCCACGCTGAACTTCACCATATCAAGAAGGAAAACATCGGTCTCATTGAGGTTATGGGCCTGGCTGTGCTGCCTGCCCGCCTGAAGCAGGAACTGGCCGGTGTGGAGAAGGCTATCCTTGCCGGAGAAGAGCTGACTGGTGAACTGGCCAAGCACGCCGACTGGGTGGAAGAGTTGAAAAAGCAGCACACCTTTACTAAGGAGAATACCGCCGCCATTCTGAAAGTGGAGACCGGCAAGGTCTTTGCAAAGGTGCTGGAGCACGCGGGTGTCTATCAGCGCAATGAGAAGGGCGCGAGGGCCTTTGATAAATTCGTGAACTATGTGAATGAGGAGGGCTAAGTCATGAAGGTACTTGTAACCGGCGGTGCCGGATATATCGGCAGTCATACCGTAGTCGAACTGATACAGGCTGGCCACAGCGTTGTGATCGTAGATGATCTGTCCAATGCCAGAACGGATGTCGTATGCCGTGTAGAGAGCATCGTGGGGGAAAAGATCAAATTCCGTGTGATGGATTGCGCCGACAAGGAACAGATGCGTACCATATTCCAGGAGAACGAGTTTGATGCCGTGATTCACTTCGCAGGCCGCAAGGCTGTTGGCGAGAGCGTCAAAAAGCCTCTGGAGTACTACCGTACCAATCTGGACAGCACCATGACTCTGCTGGAGTTGATGGAGGAGTATGGTTGTAAAAAGTTTGTATTCTCCTCTTCTGCCACGGTCTATGGCCCCGAAAATCCCTATCCCTATAAAGAGGAGATGCCTGCCATCCAGTCCAGCAGTCCTTATGGCTGGAGCAAGGTAATGAACGAGCGTATCCTGACCGACTATGTGACGGCCCACCCTGATTTCTCTGTGGTGCTGCTGCGCTACTTCAATCCCATTGGCTCCCACGACTCCGGCCTGCTGGGCGACGACCCCAACGGCATCCCCAACAATCTGATGCCCTACATTGCCCGTGTGGCAGCCGGTGTTCTTCCCGAACTAACCATCTTCGGCGGTGATTATCCCACTCCCGACGGTACCTGCCAGCGTGACTACCTCCACGTGGTTGATCTGGCTGTGGGTCACCTGAAGGCGCTGGAGTATGCGGAGAACCATACTGGTGTTGAGGCCATCAACCTGGGCACCGGCAACGGTATCTCTGTTCGTGAGCTTGTCCGTGCCTTTGAAACTGCAAATGACATTAAATTGCCTTATGTAGTTGGGCCTCGGCGTGAAGGAGATCTTCCCGCTTTCTGGGCAGATGCCACCAAGGCTAAAGAACTGCTGGGATGGGAAGCAACCCACACCGTAGAAGATATGTGCCGCAGTGCTTGGGATTTTGTGAAGAAGAATACGAAATAACGAATAAACGCTTGATACCGAAAGACTCAGGTATCAAGCGTTTTTTTGTGGCACAGAGTTGTGAAACTTTGTGTATGAATTGACCCAGTTTGTCCATTTTTCAGGCCAAAATATTATTTGAGTTTTCGTAAAAATCAAAAAGGGCAAAAATGGAAACTGCATCAAAAGTGCAGCTACGATTTTATGCGGCAAAGCCGCGGATCTTCAGCTGCCGCTGGTTAGGCTTCAAAGGTTTGAAGTATCCTCGGATGCCAGAGTGTGCCTTGGACAAAAGGGTGTACAAGCCTTCCGCCAGCCGGTAATAGAAAAAGAAGACTTTTGGCTTGAGCAGAGCGGCGGCGTCAATGCAAATTTTAAAATGGCAGTTCTTTTCTCTGGTTTCTCTGAGCGTGGCAAGGAAGAGCATACAGGCGGAGAGAAAGAAGTTCAGGGAGTTGATTGCTGTCAGTGAGCGCACCCTGAAGTTTTCAAAGCTGAACATCTGCTTTTTGCAACGGAAGTATTCCTCGATCCTCCAGCGGGAGAAGTAGTGCCTCATTGCCGCGATCAGCTGCGCTTTGGTATCGGTGTTGAGATTTGTGGCCAGCACCATGGGGTGGCCAGAAAGGCCGTAAATCAGGATAATGGACAGCAGACGGTCAGAGCCACTGAGACAGCCCTTCACAACGGACAGCCTGGCCTTTCGCTTCCGTCCGTGATAGATCACTTTTGCTTTGTATTTTCCCTTATATTTCGAGCAGAGTTCTCCTATCGAATGCTTTTCACCTTGAATTCGCACCTTTCGGTTCAGCTTAAGTCGAATCACATATTCCTGCTCATACTTGTCCAACAGGCGAAAAACGTCATTGTCATCATAGCCTCTGTCCATGACGAAAATCACATGCCCCAACTTGTCCACGCAGGCACGGACAGCCTTTTTTGTATATTCAAATTGTCCTCCGGAAGTGTATTCAGGGGACTGAGTAGACCAAACCTCTGAAAAAACACTCACCGGATGGTTTGAGTATGTGAGGGCAGTAACTTCGGTCACATAGTATCCGTTCCCCATGACAGACTTGGTCTGTGTGCTTTTGGAACCATCTCGCACACGGTCAATCCCCTCAAATGCCTTTCCGCAGGGTTTTACGACATCGCTGTCATCGATATGGACCACCACGCTTTCCGGCAAATATTTTGTTGCCACGTTCAGGTAATTACCCCGAACCGCTTCAGGAACCTCGTTGCCAAGATGCCGGGTCAGCCGTTCAATCGTGTTAATTTTCTGTGTATCTTCCTGCAATGCCTGAGCCATCTCAGAAATCAAGCAGCTCTTTGAGGCCATGGCACCGTAGCACACATCGGCAGCAAATTTCTGGAATGGCCGTGCCATACCCTCCGAAATTTTCTGTGTGAACTTGAAAATTTCTCTTTTCATAACGCCTGTATTTGTTGTATAATCAGCCATGAGGAATTCCTCCTGATTTGTTTGGCGTGGTTTTTTGTGGTGATTAAATTATACCACATTTCAGGATGGAATTCTTCTTTTATTTTCATTTTTTCACTGAATCCGTCTGCTTTTTTAATCGTCATTATGCCAAATTGAAAAAATACGAAAACACAAATACAATGATAAAAAAGAAATGCGTAGAGGTGAATCACCTATGAGCATAGATACTCGCTTGTTGAAAATTGGGGCGCAGATTAAATTGAAACGCTCCTGGAAGCTGAATCAGCCCATTCCCTTGGCAGAGGTGGAGGCCATAGAGTCAAAATACGGTTTCCAGTTGCCAGAGGAATATAAGTCTTTCATCACCAAAATCGGAAACGGCAGCAGTCTACCCCCATTTCGAGAGGAATCTTGCCAACTGTATCCATTCAAAGACGGCCACCAGCTAAACCGGCTCCATGAGGATTTTCCGCTTATAGAGAACTGGGAGTGAGACACAGATCCAGAGTTCTGCATGGATGATCCAGAGGATAGTGAAAAGTGGAAGCGAGTGCAGGAGAATGGCGTCCTTGTTTTGGTGGAGGAGAATGTCGAGGGTGGTCAAACCTGGTTCCTGACTGTCTCCGGCCCCCGCCGGGGCGAAGTCTGGGAGCGGGACGAGAGTGGCGTGCTTCGTCTGCCGGGCTGTACCTTCCTGGACTGGGTAGAGCTGTACCTGTCTAAAAAGCTGACGTCCTACACCGATCAGCTATTCCGGGAGGAAAAGGAACGACAAAAAGCTGGCGATCCTCTTGCCAGGATTCGAGGGCTGATGGCTGGCAAACGGCGGAGGGACATTAGTTGGAATCCTCCTATCTCACTGAAGGCTGTGCGGGACTTTGAGAGAAGACACGGGATCGCTCTGCCAGAGGAATATGTTACATTCATTACGGAAATCGCCAATGGCTGTGAGAATTTCCCGGCTGCAAACAGCTGTGGAAAAGGCGGTGTATTTTTTTCCTTGGAGCAGTTGGACTGTCTGCCTAACCTGGGAAAGCCGTTCTATTTTACAGAGAACACCGACGAAACTCGCCGTAGCTTAACGAATTGCTTTGGCCCTAACGCCTATACGGGGAAAAATCCGGTCTGGCACTCTTTATTCAAAGACTTTCCCAGGGAAGACCCTATTAGCCCAGTGTGGATTTGTGAGGATTACAGCGTACTATGCGGCGCATTGCCCTTTGCAACATACAACGATGACCGGCCAAACTGGAACATGCGGGCCACACAGCCAATCCTGATTGTAACAGGGCCGCTCCAAGGACAGGTGTGGCGCTCTTGTTCAGCCCAACTCCGGCCTGACGGCATGAGTTTTTACCAGTGGGTCCTCCAAATGCTGGAGGGCGGTGCTCGCTAAATGTGCAAAAGCCATTCATTGGTAGGAAAAACGGCAAAACCTTTAAGTGGGCGAAAACAACGGGAATCCAAAAGAGTAAAGCTATCTCAAACAGCCGGAGGTGACTCATGAAGAACGAAGCGCAAATTCGAATATTACTGCTCCAGCAGTATCTCTGCACCTTAACAGATGAGGAACACGCCGCCTCCGTTTCAGACATCCTCCAATTCTGGGAATCCCACGGTATCCAGGCCGGCCGCAAGAGTGTGTACAGCGACATCCAGATCCTGATTGACCAAGGCGTGGACGTTGTCTGTGTCAAGAGCACCCAGAACCGCTACTTCGTCGGCTCCCGCCTGTTCGAGCTGCCGGAGCTGAAGCTGTTGGTGGATGCGGTGGAGTCCTCGCACTTCATCACCAGGAAGAAAAGCGCCAGCCTGATCCGCAAGCTGGCCTCCCTCACCAGCCAGGAGCAGGCCAAACAGCTCAACCGCCCTGTCTACATGGAGGGCACAGTGAAGCAGGGCAACGAGGCGATCTACTATGCGGTGGACATGATCCACACCGCCATCCAGGAGAAGCGGCGGATCGCCTTCCAGTACATAGAGTACACCGCAGAGAAAGAAAAAGTCCTCAAGCACGACGGCTATCGGTACGAGTTCAGCCCCTATGCCCTGATCTGGAGCCGGGACTATTACTACGCCGTGGGCTGGTCGGAGAAACACGGCAAGCTGGCCCAGTTCCGTGTAGACCGCATGACCGCTGTGGAACTGCTGGTGCAGGAGGCCATACCAGCGCAGGACTTCGATCCAGCAATGTACGTACACCAGGTGTTCGGGATGTTCGGCGCTGACATCCGGAGGATAACACTGCTGTGCGAGAACAGCACCATGCGCAGCGTTGTTGACCGTTTTGGAGAGGAGGTGCAGACAGAGATCGTAGACGGAGAGCACTTCCAGGCCACCGTGGATGTTGCGCCCAGCCCGCCCTTTTTCGCCTGGGTCTTTACTTTTGGCGGGAAAATCCGTATCATGGAACCGGAGGAGATTGCGGCGAAAATGAGAGAGATGGCAATGTGGCTACAATGATAAGTCTCCATCCAAATTTACAGTTGAATGGAGATAAGAGCATTGAGCAGTTAATAGAAAGGAGATCACTTAGTCATGCAATACCAAGTCAGTATCCCAACATTGATGGATTTTTTCTGTCAAGGGGAACATCAAGGTTTCTCTGAGGCGGATATTCAAACAGCAGAGAAAACTATCGGTGTAGCTCTTCCAACTATTTACCGGGATTTTCTGAAAACGTATGGCCTCGATCCCATCAACAACCGACACAATCATATCAACTGCCCACCGAAGGGAATTGTCACTTCTTATTCTTATATTCAAGATACCTTGGAAGATTGGGTGGAGGAATTTCAGGAGGCTAAGGAACAGGGCCAGGAAAATCGTTATAAAGACAACGGCTATTTTGCTCTATGGCAACTTCCACAAGAAAAGTGGTCTGCAATCACAGATAATTATGTCTTGCTCTGGTGTGAAAATCAGGGCGTCTGGAATGCTGGCTATCGGTTGAGCGACCTGCAAGCTGGTTTATCTGACCCGCCGCTGTATATCTCCACCAACGACGACTACATCTCTTTTGCAAAGTGCGCCGATAATCTGGATGCCTTCCTGCTGTCCATGCTTTGGGATGCAGCCTATGGCTACAACGGAGGCGTTCGGCTGACAGATTCTACTCAGATTAATTCCGCTTTGTCTCAGGCGGGGATTGACCGCAAGCTCCTGGAGTTTCGGGGCCTGTTATCTGCCTGCCTGGATGATAAGCGGGAGACGTTGTACCTTTATTACAACAACGGGGAATATCAGGAATTATGCACCGCCAATCGGAACAAACCCGCACCGCAGGCAAAGCCTGTTTTTGAAAAGCCAACCCTGAAATATGTTCCCAAGGGTCCATATCATATTGAAGTGACCTTTGATCAAGGCATTGACCCGCCAAACAGCACCCACATTCATCCTTTGATTGCGCGGGTAATAGAGAGAATGTATGGAAAGAGATTATTAGTTCGCTACGACTGGATGAAGGCGATAGGAAAAACAAAGGGACTAACTCTGGATTTAAGAGATGTGATTATAGAACCGGACGGTACAGCCCACGCTCCAATTCCTGTCAACTTACCATCGAGTTTTTATCTGGACCCGGCGGATTGGTCTATTATTGAGGAAATGCCTAATCTGCAAACCCTTCGTATTGAAAACCTCATTGTAGATGACTTTTCTTTTCTCTCTAAATGTAAAAATCTTAAGATGCTCTCCCTCTACAACACAAATTTCACAGATTGCCGAATGTTGCTGAAACTGCCAAAGTTAGAAGAAGTTGATCTTCGTTTCTGCCCATTAGAGCACGAAGAAGTTCTTCAAACATTGGATATCCGACAGGTTGGATTGGCAAAGGAACAGCAGTAAGAAATAAAAACGTGACAAAATTTGTCGAAACCTCGTGAGGTGTTCCCAACTGGGGACACCTCATTTTTGCCCTCTTGCCAATCGAACAGAGACACGATATACTATGGTCAAGCCGTTTACTACCGGGTAAACGATAAAGGGGGTATGCAAAATGAATCAGACATTCGGCGC
>NZ_CALPCP010000047.1 GCF_943192995.1 Flintibacter muris
GCAGTAAAATCCTCGGAAACCTTGTGTTCATGCCATTTTTGTACCCATTATTAACATAATGGCTTTGTTCAAATAAACCGAATTATGTTGAGCTTCACATAATTCTATTGCAATTCCCTGTGTGGAGTATCTCATATCCAAGATCGCACAAGTGCTGCGGTTCAGTGAGGATAACACCAACATCCCGTCTCGTGGTCGTTGACCACACCTACCGCCTGCAAAAAGGAGTAGATGATGACCGTACCCACAAACTTCATCCCCCGGCGCTTCAAATCCGCCGAGATACGGTCTGACAGCTCCGAGCTGGCACGAACCACATCATCTGTATTCAGGATGACCTGCCCATCGGTAAAGTCCCAGAGGTAGTGGTCGAAGGAGCCGAATTCCTTCTGGATGTTCAGAAACACTTTCGCGTTTTGAACCGTCGCTTCGATCTTACGCCGGTTGCGCACGATGCCGGGATCAGACATCAGGGCCTCCAGCTTTTCCGAACCGTAGGCGGCCACTACAGTAGGCTCAAAGTTGTCAAAGGCTTTGCGGAACGCCTCTCGTTTTTTCAGAATGGTAATCCAGGACAGCCCTGCTTGAAAGCCCTCCAGAATCAGCATCTCAAACAACTTTTGATCGTCATGCTCCGGTCTGCCCCACTCCTGGTCGTGGTAGGCAATATACAATTCTGAGCTTGGATCAGCCCAGCGGCAGCGGTTCCGTTCCATTGTGATCCCCCGTTTTTTTGCTCATTATATCCCATCGGATGCTATGGCGCAAGCCAAATCAACCTTGTTGCTTGTGCTTCGTTTCCTATCACAATTGTCGTTGGGTTTGCTGAATAGCTTTTCAAATACTTTGCCGCTATACTTGGCCTTGCTAAACGGCAAAAGGAGGAACTCTTTATGGCAGAGAACATCAAAAACCTTTGTGCCCCTATCCCCGCCGAGCTCCACGCGCAGCTCCGCCAGCGGCAGGAGGAGTCCGGGCAGACATTGGGGCAGTACATGACCGAGCTCATCACAAAATTTTATGAACGGGAGGGAAAATCCACTATGAAAAAGAATCAGAGGACCGTTGCCTTTCAGGTGTCCAACGAGCTGTTTGACCAGTTCAAGGAGTACCTCGAGCGTAAGGGCATCAAGCAGAACGCCTTCTTCCTGGAATGCATGCGGCGGGCGCTGGAGGAAGATCGGAAGGAGGACAACCGTGATGACGTGGGATGACAAGCCTCAAAAAGATAACTCCGGGAAAACTCTCAGTGTGAGCTATACGGCTCACCTCCCGCATTGGGGCGAGGCAAGAGTACATCCGCATATCCACTATCCCGGCGAAATGTTCCTGGACTGCCCTGGGCTTGGGATCAAAATGCACCCACTGGGTAAGGTCGCGGGAACGGACGCCTTAAATCCCGCCGAGAGGGTGCTGATGAAAACGCTGGAGCAGCGTGGGATCTGGTGCCTGGAGACGCTGACCGCCATCGGACTCCCGGAGAACTGACATAGAGGGGACGGCACCGCCGCCCCCTCTGTGCTTTCAGTTTTTCCGTGGAGGTTTTACGTTGACGTCTGGGCTGATCGTCCCTTCAATAACCCCATGCTTTGCCTCAAACTGTTTGATGTTATTTCTGATGAGCACCAAGACATGACTATTTAAAGACCGACCCTCATAGTCTGCCACAAAGCCCAGCTTTTCCAGCATCTCCTCCTCGATTCGAATAGAAACACTTTTGACAGCCACATTATCACTCCATTATAGATATATTGTGTGTTTATTTTATATCCATAATGTGCTACAATTCTTGGATAGCTATACTGCGTATCTACAACGCGAGGAGGAGCAGAAATGCGAGTAGCGGTGATTGGCTCCAGAGGACTTCAGGTGAATGACTTGGGAAAATACCTCCCAGACGAGGTGACAGAGATTATTTCTGGCGGTGCGAGAGGCGTGGACACGTCCGCACGGGAGTACGCCATGGAACATGGGCTGAAGCTGACGGAGTACCTGCCGGAGTACGACAAATACGGACGAGGTGCTCCGCTGAAACGCAACATCACTATCATCGAAAGCGCCGACCTCGTTCTGGCTTTCTGGGACGGCAGCTCCAGAGGGACCAAATATGTGATCGAGAACTGCAAAAAGCGGAATATTCCGTTAAAAATCTATGTGCCCGTCAAGCGAGGTGAACAATCTTAAATGTATATCTACCCGGACAACCTGAGAGCGAAAGCGAAGCTGTGGCTGTGGGAGCTGAAGGACATCGTGGTCATTGGGGTCGGGTTTCTCCTGTCTGTCCTAGCGCTGGCCCAAGGGCTGGGGATGCTCCTGCTGGTGCTGACGGTCCTCTATGCTTTTCTGTCCATCCGCATGGAGGGGGCCAGCATCCTGGACTTCCTGCGCTGCGCCGTCTGCTTTTTGTTCCTGCATCAGCAATATTATGAATGGAAGGAGAGAAAATCTTGAACCGAAAACAGAAAAAAGAGCTGCGGCAGCGTCAGTCTACCCGGCAGCTCATGGGGATCGACCAGCTCACCGAGCACGGCCTGAAGACGGCCAGGGGTGAGCTGGTTTTTTATTTGATCAGCCCGGACAACCTCTCTGTGCTGTCCGCCGAGGGCGTCCGGGGCCGGGTCCGCGCTCTGACCGAGCTCCTGCGGAGCACGGAGGCGGTGGAGCTGCTGGCCCTGGACTCCCGCGAGTCCTTCCAGAGCAACAAGCTGTACTATCAGGAGCGCCTGGAGCAGGAGACAGTCCCCGCCATCCGAGAGATGCTTCGGCACGACATGGACCACCTGGATGAGATCCAGTCCACCACCGCCTCGGCGCGGGAGTTTGCCGTCGTCCACCGGATCGAGCCCAAGTCCGGCGAGGACTACGGCGCTCTGAAGCAGCTGGAAAAGCGCATCCGTGACTGCGGCTTCCACGTCCGCATGGCGGATGAGCAGGACATCAAGCGTATTCTGGCCGTCTACTACCAGCAGGATGTGACCACGGAGCATTTCATCAGCTTTGATGGAGAAGGGAGTGTCAATGGCTAAAAAACAGAAGAAAAAGAAGAAGGCGGCAAAACCGGAGGCGGCGCCGGTCAAGGATTTTCTGGACATGATCGCCCCCGCCGCTGTGAAGTTCAACACCGATTCCAGCGTCCTCGGCAGCTCCTGCCGGTGTACCCTCGCTCTGCGCAGCTACCCGGCCTCCACCGGGGAGCTGGCCCTGCTGAGTTATCTTGGGGAGAAAAGCGGCGTGCTCCTTCACATTTATATCCGCCAGGTCCCCGCCGCCGAGGAGGACGCCATCCTCCACAACGCCCAGAATAAGAACCGGATGGACCGGAGCAGCACAAGCAACATGAAGCAGAGCATCACCGCGGAGGCCAACCTCCAGGATGTGGAGACCCTCATCGCCACTATGCGTCGGAACAAGGAGCCGCTGGTCCACTGCGCCGTGTTTATGGAGCTGTGCGCCAGGGATGCGGACGGGCTCAGGTCCCTCCGGGACGATGTGACCGCCATGCTCACCAGATCCAAGCTCGGTGCCGACCGGATCTTCCTGCGCCAGCGGGAGGGCTTCCTCGCGGTCAACCCGGCAGGCGATAACGTGTTCGGAATCCTCTATGAGCGGGTGCTCCCCGCCTCATCGGCGGCCAACCTGTTTCCCTTCAATTACAGCGGCAAAAACGATCCCCACGGCTTCTACATCGGCAAGGACCGCTACGGCTCCAACATCATCCTGGACCTGGACCGGAGGACGGAGGACAAGACCAACGCCAATGTCCTCATCCTGGGCAACAGCGGCCAGGGCAAGAGCTTCCTGCTGAAACTCCTGCTGTGCAACATCCTGGCCTCGGGGAAGTCGGTCATCTGCCTGGATGCGGAGCATGAGCAGGACTATCTCTGCAAGGAGCTGGACGGCTGTTTTGCGGATATTATGAGCGGACAGTACATCATCAATCCGCTGGAACCGAAATTGTGGAACGAGGAAAATGAAGATGACCCGGAGGCTCCTGCGGCCTTCCGTCAGCGCACCCGGCTCAGCCAGCACATCTCCTTCCTGAAGGACTTCTTCCGCGCCTACAAGGACTTCGACCACCGGCAGATCGACACCATCGAGCTGATGCTGGAGCGTCTGTACAAAAAGTGGGGGCTCAACGACCACACGGACTTCCGGTCCATGGGGCCCAGCGATTACCCCACTCTGTCCGACCTCTACAACGTGATCGAGGACGCCTACCAGCACTATAACAGAGAAGAAAATCCGCTGTATCCCAGGGAGCTTTTGCAGGAGGTCCTGCTGGGCCTCCACTCCTTGTGCCGGGGTGCCGAAAGCAAGTTCTTCAACGGCCACACCAGCATCACGTCCCACCGCTTTCTGGTGTTCGGTGTGAAGGAACTGCTCCACGCCAGTGCCGGGGTGAAGAACGCCATGCTGTTCAACCTCCTCTCCTACCTCAGCGACAAGCTGCTGACAGAGGGAAACACGGCGGCGGCGCTGGACGAGCTGTACATCTGGCTCTCCAACCCCACCGCCGTGGAATACATCCGCAATACCCTGAAGCGGGTGCGGAAGAAGGAATCCTCACTCATCATGGCCTCCCAGAATCTGGAGGACTTCGACGCCCCCGGCGTCCGAGAGATGACCCGGCCCCTCTTTGCCATCCCCACCCACCAGTTCCTGTTCAACGCCGGCAGCGTGGACAGGCGGTTTTATATGGACAACCTCCAGCTGGAGGAATCCGAGTTTGAACTCATCAGCCGCCCGCAGAACGGCGTATGCCTCTTCAAATGCGGCAATGAGCGGTACCTCCTGGAGGTCCACGCCCCGGAGCATAAGAAGAAGCTGTTCGGAGAGGGGGGCGGACGATAGCGCCATTTGTTAGGCGTCCGTGAACTCCTCGGTGTCGATTTTGTTTGCCTGTTCCTCCGCCAATTTAGCCGTCGCTTGGACAGCGTCCTCGTAACCATTTAGAGCTCGAAAAGGTTGAAATTGCGCCGCACGCTCCAGCATGGACATACGGTGATGGGTGGTGGAGACATGGTGCGGCAGGTCAATAATATCGTCATATCTGCCCATTACGATCTGTGGCCCCCGATCATGTTGTTGCGGTCCTTGGCCGTCGCTCCCTCTTCCAAGTTCATACCTTTAAGAATCGCGTTTTTACCGTAGCGCTTCTTAATGTCCAGCATAGCGCGTTGGAGCTTCTTCTCCCGCTCCAGGTCCGCGGACTCTGTGGCCTCCTGCTCCTGCTTTGCGGCATAGTCGGTAAAGAGGTCGATCTGCTCAAAGGATTTTTTGTCCGGGGCGGACGCCTCATCCGCCACACGGGTAGCCGTGAGGTAAAAGCGTCGGACCAGCAAATCCCGGTCGATAATTCGGTCGAACAGCTCCAGCGACGCGGAGATGATGCGCCGGGTGGAGGCGGTGTAATCCTCCAGGTTGGCGGTGCCGTGGGCGTGCTTGGGGACGGCCCGGCCATAGCGGTCGGTGGTGACCTCCCCGCGGTACGCCTGTCTTTTCTTGGGATCGCTGAGGTTGTCCCGGTCATAGCCCACCGTCAGCACCAGCTGGCCGGTGACCAGTCCCTTGTCCACCAGGTCCAGTGCCAGCTGGTCCGCCATCTCCTTCACCACCAGCCGGGCCTCGTCGTAGCTGTAGGGGCGCTGGAGGACCTGACCGGAGCCGATACTCTTGGACTCCGGTTTATACGCCTTGATATCTGCGATAGTACAGGGCTCCCAGCCCCAGGCATGGTCGATGAGTAGCTCCGCATTCACGCCGAACAGCTTGTAGAGCAGGTCCTCGTTCTCTAGGGAGCAGCGGGCAATATCGCCCATGGTGTACAGGCCGCACCACTCCAGCTTCTTGGCGTAGCCCGGTCCCACCCGCCAGAAGTCAGTGAGGGGCCGGTGCTCCCACAACAGGCGGCGGTAGGACATCTCAGTCAGCTTGGCGATACGAACGCCATGTTGGTCCGGTTTGATATGCTTGGCCATGATGTCCATGGCAACCTTGCATAGGTACAGGTTGGGACCGATCCCCGCCGTGGCGGTGATCCCTGTGGTCTCCAGCACGTCCAGGATGATCTTCCGGGCCAGCTCACGGGCGGTGAGCTTGTAGGTATTCAGGTAGTTGGTCACATCCATCAGCACTTCGTCTATCGAGTAATTGTGGATGTCCTCGGGCGCGATGTATTTCAGATACACGTTGTAGACCCTGGTACTCCATTCCATGTAGTGAGCCATCCGGGGCGGAGCTACGATGTAGTCCACCGCCAGACCGGGATCAGTTTTCAACTCGGTATCGTCAGAGGAGGAGCCTGTGAACTGCCGACCCGGTGCGGAGCGGAGCCGGCGGGCATTGACTTCCTTGACTCTCTGTATTACCTCGAACAGCCGAGCCCTGCCGGAGATGCCCCAGGCCTTCAAGGAGGGCGTGACCGCTAGGCAGATGGTCTTTTCCGTCCGGCTCAGGTCGGCCACCACAAGGTTGGTGGTCAGGGGGTCGAGGCCGCGCTCAACGCATTCGACGGATGCGTAAAAGCTGCGCAGGTCGATGGCGAGATAAGTTCTCTCCTTCACAGCGCCGCCCTCCCTTCCCATAAACTCAATTTCTATCATAGCATACCCAATACCACCAGAACAAGCCAAAATCACAATAGGAGGACAGAGAAAATGAATGTAATTGAACTGGAACAGTGGAAACCCTCTGGGAATGATCCCCGCAAGCTGGAGTACGCCGGCCAGCCCACAGCGCAGGAGGTGTTCGAGGAGCTGAAGCATCGGCTGGAGGGAATGGGTTACCTGCCGGACGAGTATTTTCTCATGGACAGCGAGTGGGAAAATGGCCGGGCAATTCCCAAGGGGGCCGACGTCTTCTGTACCACCGACTACGGCGGCAGCGAGGGTGTGTACCTGAACGTGTACCTCAAGTGGTATGACGAAAACCAGAAAAAGAGCATCACCAAGAGTTTCATCACCGGCAAGACTCTGGGCGAGAACGGGAACGACCTAGACCGGATGTTCCTCATCTCTTCCGCCATCACCAAGGCGTTCCACGGCGACCACGCCACCCACGCCCGGTACATGAAGATCGGCGGCGTGGAGGACGACACCGGAGGCGCGGTGGTGCATCTGAGCCAGCAGGAGCAGAAGGTCATCATTGAGGCGCTGGTGGAACAGCGGGAACGGCAGGAGCAGGCCATGTCCCAAACCGAGCAGCTCCTGCGCCGCATGACCGGGAGCATCACGGAGTATGTCAATACGGTTGGGATGCGGCCCCTGCAAATGAGTGACTATGACAAGGCCATCCTCGCCATTCAGGACGGGGAACTGTCCGTTTTTAAGGAGTTGTATCCCAAGGTATTAAATCAGCACTCAAACGATCTGCTCATTGAAGCGGCTGGCCGGCCCGGTGAGGTCGGACGGAAGATGACCGCCATACTGCTGGTAGAGGGGAGGCGATTTCCGGAAGCTCCCTACCGTGCCGCCTGCCAGAAGGCGATTGACATCAACGATTCTTTGAAGGTGTCCACCCTGCTGGAATATGCGGGGAGATATGTGCCGGAGCTTTCCCCCTCCTTTCACGGGGAGATGGCCAGCTATGCCTATTCGGATCACCGCTTTATGGCCAAGGAGATCATCAAACAGTGCAGCGAGGAACAGATCGCCGCCGCGCCGTCCCGCCTTCTGGAGCAGTTCGCTGCGGACAAAGACTTTCACACATTATCTACGCTGGTGGAGAAAGGAATCTCCGGAGGCCCCAGCGCCTGGAGGACACTGCATATGCTGACCTGTGGAGGTCATGACAGCTGGATCGCGGAGGAGCTTCTGGAAAAGCGGATGTGGGTCGACCTCGATGACTACAACGCACTCCATGCTTGCGTCCAAAACGATGCTGTCGATGTGTGCAAGCTGCTGCTGGACGGCGGCATAGACTTCGATGTCTACCAGCCGTGGGCAAAGAACCACCCTTGCACCGGCCATGAGGAGACGCTCCAGGCTCTGACGGATCACTGGTCGGAGATGCAGGCGGAACCGGAACAGGCGCCCGACCAGGAGATCGGAGGTCAGACCTTTGGCTAACCCCGTCCTGATCGCAAAAGTCGGCATGATCGTCCTGACCGATGAGAAGGCCCGAAAGGCAATCGGCTGGGTGCTGGTAGCGGTCCTCTCTCCCCTCATCCTGCTCATCGCCTTTTTGTGCTCCCTGGGCTCCGGGGCTTCCGGCCACAACGCCTCTGCCGTGGAGGTGTGCTTCAACGGCGCGGCTATCCCGGCCAGTGCGCCGGCGGAGTACCGGGCCTGCCTGGAGAGTATGCGGAGCAGTCTGGCCCTGGTGGACACGGCAGTCAGCACGATCAACACGCAGACAGAAGAAGGGACAAGCCTTGACGCGGTCAGAGTCAAGGCTTGTTTTTATGCTCTGTACTTCGGCGCCGAGTCTCAAGGGGACGCACAGACCCTTGCGGACTGCTTCGTCACCTACGAGGAACGCACCCGCATGGTGCCCGTAGAGGGCAGCGACCCGCCCGCACAGACGGAGGAAAAATATACCGTGGCGGTCCCTATCACAGATACGGAAGCCGTCTGGCAGAACATCGCCGCCACCATGGTCGTGACGCCCACCGCCGAACAGCGGGCCAATGCCGACAGCATCTACTCCCTGGTCAAATACGGTTGGGCAGGCAGTGGGACAGGAGGTATTTGGTTCGGAGATATCGGGGAGCCGGTGCTGAGCGTGGACGGTTTTTGCTCTCCGCTGGGCTCCGGGTGGCGGAGCCGGGTCACCTCTGAGTTCGGCTGGCGCAACTGTCCCTATCACGGGAGGGAGCTGCACTCCGGACTGGATATGTCCGCCGCCACAGGCACCCCCATCCGCGCCGCGCTGTCCGGGACGGTGACCAAAAGCTGCCGTACCAATTCCTATGGCAACTACACGGTGATAGACCACGGAAACGGCATGACCACCGCCTACGCCCACCAGTCGGGGCGTCTGGTCAAGGTAGGCGATACGGTGACCGTGGGCCAGGTGATCGGCCTGGTGGGCTCCACCGGTAACTCTACCGGGCCGCACCTCCACCTGGAGGTGCGGGTCAACGGCTCCCTGGTCAATCCCCGCAGCTATTTACCGTAATGACAGGAGGAAAACGCTATGAAATTCAAAGCAAATTTTATAGAAAAGCCGGCCAATTTTCAGATGGATGACTGCCGGATCGAAAAGGTGGTGGAGCTGTCCCATGAGGACTTTGGCCGGCTGAAGATCACCCCCCTGGCGGATCAGCCGTTCATCATGGAAAGCAAGGACTGTATGTTCCACAGGGACGGTGTGATCCACTGCCTGCTGGCGCTGGGCCAGGACAGCGATGACGGAGTGCTCATCGATGCGGAGAAACAGGACTACGCCCGTCTCGCGGCCTACGTCCCTGGAATGCGTGATATCGTCAACGCCCAGATGGATCGGGCGGCGGATCTCATCATCCGGGATGGCACCGAAAAATCTATGAGCGTCAATTGGTGTGTCTCCTTCGGGGAACTGGAGGAACAGTTGGGGCTGACGATCCGGGAGGGAAATGGGCTGGACTCCATGCTTCAGGCCACACTGGAGCGCCGCCCCGAAGTAGCGGCGGTGGATATGCGCGACGGCTGCATCGAGCTGGAATACCATCCGGAATACTGCCGCCGCCTGAAAGAGGAGGAACTGCCTGGGCTTCGGCTGAAAGAGCTGCTCCCCCTGCTGAAAGGCGGGCCGATCTTCCTGTGCCATGAGGAGGCGGAGCAGTCGGTGCTGGCGGAAAACCTCCGTCTGCTGACCGGGGCCGGGCAGGAGGATCATGCCGCTCTGCTCAACGCCAGGGTGTCGGAGATCAATGAGACCCCGGAGGGAACCGAGGTGGTACTCACCGATGTGGCCCCGGAGGAGCTGGTACGGTTCAACGAAGCCTACGACGCTTTCATGGAGGCAGAGCAGGCCATGGGTCCCACCATGGGATAGGGGGCGCTATGGACCGATTTGATATTCGCCGTATCGCCATGGGGCTCACCGCCTATGCCATCGAACGGCAGAACAGCTGTGAACGACATCAGCCCGAGAATGTGCCGCCCTGGCAGGAGCAGCGCCGGCTCTGGACGGATGCCATCCTCCAGGGCATGGCGAGGCTGGATGGGCAGGAGCCCGATCCCAGGCTGATGGAGCAGTTCGACCTTGAACTGAAACAGGCCCGAGGCTGTTATTTTTTCACACCGGCCACCCGCCAAACGCAGAAGGACACCATCCGGGAGCTGCGGCGCTTCGTCGCGGCGCTGGAGGCCACCGGCAATGACCGCCGCCGTCAGGTCAACGTGGTCCGGGAGTTGCTGGAGGATATATCTCTCCACCCCCACTGGTGGAACGGGAAGGATAATGGGCTCGACTGCGCCCGTGACGAGGCGGAGCGGTCACTGGTGCGCATGACCGGGCAGATGCCTATCCGATTCACCCGCGTCGTTCTGGGCGGTGACGCCGGCCCCCACTGGGCAAGCGGCTTTGTCTCCGGCTGTGTCAGAGACGCTGAGGCTGTCAGACAGACCGCCGTATATCAGGACGCGCTTCGAGAGTACCCGGAGGTCGCGGACTGGCCTGCTCTCTGCACCGTCTATGCGGGACGAAATCTGCCCACTGCCCTGGGGACTGTGGACGCCTCCGACTTCGACCTGGAGATCATGAACCGGACCGGGGACAGGTTTCTCGATGAGCGCGGCGTCCGCTGGCTGGGCGGTCCCTATCAGATGACCATAGCCGCCGCACCGGCGCAGACTCAGGAGGAATCCGCTACTCCTCAAATGGGGTTTACTATGTAGGAGGAAAATACGATGGAGAAAAATGAGGTCACGCTGTCCTTCGACGGCGAGAGAATGCGCGCTCTGACGATCTATCTGAAAATGGAGAACACCACAGTGCAGGAAAAGATGGATGAGGCCATGCGGCAGCTCTACGAGAAGTCGGTGCCAGAGCCGGTGCGGGAGTATCTGGACATCATATCCGCACCCGCCGCCCGGCCCAAGCGTCCGCCCCGTCCCAGCCAGCCCAAGGCGGCTGCGCCTAAACCGGCCGCCACCATTGAGGAGGTACATCATGAGCAGTAGAGAAATTACACTCTGGCTGGACGAGCACTGGTATCAGGCTCTGTCTCAGCAGCTGGAGGTAGACAAGTTGGAGGACAAGCTGAACGAGTATCTGGACGATCAGATCAACCTGCTCCCCACACCGGTCTACGAAAAGATCATCGGAGAGATCCGGGAGGAGGAACAGCAGAGGGAACAGGCCATAGCCGCCAGCCAGAGATATGCTGTATTCCATGTAACGGAGAATGGCCGGGATGAGCATTTTCGACTGGATGAAAATTATGAGCTGCTGCAGGCCGCCCGGACGCTGCGGAAATATCTGCGGCAAGAGTCGGGAGCGGGCGCTGATTCTTTTTCGGAACTGTTCCCTAAGCGGGAAACCATCACCCCCGAGGAGTTTGACCGGATGATCCTCCTTCGCTTAGAGAACACCGGAATGGTCACCGGCGTGTTTGATCTGGACTTCGACAAGCGGGAGTTCTCCGCCGTCAACACTATGACTGGGTGGAGCACTTGGGCCATGGGTGACGTATCCGTCGCCGCCTACCACGCCTTCCGCAAGGAGAGTCTCAACACGGACGGTCGGTACAGAATCCTGCTGGACAAGTTGAATGGCAGAGAGATCACATCCGCAGGTCACCTCTCCGCGCGGAATATTTCCTTCGCGGAGGAGATCACCGAGATAAACGGCCTGCTGAATTTCTACATGAATACCTGGTTTGATGTGGACGCGGTCTTTGGCACACATATCTGCACCAGCGATAATGACGATGTTCTGAATGTCTACGCAAACTACGACATGGCGGCCAGACAGGTCTGCGATACGCTGGAGGTCGATCTGCACCGGGCAGACGGGCGTGAGGAGTCGGTGGAGTACCAGCTCAACGTCGCGGAGAAAGAAGTCCTGCTGTGGAAGATGGATGCCTACTGCCAGGAGCAGACCGGACAGACGCTGGCGGACTACAGCGCCCAGTTGATGACGGAGAACATGGCGACGCCCTCGCAGCCCTCGATGTGAAATGGTTCCATAGACTGGCGAGGGCCGTTCCCTATGTGGAGCGGCCCTCGCTCTTGTTCCCCCGCTGTGTGCCGCAGAACTGCCCCGTGTGCCGCCCGACCCGACAGGGCAGCATCCACGCCCACCTCAACTGACACGTCGCTCTGCGAGGCTGTGTGGCGGCGAGATCCGATGGGTCGATTTTTTTGCGGGATAAAAGCCAGGGGTCACAAGTGCCCCTCCGGCAGAGGAACACCGCCCCGCAGAGCAGGTCGGGGACGTTCCTGCGGGGGTCATTTTTCACCCCCTGGGGTCAACTCGGGGGTCTGTTTTCAAAAAAAGCCCGCTGTTGCCCGCTTTGCGGCGAGTCACGGCGGGGATATCAGCATTTTTTGAGGAGGAAAACCATGCCCAGAGAAAAAATCAAGTTCGCGCTGCGGATGTCCCCGGAGACGCAGCAGCTCGTCAGGGAGATGTGCCCTCGGGACAACTGCCAGACGCAAAATGAGTTTATCGAAAAGGCCATCCGGTTTTATGCCGGGTATGTCTCCGGACAGGAGGCCGCCGCCTATCTGCCGCCCGCGTTGATATCTGTCCTGCGCAGTACGATCAAAGCGTCCGAGAACCGCATCTGCCGGCTGATGTTCAAGCAGGCGGTGGAGATGGACATGATGATGAACGTGATGGCCTACGGGATGGAAATCAACGACAGCACGCTGCACGACCTCCGTGGCCACTGCGTCCAGAATGTGAAAAAGACCAACGGCGCCGTCACCCTGGACAAGGCTGTGGAGTTCCAGAAGGGGGGCGCGTGACGGAAAGGCGGTGACGCTCCATGCCTCGGATCATATTCAAATGTCCCTACATCAAGCCGGGGACGCGGAAAGCCGCCGCCCACCTGAGCAACTATGTCCGCTACGTCGCTACCCGTGACGGTGTGGAGAAGCTCGCACCGGACAGGGCCAGCCTGCCCGCCACGAAAAAACAGCAGGCCATGGTGGAGCGACTCATACGGGATTTTCCGCTGAGCCGCGGACTGTTTGAATACGAGGACTACCAATCCAGTCCCACCTGCGGCAACGCCTCGGAGTTTATCAGCAGAGCGCTCGAGGACAACTACGACCAGATCGCAAA
This sequence comes from Flintibacter muris, assembly GCF_943192995.1. Classification (GTDB taxonomy): domain Bacteria; phylum Bacillota; class Clostridia; order Oscillospirales; family Oscillospiraceae; genus Lawsonibacter; species Lawsonibacter muris. Next base: position 13,216 of record NZ_CALPCP010000047.1, read on the forward strand.
ACGGGAAAACTACGTCAGCTACATCGCCCAGCGGCCCAGGGCGGAACACGTTGGCGCTCACGGGTTGTTCAGCGAGAGCGACGATCCGCTGGTGCTGTCCAGGATCGCGGAGGAGGTGGCCAACCACCCCGGCAACGTGTGGCTGCCCATCATCTCCCTGCGCCGGGAGGATGCCGCACGTCTCGGCTACGACAACGCCGACCGCTGGCGGACCTTCCTGCGCTCCCACGCCATGGAGCTGGCGAAGGCTATGAAAATACCCTGGGACCAGTTCCGCTGGTACGCCGCCTTTCACGATGAGGGCCACCACCCTCATGTGCATATGGTCTGCTACAGCGCAGACGGTCAGTCCGGGTTCCTGACCAGGGAGGGCATCGCTCAAATCAAGTCCGGGCTGGCAAAAGAGATGTTCCAGCAGGACCTGACGGAGATCTATCAACGGCAGACCCAGCGGCGGGATGAGCTGGTACGTGAGTCCGGCGAGGTGATGAAAGAGCTGATCCAGCAGATGGATTCCGGCACCCTGGAGAACCCGCACGTTGAGCAGCTCATGGGCGAACTGGCCCAGCGGCTGAAAAGCACCTCCGGCAAAAAGCAGTACGGCTATCTCAAAACGCCGCTGAAGGCCGTGGTGGATGAGATCGTGGACGAGCTGGCGAAGGACCCGCGCATCGCCGCCGCCTACGATCTGTGGTACCAGCAGCGGGAAGAAGTGCTGCGGACCTACAAAGACGATCTCCCTCAGCGGCTCCCTCTGTCTCAACAGAAGGAGTTCAAGCGGATCAAAAATCTGGTGATTCAAGAGGCGGTGCGGCTGGATGAATACACTGAGGTGTTCGCTCCGACAGATACCCAGGAACCGGGTCAGGCCGGCGAGAACGCTACTCCAACATCGGAAGATCAGCCGCAGAACTTGGACGCCCAGGTGGAGGCCGACGAACCGCCGTACACTGTAACACGGAATGACCGCAGCTCTTCACAGGTAAAATACCGGGAGGCAAAACGTATCCTCACGGACCCCTCCTCCAAGCCTGAGCAGATCAATCAGGCAGTGGACTGGCTGACTCAGGCGGCGGAGGCCGGGCTGGACTATGCGCAGTATGCCCTCGGCAAGCTGTATCGTGACGGTGGGCCGGTGACTCAAGATACGACCCAGGCTGCAATCTGGTTTGCCCAAGCGGCGGAGCAAGGTAATCAATACGCCATGTACGAATTGGGAAAACTCCATCTGGAAATCAAAAATTTTTCTGCTGCCCAGCGCTGGTTCCAACAGCCCGCCAATCAGGGAAACCAGTTCGCCCAGTACCGGCTGGGCAAGCTGCTGTTGAGCGGAGATGATATCCCAAAAGATGTGGAGAGTGCTGTCCGCTGGCTGATGGAGTCTGCGGAACAGGGAAACCAGTATGCGCAGTACACTCTCGGCAAGCTGTACCTGTTGGGGCAAGAGGTTCCGCAGGACCGTGAAGCCGCCGTCCACTGGTTCACACAGTCTGCGGAACAGGGAAATCAGCACGCCCAATATTTCCTCGACCACATGAATGATGTACCCTCCCTCTTTGCCAGCGCCACTCAGCTCCTCCATCACATGGCCCGCATCTTCCAGGAGCAGGCTCCGCCACCAAGCGGCGGGATCACTTTCGTGGACAGCAAGCTGCGCAGGAAAATCAGAGAGAAGAAAATCGCTATGGGTCACAAGCCGGATGACCATGAAGAGCAGGGCATCGCATTGAAATAATGACACTTTATTTTCACAATCACCTGTGATATACTAACTGTGAGGTGATTTCCAATGACGATGCAGCAAAAACGGGTCGCGGCGGTCAAAACGGCGGACGCTATCAACGCAATAGAGGGTGTGCCGGTTTCCGATTATGCCCGCGACTTATCCTACCGCTGGGCGAGAGGGGAACTGGGTGATGACGATATGCTGTCCGCTCTTTTGGAGTCTCACAAAAAATTAGCGGAGCAGGTGCGGCGGGATGGCCGATCCATATCTCTATGAGGGCAGTACCGTTCTTCGAAACAAGCTGGATATTCTGGATGAAAAGACCCTCGACCTGGTGGAGGCGGAACAGTCTCGGGCCAAGATGATGGTTCTCTACAAAAGAGGGTTCCAGAACTTTTCTCCGGTGGGCCTGTGTGAAATACACAAGTTCCTGTTCGATGAAGTTTACTCATGGGCTGGACAGTATCGGATCATCAATATTGAAAAGCGAGAACGCCTGTTGGGTGGACGGAGTGTGTGGTATAGCAATGATGAGAATATCCCGCAGGACTTGGAATCGGCGTTTCAGTCGATCCACTCACTCAAGTGGGAGCATTTTTCTCGGAACGCCTTTGTCCACTATCTTGCGCAATGCTTTCCAAGACTCTGGCAGATCCATCCGTTCCGTGAAGGAAACACCAGGACAGTCGTTATGATGCTGACCTTCTTTGTGGAACAGCATGGCTACTATATGGATCAGGAGTTGATGGCGGAAAGCGCCGGCTACGTCCGGGACGCCTTTGTTATGGCCAGCCTGGAGCAATACGCGGAGCGGGAACATCTGGAGCGAATTTTGCTGGACGCTGTCTGTGATGAACCGATCCTCTATGATGAGGACTCTCTAAAATCAATCGAATCAACACAGCAGCGGCGGGAGCGATATCAGAAATATAAAAGTGAGGACTATGTCCCCCAGCCGCACTACAAGCGAGAAAACTGAATACATGAAATGCAAACTCAGGGCACCCTACGGTGCTCTGAGTTTTTCTGTCAAGGAGGTGAGTAAGTGTCCTATATCCATTTTACCGAGGAGCAAAAGCTCCAGGCCAGTGAAGTGGACCTGGTAGAGTTCCTCCGTCATCAGGGAGAGAAGCTGATCCGCTCCGGGCCGGAGTACCGCCTGGCCAGCGACCACAGTGTCACCGTCCGAGGCAACGGCTGGTACGACCACGCCACAGGACAGGGCGGCGGCCCCATTTCCTTCGTCCAGCAATTCTATAATCTTTCATACCCCGAGGCCGTCACCTGTCTGCTGGGCGGGGAGCAAGGTGTTGTTTACACTCCCGCTCCAAAGCAGGAGAAGGTGTCAAGGAAAGAGTTTGCCCTGCCCGCCGCCAGCCGGGAGATGCGCCGAATGTACGCCTATCTGCTCAAGCACCGCTTCCTGAACCGGGATGTGGTCACCGCCTTCGTCCGGGCGGGGCTGATCTATGAGAGCTGTGAGAGATTCAATGGTAAAGAGTATCACAACGCCGTTTTCGTCGGGAAGGACGAGAACGGCGTTGCCCGTCACGCGCACAAGCGCAGCCTCAACAGCCTTGGCAGGACCTTCCGAATCAACGTGGAGGGCAGCGACCCCCGGTGCAGCTTCCACTACACCGGCACCAGCAACCGGCTCTATGTATTCGAGGCGCCCATCGACCTGCTGTCCTTCCTTACCCGTTATCCCAGAGGCTGGCAGGAACACAGCTTCGTGGCCCTCTGTGGGACCAGCGAACACGCCATGCTCTGGATGCTGGAGCGGAATCCCAACCTCCGCACTGTCTGCCTCTGCCTGGATCATGACGCGGCAGGGATCGAGGCCAGCGGACGGCTGACGGAGATCCTCCATGAGCGCGGCTATGACAACGTGGGGATGCTCCAGTCCGAGTATAAGGACTGGAATGAGGACCTCAAGGCCCGGCGAGGGCTCCCTGCTCAGGAGGCGGAGGAACATCCCCAGCTCATCGCCGCTCCGGAGGTCTGCGGCAGGATTGGCGTATACATGAGAGAGTGCGCAGTCCCGGATCGGCTGGGCCGGGAGTTGGCGGACGCGCTCCGCGGGTACGAGATGAATACCCGCGCGGAACATCCGGAGTCGGCTATGGACTGTATCGAGCTGGCCTCTGCGCTGGCTCTATACGCCTATGGCCGGGAACTGCGCCAACTGGGGGAGCCATGCTCCGGAGAGGAACTGGTGGAGGAGCTGCGCGGTCGTATCCTGCCCCACCAGAACCGGAGCAATCTGAAAAACCGCACCGCTGAATTAGTAGAACGGGCTCAATGTGTCTTGACGAAGGCCTCCACGCCCGGTATCCGCAGTGAGGTGGAGAAACGGGAACTGGCGGAGAGCTGGCTGGAACTGGCTCTGTCCTGCGCCAAGGCGTCTGTCAAGTATGAGGCGGATATTTTGAAACAACAGCAGAAACAAGAACAAGCTGTCACAATGAAGATGGAGGTGATGTAAGTGCAGCCACAAATTATTTTATTGATCTTTCTGGCGGGCGGGATGCTCCTGCTCATCGCCGCTGCCACGCATTTCTCCGGCAACGGAAATCTGAACAACATCAAGTCCAAGACCGTCGGCGACGGTCAGTATGGAACAGCGCGGTGGGCTACCGACAAGGAAATCCAAAAGACCTACCGTCGCATCCCTTTCCGCGTGGCTGAGTGGCGCTCTGGGAAGAAGCTGCCCAAGGAACAAGGGCTGGTGCTGGGCTGTGTGGGAAAGAAAAACGCTGTCACCGCGCTGGTGGATGTGGATGATATCCACTGCCTGATGATCGGCGCCTCCGGCGTGGGCAAAACGGCGTTCTTCCTGTATCCCAATATGGAGTACGCCTGCGCCAGCGGGATGAGTTTCCTGGCCTTAGATACCAAAGGGGATTTGGCCCGGAACTACGGCGCCGTGGCCGCAAAATATTACGGTTACCAGATAGCGGTCGTCGATCTGCGCAATCCTACCCGCTCAGACGGCTACAACCTTCTCACGCTCATCAACCGCTATATGGATATCTGCCGGGAACAGCCGTCTAATGTGGCGGCAAGAGCCAAAGCGGAGAACTACGCCAATATTCTGGCCAAGACCATTGTCAACCCGGATGGGGAGTCTTCCAACCGTGGCCAAAACGCTTACTTTTACGAATCCGCCGAGGGCCTGCTGGCATCAGTTGTTCTCCTTCTGGCGGAGTATCTGCCGCCGGAGGAGGGCAAGCCTGAGAAGCGCCACATCGTCAGCGTGTTCAAGCTGGTGCAAGATCTGCTGGCCCCCAGTAAGTCGGTCAAGGGAAAGAACGGCTTTCAGGTCCTGATGGACTCTCTCCCTGACACCCACAAGGCCCGGTGGCGTGCCGGCGCCGCACTTACCGCTGCGGATCAGGCCATGGCCTCTGTCATGTCTACCGTCCTCTCCCGACTCAACGCCTTCCTGGACTCAGAGCTGGAACAGGTGCTGTGTTTCGACAGCGCCATTGACGCAGAGGAATTTGCCTCCCGGAAGTCCGCTGTCTTTCTCATCCTGCCGGAAGAAGACCCCACCAAAAACTTTATGGCCGGGCTGATGATCCAGACGCTGTCCCGTGAGCTGTTTTCTGTGGCGGATGAGTACGGCGGCAAGCTGCCTAACCGGGTGGTGCTGTTCTGCGATGAGCTGGGCACCATGCCCGCCTTCGACATTCTGCCCTTGTTCAGCGCCGGCCGCTCCCGCAAGCTGACCCTGGTGCCTATCATCCAGAGCCTAGCCCAACTGGAGAAAAACTATGGCAAGGAGGGCGCGGAGATCATTCAAGACAACTGCCAGGATACTATCTTCGGCGGTTTCGCACCCAATTCCCAGACCGCCGAGGTGCTGTCCAAGGCCCTGGGCAATCGGACAGTCCTCTCCGGCTACGTCAGCACCGGAAAAGAAAAGTCGCAGACTCTGCAAATGACAGGACGGGCACTCATGACTCCGGATGAACTGAAGTCCATCCCCAAGGGGCAGTTCGTGGTCATGAAAGCGCGCTTTGTTCCTTGACAATCTGCGTAGAAATACGCAATAAAACAAGGCAGATTTCGCAAGAAATCTGAACTCTATGCTTGATTCGGCAGGGGCAGGACCTGCCTGACCCGGTGTGACGGGTGACCAAAACTCTAATCCTCCGACGTGCGCCCGCAGTGTCATGTGGGATGTACGAAGCTCGGTGAAGTGGCGGAGGCGGTATCTGAGATGGTACCGCGCCGCTGGAGGCTATAAATCGGTCATGTCCAGAATGTTTTGTTGCAACCGACATAATCCTGAGTGTACGGCTCGTGAACGACGGGGTGATGATACAGCCACCCACTCCCGCAGGGAGTGCTGCCGCCGTTGAAACTTTTTCATGTGTAAAACGGCAGAAAACCAATAAGGTCGAATGTCTTTGGCAGAAAATCACACTGGTCAAAGATGGCAGCCGGGCTATAGGGATGGGCTAAAACCGACATGTAAAGCTAAAGCATAGGGAACAAAGGAACCATGGACGGCACTTCAAGGTACTGAAGTAAATGAAGTGACACCTTCGCCGCACAGGTAGGAAATGACCTGCTAATCCATGGGGCATCAGCCCGTAGTAGCGATGATGTCCGCAATAATAAGGCGGGCGGAGCGAAGGGGCATAGTCAGTGCAAATTGTATGTGAACAGAAAGTCGAGGAAGCCGTAGGCATACCTGACTAACACCAGAAACACCAATTCCGGAAAGGAGGCGGTGCGTATGGCACAAAAATTCGACTACCCAGAAACCGAAACACAACTACGCGAAATTCTGGATAAACTTTATCAGCACAGCAAGGAGGTTCACGATTCTGGCGGAAGGCCAGCGTTTAAGGGCCTCATAGAAATCATGTCAGCAGAAGCAACTATCATTACGGCGATTCACAACATCAAAAGCAATCACGGCAGTGAGACCCCTGGCGTAGATTCCAAAACCATGCAAAAGGATTATCTTCAAAAACCGTTCTCTTGGGTGGTAAAAGATATCCAGAGTGCGTTCAAGCATTTTGAAGCCCAGGAAATACGCCGGAAATACATCGACAAACCAGGAAAGTCCGAAAAGCGTCCATTAGGCATTCCTACAATACGGGACAGAATCGTGCAGGAATGTATGCGGATTGTACTGGAACCCATTTTAGAAGCCCAATTCTTCTACCACTCCTACGGATTTCGCCCTATGCGGGATGCGGCCATGGCGCTACAGCGCATAAACTATCTCACATTTCAAACAGGCTACCATTGGATTGTCGAGGGCGACATCAGCAAATGCTTTGACTGCATAGACCACAACATCCTTCTCAAGCGTCTGTACCACATGGGAATCAAAGACAGGCGTGTTTTGCAAATCATCAAGGCTATGCTGAAAGCCGGGGTTATGGGCGAGTGCAAGGTAAATGAAGAAGGTACGCCACAGGGCGGGCTCATCAGCCCGCTGCTGGCAAACGCCTATCTGGACATGATGGACGAATGGATTACCGGACAATGGGAGCAAAAACGGACAAGATACCAGTATGCACAACAGGGAAAACGGCTGTACTCACTGCGTAAAACCGCTCTGACTCCTGGATTCCTTGTCCGTTACGCCGACGATTTTGTCATCATAACAGATACTCGCGCCCATGCCGAAAGTTGGAAGAACAGGCTCCAGATGTTCCTCCAGACCAAAATGAAGCTGACACTATCCACAGAAAAAACGCTGATAACAGATGTCCGCAGAAAGTACATCAAATTCCTGGGATACGAATTCAAGCAAGTTCCAGGGAAGGCACAGAAAGGCTATGTAGCAAGGTCTATACCAGACAGGGGCAGATTGAAGCGGAAAGTTGACAGTATTGCGGAAAATATCAAAAAGATTCCTCGCGATTACAGCAGAGAACAGCTTATTGCTGAGATAAATCGTATCAATAGCCAGATACGGGGAGTTATCCAATATTACCAATGCTGCACATGGGTAAATGTCTCCATGAAAAAGTACAGCCGACGTTTACAGTTTATGGCAAAGAGTCGGTTGAAGCAGTATAAAGGGAAATGGATTCCAGCAAATCAGACACAAAATCTCCCCCGTATCCATCAGCAGCATAAGCAAAAGATTCCTTCTGTAAAATACCGCGATATCTATGTTGGCTTCACTGCGCTCACCTTTTGCAATTGGGAAAAGACATTCCCAAAGAACAAGAATGAAACACCTTATTCCGAGATAGGCAGGCAGATATACTTCAAGCGCACGAAAAAGAAACGCATCAATGCGCGGCTGGACGAAATGTATTCCATGCATACTGCCAGGATAGTTACCAACGGAAGCTGGGGAAAGCTCAATAACTTTGAGTTTATCATGAATCGCGCTTATGCACTCAACCGCGACAAACTCAAATGCCGTGTTTGCGGTGGATGGCTTATTTCCGGTATACCGTTGGCCCATCGCGTTAACCCAAATCTTCCGCTGAATAAGGTCAACCGGGTTGATAATCTGGTATCACTCCATAAACATTGCTTTGACACTGTAAATAATCCCTATGCAGATATCAGTGAATTTGATGCAAAAGCGCAAAAGAAAATACAAGGTTTTAGGGAAAAACTGGTTGCTTCACATACATGCAACAAATAATTTGCATTGATGGAGCGCCGTGTGCGGTGAAAGTTGCATGCACGGTGCGAAGCGGGGGAAAATCCGCTCTGACTGCTGTTCTCTTATGAGTACAGTAAAAGCGGCGGATTACCTATCGCTATACGGGCACCCACCCCATGCAGACTCGGCTAAGGCTCTTCCTGGAGTGGGGCATCTCCTTCGGTGACCCCTACCTGCTGCCAGAAAGGGCCGCCCGAACCGTGGCTTACGCCAGCAAGCAGGAGCTGGAGCGAGCAATCTCCCTACGCAATCAGATACAACAGACAGAAGATGATACGCCTCCGACTCCGCCAACTGGAGACAGGACATCCTATGCCAAATCTAGGCGTAACCGGAGGGGGTTATCTGAATGCGGTGATATGCGTACAAAGGAGGAGTGATATGGGATACTTCGAGAAAATCTATCAGTCCGACCTCAGCCACAGAGCCAGGGCAGTGTATATGTACCTTCAAGATCATGCCGACGGCGAGGGCAAGTGCTGGCCGGGGATACGGACGATTGCGGCAGAACTGCGGCTCTCCCGCTCCACCGTCAAGCGGGCACTGGACGATCTGTGCAGAGCGGAGCTGATCTCCAAGGAGCATCGCTGGCGGGAGAACGGGAGTCTCAGCTCAAATTTATACCGGCTGAAGTAGCGCAAAAAATATAAGTTCTCCGCCAGGGGCAATGTCAATAAGTTAGGAAAACGAGCCAAGATAGAAACAAAAAATATAAAAAACTATTGACAATAGGCGAAAT
>NZ_CALPCP010000048.1 GCF_943192995.1 Flintibacter muris
GAAAACGGAGTCTGGAGAACTCGTCAATGGCGGTATATTGGAACAGGCGCAGCTCCGGGTCAGCAATGCAGCGGCGGAGAACATCCCAAAGTTTGTGTAAACCTCCTGTGTGGTGTAGAATAGAAGCACCACACAGGAGGAAATACATAGGCGTTGCGGACCTCTCCGGCGCTCTTGTTGTACTTGGCCTGGGCCTCCGCTTCGGTGAGGGCCAGCCACATCCCCGCCTCGTCCTGTCCGGTGAAGAACACGCCGATGGGGCCGTATTGCAGCTGCATCACGATTTCGCCGTCATACCACTGGTCGAAGAATTTCAGCAGGTTGATGGGGCTTTGGCACTTGTTGGTAAGATTCAGTTGGCCGGAGGTAATGGGCGAGCCGGGGCGGATGGTGACGCCGCAGGTGTTCTCATACTGGGTGCCCTTGGGACCGGTGAGGGGCGGCAGGAAGACGTAATCCTTGGCGTATTCCCCCATCAGCTCCTCGATATACCACCAGGTGGATACCTCGACATAGCCCTGCTGGCACTTGGCAATCAGCTGGCTGTCGCTCTGGGAGAACATCTCCACATCCATCAGCCCTTCGGCGTACCAGTCGTGAAAGTAGGTCAGGCAGTCCCGGTAGGCGTCGGAGGCGCAGACAAATTCCACCGTGCCGTCACTCTTGAGATGGAGGTCGTTGATGACATCATTGGGCCAGTTGGTAAAGCCGAAGCCGGAGTAGAAGATATTCTGACCCCAGCACCACTCGTCAAAGCCGGTGGTCATGGGCAGGGTTGTGCCGGGGGCGTTACCGTAGTACTTGGCGGACATATCGTTTTCCTTGAAGGCCTTCAGCGCGTCGTGGAGCTCATCCAGAGAGGTGGGCACCTCCAGCCCCAGGTCGTCCAGCCACGCCTTGTTAATCATGCTGTACTGGGGGACGGAGAAGATGGAAAAGGCGTCGTCCATATCCGCGCCGATGCCCGGTGGTCATCTGCTCCCCGGAGGGCAGGCCGTAGATTTTGCCGTCCTCCTGGGTGATCGCCGCCCGGATCTCCGGGTGCTCCTCCAAAATGGCGCACAGGTTGGGCATGATGTCCGGGGTCAGGTAGGGGGTCAGGTCCAGGAAGGTGCCGTCGTCCCCGTACCGGGCCAGGTCGTAGTTGGAGAAGCCCACCCCCATGAAGGCGTCGGGCAGCTGGCCCCCGGTGATGCGGATATTCACTTGCTCGGCCAGGGAATCGCTCATGGTCTCCCAGGCAATCTGGATGCCTGCGCTCTCCTGGAGGGCGGCGAGGACCTCGTTGTTCTCATAGCCGCTGGACAGAGCGGAAATGCCGCCCATAATGTTGAACTGGGTCTGCTCCAGGTTGGTGTTGACGGTGCCGTCATTGACATTGTTCACCAGTCCCCCGGCGCAGCCGGACAGGGAACCCAGCAGCAGCGCAGCGGCCAGGGCCGCGGAAAAAATCTTCTGTTTCATGAACTCTCCTCCTCTCTTAACCCTTGACCGCGCCAGCCATGAAGCCCTTTTCAAAATACTTCTGGACAAAGGGGTAAATGACCAGCATGGGCAGGGCCGCCACAATCATGGAGCAGAATTTCAGCAGTTCGGTGAGCTTGTTCAGCTCGGCGTAGCCGCCGGAGATGGTGGCCGCCTGACTGGCTGTGGCGGAGCTTTTAATCAGGATGTTCCGCATCACCAGAGGCAGTGGGGAACCCTTGCCGCCCAGGTAGATCAGGGCGGTAAACCAGTCGTTCCAGTAGGCCACCATGGAGAACACCACCATGACCGCCAGAATGGGCATGGACATAGGAATCACCACACTGAAAAAGGTGCGCAGCTTGGAGCAGCCGTCGATTTCAGCCGCCTCCACCAGGTCGTGGGGGATGGAGTTTTGGAAGTAGTTGCGGACGATAATCATATTGCCCACCCCCACGCCTCCGGGCAGGAACAGGGACCACATACTGCCCACCAGCCCGGTCTGCTTGACCACCAGGTAAGTGGGGACCAGCCCGCCGGCGAAGTACATGGTGAATAGGAAGAAGATGCTCAGAGCCTTCCGTCCGGGCAGGTCCTTCTGGGCCAGGGGGTAGGCGGTGATGTACAGCATGACCACCGAGAAAATAGTACCCACCACGGTATATTTCACCGAGTTCAGAAAACCGGAGACGATGCCGTCATTGAGGAACACCGCCTTATAACCGTCCAGGGTGAAGCCGCTGGGGAACAGGAAGGTTTTCCCGGCGTAGACCTGGTAGGGGTCGGAGAAGGAGGCTACCACCACATAGTACAGAGGGTAGGCCACAATCAGCAGCACAACGGCGCAGATGGCAGTCAGGATCATTTGACTGGTCCGGTCGGACATACCAGATGCTTTTCTCATGTTCGTTCCCCTCCTTTACACAAATTCCACGTCCGAAACCTTGGACGCAATCTTATTTACAATCAGCAGAAGCGCTATGTTGACCACCGTGTTGAACAGCCCAACGGCGGTTGAGTAGCTGTACTTGGCATTTTGAATGCCTTGCTCGTAGACGTAGACGGCAATGACGTCGCTGGTGGCCTTGTTCAGGTCGGTCTGGAGCAGCCAGACCTTTTCAAAGCCTACGTTCATCAGTCCGCCGGCGGCCATAATCAGGTTGAGGATGGCCATGGGCAGAAGGGCGGGCAGGTCGATGTTCCGGATGCGCTGGAAGACGGAGGCGCCGTCCACCTTGGCCGCCTCGTACAGGCCTGGGTCCACGTTGGCCAGAGTGGCCAGGTAGATGATGCAGCCCCAACCGGCGTCCTGCCAGATGCCGGAGGCCACATAGATGGTGCGGAAGGCGGAGGACTGGGTCAAAGAGTCCACCTGAGTACCCAAAATCAGGTTGAGCAGTCCGCCTGAGGGGCTGAGGAAAATTTTTATCATACCGCAGATGACCATCACGGAGATAAAGTGGGGCGCGTAGAGGACGGTCTGCACCACCCGCTTATACTTGGCGCTGCGGAGCTGGTTAATCATCAGGGACAGAATAATGGGAACCGGAAAGCTCCACAGCAGGCTGTACAGGCTGATGAGCACCGTGTTCCGGATCATCCGGGCGAAGGTGGGGGCGCTGAAGAAGCGCTCGAACCAGTACCAGCCCACCCATTCGCTGCCCAGGTAGCCACGGCTGGCTTTGAAGTCCCGGAAGGCAATCTGGATGCCATACATGGGGATGTACTTATAAACAAAGGTCAGTACCACCGGGACCAGCAGCAGCAAATACAGCTGTCAGTTGTCCGTGATGCGCTGACCGAGCGTCTTGCCCGGCCGGGCAAGCGCGGCGGCGGGAACCGCCGCCGCTGAGGGATTTCGTTTTGCCATTGATCGCTCACTCCCTATTTTGTTTCCTTTTACTCGCTGGCGATATGAAACGTTACATATACTGTGTATTTATGATAGTACAGCCATTTACTTGCTGTCAAGGCATTTTTTTTGCCTCCGAAACAATTCTTCAATTTTCCACAAAAAGGCGTGCTAAATTTTGCGTAGATGGACGATTTGTTTTGAATTCCGAGAAAACACTTGCAAAATAACGTTTCACAAATATAATGAAATTATCGGTGAAACATTTCACGGCTTGCGAGGTGAACTCCATGAAACAAAAAGAAAACGCCCCTACCATGAAGGACGTGGCCCGGGAGGCCGGCGTAGCCTTGGGGACGGTATCCAAGGTCTTCAACAGCATCCCCGTGGGCGAGGACTACCGCCGGAGGGTGGAAGAAGCCGCCAAGCGGCTGGGCTATCAGGTGAACAGCTATGCCCGGGGGCTGAAAACCAACCGGACCTGCTCCGTGGCGCTGATCCTGCCGAACGTCACAGATCCCTTTTTCGCGTTGCTGGCCCAAGGGGTCTGCTCCGCGCTGGCCCAGCGGGGCTACCGGACCATTTTGTCCACCACCGCCTACAACCGGTCGGCGGAGCAGCGGTGCATCCAGATGGTCCAGCAGAGCAAGGTGGACGGCATCATCGGCCTGACCTACACCCCCGACCTGGACGTAGACCCCCGGCTGCCCTATGTAAGCATCGACCGTTATTTCAGTCTCGGCGTCCCCTGTGTGTCCTCCGACAACTTCGGCGGGGGCCAACTGGCAGCGGAAAAGCTGCTGGAATTGGGCTGTGAGCGTCCGCTGTTCCTGCGCATCGGTTCCAAGGTCCCCGGCGAGTCGGACAAGCGGGGGGACGGCTTTGAATCAGTGTTCCGTCAAAAGCAGATGGGCTGCGTCTCCCTGCGCCTCAGCGACGAGGAGGGCTACGCCCCCTTCCGGGATTTCCTGTCCAGCCACATGGAGGGGGGGCGTCTGGCCTTCGACGGCATTTTCTGCGTCAACGATGCCCTGGCGATTCAAATCCGGGCCATGCTGCTGGAGCTGGGCCTGCGGGTGCCGGAGGACGTGCAGATCATCGGCTTTGACGGCATTCGCCGCTTCGCCCAGGACGGCTTTTACTGTTCCACCATCGTCCAGCCGGTTTCCCGGCTTGCGGAGACCAGCGTGGACCTCCTCCTTCGGGAGGACCGGAGCAATCTGCCCAGTCTGGTCTGTCTGCCCGTCGCCTACGCCGCAGGCGGGACCACCCAGGAACCGTAGGGGCGGCCTGTGGCCGCCCACAATCAGAGAGGAGACTTCCCCCATGGCCAGCGAATACCTAAAATGGAAATACCGGGACATCCAGCCCGACGCTCCGGTGGAGCAGACAAAAAAACAGCGCCGCCGGAACTGGTGGCACTATCACAAGTGGTATGTGGTCCTTGGCGCGGCGGCCGTGCTGATGGCGGGCAATCTGGTCTGGCACGCCGCCACCCAGGTCCGTCCGGACTATCAGATTGCCTATGTGGGCGGGGTCCCACTCCCGGACGCGGAAACCGCCGCTTGGGAGGAGCGTCTGTCCGCTCTGGGAACCGACTGCAATGGGGACGGTAAAGTCATAATCAAGATCAACCAGTACGTCACCCCGCAGAACACGGATGATGCTCTGTACGCCTACGCCTCCAACGTCAAGCTGATGGCCGACCTGGATTCCTGCGAGAGCTATTTCTTCCTGCTGGAGGACCCGGAGGCCTTTCAAGCCGGGTACGAGGTTCTGCAAGAGGACTGGGTCCCGCTGGAAAGCGGCCTGTTCCTGGCCCGGCGGGATTTTTGGGAGGGCCGCACCCCCGCGAACCTGGAACACTGCGTCCAGCTGTGGGACGCGCTGAGAAAGGAGGAACGTTCATGAAACGGCTGATTTGCGGACTGGCCGTCCTGTGCCTGCTGCTGTCAGGCTGCGGGAAGTCCGCTCCTGCAACCGCCGCAGACGGTTCGGACTGAGACGAACACTGGACCACTCTGGGCGGCGTCCTGGGGGTGGAGGAACCAGGGCACGATTTGGTCCTGCGGGACAACAAGGACGCTCTGTCGGTGGCCGATTTGTATTTGGCCTCCTGGACCATCGGCGAGGGCACCCCCTATGTGAACGAGGACGGAGACGAGGTGGTCCTCTACCCTGCCCGGCTGGATGTGCTGGTCTATGGCCGTCCGGACGGAGACGCCGCCCGTCAGGCGGTGGAGGACTGGACCGCCCGTCAGTCAGAGACCTACGATGTCACCGATTCCGGCCAGCAGACCTGTAACGGACAGGACTACGTTGTCTCCGTCTACACCTGCAAGTCCGATTCCAACCCCTACACTCGGGGTGTCTCCGCTTTTGGCACCTTTCAGGACTACGCCGTCAGCGTGGAGCTGAACTGCCTGGACAGTTTTACCGAAGATGAACGCACAATTTTGACTGATTTTTTGAACGGCTGCCACTATGCGGCCTGACAGGAGGGAGTAAACATGGGACTGTTTTTCCCGGAGGACCCGCACTTCGACGAAACCCAGCGTCAGACCGGTTTTTACCGCTACCGTCAGCTTCTGTCCGCCCGCTTCGGCCGGTGGTGGAAAACCAATCTGCTGACCCTGGCAGGTTTTGTCCCGCTGGGGGCGGGGATTTTCTGCGCGGTGGCGTCCGCCAGCGTTTTGGTGCTGCTGCCCTGCTCCATCCTGGGCGGCATGATCGCCGGACCGTTCCTGGCCGGAATGTACGACGCCATTCTGCGCGGCCTGCGGGACGATCCCCTGCCCTGGTGGGAGAGCTGCAAACGCGCCTGGAAACAGAACTGGAAAAGCAGTCTGGTTCCCGGCGCGCTGTTGGGGCTTGTGCTGGGGGTGTACACGTTCATGGCCATGCTGTTCTGGTGGGCGGAACGCGCCCCCTCCCCTGGGACGGTGGCCTTGTACCTGTTCGCACTGCTGGCGGTAGTGACCGTCAACACCCTCTACTGGCCCCAGCTGGTGCTGTTCCAGCAGAATGCGTCCGTCCGGCTGCAAAACTGTTTGCTGTTCTGCATCAAATATTTTTGGCGCGTACTGGGCGTTGGCCTCTTGCAACTGGGGTACTGGACCTTATTCGTGTTGTTTGCTCCTTGGACCTTGCTCTTGCTGCCTGTCCTCGGTGTGTGGTATATCCTGTTCCTGTCTCAATTTCTGATTTATACACAGATGAATGAGGCGTTTTCCATTGAGGAGTTATATCAGTCTGGCTAATCGTATAGCGGGGCTTTGCCCTTGCATCTGCATGGGCCAATATCAGTAATTTTGAATGCTGCCATAAATCTTACCCTTGACAAATGCTCTCTGAGGACAATGTGACAGGCAAACTGACGGATGAACGGTTTACCAAACTGTCCGCAGCCTATGAAGCGGAGCAGGCAGAATTGAAACAGTCCGTTGAAAGTCTGAGCGTCATTTGTCGACATCCTCCTGTTTGACCTCTGCAACTTTGGAATGCTTTACATCAAAACCGCCTGGTCTCACATCGGCGTTAGGCTGAAGCTCTTGAATTGTGTCCAACGTTCCCGTGAAGCCGCTCGCTCCACTGGTTACAAAGGGGATAATCGCCTTGCCGGACAAATCATATTCCTCCAAGAAGGAATACACAGCCATTGGCAAATCATAGTACCAGATGGGATAGCCCAAGAATATGACGCTGTAATCATCCATGCTGTCAACGTGGCTTGCCAGCTTGGGCCGAACCCTGTTTCTGTGTTCCTCTCCGCCCTGCTCGTCGATTTGCTCATACACAGATGGATATTTTTCTTCTGTTTCAATCAGAAACAGATCGCCACCTGTACGCTGCTGAATCATGGCTGCAACATACTGCGTGTTTCCATACAGTTTGTCCCCATCCTTCAAAAGACTTGCGGACGTTACCGCGTCTATATCATCCAGAAAATCAGTGTTCCCAACTCTGGAGAAGTAGACGATCAGGATGTTGGAATCCGTACCTTGCGATTCTGCTGCGATTGCATACCCAGTGTCTAACCCGGACAGCACCAGGGCGAACAGCAGAAGTCCTGCAATCCATGTTCTTTTCATAATGTCCTCCGTTCTTCCACCGATTGAAATGGATGCCTTTAGTACCAATCGTGCTTTTCGCCTCTGTCAAGGGCGTTGATCTGATCCATTTCCGCATTGGTCAGTGCGAAGTCGTAAATCTCCGTATTTTCTTCGATATGGTCGGGATTGCTGGAGCCTGGGATGACTACCACACCCTTTTGCAGATTCCATCGTAAAATCACCTGGGCGGAGGATACACCGTGGGCCTTGGCGATACCGGAGATCACTTCGTCCCCCAGCAGCTCCGCCGTATGCCCCCGGCCTCCCAAGGGATACCAGCCCTGGACCACGATACCCAGGTCCTGGATATAGGGAATCACATCGTTCTCCTGATAGTAGGGGTGAATCTCATTCTGCACCAGCGCCGGGGTAATGGTCACCTGGGGCAAAAATTCCTCCAGCTCTTTGACATACCAGTTGGAGAGGCCGATGGAGCGGATTTTCCCTTCCTCCACGAATTTTTCCATGGCCTGATACGCCTTTACATCGTTCCGATCAGGATGGTGGAGAAGCATCAGATCCACATAGCCGATGTCCAGACGGTCCAGACACGCCTGGATAGACCGCTCCGGGTTCGCCATCTCGCTGCCTGGATAGATTTTAGTGGTAACAAAGATTTCCTCACGCTGGATACCAAATTCCTCCATGGCTTCCCGGATGGCCTGTCCCACTTCCTCCTCATTGCCGTAGGCAGAGGCAGTGTCGATTAACCGAACCCCGCTGGCCAGTGCGGACTTGACGGAGTTGATGCAGATTTCCCCGTGGAGACTGTATGTCCCCAGGCCATTGAGCGGCATCACATAGCCGCTGTTGAGCATTACGGTTTTGGCTTCAAAGTTGAACATACCTATCTCCTTTTTCTCTGTGGAAAGCTGGGCGAAGTTCATCACCGCCATCGCGGCCTGGGCACGGGTGACAGGCTTAGAGCTGCCGTCAAAGCCAGGGATGTCTCCGGTGACTGGCTGGCCGGTATACCGCTGGAAAATCAAATTCAACTGCTCCTGGGTGATTGGGTCATTGATGCCAAAGCGGCCATCGCCGTAGCCAGCCATCAGTTTTTCACTGGCCGCCCATCGGACGGCTTCGCTGTGCCACTGACCCTCTGGAACATCGGAAAACTGCATGAGGTAGTTGACCACTGGTTTCTCCGCCTGCCGCCATAGGATGGTGACCAGCATGGCGCGGGTCAGGGTTGCCTCGGGTGCAAAGGTGGTATCGGTGGTTCCACTCATGATTCCGTTTTGTTGACAGTAGGCAACCGCTTCAGCATACCACGCATCAGCGGGAACATCCGCAAAAGCTGTCATGGGCTGGGATTCAGAGGTGAGTTTCGCACTGCCTGGATTTGTCCGGCTGCCAGCGGCGGGGACTTCTGCCGCCGAGCAGGAGGTCATGGTCAGGAGGCAGGCCATACAGATAGTTATCAAGAAAGAAAGGAAAGGAAATTTAAGAATTTATAAAAAGATATGAAAGATAGGGGGATTCCGTAGTAGTCGGCACTGTGCGTAATGTGCATAACTTGCTGTCTTATGGAGTTGTGGGAAAGTCTGTTTGCAGAATGTGGGAAAGCTGCACTTTAGCTTTTCTACGAGACCCCATAAAATTCTGTGTAAACGACAGCGTGTGACAGAATAAAAAACTTCGACTCAGTCAAGAATGGAAATAACATCCAAAACAAGATAGGAGTCGAAGGAAATGAAAGCAGCACCGCAGGAATTGCTAAAAGAGTACGTGAAAAGCCAGAAGTTCACCAGCACAGCGGAGATCATGATCGCCATGAAAGAAATGTTCCGGGATGTGGTCCAGACGGCCATGGAAGTGGAAATGGACGAGGAACTGGGGCGGGAGCGCTGCCAGCGAGCGGAGCGTTCAGACACAGCGCCCAATTACCGCAACGGGTACTCTCGGAAGACAGTGAAAACACAGCTTGGCGAGGTGGACATCAAGGTTCCCCGGGATCGGAACGGCAGTTTTGAGCCAAAGATCATCAGCAAGTACAGCCGGAATGCGGACGGGATGGAAGAAAAGATTCTGGCTCTCTACGCCTGTGGGATGAGTCAGCGGGATATCGCCGAACAGATCAAGGAACTGTACGACGTAGAGATTTCTCCAGAGTTGGTGACAAAGATTACAGAGAAAATTATGCCGGAAGTTACTGCATGGCAGAATCGTCCTCTGGAGGCGGTGTATCCATTCATTTTCATGGATGCCATCCACTACAAGGTGAAGGAGGATCACCGTTATGTGACGAAGGCGGCGTATGTCGTATTGGGTATCACCATGGACGGCCGGAAGGATATCCTGGGCGTGTGGATTGGGGAGCACGAGAGCAGCAAATTTTGGCTGTCCGTGTTGAATGACCTCAAAAGCAGGGGAGTTTTGGACGTATATCTGTTCTGCACGGACGGTCTGTGCGGCATGATGCAGGCTATTCAGGCTGTGTATCCCCAGAGCCGGTTACAGCGCTGCATCGTCCATCAGATTCGTTCCTCCACCCGCTTTGTCAACTGGAAGGATATCAAGCAGGTGGTGGCTGATCTAAAGAAAATTTACACCGCCGTTACCCTGGATGAGGCGGAAGAAAATCTGCTCCAGTTTGGAGAAAAATGGCGCAGGCAGTACCCCTCCTGTGTAAAAAGCTGGGAGGAAAACTGGGAAGTCTTGAGTACGTTTTATGAATATCCGCCTGAGGTCCGGAAAATCATATACACGACGAATATCATTGAGGGACTCAATCGCCAATTCCGTCAAATCACAAAAAACAAGCCCAGCTTTACCAACGATGATTCTCTGCGCAAGATGCTCTACCTGGCCTCTCAGCGGATCGTGAAGCACTGGCACGCAAGATGCCAGAACTGGGATATGGTTCTCCTCGAAACGGGGAAACCAGCTCTGAAACACGCTTTTTTATTTCTTCTGTAACGGAAATAGACCGTTTCGCCTATGCGATGCGTAAGCATTGGTCTATTGAGAACCAGCTTCATTGGTCGCTGGATGTTGTTTTTGGCGAGGATTCTTCCAGAGCCAGGAAAGACCTGTCTCCGCTCAATTTGAACGTTTTACGTAAGAGCCTGTTTAAAATCTTCTAATGAGGATGGCAATGAGGGCAAAAATGAGAATCTGAGCAGAAATAAAGAGTTTGCGCTCACAATTTTTCCAAAGTCTGCGGAATTTGTCGAGCCAGCCGAAAAGACGCTCTACCACCCAGCGGCGCGGCAACACAACAAACTTGTGTAATTCGTTGCGCTTTACAACTTCGACTTGCGCGCCGCAAATCTCCTTGACCTGATTGGCAAAACGTTCGCCGGAGTATCCTCCATCTACCAGGAATTTCTTTACGCAGGAAAGGCTGTCCAGGTTCAGAAGGATCATCTGAATGGCTCCATCCCGGTCTGTAACATCAGCGGTTGTTACGGCTATGGCATGAGGCAGCCCCATTGTATCTACGACAACGTGGCGCTTGATTCCGGATACTTTTTCCCTGCGTCATAACCTTTTTCTTCCGCTGTGTCCGCATTCTGTACGCTCTGCGCGTCAACAATTCCAAAAGCAGTCTTATCCCGCCTTAAGTCTTCGTTCCGTATCTGTTTCACCAATTTTTGCAACACTTTGTCCAGAACGCTGACCCCTGTTTTATCTTTTTCGGACCATACCCGGAAATAGTAGTACACGCTCTGCCATTTGGGATAATCGTTGGGCAGCATTCGCCATTGTATTCCACCCTGGATTACATATAACACCGCACAAACACATCGTATAAATCATATTTTCGGGGCCGGGTTGTTTTCTTTGCTCCTTCCAAATCCTCGCGTATCAGGTTATATTCTTCCCGGCTGATTTCACTTGGATATTGACGCATTTCCCCCAACTCCCGCTTGTTTTTCTCTATTATCGGCCTCCCGCCTCCTTTTGTCAAAAGATTTTAAACAGGCTCTTAAGGTCCTCATATGTTGAGGATATAAAAAACTGATATTTCTTTTCCGTGACCTAAAGTCAACTCCTACTTGAAATGCTATTGTCGAGGTACACAGCTTTTTGCTGACCACAGTATCCCACACCACGGCCAATATAGCTACTGAAATACTCAACAAAAAGAAGAAAATTACTGTTCTCTCGACAGATATGTCCCAAGAAGAGCCTGCTTGACCTGGGATACCACTTGGCTGTTAGGCTCACTGGAAAAGTACAGGGTTACCTCGTGACCCTGTACCGTAATAGTCATCTGAGCGCCGCCGCTCTTTAATGGACCTGACATGTTAGCACCTCCGATTTAAAAATAAGCGCCGGCTGCCTGACAGGCAACCGGCGTGTTTGTGTCTGATTTTTCTGCTCTGGTAACTTACTGACCACTCAGCATACTGCGGTACTTCGGGCGATCTGTTTCCGCAATTTTTAAGGCATTCATCGCCTGATCAACAGACAATCCCATACTATCCATCAGACTTTGAATTGCGGATAAAACACCTTCTGCCCGGCCTTCTGCCCGGCCTTCTGCCCGACCTTCCGCCCGGCCTTCTGCCCGACCTCGGCGTTCCCCTCTGTCCTCAGCGGTGGCCAGATCAGACTGCATATCTGTCTGGAACATCCTGCGGCTGCGGAACACTGCCCGTTCCCGCTCGTCCTGACTGATGCTCATCAATCGATTCCCGGCCATTTGCAGCACCTCCTTCGACGCTATGACCTTATTTACTGTCTCTCGATGGTTCGGCTCGCTGGCGTACTGGAAAAACACAGCCCATTTTTCCAGGTCTGTCATGTCATCTACAGACTTCTTCATGATCTCCTGGAGCTTGCTCAACTCTACATATACAACTTGAATCGCGTCGGACAACAGCTCATTGTCCTCATCGTGCCGCAGTGAGAAGGAATTAACGTAATCGCTCCGGTTGGGGAATACTGTGTAGGAGCAGAATGTCACCTGATAGGTCCGGGACAGCCGATCATACCGACGCACTCCTCTGGACGGCTGTGAGGAGTGGAGGTCGCATAGATAGTATATGCTCTTGCCCTTCAGGTTTTGATATCTGCCGTCGGAGTCCTCCTGGATTCGACTGGCCTGCATCTCCAAATCAATCTGGGAACCGTCGTCAATACGGCAGTTTACATCGAGCCGCTCCGCTTTCTCCTCTGTATCGCTGGGTGGGATGTCATTATTACGCACCTCAACATCGAGCACAGGGCGCTTGATGATAGAGGAAACCAGATCAATCAGCACCGGCTTCGCATCCAGAGGGGTCAGGATCAGCTTAAATACCCGGTCGTCAGACGGCGGCAGGATATCTGCCCCCATTGGTAAAAGGCCCATACACAAGCTCCCTATAAAAAGTTTTCCTGACCTTAGTATATCATACTTTCGTCGACAATTCCACTATGATTTTTCAATATATCCAACACTCCCTGACATCCAGCCAGCACATCCTGCCAGGTGGTCTCGAAGTCCCCCGTATACCAGGGGTCTGCGACCTCGGCATCCGGGCGGCCCGCATACTCCATCAGCAGATGCAGTTTGCCGTCGAAATCGCCACCGCAGATGCGATGCATGTTTCGAAGATTGGCTCTGTCCATCCCAATCAGGAGGTCGAAGCGGTCGTAGTCCTCGTTCCTCAACTGGCGGGCCGTTTTGTCGGCGCAGTCGATGCCATGCTCGGCCAGCTTGCGGCGGGCCGGGGGATAGACCGGATTGCCGATCTCCTCGGTGCTGGTGGCGGCAGATTCGATGTGGAATTGGCTCTCCAGCCCAGCTTTCCTCACCAGGTCCTTCATCACGAATTCGGCCATTGGGCTGCGGCATATGTTGCCGTGACAAATAAAAAGTATCCTCGTCATTGCTTTTCTGCTCCGTTTCAGTGTTATTTTCTTCAGTGTAGCACACTTCGGGAGGAAAGTCGAGCGCCATTTCCAGGTGGGCGCATGACATAATCTGCCGCTGAAGCTCCAGCTTTGACCAGCCGAACTGATTGGCCGCCCGGATGTACCAGGCACGCTCCTGGAGAGAAAGCTCCGTCTCCAGGATGACCACATTCTGTGTCCAGCCGATGGACATGGCCTGAGAGAGCACCTCGGGAACGGCTTTATAGGTACGGTAAAATGCCCGCATCCGCCGCAGGTTTCTGGGAGAGAACCCGGAGACATCAGGATACCCGCCTTGCAGGTATTCTGCCGCCATGACAGCCGCGCCCTTTTCCGGTCTGCTGCTGACCAACCGGCCAATCTTATAGTACCGCTCCATCTGCGGCAAATTTGCCGCCATCAGGGTGTCCAGCGCAGCAAACATGGCACCATAGTCTACTGATTTTCTGACGTTCATTGAATTCTCTCCTTTCTGGCGTGAATGCGCCTGTCTTTGATCAGGACAAAGAAAAATGCGGTAACCAACCGCACTTTTCTCTGCCCTGAGTATTCAATTGATTTACATGATCCGCTCATACAGTAAATTTTGATAAGAAGCGGGGCCATCCTTGCAGGTAGAAGATATGATATTCCTTTTCGAGAACGGCCCCGCTGTTTCTGTTATTGATTATTTGCTGGCTCTATTCGACACTACTTCCCGAGCCATGGGCGGCAAACTGAACTGTGCTGGCGCACACTCCGGGCGTCTCACCCCTCCGAGGATCTCTCCGAGCTGCCCCCATTGCGTGGTCCTGCATAGCAGGGCTGTGGCTGGGCAGGGGTACCATTATAGGTGAACGAGGTCATCGCGAAGCAGCTTACCAGGGCTGCTTTGGACTGGATGGATACCGCTGGGCACCTTATTTGGCCGTCTTTTATAGCGATAGAAAATTTACTGCAATTCCTTGCCGCTACAGGTGGTCTTGGCGCATCCGTCGCATCGCTTTTCCCTTTTTCGGGCTCGTCCATTGATGTTATTCAGTCGCCGGATATGACCGCATCTCTGCGGCATTTTTCAAAGAGCAGCGAGAAGAATCTTATATCCCCTCACTTCCCATCCCGAATAAAAAGAGAGTGACCAACAAATTTACGAAAAAATTTTTTCACGAAGTTTTTTTAGCAGCTTATCCCGGCGGTACTGGACAGCATTCAGCCGGACTCCCAGTTGCCTGGAATACGCCCGGACAAGTACGCCGTCAAAGAACAGAGCCTGGATGAGTTCCTGTTCATCTCGTTCCAATCCAGAAAGAGCGGTCATAAGCCGCTTTGTCTGCTCTACGGCAAGGTCCCTGTCAGCTTGCTCCAGCACAGACACCTCTGCGCTCTCCTCCAGCTCAATACCAAGCATCTCAAACGGGACCCCTCTCTCCAGCAGCTGCTCCAAAGACAAGAGCTTGCCAGCCTCCGCTTCTTCTGTGATGTACCGCTCTCTCCGGTCTGCTTGGGAATAGGCCAGAAATACCTCGTCATTGACTTCTACATCCACGCCGTCCACTGTGATAATGTTGATAATAATGCCATTCTGATCCTTGATACGCCTGTAATTTCTTGTTTCCTGCCATTTTTTCATGTTCATAATCTCCAATCTCAAATTTTTTGAAAAAATGAGATTGGAGGTCACGGGTATTTCGCTATATAGGGCTGCCAATAGAACAGAGACATAAAAATCCTTTCCGCCTTTCAGCCGACGAAAAGGACAACAAAAAGGAGCCTTACACATAGCTGAAAAGCTACCTGTAAGGCTCCGAACTCGATGGCTCCCGTAGTTACATCCCTGATATCCTGGCCTGCCGCAGCCCGAATATCGGGCGGGGACGCTCAGGAGAGGCAGTGTAGTGCGATGGGCTGGCCAACGTACTCCAGCTTGCGGGGGTCCGTCTCTGAGGGCTTCCAACGCTCCAGTTCAATTACATTCATATTCTCTGTTCTCCTAATAATCTTCTAACATCATTTGGTCTGTATCAATTGGGATTTCCTGTGCCCGATCCCCCAGCCACCATTCAAACCACTCCTGGCCGCTGGCATACTCATTGACTCTGCCCTCCTGCTCCCGAAGCCGGATCACCTTGTCAAAAATTCGTATCCACTGTGCCTGAAGTTTGGGCCAGCGTTCAAACTCCAGGCGCCGTGCTGCTTCTTTTGCCAAAGGGCACCCAATGCAGCCCAATCGCTGAAAACCTTCCTGATATAAACAACACTGTTCCAGCCCTGCCTCATGGGAATAGTCCCAAATATAGTTGTCTGGCCAGTAGGCCAAAGGGTTGAGCCGCTTCTCGGACTTGGTGTAGCAATTCTCAAAAATCCTCCGGCTTTCATGGTTTTCGCATCTCATGATGATCCCGTTGTTATTCCTCCCATGGGCAGCGATTTCCAGTTCATCCCGGCTTTTGGCACGGCGGACACTCTCATATTTCCGTACACCTAAAGACAAAATGGCGCTGCCATACTCTGCAGTGCGGTATTCTTTTAGGTGAGCACAGCACCAGCGCATTTGACGCAGAGGTGGAAACTTCTTTTCAATCATGAGCTGCCACATAGATTTGTCGTACATAATATCGTAAGTGGTCAGGCCCATATCCCGATATTCTTGAAAGATCCGGCGCTGGAAATATACCAGCTCAGGCGGGTCGATACCGGTGATATTATGGATATAAAAGTGCCGTACACCCGCCCTACGCATCAGGTGGCCAAGCACGCGGCTGTCCTTCCCCTCGCTGGTGTAGACGCAGTATCCCCTGGGATCATTCCTCAGAGCCAATGGTTCAAACTCCCGGATCATTCGTATAGCTTCATCGTCAGGTTGTCCTCGAAGTGTGGGCTGTTCCGGACGCTGAAACGATAATTCAAGTTGATATTCCATAGATTGTCATTTTCCTCCTGTAAAATATTAAAACCCCGACTTGTCCAGTCGGGGCGGGGTATGATAGAATTGGGATAGGAAAGGGGGGGAAAGCTGTGAAAGAGAAAACGTACATCGCGGCGGATCTGAAAAGTTTTTACGCCTCGGTCGAGTGTATCGAGCGCGGCCTTGACCCTCTGACCACCAACCTTGTGGTAGCGGATCTGAGCCGGACAGAGAAAACGATCTGTCTGGCGGTTACTCCCAGCCTGAAGGCGTGGGGCATCTCCGGCCGGGCACGGCTGTTCGAGGTGGTGCAGAAGGTTAAGGAGGTCAACACCCGGCGGCTGCGTTCCGCACCGGGACGGCAGTTTACCGGCTCCTCCTCCGATGATACCGCTCTGAAAACGGACCCTGGCCTAGAGCTGGACTATATCGTTGCCCCGCCCCGGATGGCCCATTATATTGACTGGAGCACAAGGGTCTACGGCGTTTATCTGAAATACGTCGCCCCAGAAGACATTATCTCATACTCAATTGATGAGGTGTTCATGGACGTGACCAACTACCTGGACACCTATAAGCTCAATGCCCGTGAGCTGGCTCGGAAAATACTGTTGGATGTGCTGGAAACCACCGGCATCACGGCCACAGCGGGCATCGGGCCCAATTTATATCTCTGCAAGGTGGCCATGGATATTATGGCCAAGCATATCCGGCCCGACGCCAACGGTGTCCGCATTGCCAAGCTGACAGAGATGTCTTACCGCCGTCTGCTGTGGGAACACCGCCCCCTCACCGACTTCTGGCGGGTGGGTCCTGGATATGCCAGAAAGCTGGAGTGGTGCGGCCTGTACACTATGGGGGACATTGCCAGATGTTCTTTGGAGAATGAAGAACTGCTTTATAAGTTGTTTGGTGTGAACGCCGAATTATTGATCGACCATGCCTGGGGCTGGGAGCCGTGTACTATTGCGGACGTCAAAGCATATCAGCCAGAGTCAAAAAGCACCGGCTCCGGTCAGGTCCTCCCGCGCCCCTACAATTATGATGAGTCCCGGCTGGTGGTGAAGGAAATGGCGGACCAGTTGGCGCTGGACCTGGTGGACAAGGGTCTGGTCACCGACCAGCTGGTACTCACGGTGGGGTATGACCGGGATAATCTGAGTGATCCAAAGCGCAGAAAAGCCTATCAGGGAGAGGTCACCACAGACCGCTATGGCCGAGCAGTTCCGAAACATGCCCATGGTACCGCCAATCTGGAGGAGTACACCGCTTCCACCCGCCGCATTGTCGCCGCCGCTCTGGAGCTGTTTGACCAGGTTATGAACCGTGATCTCCTGGTGCGCCGGTTCTACCTCACCGCTGCCCGCGTGGCGGATGAAGCGTCTGCCCCGGATAAAAAAGCCTTTGAACAGCTGGACCTCTTTACCGACTACACCGCCAAACAGGATCGGGACCGTCAGGTGTCAGCAGAGTTGGAAAAAGAGAGGAAGATGCAGCAGGCTATGCTGGATATCAAGAAGAAGTTCGGAAAAAACGCCATTCTCAAAGGCATAAATCTGGAGGAAGGCGCAACGGCCAAGAATCGCAACAACACAATTGGAGGACATCATGCCTAATGGGGAAATATGACGACATCATCAACCTGCCGCACCACGTTTCCACCATGCGGCACCGCATGTCTATGCTGGAACGTGCCGCCCAGTTTCAGTCTTTTCGCGCATTGACTGGCTATGAGGACGCCGTTCAGGAGACATCCCGATTGACAGAGGATCGTGTAGAACTGACGGAGGATGAGAAGTCCATTCTGGATAGGAAGCTGCAAAGCCTGGCAGACAGGATTTCCTCCAAGCCGCAGATCACTGTGACCTGGTTTCGTCCGGACCAAAAGAAAACCGGGGGCGCATACGTCACCACCACAGGCCAGCTAAAGAAAATTGATGATTTTGCAGGTGTGCTGATACTACTGGGGGGAGAGCGCATCGTGATCAAGGATATTCTGGATATCCAGTGATTCACCGTCCCCCTGCCTTTCCGAACAGCTCCGCCTTGTGGGGCGGGGCATGTACCTCCAGGAGATACCGCTCATTGCCGCACTTGTAGAGGCAGACGCCCCGCTGGGGGTAGCGGATCAGCTCAAACTCGGACTCCTCCAACTGAAGGTTGTCCATGTAGAATCGTTTATCCACGCTGCCGGCATTGAAGAGGAACTGATGGGTGGGGATGGCGAAAAGGGGCCGGGTCAGTTCTCGAATCCCGTCTACGTCAAAGTCCTCGAGGTTCTGCGAGGCCAGAATGAGGGCGGATTCTTTCTTGCGCACCCGCTTGAGCGTGTTGCGGATATACTCAATGGTGGTCACGTTGGAGAGCCAGATGTACAGCTCGTCCAGCGTGGCCACCGTATTGCCCTCCGTCAGCAGCTTGTCGCTGAGGTAGGAGAGGACATTGAACAGCATGGCGTCCTTGACATTCCGGCTGGCCTGGAGGAGACCCTTTACGCCGAAGACCAAAAAGCGGGAGCTGGTGATGTTGGTGTGGCCGTTGAAGAACTTGCTTTCGGCGCCCCGGCACATGGAGTGAAGGCCCAGCAGGACTTCCTGAAGCAGTTCCCTGGGATACAGCGGATTTTCCTCTCTGTCATAGTGATGGTAGGCATCCTCGATCACATCGTAGAGGTCGGAGAGGATGGGGAAATCATCGGGCCCCATGGACTGGAAATCTGTGTGGTTGTTGAGCCCCCACTTCTTATACATCCGCTCCAGCATCAGTTCGATGGTGTCGATGTGCCGGTCAGAGAAATCCTTATAGGCGCGGAAGAAGTCCTTGAGGAAGGAGATGTGCTGACTCAGGCGGGTGCGCTGCCGAAAGGCGGCAGGCGCTTCCGGGTCATCTTCCCCTTCGGTATCCCACAGCTTGGGTTCCAAAGGATTGATGATGTACTGTCCGCTCATGAGGTCAGCGAAGCAGCCGCCCAGGTTGGCGCACAGGTCGATGAGCTCATGCTCCGGATCGAGGCAGAGTGCGGACTTTCCGCTCTCCAGAATGTTGCAGAGGAGGAGTTTCAGCAGATAACTCTTGCCCTGGCCGGAGTTGCCCAGGATGAGGACGCTGGCGGTGGTCTTGTCCTCGGCGCGGCGGTCCAGGTCCACAATGATATTGGAACCGTAGCGGTCCCGGCCCACATAGAAGCCATTGGGATCGTTCTTGCCGGAGTAGTTGAAGGGAAACAGATTCGCCACACTGGAGGCGGGCAGCACTCGTTCATAGAGTGAGCCGAAGACGTTGCTTCCGGCGGGGTTGGATGCGAGGAAGCCCTCCCGCTGGCGCAGTAGGATACGGTCTGCGCTCAGCTTGGAACGGGTCAATTCGGCGGTCACATCGTCCCGGAGGGTGCGGAGACTGTCCGCATCTCTGGCGGACAGGTCGATGAACACAGCGCAGTGTACCAGCGGCTCCCGGTTGCGGTGCATGGTGGTGATGAGGGTGGCCACGTCCTGGAGGTTGGCCTCCGCCGTGATGCTCTGCTTCATATCGTTGGAATTGCTCTGTTCCATCCGGCTCTTGTTGGTGGCATTATGAAGGATGGCTTTTTCCTCGGCCGGCGTGACCTGGCGGGTATAGATCCGCAGAGTCACGCCGCTTTTCTCGCCCAGATGCCGGAGCAGGGCCAGTTCCTCCGTACTGGTGGGGTAACCCCGCAGGGCCATGGTGCAGTGATACGCGCCGCCCAGGATATAGCTGTCCGTGTTGAACTTCACGGCGGCAGGGGCGATCATATCCAGGAAGTCCTTGGTAGGTGGGGATGTGACAGCCTTTACCGCCCTTCCTGTTTTCTTTTTCTGCTTTTTAGCCATTGGCGCTCCTCTCTCCGTCAAAGCGGTCGAACTGATCTGTAGTCACATCCTGCTGGTAGTACACCGCCAGCAGGCGCATCATGTCCTGCTCCTCCGCCATGCGGACGTGGAAGCCGCAGTCCCGGATGCGCTTCTCAATCTGTTTCAGATGACCAGCGTCCTCGGCGGGCTTTTCCTCCCTGCGATAGACGAAAGCAAACTCCCGTGCTGAGGCGGTGGTGGACTGGATATCGTCCAGGTGGTCTGTGTCCTGCCTCAGCAGTTCCCGCAGAGCGGGGAGTTCCTCGTCCTCCAGCCGGGCCTGATAGTGGTGCTTGTTGCTCTGGAACGATTCACGGGAGTCCAGGGCCAGCAGCTCCACCGACTCCATACCCCGCAGCAGTTCCGTCAGGGCTCGGACACGGCCCCGGACCCCCTCAGCAGACAGCACAGAGAGATTGTCCGGGCTGACCAGATAAAAAACCAGCTCACCTCTGGCCGTTTTCAGGCCGTGTTCGGTGAGCTGGTCGATTCCCATAAGCTGCCGGGTAGACAGATGCCGCCGCAGCTCTTTTTTCTGTTTTCGGTTCAAGATTTTCGCTCCTTCCACTCGTAATATTGTTGATGCAGGAACAGGAAGCAGACGGCGCAGCGCAGGAAGTCCAGGATGCTGGCCCCCTCCATGCGGATGGAGAGGAAAGCGAACAGTACCGTCAGGATCATCAGGAGCATTCCCGCCCCATTTGCCAGCGCCAGGACAGAGAGAAGAAAGCCGATCCCTATGACTGCCACGTCCCGCAGCTCCCACAGCCACAGCTTGGGTTTTGCTCTCAGATTATCGGGGTAGATATAGATGGTAAACACCTCCCTTACCAAAATAAAAAGGAGCAGGTATGACACAGTTGTGAGATACCTGCTCTCTGTGGTTTAATGGAAACCGCTGGAAGATGTGTTCTGTGCTTATTCGCTCTCGGCGCCGTTCTCCACCTGTTCCTCCTCCAGCGCCTGCTGGATGCAGGCCAGGAAGAAGGCGTTCTGCTTGATGCCCTTCCGCTGGAGATAGTCCTTTAACTGCTTGAACAGCTCGGTGGATACCTGGAAGGCGATAGTTCTCTGGTTTTCTTTCATTGTTGATTTTCCCTCCGATTCATAGAATTTTGTGATGAGCCACGTCATGTACTGGCTCAGGGTCTGGCCGGATTCCTCCTGCCGCTGGCGGAGCTGCGTATGGAGTTCAGTGGGGATAGGGGCACAGAGGTTCTTGATGTTCTCTGCCATAGGTGATTCTCCTTTCGCCATTTGCTAAAGCCAAGTATAGCGGCAAAGCCCTTGAAAAGCTATTCAGCAAACCCAACGACAATTTTGATGGAAAACGAAGCACAAGCAACAAGGATTATTTGGCTTGCGCCATAGTCTCCGATAGGATATAATAAGAAAAAAACGGGGGATTATAATGGAACTGAACCGCTGCCGTTGGGCCGACCCGACTTTCGATCTATACCTTGCCTACCACGATCAGGAGTGGGGCAGACCGGAACATGATGACCGGAAACTGTTTGAGATGCTGATTCTGGAGGGCTTCCAGGCCGGTCTGTCCTGGATTACCATCCTGAAAAAGCGTGAGGCGTTCCGTCAGGCTTTCGACAACTTTGACCCCGTCCTTGTGGCGGAGTACAGCCCGGAAAAGCTGGAGACCTTAATGTCCAATCCCGGTATCGTTCGCAACCGGAGAAAGATTGAGGCGTCGGTCCAAAACGCAAAAGTGTTTCTGGAGGTACAGAAGGAGTTCGGCTCCTTTGACCGCTACCTCTGGGGCTTCACTCAGGGCCAGGTCATCCTGAATACAGATGATGTAGTTCGAGCCAGTACGGAACTGTCCGACCGCATCTCAAAGGATTTAAAGCGCCGGGGAATGAAATTCGTGGGCACGGTCATTATCTATTCCTTTTTGCAGGCGGTGGGTGTGGTCAACGATCATGAGACAGGATGCTGGTGCTATCCTCATTAAGTGCCTATCGCCATAGCAAGGCCCCGCATGATGTACTCTACACATGGGATGGCGATAGAATTATGTGGAGCTCCACATAACAGTGTTTATTTGATCAAAGTTATTATGTTAAGAATAGGCGCAAAGATGGTGTGAGAACAAGGTTTCTAAAGATT
>NZ_CALPCP010000049.1 GCF_943192995.1 Flintibacter muris
AATGATTTCCTCCGGGGTCAGGGGCGGGAACATCACATCCGGCTCAAAGCCGGGGTCAGCGTCCAGGGAGCACTCGTTATGCTCCCGCTTGCGGCGCTTGTAGCTGTCACACTGACGGCCCCCGGCAGAGAGCACAGCGGCGATCTCGTCGGAGACTTCCAGGGTGATATTTTCGGTCATGTGGGGATAGTAGCGGTTCAATTTGATGGTTGTCATATGTAACCTCCATTTCGATGTTGGCGGAAAGGGACAGATCGAAATGGAGGGGCGGGGAGCGGCAGCGGGCCTCTGGACACGGTGTCCAGAAGCACCGCCTGGATAGAAAAACGCCCGCATAGCGCAAGGCTATACGGACGTACCGGGGCGACAGGATATTACAATTTTCGCAGTTTTGGGTAGGGCTACCCTTTAGAGGGGGTGGGCTTTTTTTGACAGCAAACTATAAGAAAAGGACATGACAATACCTCCTGGATACCGTCGTGTCCTTAAAAATGGGCGACTTTAACACACCCTCCGTTTTCCATTTTTTCAAAAGAATGCGGCGGCTTTGAATTTTATATTTCAAAACCGCCGCAAGGCTCTTATTTTCTGTTCATGGCGCACCAGTTTTCAGCCGCCAAAACAACGGTTTTTTTATTATGCCGTGTTTGCTCGGTTGAAAGCTCAGGTCAATCTTCCCAAAACACCTTGCCCTCGTCAATCAGGTCGAGGATTTTTGCCCATTCTTCCGGGGTATGTTTACGCTCGTCATCGTGGCTGACTGAAAGCAAAGTAGTATTTGCTACATTGGCGGGGGCGTTCAAATCTTCGGGTTCCTCTCCAAGTTCATAATTGAGCGCACCATCCATGTCCATATACTTTTCAGGAATTACGGTTTCATTTTTATCCTGATTTCCAGTTACGCCGGGCGGTACAGCATTGATATTATCACGCACCAATGCTGCGTCATCATAGGCCGGATTTGTCAGCTCAGAGGGAATATTGCTCGTATTGTCAGTAGCCGTAGCAATAGCGGAGGTTGCAAAGGCAGTAGTTACACCGACAACCAAGGCCAGGGCCAGAGCGAGCGAGAAAATTGATGCCTTTTTGAATTTCATAATTGCTGTTATCCTTTCTTCTATCGCATTTTTGTTGAAATTGTTGCACAGTGGAGCAAAGCCGCTTTTTGTTTCTTCCATGCTGATCAGCGCCCGCGCATAAGCCGCCTTTGTTGTTTCCCCGAAAAGGCGGACAACCGCCTCATCGCAGGATAGCTCAATATCCCGGTTAGCAAGAATATACATCACCCAAACCAAGGGGTTGAACCAATGCACACACAGTGCCGCAATCAACACCAAT
The DNA here is from genome assembly GCF_943192995.1 of Flintibacter muris. Lineage (GTDB taxonomy): Bacteria > Bacillota > Clostridia > Oscillospirales > Oscillospiraceae > Lawsonibacter > Lawsonibacter muris. The sequence continues at coordinate 1,339 of NZ_CALPCP010000049.1, forward strand.
TTTGTGATGCTGTCAAAGCGCCGGATATGAACATATTCATGCGCCAAAACATATTGCAGCGCCTTTGTGTTTTCCCAATCGGTGGATGTTGGCATTAAAATCACGGGGCGAAATACGCCGTAAGTCAGCGGGGCGGAAAATCGGCTGGACTGTCGAATGGAAATCGGACGTTTCAGTTGGTGGGCGTTTAGCCAGCTTTTGATGAAGTCATTTTTTACTGGCAGGGATGTTTGAAATTCCTGTCGGCACTTCCAATACGCTATTGCAAAAACCATAGCGCAGACCAGCATACCAGCGGCCCAAACAGCTCCCCCAATAGAAACGGTACTTGTGGTATTGCCAATATCACCGGGCATAGTAGCCATTTGCCCTATCGTATCAATCGGCAATACCTTGTCAATCTGTGGGACTTTTGTTGCGGCAATCCCGGAAGTTTGACTGCCTATCAGCGAATATACGCTGAACGTGGAGGGGAGTGAGAACGGGAGCAACAGCCGCGCAACCGCTATCCCCCAAAGTGCCAGGAAAGTCTTTTTGGGCAGTAAGCTGATCGCCAGGGCGCGTATGATGGTGATTGCCAAAATCATCACGGCCCCCGCAAAGCTCATTTGCAATAGGCTCATTTGCACCACCTCATTCCAAATCCCCAACAATCTGTTTCAGCTTTTCAATTTGCTCGGCACTCAGTTTTTTTCGCCCCAGCAAAGCCGCGAACAGCTTGTCGGCAGAGCCGTCATATACCCTGTCGATCAGCTCGTTTGTTTCCGCCTCCTGTACTTCCGCCTGCGGTACAAGCGCATGACATATGAAACCGGGTTCGGAGCGTTCAATAGCCCCCTTTTTAATGCAACGCTTAATCAGGGTATAGGTGGTATTTACATTCCAGCCCAATTCCTCGGTCAGCAGTTTGGCGATATGTTTCGCGGGAACGTCGCCATCGCGCCAAAGGACGGACATCACTTTCAGTTCAGAAGCAAACAGCTTAATGTCCATTTGGTAACACCTCCTTTTTAAGACTGTGGTAGTGGCTACATTCATATACTATCACAGTCTTAATCGCTCGTCAATACTACTTTGGTCTTAAAAATAAAATTTGGATAAACCTTGTGAATGGTTATCACACGCTAAAAGCACTACTCCATTTTTGCACCGTTTCCGGAGGACGCGCTAAACGGCAAGCAGGGCGAGTGTCAACACACTCACCATTTTCGCCTTGCGAAAATGCTTGTTGAGGTTGCACCCCAAACCCGCCGGAGGCCTCTGGACACCGTGTCCAGAGGCCTCCCTGTCTGCGGCCCGTCGCTTTGCTCCTGGGCCTTACGCGCTTACAGCGCAACCACCTCCGAAAGCCTCTCCAGCAGTTCGGAAAGCGGCCCCCATAAGTCCGCATAATCTTTTTGCAGGGCCTTGATTTCATCCGGGTAAACCCCGCCGTTGATATTCTCTCGGACCGCGATTTGATTGAGGTTTTTCGCACACCGCCTTTGCAGAGAAACAATGTCTTTGACGGGAGCGAGGTCAACGTGGAGCACATAGCCGTTGAGGGCCATTTTCCGCACATAGGCTGAAAGGTTGCGGATACCCACATCCGCCATGCGCTCCTGGATTTTTGCCCGTTCATCTGGAGACAGCCAAACATGGAGCAGCGTGTTCCGAACACGTTTCTTTCCCACAACCACAGTTGACGGACTTTGGAGGCTGCAAAACGTTGATTTTTTACCGTTCATAGATACCTCCCATAAATTCAAATTGTTGACAGTATCCCGATAAATCGGGCCTGGGGAATGATACTATACCAGCCCCTATGAAACCAAGGCCGGAAACCCTTGCGGGGCAAGGCGTTGAAATTGCCAATTGTCCACATATCAGCCGTGGAAAGATAGCGATTTGAGAAGAAGCGGTTCGACCCTATCCCCCCGCCCTTTCCCTATCCAGGGAAAGGGGGCGGCTCTGGAGGATATATCCCCCGTCGCGCCTTGGGAGGTAGCACAGCCGGGACAGCCAGTCAAGGGTGCGGAGCACCGCCGCGCAGCGGCGGCTTTGCCCTTGACAGGCAGCCCCGGCTGTGCTATGGGTGGCGCGGCGACGGGGGATATATCCGGCAGAGCCTCCGTGGACGGAACGGTGAAAACGGGCGGGGGCGCTTCTGGTCACGATGTCCAGAACACATACAAAAACACCGCTTCGTTTTTAGCGAAAGCGGTGTTTTGCGTAAGGTTGACAGCCCATTATGTTGTTAGTTTTCTGTTTCCCTTTGTCAAGAGAAGATAGCCACAGCAGATGAAACGGAGATTTCATAATCTTTACTGAGGCGTCTGGAATGATTGAGCCAGGAGAGGGTGCGTTCCACCACCCAGCGCCACGGGAGAATTTCCCATTGATGGGGCTTGATTTTCTCTGAAATATCAGCGTCAAGCTCAAGCTGTTCCTTCAAATCAGAAACGAAAGTACCCCGATATCCAGCGTCCGCACAGAATTTCTGAATCGACGGATACCGCTCATATGCTCGTTTTGCGGTCGATATTCCACTTTTTGTGTCATGAATATTGGCAGCATGGACCACAACAGACAGCAAACAGCCCAGCACATCCACTACAATGTGCCGCTTCCTGCCTTTCGTTTTTTTCCTCCATCAATTCCTCGTTCTTCGCTGGCCGCTACCGTTTTCACACTTTGGGAATCAATGATTGCGTAGCTTGGACTCTCCTTGCGTCCGGCATTTGTTCGTGTCTTTTTCACAAGATGCTCCAGAATTCTATCCCACAGTCCGCTGATCCGGGCGCGGCGATAAAAACTGTGTACGGTTGAATACGGCGGAAAATCGTGGGGCAGTTGTCTCCATTTGCACCCTGAATCCACCAAATACAGAACAGCATCCGTCAATTCCCGTTTGCTCCATGTGCACTTACGCATCCCTGTATAGAGTGGGGCAATTTCTTCCCACTGCTCATCTGTCAAGTCGCTGGGATACGACTCTCTTTCTTTTTCTTCCATGTCTCTATTTTACCATACGTTTCCTCTTTTGTGAATACAGGTTCTCAATTTCGTAGCGGACAAGCTGATCGAATACGCCTACCGGCAATCGTGCGGGGAGGCGCAGCCAGACTTTCACAAGCTGCTGTATGTTCATGCCGATACCGCTGATACCAGTAACGGACTGCGATCCGGGGTATTGAGCGCGGCTATGCTTCAAAAAGGATTCTATATTGTGACCGCAGAGACGTTGGTCGGCGCAAATGACCTGCTGCTGGAGGATGACAATATTGAGTTGATCCTGTGCGACACAACTTTGCCCGATGGGTCAGGGCTTGATCTGCTCCACAGCCAGCGGAATTTAGCGGAACGGTATGGGACTCTTGTAAAATCCAGACCGCTCTTTATCCTGACAGACAGCAGGGATCTCGCAACAGAATACCAATACCGGCAGGAGGGCGTCAATGACTATTTGACATCCCCGGTCAACATCCCGGAACTGATTCGACGTATCCGCTATTTTATAGCGCCTCAAGAACAGATACAGGCGGCGGAATGAGGCCGTCAATCGAAAATAAATATTTCTTCGATGGGGGCCTCAACCGCCCTCGAAATATCAATAGCTAATTTCAGAGAGGGATTGTACTGTGCTTTTTCCAGCCGCATGATGGTTTCCCGGCGCACACCTACCTGCGCGGCCAGCTGTTCCTGTGTCAAATCCTTCAGCTGCCGGTACTTTTTTAATCTGCACTCAAACTCGGCCATGTCTTATTCTCCGCCCTCCTCCGTCTGGTCGTCGTGGTCATAGCGGTAAAGCAGATACTCCGGGAGAAAAATGCCCAGGGCCAATGTCAGGGAGAGTACGATAATCGTGGCAATCAGGGTATATTCCAGGCTGCCGAACAACCTCCCCTGACAGAGAATGACCAGCGCAATCAGTGTAATGCTGAACGTGATTTTGTAGTATTGAGCTGGGCGCGGGCAACATTCTCTCGGAAGCGTTCATCCATGAAGATTCCAGACATTTTTCCCTCATAGAAAAATCCAAAAAAGCCGAAAAACAGGAAAAACACAAAGGGGAAAACAGTGCCCATGGCGGAGTAAGTCCAGAAACCCGCAAGGCCCAAAAATCCCAGCAGCCCCAGGAACCCCAGCTTGGGATTGACTTTGCGTGTCATGTTTGTCTTTGCGACATTCTTCTTGCTTTTCCCAACGCTGATAAACAGCTGGATAAACAGAGCGAGCGCATAGACGCAAGTGAGGGAGATGGATAAAATCATGGGCAGGTCCTTCGGGGTAAAGGGGTAGCTTCCAAAGTCCATGGGAGCGACCAGGCGGGAATCGTTAAATGTAACAGCGTACCAGACTGAGAGCAGCACAGCCGCGATGCAGAAGATCCCGCAGCCAACCCAGATTTTTACCTGATTCTTTTTCATGTAGTGCCTCCAATTAACGAGATATATTTATCTCTTGATAGGACAAATATATCACTTCTCTTTCTTCGTGTCAATAGGAAAATGAGAAATATTTGTCTCTTTCCATTCTGGACACTTCGGAGTGACCATTACAAAACATTTCGTGACATTCAGAGAGCATTTCATAACAAACAGGCGGATGGCTGCTTGCCAGTACAGGGCAGCCGTAGTATAATATTTCGTCATAATCATAAGGGAGGTGGAGCATTCCATGCTGCGTATTGCCATCTGCGACGATGACAGTGCCATCGTCCAATCCAATCGAAGCATCGCAGAGGACTGCCTGAAGCAATGCGGGAGTGCCGGCGAGATCGCCGCCTATACTCACAGCGACAATCTCCTCTACGACATCACCGAGGATGGGTTTTTCTTTGACCTGATCCTGCTGGACATTGAAATGCCCGGCAGCACCGGGATGGAACTGGCCGGGAAAATCAGGCCCTTTCTGCCCAACGTGAAGATCATCTTCATTACCTCCCATGTGGAGTATGCCATCGACGCCTTTGAGCTGTCCATCTTTCGGTACGTCCCCAAGAACGACATCGCCCGGCGGCTCCCTGGAGCGATTTGCGACGCCATCCGGCTGATCGAGCTGGAGGAGGGGCAGTTCTACACCATCCAGACCAACAGCCGCCTGGAGAAAATCCCGTATAAGGAGATCCTTTTCCTCTCCCGGGACGGCAAAAACACCAGCATCACCACCGCAGGCGGGGCGGCCAAGGTGCGCAAGAGCCTACAGCAGGTCTATGAGGAACTGGCCGCGGAGGAATTTATCTTCATCGACCGGGGCTGCATCGTCAACATGATCCATGTCATGCAGGTCAAGGAGGGCATAGCCGTCCTGAAAAACGGTGCCGCCCTCCCCATCAGCCGCTCCCATCTGCAAGAGGTCAAGGCGCGGATCAACGCCTACTGGGGGGCGCACATATGACGGACGTGTTTCTGCTGCTCTCCGGCCTGTTGACCGGGGCGGTGCGTGTTCTGGTGGGTCTGACTCTCGTCCACCGGCTGCTGTCCATAAAAAGGCCGGATCGAAAAAGCATCGCGGCGGGACTGGCCGGTGCGCTGGTTCTCACGGTTTTGCTGTCCCTGCTCCATGCGCCGGATTTCTACCGAATGGCTCTGGAGGCGGTTCTGATCGCCGCCTGCGCCCACCGGCTGCAAGGGGCCAAGCTGAGAATGGGCCTGTTTGTGGGCATCTTTTATGAGATTGGCGTCTCCTTCTGGTCGTTTCTCCTGCCGGCATGGATGGGCGTGCTGTTCCGCTCCCAGGACTTTCTGAGCGCCAGAACGCTGGCCGGACAGTCCGCCCTCTCGCTGCTCCACGGGCTGCTGGCCGTTTTGGCGGTCTGGCTCTCCAGAGGCTGGGAGATTAACCGCAAATCTGCGTTCCGGGCCGTCTCCGCACTTACGCTGGCGGGATTCCTGGGGGTCATCACGCTGTCGGAGCAGACCGTTCTGGCGATTCCCGACGATACCCTCTATATGTGGACCATTCTGGCGGTGGTGCTGATGATGTCGGTGCTGGTGTTCAACATCAACCGGCAGTATGAGGTGGAAAAGGAGCTGGCAAGGCTGAAATCGGAGCAGGCCGAGCTGCTGGAGCGGGACTACACCGCTGTCAACCGTGCCTACCAGGTCAACGCCAGGCTGTTCCACGACCTCCACAACCACATTGGCGTCCTGCGGCAGTTCCTCACCCATGAGAAGTACGGGGAGGCAGTCCGCTACCTGGACGAGTTGCAGGCCCCGGTGCGAAACCTGACCGCCACCGTCTGGACAGGGGACGAGACGGCGGACTACCTGATCAACAGCAAGGCGGCTGCGGCGGAGGCCGATGGCATCCAATTCCAGGCCCAGGTGGAGTTCCCCCGCCGTACCAACATCCGCAGCGTGGACCTGTGCGCGATTTTGGGAAACCTGCTGGACAACGCCATCGAGGCGGCCCGGCAGGTGCCGGACCCATCGGGCCGCACGGTAGCCCTCACCATCCGCCGCATCCACCAGATGCTGGTCATCAAGGTGGAGAACAGCCTCGCCGCCTCCCCTGTCCAGGAGGGCGGCGAGCTGAAAACCACCAAGACCGGGGGCGGTCTCCACGGCTGGGGCCTGAAAAGCGCCCAAGCCGCCGCAGAAAAGTACGATGGCATGGTGCAGGCCGGTGTCTCCGGGGAGGTTTTCCGGGCGGTGGCTACGCTGTCCTATCAAGGAATGGAGGATATTCATGAGTAAATACGACGCTTTGTGGGCCTATGTGCAAAAGGATGGAAGCCCGACCCTCAAATTGACCTTTGAGCAGATCCAGGAGATCGCGGGGATACCCATTGACCACTCTTTCTTGAAATACAAAAAGGAATTGACGGACTACGGGTATCAGGTTGGGAAAATCTCTATGAAGGAGCGGACGGTTATCTTTAAGAGGACATGAGTATGACAGGGCTGAAAAGAGGAACCGTCATGCTGGCGCCGCACCAAGAAGAATGGACGCAAAATGCGAAGAGGACTATTCAAGTATTAAATCGGCTTTTAGAACCTGTTGCAGTTGACATCCAGCATATCGGGAGCACCGCTATTCCCTCCATTCATGCAAAACCGATTATTGACCTTGTCGTAGGCGTTCGTAACCTGGACGATATAGCGCCTTATGTCGAATTGCTCAAACAGCATGATTTTGTTTTTCGCGGAGAAGATGTTGCGGGACAGCTGCTGTTTGTAATGGGTGATTCTGAAAAGGACACCCGTACACACCACATCCATGTGGTCAGATGGAACGGAGCTGAATGGAACAACTATATCAATTTTCGGGATTATTTGAACCGCTTTCCTGATAAAGCAATAGAGTATGACGTCTGTAAGAAAAAGTTGGTGGCGCAATTTGCAGATGACCGAGGGAGCTATACCACAGGCAAGCAGGAACTGATAGGCCGCTTGCTGAAAGAGGCACATACATGGAAGTCTGGGGCATAGTGTTGCAGACGAGCGGAGGAATGATTATGTTCGGAAAGAAAGAAAAAAGATTCAGCGTAAAAGAAGCGGAAAGCTATAGTGGAAGCGGAACCATCCGGGTCATCGTTGATACAAAGACAGGCGTTAATTACATTATGACAGAAGGCGTTGGCGGTTCGTCTATCACACCCTTGCTTGACAGCAATGGGAAAGTGGTGATTGATAACTGACTTTTTATCGAATGGGGAGGCAAAGTGAAAATCAGATTGGTAAGACCTACGGAACAATTAAAGGAACAGGCAATCAATTTCAGGCAAGAATTTTTTGATAACCACGAGATGGTAATTAACGGAAGCGAATTGCTTGATAAGACGGATCAGTACGAGGATTGGCTGAAGGCTGTGGCCGCTAATACAAGCATTGAAACGGTAAGTGTCAACTGGGTGGTCACAGACACTTTTTTTGCTGTGGATGAAAAAGACCAGATCATTGGAATTATTGATTTGAGGCATACACTGAATGACTTTTTGAAGAATTTAGGGAATTGTGGTTACAGCGTTCGTCCTTCCGAGCGGAGGAAGGGATATGCAACAGAAATGCTCCGTTTGCTGCTGCCGATTGCGAAAGACGCAGGAATGAAAGAGCTGCATTAGCCAAGGGAACAGGTTGTTGTTGACCGCTTGAACGAAGCAATATCAAATTATACAGAAATGAACATCAGGGACGATAAAACCTATTCCCTTAAAGTGATTGATGTGCAGATGCTGGTAACAACATATCTTCCGGAATATACGATCTTTGGAGTTTCCTGCGATGAATATACCGTCCGCCCCAATCAGATCAACGAAGCATTCACGACAGAACAGGAACAGGATTTGCCAATCTGCAATTTTGAGTACCTGCTGCTCTACGATGAAAAAGAAGACAGGTTTTATAGTGTCAAGTTCGAGGCAGAAGGAAGGCCGGTCATACCGGATTTTACAGAAGCGAAAGAATTAAGCGGAGCCGCTTATGAGCTTGAATTACCGTGCCTGGATTCAATCGACAGCATCTCTCTCAAAAAGAATGCGGATCCTCTCATTACCATCAGCGCCCGGAATGATATGGAAACCATTTTGAACATATTAGAAAATACCATGTCCACCACAATGAGCGGGGAAATCGGTACGCCCGTTCGTGTTGAAAACATTATCAATATAGACTTTTTTAGCGGAGAGAACATGATTGGTCGATTGTTTCTATATGAAGATAATGAAAAATATTTTATTGAGCAGACTGGCAATGGAGTGTACACGATTTCCAGAGAACTTTATGCGTCGATAGAAAGTTATGTTCCGAGAGGTGACACATATGGGGAATAAGAAACTGTTGGGGATCGTGCCCCGCAAATCGAACGATACGGAGGTGATCAATCATGGAGTTAATCAAACTGACCCACGAAAATCTTGACCAGGAGCACATCTGCTGCGCCATATCCAGCAGCAAGGACGTGCAGGTCATGTCCAAAAAGGCTTGGTTGAAGGAGCGGCTGGACGAGGGACTTGTTTTCCTGAAAGGCAACGTCCGGGGGAAATGCTTTATCGAGTACATCCCCGCCGAATACGCCTGGGCGCCCGTTGAGGCGGAAGGGTATCTATACATCGACTGTCTGTGGGTTTCTGGACAGTTCAAGGGACATGGGTACTCGAATCTTTTGCTCAATGCGTGCATAGAAGACGGCAAGGAGAAAGGGAAAAAGGGGCTTGTGATCCTGTCTTCCAAAAAGAAGCTGGGCTTTCTCTCCGACCCCGGATATATGCGGCACAGAGGCTTTGTATTGGCGGACACGGCGGAGCCCTATTTTGAACTGCTGTATCTGCCCTTTGAGGAAAGCGCGGAGCGGCCCCGATTTCGGAACACGGTACGAGAGCATGGGGCCCTACCCAGAGGATTTGTGCTGTATTACACAAACCAGTGTCCGTTTACGGCGAAATATGTGCCGGTACTGGAGCGTATGGCAAAGGAGCGGAACGCCGTTTTCCAGATTGTCCACATCCAGACCATGGAGGAGGCCCAGAACGCTCCCTCGCCCTTTACCACCTTCTCTCTGTTCTATGACGGTCAGCTGGTGACCCATGAGATTTTGTCGGAGAAGAAATTTGATAAGATCCTGACAGAGAAGGGAATGTAGGAAAATCGTTAGAAAATCCGTAGGGAAAACGCAAAACAAGTATCGGCGGTTTTGGTATGATAGAGCCAAAACCGCCGGTGTTTTTTGTGGAGGGAATGTCTATGTTTATGATCAGAGAAATCCTGGGCTATTGTATCATCAGTGCCGTCTGCCTCTTGGGTATGGCCGTTTTCTATGCGCCCATATGCTTTTTGCTCCGAAATCGAGTGCCGCCGACAAAGCAGCTTGCCTATTTTCTGTTCGGGGCCTGCGTTATCATCGTCCTGGCGGCGACGGTCATTGTCGGCGCGTCCAAAACAGCTGCGGCAGACCGCTCGCTGAACCTGGTTCCCTTCCAGGCCTTTCAAGAGACCTGGGGTATGCCGGAGCCGAAGAAGATCGCCCAAACTGCCGCGAATGTCGTGATGTTTGTCCCATTGGGCTTTATGATGCCAGTGGCCTTCCGGAGAATGCGCAGCTTTTGGAAAACCGCTCTTTCCCTGGCGCTGTTCTCCTTTGCCATTGAGTTCACCCAGTATTTTACCGGCAGATCGGCGGACATCGACGATCTCATGCTCAATACCTTGGGCGGGATATTGGGGTATCTGATTTTCTTTGTGGTGTCAAAGCTATTCAGGAAAAAGCGTCCTCGCAGAACAAGCCGAGACTATCACCGCTCTGTGAGAAAATTGTAAGAAAGTCCGTAGGAAAACAGAGGAACCCTGTGTGAACGAACGAGAAAACAGCGTTCTTGCTTTTGGTACAATGGCAGTGCCAAGGCAAGAGCGCCTTTATTTTTATCAGCGGGAAAGGAGTTTTAACATGGAATTGCTGATCGACCATGTTTCCAAGCGATTCAAGGACAAAAAAGCGGTCAATGACATCAGCCTGGAGCTGACGCCAGGGGTCTGGGGCCTGCTGGGGGCCAACGGCGCGGGCAAGACCACCCTCATGCGGATGATCGCCGGGATTATGCAGCCTACCTCTGGCCGGGTGGTGTATGACGGTGTTCCCATTCAGGAGTTAGGGGAACAGTACCGGAGCATTTTCGGGTTCCTGCCCCAAGACTTCGGATTCCACCCGGAGTTCACTGTCAAAGACTACCTGGCCTATGTGGCCGCCTTGAAGGGGCTCCCAGAGCGGCAGAGCTGGCGGAGGATTCGTGAGCTGCTGGAGCGGGTCTCCCTGATGGACGTCTATAACAAGAAGATTTCTAAGCTCTCCGGCGGCATGAGGCGCCGGGTGGGGATCGCCCAGGCGTTGCTGAACGACCCGGAGGTGCTGATCCTGGACGAGCCCACCGGGGGCCTGGACCCCGGGGAGCGGGTGCGCTTCCGCAATCTGCTGTCGGAGTTCGCCCATGACCGGATTGTGCTGATCTCCACCCACATCGTCCCCGATGTGGAGTACATCGCCACCTGCCATGCCATCATCAAAGGCGGCAAGCTGTTGGCGACGGGGACGACAGAGGAACTCGTCAAGTTGGTGGAGGGCAAGGTGTGGAGCTGCACCATCCCGGCAGATCTGGTGCCGGAGTATGAGAGCAAGCTACAGATCACCAATCTGCGAAACGAAACCGATGGCAGCGTCTCCATCCGTTATCTGTCAGACCGGCCCCGCAACAATGTTTCTACTGCTGCGGCGCCTCGTCTGGAGGATCTGTATTTGTGGATGTTCCCGGAGAGCAGCGGAGAAAGTGACAGGAGGTATCAGTAAATGAGAATCTTTCGTTTGGAACTGAAACGGGTCTTGAAGTCAAGGCTCACCTGGATTTTGCTGGCGCTGGCATTGCTCCTCTCCGTCCTGCTGGCTTGGCTGCCGACCACCTACTGCTACAGCAATTACACGGACGAGGCCGGGAACGAGGTCAACCTGACCGGACTGGCCTCTATCGCCTACGAAAAGGAGCGTCAGGCGGATGCCAGCGGCATTGTCACCCCGGAACGGGTACGGGAGGCCGTGGAGATTTATCAAGCCTGCCTCACGTCCTACGGCGTCACGGAGTCCTACGATCTGCCGGAGGGTGTCTATGAGAAGGAGATCCTCCCCATCGCCCCGCTGCTCCATGGCGTCAAGGAGGCGTTTGCCGACCCGGACACCGGCATGGCCCCCACCATCATGGAGATCGACCCAGCACAGATTGACGACTACTATTCCGTCTGTGAGACCCGGATTGCCTCCCTGATGGCGATGGAGCAGCCGGACAGCCCCGCCGTCCAGCGCAAGGCCGTGGAGATGTACAGACGAGTGGAAAAGCCCTTTGCGGTCTATCCCGGCATGAGTTCCACTATTCTGGACTATCAGAACATCATGGGCTTTCTGGTGCTGCTGTTCTGCGTGGTGATTGCAGCCCCGGTGTTCTCCGCCGATTATCAGTCGGGTGCGGACGATATTCTGCGCTGTACCCGGAATGGCCGGGCCAGGCTTGGGATTGCCAAAGTGTTGACCGCCCTGTTCGTCAGTGCTGCCGCTTTTGTAATCTGTGCCGTGGTGCATATTCTGGTGGTCAACAGCCTGTTTGGCTGGGAGTGTACCAAAACCTCTATCCAGATGCTCTACTCCATCGTGACCCTGACCGACATGAATATCGGGGAGCTCCAGCACCTGTTTGCCGTGGCCGGTCTGCTCTCGGTGCTGGCCTCCGTCAGTTTCACGCTGTTTCTCTCCTCCAGAAGCAAGACCACTGTGGCGTCTTTGGCCTCCGGGCTGGTGTTCTGCATCGCGCCGGTGGTGCTCTCCATGACAGTGCCGGGGGCGCTGTCCACCTGGCTGTGCAGCATCCTCCCTGCCAGCGGCACAAGTATCCAGGCCAGTATCCTTTATGCCATCACCGATTTTAAGTTTTTGAGTCTGGGCGGTCTGGCGCTTTGGACGCCCTACGCCATGATCGGGGCCTGTATCATTGAGATACCGCTGTTTGTGTTCCTGGCGGTGCGCTCCTATTGCCGACATACCGTAAACTGAACTGTTTTCTCTATTGAATGAAAACGCCACTCGGGTAAATACCCCAGACATTTTAAGAAAAAATTTTTGAAATGTCCGTTCGGTGTAACAATTCAACCGCTTTTTATGTCGAACCTTGAGAGTGTTCGGACATTTCTGTGACATTTGGGTTTTACAATTCTTTTGTCAGTAAGTTAAGAAACCATAAGAGGATCATCCCAAGCCCTTCTAAACTGTTGAATAGCAGCCAGCGGGTAAGGACACGCCTCGCCCGCTGGCTGCTATCCTCACTGGCTGGTAGGAAGATATTTTGCCACCGGCCAGCAGTGTTACCTGTCTAACCATCGTATCGCTCCGTGTTTTTGCATTTCTCATTCTGGCGAACCAATAGCTGTTCCGCAAGGAAGTCTAATCTATTACTGGTTGTCAAATGAGAAATATGTGGGCGACACCCTCTGCCAGAAAACCTACAAGACCGGCTTTCCCTTCGTCCAGAAAATCAACCGGGGCGAGGTGGACCAATTCTATGTGGAGGGGACCCACCCGGCCATCGTCAGCCAGGAGGTGTATGACAAGGCCCAGGCCCTGCGGCAGATGAAGAAGAAACAGTCCAAAGGCCCGGACGCGGTCTATCCGCTGTCCCGGAAAATGTGCTGCGGGATCTGCGGCTTCACCATCTACCGGAGGATGACCCGGAGAGGCACTGGCGCCTGGAGCTGCGGTCGGCATCTGAGAAGCGCCGCCAACTGCCCCACAGGCCCTATCCTGGAGGAGGATATCTACGCCGCCTTCCTGCGGATGTACAACAAGCTGCGCCTCCATGACGGCATCATCCTGCGGCCTGCCCTGGGCCAGATGGAGGCCCTGGAGACCGCCGTCCAGCGGGACAACCCCGCCATGCTGGAGGTGAACCGGGCCATCGCCCAGGCCACCGAGCGCGGCTATAAGATCAGCAAGCTCCGCACCAACGACCTGCTGGATGCGGACGCCTGCGCCGCTCAGATAGCCGCCAACACCGCCCAACTGACCCAACTCCGGGCCAAGCGCCGGAGGCTGCTGAAGAATGATGACATTGGCGAGGCGGCGGAGGCCCTGCGCCAAACTGTGGACGCCATCCGCCAAGGCCCGGAACGGCTGGACAACTTCGATGAAGCCTTGTTCGAGGAGCTGGTAGAGCAGATCGTGGTCAGCCCCACGGCCCTGCGGTTTCGGCTGTATGGCGGCATCGAGGTAACGGAACGGATCGGGGAGGACGCAAAATGAATCGGAAAGTGCTGTATGGCTATCAGATCGAGGACGGGAAGCTGGTTCCCCAGCCCCAGGAGGCGGCGGTGGTCAGCCGGGTGTTTGCCCTCTGCTTAGAGGGGAAGTTTCAATGGGAAATATCGGACATCCTGAACGCCGAGGGCATCCAGTACAGCCCGGACTGTCCTGCGTGGACAAAGTTCAAGATATCCCTGACCCTCAGAAACCAACGATACGCCGGCGCTGACGGATACCCCGTCCTGATCGGCAGCGAGACCTTCCAGTCCGTTCAGGCCCTGCTTCAGAAGAAGTGGGGGAAGCACGTCCATCGGGAACGCCCGGTGTCCGCCCTGCGGGAGACACTGCGCTGTCCCTGCGGTGGACGCCTGAAGCGGTGGTTCAGCAGCGTACACAGACCCGACACGCTGTACCTTCGGTGCGCTGAGTGCGGCGGGGAGGTTGTCATCCCCGATGCCGACCTGCTGGCGGAGGTGGAGCGGCAGGCGGCGGGGTACATCCCACCGGCAGAGGGCGGATACACCCCCTCTGAGGATACCGTCCGCCTGACCAACGCCATCAACCGTGGACTGGAGAAGCCGGAATGCCCGGAAGATGTGGTGACCCTGATTTTGCAAGGCATTTCCGCCCGGTACGCCTGCTTTGAAGCACCGGCAGCCTCGCCGGACACCCAGCGTCTGATCAAGGAAAAAGCCTATGCGCAGGCGATAAAATATATCACCATCACTGCGGACAACGCAGTGACAGTGACCTTCAAGTAACCGTTCAAAACCGATTGGGAAAGGAGCCGTCATGGAACAGACCGTACAAAAGCAGCGGGTGGCCGTCTACTGCCGGGTATTTGCCGGCAGTGAGGATCACCCCGCCAGCCTCGCCGCCCAGGAGGCGTACTACACCGAGATGGTGGGCCAACGCCCGGATTGGGATCTGGCAGGTATCTACGCCGACAGGGGTATCACCGGCACCGGCCGGCAGAACCGGAAGGAGTTCAAAAAGATGCTCACCGCCTGCCAGAAGGGCAAGATCGACCTCATCCTGGTCAAATCCGTCTCCCGCTTCTCCAGGAATATCATGGAAAGCCTGGAGACAGTGCGGATGCTGAAAGCCCACGGTGTTGGCGTGATCTTTGAAAAAGAGAACATCGACACACGCATGGAATCCGGCGAACTCCATGTTACAGTATTCAATGAACTTGCACGGATGGAGAGCGAGTCCCTTGAAAAAAGCCATGGCTGCCCATGCAGATACGGCTGTGTCCATGTGGCGCACAGGAAGGAGTAAGCTATGGAGCAGACCGTACAGCGGGAGCGGAAGATACGCATCATCCCCGCCACAAAGCCGGTGTCGGCCCCCGGACGAGCCTCCGGCAGCAAGCAGCGAGTGGCCGCCTACTGCCGGGTGTCTACCGACAGCGAGGAGCAGCTCACCAGCTACACCGCCCAGAAAGCCTACTACACCCAGAAGATTGGGGAGAACCCCGATTGGGAGATGGCCGGTATTTTCGCTGACAAAGGCATAACCGGCACAAGCATGAAAAAGCGGACGGAGTTCAAGCGGATGATCGCCGCCTGCAAACGGGGCCGCATCGACCTGATCCTCACCAAATCTCTCTCCCGCTTTGCCCGGAATACGGTGGACAGCCTGGAGATGGTGCGGATGCTCCGGGCAAACGGCATCGGTGTGATCTTTGAAAAGGAAAATATCAATACGTTGACGGAGTCCAGCGAGTTCCTGATTACCCTGTTCAGCGGCTTTGCCCAGGCAGAGAGCGAGTCCATCAGCAAAAACGTGATCTGGGGCATCCAAAAGAGCCGGGAGGCGGGGAACGTCCCCTTCCAGTACCAAAAGCTGTTGGGCTACCGGCGGGGGCCTGACGGCCAGCCGGAGATCATCCCGGAGGAGGCGGAGACGGTAAAGCGTATCTTCCGCCGCTACCTGGACGGGTGCAGCCTGGGCCAGATCAAGACGGAGCTGGAGGCGGATCATGTCCCTACCTCCTGCGGCATCCAGGGTTGGACATATCAGGTCATCCACAACATCCTGGTCAATGAGAAATACATTGGCGACGCCCTTCTGCAAAAGACCTATACCACCGACTGCATCAGCAAGACGGTGAAGAAGAACCAGGGGGAGCGCCCCATGGTGTATGTGGAGAACAACCACCCGCCCATCATCCCGAAAGAGATCTTCTATCAGGTGCGGGAGGAGATGGCCCGCCGGTCCAGCAAGCGGAAGGTGATGCAGAAAACGGGCAAAACCGAGCAGGGCAAATACTCCGCCAAATACGCCCTCTCCGAGCTGCTGGTATGCGGGGAGTGCGGTACGCCATACAAGCGATGCACCTGGGCCAGAAACGGGAAAAAGCGGATCGTCTGGCGGTGCGTCTCCCGGCTGGAGTTCGGCACGAAATACTGCCATACTTCTCCCACGCTGGATGAAGATAAGCTGCACCGGGCCATCCTGGAGGCCATCAACGGCCTTGACCAGACCGGGCAGGAGATCACTGAGGAGTTTCTGGACATCGCCAGTCTCGTCCAGCAGGGACAGGAGAGCGGCGGGGTTGACCCCCTCGCCCTGCGCCAGCGGCTGGCGGCTCTGACGGCGGAACAGGCGGTGCTGATGGAACAGGCGCTGGCACTGCCGGTGGACATGGAAAACAAAGAATTGAACGCCCGACTCAGGGAGATCGCAGAGGAGCGGGAGAGCATCCTGCACCAGCTTGGGACGCTTCGGCAGGCAGATGAGCGGCAGGCTGGCCGAGCGGCCCGGATGGAGCGTCTTCGGGAATTTGTTGAGCAGCGGGAAACGAAATTTGCGGTATACGATGACGCTATCACCCGCAAGTTTGTGGAACAGATCACAGCCCTGAATGCTGAAACCATCCGCATCAAGTTCCGCTATCCGGGGCTGGAGGTTGACAAAAGCCTGAACTGACAGGGAGGATCATGATGGAAATTTATATTATGGGCGACCTCCACGGGGATCTCCGGCGCTTCCAGCCTGAAGTCTTCTACGAGCAGGAGGGCCTTACAAAAGAGGACATGGCTCTGGTATGCGGAGACTTCGGCTGTGTTTGGCACGGCGATGGACGGGATGACGAGAGCTTGGACTGGCTGGAGCGTCGGCCCTTCACCACAGCCTTTGTGACAGGGAATCACGAAAATTATGACGCCCTGCGGAAATATCCGCTGGAGGAGTGGCGGGGCGGGATCATCCGGCGAATCCGCCCCTCGGTGATCCTGCTGGAACGGGGCCAGATATTCGACCTGGGTGGGAAGCGGTTCTTCACCATGGGCGGGGCCAGCAGCCACGACATCCAGGACGGCATCCTGGAGCCGGACGATCCTCTACTCAAGAAGAAATGCAGAGTGTTGGATGCCAGGGGCGCGATGTACCGGGTGAACCACCTGTCCTGGTGGAAAGAGGAGCTGCCCAGCGAGGAGGAGTACCAGACCGCCAGGGCCAGCTTGGACAGAGCAGGCTGGGAGGTGGACTGCATCATCACCCACTGCTGCTCCACCTCGGTGCAGGATGAATTGAGCGGCAGATTTTATCAGGCAGACGCCCTGACAGATTTCCTGGAGGAAGTTACCCAGCGGTGCAAGTTCAAATACCACTTCTTCGGGCATTACCACATGGACAGGATTATCCAAAAGAAATATGTTCTGCTGTACGAGCAGATCATCCGACTGAAACTGTGAAAAGCGTCCGGCAAGGCGGGAACAAGATCGGTTCCTGCCTTGCCGGACGTTTTTCCGTTGTAGCCACAATTCCCGCAGATAGGGCGGTATATCTTCAAACCCGTTGCGCTGCAACGGTTACGGGCCTGCATCTTTTTTCTCTACAGAAGAAATCTCTGCGACTACATAGCCGTCAATAAAGCCGGGCTTGTCAAACACTGTCACTTTACCTTCTACATTTGCCTCGGCCTTCACTGAAATCGCTCCAAGCTTCGACACCTCTGTTTGGATATTATCGAACTTCAAATGCTGGAAGACTTCCGCACTGGGCATATCGCTGATCAGCTTGACAGCCAGTTCATTGGCCTTTTTCTGATACTCTCGCGCAGTTTTACCCTCCTCTGCTTGGGCCTGGAACACCATCATATTTATCGCATGAGCCGCCTCATTCTGCTGCCTGATACTCTCATTATGGGCCGCCGTTCTTGACAGGGATGCGAGCGCAGGAACTGTCCCGCCGATTCCGGAAGCGAGCCCCGCCATAAACATTCCATCGGATTCCTTTTGCATGGGGATATAGGGGGTATAAAGGATGCTTCCTCCCCCTGCTCCTCCCACAATGTCATTAAATTAAGGATTTCCTGCACCTGAAAAAAACGCCCACCCCCTTTTTAAGAAGCAAAAGGGGGTGGGCGTTTTTTCATCGCCTATATGTTGTCAAGACAGCAAAAACCGCCCGGATTTATTTTCCCATAGCGCGATACAGGAACGTGACAATCTGCCCACGGGTACAGGTTGTGGTGGGAGAGAAATTACCGTCACCGGTTCCGCTTGTGATGTTCTTTTCAACTGCCCAAGCCACAGCTTGCGCATAGTCTGCATTGGCAGGAACGTCATCAAAATCAGCTTTGCCAGCGGGCGCGGGGCTTCCCGCCGCTTTCCACATATATTCCACAGTCATGGCTCGGGTGCAGTCAGTATTTGCTCCGAAAGTGGAACCAGATACCAAGCCCTTTTCGGCGGCCCACAGCGCGGCCTTGTAGAAGTAATCGCCGGTCTGAATGTCGGTGAAGGGATTAGCCGCTGTCGGCTCCGGCGAGCCGTTAGCGTGCCACAGGAAGGTCAAAATCTGCGCCTTACTACAAGTTGCGTTGGGGGAAAACGTGGTTTTGCTGGTGCCGCTGGTGATGTTCCTCTCCACCGCCCACAAAACTGCGTCTGCGAAGTAGTCGCTGGATTTCACATCGGTAAAGATATTGGGAGACACAGAAGAAGCGGAGCCGACGCTGTTGTAGTGAATAGTGGCATTTTCCAAAGGGTCGTTACTGAACCAGATTTCGATTTTTTCCCACTGTTCTTGGCTTCCGGTGTAATATACATCTTTTAAATTGGTGGAAAAACCAAATGCTCCCATCCATATTTGGGTAACGCTACTGGGAATGGTCACGCTGGTCAGACCGGTGCAGGAGCTAAATGCGCCTTGGCTAATGCTTGTCAAACTGTCAGGAATCGTCACGGCCGTTAAACTTGTACAACCACTAAACGCCCCAAGCCCCAGTTCCGTAACACTGGAAGGAATAGTCACACTGGTCAGCCCAGTACAGCCCTGAAATGCAGACGATCCAATACTGGTCACACTGTTAGGAATCGTTACACTGGTCAGTTCCGTACAGTCGTGGAACGCATCGTGTCCAATACTGGTCACAGTGTCTGGTATAATTACCGTACTGCTATCCCCGTAGTAGCCAGTCAGCACGCCATCCTCAACCAGAAATTCAGGATACAGACTTTCCAGTGCGTCCTGAAATGCCTTGTCCTGTTCTGGCGTGACCTCTTTATTTAAGGTATTGATGATTTCCTCCACGGTCATATCAGGGAGATATGGGGCCAACTCTTCTGCCATCTTTCTGATTTCCTCGTCTGATAGCGCTAAGGCTGTCGCAGGTAGAAGGAACAAGCACATCACCAAAGCCAGCGCAAGGGATAATAATTTTTTCTTCATCTGTTTTTCTTCCTCTCAAATTTAATTTCCAACGAAGCCCCGAAGGGCGGGCGGGGGGATTGCCCCCGCCCGGGGCTTTCGTCGGAAACACAAAGAGCGGGACCGAGTTTTAACCTCAGCCCCGCCCTGATAAATCACGCAACGCACACTATTTCCCGAATCCGGCCTTGAAAACCCGCGCCAGTTTGGGTATAATAGTCCCGTGGTGTAGTCAAGACTACTGTGCTGAGTGCTTAGGTCACTCGTACAGGGCCGCAGGGTGTTACCAGCACCTTGCGGCCTGCCGCTTTTGTGTCTCCAAGGCTATTCTAACCTATCCCGGAAAAAATTGCAAGGATATTTTCGGAGAAAGTCTGCAAAACAGACTTTCTCGCTTTTTTATCGACATTTCCTCGACTTGTTGATTTTTTCAGCAGTATTTTGAGGTTCTTGCGGTTTTTGACCAAAACCGCTCATTTCTACATCATGGACAAGACATGTTGAAATTTGGATTTTTCCTTAACTTAATGGCTGATTTTGGGGCAATTTTCTTCAAAAAATGGGGAGGTGCAAAAAATGATTTTATGGCATTTCTGGGGCAAGTTGTATTTTTAGGGCAAGCGTGACTTATGCAGGAAAAGAAGCACTCCAGCCGTTTTCTGCTACATTTCCGGGACATGTTGAGA
>NZ_CALPCP010000050.1 GCF_943192995.1 Flintibacter muris
CCGTTCTTCATCCGTTAATGTTACAATGTATTTGTGGTTCATTCCTCATCACCCGAGAGTATTTTACCACATTTCTCACTTCTCCACTACTTCTATTTTCTATCTTGGTGAAGTACTAGTAGTAGCTTTTGGTTACTGATTTTGTCAACTACCTTATTCCCAAAAACGCTTAATGGAGTGAAATCAGCGAGGGCATTTTGGACTTTCCAAAAAAGATTGTCCAAAATACCCTCGCCAATTCAAGAGTCCCCTATTTACCATCCGCTCCGTTGGTTCCGCAGAGGAATTTCCTGTTCCGGGTCAAGTTATGGGTCAAACAGCCCGGTGGGGAACAGGAGGCCGCTTCTCCCTACGCTCACTGCGGCAGTACGTTCCGCCTCAAGCTGGTATAGGCCAGCAGAATGTAGATGGCATAGATCAGGAAGAAAATCCCCAGTGAGATTGCCACAATGGCCCCAGGGCTGTTCATCCCCACCATCACTCCCGGCTCGGGGGCGCGGGACAAGTGGAGGATAAAGGGTATGCCGATCAGCACAGGCGGCACGGCAGGCAGGACGTAGTAAATGGCGAACTGGTTTCGCAGAGTCCTTGCCATCTCCCGCCGGTCCATGCCCAGCTTTTGCAGGAGCTGAAACTGTCGCTTGTACCGCTCTGTTTCGCTGAGCTGTTGGATAGTAAGGATGGTGGCGGCGGTCATGGTCAAGGCCAGGGCCAGGTAGAAGAGGGGAAAGACGACCAGGACCGTCTGGGCCGCCTCTTCCGCCTTTTCCGAGGCTCTGGTGTGAATCTCATCATAGCTTGGCTCCAGAAGATTCTGTTCTCCCAGTCTGTAATTGATGTCACACAGAAGGTTAAATTGGGCCTCCGTCACTGGCTGGGCAGTCTTGGCCGCATAGGCGTGGTGAAACACCGGAAGGTCCTCCGCCACTTCGTCCGGCACCACTAGGATATACCGCGCCCCGTTGCCCGTGTCGTAATTTTGCAGCAGGTGTTCCGCGTGGACCCCGCCGGGAATCAGGCTGGCGCCTCCCAGGGAGATGGGCTGGGTGTAGCCGGTCAAATGCTTTTCCAGGTAGGCCCTGCAGTGGATGAGATACTCCCCCGGCTTCAATTCCACCGGCGGGTATCCGGCAATGGCGCGGAGCGCGGCGTAGTCGCTGTACCGCAGCACCGGGTCTCGGTCAAAGTAGCGGTGATAGTCCTCTCCCATGCGCTCCACATAGTCCATGACCCGGCTGTCCTCCGCTTGGTAGACGCAGTAGTGCAGATCCCGTTCTAAGGAAATATTGTCCTGGATGAAATCGAAATAATCCTGGCTGACCGGCCCGTCGCCGGCAGCGCCGATATACAGGTCGAAGCAGGCGTTTTCCGCCGCACGGCCCGCGAAAAGCCCCCGGAAAACCAACCCGGCCCCCTCGGAGATCAGGGTGGCCGTAAAAATCATGGAGATGGTGGCCATCAGCACACCCATGGTGGCCAGCTTGGCTGTCAGGGTACGAAATACCAACAGGCTTTGTCCCCGGTACTTCCGGGCGGGCCGCCGGTCGAAGAAGGCGGGTACACCGGAGGCGAAGCTGAGGAAAAAGCCGAACAGGAACGCAATGACGCATCCCGCCCCGGTGACGCCCAAAATGGCGCCTCCCGCCATCAGCAGACAGGTTCCGGCCACACCCAGCACAATGGAGAAAGAGAACATCCAGCGGCGCACATTTCCCGTTTGAATGACCATGCCCTCGTTGGCACGGTCAACATAGATCAGGTCGTGGATATTCGCCCTGCGGATATATTTGCGGCTGCGGCGAAGGGCAAAGAGATAGATCAAGGCAAAATAGAGGACCGTCAGTCCCAAGGCGGGGAGGGAAAAGTTGAATGAAAAGGCGTAGGGCAGGCCGAACAGCGCCAGTACAATGGCACGGAACGCCTGATAGAACAGCCCGCCCAGGGCGGTCCCCAGCACCAGGGCACAGCCGCCCACAGCCAGATTCTCCAGAAAGAACAGCCGGGCTAATTGCCGGTTCTCCAAGCCAATGAGCAGATAGAGCCCCAGCTCCCGGCCCCGGCGCAGAAGCATGAATCTGGTGGCGTAGGCCACCAGCCAGCCAAAGACGCACACCACCACCACGCTGGCCAGCACGATCATCAGAGGAAGTACGGAGATACCCTTGGACAAGGTGATGATCTCCTGAGAGAATACCAGCCCGTTAAACGAATACAGCAGGGCCGCAGCCATGACCACTGTGACAAAATAGACCAGATAATCCTGGGCCTGGCGCTTGGCGTTGCGCAGGGAGAGCTCAGATAACGTCACTGACATCACCCCCCAGCGCGGCAAGAACATCCAGAATTTCATGGTAGAATACGGGCCGTCCCCGTTCTCCCCGGAGCAGCTCATTGAACACCCGCCCGTCCTTCAGGAACAGCACCCGTTTGGCATAGCTGGCGCTGTAGGCGTCGTGAGTAACCATGAGGATGGTAGCGCCCATGTCCTGGTTCATGGTGGTCATGATTTCCAGCAGATTCTTAGATGCCTTGGAGTCCAGCGCCCCCGTGGGTTCATCCGCCAGCAACAGGGATTGCCCAGCCACCATCGCTCTGGCGCAGGCGGTTCGCTGCTTCTGTCCGCCGGAAATCTGGTAGGGGAACTTGGTCAGTATGTCGGTAATCCCCAGCTTTTGAGCCACATCACGCACTTTGCTTTGTACCGCTTTGGGGTCGGTATGGTTCAGCGAGAGAGCCAGCCCGATGTTTTCCTCAACGGTCAGGGTATCCAGAAGATTGAAGTCCTGGAAGACAAAACCCAGCCGCTCCCGGCGAAATTTCGCCAATTCTTCCTCGCTGAGATCGGCGATGTTCACACCGTCCAGCAGGATTTTTCCGGCGCTGATGGTGTCGATGGTGGAGATACAGTTGAGCAGAGTGGTTTTTCCACTCCCTGACGCACCCATGATGGCCAGAAACTCCTCAGCCTCCACGTCAAAACTCACCCGCTCAAGCGCCTTAGTGACGTTGTTTTTGCTTCCGTAATACTTTTCGATGTTCTGTACTTGTAACATGGCAGTTTGCCTCCTTTGCTTATGGCTCTATGGTACACCAGAAGCGAAGGCTGTTGTATCGAAGTTATATTGATTTGTCTTACAGTTTTGTAAGATTTTGCTTTGCGGGAAAGGTGAGGGTAACAGTGGTTCGCTTTCCTTCCTCAGAGACAATCTCCAGTCCAAGCTCCAGGAAACCAGACAGTTTTCTGCATAGATACAGGCCCATACCAGTGGAACCGCCCCGGCTGCGTCCGTTGCTGCCGGTAAAACCTCTGTCAAACACACGGGGAAGTTCATGGGCGGGAATACCAATGCCATTGTCTGAGACAGTAAGCTGTACCTGTTTTCCGAGAGGCTTGGCTGAAAGGGTGATTACCGGTTCCGGTCCCCGATAGCGGGCGGCGTTTTGCAGCAGCTGACCCAGGATGAATACTGCCCACTTTTCATCGGTATAGACCGTACAGTCCAACCCCTTTGTCTCCACCTGGATGCCATTTTGAATCAGTAGGGAGCGATGGTTCTCAATCGCCTGGGCAGCGATTTTCTCCAGCTTCACCTGTCGAAGCACGCAGTCTTGCTCCGGGTTCTCCGCACGGGCGTAGAACAATGCCCGCTCTACATGGGCCTCGATTTGACTGAGTTCCGCTGTGAGCTTCCGGCGGGTGCCCCCGTCCAACTCCCGACAAATGAGGCGGGCGGCGGTGAGAGGGGCTTTGATCTCATGCACCCAGCGTTCCACATATTCCCGGTACTCCCTTTGGGATGCCTGGGCGTCAGATACCGCGCCAGTCATATCGCGGCCAGCCAGGCGGGTCAGGTCAAAGAGCCGCCGTTCAAACAGCCCTTTTGGCTGCGGAACGCACTCCGTAAACAGGTATTTACGGTCCAGACCATCCAGAATAGATTTCAATTCCAGAAAGCGGGCGCGCTGCTGAAAGAAATCAAACATATTCACCATCAGGAAAACCAGCAGGAACACGATCAGCAAAATCACCAGAACTCCTGACTGTGTTCCCGTGGCGAAAAGGAACAGCGTTGCCAGTCCGGCGCAGATCACTTGGAGCGCGATACGCTTCAGCCGGTCCGACAAAAATTCCCGCAGTGTCATAGTTGATACCCCATTCCGCGCCGGGTCTTGATGGCGTCTGGCAGACCGATCTGCGCCAGCTTTCCCCGCAGCCGGGTCATATTCACGCTGAGGGTGTTGTCATCAATGTAAATCTGGCTGTCCCACAGGGCGTCAATCAGATCGGCCCGAGAAACAATCTGCCCGGTATGGACCATCAGGCAGGCCAAAATTTGCAGTTCATTCCGGCTGAGTTCCACGGCTTTCCTGCCGGACGACACAACCCCTTTTGTCAGGCTCAATCGCAGTTCACCGGCCTCCAGTAAATCAGCTTGTTCCGGTTCGCCGCTCCGGCGCAGAACCGCTTTAATTCGAGCCAGCAGGACGGGGACGCTGTATGGCTTGGTGATGTAGTCGTCCCCGCCCAGGCTCAGCGCCCGTACCTCGTCCGCACCGGCATCCCGGCTGGTGACAAAAACCACCGGCGCGGGAATGGCCTTCCGCAGCGCCGCACAAAGAGAGAAGCCGTCCTTGCCCGGAAGGCCAATGTCCAAAAGAATTAAGTCCGGGCGTTCCAGCGCCGCCTGAGCGGGTATATCGATAAACTCCGAAATTACAAGAGGCGTATATCCCTCATTTTCCAGGAGCAGCGCCAGTTCCTCCCGAATGGCCGGGTCATCTTCTACGATCATGATCTTTTGCATGAGATCTGCCTCCGTGAACTGTTTTTTTCATCATAGCACGAATGTGCGTCAGATGTCCATAGTGGGAACGATGATCGCGGATGAAACGCATACGGTTACCATCCCAGAACAAGGAACGGAACAGAGGAAATCGGGGGATTTGAGGACGGGTGCATCTGGTTTACCGCGATACTGTTGTGTAGCAGAGCGGTCTGCCGGCGGAGAAGTTCGTCAGAGACCGCCTTGGTGATATCGGCGAACCGGATCGTAGGCGGCAGCGCTATCAAAGGAAACTCCTGCTCTCTTGCCGCCGAGATCATGTATTCTGGAATTGTTCCCAGAAACCGTGAGGGCTTGATACATACACCCGCCAACCCCTTTTCCGCAAGGTGTCCAATGAATGCGGACAGAGCGGGTGCATCACCGCAGATGGCGTAGCAGTTTGTAACCAGCAATTCATGGGGGGAGACCCAGTCATAGTAATCCGGCGTGTCTGTCAAATTTACACCGGCGACGGGAATATCCAGGGCGGCCTCTCCGCTCAGTACCTGGCTATTTGAAAATATATCCTGTCGCAATAATTCCCCAAGGGTTGGATAATTTGCGTATTCCACTATGCAGTACCTCTTCCTAATGCGATCACCCGCCAGACTCAGTTCTGGCGGGTGGCTTTTTTCTACAGCAGAAACTTTTTCTAAAACACAAAAATAAAACGTCGCTTTTGATCGCTGGAGGTTGTGGTATAGGGATGAGGAGACCTACGCTCTGATTCTAATAACCAATAAAAGCATTTAAAATCCAAATTCTCCCTGTAATGTGAGAGATGAGCTCAGGCAAGAGGGAGCAAATGGTAAGGCAGAGACGATCCACAACCTTATCCAAAGAAGGAAAGACTTCGTTTTTAAAGCCTCGTTTCCTAATTTCTTTCCAAATCTGTTCAATGGGATTCATTTCCGGCGTATAGGGAGGAATGTAAAAAAGGACAATATTTTCTGGGATGTCCATTTTCCGCTTTCTCCCGAAACGGCTT
Source organism: Flintibacter muris (assembly GCF_943192995.1). GTDB lineage: Bacteria > Bacillota > Clostridia > Oscillospirales > Oscillospiraceae > Lawsonibacter > Lawsonibacter muris. The sequence continues at coordinate 5,815 of NZ_CALPCP010000050.1, forward strand.
CAGCAGTGACGCCTCTTCTTCCTCGCTCATGTTCCGGCGGTTTCCGCCGTAATGGTTCCCGGATATGGCTCCTATTCCACCTGCTCGGTACTTTGCGGTGAGTTATGGTCGACTCCATCCTTGAGATAACGATTCAAGTAGAATGCTCGGACTATTTTGGCATAAGCGATTGGTTTCTTGAGAGGCATAGGAATGTGCTAAGATAGTCTGTTTAGTATCACAAAACCTTGTATAGATGAAAAAGATACCGCCCGAAAACAGCAAAACAAAATCACATAATCAAATCGAAAATCGATATTGCATCGCAAAAACAGGTAAGAAAAGTTTGGTTTTCCAAAACGGTCTCCCGTTTCAAAAAATTTACGCACCAAAGATGCAAAATCCGCTTTTTGCGGACGGAGTAAACTCGCTATCTACCCACCCCCAGAGTGGCCGGAAAAGTCCGGCAGAGCTGATTACGGAAACACTGTGCAGTACCCGCCCGACTATCCGTATCGGCGGCGAGGACATACCCGCCGAGCAGGTCAAATCCCGTTTTTTGACGTTGGATTGTGAACACATCAACTATGTGTTTGAGAGCATGGCCCGCAACTCCACCGACATCCGTAACATCCGGGCCTACCTGCTGACCGCCCTGTATAACGCCACCATTACCATCAACAGCCACTATCAAGCGGAAGTCCGGCGGGATTGGAACAACTGTTAGACTGTGAAAACAAACCTCAATTTGGAACTGTTGGCAAAGTGCCCCCAAAGCGATCAAAATATGGTATAATTAGAGATGGGAAGGGGTGGGGATATGCAGTTAAAATATCACATGGTAACGATAGAGGATTTGGTGCCGGAAAACCATTTTTTGCGGAAGTTGGAATAGGCACTGGATCTGTCATTTGTGTATGAGGAAACCGCACACCTATACAGCCGGAAGTATGGCCGTCCACCCATTGACCCGGTGGTACTGGTAAAATACCTGCTGGTTGGCTTTTTGTACGGCATCCCATCGGAGCGGCAGATTGAGGAACGGTGTGCGGACAGCAATGCGTTTCGCTGGTATTTGGGGATAGATCTGGATGAGCGGGTACCGGATCACAGCACAATCTCTCAACTGCGGCGGCGGAAGCCGGCATTTCGAAAGGTACTCCGGCGGCTGTTTGAGCGGGTAGCCCAGCAATGTATCGACATGGGACTTGCCAGCGGGCGGCTGGTGGCAACAGACTCCACCCATGTAAAGGCCAGCGCCTCCCCAGCGTCCATGTACATGGTGGAAACGTCTGAAGGGCCGGGTGCGTACTGGGAACGGCTGAATACCTATGAGGAACAGGCCGGAGAATATCTGGCACAAAAGACAGGGAAGCAAAAGAAGAAACGGATAAAAATGCTGAAACGGAAACCAAAACACCCCCACAGGCGGGTCAGCCGGACAGATTCGGACGCTGGCTGGCTCAATCGCGCCAATAAGCCCCATGGGATGTATTACCTGAGCCATCAGACCTTGGATGCAGACCACGGTATCATCCTGGATGTGGCGGTGACAGCTGGGGACGCCAGCGATAAAACACCGTATCTGGAACAGATGGAACGGGTCATGGAGCTGCTCCCGGTGCAGAAGGCCACAGCTGATTCCGCGTATGATTTTGGACTGGCCCATCAGGTATTGGGAGAACATGGCGTTTCCTTTTTTGTCCGTCCAATGGAGAACAGTCCTCATCCGAGCGTAGAATTCCGCAGGGAACACTTCCAGTATGATCAAAGCAATGATTGTTTCCGCTGCCCCAGCGGGAAAGAACTCACCTTGACCAGAGTAAGCAGGAACGCAGGCAGCAGCCTGCATTGGGTGTATAGTGCCCAGCCGTCTGACTGCCAAAGCTGCCCGATGAAGGAGCGGTGCCTGAACAAGAGCCTGAAAGACAAGGCCCGGCGGCTGACGCGCAGTGTTTTTGAAGATGCTTCCCAGACAAATCTCAGCCAGGCGGATTCGCCGGAGTACCGGCAGGCCCTCCGGCTGAGGCAGATCTGGTGCGAAGGTACATTTCCATCCAGAAATGGAGCCACAACCTGACACGCGTCTTACGACGGGGCTTAGAGGCAGCGGAGGATCACTGCCTCCTTTCCGCCACGGCCTTGAACCTGAAGAGGATGATAAAGTGCATGGTATGACGCCGGGTTGGGCGTCTTTTTTCTTGCGCTGTTTCACCTAAGCGCCTTCTCGCCACTTTGTCAACAGTTCCACATTGGGCGGTATCACTGCGCCTCCGGCACCTACAAGTCGGAAACCAACAAGGCGCAGCAGGTAAGTATTACCAGGAGCACGGCCAGGACCAATATCCACAACTTGGGGGCGAACTTCTGGCAGATGGACTTTGCTCAGATGTGGTACGTTGGGATACTGTTCCTGGTGGAGTTCGCTGACTGGAATGGTGAGCGGATTGGCCGGGGCTGTTCGGCGCGTGGCTCCAAGGAGAACAACGGCAGCCAACCGGGATACCTACGGCTATACCCAGTACCGCAACATCGAGGGCTGGTGGGACAATGTGTGTGACTGGATGGACGGCTGCTACTACAACACCAACGGTCTGAACGTCATCCAAAATCCCAACCAGTCCAGCGACAGCGCCAACGGCGTTCTGGTGGGTAAGCCGGTAGCTGGTTATCCGCCTGATTTCACCATTCCGACTCAAAGCGGTCTGGAGTGGGCACTGTTCCCCAGTGCGGCAAGTGGCAGCATCACGAGTTATGTCCCGGATGACTGGATCTTTAATGGTATTACTCCCGAATTAGAACATAGGAAATCTGGTTATGTTGAAAGAAAGCGGAGACCTTATCAGAGCAATGTTGAAAGGTACGCATGAAGGAAGCTGTTTTATGGCGGATATCGTATTTGGTCCGAGGTAAGTCGCCAGAATGGATTGAGAGCTTCAACGCGTGATTGAGATATTCGTCCGGATTGCTCTCCGGGGCATAGGGCGGCAAAAAGAACAGTTCGATTTTATCCTGGTGCCTGTCCAGCCAGGCTGCAGCCTTCTTCCCATGGTGCACCTTTAGATTGTCCAAAATCAGGAAAACCTTTTGGTTGGAGGTCCGAATCAACCGGTCCATAAATTGGATCAGGCGCTGCTGATTCATGGAATCCTCACACAGCATAAAGCGAACGTCTCCCTGCCTGCTCAGGGCGGAAAGCATATTCAGCCGCTCTCTTTTCGTCTCCACCGGCAGAATCGGAGGCCGCCCTTTGGGTGTAAACCTGCGCTCAGAGTTTGAGCAATTGTCGATCCCAGTCTCGTCTCCCCAGTAAATCACGGCATTTTCCGCCATCGCTCGCTGGGCGATGGCTGGATATTCCTCCTCCTGCCACCTTTAGATGCGAGAAGGATCCTGTTTCCGGGCGCGTTTCACCGGACGCTGGCAGGTCAATCCCCAGCGCCGCATATAATCCGACACACTCCCGTCTGATATCTTTTTCCGATACTTTTTCCAGACGTATGCGCACACTTTCTTCAGCGTCCACAGACTGCCGGCGAGCCCAAATTCCTCTGGACGGCGTGTTATGACCGTTTCTCGTATTTCTGCCTGCTCCTCCGGTGTCAGCCGCAGATGTGTCCCTTTCTGAAACCCGCGTTTCTTCGGTTCCAGGGAACTGTCTCCCTCTCGCTGATACGCCGTCCATATTTCGCTAATGCGACTCTGCCGTACTCCGGTTAATTCCTCAATTTCTTTCCCGGTTTTCCCCATCTTTTTGAGGCGTACGACCTGACGGCGTATCTGCGTGAGTTCTCCTCTATTCAATTTTCGTAAATCTACGTGTTCCATGCTGTCTATTTTACCACTTTCTGCATCTTTTTTCTAGATTATTTTTCAGGAGTAATATTGTAACAGCTGTTTTTTGAAAAGACAATCTGCGGTATATTTCTACGAACTGTAAATAGGTCAGGGCTGCCGTAGATAAACTCTTGTCAAATGCAAAGGATGTCCGCGTCGCCGGCATACCAGCGAAGCAGCCGCTTTTTCGTCAGAATGCTGAAAATCAAATTTTTCCGTCCAAATAGATTGACAAATTGACCAGATATAGTATAATGGACTAAAATGGTACTATTTAGAGGGTGTGATCCTTTGCTGATAACCCGTGAGATGGACTACGCTCTGCGCATTCTCCGGGCGATGTATCAAAACGGACATATGTCTGCCGCCGCCATCGCCCAGCGGGAACATATACCAAAGGCTGTTACGTTAAAGGTTTTGAAGCAGCTTCACGCCGCCGGGCTGGTGCTCAGCCGCCGGGGCTCCAATGGTGGATACCTCCTGCGCAAGAACTGCGGAGAACTATATCTGGGAGACCTGTTCTGTATGCTGGGGGAGCCGTTGCGGCTGAACCGCTGCCAGAAGCCGGGCTACCGGTGCGAGAACCGTCCCGAGGGGGACTGCGGCCTGTGCCGGGAACTGTCCCGTATTCAGGAGGTGCTGGACGGAGAGCTTCGCAAAACACCATTGAGCGCAATTTTTCAGGAAGCAGAGGAAATTTGTCAATAAAGGAGGAAATATCTGTATGCTGTATCAAACCACACAGGAGCATGAGGGGCTGCGGGCCAAGGTACGGGAATTTGCCGAGGCCGAGGTGAAGCCCATCGCCTTCATGCTGGACCAGAACAACCAGTTCCCCCATGAGGCCGTGAAAAAAATGGGTGAACTGGGCCTGATGGGCCTGCCCTACGAGAAGAAGTACGGCGGGGCCGGGGCGGATGCCCTGAGCTACGCTATCGCCGTGGAGGAGCTGTCCCGAGTAGACGGCGGCGTTGGAGTGATCCTGTCGGCCCACACCTCGCTGGGCACCTACCCCATCTACGCCTTCGGCACCGAAGAACAGAAGATGAAGTACCTGCCCAACTTATGCTCCGGCAAGAAGCTGGGGGCCTTCGGCCTCACCGAGCCCAACGCCGGGTCTGACGCCGGCGGCACCGAGACCACCGCCGAGAACATGGGGGATTACTACCTCCTCAACGGCGAGAAAATTTTTATCACCAATGGCGGTGAGGCTGACACCTATGTGGTGTTCGCCGTCACCACCCCCGGCATCGGCACCCGGGGCATCTCCGCCTTTATCGTGGAGAAGGGCTGGGAGGGCTTCACTTTTGAGGAGCACTATGACAAAATGGGCATCCGCTCCTCCGCCACCTGCCAGCTGAATTTCAACAATGTGAAGATCCCCAAGGAAAACCTGCTGGGCAAGGAGGGCCAGGGCTTCAAGATTGCCATGTCCACCCTGGACGGGGGACGCATCGGCATCGCCGCTCAGGCCCTGGGTATCGCCCAGGGGGCCTATGAGGCTGCTGTGGAGTATTCCAAGGAGCGGGTTCAGTTTGGCAAGCCCATCTGCCAGCAGCAGAACATCGCTTTCAAGATTGCCGACATGGCCACCAAACTGCGCTGCGCCCGGTTCCTGATCTACTCCGCCGCCGAGCTGAAGCAGGCCCACGTGCCCTACGGCATGGAGTCCGCCATGGCCAAGCAGTATGCCTCCGACATCGCCTTGGAGGTCACCAACGACGCGCTGCAAATCTTCGGCGGCTGCGGCTACCTGAAGGGCATGGAGGTGGAGCGGTTCTACCGGGACGCTAAGATTACCACCATCTACGAGGGCACCAACGAAATTCAGCGTGTTGTGATTGCCGCCCACATCCTGGGCAAGGCCGCCAAGGAGGCCCCCTCCGCCGCTGCCACCGGCCCCCGGGGTCCCGAGACCGGTGCCCGGAAGCGCCTGGTCCTCAAGGACGGCACTGCCCAGGAGAAGGTGGCGGCCCTGGTCGCCAACCTGAAAAAGGACGGCCACGACTTCACCGTGGGCATCCCCATGGACACCCCCATCACCCAGGCTGAACGGGTGGTGTCCGCTGGACAGGGCATCGGCGAGAAAGAGAACATGAAGCTCATCGAGGATCTGGCCCGCGCCGCCGGTGCCGCTGTCGGCTCCAGCCGCCCCGTGGCCGAGACGCTGAAATATGTACCCCTCAACCGCTATGTGGGTATGTCTGGCCAGAAGTTCAAGGGCAACCTGTATATTGCCTGCGGCATCTCCGGGGCCGTCCAGCACCTGAAGGGCATCAAGGACGCCTCCTGCATTGTAGCCATCAACAAAAATCCCAACGCCAAGATCTTCAAGAACTGCGACTACGGCATTGTGGGTGACGTGATGGAGATCCTGCCCCTGCTCACCGCTGCCCTGGACACCGGAGAGAAGCTCCCCGCCCCGCCCATGACCAAGATGAAGCGCATGGCCCCCAAGAAGGTCTATCAGCCCCGGAAGCTGTACATCTGCAACGGCTGCGGCCATGAATACGACCCCATGCAGGGCGATATCGAAAATGAGGTCAAGCCCGGCACCGCCTTCAAGGATCTGCCCGAGGGCTGGACCTGCCCCCACTGCGGCGAGGGCGTGGACGCGTTCTTCGAGATCGAGGCGTAACTACCACTAAAATGATAAAGGAGGCAATCCTATATGTATAATTACCGTATGGTCACCGATAACCTGTACTGGGTTGGCGCGGACGAGCACCGGCTGGCCCTGTTTGAGAACATCCACCCCCTGTACCACGGCGTGTCCTATAACGCCTATGTCCTGCTGGACGAGAAGACCGTCCTCTTCGATACCGCCGACTGGGCGGTGGGCCGGCAGTTCATCGCCAACGTGAAGGCCGTACTGGACGGCCGTCCCCTGGACTACCTGGTGATTAACCATGTGGAGCCCGACCACGCCGCCTCCATTGAGGAAATCCTCCTCCGTTGGCCCGAGGTAAAGATTATCACCACCCCCAAGGCGGTGACCCTGCTGAACCAGTTTGGCTTTGGCCTGGATCCCAGCGCTATTGAGGAGGTCAAGGAGGGTGATACCAAGTGCTTCGGCAAGCACACCGTGGCCTTCGTTTACGCCCCCATGGTTCACTGGCCCGAGGCCATGGTCACCTTCGACACCACCAACGGCGTCCTTTTCTCCGCCGATGCCTTCGGCTCCTTCCGCTCCCTGGACGGCAAGCTCTTTGCCGACGAGGTGGACTTTGACGGCGAGTGGATTGATGATGCCCGCCGGTACTACACCAACATCGTGGGCAAATACGGCCCCCAGGTGGTGGCCCTGCTGAACAAGGCCGCCAATATCGTGGGCTTGGACAACATCAAGATGCTCTGCCCCCTCCACGGGCCCATCTGGCGTAAGGATTTGGGCTATATCATTGACAAGTACACCCACTGGGCCACCTATGAGCCGGAGGAGAAGGGCGTCATGATCGTCTACGCCTCCATGTATGGCAACACCGAGGCCGCCGCCGAGGTACTGGCCGCCAAGCTCACCGCCCGGGGGATCACAAACACCCGGCTGTACGACGTGTCCTCCACCCATGTCAGCTACCTCATCTCCGACCTGTTCAAGTACAGCCACCTGGTGCTGGCCTCCGTCACCTACAACCTGGGCATTTTCCCGCCCATGCACAACTTCCTCATGGATATGAAGGCCCTCAACCTGCAAAAGCGCACCGTGGCCATCATGGGCAGCGGTTCCTGGGCCCCCCGTTCCGGCGCGCTGATGAAGGAGGAAATTGAGTCTTTGAAGAATATGACCGTCCTGGATGAGGAGATGACCGTTACCTCCTCCCTTAAGGCCGACAATGAGTCCGAGATCGACGCTTTGGCAGACGCCATTGCCAATTCCGTCCTGAAATAGAAAGGGAACCACCAAGATCAGCGAACTTTCTTTGTATAGGCATCCAAAGTGTTCGCCCCTGCCAACTTACATTGACAAAAAAGACGCAGGCAAAAATCCCGCACTTGGGAGGAGCTTCGTGTGGAAGTCCACAAAGAAACCCGTCAACCCTTGTAATATCAGGGGTTGGCGGGTTTTTCTCTGTAATTTTCCCTTATGTTTTCCCTTTACAGGTTTAAAACGTCTTTCATGAAGCTCTCCATTCGGATGGCGCTGTCTTGCTTCATGCGCTCTGTAAAGTGGCCGTATTTGTCCAGAGTAAAGGCGGCGGTAGCGTGGCCCAACTTCTCCAGCTTTGTTGATGTAGCCAGCCTTGCCGTTTTGTTTAACCGCAGCCAAACCTTCGAAAAATGGGGAGACTTCCGAATAGAGAAAGGGAATAGCCCATTCACCATTTTTATCAAGGAATCCACAAATAGGGCCAAATCTGGCTGCCGAAAGGCCCTCGGAAACACCATAGCACGCATCATATATCAGCGGAATTTTAAATGTACCATCTTTATCAATAAAACCGTAATCAAAATCTCCCCAATTTCCTTTTCGTACTTGCACCATATCCCATTCTGAACAATATAATATATCGGAATAATTTAATTCCGGTGGAATGACAAACTCATTTTTTTCGTTAATCAATCCCTATTTTCCATTTTTATAAACTTCTGCCAGGCCATTAGAGAAACCTAGCCCCGTAAGTCCATATTCAAAAGGAATCACAATCTCGCCGCTTTTATCAATAAATCCCCATTTGCCATTCTTTTGTACCGCCGCATAGCCATCAATAAAGCTGCGCCCAAAATCGTATTCAAAGGGAATCACAACTTTACCAGTTTTATCAATATAGCCATACTTGTACCCATCATCTTCAGATAGTATCTCTACCGCGGCCAGTCCCTCGGAAAAGTTATCAGCCAACTGGTAAATGCACGGAATAACCTGTTTCCCGTTTTTGTCAATATAGCCCCATAAATCCCATCCGGAATCTCTTGCGCGACTGACCGGGGCCAACCCCTCGGTAAAACGTTGAGTTTCAGAATATTGCAAGGGAATAACAAGCTTACCCGTCTGGTCCACAAAGCCATACTGATACGCTCCCTTATTCCTTCTGACACCCATCATTCCATCATCGAACCCAAGACTGCCGGAAGGTACCAGATCCTCGTCCAGCCAAACAACAGAGACTGTTTCTTCTGCTGACACTGGAACCATCAGCCCCATACACAGCGCAAAAGCCAACGCAAGGGAAAATATTTTCTTCTTCATTTACCTTCTTCCTCTCGAATTTTATTTCCAACGAAGCCCCGAAGGGCGGGCGGGGGATGTGCCCCCGCCCTGGGCTTTCGTCGGAAACATAAAAGCGGTGTTGAGCGTATAACTCAACACCGCCTGACTGAGCTTCAATCAAAGCGAAACACCAAACCCATTTCCTGTTGCAAATTGGGCGATATGACAGTATAATGGGAGATACGGTGTAGTCTACGTAAGACTATGGTGTTGAGTGGTATGGACACTCTTCATCGGAGCATAGCGGGCGGCAACCCGCTGTGCTCTGCCGCTATTTATGTCTCCACGGCTATTTTACCCTATGACGGAAGAAATTGCAAGGGCGTTTTCGGGGAAGGTCTGTAAAAACGGACTTTCCCGCTTTTTTATCGACATTTCCCGGACTTGTTGATTTTTCGGTGGTGTTTTTGGATTCTTGCGGTTTTGAAAATAACCGCTGATTTCTATATCATAAACAGGACATGTTGAAATTTGGATTTTTCCTTAACTTAACGGCTGATTTTGGGGCAATTTTCTTCAAAAAATGGGGAGGTGCAAAAACTGATTTTATGGCATTTCTGGGGCAAGTTGTATTTTTAGGGCAAGCGTGACTTATGCAGGAAAAGAAGCACTCCAGCCGTTTTCTACTACATTTCCGGGACATGTTGAGATTTCAGGCAAAACAACAATCTTGAACACAGATTTTCTGCCGTTAAGATAAGACGGCGCATTTTTTTGAAAAATCCCGCGATTTTGACCCCTAGAGGGGCTTTTTCAAAAAATAAACCAGGATAGGGGGCGGGCCGCGCAGACCTGGCCCCCCATTTTTTAAGCGGCCACCCGGTAGACGAATCCAGGGAACCCCTTCACCCGGAGATTGCGCTCATTCTGCCGTCCCGGTCGGATAGGGACGGTGTACCGCGCAATGTCGCTCAGCAGTTTGTCAGCGTCCGCCTTCGGCGTTCTGATAAACTCCCGGCACAGCGCAACAGCCATTTTGAAATTGACCTTATAGGCGTATATACCCTTTTTCGGCTGTCGGACTGCCACCTCCCGACAGACCCGGCTTGCGAAGTTAAATGCGGTTAAACTGGAAAATATTTCTTGCTCCGCAAATCCGTCTGATTTCCCGTGGAGATTTATTAGGCCCAACGTGTATTTGAGGTCACGGAAGGCCAATTCCTGGCCCCAGCGCATGTGGTAGAGGGCCTTTATATCGTCCGGTGTGAAAGAGCGCGGTAAGGATGTTGCCACCGTCTCAAACTCACCATTATCCAGCAGGAAACGGCAAATCCGAAAGCGCATGGGGTAATAGTTGCCAAAATCCCAGCGTCCGCGCCGGGTTTTAGACCCCGGTTTTGATTTTTTGGGGACTTGCAGGAACACATAATTTTGATTTTGCTTGTCAGTATTCTTTTGGGTCGTGCATATAGAAAAAGATATATCGCAATCCAGCCCCAGCATGGGGAGCTTTGCCACCTCGCGCATGGCAGAACGGCTTTGCTTTACCCGGATGAGAAAGTCCACGTTAGGCTTCTCTAACAGGTGCGCTATCATGTTGTAGCTCTCAAAACCACGGTCGGCAATAATGAGCGTCTTTTGGAAAAAACTGTTGCGTTGCAGCATTGTGACCAATGCGCCGATCTCATCCTTTTTCGGCTCCGGTTGTATCACCGTATCAATGAAAGTACGGGACAAAAGGTCATACAGCGGCGTTACATGGAGCTGATTCACCCCGTTTGGAATCCCGTCGTTGCAGACAAAGGACGCAGACGCAGGATTGCGGGGGAGATTGACTGTTGTACCGTCCACCGCAAAAAGACGGTATCCGTGGAACATCTCCGTATCGACACAAGCGGCATTAAACGAATCAAAGACAGCGCGGAACACAGCCGGGTCGATTTGAGCGCGGCGCTGGCTGACGGCGGACGCGGTGACTTCAATCCCGGCGGCATGGAGAATCTTATCTAAAGAGCCGCCTTCCGCGCCTATCAAAAGGCGGATGGTGTCGGCAACTGACAGCTTGCGATTGCGGAACAGCGGACCTCTAATTGCTTTCTCAGCCGCGCTCTTGATGGAACCATCAAGAGCATATTTGATTTGATTGATGTTCAAAAAAATTTTCCTCCGTTGGCTGTTTTGCCGCCGGACGAAAAAAGAACGGCAAAAGCACACCCCCAAAAGGCGGGGCGTGTCCTTGACGTTCTCGTTCGCTACTAACAATCTAAACTATGCGGTTATGTGTAATGTGGTTGTGTGGTTTTGTGGTCTGTTCAATGTAGGAAAATTCAAAAATCAATCAAAGCAAGTGAAATCAAAGCATTTAAACTTAATAAAAATGTGGTTTTGTGGTTATGAGTGATGTGATATTGTGTTTCTGTGGTTCATTCAAAACTTTCCATGCGACCGTCCGTCACGACGACTGCATATAGAGTACCATATCATGCGTAAATCTTCAATATTTTCTCGCATTTTTTACACTTTATTTACAATTTGACCTTAACTTAAGGATTTATCCGGTTTTCTACATAACTGTTAAGGGGGCAAATGCCCCGCATTTGCCCCCTTCTACCCTTAACTTAATGACATTGGTTTCTCGCCTGCATCTTTTTTATCAATACAAGTTGGAGTAAGCGGTCAAAATCGATTTATATTAGAAAAGATTTTATCCAACTTAAACTCAACGATCAATTTCTAATTGTCTACTTTCTAAGATTACTTCACACTCATCATAGAAGGATTATAGGAAGGAAAAGATAAGGCCAAATGATAACAGTCATTGTCCATACCCTTGCTCTTTATGCTGCTGGAGAGCACCATGAGTTTCAATGTTCTCTCACAGATTTTGATGACCTGCGTCTGCTTTTTCCTGTCCGACAAAAACTCAGACCCCGCCAATTTGGACAGAACCTGCTTTTTGATGGTATCCTTGGAGAAGGGGTGGGTTTGCCGGAGGATAACGCTGGTCACAAGATTCTGGAGATCTGCGGTGGTTTGGACGTCTGCTCCTGTTCTGACCTTGCACATAGATTACACCACTTTCCTGTTTTCTCGTACTTAGGATTGCGTTAAGAATCTCAGATTTTCTAGAAAGGTGCGGGTAAGTATTATACCCGAGAAAACCCCAAAATGCAAGCATGTTCTTCGAATTTACAAGAAATTCAAATTTTCCGCTTGCTTGGAAGTTCCTCGCTACCTCAGCATACCTGGGAATCGGACAAATTATCTTTGAAGAACTGGGGAAAGAGCCTGCTGAACTCAGTAGCTAGATCGTCTCCAATGCAACCCTGAACCTTTTCCGACAACTCGGTCAAGGTGTCCGCCGCTTTCTCTGCGCTGGGCAAACTTACATAGACATTCAACCACAGGTTGGCCATGCGGTGTGCTTGTAACAGGGGGAAAAGGGAGCCATTGATGTCATAGGGGTAGATCGTGCCATCCGGCGCATAGAGGTAAATCCGGTCGCGCAACTCATCGCTGATTCCCAGCTTGTAGCGGGTAGCATTCGGAGAAACGATAAAGTCGCTGATGGTATTGTTTTGCTGCTCACCTTCTAGTATATGAACGATACGACTCTCGCAACTCTCACCCAGGAAGTAAATCTCCAGCTCCTCGAAATCCGCTCTTGGCAGGATGTTGTCCATCAGGCGGCCAACTCGGTATAGGGATTCCTGGGCCTCCTGGGCATCCTCGCCGGTTTTGGAGAACAACTTTTGATATTCCCGCTGTAACAGCCTTTCCAGGCGTTCGTTGGTGATACCGGAGCGTAGGAGAATTTTTTCAATGAGATTTTTCGCATCCTTCTGACGCTTCAGCAGGGCGTAGTAGTGCTTATGATTCAGCAAGACCTCTTCCAAGAGGTCTTGTAGACGACGGATGTCGGCCGACGTCCGGACGGGAGAGCCGCTGGATTCCAATGCCTCGCAGGTACCATCATCGCTGAGCTTAATCAAGGCGCTGTGCAGTACGGAGATCAGCCAGGAGTCATTCCATTTTGCGGCTTTATTTTCCTCTTCCTGTTTCCCCAAAGTAGCCCCCAGCGCCGTCCACAGATCACATATATTGGCACAGATACACTCTTTGCCCACGGGTGTACACAAGTAGTCCCTGGCCAGTGTGGAAACAGCTTTTTGAAGCAGGTGGGCCGTCTTGGTAGAGCGGTGGTGATAGTTTATGCGAGAGAACACTTTATACCGGGCGACGAGGATATCATCCAAGTCATCGGCCATCTTTTCAGGAAAGGCAATGGTAAACTGGCCTTCCGGAGTGGAGGCTAGCATGGCCGAGCAGACGATACGATTATAAGGGATGCGGCCCCAGTCAATGCCAGAGTTTTCAGAGTCCCGAACGATATAATCCAGACGATCCGAATCAATGGGACCATCGATCATGCGGTGAAACGCCGTACATAATGGGTTCTGTTCCAGCAGTATGGCGAAAGTCAGTTCTATAACGGTGACATAATAGAGAGAACGGGTCGTTTTACAAGCCAGAGACTGCGAACGTTCGGTAGCCTCCTGGAGGAGCGTTCCGAAAATGCGTTGAAAAGCGCTTTGGAGCATTTTAAGCCCGATCTGCTCATGAAGGGCAGCATTGATGGTTTTTCCCGAATTTAGTAGAAGTTCTGGAGGGCTATGGCGGCCAATAAAGGGTTCGAGCATACTTTTGAGACAGGCGGCCTTTTCCTCCACAAAGTCTGAATGATCGTCCCCCTGTGGTCCGCAGCCATCATAGAGTTCCAACAGGGTTTCCTCGATGATGTGAGAAAACGGCGGATGTCCAATATCGTGGAAGAGCGCTGCGATACGGACGGCTTGCAAAGCACACTGGTAAAGAAACGCATAAAGAAGAGCAGCATCGGTGCCTCTGTGCTGATCGCCAGAGGACTGGGTGTGTTTGCCTAAAAGGTCAAAAAAACAGACGGACTGATGGGAAAGGGCAATATCGGAGACCGCACCGTTGCTCATCCCTACTGCTATAAGCGCTTTTAAATTGTCCATATCCTTGAATTTGGATTTGGGCAAGGCCTTCGCCAGCATATCTCCCGTATTGTTGAAATAAAACGCACTGTTGGTCCGATTTTTAAAAGCGTCCGCAATGATGGTGAACTGCTTATAAAGTTCATCAATAAACCTCTGGCGTATCTTTTTCGATGTGTTTGTAACAGAAGAAAAGAACATTTGCCCGGCCTGCTCCATCGTACCCAAGCAGTGCTCATATCGCTTTGTGCGGTTGGAGGGAAATGTCATATACACGGTGGAACTTTGATAGATGTCATGAAGCCGGTAGAAGAACGGGGTAGAGATCATACGTGACTCAATATCGCTCAAATATATAGTTCCGTGGATATTATCTGTAACCTGCCGCAGTTTTCCCTCCATGTTGCGTTCCTCCCCCGAATTATGTCTAAATCTGCCTTTTATTATATCACGTAAAAAAAATTTGTCTACAAAAATATTCCATACATGCAGAAAATTTCAACTCTATCCAGAGGACAATTGCTACTTTAAAAGTCGAGTCAGTTGAACTATTTTCCCCAAAAGTGAGCATATCATATATCACCTATATCCGCAGGTAGTTATGATTAAACTCTGTACAAACCCAAAAAGTTACTCAGTATACAGCTTGTCGAAAAACTACCGGATAGAAAAAACGAGGTATCCTAAATGCGAGGGAGCACAAGGGGGCGGTGCCCGTCTCGCATTAGATCTCATGTCTGTAAACGCCTGCATAGCAGGCGTTTGCGCCGTATCGTAGCAGATTTTCAGGCTGTCAAAAAAGTCCGTCAGGACTTTTTTGACAGCCTGCAGTATACTCTTGGAGTTGTATCAGGGCCCTTTCCCGTATGTTTTCCCATTCTATCAAAATGTAAGAAGCTGTACCAATAGATAAAAAGGTGCTATAATGAGGGTATGATACAGAAAAATGAGAGACGCAGATATGCGA
>NZ_CALPCP010000051.1 GCF_943192995.1 Flintibacter muris
CAAGCAAGCAAGCAAGCAAGCAAGCAAGCAAGCAAGCAAGCAAGCAAGCAAGCAAGCAAGCAAGCAAGCAAGCAAGCAAGCGTAGCTATAACCATGTAGCTTCGCGGCTTTTTGATGCCATTATGGTGGATATATCGGTAATATAGAAGGCGTTTTTTGCCGCATGGATAACCATGCGGCAGGAAGCGTCTTTTTCTGTTTTCATAGCGGATTGTTGACAAACTGGAAATTGCAGAGGCACAAAGTAATTGAGAATAAGGAGGTCATCCCATGACAATCACACAGATGCTACAGAACCGCCAGCAGCAGCGCATCGGAGAGCTGGCCCAGAAGCAGCAGGGCAAGCCCCACGTCAATCCCTACGGCACGCCCGGCATGAGCCTGAACGACGCCGGCGACTACCGCAAGATGGTCCCCGTGGACGAGAGCGTGGTACAGCAGGTCAAGCAGATCGCCTTCGATCACATGAAAAACAGCTACGGGGTCAGCGACGGCGAGGACATCAGCAAGGTCATCCGGGACTACACCATGTCCCTGGCGCCGGAACAGCGGCTGAGTGCTTCCTGGACACTGAATGAGATCTTCCACAGCGAGGCCACCCGGCTGGGCGAGTACGTCCACCAGCAGGACCCCAGCTGGGACTGGGGCAAGCCCTTTGATACCAGCATCCTGGACGGCTACCGGCAGGGTGTGGATATGCAGGCGTAATTAAATAAGGAACAAATAGGAGGTAAAAACAATGTCCTTGATCGTATCACAGACACCCGTGAACCGGCTCCCCGCCGAACTGGTGAATAACGCCGCCTTTGTCAAGCAGGTTGACTTTGACCCTGTGCATCAGACCGCCGAAACCGGCCAGCCTGCGGAGAAAATTCATGGCGATGCCCTCCCTCGCTTTGATAAGGTGTCCATCAGTGAAAATGGGGCGACGCACATATACAGTGATCCCGCCATGTCTATTGAGGCCGGCCCGGATGCGCCTGCCTGGGACCCCGACGCGAAAATACGGGTCTATTACAACGCCCTCTCCGGCAGGGACTACTATCTCACCCAGGAGCGGGCACAGAACGGCGCGGTGGCGGATTATTTCTTTGAGCTGCGCACGGATGACATTGAGCAGCAGGCCAAAGCCATTGTCAGCGGCGAAGGGTATGACCCCTACCACCCGGCTACAGAGTTTTTTGTCAAGGGGCTGTGCCAGTGGTTCTCGGAGGATGACACCCAATCTGTTGCTCAGACCTTTGAGGCGGTATGCCGCGAATATGCGGGGATACTGGAGACCGGGCGGACCCCTGCCTTGTCGGAAATGAAAACCACCTTCTCCTTCTGCGGCGAAGAGGTCAGCGTTTCCAAGCTATTCGATATGGTGGAGGCCGGAAAGAAAATTTCACAGCAGTCCAACCAGTACGGCTGTGTTGGAACCAGTATGTATATTGGCCTCGCCGCTGAAGGGATGCTGAAATCGGCGGCGGTGAAGTACGCCAATACGCTGTCCTCTGGCGTCGGCAAGGCATTTGCGGACAATTTCACAAGGTTGTTTGATAACAGTGCAAAGAGCAGCGTCCAGAAGTGGAATGAGTGGAGCAAAACGGGTGTTAGCGGTACACTGCCGGAGGACTATCGTGACTACATCGCAGATCAGGCATCCTACGCTTATCAGATGTTTTCTCAGTCAAACCTGTCCAGCGGAGATGTTTCCGCAAAAATCAATCAGTTTTGTGTCAGGAACCAGTACGCATATGGAGGCGTGGCAACAACGGATTTCCGCAGCATTATGAATGGATATTATCAGGAGATCGTGAAGTTGCTTACATAACAGTAAAAATCGCTTTCCATATATGGCGTAAAATATCGGTCTTGCTCTGTGCTTTAGAAGAGAGGAAAAGAAATAAGCAGTGCGAGGATGAAAAGGAGAACCTTATATTATGAGAAAAGTATTATTTGCTATTTTTGCAAGTCTTTTCATGGGGCTTGTCGGTTTGATAGTTGGAGTGCTTGTTGATGAAGTCTTTGGCGGTGTGAACTTTGAATTTACGCCATACATCTCTATTGTATTTGTGATTATCACAATGGGAGCTTTTATACTCCATTCTATTGAAAAGAAAAGTGAAAAGTGCGGGTAGCGGGAGAAGCTGCACCTGGTTTACTTTTGCAGAGGAGGTATTGATTTGAAAAAAATCACGGTTCTTTTACTTGCGCTATCTTTGACGCTGACCCTCTGTGCCTGCTCTTCGTCGGACAAAATTCCATCCCTTGAAGAGATCGTAGAGAACGGTGCGGAGTGGAGCAACGAGCAGTTACAGCAGGCGCAAGGCTGCACACTGGCCGACCTGGAAAAAGCGTGGGGCGAGGCCGATGGCGAACTGCCCGGCGAGTACGCCTATTTCTGGAAGGTGGACGATACCACATCGGTCAATGTGTATTACCACAAAAACGCGGAGATCGAGCATATCACGATCACTGGCCTGGAAGAAGCCAGCGACACAGACGATGAACAGCTGACTGCACCAGACCCCCAGCCCACACAGATGTCTCTGGCGCAGGTGGGCGGCAGTGGCTTTGAGCTGTCAGAGGAGAACGCAAAAACAATCCTGCAAATCCTTGACTCCGGCAGTTGGGTGTCCGATGCGACGGACTGTGCCAGCGACTGTGTGCTGACCTTCGATGGCAGGACGGTCTACTACCATTCCGACTGCGGCACGTTCAATGAGCGGCTGGAGCAGGGCCATCAGAGCCTCCGTCTATCAGACGCAGATCGGGAAACTGTAAATGCTGTCATCCAGACAGTCATCCCTCACGATATATCCCCTAATGCTCCGGTGGAATAAGTCGGCCTATTTTATACCTTACTGGAGGCATCCTCATGTACTTTCCAAGCGATATGAACTTTCAATATTTCTTTTTCAGCACATACCCAGGCTTCTTTTTGCAGGCACTCCCTATTGCGCTGATTGCCGGGATAATCTATGCAGCCCGCCAGATCCGGCGGGGGCGGCGGCGTTCCACTGGAAGGATTATCTTGTCTTCGCTTTTCGTCTGCTATATCACCGGGCTCCTGTGCCTGACGCTTCTTAACAGCATCATTGGGGACATTTACTATTTTCTCTTTTACCATGCGCCCAGCGGAAGGAGTCACCACTGGTTCACTTTTGAGTATGATTTTATCCCTGATTTCTTCCACAACTTCGGTGCGGAGAACTTGGGCAATATTGTAATGTTCCTCCCTTTTGGCATCCTCTACCCGCTGTTCAGACAGGGCAGCACATGGAAACAGACGTTAATTGCTGGATTTGTGACTACACTGGGGATCGAGCTGCTGCAACCTGTATTTGGCCGCAGCTTTGATATAAACGATATTATCTTGAATTGTGTTGGGGTTACTGTGTCTACCGTCGTATTCTATACATTGAAGGTGGTCTTTTACCACGGCAGGGGGGCGCATAGATGAAAAAAGCGAAAAAGGTCTTCGGAATCCTTGTCGCAGCTGTTCTTGCAATAGCCATCCTGTGGGAGACTGAGGTTATCCCCAAGGGCATAGGAAGGTATGTCGCAGCAGAATAAGGAGTGACGATTTGCATCTAATATTGGGGTTTAGCGTTGGAAGATAGGTGTGAGATTATGAATTTTACTGTCTACGCAGGAATTGGAATTTTACTTGTTTTAACGATAATCGGAGTACTTATTTTGTTAAGACGCAATTCCTTCAAATCTGAAAATAGTAAGCGAATATGTATTGTGGCAGGGACTCTGCAAGCGGTCCATATAATATTGTATTTGACTGGATTATTGGAGAAAATCGCTCAAATCAATGTTTATATTGCATTCGGAATTTGTGCTGTTGTTTCCATCATATGTATTTTGATGTCTGGCTGGATGTTGCTGCCTTTTTCAAAGTTTAAGCATGGAATAAAGTATCTGCTTATGTTTATTGCTATACTTCAAGTGATTAGTACGATTATTATATTTTTGTTGCCCGAAGCGGGTATTCCACCGTTAATCCAATTTTCAGTAAATACATAAAAATCTACTTTTAGGAGGAACCATCATGAACATCCAAAATATAGGAAACATCCCCAACATCACCATCCAGATCACCACCGGCACGCCCCAGGCGGGCTTCCGCTGTGACCCCAGCGCCGCCGCGACTTCCGGCAGCGGCACGTCCCAGGGCTCCGCCCGACTGCTTCACCTGGACCTCTCCGACCGCAAGGGCTACCGGGAGGACTACTCCATCCGGGACGCGGCGGAAGGTCTGTGGAAGAAGGAAAATTTTGATTTCAACATCTTCGACCCCGCCAGCATTCAGCGGATGCAGGACCGTGTGCGGCAGGGCTCTTACACCATGAAGCCCACCGACGCGGAGCTGTCTGCCTACATGGACACCCTGCGGCAGAACGGTCTGGACGGCTCGGTGGACTGGAGCGGCCTGACGCGGGAGCTGGAGGCGTTCAAGACCACCACCCCGGAGGAGTTGGAGGACGGTCTGGACTATCTGGCTTCCCGCTATGTGGCGGCGCTGGATAAGCTGGAGCGCAATTACACCGGCGAGGAGCTGACCGCCCAGCTTGCCAAGCTGGAGGAGGTCTATCAGGCCGGGAAATCCGGGATGATCGACGGCTACACCCAGGCTTTGCAGGACAATCTGGGTCTGTCCGACAGCGACGCCCAGGCGGTCCGGGACAGCTTTTCCACCATTCTTGCGGAGAAAGGGGAGGCGTACCGGGGTGCGTTGAAGCAGGTCCATGAGGCAGTGGCGCAGACCGGTCCCGACAGCGTGTGGCTGAAGGACCACGACGCCTACATTGCCTCTCAGCTCCGGACGGCGGGCAAGGCGGGTAAGGCAGGTCAAAGCGAGGCCCGGTACTCGGTGCAGGACCTGGCCGCCGCCGGGAAAATCGCCCAGGACTATCAGGCGGAAATTTTCGGTGCGTCCTCCTGCGGGCGGGACGAGGCGAGGCTGGGCCTTAACCTGGCTATGGCGGACATGAAGGCGGAGACGATGATCTCCAAGGGACTGGTGAGCGAAAACATGGCTTCCCTGCTTCGGAACAGCCGCGCTCAGGGGCACGAAAACGCGCTGGCGGCACTGGATCAGGCTCTCGCCCGCCGGGAAAGCAACCGTTCATCCGGAGAACCCAAGGGGACCTTTGCCCCTGTGGACCGTTCCGTGTTCCAGGGCATCTACAACGCCACGATGAACGCCTACCGGCAGAACGGCGGCGATGGGGCCGGAGCCATCCGTGCTGGCGTCTCCGCCGGCCAGAAGCTGACCGCCCAAGCCGCCGCCCGGAACCCCCAGGCCCTGCGCTGGGGCATCTCCCAGGAGCACTACTGGAAGGAGTTCTACAAAACCCCGGAGGAGCGAACCCCCTCGCGTTTGGACACTCAAATCAATAACCTGCTGATTCAGGCGGGCCAACCCCCGAGGCCCCAGCGTTCTACCTATCAGGAGTATGTAAACCGCTGGCAGGACTTCCTTACAGCGATTGGCGGCGGAGTGAATATCCGGGCGTGATAAAGCACCTAAATAAATATCAAGTATTGCTTATGTTTAGAGGGAATTTGCTATGAGCATGAATAAAAGATTACTTGCTGTTGCGCTGGGGCTTTCGTTGCTTATATCGCTTGCGGCCTGTAGTAATCAAGGATCTCCATCTGGTAATCCTCCAGAAAATGGGGGAACAAGCGAGGTGTCCAATACCTCTGTTGAATACAATGAAGATGAATTTCTGCCGATTGGGTCAGTCGTTCTTCTGAAAGGCGGAAACAAGCGGATTATGATTTGCGGACGCATTCAGGCACAGGCGGGTTCTGATATCATTTATGATTACTCTGCCTGTTACTATCCGGAAGGAATTGTAGATCCGCAATCCATGTTCTTCTTTAACCGAGACGCTATCGAAACCGTGTATTTCCGTGGCTACGAGGACCAGGACGAATTAGATTATCGGCATGAATTGGAGCAGCTGGGTGAGTTGGAAATTCGGGACGGAGTAATTGTTTCAAAAGAGAGTTAAATGAAACTGATACCCATCCACGGGGTATGGTAAGCTATCCCTGACAGCAGATATTCAAAACGGAGGCAGCAATCATGGAACTGGAATGGGAACAGGGGCGGCAGTCTTCCCGTACCGCCGCGGCACTGGCTGGGGCGTTCCTGGGCGCGGCGCTGGGAGCGGACTGCTTTCTGGCGGCGAATTACCTGATCGGCGGGATTCCTGCCTTACTCTGCGGAGCAGCAATCGCGTTCTGGGCGGTCAAGAGTGGGGTGCTGTTTGCTGGCAGGAACAGCCAAGCCGTGGCGTTGCTGGCGCTCCTTCCAACACTTCTCTGGGGAATTTTTGTCAACCATTTGAGTTTCGCCCTCGCTGCCGCTCCTGGCGATCCAGCAGGCATACAACAGGCGTTCCTCAGTCCACTGTTCTTCACAGGCGGCACCAACTACTGGTTTCAGTTGGCTGGATTGTCAGCGGCAGCTTTGGGTTCCTGGACTACCCTATTCCGTGACGCAAAGAAAGAGCAGGAATTTCTGGAGCGGGCATCCCGCCCCTGCAAGCCTCCCCAGGAAGCGCCGCCCGCGGATCTGGAAATCTACCTGCCCAAGCACACCTGGATACGCCCCTGGCTCCTGCAACGGCGCATCGCCCAGGGGCTGTGGCTGGCAGTCCTCTTTCTCCTCGTCTGGCTGCCGGACCTGCTTGGACATGAGTTGGCCTTGTTCTACGCCCTATGCGGTATGGGCTTTAGTTTTTTGGCGATTGCTTCCCTGCCTGGACCCTCCGGGCAGGTTCTCGCGGCCCGTAAGGTGATGTACGCCCGAAAGGACGGACAGCTTTGGCTGATTGCCATGCAGCGCATCCAGGATACCATACTTCAAGTACGGTTCCCCAAGCTGGCGCAGATATGGGATCAACTGCCTCAGACCCAGCGGACCCGCTTCAAGGCGTCCATAGCCTCTCTGCTTTCAAAAGAAAATAACATTGCCGTCAAGATCAGCAGACCCAGTCTCGAATACCAGAACAAATGGAGATGGGTCATATCCAATGACGTGGGGCGTAAAGCCCCTATTCCAAAGGTCTATCCCAAATTCAGCCCGGTTCCCGGTGATACGGAACCACTCAAAGAGGCTGTGCCGGTTTGGTGGCGCAATCCTATGATGGCTCTGGTGATCACTGCCCTCTGCCTGTCGGCTGGCTTTGGCCTGGGCTTGCAGGAGGAGGAATACCAAGCCGCGCTCCTCCCGCCAGAGCCTCCCCCGGTGGAGTCTGTTGTACCTGACCCGGAGGATTCCACATCCGTCACCAATGCCATAGCGCCAAAGGTAATTGGAGACTACTACTTAAACGGCCTGATCCTCCGGACGGACGACGCCTTCCAGGCGTCCACAACCCAACTGAAGGATCAGGAAAACGGCCTGACCTACAAGATCTCCCTGCAATACGGTGTGGGCGAGGAAGCCGCCCAAATTTCCCTGGAGAGGACACAGGGAGAAAATGTCCGCTGCCTCCGCCCGGACAGTGAGGAATTCCTCTGGGGCATGGGGGACAACGGGGTCACCTATCGCTACAATCTTCGGACGGTGCAGCTCCCACACGAGCAGACTGCCCACACCGGTGCGGCCCTGTCCGAGCGGGGTACGCTGATCATCATTGAGTGCGTCCACGATGACGATGCCGATGAGGAGCTGGCCCGGGGCACCCTGCTGTATATGCTGGAAAACCTCCAGTTTACCGGGCCGGCCATTACAGAGGAAAACTATCAGGAGCAGCTCCGCCCGGCCATCAACATGGGCTTCAACTACTGCGGCCAGGCGTTCTTCAAGGCGCCGGAGGGGATGTTCGAGTATGATGTGTTTCTGGATACCTTCATGCCCTGCGGTGGAAAGATGACTTACTACGACGACGGTATCTCTATGATGACCAAGGCCCACGGCCTCCGGGTCTCCGCCGCCATTGTTCCAAACGAGGGAACTGCCATGGATGTGGTGGAGCAGGCGTATCAGGATCTGAAAGCGGCGGGGCGGCAGTACGATGAACAGACGCTGTTCCAGGACGCTTACAACGAGGAGGGCAACAACGCCTGCCGCCTCACGGTCTACTATGACGGGGGGCGCACCCGCGTCACGGTACTGGTGGCCATAGAGGAGCGGGAGGGGTGCTATCTCTTCAAGGAGATGACCTGTCTGCCCGAGGAGGTGGACAGCGAATATCAGGCGGTTTTCAAGGAGATGGAGACCACCTGCGGCATCGAAGTCTCTGTGATGGAAGACCTGGGCCGGCACAGCCAATAATAGAAAGAGAGGAAAAGTATGGATTTGGAATGGGAGCGGGAGAACCCCCGTGACAATGTGATCGCAGGTACTGTAGGAGCGTTTTTAGGCTCCCTGATCGGCGTGGCCTGCATCGTCATCCTCAGCAAACTGGGATATGTGTCCGCGGTGTCCGGCTTGGTCATGGCGGTGTGCGCCATCAAGGGCTATGCCCTGCTGGGAGGGAAACTCACCAAGCGGGGCGCGGTCATTTCCGGGCTGTTCATTCTTGTGATGACCTACATAGCCACAAAGCTGTGCTTTGCCCTTGCGGTGATGGAGGTCGCCACAGAGGAGGTCAGCTTTTTTCTGATCTATCAGAGCATTGGGCTGTTTCTGGAGGACAGTGAGCTGAGACGAATTTTCCTGGGAGAACTGGCGCTGCAATACCTCTTTACCTTGGTCGGCGGAATCCCGACCCTCATCTCCAGCCTCCGTAAGCCGGTCAAACGTCCGGAAGGCCCCGCTGAACCGGATGAACAGCCGCCCATCCAGGGGGAGTTCTACGCCCTGCGGAAAGACTGGATGCGTCCGCTGCGGCTGAGCGTTTTTGTACCGCTGCTGGTGATCATGGCCATATCGGTGGGCGGATTTATCGCCACCGCGTTTATCCAGGAAACCCGGTGGATGACCGCCATCGTCTTGGGCGGATTTATCAGCGGGGTGTTCCTGCTCTGCTGGTCGATCCCTACGCTCCAACTGTGCAACGCGTTCCATATTCTGTTCGTCCGGGCCGGAGGAAAACTGTGGCGGGTGGATTTGCAGCATTTTTGCAGCGTACAGAATTGGTGGAGCCAATCCTCCAGCAAGCAGGCAGCCATCAAATGGGATGTACTGTGTGAGATTAGCTGCCTGCTGGACGGCGAGACCCCCAGCTACGGCCCCGGCGCTGTGACAGAGCTGAAAGACCTCCAGATGGAGAAGGAGGACAGCTGGAGCTGGAAATGCTTCTATGAGTCCGAAGACGGCAAGCGGAAAAAGCTGCGGATCAGCAAGGGCTATCCCGACTTCTGCCCCGTCTCCGGACTGGAACGCTCCCAGGGACCGACACCCGCCCGCTGGATCTTCATTCCTCTCTCTTTTGTGGTGACCGCGGCGCTCATCGCCGGAATCTGGGCATTGGATATGTCTGTCTATGTCGGCCCAACGTGGAACCGGCCCCAGACCTCGGACTCCGCGCCGAAGGGGAGCACACAGCCGGAGGTCAAGAGCATTCCCACCAGGGTGCCGGAGAAGATCACGGAATATGAGATGTCCGAGGTGTGGTTCCGGGTGGACAGCGGCTTCAAGTACAGCCGCCGCACCTTCTTGGACGGTAATACCGGGACTCTATACCGGGCCTATGTTCAGTACGGTGTGGACGCCAGCGACGCTTGGAATACCCTGAGCCAGCATATCAGCGAATACCGTATCTCCCCTCTTTACGACCGATTTGACGCGGTATATCTGGATCAGGAGCCTCTGACCCCTCTAAATGAGACATCCCGGTACAATATCGTTTCGGTATACCTCACCGACGGTCAGGCGTTCCATACCGCCGCCGTTCTCTCTGATGACGGGACGTTGTTCACCATGGAGGCAGAGCAAAACGCCTCCGACAAGAGTGAGGATGTTCTGGCAAATCTGATGTTCACCCTGGAGAGCGTCCGCTTTGATGGGCCTGTGGTGACAGAGGAAAACTATCAGTCTCAGATCCATGTCTCTGAAGTCCGGGACTGCTCTTATATGGCGGCGGCCTATCTGAAAACCGACCTCTTTGGACACGACGCTTTTGTAGATGTATACGTCCCCTACAGCGATTCGCCCATCTACTCCGCCGGTGGCCGGGCCATCCGGACGGAGGCCCACGGGCTGCGGGTCTACGCCACCATTGTACCCGGAGAAAACGCCAAGGCGGTGGTGGACGCCCGCCAGCAGGAGCTGGCCGCAACGGGGCAGGTCTACGAGGACGGCGTGGATGACGAGATGTACCGGGAGGATCTGGACGCCGCCTGCAAGCTGACCGTTTATGAGGAGAACGGCCAGAAGCGTCAGGCCGTCCTGTACGCGGACAGCAAGTGGGAGGGTTACTACCTGCTCCGTGAGATCACCGGACTGCCTGAGCTGGTGGACGAGGAGTACCCCGCCGCTCTGAAGGAGCTGGAGGGAATCATCGGCCTGACCATGCCGGTGCTGGAGGAGCTGGGAGGCTAATGTATGAAAAAATGCACAGCGGGAATGTTCTCTAAAATTGTGGTGATCCTGCTTTTCGCCGCGTTTTTCCTGCCGATGGCGGGTCTATTCCTGTACTTGGCCGTCTTTGATCCTACACTGTCCCATGAGGAGCGCCTCCTGTTTGTGGTGGGAGCGGTTCTGTTCGGCGGACTGGTTTTATTCGCCGCCTATCGTGCGCTTTATCTCGGAACCGGATGGGTGGAGTATGATGCGGAAACAGTGATATTCCACTGCTCCCGGCGGGAACAGCACCGCTTCCGCTGGGAAGACATTCCAGGAGACAGAGTGCAGGCCGGCTGGCAAGGCGGGTATATGTTTGTGATTCTGGTTGGAGGACAGCAGCGGAAAGTGGGCCTTAGCCGGTTCTCGGCTGGGTTCAAAGACTTTGAGCGGACCCTGGAGGCAGCTGGGGTGCTGAAACGGATCGGCATCACAACAGCAGCAGATTTCAAGCGAAGTGCGGAGCAGATTTTTGGGCAGTTTGAGGAATACAGAGAAGCTCATCCCGGCTCCGTGAGGCCAAAGCCAGAGGGTGATTGCGTTCCCTGCCCGGACTGCGAGGGAACGGGCATTATTACAAAACGGATCTTGAAACTGGATATCGGAAAGGTGTGCAAGACCTGCAACGGCTCCGGATATGTGCCGAAGTAACTCCAGTAGTAGCTGGTCTCCTCCCCAGAGGATGTCCAGGAGGGCGGCAACAGCACCCTCTACATCGGTTTCTATCTCCCGGAGCTGAAGATGGCGGACTTGACCAACTGCAATGCCCTGTCCTATACCCAGTGGACGTTCCAGGAAAAGACGGCCTGAGAATTATAGATTGAGGTGATCGTATGACATTTGAAGAAATGGTTCAGCGCACCAGTCCCTATTTATTGTGCTGGATTGATCTCGCCATGACGCCAAAGAAGCTCACGGACATTGGGCAGCTGCGGCGGATCAAGCGTCTGGCAGACAAAGATTTTCCGGTTCCCCACAGCGAATATACCAAGCAGAAGCTGGCCCCCATCCAGGATATTTTGCAGTCCAGAACCGGCGACTGGGCGATGCTGGAAGAAATGACAAACCTCCAGGTGTTGGAGTTCCCCAAGCGTACTCCGCCCGGAATCATTGATGATTTCTCATTCCTCCCCAAGCTGAAAAATCTGTATCGTCTGCATTTGCAGTTCACCAGCTTTACGGACTGCTCCCTGCTCTCTGGCCTGACCCAGTTGAAAAGTCTGGCGCTCCCAGCCAGAAAGAAGCTGATCCACACCGAAGTGCTGGATACGCTGTCCTGCAAGATATACACGGACGAACCCACTTATCAGGATGACAGTTTCCCGCAGTATAAAGTCGTGCCTGCACAGGAAGTCTCTGTACCTGCATCCGGCACCTTTGTCGCCCGACTTTTGGAGTATGGTCAAAATCGTTTTATTAACGATGAACTGACAGATGATGTCTTAGAGAACCTTTTTGCGCTGATTTGGACTGGACAAATTGACTCCCTTCTCATTTCCCTGGATGAAAACGGAGAGGAAGACTTTTTCACCATGGATATTGAGGAGGGCTGGGCCGCACCCACGTTCAATATCTGGGATGAAAATGGTGATCCTGTCTACTTCCAGCCAATTAACGAGAAGTATCAGAGCGTGGAGGAGGATGCCCCTGTGGAGATTGGCGGACAGACCCCTGTACCTAAACGCTTTGCTCTGGATGATCTGGCTCTGGCCGCAGAGTGCGCTATCTACTTCGCAAAGACAGGGCAGCTGTCCCCTACTGTTCAATGGGCGGAGTTTTCTGAGTAGTGAAAATTTATCGCATGGGGCGGCGCAGGCTATGGCGAACAGTTTTGTTTGGGATTGTTCGGCCCTTTGGGACAGGGTGGAAATAGAAAGTTAAACAAGGAGGAAATGTCTACATGAACAACAAAGTACACTTGGACATTGATGGAATGGGAATTGTGTTTTTTTCAGCAGAAACGATGAAAGATGTAATTCCAGATACTGATTTTTTAACGTCTGAATTTACATCTCCCCAGCAAATTGCAAATCATATTAAAAAGGGCGATATTACAGCCTTTTGTACTGGGTCAAGTGGTAGCTTTGATATTCACTTTTTTAAGGGTTATCCATCAATTGATACATTGGAGAAGTTCCCCGTTTCAATCCGTTTGGCACTGGATGTTCAAGGCGGGTCTATACAATTTTGCGATTTGTTCTGGTTGTCAAAATGGAACACTGATTTTCCGCAAGATCAAATTATAGCACTTCCCGATGGATATTATGAAATGACGGTATGTACCTGTTTGCCGGAGTCAGGATATTGGGGGGATGAACAAACAATTTATATCTATTTTAACATGGTAGATAAAATGCCAGAATTGACTTGGACAGGAGTTCCATATCTTTTTACGGAAGAATAGATTAAAGATACATTGAATTTACGCTATCACCACCTGCCAACAGGAACGGCGTATAAAAAACCATTGGATGGTTCCCAATACTGCTCGGAGGTACTTATGCGCAGACTGAAAACCATCATCCCCGTAGCCGGGATCTGGCTGCTGATCCTCTCGGCGGTGTCCCTGTACGTCGCCATGCAGGCCCTGTCGGACATCCGCCCGGCGGAGGACTACGAAGATATAGGCGTCCTCACTTTCCAGCCCTATGACATTCTGCCGGTTCAGGTGCAGAACACCGGGGCCAGCAGCCGTGACCGCCGCATGAACCCCACCAAGACCGTCTACATGGTCTACTACCGGGCCACGGACGGCAGCGGCTACAAATGGAGCAGTGAGGCATTTTCTAAGGATCACGGCCAGCGGGTCGTGGAGGCTGGAGAAACCGTGGAGCGCCGAGTGCTGCGTATCCCAGCAGACGGAACTTACATTACCGTGGAGCCGGAGCAGAGCGCCGGGAGCTACACCGAAGGGCTTCGGCAAAAGTATATCACTGTCCTTGCGCTGGCAGGGGCCTATGTTCTGCTGTATGGGTTAGGGTGGTGTGTCTTGATATTCACAAAAAAATCAAAGAGAGGTTCGCAGGTATGGTAAAACAGAAAAGGCAATTACAAAAGGGGGCCGCACTTGCCCTGTCACTTTTGCTCCTGCTCGGTTCGCTGGCAGGCTGTGGGGGGAAGCCGCAGGAGGATGCGTCCAGCGCGGATGGGCCGACAAATACATACACGCCCCCGGTAAATGGGGATGGGTATATTGTTGTTACAATGCCCATTACGCTTACTGGTGGAAACACCGCAGAAGAATTAGAGTCACAACATCAAGCACTGATTGCCGGAATGAGCGAGGAAGAAATATCAAAGCTCTATTGGACGAATATCACCGCAAACGAGGACGGGAGCTTTAATTACATACTCACGCCTGAACAATTCCAGCGGATAAAAGAGACATCCTATATGTCGGGGAAACTGATTGATGCCGCAACAAATACTTTCCCAGCGGAGTTTGTTAAAGCTACAGAATATACAGACATCGACAAGGATGGAATACCATGGGCGCTGGCCGTATCCGTTGATAAAAAACTGTACGAAAGTTCGGAACTGGTAAATTCTCTCTATGTAACGGTAGGTCCGTCTATCTACATCGGAATGTATCAAATTCTCTGCGGCGTCCCCGGTGATGAATGGGCCGCTCATGTGACCGTGAAAGACGCAGATAGCGGCGAGGTGATTTCAGAACACGACTTCCCCACCCGTGGCGAGTGAGCAGATGCGGAAGGAAGAAACGTCTGAAATCAGAAAGATTGCTCAGATATGCAAAATCGCAATGGAGTGCATTGTCAGCGGCCATTATAGACCGCTGGAAGATCGCCACGCTCTTACAAGAGTATCCGAACAGGATATCAGGCGCGTTTTGAAGGAGTACAACTCCAAGGAGCTGCCCGTTATGCCCCCGGACACCTATTTTGAAGAATCGGCGTATGTAGGCGAATACCGGGACGGCTCCGGCTGGTATGTCGATATTAACCTCTGGTATCCTGATGGGGAGAGCGACCTGACACTGCAACTGGATATTAGGAAACGTGGAAACCATCTGGCGTTTATCATTGATGATCTTCATGTGCTTTGAGCACCAAGAAAGAGAGGTTTGCAGGTACGATGAAACAGAAAAGACGATACCAAAAGGGGGCTGCGCTTGCCCTGTCGCTTTTGCTCCTGCTCGGTTCGCTGGCAGGCTGTGGGGGCAAGCCGCAGGAGGATGCGTCCGGCGCGGACGGGGCAAATACCCCCTCCGACAATAACACCGAATACAGACCCTCCAGTGTGAATTATGTGTCGCCCACAAACAGCTATACCCCAGACACAAATGCGGATGGATATATTGTTGTCACGATGCCATCCTCTATTATCTGGATTTCTGGTGCTACGGCATCAGAGTTAGCCGCAGATTTCCACAGCACAAATCCCCCTGATGAACGTATTACGGACATCGTGGCAAATGAAGATGGAACAGCGGACTATCTTTTTACCCCAGAACAATTTGAACACTTCAAAAAAGACACTTATGATACTGGATGTTATGCGTATGGAGTGGGCAATTTTCCGCAGTCTATCAAAACCGTAGAGTATACTGAGATTGACGAAAATGGAATACCTTGGGCCGCTGTTGTTACTATGGATGCTGCGCTTTATACTGCCAGCGACATGGACGCGCTGCTGGGATATTCATACGGTGTAGCGTGGCCCGCAAACTATATAGGCCAGTATCAAATTTTCTGCGGCATCCCCGGTGATGAATGGGCCGTCCATGTGACCGTGAAAGATGCTGACAGCGGCGAGGTGATTTCAGAACACGACTTCCCCACCCGTGGCGAGTGAGCCAAAAACATGGGAGCATTTCTTTCGATAGGGGAGATCGGTTATGAAGAAATTTCGCAAATGGATACCGCTGTTTTTATTTCTGGGGCTGCTCCCGGCCCTGCTGACCGGCTGCAATCCGGAGTCGGGCACATCTTACGAGATCATCTACCCCTCCGGCCTGTCCCGCGGGCCGTGTGACTGGGAAGACGTTGTGCCGGTGGAAGGTGCGCCCTATCAGTTGACGAGCGGGAAATCAGAGAATTTTGAGAAAAACCGCTCCTATGATTTATGGGTTCTGGATGAAAATGGCGAAATGTTGTACGAGTACCCGGAACTGGGCCATAGCGTGGTCCGCGGTGAGGCGGGTAATCAGGAAAATACCGTTTGGGTGAGCTGTGAGCTGTGGAACACACCCCATCACTCTGGATACCTCAATGGCTGTCTGGAGGAGAGTACGTTGTTGCTGCTGGATATGGAAACCGGAGATATTCTGTTCCAGGCTGAAGTGGGGGAAAATGAATGTTACATCACTTCAAAAGAAACGCGGTGCTATTTTTACAAGCCGGGTGAGCCGGAGAGCGAAAAACTGTTTGGTCTGCTGAAAACGCCTGCCAAAAGCGCGGAACTCTACTACCGGGACACCGGGGACTGGGCAGAGCCGCATACCGTCTACACTTTTGACTATGTGGACGAACCCAATATGGATGGCAGCGGCGTAGAGGATCGCGCCAAGTTTTATCTCTCAGAAAATCAGATCAGGGTAGCCTGGACATCCTATGAATCAGTTGGGAATCAATGCTGGGAGTATTTGGAGAAAAAGGTTTATGAGATCCCACTTGCCGAAAGTGCCGGCGAGTGAGCCAAAAGCGTAGACGAGGCGGCGCGGGTTATGGCAGATAGTTTTGCCCAAAAAGACAGGACTTTGATTGAGAAAGGGATATTTACATGATTGCTGCGATTTTTGAACATCTGGCGGGAAAAGAGATCTGTTCCACACCAGAGGAAGTAAAGGCCACCTTAGATAAGATGGTTGACGGAGGAAATGCTTTCGACATCTACAAAACTGCCGATTCTCTCTATCCTTATATAAGTGTTTTAACCCGTGGCGAGTATACTTATATCTGGTTCGCCCCAGAGGATGAATCCTCCGCAGGATTTCAAGCCTATGGTGAGGAATTGGGGCTTGATCCCGAAGGTTCTGTGGACTTTTATATCCCTGAGCTTACGGTGATCAGCAACGACTATATCCTCACCAGGGAAACGGCTGTTCAAGTGGTGCTGGCGTTTTTGGAGATGGAGGAATGGCCCACCTGCCATGAAGAATTGCCTGACTGCGTTGAGTGGGAAGAATTATAGAGGCTCAATCCACTAAAACCAGGAAATAGCCTGCAAGAATTTTGAGGGATATGTATGAGACGGGAAGAAGACGATTTTGCCGCTTATAGGCAGCAACAGAATAACCGGGCTGCTCCCTTTTCCTACATATACCCGCAGATGCCGCCCCGGTTTCGCTGGTGCCGCCGCTTCGCCCAGGCGCTGTTCCTGATAGAGTGGGGAGGCTTTGTGGTGCTGGTTCTCAGCAACTTTCCAGCGGGTGTTGTGGCGCTGCTCTGGGGCAAGAAGGCTCTGCTGGAGGGAGTTGGGGCCATGGCGTTCCTGCTCTCTATGGTATCCTTTGTGCTGCTGCCCCTGGCCTTCCTCGCCAGATGGCTGAGGCATACGGCGAAACTCTTTTGGCACTGCCCTTGCTGCGGACAGCCTTTCCCCTACTACGCCCCGGATGGTAGGCATGAGGAAATGCGGAACAAGGAGTGCTGCTATACCCTCCGGCAGATGCGGATCGGATATGTGAAGACAAAGCTCTGCCCACTGCTGATCCCATCGGAGTGTCCGGCGTGCAGACAGAAGTTTTTTAAGATGGAGCAAAGTAATCTAAATGGAGGAAGAACATGCTTGATAGTCATTTGTCTGCTTTTTTGATGCGCTCCATTTGCGATG
This sequence comes from Flintibacter muris, assembly GCF_943192995.1. Lineage (GTDB taxonomy): Bacteria > Bacillota > Clostridia > Oscillospirales > Oscillospiraceae > Lawsonibacter > Lawsonibacter muris. The sequence goes on from NZ_CALPCP010000051.1 coordinate 17,318, forward strand.
TCTTATGTTGCGGGGAGTATGATACAGCCACTCTCGTTCTGGAAGAAATGGGCTGGACTGTGGATGAAGCATATCAAGAGGATTTTCCCACTCTTGACATGGATGCTTTATTAAAGCAGAAATCTGAGTATGGAGCGGATGCCGTTTGTGGCTGTGCATACGACGAGGAAAAGCATCTGCTGATCGTTGCCAAAATTGATAGAGGCAACAGTAGAAATAGCCGAATTATGACATATCAAAAGCAGTAGGACGGTTGAGGTTAACGCCGAGAAAAGCCATAGCTGAAAACGCATTCCAACAACCGGAGGTGACCTATGAAGAACGAAGCGCAAATTCGGATATTGCTGCTCCAGCAGTATCTCTGCACCCTTACAGATGAGGAGCACGCCGCCTCCGTTTCAGACATCCTCCAATTCTGGGAATCCCACGGCATCCAGGCCGGACGCAAGAGTGTGTACGGCGACATCCAGATCCTGATTGACCAGGGCGTGGACATCGTCTGTGTCAAGAGCACCCAGAACCGCTACTTCGTCGGCTCCCGCCTGTTCGAGCTGCCGGAGCTGAAGCTGTTGGTGGATGCGGTGGAGTCCTCTCACTTCATCACCAGGAAGAAAAGCGCCAGCCTGATCCGCAAGCTGGCCTCCCTCACCAGCCAGGAGCAGGCCAAACAGCTCAACCGCCCTGTCTACATGGAGGGCACAGCGAAGCAGGACAACGAGGCAATCTACTATGCGGTGGACATGATCCACACCGCCATCCAGGAGAAGCGGCGGATCGCCTTCCAGTACATAGAGTACACCGCAGAGAAAGAAAAAGTCCTCAAGCACGACGGCTATCGGTACGAGTTCAGCCCCTATGCCCTGATCTGGAGCCGGGACTATTACTACGCCGTGGGCTGGTCGGAGAAACACGGCAAGCTGGCCCAGTTCCGTGTAGACCGCATGACCGCTGTGAAGCTGCTGGTGCAGGAGGCCATACCAGCGCAGGACTTCGACCCCGCGGCGTATGTCCACCAGGTGTTCGGGATGTTCGGAGCCGACATCCAGAGGATAACACTGCTGTGCGAGAACAGCACCATGCGCAGCGTTGTAGACCGCTTCGGAGAGGAGGTGCAGACGGAGATCGTGGACGGGGCGCACTTCCAGGCCACCGTGGATGTTGCCCCCAGTCCGCCCTTTTTCGCTTGGGTCTTTACTTTTGGTGGGAAAATCCGTATCATGGAGCCAGAGGAGATTGCGGTGAAAATGAGAGGGATGGCAAGATGGTTGCAATAGCACTACTTCCGAGGTATAATCAGAACAATAAATCAAATTTTGTGAAGTTGAAGGACGGAAAAATTTATGGAACCTCAAATTATTTCTAAGCAAGAAATTATTCCCTCATTTGATGCTAATGCGGTCACAGTCAAACATATTGAGTATTATCCATATGGGGGAACATACGATGAAGATGAAATCACACCAGTGCTTATTTCCAAAATATTAAAAGAAGTTCCTAAAGGTATAGGGATTTACTTGTTCTTAGACCCTGATGGAGAATGTGATTGGCTGGAAGTAGTATCTGATGGAGAATGGCTATTCCTTGGCTATTGTTTTCAGGATGAAAGCGGTAGATTTGATAATTGGTATTCTTATAATCCTGTTTTTGCTGATACAATCGACCGGATCAGGGATGCAGATTTTTCTGATAAAGACATATACACACCTATAAATAGTGGAGGACAGTCCCCTATACCCAAAGTTTATGCACTAACAGATATGGATGTTGGGACGAAAGCTGTTGAGTATTTTATCCGAACTGGAGAGCGTTATCCAGGAATCGATTGGTCGCGTTAGCTTTGACAATTCCAGCCTATCGCCCAATACAGTGTCAAAAAAAGTCGAAACCTCGTGAGGTGTTCCCAACTGGGGACACCTCATTTTTGCCCCCTTGTCAATCGAACAAAGATGCGATATACTATGTTCAAGCTGTTCACCGCCAGGTGAACGATAAAGGGGGTATGCACGTTGAATCAGACATTCGGCGCCTTTGTCCGTCAGAAGCGGATGGCGCAGGGAATCTCCCTCCGGGGGCTGGCCATGCGGCTGGGCTTGTCTCCTGTGTATATGAGCAACATCGAAACAGACCGTAAACCGGCGCCAACCCAGGAGAATCTGGACAAGCTGGCGGAGGAACTGCATCTGAGCAAGGCAGACCGGGAGCTGTTCCTGGATCTGGCAGCCGCGTCCCAAAAAATGAAGGTCCCGGCAGACCTGCCGGAGTATATCATGGAGCGGGACATCGTCCGCGCCGCTCTGCGCACCGCCAAGGAGGTGGATGCCACTGACGAGGAGTGGCAGGAGTTTATTGACCGTATCACCAAACGGACGTCCAAGAACAGGAGGGATGGACCATGACAAATATCTATTATCAGGAACAGGTGCTTGAAAAT
>NZ_CALPCP010000052.1 GCF_943192995.1 Flintibacter muris
TTGCCCAGCAGCTCCAGGGCCCTCACCTTGTCATGCAGCTTTATCTCAATGCCCAGTTGGCTGTACTTGATACCGGCAATGGCAGGGAGCTTGTTCTTTGGCACCTCACTGGTGGCCTTTACGCAAAGGAGCCCGGCCCCGGTGACCGTTACAAAATCCGTTCCGTTGGCAAAAGCGATGGACGCCAGCTCCTGCAACACCGCCTCCTGGGTGATTTCCAGCTTTCCCCTCAGCTTGTCCCGGCGTGCTTGAATGGCCGCAGAAACGTGAGTTTTATTGAGTAGTTCAATCGCTATCCTGGACGCACTCTTTTCACTGTACCCCGCCCGCTTGGCGGCGGCGGTGGCGTTGAGGTCCACCAGGTACTCATCCACAAACCGCTCCTGCTTTGGTGTCAGCTTGGCCATTCTCACCACCCCAAATCAAAATAAATGACAGCGGCAAGGGTCCGGGTTTCATCTTCCATCACCTTGCCGCCGTCAACCAAGGAGGTGCTGCACCTTGAGGCATACACCCGCTTATACAGAATACCACAGACAAAGCGGACAAAACGGACAAATTGAATTTTGTTACACATTCGCCCCCGTGTCACCGTTCCAGATAGCGTTTCACGGCCTTGCGGCATCCGTCCTCCGTGTTCCCTCCGCCGATGCAGGCTGCCACCTGCCGCCAGGGCAATCCGCTGATAAAGCGATAGGTGAACACCTGCCGGAGAAAACTGTCATCAATGCCCGCTATGTAACGCTCCAAACGGCTCCGCTCATAAAGGCATTGCTGGTGCTTGGCCTCAATGATGCCCCGCAGGTCAGCGATTTCCGCCGCACATTCCCCCACCTTGTCCACCACGCCGGTGCCGTGAGGCATCCCGGTGATGACCTGAGCCCCCGGCAGGGCCCTGGCCTCAAGCTCACGGAGGCGGCGCTGGTCCATTTCAATCTCCCGGTTGAAATAGTAAAGCTGGGACAGCTCCTTTAGGGTCATTCCTCCGCCTCCTCACCTTTCCAGACAGGCTTGCACTCACCCGTGCCGAAAGTGCACTTGCAGGCGCACACCTTGCAGGCATCGCCGCCCGCCATGACAAAATGCAGGTCATCAAGGGCCCGGCGGAGCATGGCGTTGACGCCACCCAGCTTGTCCTCAGCGATGTGGGCCCGCTCCACGGCCTGCTGGATGTCCTGGGCGGACGGCGCAGACGCCAGCCGCTCCTCCAGTTGGTCAGCCCTCAGCAGGTCCGCCTCATGCTGGACGGTCAGCCGGGCGTTTTCCCGGATGAGCTCATCGGTGAAAATCGTTTCCTTATCCATCACAATACTGCTCATTTTGTTGTTTCCTCCTTGATTTTCTTAATTCTGGCCTTTAGGGCCCGCATGACCGCCTCATGGGTGTCCGCCCGGTCCCGTATCGTTTCCATGACATCCTCATCCTCGCAGTCCTGGACCACCAGGTAATGCACGAAAACCTTGTCAAAGGGGGAGCCCTGGCGGTATAGGCGGCAATTTCCCTGGTCATTCAGTTCAAAGGACCAGTTGAGGCCATACCACACCACATGACGGCCCCCGGCCTGGAGATTTAGACCATAGGCGCAGCTTGCCGGGTGCACCAGCAGCACGTCCACCTCCCCGTTGTTCCAGGCGTCCTCATCCTCCGTGCCCTTGTAGACCCTCACCCGCAGCTTGTCCCGGCGGCCCTTGTTGTACCTCTCCAGCCGCTCCAGGATGCGGTCCTTGTCGTGCTGGTAGCCGTAGAACGTCAAACAATGCTCCCCGTCAAACTGCTCCAGCAGCTCCACATAGGCGTCCAGCTTGCAATCATGGACCGGGACCACCTTGCCATCGTTGTTGTAGACGGCCCCGTTGCAATACTGCAAAAGTTTCCCCACCAGCACCCCAGCGGTGCCCGCCGTGATGATGTCCTCATCCACCTCCAGCAGCAGGTCTCGCTCAAATTGGTCATAGTCCCGCTTGGCCTTGGCATCCAGCATCACCGGGATTTCATGCTGGATGAAGTCCGGCAGTTGCAGGTAGTCCTCCGCTTTCATGGAAATGCAGATGTCAGAAATGGCCGCCAGCACGGCGCTCTCCGCTCCGTCCTTGGCCTTGTAGCTGAAAATCTGGGTCCGGCTCCGCTGGTCCGGGTCAAAGTATCGCTCCCGGTAGGCGCTCAGGGTAGGCCCCAGACGCTCACCACCGTCCAGGAGATACACCTGGGCCCACAGGTCAATGAGGCCCTTGGAGGACGGCGTGCCGGTCAGCAGGACCATCCGCTTGATGAAACGGCGGACCCGCCGCATGGCCTTAAAGCGCTTGCTCTGGGAGTTCTTAAAGCTGGTACTCTCATCCAGGACCACCATGTCAAAGGGCCAGGCCTGCTGGTAGTAGTCCACCAGCCACTCCACATTTTCCCGGTTGATGACGTAGATGTCCGCCGGGGTGCTGAGGGCCTTTATGCGCTTGGACGTGCTCCCCAGCACCGTGGAGATGCGCAGGTGTTGCAGGTGGTCCCACCGTGCCGCCTCCTTTTGCCAGGTGGCCTCCGCCACCTTTTTGGGGGCCACCACCAGCACCTTGGACACCTGCCAGCGGAAATACTTGAGGATGTTGACGGCGGAAAGCGTGATGCTGGTTTTGCCCAGGCCGGGCCGCAGGAACAAACCAACGGCGGAGAGGTCCGTCACAAGCTGGATGCAATAGGCCTGGTAGTTATGCGGTATGTACTGCATCCCCAAAAACCTCCCTCAAAAAATCTTTCACGGCGTCCATCCCAAAAAGCACCCGGACATCCGCCCCCCGTTTCTCCAGTTCGCTCCGCTGCCATTTCTGCACCTTGGCCAGCCTCCCGATTTCCGTTTTGAGCTCCACATAAATGGTCTTTCCGGCTGGGGTGATGACGATGCGGTCAGGCACACCAGGATTGCCGGGAGAAACAAACTTGAAACACAGGCCGCCGTGCTCTTTCACCTTGCGGACCATGTAGCTCTCAATTTGACTTTCTTTCACGCTTTCGCCTCCTTGTAGTAACATTCAGCGTTTTTCTATACTTTTATACGCATCAGGCGATTTAGGCGGTCTATATACTCTCTAAATCCTCTGTTTTACGGTTAATAGGAAATGAATGTTACAATGTTACAAAATGCCTCAAAGCCTTGCGCCGCAAGGGTTTGAGCCGTAACATTGACTGTAACATTCAGCGTAACATGTTACGGGGTCCGTGTAACATTCAGCGGCCAATGTTACACGATGTTACAGGCAATGTTACACGGTTTTTCTAAAGCCACGCTGTACTCCGCAGTAGCCGCAGCGCATGGCCTTGGTGGACTTTTCCCACCCGGCGGCGGCCTCAAGGATGCTGTTGATTTCCGCCGTGTCACTGTATCGCATATCCTTTTGCCTGCCGTCCAGGGCCTCACACCACACCTCAAGGGCACACACCCGGTCACGGTCCACCAGCTTGATGTCACCCTGCACGGAGCCCGCCCAAAACATCCGGCGGCGGTCCAGGGGCCAGCTCTGCCAGTCCTCCGGCACCTGGCGGCTCAGGAAGTCCATGATGATGCCCTCACGGGCGCTGACTTCCCGGTGTTCCTCCTGCTTGACCTTGGCGGCCTCCTCCAGCTCCCCGCTGAGGTATAGGGGCTCCCCCAGTTGCCAGCGGACCTTGGCCTCCGCCCAGAGCTGGTCAATCTCACCGGGCAAGTCCGTCCAGACGCCCTTGGTGACCGGGGCCACCCCCACGTCCACCGGCCAAAAGCGGCGGTTTCCCGTGCGGTCCTGTAAAAAGTCCTTGGTGTTGGTGGTGCCGAAAAAGACACAGCACCGGGGCAGCTCCTTGACGTGGCGGCCATAGGCGGCCCGGAAACGGTCCGTCCGCAGGCTCAAAAACTGCTTGATGCGGGCCACGTCCGTGCGCCGGAAAGCGTCAAGCTCCGATATTTCCACCAGCCACACCCCCTGCAAGAGCTCAGAGGCCTCCTTGCCCTCAAAGGTGCGGATGCTGTCATTAAACCAGCCCCGGCTCATCTTATCCAGCAGGGTGCTCTTGCCCAGGCCCTGGGGCCCGGCCAGGATGAGCATATTGTCATACTTGCTGCCGGGTATCATGGCACGGGTCACGGCGGCGGTAAACGCCTTGCGGGTCACCGCCCTGGTGTATGGGGTATCAGCGGCCCCCAGGTAGTCAATGAAAAGGGTGTCAAGCCGGGGCACCCCGTCCCAGGCCAGACCGCTCAAAAAGTCCTGCACCTCATTAAAGGCGTGGGCGGTGGCGTGGAGGGAGAGGGCCCCGTCAATCTTCCCGTTGCCGGTGATGTGGTGGTATCGCTCCATGTACCAATAAAGGCCCTCATTGTCATTGTCATCCCAGAGGCGGCGGACCGTGCGGGCGTCCCATGGGAGGGCCCCCAGGACCTCACCCCGGCCCGCAAAGCGGTTGAGGGCAAAGCGGCCTTTTAGGAGAGGGTCATGCTCCAGGATAATCCACACGTTGTCAATGGTGGCCTTGGGGAGCCCCGTCTGGGTGTTCAAGGCCAGCAGGGTCATCCAGTTGGCGGGGTCCTCATCATTGTCCCCGGCCACGCCCTCAAAGTCCTGCACGGCCTCCTGGTAGCGCTCCTGGCTCATGAGGGCGGCCACACCGGCGTCCTGCACGGCCAGCTCACACATGGCCACATAGGAGGGCAGGCGGTTGGTGGGCGTCCCCGGCTGGGCCTCATCGTCCTTGTCCCCAAAGCGATGCAGGCGCACAAGGTCAAAGGCGTTGACCAGCCGGTTGGAGCAGGGGTCCGTGGCGTGGTGGCTATACAGAAATTTGCCGTTGTCATAGACCACGGCCCCGCCGGTGGTGGAGCCGCCCAGGTAGGTGTAGCGGCCCGGCATATTGTCCACGGGCTCATACATTCCGGGGATGAGCTCATCCATGGCCCGGAAAACGTCATAGGTGCGGCAGAAAGCCCCCACCACGCCCTTTTTGCCCTCCGGGTCACCCTGCTTGACGGCCAGCTTGGGGAGGCTCACAGCGCCCGGCACTTGCGGCCAGAGGGCACAGTCACGCCAGTCCTCATATTTGGCCAGCAGGCCATTGGCGGAGATGAGGGGCCGGTCCTGCCAGAGATAAATATATTGGCTGTCAGCGCAGCAGGAGGGCCAATACATGAGCCGGGACACCTCAAAGGTGGTGGGGTCCATGAGCTCCATGCCTATAAACTCCGCCGCTTTGCGGGCCAGGGGCTCATACTCGTCCGCTGACACGGTACGGTCAAGGGGCAGCAGGACCCGGAGCCGGGGGGCCGCCGGGCTGTGTTTCCGGGTGGAATAGATGCAATAGCCGCAGCCCAGGCCATCCACCCGGCGCAGTACGTCCTCCGTGCCGCCGGCGGGGATGTTGTCCAGGTCCAGGGTCAGGATGTCCCGCCCGGTCACGGCGTTGGCCTTGCGGCGGGGGCCGGAGAGGGTCCCCGCCATAAAGCCGCCCACGTCCTTGAGGTCATCCTGCTGGGCCTTTTTCATATTCAGATATTCCGCCAGGGGCTCCGTGCCTCTGGCCGGGGTCCGGAGCCGGGCCCACAGCTCAGAAATGAGCATGGTCTGAGGCGTCCAGTTCATGGCCCGCCGGTTGTTTCCGGCGGAGATTGTTATTTTGCGGTCATATTGCATGGAGGGTTACTCCTTTTCGTGGTCTTACAACTTATGGCGGTATAGCTTTAGCTTTCGGCGGCCTATATCGTATTCAAACTTTACGCCATGCTGGAGCCCCAAAAGAAACGGCCTATTTTTCCAATTCCCTCTTGAGGCTACGCTGACTATTCCCCAGCATCCGAAGTCCTCACACCATACGGGCTCCCCGTCCATTTTCCGCAGCTCTGCCAGGGTCAGGGGCTCATTGGGCACGGGGGCAAGCACCGCCCGGTCATCCCAGTATTCGGTGGCCCCCACCTTGCGGGGCCGGGTGCCATAGGCCTCAATCCAGTCCGGCAGGCTCTCATTGATGGCGTCAAAGGTCAGGCCCCAGCCTTTGCAGGCGTCCACGGCGGCCTGGAGCAGCGTGCCCTCCCGGCATGTCCAGAGAATGAGCCCGGCCCCGGCGGTCTGCCGTTCCTTGGCCTTGGCAATCACGGCCCAGTTGGGAGCTCCGATGCCGGGGTATGCGTTCACACACAGGCAGCCGTCAAAGTCAATGGCAATGGCGTCCCTCACCGAAAGCACCTCCCCGTCCTTTTGTCCCGGAGCTCAATGCGGGCCAGCAGCTCAAAGCCGCTTTCCGCTATGATGTACTTGAGGACTTTGATGAGGAAATTGACCTTTCCGTCCAGCTCCGCCTCCTCACGGATGATGGGCTTTAATGCGTGGTAGGCCGTGGGGTCCGGGTAGCCGCTGGCGTTGAGAAAAGGGTTTTTGTTGTCAGGCATCATGGGCCTCCTTTACGGCTCTCTGGGCCCACTTCACGCCGGGGTCCTTGTCGGTGAGGACCCGCCCGCTGGCGCACTTGACGCACTTGATGCGCCAGTGTCCGGCGTGGCGCTCAAAGTGGCCATAGCCGGGCGGGGTCCAGGTCCCGCAGCAGTAGCAGCGGCCAGGGTATTTGTTTCTTGCCATTTGGGTCACCTCTTTGCGATTTCTTCAAAAACAATGGTTTTGGGCAGGATGCCCTTGCACACATAAACGCTGCTGAACGGAGGATTTAGGGAGGGGGCGGGGTCCTCATAGCTTTTGAAATAGGCCACCCGGCGGTTGAAATACATAATTTCAAAGTCGTGCGCTCTGAACATTTCAAACCGCCGCTGGCTTTCAAAGAGGCCCACCACCCCCACCAGCATGGCAAAGGGCTTGCCCAGGTCAAAAAGCCGTTCCAGCACCTCTCCCTTGAGGGAATAGGGCGGGTTGCTGATTATGTAGTCACAGGCCGGGGGCTCCGTGGAAAAGAAGTCCTTGCCGGTGGAGAGGTGCGTGGCGGTCACCTGGTAGCCAAACAAGCGGAAAATCCGCACGAAAAGGCTTTCCTCCGTGTCAAACGGGCACCATATAGAGATGGGCCGGTCTGAGTAAGGGGGGGGGAGATGCCGGAGCAGAGGGGTGATTGCATAGGCCGGGGTGTAAAACTCATCATTTTTGCTGTTGGCCACCTCCGCCACCTTAAAGCCGCTCACCGGCCCCTCCGGCAACGCCCGGCGTCCTCATTGGGCACCCAGTCCTCCACCACGATGACCGGCTCACCGGGGCCCTTGTCACAGATAAAGTCACCCTCCCCGATATAGACACAGTGGTCACACATCCCAGGGTCACACATCCAGGGCTTGTCCCGGTGCTGGTATTTCTTGCGCTTTTTCATGTTCGGCCTCCTCTTTCATAAAGCGTTCTCCCAGCTCGAACACACCACGGGGCTGGCCTTTATAAAAGCCTTTCATGGGACGTTCTAACTGGCGTTGTAGGTCTTTGAGCTTTTCCCAGTACAAAGGGAGATATTTGCGGATGTTTCGCAGTTCTTTGAGGTTTTTATTACAACAGCACCAACAGGAAACACGGTCCAGGATGTCATATAGACGGACAACACCAGCACCGCCATCTTCCTCCCAAAAGTAGCCCGCCGCATAGCACAGCTCCAGACAGGCGGCCTCTGTCAGCTTGTAGCTGGCAAGAGGGAAGATTTTATAGGGCTTTCGTTCTTTTTTGAGCCGGTCATGTTCGTCTGCCGCTATGCCAACATACACCTTTGCGCCAATGCTTTCTGCATATCGGTCAAGGGCTTTGAGCTTGCAGGTAGTCCCCCACCGGCAAAGGCCGCCACACCAGCCATATGCCTCAGCGGCAGCTCTGCGTTCCCCTCCGCTCAAGCTCCTGCTGCATGGTGAGCTGGGCCAGGTCGGCGTCATACTTGAGGCGCTGGTCCGGGAGCCGGTCCCCCGTGCGGCCCCGCCGCAATTCGGTATAGACCGTGGAGAGGGGCACCTTTAAGGCCGCCGCCAGGTCCTTGACCGTGTTGCCGTTTTCCCAAAGGGTCTGGAGGTCTTTCCGAGCTTGTAACGTGCGGAAAGCGTAGCCTGCCATGTGTTTCACCTCTTTTCATGTTGGATTGATGGCGTGGCGTCCGGGGGCCCTTAATCGGGCTCCCGGAGGGCAACATAGCCCTGGACAATGAAGTGGCCGCCGTTCTCGCCGTTCTTCCCGTGGGCATAGTGGTCAATGCTGATGCCCTGGATGGTGCCCCAGCGGATGCCCTGGGCCTCACAGTAGCTGGCGATGAGGTCACCGGCCAGCCAGCTCTCACCCCGCTTGAGGCCGTCATAGACCTTGCGCATGGTGTCATTTGCAATGTAGCGGTCACCGTCCACGCAAAGGGTGATGAGGGTGAATTGCCGGTTGTCATAGAGGGGGCTGATGGTCTGGCCCAGAGCCTTGGCGGCGTGCATCGCCTCCGCACCCGCCTGGACGTTGTCCTCCGCCTTGGCGGGCTCCTCAATCCAGATGTTGACCGTGGCAAGGTGGGAGCTGTCCAGGTTGACCTCCAGGCGGTTGCCCAGGTCGCAGATGTAGTCATAGTAGTGACCCTCAGCGGTGCTCCGATAGATGGGGTATCCCGCCCGGTCGCTGCTGCCCAGGTCCTGCTCATAGTCGGTGGGGAAAATCTCATTGACCTTGTTCCAGGCCTCCTGCTTGCTGGTAACTTTCATTTTTTGGCCCTCCTTGACGGTTTTCTTTGGATTAAGGAATAAAAAAAATTAGCTTGCTGGCCCCTTTCGGGTGCCTGCAAACTAATCATAGGGGGTGCCAAATTTTTTAGACTACTGAAATAGTCTTGACAGGACGGGACTATTGTGGTAGTATACATATAAACTATTGCGATAGTCTGAACAAGGAGGAGTACATCATGGAGCCGAAGCTGTTCGATTCCGAGCGCAGGGTGATGGAGGTGCTGTGGGAGGCGGACGCGCCCCTCACCGCCAAAGAGATCGCCGCAAAGCTGAGCGACAGGGTGGGCTGGAACAAAAACACCACCTACACTGTTATCAAAAAGTGTGTTGACAAGGGGGCCGTTGAGCGCCGGGAGCCCAACTTCCAGTGTGTTCCTCTGGTCCGCCGGGAGGAGGCCCAGGCCGCCGCCGCCGCCGAGCTGGTGGAAAAGGTGTTTGACGGCTCAGCCAGTATGCTGTTTGCCTCGCTGCTCAGCGGCAAGCGGCTGCCCCCGGAGGAGGTCCGGCGTCTCCGGGCGCTGATTGACGAGCTGGAGTGAGGTGGCCGCCATGAACATTTTGGAAATGAGCGCCGGGGGCGGGGTACTGATTGCCGCTATCCTGGCAGTGCGGCGGTATCTGCTGCACCGGGTGCCCAAGTGGACATTTCTGCTGCTGTGGGGGGCGGCGCTGTGCCGCCTGCTGATTCCGGCTGCCCTCCCGTCGCCCATCAGTGTGTACACCGGGGCGGCGTGGGTTGGAGAGATGATCCGTCCGGCGGAGACGGAGCAGACACCGGTTCTGTCCCCCGCTCCCAATGCCCCAACCGACTGGGAAGACCACCCCTTTGATGCCCCGGAGCACCTCTGGGAGGAGAGCTGGACGCTCCCTGCGGTTGTCTCTGAGCAGGAGATGGAGGCAAGAGTCATCTCCCCGATTGCCGCTGTGTACTGGACGGGCGCAGCCCTGAGCGTGCTGTTTTTTACCGCCGCCTACCTGTGGGCCCTGCGCCGGTTCTGGGACGCGGTCCCGGCGGAGGATGACTTTCTCCTCCGCTGGCAGAGGGAGCACCCCACCCTGTTTCCCGTGCAAATTAGAGTGAGCCAGGCGGTGAGCGCCCCCATGGCCTACGGGCTGCTGCGCCCTGTAATTTTGCTGCCTGAGGACACCGACTGGTCCGATCAGAACCAGCTGAGCTGTATTCTTACCCATGAGTATGTCCACATCCGCCGGGGCGACCTGTTCTGGAAGCTGCTGCTGACAGCCGCCCTGTGCATCCACTGGTTCAACCCCCTGGTGTGGGCCATGTATTTCCTGGCCAACCGGGACCTGGAACTGGCCTGTGACGAGCGGGTGATCCGTATTCTGGGGCTGGAAAACCGAAGAAATTATGCCTATGCCCTTCTTGCGGCGGCGGAGAGCAAATTTTCTCCGTTTTGTATCACCTATACCACAAAAAATCATATGGAAGAAAGGATTCGCGCCATTATGAAGATGAAAAAGAAGTCCGTGGCGGCCATTCTCACCGCCGTGATGCTGGTGACCGGCGTGACAGCTGTGTTTGCCACCTCCAGAGCCCCGGAGTCTGAGCGCATGGAGAAGCTGCCCCAGGCCGTCGTGTCCGACGGGGTTCCCCAGCCGGCTCCCGCGCCGGTGGAGGGCCAGCCCCAAGGGGACAGCCCGGCGGCTGTTCCCAGCGAGGCCGGCTTGCTCTGGCCCCTGCCCCAGGAATATCGGGAGATTTCCTATCCCTTTACAGAGCGGACTGTACACCCTGTGACCGGCGAGGTCAAGGACCATCCGGGCATTGATATTGCCGCCCCCAAAGGTACCAGCGTCTATGCGGCCAAGAGCGGCACGGTAACCCGGTCAGAGCTGGACTCCACTTACGGCAGCCTGGTGGAGCTCTCCCACAGCGACAGTACCAGCACCCTCTACGCCCACCTGGACCGGCGGGATGTTGAAGTGGGGCAGACGGTGAAGCAGGGGGAGACCATCGGTGCCGTAGGAGCCACCGGAAAGGCTACCGGCCCAGTTCTTCACTTTGCCATCCTGATGGACGGCAGTCCAGTGGACCCGGCCATGCAGTTTGAGCCTTCTGTCAGGCCGGCTGCGGACAATGCCCCGGCAGCCCGGAATGACAGCTCCGAACTCCAAACATCCACATCTCAGGAGCCTGCGCCGGCCGCTCTGGAAAACCGTTGGGGCGTGCCGGAAGGTGAGATTCCTCAGTGGACGGAATTTACCGTGGACAGCTTTGAGGACGGGGATAAGCTGGGGAAGTATCTGGAAGCTGCACACAGCCTGTATCCAGGTGACTATGTGTCCGGCAGGATAAACGGAACCCGCTATATTGTGCAGATCACCTACATGGAGAGAGAAATCCGGGAGCGTTTGCCTGACGGCGTCTACCCTGTGAACACCAAGGGGGAGACCTATGGAACCGCCATGGACAATATTGTTGTTGGATATGACCCGGATCTGGTGCTGGTTGTGGCCACCAACGGAAAAGAGGGATATGCAGTCAAGGACGACCTGAGCTTTGGAGGCTATCCCGGCGAGGTGAACAACCCGGATGACGCGTTAGCCTATATGGAGTGGCTGAAGACACAGCCTGAGACCATCCTGATCCCGGTTTACGACGCAAACCATGACAGCGTGATTGGTTACTTTGGACTGAGCAACGGCGGAAGCGGCATCACTCCCGAGGAAGAGCTGAAAATGGTGGAGGACCAGATGCGCCGGAACATGGGCCTGAGCGAGGAGGAGATTGCCAGGGAGCTGGAAGCGTTGAAGCAGTCCAGACGCTGGAACTGACCGCAATAAGATACATTACCTATATAGCAAATGTCAAAAAAACTGCGGGTTAGCCTGTGGCGCTAAAATGGCTATGGCTTTTGCCTTTTATCTACGGTTTCCTTTACACTTATTCTGCCAAAAATCGAATTCTGTAGGTCGCCCACCCAAGGCTGACTAAAAACGCAGGGACTTGGACCAACTGGTCCAAGTCCCTGCGTTGTGTCAGTATAACACGGATGGTTGCCTTTTGCTCCGCTACATCACAACGATCTCGCCGTTAACCAGCTTGGCGACACACTGGCGGGTCTCATTTCGCAGGCGGAAGGTCTGATCCCCAAAGGTGATGTCCACTCCGGGGTAGGCGATGCCGCACTCCATGCGTCCGGAGCTTCGCTTAGGGGCCTTGTCCGCCGGGTTTGGACTGCCCTCCGGATTACTGTCCTCCAGCTGCTTCAGTTTGATCTCCGCCGCAGAGGCGCGAATCTTGAGCCGGCCCATCTGGCCCGACTTGACCGGACTGTCCAACTGATTTTTCAGCTTCTCCCGCTCCGCCGCCACAGCCTGAAGCTCCTGCTGAAGGGTCTCACGCTCGAAGCTGACGCAGGGGCGGCCGCCCAGAATGATGGATGTGGGGCGCTCTGACGGTGAGCCGATGGCCTGGGCACTGACCAGCTTGGCCGCCCAGATCTGGCCGCCAGCGATGTCACCCCGACCGGAGCGGACCACAACTTGCCCGCCGCAGTACACCTGGCCGTTGACAATGCAGTCGGTTTGCAGGCTTTCCCGGACAAAAATGGTGGAATTTTCAATATACTTGGCGAAAACGCTCCGTTGGGAACGGATCACTGTACTCCCATCCCCCAGGATGCCCTTGGCCACAATCAAGTCGCCGCCGGCCTCCACTGTGCTGCCCGCCTCCACCGAGCCGTCCACATGGATACTGCCCTTGGCCCGGACGGTAAAGCCGCTGAGAATATCGCCTCTGATGGTCACATCCCCGTTAAAATTGATGTTGCCGGTGGAAAAATCCACATCGCCAGGAACATCCCACACCGGTTTCACATGGAAACAGTTTCCGCTGTACTCCAAATGTCCGTCAAGAGTGGAGAGCAGAGAGAGTCCGTCCTCGCTGACCTGCGTGTTCTTCCCCTTGGGCAGGGAGACCGCCCGCCCGCTTTTGGCGGAGATCTCCTGGTCCAGCACGGTGCGGCCCGGTTCGCCCTCTGTGGGAAGGATAAGGCGGCAGATCTCCTGTCCCTTTTCCACGCTGCGGACAAGGTTCAAGGAGGCGTAATCCACCTGGTCGTTCTCGTCCGGCTCCAGCAGCTGCTGGGTGGACCGGGGAAAACAATCTACGACCTTTCCGTTCTCGCCGTTAACAGCGGGCTTGCCTGTCGCAATAAGATGCAGTGTAAAATACCGGTCCTCCGCCTGACTGAGGTGCTGGAGCAGCTGGGTATCCACGCCCCAGCGGACACCCTGGTCTGCCAGCGCATGCTGGAGCATCTGTTCAGACAGCCCCTCGCCCTGTTCCACCGGGGGGAGTGCAAGCAGCCATGCATACAGGGACTCCGATGAGAGGAATATGTGGGCCCCTGCGTCCAGGGGCGGCGGGGGCTCCTGGCTCTTGGCGCCGGACGGGGCCTGGGCGGCCCTTTGGGCGGCGGACTCCCGGCGGGTGATCTCCTTCAGCCGGTCGCTGCATATCTTGTTCAAGGAGCCCCGGATCCTCCCCTTCTCCCGCTTCACGACCTCCGGCGGCAGCACGCCGTCCCGGTCCAGTCGGAGACTGGGGGCGGGCAGTTGTTCCATACTTGTTTCGTTGAGCTGATACAGCCGAAAGATGGGGTGCTCCTGTGGCAGGTCCAGCAGATCCGGATCCAGAATAACAGGGGGCGGCGCCGCAGGGCTTTCCGCCTCCGGTACGGCCTGAATGGGTTCTTTCTCTTCCTCCTTCTCCGACGCGGCGGGGTATAACAGAGATCTCAATTTGCTCCTGAGTGACATGTACACTGCACCTCCATTCCGTGGGCCTTCTGTCACTATTATACGAAACATTCCAGACATTTACAAGCCTTTTTTCCATATTGTTCAAAAATATATCAGTAAAAGTCGGGAAATTTTGCTCTGTTACCCTCTGTGTGAATAACGTCGAATAACCGCTTCCAAAGCTAAGCCTGTTTGAGGACTTTATTGAACTATTGAAACAGAACAACCAACTTGGCCGGCCAGGGCGTGTGCCTCTGGATGCTAACAGCATATTCGTGGTAGACGGCGCAAGCAGCGTGATAAAGTGACAGCTGCAAGGAAATTGAGGGATATAACGCTTGGACTCCACACCGCGCAGAGCTTTTCGCTGCTGTTTTTCCTGACTTCCCACCCCTGTATTTTAAAAATGTTTTCTCATTTCTCTTGACAAACGGCGGCGTATAAAATATGCAAAAAAGCGAAAACTGACGGGAAAGGGGAGAGAAACATGGAACTTTTTCAAGTGATCGAGGACAAAGAGGGAATTGAGCAGGCTATTTTATGCGCCCTGTCGTCCCGTGGGGCCGGACGGAAGACCCATATCAGCCAACAGCACCCCGCCCTGCTGGTGGTATCTCCGCGGGCGGCCACCCGGGGGATGAAGCTGCCCCGGCAGTGCCGCACGGCGCTGCTGCCAGGGGGGATGGGAGGCGTAGCTCCCCGGGCAGCCAGCGCGGTGAGCTACGGCGTGTCCCCCCGGGACAGCCTGACCATTTCCAGCCGGGAGGGGGACACCCTGTGGGCCGCCCTCCAACGGGAGCTGGTGACCGTGGACGGCCAGCTGGTGGAACGCCAGGAGTTCCCGTTGACGCTGGAGCCGGGAGCGGAGGAGTTGCCCGCCCTGGCCGCCGCCGGAGCGCTGCTGCTGCTGGGCGTCCCGCCGGAGGAGCTGGGGCCGTTGTCCAGCTGAACACTTTATGACCTGACAAATGCGGGACCACCAGAAGCATGTTTATTCGATATTCCGGCCCTCCAGGCCCAAAAAGGCCTCCATGCACCGGGCAATCTCCGCCGCGCGGCCGGCCGAGTCTATTTCGCAGAACACCCGCAGCAGCGGCTCGGTGCCCGAGAAGCGGCTGACCACCCAGCCGCCGCCCCGTGCCAGCCCTTGTAGCGCAGCAGATAGTAGTACAGCAGCACCAGAATCTTGTTGGGGTGAAGGAACTCTCCCCGGTCGTCAATAACCCCCAGGCGGTCGGCGTCGCCGTCGGTGGCAATGCCGATATCACAGCCGTTTTCCAGCACAAAGTTTTGCAGG
Source organism: Flintibacter muris (assembly GCF_943192995.1). Taxonomy (GTDB): domain Bacteria; phylum Bacillota; class Clostridia; order Oscillospirales; family Oscillospiraceae; genus Lawsonibacter; species Lawsonibacter muris. The sequence goes on from NZ_CALPCP010000052.1 coordinate 14,745, forward strand.
CCGGTCAGGGTCTTGCTGTTGGGCGCGGGGAGACGGCCCCCGAAGAGGGCGTCCCGCCCCCCCTGGACAAAGACTTTTACCCCGTTGTACAGGGCGGGGTTGTGGCTGGCGGTAACCGCCATGCCGCAGGGCAGCTCATAATAGCGCACGGCAAACATAATCAGCGGCGTGGGGGCCTCCCGCTCCACTACCATACAGGGTACGCCCGCCCCCGCCATCACCTCAGCGGCCCAGTGGGCAGCCTCCCGGGAGAGAAACCGCCTGTCATAGCCCATCAGGAATCCCCGCTGGGCCACCCCCTCCTGCTTCATCTTCCAGGCCAGGGCTGCGGTGAGCAGCTGGACGTTGGCCTTGGTAAAACCGTCGCCGATAATTGCCCGCCAGCCGCCGGAGCCGGTCATAAAGGGGTGCCGGGCCCGGCCAAAGGCGGTGTGGTCGGAGCCCATGATAAACTGGCAGTAGGAGTATGGTTCGCTCTGACGTATCTCAATTTTATCATTTTGCGCCGCCGGGCTGCCAGGAGACAGACCAGTACTCCCCCGTCTCGTCGTCCCGGAGGTAGATATAGTGGCCGGGGCGGTCCATGGGCACGCCGTTGGGGCGGAACCGGGTAATCCGGTGGTGCTCCGGACTTTTGAAGAAGAGGTAGCCCCCTGCGGTGTGGTTGACCACGGCGCACAGCTCCTCCAACCCCAGATAGTTGGTTCAGGAGACGGGCACGTCCACACGGTCGATCACATACTCCCGCTTTTGCTGGTCAAAGTGGCCGTATTTCATAGTATTTTCCCCCCATCATGATGGTCACCCCTATCATACATCAAAACCGCCGCGGGAATCTATAGCAATCCATGCGTTCTTTTGCCGCTGACTGTCCAACAAAAATGGTCCAAACCTCTCCCTTTGGGAAAAGGTTCAAACCATATGGCTCTGCGCCCTTTAAAGGCTGTGTACAATTTGTGCGCAGGCCCGGAATTCCTCCTCATCCGTCCGCCAAAGCTCATACTCCGAAAGGGAGGGCAGGCCCATGGATACCCCGGCCTTGCGGTAGCGCATTGCGCTGTCAACAGCCCCTTTCCGCCCGGTGGTGTGAAAGCTCCGAATTCCGGTATGTGCGTGGATTGCGGCGATATTTTCCTTTTTGACGCCGCAGCCGGCCATAATGTCGATCCGCCCTGCCGCCTGGGCAACCAGCTGTTTCAGCAGCTGCGCCCCTTCCCCCGCGTTTTTCGTCTGGCCTGAGGTCAAGACCGTCCGACACCCCAGTCCGACGGCGTCCTCCAGCGCTTTTGCAGGGTCTCTTGTCATGTCAAAGGCCCGGTGAAGGGTGACGTCCAGCTCCCCGGCGCAGTCCATCAGCCGGCTTATGGCGTCCCGGTCCAGATTTCCATCCGGAGTGAGCACGCCGATTACCACGCCGTTGGCCCCCATGTCACGAAACCGGCGGATTTCTCCCCGCATCTCCTCCAGCTCCGCGTCTGAGTAGAGAAAATCTCCAAAACGGGGGCGGATCAGAACGTTGACCGGGATGGGGCAGTCTCTGTGCACCTGCTGAAACAGGCTCTGGGAGGGCGTTGTGCCGCCAATGGCCAGGTTGGCGCACAGCTCCAGCCGGTCTGCCCCGCCCCGGTACGCCGCCAGGCAGGAGGCGTAGGAGTCCACACAGCCTTCAATCAAAGGTTTTTTCACAAAAATTCCCCCTCTTTTCAGACGATATCCGCCGGTAAGCTTCTTCCTCTATTATAACATGGCAAATACGCCGCGTCCATTCAAAAAAATATCCGCTATTTGGAGCATTCTGATGGGGAGCGGGAGCGCTGAAAGTCAAGAGCCAGAAGGAAAAAACACCGAAACTCCATATAAAAATCACTTTTCTTTAAAAGTAAACTATGGTATACTGGCCGCATAGTCAATCGTCCGCCAGCTAACCCCTGTGTCAAGCCTTAACTGGTGGATCGAGCGGCTTTTATTCTGCTTATAGGCAAGCACACAGGGAAAGGAGAGACGAGGTGGGAATATAAGGGGGCTCCCGGGGTAAACCAGGGAGCTTTCGGTATCTATGTATGTTGACACAGCGCGCTGATGCGGCTGAGGACTGTTTTAAAACAAAAATCATAGGATTGTCAGAACTAAAAATACGTCAGGAGTGAAATATATGGCACCTATCGCACAAAGTGGAATCGAGAATCAAAAGATCAAGCGCATTGGCCGCAAGGTGGGAAACCTGGTTGCGGCAATGCTGGGCGTGAGCATCACTCTGGTTGTGATGCTGTGTGTGCTGATGTTTTACCGGCTCACCATGTCCATGATGCAAAATGAATGCGTAAGCGGCACAAACGTGCTGGCTTATGAGCTGTCAACCTATTCCGGCGACGAGGATAAAACGGCGCTTTTGGACGCCCTCAAAAAGGAAATGGGATGTGAGTTTACCATTTTCCACGGGGACGAGCGGGCCTATACCACCATCCAGCAAAACGGGCAGAGGGCCGTGGGTACCCGCCTGTCCAGCGATGTTGCGAAGATAGTGCTGGAGCAGGGGGAAAGCTATGTGGGGCGGGCTTCTATTTTGGGAGAAAATCATCTGTGCTCCTATGTCCCCACCTATGACGAAAACGGACAGATCAACGGCCTGATTTTTGCGGGAATCTCTATGTCGTCCGCCGCAAGGCAGATTGGGCTGACCGTTGTGCTGTCATGTGTGGCCGGTTTTGTGCTGATTATGATCGGTATTTTTATCATTGGCGCCTACATAAAAAGGGCGGTTTCCAACCCCCTCTTCCGCCTGACCATCCTGGCCCGGACGCTGGAGCAGGGAGATCTGGGGCTGAATCAGCACCAGACCATGATGGTGGGAATTGAGTCCAACGACGAAATCGGAATTTTGTCCAAATGCTTTGATAATACCATCAGCCGCCTGAGAAACTATATTGGGGAGATATCCAATATGCTGGAGGCCATTGCAGGCGGCGATCTGACGGCGCAGATCACCCAGGAATATGTGGGGGATTTCGCCTCGATCCGCACCTCTTTGAACGATATCCTCCAAAAGCTCAACGGTACCATTGGCCAGATTGTCACCAGCGCCGAGTATGTGTCCGGCGGGGCGGAGCAGATGTCCACCGCCGCACAGGCCCTCAGCCAGGGCTCCATGGAACAAAGCGGCGCCGTGGAGGGGCTGGAGGAGACCATACGGTCTGTGGCGGAGAGCGTCAAGCAGACTGCGGACAACGCCCAGCGGGCGCGGGAGCAGGTGGGCGGAATGGGCCGGCAGCTGGCCGAGGGCAATCAGAAGATGCAGGAAATGATTGCCGCCATGGGAGAAATTACCCACAGCTCCAATGAGATTGAAAAGATCATCAAGACGATTGAGGACATTGCCTTCCAGACCAATATCCTGGCCCTCAACGCCGCTGTGGAGGCGGCCCGGGCCGGCACGGCGGGGAAGGGCTTTGCCGTGGTCGCCGACGAGGTCCGCAACCTGGCCGCCAAGAGCGCGGAGGCCTCTCAGTCCACCTCGGCGCTGATTGGGCGCTCCATTTCCGCTGTGAATCAGGGGACGCAGATTGCAGACGCCACCGCCAGGCAGCTGGAAAATGTGGTAACCGGCGCCCACGGAATTGTGGAGACCATCAACGGGATCGCCGCCGACGCGCAGACGCAGGCGGGCGCGGTGGAGCAAATCCAGGATCAGATCGGGCAGATTGCCAGCGTTGTGCAGACCAACTCCTCCACCGCGGAGGAGAGCGCGGCCACCAGCCAGGAGCTGAACGCCCAGGCCAATGTGTTGAGACAGCTGGTCAAAACCTTCCGCCTGCGCAAGATGTAACCGCTGTTTTCCCTGAATGACACCCGAGATTGTTGACGCTGCCCCACGCGTATTTGGATATCTATGGCAATCATCAGATTTGCTGCCATATGTAGGGTCGGCGCAGGAATTTGAAGTTCGCTGTCATGACAAAATCCCTGACAGAGGCCATGGCCTCCGCCAGGGATTTGCGCAGCCGGTTCCACGCGCCCGCTAGGCGATTGGAACCGAAGAGGGCCCGCCGCTTCCGGCCTGGAGCTGAGGCAATGGGTCGTCCTCCTGGACGGCGGCCGGCTCATCCAATTCCTGGGCCGCCAGACGGCTGGAATTCAGGGAGGAGGCCAGAATCGCCAGCATTTGTGTGGTACGGGGCTTTTTGTCTAAATTCCTATGGGCCAAATGCTCCAACAGCGGTCGGTTTTCCTGCCAGATAATAACGCCTACGCTCCGGATGTTTCGCTCCACCGCTTTCCAGGTCGTTTTGTACTGCCTGGCCACCTCTGGGTACAACCATTTTGTCACCAGAAGCAGCCGGTCGGGCTGTTCTGCGCATAGGGAAACCGCGTAAGCGGTATAGAAAAAACCTGTATAATTCGCAGTTACGCCAAGCTGGTACAGTAAGTTGTAGATTTCAGCAGCCATCTTTTTTTCCTCCATTATCAATGTCTATGATATACTCTCGTTAAACAGATCCCTCGCATTAATGTTCAAACCAACGCTTACCTTCTCAATCGTATCTACTGTAGCCGCCTGTGCGCCACGCTCCATCTTGCCCCAGTATTCACTGCTGATCTTGCACCTTGCTGCAGCCTCCTCCTGGGTCAGACCTTGGCGTGTCCTGTGATATTTCAGGTTCATCCCAAATACTGCCCTCAGCACCTTCCTCTCCTCCGATATAGTAATCGTACCGGATTTTTCCGTTTTCGTACAGGAACGATAATCCTGTTTCTTCCTGAATTTTCCAATTCCACTCTCTTTTTTTGACTTTTTTTGACCCTTGAACATGAAAAAAGCTCCAATGTAAAACATTGGAGCCCAGCTTGTCGAAAAAGTCTGCCTACCGGCAGACTTTTTCATGTAAAGATGATAAAATAGGGAATAAGGGGTGAGGA
>NZ_CALPCP010000053.1 GCF_943192995.1 Flintibacter muris
AGGATTTTGCTGTGAATCTTCTGCCCTTCCGCGTCTATCAGATTCTTTCTGAATACACCGATGGAGACCACGCCCTGACCATGGGGGACCTGCTTCGTCTCCTGCGGACAGAGTACGGCCTTCGGTGCGACCGGCGGGCAGTGTATGCCGCCCTGGACAAATTGCGGGCTGTAGGCTGTCACATCCCGGAGTATCAGGACGATGGCGAGGGCTACCGGCTCTTGTCCCGGACCCTGGAACCATCGGAGGTCCGGCTGTTGTCGGATGCCGTGTCCGCTTTTCCGGGTATTTCCCAGCGCCAGTGTGAACAGCTGTTGGAGAAGTTGGGACAGGGCTTGAGCCGCTGGCAGCGGGAGCATTGCCGCCCGCTTGTTGTTGGACCGCCTTGGCGGAGCAGGAACGGAGAAATTTTTCTGGCCGCTGAGGTACTGGAGGAAGCAGTTGCCCTCCGCTGTCAGGTCCGGTTTCAATACATGGAATATGGTATGGACAAACAACTCCACCCCCGCCGGGAGCGGCCCTATCAGGTATCGCCCTACGGACTTTGTTTCGTCAACGGGAATTACTACCTGATTTGCCGGTATCAGGGGGCGGAGGACATCAGCCATTACCGGGTGGATCGGATTCAGGCCCCGGTCTTGCTGGAGAAGCAGACCGTCGAACCGCTGCCAGCTGGGCTAGATCTGGCACGATATGTCCGGGAGCGAGTATACCCCTTTCCCGGCAAAGCTGTCCATGCGGTGTTGCGCTGTGAGAGTGGTTTGCTCAACGATGTGCTGGACCGCTTTGGCATGGAAACCCAGCTCCGGGACAACGAGGATGGGACGATTGACGCAGTGGTCTTCACCGGGGCTGACGGACTGAAATTCTGGGCGTTGCAATATGTATCGGGCTGTCAGGTTCTGGAGCCGGACTGGTTGCGGCGGGAGATTGGCGAAACCTTGCGGACAGGGTGGGAGAACTATCAAAAAACAGAACCGCATCCAGCATTGGAAAATAAACATGAGCAGAATTTCCGGTTTTGAATGTAGAATTTTAAGTTAAGTCTCACATTCCCCCTTGACAACAACTTTAGAAAGAGAAAACGCTGGCAGAAAATTTTTGCACCCTTTTGTATAGCATTTTTTAAGATATGCTGCTCACTCCGCTCAACTGCAGCAGCTCCCGGATCTTTGCCCGGCGCACTTCCTCTTCTGGACTGCGTCTTTTCCTTTTTCTCATAATTCAAACTTCCAAAGTAGTACTCCCATTCTACACTACTTTGGAGGTTTACACAATTTCTGGGATTGACTCACAGTATGAATCAGATTTGTCCATAATTCCCATTTAATTTATACTCGATTACCGTTTCAACTGCGTTACTCCAGAGGAATGTTAACACTTCTGTCCCCGATTTTTAGAGTGAGGGTGCCGCCCTGGAGCTGCTCCAGAGCTGTGATCTCAGTCAAGCGGTAAAGACACACCTGTTCCTGGAACCCCGCACCGCCTCCACGTCCCTACAGAGGGACAGCCTGTCCATCCCGGTCTGTCAAAGAAACCTGCTCTGTGCCGTCCAGCACACCCTGCCAGCGGTGACGGACCTCCTCTTTATCCTCGTAAAAGTTGATAGGGACCTCACGTTCCGGCGTGATTTGCAGAGTCATGGGGGACAGATAGAAACTTTTCAGGGAAATTGTTACGCCGTCCACCTGTCCAATTGGGATATTTCTCTCATAGCTTTGCCCTATATCCCGCTGCGGCAGCGGGATATCACAGCTCTCCGTCCTGGGGCTGTTCTCAGGTCAGCTTGTTCAGTACCTCTTCACTCTCCCGGCGGGTGCGCCACCAGTGCTTAAGCTGGTTTTCACACTCGTTTCGGGCGGTGACGATGAGCCAGGCCCTCTCGTGCTCATGATCGCGGAAGGGCTTGTCATATTCTATCACCTTACGGAAGACCGTCTGGACGGCATCCTCGGTGTCAGGCACATTTTTCATCAGAACCAGACAGATCTGATATACCATATCCACATGCCGCCGGTAGAGGCTGTCCACCTCCTCTTGACTGCGTATGGGTTCCACTGAGTCCGCCTACTTTCTGTCCTCTCTGTTTATAACACAATCGAGACAGGCAAAATGTTGGAGGTTTTAAAAATTTTCACCGGACGCCTTACGCGTCCGGTGTCCTCTTGGTTATTTTGCAGTCTCCTGCTGGAATTTGGCCAAATAGGCGTCCTGAAGCAGCTGGATATGTTGGGGGTCCTTGCCGCCTACGGGGATACCGTCGATAGACTCCACCATCATGCACAGCGCGCTGGAGCTGGTGACGATAATCTCGTCGGCGTTCATCAGCTCCACCATGGAGAAGGGTTCCTCCAGCACCGGAATGCCGTGCTCCTTTGCCAGAGCCAGCAGGTGCTTGCGGGTAATGCCGGGGAGAATCAGCTCGTCGGTGGGGGCGGTACGCAGTACGCCGTCTTTCAGGATGGAGATATTGCTGTGGGCACACTCGGTAACCCGGCTGCCCCGGTGGAGCACCGCCTCGTCACAGCCGGCCTCCGCTGCCCGCTGGTTGGCCAGCACGCTGGGAATCAGGTTCAGGGTCTTGATATTGCACAGCTTAAACCGGTTGTCCTCCAGAGAGATGAGCTTGTAGGGGACATCCATGGGCTTCATAGTGTGGGGCTTCACATAGGCCATGAGGGCGGGCTCCACCTCTCCGCCGGGGAACACATGGTTCCGGGGGGCCACCCCTCGGGATACCTGCCAGTACAGGAAATGGATGGGGGAGTCCTCCGCCGCATCGATAACCTTCTGCAGCTCCGCCTTCACCTGCTCCCGCTCCATCTTGAAGGGAATCTCAAGCAGACGCAGGCTGTTGTACATCCGGTCCAGGTGGTCCTCAATGGCAAAAGGGACCCGGTTGGCCACGCAGGTGGCCTCATAGATGCCGTCGCCGAAGTAAAGGGCCCGGTCGTTCATGGGCACCTTCATCTCCTCCAAGGGGCCGATCTCGCCGTTATAATAGCCGACATTTTTCCACATTTTCTTTCTTCCTTCCATTTTTATCATTGGCTCTCTCTGAGCGGGAGGCTTTTGGGATCAATAGACTTGGTTCCTCCTATCCGCGTAAAGCAGATAGGCTTTCCAGATGACCAGGGCGCACAGGGCACCGATTATTGCCCCCACCAGCACATCCGTAGGGTAGTGGACCCCCACGTACAGCCGGGACAGCCCCATCAGCGCCGCCAGGACTACGGCGGCAACCCGTCCCCACCTCCAGGGCAGGGTCCGCATCCAGATCATTCCGGCGGCAAAGGCGGCGCAGGTGTGACCCGAGGGGAAGGAGTTGGGGTCTTTCTCGGTGACCAGAGGGACAATAGGCCAATCCAGCCAGGGCCGGGCCCGCTCCACCAGGGGCTTGATAGTGAGGTTGGTTACCAACAGTCCCAGAACCATGGCGCACAGGGCCAACGCCCCCGCCTTGCGGGTGGGCTTATACACCAGCATGGCCAGGGACAGAACAATCCAAAAAATTCCTGCGTCCCCCAGCTTGGTGTAAAGCGACACAATGGGGTCCAGCCAGGACATATGCAGCCCCTGAATGGCCACCAGCAGCTGTCCGTCCATCTGGAGCAAGCCTTCCAACATGAAAAAACCTCCCTTGACCGCCCTTGTAAACTATACTATAATAATAGAGCTTTTTTGCCACAAGTCAACACTAATTTTTCGGAGGTCATTTCCCTTGAAGCAAATCCTCTGTTTATCCAACGAACCCTGGTCCAACCGGCTCCCCAGCCGCACCCAGCAGATTGTGTCCCGCCTGCGGGACTGCCAGGTGCTCTACTTCTCCCCGGCCCAGTCTCCCCGGGACAAATCCTTTCAAAAAAAGGGCCGGCAGGTCCGCCCCAATGTGACGGCCTACACCCTGCCTCCCATCCCCTTTCCCATTCCGGAGCGGTATCATCGCCTGTTTCAGATGGCCTGGAACAAAATTGCCCGTTTCATCCAGGAGCAGGCCGCCCGCAAGCGTTTTTCCGAGCCTCTGCTGTGGGTCACCCACCCCTGCCACATCCACCTGTTGGACCGGCTGGAGTACAGCGCTCTGGTCTACGACTGCGACCGGGTGTGGGAGGGGCTGCCCAGCCACTGGGAGGGCAGTCTGGCCCAGGCCGCGGATGTGGTCTTTGCCGCCTCCCCTCTGCTGTGCGACCGGCTGTCCCCCTGCAGCCCCAATATTGCCCTGCTGCCCAATGGAATCAATCTGCCCGTCTTCGACCCCACCCCCCGCCGTACCGACCCCATGCCCGGAGTGACGGCCCCCATCCTGGGGTGGGCCGGCTCCATCCACGAGGGTTTGGACCTGTCTCCTGTGGTGTACGCCGCCCAGGCCAGGCCCGACTGGGGCTTTCTTTTGCTGGGGCATGTGGACAAGAGAAACCCCTTTCTGCGGCAGCTGGACAAGCTGTCCAACGTATTTCTCACCGGCCCCCGGCCCGCCTCAGAGGTTCCTGACTGGCTGTACCGCTGTCAGGTGCTGATCGACCTGCCCCGGACGGACCGGCCCTTTGACGAGGTGGTCTCCCCCCGGCTCTACGAGTACCTGGCAACCGGCAAACCGGTGGTGTCCATGCTGTGGCCCGATCAGGTGGAGCAGTTCCCCGACGTGGTATACGGCGCCCACGAGCTAGAGGAATTCGTCACCCTGTGCGCCCACGCCATGGAGGAGGCCCCCGGCTTTGCCCGCCGGCGGCAGCAGCGGGCGGCGGTGGCCGCCTGGCCCCGGCGGGTGGGGGAGGTGGAGCGCATCCTCACCACGGCGGGGCTGCTGTGACGCTTCCTCTTGCCTCATTTTTTGCCGGTTCTCCCTCTTTTCTTGTACAAATATACAAAAATGTTTCTTCCCCTTGCAAAACGCCGGGTTTTCCTATAAAATGGGATTTAAATTGGCAGAAAGGGGCCATTGCTATGCGTTTTTGCTCTGGTGTTCGATTTCTTCGCTTTCACGGCCCCAACATGCCCAATTCGCCCGATTATCCGCTCAGGCTGTCTGTACCCTCAGATAGCCTGAAACTTTTTTTCAAAGGAGTGCTTTTATGAAAAAAGTTGCCATCATTATGGGCTCCGACAGTGATTGGCCGGTTGTCCAGGGGGCCTGCAAGCAGCTGGATGAGTTCCAGATCCCCTATGAGGCCCACATCCTCAGCGCCCACCGCACCCCCATCGCCGCCGCGGACTTTGCCAAAAGCGCCCGGGCCAACGGCTTCGGCGTACTCATCTGCGCCGCTGGTATGGCCGCCCACCTGGCCGGGGCCTTTGCGGGTAACTCCACCCTGCCCGTTATCGGCATCCCCATGAAGGGGGGCGCCATGGACGGTCTGGACGCCCTGCTGGCCACCGTTCAAATGCCCAGCGGTATCCCGGTGGCCACCGTGGCCATCAACGGGGCCAAGAACGCCGCCGTGCTGGCCGCCCAGATTCTGGCCGTTTCTGACGACGCCCTGGCCGCCAAATTGGACCAGGCCCGGGAACAGATGGCCTCTCAAATCGCCGAAAAAGAGGCCAAGCTCCAGGCGGAGCTGATGGGCTGATGGCACGCAGCGTTCCAATCCAGCGCCATCTGGTCAAGATGATGGCAGAGCGTTTTCCGGATTTCGAGTTTGGCGGGACCCAACCCGGGCTTTATGGCTTCACCCGGCGGCACGAAAAGCACATCTGCGACCATATTCTGTTCAATCGGGACTTTTTTGAAGGAACAGGCTCCCTCAGTGTGGGCTATGCGTACTGCTGCTTCAATCCAAATTGGCAGATATATCCCGCTTTTGTTCTGGGAGAACGGGTCCATATGGAAAAGCTGCTGACTCGTTCCCGCAATATGGACCCTGCCCGAACCCCCGCCAATATTGCCTGCCGCTACTATCAGACCCCGGAAGGTCTTCGAATCGAGCAGGCCATGGACGAGCTGGAGCGGGATGTCCGCACCTGTGTCCTTCCCTGGCTGGAGGGAATGGGCCGCAAGCTCCAGGGTCAGGGCAGTAAAACCATCCTCATTGACTGTGCAGAGCCCTTTATCGCCCAGATAACGGAAGAGGACCGGCAAATTCTCTCCGACTGGATGCACGACAATCGCAAGCCCTGCCCGCCGTTATATCAGGAAGCTCTGGCAGCAGTTTTGGCGCTGCCGGAGTTCAAGCTCCAGAAAATGGCGGAAAAGGCGGAACAATTCCTCTGGCACTGGACGGCCAACCGTCTGTTAATTCGGGATTATCACTGACCCCTATTGATATAATATAGAATTGGAAAGGAAGTACGATTATGAACAAACTGGAACAGCTTTACGAGGGCAAGGCCAAGAAGGTATTCGCCACTGAAGACCCCGACGTTGTGATTGTCTCCTACAAGGACGACGCCACCGCCTTTGACGGCACTAAGAAGGGCACCATTGCAGGTAAGGGGGCCATCAACAACCAGATGACCAACTTCCTCATGGGGCAGCTGGAGAAGGCGGGAGTACCCACCCACCTGGTGGAGGAGCTGAGCGAGCGGGAGACCGCCGTAAAAAAGGTGACCATCGTCCCCCTGGAGGTCATTGTCCGCAACATCTCCGCCGGCTCCTTCTCCAAGCGGTACGGCGTGGAGGAGGGCATTGTCTTTGACTCCCCCACCGTGGAATTTTCCTACAAGAACGACGACCTCCACGACCCCCTTATCAACGACCACCACGCCGTGGCCCTGAAGCTGGCCACCTGGGAGGAGATTGACCAGATCAAGAAGTATGCCTTCCAGGTCAACGACTTTTTGAAGAAGACACTGGCCGAGTGCGGCGTCACCCTGGTGGACTTCAAGCTGGAGTTCGGCAAGACCAGCGACGGAACCATCGTCCTGGCCGACGAGATTTCTCCCGACACCTGCCGCTTCTGGGACTCCAAGACCGGCGAAAAGCTGGACAAGGACCGCTTCCGCCGGGACCTGGGCAACGTGGAGGGCGCTTATCAGGAGATGAGCCGCCGTCTCCTGGGCAAATAAGGGGGCGGGCAGATGGGTGGCTTTTTTGGGGCCGTCTCCACACAGGAGGTCTCCCTTGACATCTTTTTCGGGGTGGACTACCACTCCCACCTGGGCACCCGCCGGGGCGGCATGATTATCCATGACGCCAAAGACGGCTTCCAGCGCCAGATTCACTCCATTGAGAACACCCCCTTCCGCACCAAATTTGAAAAGGACCTGGCCAAGTTCCATGGCTGCTCCGGCATTGGCTGCATCAGCGACACCGACCCCCAGCCCCTGCTGGTGCGCTCCCACCTGGGGCTGTACGCCATCACCACCGTGGGCATTATCAACAACGCCGAAGCACTGGTTGACGAGTACTTCTCTGACCACGGCCATCAATTTATGGCCATGAGCTCCGGCAAGGTCAACTCCACCGAGCTGGCCGCCGCCCTCATCAACCAAAAGGACAATCTGGTAGACGGTATCCTCCACGCTCAGCAGGCCATTCAGGGCTCCCTCACCCTGCTGATCCTCACCGATCACGGCGAGATTATCGCCGCCCGGGACCGGGTAGGCCGTCTGCCGGTGCTGATCGGCAAAAATGACAAGGGACACTGTGTGTCCTTTGAGTCCTTCGCCTACCACAAGCTGGGCTATGAGGACGCCTACGAGCTGGGCCCCCGGGAGATCGTCCGCATCCGGGCGGACGGCTTTGACGTTCTCTCCCCCGCCGGGGAGGAGATGAAGATCTGCGCCTTCCTCTGGAGCTACTACGGCTATCCCAACTCCAACTACGAGGGGGTCAATGTGGAGGTCATGCGCTACAATAACGGCGCCATTATGGCCCGTGACGAGAAGGAGCGGGGCGTTCTGCCCGACGTGGACTATGTAGCCGGCGTTCCAGACTCCGGCATCCCCCACGCCATTGGCTATGCCAACCAGAGCGGGGCCCACTTTGCCCGGCCATTTGTGAAATATACCCCCACCTGGCCCCGGTCCTTCATGCCTGCCAACCAGGATGTGCGCAACCAGGTGGCAAAAATGAAGCAGATTCCCGTCCCCGAGCTGATTCAGGACAAAAGGCTCCTCTTTGTGGATGACTCTATCGTCCGGGGCACCCAGCTGCGGGAGACGGTGGAGTTCCTCTACGAGTCCGGAGCCCGGGAGGTCCACATGCGCTCCGCCTGTCCCCCCATCATGTACAGCTGCAAGTATCTGAACTTTTCCCGAGGAAACTCCGACATGGACCTGCTGGCCCGGCGCACTATCCAGGAGTTGGAGGGCGACGAGGGCCAGCAGCACCTGGAGGAGTACGCCGATTCCTCCACCCGGCGGGGCCAGTGTATGCTGAAAACCATCTGCGAAAAATTCGGCTTCGACTCCCTGGGCTACCAGTCCCTGGACGGCCTGCTGGAGGCTATCGGCATTGACCGGGATAAGGTGTGTACCTACTGCTGGAGCGGGGAGGAGTAACCCCTCTCTGCTGTAGGGCGTGACGACCCGGCACGCCGTTTTACACAGGCATATCTCTCTATGGCGGCGGGCCGGGGCCGTCCCGCCTTATATACGGAATTGCCAATATTTACAATGATTGGAGGTCTTCCCCCATGGAACATTCTCATTCCGCGTCCTACGCCGCCGCCGGTGTGGACATTGAGGCCGGCTACAAGGGCGTTCAGCTGATGAAAAAGCATGTGGCCCGCACCATGATCCCCGGTGTGGTCAGCGGCATTGGCGGCTTTGGCGGCCTGTTCGCCCCCGACCTGTCCGGAATTAAGGAGCCGGTGCTGGTCTCCGGCACCGACGGCGTGGGCACCAAGATTCGCCTGGCCCAGCTGCTGGACAGGCATAACACAATCGGTATCGACTGCGTGGCCATGTGCGTCAACGACGTGATCTGCTGCGGAGCCAAGCCCCTGTTCTTCCTGGACTACATTGCTATCGGCAAGAACGAGCCGGAGAAGGTGGCTGATATTGTGGCCGGTGTGGCCACAGGCTGCGTTCAGGCGGGCTGCGCCCTCATTGGCGGCGAAACCGCCGAGCACCCCGGTGTGATGGACCCCGACGACTACGACCTGGCCGGATTCACCGTGGGTATCGTGGACCGGGACAAGATTATCAACAGCGACTGCGTCCAGGAGGGGGACAGCTTGATCGGCCTGACCTCCTCCGGGGTCCACTCCAACGGCTTTTCCCTGGTGCGCAAGGTCTTTGACATTGAGCACGCCGATCTGACCACCCCTATGGACGAGCTGCATGGAAAATCCCTGGGCGAGGCCCTGCTGGCCCCCACCAAAATCTATGTCAAGCCCGTCCTGGCCCTGCTGGAGGGCGGTGTAGATCTCCACGGCGCCAGCCACATCACCGGCGGCGGCTTCTATGAGAATGTCCCCCGGATGCTCCCCAAGGGTCTGGAGGCCTTCTTCAACGCCGCCGCGCTGCCCCATATGCCTATCTTTGAGCTGATTCAGGAGCGGGGCGGCATCCCTGAGCACGACATGTACAACACCTTTAATATGGGCGTTGGCATGGTGCTGGCTGTCCCCCAGGACCAGACGGAAAAAGCTCTGTCCATCCTGCATGACGCCGGTGAGCCCGACGCGGCGATGATGGGCTGTGTTCAGCAGGGAGACGCGGGCGTCTCCTTCGGCACCGCCAGTGTGCCCGTATGAGTATGAAAAATATCGCTGTATTGGTCTCCGGGGGCGGGACCAATTTGCAGGCCCTGATTGACGCCCAGGCCCGGGGAGAATTTCTCTGCGGGGAGATCGGCATGGTGGTCTCCTCTAATCCAGAGGCCTACGCCCTGGAGCGGGCCAAACAGGCAAGTATTCCCGGCTACATTCTGCCCCGGAAGAATTGGCCCTCCAGCCAGGCCTATACCAGGGCCCTGGTCAGCCTCCTCCAGGAGATGGGGGCGGATGTGGTGGTGCTGGCCGGATTTATGGTCATCCTTACCGAGGAGATTGTCCAGGCCTACCCCAACAAAATTCTCAACATCCACCCCGCTCTAATTCCCTCCTTTTGCGGCAAGGGGGCCTACGGCCTCCACGTCCACGAGCAGGCCCTGGCCTACGGCGTGAAGGTCACCGGAGCCACCGTCCATCTGGTCACCGCAGAGCCGGACGGGGGACCGATTGTGCTGCAAAAGGCTATCGACGTCCTGCCCTGGGACACCCCGGAGAGCCTTCAGCGCCGGGTGATGGAGGAGTGCGAGTGGAAGCTTCTCCCCAAGGCGGTAGACCTGCTGTGCCGGGATAATCTGAAGGTAAACGGACGCACGGTAGAAATCATAGGAGGACGTGTGATTGTATGATCGACTTGAATAACCCTGTCTGGACGGCGATCCGCGGGGCGGGCGCACGCGTGGACGCCTGCCTGCGCCGGCTGGAGGCGGGCGAGGGGGATTTCCGGGAAAACGTGGACCGCCTCGCCGACAATACAAGCCACCAGCTCAGCTGGTACGACGTCACCGCCTACGCCCTGCCCCACGTGGCCCGGCTGTGTGAGAAGCTGAGCGTGGAGGAAAAGCTCTACCTCATCGCCCAGATGGGCCCCGCCGTGGCCGCCGAGTCCCAGGTGTCCCTCTCCCCGGACACTGAGGAGTTTCGGGAGTTCCACGAGGGGCTGGCCCCCCTGGCTCAGGAGGCCAGGGAGCTGGTGGAACACCACATGGAGGAGATCAAGGCGCTGCCCAAGGACCTGCCTCTGGTCTTTGCTGTGGCGGCCCTGGCCCTGCTGTGGGACAGGAAGCGCGCCTGGTACCTCTACCTCTACGCCCCCTGGGACGAGCTCCCCGCCCTGTGCCCGGATTGCGACTGGTACGAGGAGTGTATGGACTTTTCTTTGGAGGAGGAGCCGGAGTTTGTCACCCCGGGCGCCCTGGACGAGGAGGGGGCCTGGCTCCAGAAGCTGCTCACCGAAATCGGCGACCAGACGCTGCTGCCCCGTCTTCCCTATCTCTACGGAACCTGTACCTGCCCGGAGTGCGGGGCCAGCGGCCCGCTCTGGGAGTGGATTGACCGCGCGTTTGAGGAGGGTTAATGTATGGAAAATCTATTTCAGCTTTTGAAGGGAAATCCCTACCCCGGCCGGGGTATTCTCGCAGGCCGAAGCGCCGACGGCAAAAAGGCAGTTGTTGCCTACTTCATTATGGGCCGCAGTGAGAACAGCCGCAACCGAATCTTTGAGTACACCGAGGACGGCATCCGAACCCGCGCCTTTGACGAGTCCAAAATGACCGATCCCTCTTTGATTATTTACCATCCCGTTCGTCTGCTGCCTAACGGCCTGCTGGTGGTAACCAACGGCGACCAGACTGACACCATTCGGGACGCTATCGCGGAGGGCCACTGCTACCGCCACGCTCTGAACACCCGGAAGTTCGAGCCCGACGGCCCCAACTGGACCCCCCGCATCTCCGGAGT
Organism: Flintibacter muris; assembly: GCF_943192995.1. GTDB lineage: Bacteria > Bacillota > Clostridia > Oscillospirales > Oscillospiraceae > Lawsonibacter > Lawsonibacter muris. The sequence continues at coordinate 11,394 of NZ_CALPCP010000053.1, forward strand.
GATGAAGCCGGATGGGAGCTACAACCTGTCCATTCTCAAAAGCTTGGATGGCAGCCCAGACTGCTGCTGCCGGTACTTCTTCGAGTACGACGCCCCCATCCCCGGCGTGGGCCACTTCATCCACACCTACCAGAGCGACGGCGACCCCCTCCCCTCCTTCCAGGGGGAGCCCCGGCGGGTGGAGATCGGCGCTCTGACCCAGTCCCACGAGCTGGCCGAGCCGCTGTGGGATAGTTTGAACGAGGACAACAAGGTGTCTCTCTATGTCCGGCTTATCGACCTGGCCGGCGGTGGACCGGACAGCTATATCATCAACAAGCACAACTGAAAGAAGGGTACTGCAATGGGTCTTTTTGACCGCTTCAAGAAATCGGAACCGGCCCCAACACCCAAGCCGGAACCCCCTGCCGCTTCGGAGAGCGGGCTGATCGACTTCCACCCCTACGACACCGGGCTGGCGGAGGCCGTCCGGACGCTGGAAACGGATCTGCGGAAGCTGAACACCAACGGCCGCAGGAGCTGTGACCGGGACAAGTTTATCGCCCTGCTCTCGGGCATTGCCGCCTTGCGCAAAACCCCCGGCATCCCCGGTCCCAACGAATCCGGACCAAATTACTTCATCACCCTGCCCAAGTGCGCCACCCCTGAGGACGAGAACGCCTGCCGGGAGCACCTGGAGAAGGTCTTCGGCATCACGGACAAGCAGTCCATGGTGGACTTCTGCAAGCGGGAGATCATCTGCAACAACAACTACCTGGACTTTGAGGGCTTTTGGGAGGGCCGTCCGCCCTTCTCTCTGGAGGAATTGGCCCAGAAGAACCCGGACGCGCTGGAATTTTTCAAGGTCGCCCGGGACTTCTCCGCCCAGTTCTACCCCATTGTGGGCCACAAGGGCTATCTGGCCTGGGACATCAGCGAGTGTGTGGGCCACCTGCGCAGCGGCTACGCCTGCGGCCTGCTCACCCGGGAGGAGCTGGACGAGATGGCGGAGCACTGGATCGTCCAGGCCCAGCTTTTTGAGGACTGGACCGACTTTGCCCTCAGCCTGGTGTGCGGTGAGCTGTACTGGGATTTCCGTCAGGGTGCCAAAATGCCTGAGCTGAACAAGGGGCTGGACCTGTGGACCAGATTGGTGACCATCCTCCTCAACGACGGCGCCGCCTGGGCCAGCGGCCTGTGGTATGTCCCGCCCCGGAAGAAGCCATACAAGCTGTGGGCTCCGGAATTCAAGCTGTATCTCCCAGGCTGGGAGGGCCCTGTCGGCTGTCTCGCTACTGACCACATTATGGTCTTGGGCAAGAAGGTAGGCTGGTGCTACCGGGGACAGCCCAGCGAGGGCTACCCGGACAGCGGCTGGCGGTTCTTCTCCGGTGAGGAGGACGAGACGTACACCAACGATCCCCAAAACACCGAGGTCTACGACCTGAACACCATCTGCAACTACGACCCGGACATTCTCCCCCTGCTCAGCGCCCCGATTGGCACCGCCTACGCCCGGGGCGAGGACGGGAAATTTTATGCGGAGCAGTTCACTCCAAGTGAAGATTAAGAGGTACGCATTATGTCGACTGCAAAAGAACTGGCACAAGCCTATTTTGACGGCCTGAAAGCGACCTATTATAACTATGACGGCCAGGAGGTCTGGGACGAATTCGCCTGCGTGATCCACGGGGCGAACCAGCGGGACCTGGACCGCCTCACCGCCCTCTACCCCGACATCCCCGAGAGCCTGATTGAGCTGCTCAAGCTGGTGGACGGCACCTACTACCGGAAATACCCCAAGGGCGAGGCACTGTTCTACTTCCTGGGCTCCGACTACGAGGGCTACCCCTACTACCTGCTGTCCGCCCGGCAGATGGTGGAGACCCGCCACGAGGCCAAGGAGTTTTTCGACTACTTCGTCACCCGGGAGTATGACGACATCCCGGTGGACGATGGCATCTGCGACGATTTGGACAAGCTGGACTGGCTCCACTTCTCCGACTGCTGCAACAACGGCGGCACCTCTCAGCTGTTTATCGACTTCTCCCCCTCCGCCAAGGGCAAAAAAGGGCAGGTCCTGCGCTTCCTCCACGACCCGGACGAGATGGTCGTGGTGGCAGACAGCTTTGACGAGTATCTGCAAATGCTTATGGATCAGGACTATCCCTTTATTGACGAGGACTCGGTGGAGGCTCTGTAGGGCGTGACCACTGGGTACGCCGCTCTCTCCCCGAATCGGCTGCTGTATCCTGTAAAGCGGCGCGCCGAGGTCGTCGCGCCCTACATGTGACAATACAACCCGAAAGGAGCGCACTATGACCGAACTGGAACTGAAATACGGCTGCAATCCCAACCAGAAGCCCGCCCGCATCTTTATGGAGAGCGGCGAGCTGCCCCTGGAGGTGCTCAACGGCAGGCCGGGGTACATCAACTTTATGGACGCGCTGAACTCCTGGCAGCTGGTGAAGGCGCTGAAACAGGCCACCGGCCTGCCCGCCGCCGCCTCCTTCAAACATGTCTCTCCCGCCGGGGCGGCGCTGGGTCTGCCTTTGTCCGACGTGGAGCGGCAGATGTACTTTGCCCCCCAGGGGGACCTCTCCCCCATAGCCTGCGCCTACATCCGGGCCCGGGGGGCAGACCGGCTGTGCTCCTTTGGGGACTGGGCCGCCCTGTCCGACCCCTGCGACGGAGACACCGCCCGTTTTCTGGCCCTGGAGGTGTCTGACGGCGTGATCGCCCCGGACTACACCGATGAGGCCCTGGAGATTCTGAAGACCAAGCGCAAGGGTGGGTACAACGTGGTCAAAATTGACCCGAATTACACCCCCGCCCCTGTTGAGCGGCGGAACATCTTTGGCATTACCTTTGAGCAGGGGTACAACGATCTTGCCATAGACCAGAGCATGCTGAACAACCTTGTCACACAAAACAAGGACCTGCCCCAGAAGGCCAAAAACGACATGCTGCTGGCCCTGATTACCTTGAAATACACCCAGTCCAACTCGGTCTGCTATGTGAAGGACGGCATGACAATCGGCGTGGGCGCCGGCCAGCAGAGCCGCATCCACTGCACCCGCCTGGCAGGGAACAAGGCGGACATCTGGTGGCTGCGGCAGCACCCCAAGGTGCTTTCCCTCCCCTTCCCGGAGAACGTCCGCCGCCCCGACCGGGACAACGCTATCGACGCCTTTATCGCCGACGTCCTCACTCAGAAGGAAAAAACAGAGTGGATTGCCAAATTGTCCGGCGTCACCCTGGGCTCCGACGCCTTCTTCCCCTTTGGGGACAATGTGGAGCGGGCCCGGCAGTCGGGCGTGGAGTATATCGCCCAGCCCGGCGGCTCCATCCGGGACGATCAGGTCATTGAGACGGCGGACAAGTACAACATGGTCATGGCCTTTACCGGAATGCGGCTGTTCCACCATTGACGGGAAGGAGAAAATCATGGGATTTTTTGACCGCTTTAAGAAACAAAATCAGGCTCCGGAGGCCCCTCCCGTTCCAGAGGTGGAGCCCAGGCCCTTCGGGGCCAACGTAGTGGAAATTGCGAAGCTGATCTCATCCGGGGACGAGGCGGTTATGACGGATATTGCCGCCTGCACCGGGGAGCCGTCGGCGTGGTTTGAGGCTCACCAGGACCGGTATGAGGCGCGGGGTGTCAATTCCGCTGAGGACGCAAATTTGGTCCAGTGGCTGGGGCTGGTGGACATTCTGGAGGAGCACGGCTGGGTCTGTGAGCGGGACTGGAAGGACGAGCTGGAGGATTTTTCCTACTTTGTCCAAAACCTCCGGGGTTTTCAGAAGCTGGGCTTGGAGCTGGATCAGGACTGGCTGGACGAGGACGAGGATATCTCCGCCTGGTGCGGCGTTCTGGCGGAGCAGTGGTCCGCGCAGGGGGTGCGCATGGCCGTCATCGGCATCGGCAGCGACAGCTATGTCCTTTTCCCCGCCTCCGTCGGGCAGCTTACCGCCCTCCAGACGCTGGCGAAAGAGATCGGCCAATATATTCAAGATGTTACAGAAGAATAGAAGGAGGACCCCCTTATGAACGTCTTAGTGGTAGGCGGCGGAGGCCGTGAGCACGCCATCTGCTGGAAGCTGGCCCAGAGCCCCAAGGTAACCGAGCTGTACTGCGCCCCGGGCAACGGAGGAATCGCCCAGGTGGCCCAGTGTGTTCCAATCAAGGCCACCGACGTGGACGGAATGGTGAAGTGGGCCAAGGAAAACGCCATGGATTTTGTCGTGGTGGCCCCGGACGACCCTCTGGCCCTGGGCATGGTGGACGCCCTGGAGGAGGCGGGCATCCCCGCCTTCGGACCCCGGAAAAACGCCGCCATTATTGAGGCCAGCAAGGCCTTTTCCAAAGAATTGATGAAAAAATACCACATTCCCACCGCCAAATATGAGACATTTACCGACCTGAACCAGGCCCTGGCCTACATCCAAGAGCAAGGCGCGCCTATTGTGGTCAAGGCGGACGGTCTTGCCCTGGGCAAGGGCGTGGTAGTGGCCTCCACCGTGGATGAGGCGGAAACCGCCGTCCGGGAAATGATGCAGGACAAGAAGTTTGGCGAGAGCGGCTCCACTGTGGTCATTGAGGAGTGCATGGTGGGGCCTGAGGTGACCGTTCTGGCCTTCTGCGACGGAGAGCATCTGGTTCCCATGCTGTCCAGCCAGGACCACAAACGGGCCTATGACGGCAACCAAGGTCCCAACACCGGCGGCATGGGGGCCTTCTGCCCCTCACCCAAGTTCACCCAGGAGATTGCAGAGCGGTGCATCAAAGAAATTTTCCAGCCCACCGTAGCCGCCCTGAAGGCGGAGGGACGGCCCTTCAAGGGGGTCATCTACTTTGGCCTTATGTTAACCAAGGATGGCCCCAGGGTTGTGGAGTACAACGCCCGCTTCGGCGACCCGGAGACCCAGCCCATTTTGTCCATGTTGGACACTGACCTGATGGATATCTTCCAGGCCTGCGTGGACGGCACTCTGGACAAGATTGACATCAGATGGAAGGAGGGCGCCGCCTGCTGTCTGGTGCTGGCCTCGGGAGGGTATCCCGTCAGCTATAAGAGCGGCTACCCCATCTCCGGACTGATGGAAGCAGAGGCTCTGGGAGCTACCGTCTTCCACGCCGGAACCAAGGTAGAGGACGGAAAATTCCTCACCGTCGGAGGACGGGTTCTGGGTGTCACCGCTGTGGCTCCCTCTTTGGAGGAGGCCATCAACAAGTCTTACGTCGCCGCAAAGCCCATTTCCTTCCAGGATATGCACTTCCGGACGGATATCGGAAAGGTCTAATGATATAGTCAACACACTTGAAAAACGCAGTTTGCACTTTTTCAAGTGTGTTGACCATAATAAGTTGATGTTATTCCGGCGAGACAAGTGTGCGGGTCATGCCAGTATGATCGCGATGCTCCAAGCAGATGTCACATTTTTGACCTGCCTGCTGGATTAACTTTTCCAATTTTAACAGGAAAGTGGGAGGCCGCCGCTGGGAATCTGGGAAAAATACACCTGGTCCAACAGGGCGAGTTGTGATATACTAACCCCAGTAGCGCGCAGTGCGATGAGCGTGTAAGACCAGTTCTCATCGGGCGCGGATTTTTTATAGTTCAAGGTTAGTCTCTACTAACTTAAAAACGGGGTAATTATGATAAAAAACCACCGTTCAACTGTCATTCTTGCCTGCATACTGCTTGTTTTGTCCACATGCTCGCTGTTTATCGGCGTTTTGGATATGACGCCGGAGGCTCTGCTGCGAAGGGACTTTGAAACGATTGACATTTTTCTCATCTCCCGCCTGCCCCGGCTGCTGGCCATTTTGTGTACCGGCATGGGCATGAGTGTGTGGCCGGTCTAATTATGCAGCAGCTGTGCATGAACAAGTTTGTCTCTCCCACTACGGGGGCCACCATCGCCTTGGCCCAGTTCGGCATCCCTCTGGCGCTGCTGTTCTGGCCTGGCTCCCCCCTGTGGGGACGGGCGCTGTTTGCCTTCGCCATTGCCGTTTTGTCTGGTTTATCCAACGCATCCAGTTTAAAGATGCGGTGATGGTCCCCTGGTAGGCATCATGTTTGGCAACGTGATTACCGGCATCACCAATTACTTTGCCTATTAAGTATGAGATGAGCCAGACCCTGTCCACCTGGCTGGTGGGGCACTTCTTCATGGTGCTCCGGGGCCGGTATGAGCTGGTCTACCTGGTGGTGCCCCTGGTGATTCTGGCCTTTATATTCGCCAACCACTTCAACATTGTGGGCAGTGTTGTGTTTATTGCCATGTTGGATGTCACCTCCCTGGGCATTATGCTGGAGGATTTGGAACACACTCTGGGATAAACTGCATCATCACCGGTATTTTGTTCACTGTGTTTACTATATAATGCCCCCGTCTGTATGATTGTATCGAACCAGTAAAAACGGACAATTGAGCGAGAGCATCGAGCATGGCATCCTTGCGGCGAACGAAAACAGCGAATCCAGCAGATGCTTTTAAACGCATTTGAGCGCACAGAGTTTCACGGAGGACTGTGCCCTTCCCTTTATTTTTGATGTACCCTTCCCTTTATTTTTGACGCCTTGACGTGGAGCGGAATTTATGGTATATAATAACTTTGAGTGTCGTGCAGGGGCAGGTCGTGTGTGCCCCTGCAAAATCAATAGGAGTGAAACCGTGTGAACATCTATTTTGACCTGTTCCTCACCTTTGCCAAGGTGGGGGTGTGTACCTTCGGCGGCGGCTACGCCATGCTGCCCATCCTTCAGCGGGAGGTGGTAGAGAAAAAGGGCTGGGCCACCGACGAGGAACTGACCGATTATTTCGCTGTGGGTCAGTGTACTCCTGGCATTATCGCTGTCAACACGGCCACCTTTATCGGCTGCAAATACAAGGGTATCCCGGGCGGGGTGCTGGCCACCCTGGGCGTGGTGTTCCCCTCCCTGATTATCATCACCGCCATTGCCGCGTTCTTGTCCAACTTTGCGGATATCCCGGTGGTTCAGCATGCCCTGGCCGGCATTAACGCCGCCGTGGTGGCACTGATCGCCTCCAGCGTGCTGAAGCTGGGGAAGTCTACCCTGAAAAACGGGGCTGCCATTGCCGTCTTTCTGTGTGTGCTGGTCCTGGCGGTAACAGGCAGCCTGGTCAGTTTCAACACCGGGGCCTATGGAGTGCTGGGCACCGTGATGGAGCTGCTCACCTCGCCGGCGGTACTCATTGTGTTGGCTGGAGCGGCGGGCTTTCTGCTCTACGGCAGCAAGAAAGGCGGTGAGGGCAAATGATCTTTTTGCGGCTGTTTTTTGAGTTTGCCAAAGTGGGCCTTTTCGCCGTGGGTGGCGGGCTGGCCACCATCCCCTTCCTCCAGGATATGGGGGCCCGGACAGGCTGGTTTACCGATGTGGACCTGACCACTATGATCGCCGTATCCGAGTCCACTCCCGGCCCTATGGGGGTGAACATGGCCACCTATGTAGGCTTTGAGACGGCGGGTCCGGTGGGGGCAGTGCTGGCTACCCTGGGCCTGATTACCCCTTCCATCATCATTATCATGGTGATTGCCGGGTTTTTGCAGAAATTCCGGCAGTCCAGAACGGTGGACGCCGTCTTCCGAGGCCTGCGTCCCGCCTCTACAGCGCTGATCGCCTCCGCTGGACTGTCGGTGGCCCTGTCGGTTCTGTTTACCCTTCAGGGGGTGGAGAGCTGTGTGTTTACCGTCCACTGGCCCGCCGCGATCCTGGCTTTGGCTGTGTTTTTGTGTATGCAGAGCAAGCAGCTGAAAAAGCTGCACCCCGTTGTGTTCATTGCCATTGCCGCCGTTATCGGCGCGGTATTCCAATTTTAACAAAATCTGCCCACCCCCTTTGGGTGGGCAGTCATATTTTCTGATTTGAGAAAATGTAAGTTTGTCAAACAAATTGGACAAGGAAGTCGATAGGAGAAAGCCAGGAGAGGGGACGCATCGGTAAGTTGTTG
>NZ_CALPCP010000054.1 GCF_943192995.1 Flintibacter muris
TCCTCATCACCCGAGAGTATTTTACCACATTTCTCGCTTCTCCGCTACTTCTATTTTCTATCTTGGTGAAGTACTAGCTATTTTTTTGAATTGGCTTGATGATCATAGTACGTCATTTGAGGCGGCTACTAACCATCACGTTCGACAGTTCTTACAACACTTAGTTTTTGGACATCTACAGGATGAAAAGATATTATCTGTTCAATCTACTATAAGTAGTTCAACACTTAAATCCTATATTACGGTGATAACTAGCTTTTACAGATGGTTGGATGAAATCAATCAGACCGAAATGTTGTGGCACAGTAAGAGTATAAGGGCAAACAAATTCTTTTTATATGGCCAAATATATAACTATGAATACAGCTATTTGGTAGATGGGTACGTTGCTATGCTAGTGCTTTCGTAAATTGATGATTGCCATTCCACCCTCACTTTCCCTGGGGATGGTCGGCGTAATAGCGGCGGAGATTGCACAGGCCACGGCGGATGGACAGGCACACGTTGCTGTTGTGGACGCGCTCGCGGTCTGCAATCTGCTGCTGGGTCAGCCCACCCAGGTAGTAGGCGCAGATGCGGCGGGCCTGAGTGGGGGTGGCGTAGGCCAGGGCCTCCCGCAAGGCAGCGGCCAGCCGGTCACGCTCGGCCCGTTCCTCAGCCAGCATGACAAGTTGCTCCGGGGACGGACTGTGTTCCAGGGCGTAGTTCTCCGTCCAGTCGTAAGCGTCCAGCGAGTAGTAGGCCCGGTGATACCGCTTGCGGCGCTCATAGTTCCGCATTTCCCTGACGGACTGGCACAGCACGTCAAAGACTTCCTCGCTGACCTCCACCAGTTTGTCCTGCTGACAGTGGGGATAGTGGAGCCGTAGGTTGATGACTTTCATTTTGACCTCCAAAATGACAGGAGGGACAAACAGCCGAAACTGCTTGTCCCTCCCGGTGATGGAGCTAACGCCCCTCACCTTATAGCCCACTTAGGGGGTCTGCCGTACACCCTATTTCCAGAGTTTCCAGAAAATATTTTTGACAGCGTTGATAGACTTTCCAACTGCGCTTTTGGTACAGCCGCACATCTCGGCAATCTCCGCATAGCTGAAATCGTACAGCGCATAGATCAAGAACCGCTCCCGCTGGGTGTCGGTGCAGAGCGACAAAACCGCCAGAATTTCATCCAGCGTTTCCCGCTGGCAGACCAATTCCTCTGGGGTGGCGCAGTAGGGCAAGCGGCCCTCGGCGGCGATTATGTACTCGTCATATTCGCGCCCGTCCCAATACCGCTGACGCTCCCGGTAGAGTTTCCGATTGTTCCGTTTGACCTGTTCCAGATAGTCAGCAACTTCGGCGCTGACCTCAACAGACACAAACCGCCCATTGATTTTGATGGTAATTTCCATTGTCCTTTCCTCCGTTCAGATTTTTGGGGTCTGAACGGAGAGGGCGGGGAGCGGCAGCGGGGCCGGTGTCGCTGGCCTGGAAATACAAAAGCACCCGGACGGCACAAGGCCATTCGGGTGCTGGGTGTAACATTATGAGCCGTCAGGGAACGACTGTTTTCGCAAGTCTGGGTGGAGTTCGCCGCTGTGGGGGTAAGACTTTTTTTGATAAATACCTATCTACCTTTTGTCGCATGGCGGCGTCCTCCTATGTGCCGCCGGTGGATATAAAAATGGCGGCTTTGAATAATCAAAACCGCCGCTGGAAAGAGCGTTTGGACACGGGGAATCGGCCTGCCCAGCAGCGGTTTTTTCTTTTCTGCCGCTGGGCAGATCATTTACTTTAGAGATATAATAAGAGAAGTTTTTGAAGATTTCATAAAGATTTGCAAAAAATGGGTGGCCGTAAAAGCCACCCATCCTATCAAAATGGAATTTTCAAAATTACTTTTGCACCACCTGTACTTTTGGAGTTTTCTAAGACAAGCTCACCACTATGTTGTTCCATAATGGATTTTGCAATATATAGGCCCATACCAAAGTGTAGCTTTGAATTACGGCTTTGATCGTCCATAAAAAATTGTTCTTGCGCGTGCTGCAACGCTTCGTTAGAAAATCCGCCCCCCTCGTCCGTGACTGAAATTTCAACGAAATTGTCTTTTCCACAGACATCTATATGAAGTGTTCCATCTTGCGGGGAATAGTCCAACGCATTATTTACCACATTTTGAATAGCACGTCCTAACAAAACCTTATCTGCGGTTAGCTGCGTTGGAATATCTGACATACTCATTCGCAGATGAATTTCTTTTGTTCTGCACAAAGCATCTATTGATACCTTCACTTGCTTTAGATAATCAGGAAGATTAAAAATTTCTTTATTAAGCTGATACCCTGTTGAAGCCGTAGACAGGTCTATCAGGGTTTTAACATAAACTTGCATCCGTGTATAGCTGTCTGTGATGTAGTCAGCACATTCCTGTTGCTCTGTTGTTAAGTCAGTTTCGTACAACAATTCTGTATTGCCACGGATGATGGTTAGCGGTGTTTTGAGATCATGTGCTAATGCAGAAATCTGTTCTTGCCGCAGTTTTTCAGCCTGCCACTGCTCTGTAAGCGATTTTTTTAGTGCCAGTTTCATGTGATCGAGTGCACCAAGAGTTAAGTCGATTTCATATAACTGGCTTTTTTCAACCTCAAAATTCAAATCCTGCTGTTCAATTTTCTTTACAGCAGTCAGCAATTTATCCATTTTGTTCCCAAGATATTTTCCGAATAAATATGACAAAACAATCAAGAGAAGCAGAATTTCCAATATAATGACAGCAATCAAAACCCAATCTGCCGAAGGAAATATTCTATGCAGCAGTGGATTGCTGAACTGGGCTGTCATTCTATACCTTAAAATCAGTATTTCGTCAGTCCTGTCTATCACAGCATACAGATAAGGCTTGCTGCTTGTCTGATTGTTCACAATGCACATTTTCCAAACGGAAGCTGGTTCTTCCTGATCGAGCGAACCGCCAATATACTTTCCGTCTTTTGTGAAAAGGGCATATTCACAAAGGGGGGGTATTTCATTTTCTGTAATCCGATCTGTGGATTGTAAACTTCCCCTCGCATTTTCTATTTCTGCGCTCATTCTATTTATAGGGTATATAAATCCAATTTCAACTTCAAATAGATAGAGGGCTATGTTGACAAAAGCAACCAGAAAAACACCAAGCGCAAGAAATATCGCATACTTCATAAAAACAGTACGCAGTTTTCTTACACCCATTTATAGCCAACCCCCCAAATTGTTTCAATCGTTGACAAGTGAAATTCAGCTAACTTCCCGCGTATATTCTTGATGTGAGTAGAGATAACAGAACTATCACTTTCTCCGTCAAATCCAAAGACCGCCTCATAGATTTGCTCCCGCGTAAATGTTTGTCCATGATGCCGCGCCAGATATTCGCATATTTCGTACTCACTTTTTGTCAACGGAACCTTTTTTGAGTTGATTTCAGCTTCTTTTGCATTGAGGCGGAAAATGACGCCGGATATTGAAAAACTGTTTTTCTTTTCTCTTACATCACGCCGCAAGTGAGCATTTACCCGCGCTCTAAGTTCGTTTGTCCCAAACGGCTTAGTAATATAGTCATCTGCTCCAAGTCCTAATCCCTGAACAATTTCACTTTCCTGCGTTTTTGCAGTAAGGAAAATAATTGGGCAATCTACACGGTCGCGGATTTGATTGCAGAGTTCAAAACCATCAATTTCCGGCATCATAACATCCAGCAAAATCAAGCCAAACTTTGAAAAATCCATTTCTGTAACTGCCTTGGCGTTTGATTGTAGTGTAACTAAATGCTGATCTTTTTCTAAAACGCGCCTGACAAGCTGGAGCATAGCCATATCATCATCCACTACCAATATATGCGCCATTATCTCACCTCTCTGTCCTGGTTTATATGTCCCGCTTGAGATGACTTCTTTTTCATGGCCCTATTTACGCTCCAAGGACATCTACATTACTGTTGCGCCAAAAGGCATCAGTGCCAGCTTTGCCATTTTGAAGCACTGTATTCCGAAAGGAATGCCGATAATCGTACAACACAAAAGCAACCCATTCAGCAGCGCCACCAATGCCAAAGGGATACCGCTGATAAGGAGCCACAGGATATTGGCAATCGTGGACATAGCACCGCCGCCATAATTCACATCTTTTCCAAAAGGGAAGAAAGCAAGTGACGCAAACTTAAAGCATTGGCGGCCAATCGGAATACCGATAATAGTAATGCTCCATAAAACACCGGCAACCAGCCAAGAAATTCCTTGCCACAGTCCGCAGCACAAGAACCAAATAATATTGCCCAACCAATTCATCAGTTCTACCTCCACCCTCAATCGGCTGACCGATTTCCGCTATATCTGGAAAACCAAAGGACTACAATTCCCATTATAGCACAAGTTGACAATATGCAAAAGATAATGCCAAAATCCATTCCAATCCTGTCTGGCGGCATTAGGCCAAAGGTAGTTTCCAGAACGTAAGAAGAAAAACGAATACCCCAACCATAAGGGATGACAAACCAGATGCCTGTGCCTAATCCTGTTTGGAGAAGCGCAACCAAAAGGCTCCCGAACACTCCAATTCCTATTCCAAAATTTTTACCAAATCGAATTGCCAATACGAAATGAATACCATACAGCAAAATGTTACTGCCCCAAAGGACAAGTGGAATTACTGTATAAAATCTGGAAGGAATTTCTGTTGTGCCGCCAACCAGTGGAAATAGCGCGCCAAATAGTACACTACTCAATACGGTTGCCCAAAGTCCAGTCACAAGCAAAATAGTCAATTTGGAAAGAGCGGCTTTCTGTCTGTATGGAAGTGTCAATATATTTTGAAAATGTCCTGCTTTTGCTTCCTGTTCTGCTGCAACATAGCAGACAATCCCGATTGCAAAGGGAAAAGCAACGGCCATGATCTGAAAATAAGCAGCCAGTTTATTGATGTCATCGCTTTGGGAAACGCCTGCATACAGTAACATCATAGCCGCCCCGCATACGGCAAAAATAACGTGCAGAAGGAAAAAGCAGGAATGACACAATTTGTATAAATCACTTTTCAAATAGCAGATATAGTTAGCCATTGGACTTTCCCCCACTTCCAAGCAATTTAGAGCAAATCCAAAAGGCGGCAGCAGCTAATGCCAAGCTAATAGCAAGAGCGGGAAAAATATGCTCAACAACCAATAACGGAGAACCGTCCTCAATGGGAAGTCCGTTAGGATGTATCTTGAAAAATGGGCAGACTACACGGGCAGGAATAGCGTATGGATTAAGAAAGAACCATGCTTTTTCTGCGCCAATAGTAGATGAAACAATATTCGCCACAAAAGTTATTAACACAGAGGGAAGATACCCTGTTTTGCTTGCAATCAGCATAATAAAAGGAAGTTGCCACAAGCAAGTAAGGAACAGCAGCATACAGCCGATTATGCTGTCCAGCGGTGTAATGTTCATAGTCGTAAAACTGGCAATTACCGTAGTAAATAACCACATGAGCAGATTGCTGATAAAAAGCACAGCAGTCAGGGCAAGCCCTTTGCCAATCCATATTTTCGCAGAAGGGAACGGCAAACAAACAATGTTTTGCAGCCCTGTATTTTTCTCACGGATAACAGTACCTGCGGCCCACAGTGCGATTACAACAGGAAGAAGCATAGTGTACCACCAGTTGTAAGCCGAATATTGTACTGCATGACTGCTCAATAAAAAGCCGACAAGTACAGTTGCCAATGGCGCACCAAAAATCAATTTCATCGAGAAGCTGTGCCGCATTTTAAGGAGTTCCGAACGTACAATCCCGAACATTACTTCTCACTCCTTTCCCTATGTGCGCCAACAACGTCCATAAAAATACTTTCCAGATCGTGGTTCTTATGGATTTCATTTTCATAGCCTAAATGTCCGGCGGATATAATGCCAATATGGTCAGCAATTTGTTCAACTTCGGAGAGTATATGACTGGACAATATGACGGTGATCCCTTTTTGCGGAAAACTTCTGATAAGCTCACGCAAATCTTGAATACCAATCGGGTCTAACCCATTTGTCGGTTCGTCCAAGATAAGCAATTTTGGCTGTGACAACAAAGCCAAGGCAATTCCAAGCCGCTGTTTCATTCCCAGCGAAAAATGGCCTGCCCGTTTTTTCCCAGTATTCTCAAGTTGCACAATACCAAGCACCTGCTTGATGCGGCTTTCTGGAAGCCCCAGGGCCAGTGTTCGGGCTTTCAGGTTTTCATAGGCCGAGAGATTTTCATAGAGCGGAGGCATCTCAATCAAAGCACCAATGTTTTCCAAATCTGCCCGGCTCCACGGATGGCCGTCAAATTCAATCGAGCCAGAGGTGGGACGGAGAATACCTGTAATCATTTTCAAGATAGTAGATTTCCCCGCACCATTCGGCCCAAGCAGCCCATAAATTGAGTTGCGCTGAATATTCAACGATACATTGTCTACCGCCATTTGTCCTTTGAAATTCTTGCAGAGGCTTGTTGTTTGCAAAATATAACTCATATTAGATACATCCTCTCTTGAGATTGTGGTCTAACGATACCAAATGATTTTGAAGATTTCTTGAAGATTTGACAAAAACTTCGGCACCCTAAAAAGTGCCGAAGTTGCATTTTATCAGAGCAATTCTCAAAATTGCCTTAGATGTATATTAACTCCGCAAAAATAATCTCCTCCACCTGGGCCTTACAGCAATTCATCAACCCCACCCAGCGCATGGGGTCACGGGCTTTCAAGTCCTCGGTGGCCCCGGCCTCCTTTGCCATTCCCGGCATCATGCTGTCCAGCAGGTCATGGGCGGCATCCTCCACTTCCAGCAGATGGGCATACAGCTTGCCCTCCATCACATACTCGGCCCAAACGATGGGACGATGCTCTTTCAGATACCGCAGACGCAGCAGACCATATTTGCCCAGGCCGCGCTTGGGGTACGGCTCCGCTGCCAGGTCGGGGAGGTAGTAATCGCCCACTTTCACATAGTCCAATTCGATTTTCATTGTGCTGCCCTCTCTCCCTTACGGGTCATCGTCTGGCACCAGCGCAATCACATCAGAAATATCGCAGTTCAGCGTTTCGCAAATCTTGATAAGGGTTGGCATGGAGATATGCTCCCCCTCGCCCATGTTGGCGATATGGTTCGTTGTCAAATGCGCTTGGAGCCGTAAATCTTTCTTGCTCATGTTCTTGTCGATCAGTGTTTTCCAAAGCGGTTTGTAGCTGATTTTCATAGCCTGTTCCACCTTTCCGGGCTGGGGCCAGCAGGAACAGCCCCGGCCCTATGGCCTTTTTACCATTATACCGCCCTTGTTGAGAAAACACAATGCTGTCTTGCAATTCTCCTCCAAAAACTGCGGCATACACAACGCATTTGTCTTTACATCAATTTAGGTGTCAAGTGCTTCATGCCCTGGGACTTGGAGCCAGCCCTGGGACTTGGAGCCAGGGTTATCCGACCCGTAGCCTTCCAGGAGATTGACGACGCCCCACACGCCCAGGCCAGCGCCCAGGGCCACAACGAGGGTCTGCAAGGTGGTGATAGCGGAAGAAAAGAACTCCATATAAACCTCCATATTCTCCGGGAATATCATCCCGGCCATGAAAAAAGCAGCCCTTGTCAGGCGGCAGGAACGCTCTGGACACGGTGTCCAGAGGTTATACAAAGGCGTCCGGGTCGTCCAGGTCGTCATAGTTGAAGATGTCCTCGTCCTCGCCTATGTCCGCCTTGTCCGGCACGTCCGCCTCGTACACGGTGTATTGTTCGCTGGGGTCCAGCTTGTCCATACGGCGCTGTATCAGGCGGGACAGGTCAAAGGCATTTTTCTTGTCTGCCTCCGCCGTATAGCGGTAATTGGGGTGCTGCTTCAAGTCGTACTTGGGGGAGAAAAAGGGCCGCAGCCCCCGGAGCTGTAAAATACATTCGTCTGATGCGCTTAGAGGGTAGAACTTTTCTTCTGTGAGGTATTCAAAGGATATTTCTTTTTGCCGCCGCCTGTTCCTGTCGCGCCATGCGTTGATAGCGGCATAGCGTATGTATTTCCTCCTGTGTGGCGCTTCTATTCTACACCACACAGGAGGTTTACACAAACTTTGGGATGTTCTCGCTCTGAACGGTAGTTTTGTTGTTGTCCTTGTGCGGGGTAGCCCTTCTCCCGAGCAGCTTTTTTGCTCTCCTGGGCGTGGATCGCCTTGAGCATTTTGGCCACCAACTTCACCTTAGAGCGCGGTGTCACAGAAAAGACATTGCGGTAGAAATGGACGGTACACCGCTGGTATTTGGTCTCCGGGAACACTTCTCCCACAGCCTCCAGCATACCAAGACACTTGTCCCCAACCACCAGCTTGACTCCGTCCAGGCCGCGGCCTCGCAGCCACTGGAAGAAGCTGACCCAACTGGCCTTGTCCTCTTTCATGCCCTCAGCGGCGCCTAAAACCTCACGGTATCCGTCCTCATTTACCGCAATCGCCACCAGAATGGCTACATTCTCATACTCTCCGCCCCAGTTCCGCCGCAGATAGATCCCGTCCACATATACATACGGATAGCGTCCGCCTTGTAAAGGCCGGTTGCGCCAATCCTCAATGTGGACATACGCTTTTTTGTTCAGTTCGCTGATGGTCGCTGGGGACACTTTGCTTCCCCACAGCGCCTCCGTGATGTCCTCTACTCTGCGCACCGAGACACCAGCCAGGTACATTTAAATGAGAGCTTCCTCCACACTGCTTTCACGCCGGCGATACCGCTCTATAATGGCCGTTTCAAAAGAGACTCCCTTCAGGCGGGGCACATGGAGCGTAACATCGCCGGAGGTGGTGGTAAGGTTTCGGCTGTAGTGACCACTACGGTACCCCTGGCGAGCCTCATTTCGCTCATACCGGGCTGCCTGAGTCAGCTTCTCCGCTTCCTGCTCCAACAGCGCATTCAGCGTTTCTTCCACGCTCCCGCGTACCAGCTCCTTAAGTTGACCCTTGATTACTTCTTCATTTAGCTGTACAATCTTCTCTGACATGGTTTGCTGTCTCCTCTCAGAATGGTGTGTCACTACTTCATTCTACCAGAGAGCTGCAAACCTTGTCTTTTTTTGCGCAACTTATTGTACCTTATCAATCAGCACCACGGAATACCGCAGGCGGAGCCGGCAAAAAGGATGGCGGCGGAGTATCCATATGATGATTCCGAAAAAATCATTTGTACAAAACATATGAAAAACTCGGAGCTCCCAGACAGGTTTTTGTAATCAAAACAAAGAACATACAACTTTATACATATTTAAAGAAAAGATGTTGAATCGAGATAGTGGTTATGCTAAATTGGGGATACCACAGGTGCGGGATGAAGCGACACGGCCCGTGTCTGACATAAAAATGGAAAAGGAGAATGATTATGAAAAAGAGAATCCTCAGCCTTGCCCTGGTTGGCGCTATGTGCGTGACGCTGCTCGCCTCCTGCGGCGGCAAGAAAAACGCCACCTGGAAGGTTACCTGCCCCTGGGCTCCCTCCGGCGTGGCCGCTATGGTGAGCCAGCAGGCCGCCACCAAGTCCACCAGTTATTCCGACACCATCACCCTGGTGGCCGAGGCCATCAAGGGCGACGCCGCCACCGTGAACACCTGGGTGGCCGATACCAAGGCCAACGACACCGAGCTGGTGTTTGTGGGCGAGGGCCTTCTGTCCATTACCTCCATCCTGGACCCGGACAAGATGCAGTTCGGCTATGAGGACTTCGTCTTTGTAGAGAATCTGTACTCCTCCATCTTCGTCCTGTCCGCCGACGCCAAGCTGAATATCAATAACATCGCCGACCTGAAGGCCTATGTGGAAGCGGGCAACGAGATCAGCGTGGCCGTCAACGGCGCCACCAGCTCCGAGGCCTTCCTGGCCGCCGCCCTGTTCGGCTCCATGGGCGCCGGCGACAAGCTGAAGCTCACCCCCTACCAGTCCGCGGCCGAGGCCGCCCAGGCCGTGGCCCGCGGCGAGACCCAGTTCGCCGTCTCCCACCAGTCCCAGATTCTGGAGACCTATCAGCAGAAGGGCGTGACTGTGGTGTGTGCCTTCGACGAGAATGATATCGCCAACGGCCCCTTCGAGGGCGTTGAGGGCGTGGGCCAGCACGGCTACCCCTACTTCCGCAACCGCTGCTTCGTCATGGCCCGGGCCGGCACCGATGAGGAGAAGGTAAAGGAGCTGAAGGAGCTCTACGGCAAGATTCTGGCCGACCAGGAGGTCGCCGACTGGCTCCACGACACCATGCTTCTGGAGGTGGACACCATGTCCGTGGAGGACGTGGAGGCCCATGTGGAAAACGTGAAGAATATCGTCAACGAGTATAAGGATATCGTTGCCGGCTAATCCGAACGCTGCGTATGTCATGCAGGGGATGGGATCGGGATCAGCCCCCGCCCATCCCCTGATTTATTTTGAAGTCCAGAAAGGAGGTCCCCCATGAGCAAATGGGTGGAGCAGTTTAACGGCCGTATGGATTCCTGGGGCCGGAAGCTGCATGAGAAAGAGATTCGTATCCCAGTCGATCTGGTGACCGGCGTTGTGTTTTTCCTTGTGGGCCTCGGCGTTTTGCTGGTCATGCCGGACCAGGTGGCAATTTCCGAGAAGGACGTGGTGAACGGACGGGCCTTCCCCACGCTTCTGACGGCGGTAATGCTGCTGTGCTGTGCCATGCTCATCGGCAAGGAGCTGTATAAGCTGGCCACAAAGCAGCCCCTGAACTGGAAGGTGATCAATATTCAGGTGGAGATCAAGGCTCTGGTGATCCTGGGCATCCTGGTGGTTACCTATCTGCTCAGCAAGCTCACCGGCCTGTTTGTGGTGGGCGCGGTCTTCTGCTGTCTGGGCTTTCTGCTCTACTTCCGGTGCCGGAAGAGGTCCTACTACGTCATTACCCTGGTGCTGGCGGTGGCTATCTGGGCCGCTTTCCGCTTCGCCTTGGGCGTGGACTTTTAAGGAGGGGGACGGCTTATGCTTCAGCATATCATTCCGGCCACCGGCCTGCTGTTTACGCTGGAAAACATCCTGTGGATCAATATCGGCGTGTTCATAGGCTCGGTCTTCGCGGCCATCCCCGGTTTGAGCGTCATCCTGTGCGTCATCCTCTTCCTGCCCGTCACCTACTCCATGTCCGCCATCCCCGGCATGATGTTCCTGCTGGGCATCTACTGCGCCGGCGGTTACGGCGGCAGCGTGTCCGCCATCCTTATCAACACCCCCGGCACTCCCCACGCCGCGGCCACCATGCTGGACGGACACCCCCTCTCAGAGCGGGGCCGTACCAAGGCGGCACTGAAAATCGCCCTGTACGCCTCCACCTTCGGCGGGGTGTTCTCCGCCCTGATGCTGCTGTTCCTGGGTCCCCAGGTGGCGAAAATCGCCGCTCAGCTGGGCACGGCGGAGTACTTTATGGTCTGCGTCTTCGGCCTGACCATCATCGCCGGCGTGTCGGGCAAGAGCATGATTAAGGGCCTGATCTCCGCCTGCCTGGGCCTGCTCATCTCCTGCGTGGGCTCCGACCCCATGACCAGCTATGACCGCTTTACCTTCGGCATTCCCCGGCTGTACCTGGGGCTGGACCTGGCTATCTGCCTCATCGGCCTGTTCGCCCTGGTGGAGATTATGGCCAAGGCGGAGCGCCGGCTGGACCGGCTCAACCTGGACGCCACCCAGATCAAGGACGACGGAGTCATCACCAAGGCGGAGTATAAGCGCATGGCCCGGCCTGTGCTGCTCTCCTCCATCATCGGCGTGCTGGTGGGCATCATCCCGGGCACTGGGGCGTCCGAGGCCTCCTGGTTCAGCTACAACACCGCCAAGAATATGTCTAAGCACCCGGAGGAGTTCGGCCATGGCTCCGTGGAGGGCATCGCCGCCGCCGAGTCGGCCAACAACGCCGTCACCGGCGCCACCCTGATCCCCCTGCTCACCCTGGGCATCCCCGGCGATGGCACGGTGGCCATTATGCTCTCCGCCCTGATGATCAACGGCCTGAACCCCGGCCTGAGCCTGTTTACCACCCAGGGGGACATTATGTACGCCATTATGCTGGGCCTGATTCTGGTGAATATCTTTATGTGCCTCCAGGGCAAGTTCCTCACCACCCTCTTTGCCAAGGTGGTATCTATTCCCCAGGAAATCCTCACCCCCATTATCGTCATTTTCTGCTTCGCCGGGGCCTATTCGGTGAACGGGAACTACTTCGATGTGGGCGTGGCCCTGATTTTCGGCATCCTGTCCTGGGTTCTGCGCAAGCTGGAGCTGCCCCCGGTGCCCATCCTGCTTGGCCTGGTGCTGGGCAGCATGACCGAGACCAACTTCCGCCGGGCCCTGCTCATCTCCAACGGCAATCCTGGCATCTTTTTCAGCAGCGTCTACTGCATCATCTTCCTGGTCCTCATCGTGGCGGCGGTGGGCACCATTGTCCGTGGCAAGATGAAGGAGCGAAAACCCAACCCACAGAAGGAGGACTGACAAATGCCCAACAACATTATTTTCTACTTTACCGACCAGCAGCGCTGGGACACCTGCGGCTGCTTTGGCCAGCCCCTGGACATCACGCCCAATCTGGACCAGCTGGCCCGGGAGGGAGTCAAGTTTGACAATGCCTTCTCCCCCCAGCCGGTGTGCGGCCCCTGCCGGGCCCTGTTCCAGACGGGCAAGTGGCCCACCGAGACGGGCTGCTTCCGCAACAATATCATGTTGCCCGCCGGGGTAAAAACCCTGGCCAACTACATTGAGGAGGCGGGCTATGAGACCGCCTACATCGGCAAGTGGCACCTGGCCAGCGACGGGGAGCTGGAGAAGCCCCCCAGGATTGACCACACCATCACCGCCATTCCCCGCCAGCTGCGGGGGGGCTACACCGGCTTTTGGCGCGCCGCCGATGTGCTGGAGTTCACCTCCCACGGCTACGACGGCTTTGTCTTTGACGAAAACGACCGCCGTATCGACTTCAAGGGCTACCGGGCCGACCGCATTAACGACCTGGCCCTGGAGTTCTTCGACCAGTACGACGGGAAAAAGCCTTTCTTTATGACCATCTCCCAGATTGAGCCCCACCACCAGAACGACCGGAAGCACTACGAGGGGCCGGAGGGCTCCAAGGAGCGGTTCAAGGACTTTGTCCTGCCCGAGGACCTGAAGGCTCTGGGGGGCAACGGGTTGGAGGAGTACCCCGATTACCTGGGCCAGTGCGCCAGTCTGGACGAGAACCTGGGCCGCCTGGTAGCCAGGCTGAAGGAGAAGGGGCTGTATGAGAGCACGGTCATCATCTTCGCCTCCGACCACGGCTCCCACTTCCTCACCCGCAACCGGGATTCCCACCTCAACGGCTACGACGACTACAAGCGCTCCTGTCACGACGCGGCCCTCCATGTGCCCCTGGTCATTGCCGGCGGGCCCTTCAAGGGGGGGATCGCCGTGGAGGAGCTGGTGAGCACCGCCAGCCTGCCCAAGACTATCCTGGCCCTGGCCGGGGTGGATGTGGGAGACGCCATGATCGGGGAAAACCTCCTTGACGTGGTGGAGAAAAAGGACGATAATAGACCCAACGAGATTTTCGCGCAGATTTCCGAGAGCCGGGTGGGCCGGTGTATCCGCACGGCCCGGTATACCTACTCTGTCTACGCCCCCGGCGTTGACGGCGGGACGGCGGCGGCGGCGGACCGGTATGCCGACGACTTCCTCTACGACATGGAGAAGGACCCCTACCAGCTGAACAACGTGGTGGCCGACCCCGCCTATGTCCAGGTGAAGGAGGAGCTTCGGGAGCGGCTGCTGGACTGGATCCAACGGGCGGAGGGAAAACGGCCCGAGATTACAGACTGAGGAGCTGCGCGGTTTGGCGAGGTGGGCGGCATGAAGGAGCTGGACGGAAAGTCAGAGACGGTCTATCTTTGGGTACGGGCCTATATTGAGGAGAATAAGTTTTCCAGCAGCACGAAAATCCCCTCGGAGAACACCCTGAGCCGGAAGCTGGCTGTCAGCCGGGAGACGGTGCGCCGGGCTCTGGAGCGGCTGACCGAGGAGGGGCTGCTCCTCCGGGTCAAGGGCAGCGGTACCTACATCAATAAGGAGGAGGCCCTGTCCTGGGAACTGGGCGGGAGCGGCGGAAAGCTGAAAATCGGGCTGATTCTCCAGGGACAGGACGGGAACGCAAACTCCAGCCTGATGGAGGGCATCCGCAGTGTGCTGTCTCCCGACCAGGTGGATTTGCGCACCTTTCTAACGGACAACAAGTTTGCCAACGAGCGGCACTGCCTCCAGACCGTCATCAACCAGGGTTTTCAGGGCTTTATCGTGGACGGAGTAAAAGCCAGTCTGCTTAACCCCAACCTGGATTGCTACCAGAAAATCTACCAGAAGCGGATTCCCGTCATTTTTTACAACAACTATTACAAAAATCTGAAGTGTCCCCGGGTGGTAGTCAACGACCTGCGGTGCGCCGAGGAGCTGATTAGCCTGCTGATCAGACAGGGGCACCGGAATATCGCGGGGATCTTTGTCTCGGACAACTACCAGAGCATTGAGAAGTTTCAGGGGATGGCGGCCACCCTCCAGAAAAACGGGGTGGAGTATCAGGACGACTATACCAAATGGTGCGTCTCCGACGAGGCCCACGATCTCAGCTTTGCCCGTTCCATCGACCGCTTCCTCAAGCGCCTGCCCCAGTGTACCGCCGTGGTCTGCTGCAACTACATGATCTACCGGCTGGTACGGCAGGTGTTGGAGAAGCAAGGAAAGCGGGTGCCTGAGAACTGCTCTTTGGTGTGCTTCGACTATTCCAGCGAGGACTGGGAGGCGGAGGGAGTCACCTGCTCCGTCCACCAGGGCTACCGAATCGGGCAGGAGGTGGCCTCCCGGCTGACGCGGATGATCCAGAACCGGGACTGCGACGATTTGGGCTATACCTGTGTCCTGCCCCCGGAGATTTATGTGGGCCGGTCTGTCGGCCCCGCCGTAAAATAGACAGTGCGGGCCGCCCTTATGGGGCGGCCCGCATCAAAAGGAGGAGCTTCCATGCCGCCCCTGAGTATTTTGCTGAAGCCGGCTTCCAGCGGCTGCAACCTGCGCTGCGCCTACTGCTTTTACGCCGACGAGGCCAGTATCCGCACCGTGCCCAATTACGGCCTGATGCCCCGGGAGGTGGGCCATGCCCTCATTGAGAAGGCGGTGGGGGCGGCGGAGGGCTCCATTACATTTCTGTTCCAGGGCGGCGAGCCCACTCTGGCGGGACTGGACTTCTACCGGGATTTTGTCTCCCATGTGAAAGAGACGGCCCCCGGCGGTCTGGCGGTTCAGTACGCCATTCAAACAAACGGGACGCTGCTGGACGGGGACTGGTGCCGCTTTTTTCAGGAAAACCGCTTTCTGGTGGGCCTGTCCCTGGACGGGAACCGAGTGTGCCACGACCGCTTCCGCCGGGATGGGACGGGAAAGGGTACCTACGACCGGGTGATAAAGGCGGCCCGCCTGCTGGAGGAGACCGGGGTGGAGTACAACGTTCTCACAGTGGTGACGGGCCATCTGGCCAAGCATATCCAGAGCGTCTTTTCCACCCTGTGCAAGGGGGGCTTCCGCTTTCAGCAGTACATCCCCTGTCTGGACCCCCTGGAGGAAACGCGCGGAGGCCAGGGTTATTCCCTGTCTCCAGAGCAATATGAGAGCTTTTTGAAGACCCTGTTCGACCTGTGGTATCGGGAGCTGCAGCAAGGCCGGTATTGGTCTATCCGGTATTTTGACAATCTGGTGTGGATGCTGGACGGGCACGCCCCGGAGCAGTGCTCCATGCGGGGGTACTGCGGTTTGCAGTATTTGGTGGAGGCGGATGGAAGCGTCTACCCCTGCGATTTCTATGGTCTGGACCAGTACCGGCTGGGGAATATTCTTTCAAACTCCTGGGCTGAACTGGACCGGGGGCGGGAGGAGCTGGGCTTTGTTGAGATGTCTCTGCGTGTGCCGGAGGAATGTAAAAACTGTCAGTGGTATCCCCTGTGCCGCAACGGCTGCCGCCGGGACCGGACGGTGGAGGAGGACAGGCCGGGACGCAATTACTACTGCCGGGCCTATGCCGGATTCTTTGCCTATGCCCTCCCCCGCCTGCGTCAGGCGCAAAGTATGCTAAGATCGAGGTGATCCTATGCTGATATTTTTCCTTGTGGCCCTGGGGGCCAGCGCTGTGGGTGCCATCTGCGGCATTGGCGGCGGGGTCATCATCAAGCCCGTGCTGGACCTGCTCCATCTGGCGACGGTGTCCACCATCAGCTTTTCGTCCGGCTGCACTGTACTGACCATGAGCTGCTACTCGGTGGGCAAGTCGCTTCTGGCAGGGGAGAAAAGCGTCTCTCTGGATGTGGGGACGCCGTTGGCTGTGGGAGCGGCGGCGGGCGGCCTGCTGGGCAATCAGCTTTTTACGCTTGTGCGGGATCTGTCGGATACCCCCAACCGGGTTGGGGCGGTTCAGTCTGCCTGTCTGGCCGCCGTCACAGTGGGGACGCTCCTGTACACACTGAATAAAGCGCGCATCCCTACGCACCGGCTCCAAAACAAGGTGGCCTGTGCCGCCATCGGTCTGGCGCTGGGCTGTATGTCCAGCTTCCTGGGGATCGGCGGGGGACCCATCAATCTGGTGGCGCTATATTTCTTTTTCAGTATGGACACCAAAGCAGCCGCCGCCAACAGCCTTTACATCATCTTTTTCAGCCAGCTATGCAGCCTGCTGACCACCCTGATTACCGCCTCTGTCCCGGAGTTCCGCTGGCCGGTGCTGGCGCTGATGGCGGCGGGAGGGCTGGGAGGAGGTATTTTAGGCAGAAAGCTGAACCGGCGGATGGACGGCAGGGCGGTGGAACGGCTGTTTATTTTGCTGATGGCAGTGATCATCTGCATCAGCCTTTTTAACACATGGCGGTATTTGACCTGTTAAAACAGGTTCTATTGTTTGTATCAGCGTACACACCACGCCGAAAATATGCGCCGAAGGGGCAGGGACAGCCGGCGTTTGGTATCCGTCGCTGTGGACATGGTAGTGTAGTGGATGGCATCCAGAAATGCCACCGCATACATGCTCTCCAGCAGCCGATGCTGCCATTCTTTCGCCACGGGGAGAATCTTGTCTGTGATCCGGCTCTCACCGTTGTGTCTGAAACTTCCAACCATAAATGTCCCGTATATGTGCCTCGATATCCCCGGTACTCATACCTTTTATGTGCATGGACAGAATCTTTTCCTTAATGTCCTGGCTGACGCTGGTCTGATTCTTCTTCAGCAACCGCGGTTCAAACTTACCCTTCCGGTCCTGGGGAACGGAGATTTCCGCCTCTCCATAACTGGTACGCAGCTTCTTCGAACTGTACCCATTCCGGCTGCTTTCTGTTTCCTTGTTCTTGTAGCCGTACTTGCTGCAGCCAAGTTCCTCGGTTAGTTCCGCTTCCAGACCATCCGCCATGAACTCGGCAATCGTCTCTTTGAACAGGTCCTGGATGTCCGCCATGCTGCGCCCGGCGCTCCTGTTCTTCCGGGCTGCGTTCCTTCCTTTTTCCCATTATGGAAGCCAGCAGATTATATGTCTTGGCAAGGGAGCGCGTGAGCATATCGGCAAAGTCCGCGGCATTCACATCCCAATTGTCCCGAAAGCACTTCACTGCCTCCTATAAACAAGAAGGTAATGTCAAGAATGATGCGCAAAATAGTTTGCAGGCTCTGGCGAATAAAATCAGCCAGCAGTAGAGGCATCCTCCATGGCAGGCTCTAAGTGCCTCATATTCATGTACTTCTTGTTGTCCCACTGGGTGCCAGCTACATGTCGGAGCCTTGCACAGACCAGCATCAAAGCAGAATTGCCATCCGGGAAGCAGCCCACTACTCTGGTGCGGCGGCGGATCTCCCGGTT
>NZ_CALPCP010000055.1 GCF_943192995.1 Flintibacter muris
ACGCCGTGAACTATGACGGCCAGACCGACATCACAGCCACCAGCACCAAGACCTTTGAGCAGGGCGTTGTGGTGGTGGGCCGGGCCAAGGCGTGGGTGGAAAAGGATTTTTCCTACGACATCACCGGCGGCCAGGACTTCATGGACAACGTGGCCAAGCAGGTGGCGGATTACTGGCAGGACATTGACCAGGACACCCTCCTGGCCATCCTCCGGGGCGTGTTCGCCATGACCAGCACCAAGGGCGCTGAGTTTGTGAAAAAGCACACCTATGAGGTGGACGGCCCCATGGAGGCCACCACCCTCAACAGTGCCACCGCCCAGGCCTGCGGGGACCACAAGAAAAAGTTTTCCATGATTTTCATGCACTCCGTTGTGTCCACCAATCTGGAAAACCTCAACCTCCTCACCGCCCTCAAGTACACGGACAAGGAGGGCGTGACCCGTGACCTGACCCTCTACACCTGGAACGGCAAGCTGGTCATCGTGGATGACGGGATGCCCACCGAGCAGGCGGAGGGCGGCTCCACCGTTTACACCAGCTATGTGCTGGGTGAGGGCACCATCAACTATGAGGACATCGGTGCCAAGGTGCCCTATGAGATGGCCCGTGACCCCAAGACCAACGGCGGCCAGGATACGCTTTACACCCGGCAGCGCAAGGTCTTTGCCCCCTTTGGCCTCTCCTACGAAAAGGCCAAGCAGGCCAGCCTCTCCCCCACGGATGATGAGCTGGCGGACGGGACCAACTGGGACCTGGTGCACTCCGGCGAGGCTACGGAGGCGGAGCGGTCCTACGTCAACGATAAGCAAAACGAGTTGACAAAACAGGCGGAAAACATTACAGCACAAGGGTCAGGACGGCTTTTGTTTTCCTGCTCCCGGCCCTTTTCCGCTTATTTCCGCTTTGCTACCGCTCCAGCACGGTTTTAATAAAGCCCTCCATACGGGCGGCGCTGTCCTGTCTCATACTTTCCGTGAAATGGGCATAACGGTCCAGCGTAAAGGCGGCTGTAGCGTGGCCCAGATTGCTTTGCACCGTCTTTATATCATCCCCCGCCCGGATGGCGTTCACGGCATATGTGTGGCGCAAATCGTGAAAGCGCACCCCCTCCAGACCGGCGGCGGCTGTCAGTCTTGTAAAATGATACCTTACGCTTTTCTGCTTGAGCGGCCCGCCTGTGGCGCTGGTGAACACAAGGCCGTGGACGTTATCCCACTCAGGGCCCACCTGTAACTGCATTTCATACTGGCGGCGGCGCTGGGCCTTGAGCTCCAGCATGACGGACGGGGCCGGAGTGAGCGTCCTGGCCTTGCCGCTCTTTGGGGAGATAAAAAGCCCGGCGGCTCTGTGTTCGGGACGGGCAAGCTGCTTGTCAACGGTTATCGTACCCCGCTCCACGTCCACGCTGTCCCAGGTGAGGCCCAGCAGCTCCGACAGGCGCATACCCGTGAACAGGGCCACGGCCACAAGGTGCTCCAGGTCCGTACCATTTGCGGCGGTCAGCAAGGCGGCGGCTTTCCCATCGTCCAGGGGCTTTATCTCCACCCGGTCCATTTTCGGCAGCACGCACTTGTCAGCCGGATTTTTGGGGATATATTCCAAGTCAACCGCCTTTTCAAGAGCCGTGTGCAGGACCATCCAAATGTGGCGGACCGTCTGCGGAGCCAGCTCCAAGGCGTTGATAAAACCCTGTATCGTGTGCGGGTGGATGCGGTCCAAGCGGGCGGCTCCCAGGGCGGGCTTGATATGCAAGCGGATACAGTACTCATAGGAGGAAACCGTGGCGGGCTTGACACCGCCCAAATAGTCCTTTTGCCAAATGTCCAGCCATTCCCCCACGGTCATCTTGCAGGGCGGGGTGTAGGTGCCCCGGTTGACCTCCACGGCTACGGCCTGCATCTTCTCCCGGACTTCCTTTTGGGTCTTGCCGGAAAAGGTCCGCTGTACTTGTTTACCAGTGAGCGGGTCCCGGCCTGTGGTGATACGGGCCTCCCAATAGGTGTACTGCTTTCCGTTCCTGGTATGTGTGCGCTTGTGGATGCCCCCACAGCCGGGGGCGGCTCTTTTCACCATGATGTGCCTCCTTTTTCGATTGACACACCTGGCCCTCCTGTGGTACACTGAGAGGGCGCAAGGGTGCCTTGTTTAGCTGACCTGGTATTTTTGTGCATCTCGCCGCTCAGGGGTTGCAGCCCCTGGGCGGTTCTTTATTATGCGCTGTTATTATATGCGGTTGCCTTTTGTCAAATTCTGTGATATGCTGGGTGTAGGAAAGAATCATCTTTCAGCGCTGCCAGTAACGGCGGACGGTAGGCCCTCTCAACAGGGGGCAGCTTCTTGCCCTCTGATCTTCGGAAAGGGGGGCTGCCCAATGGTTACATACGGTGAACTGTTTCAGTACACGCTTGTCATCATCGGCATTATCGGCCTCTTTATTGCGGTCAATAAAAAGAAGTAACCGCCCGGTCCCTCAACCTGCGGTTACTTCTGTAACATAGCATAGGGGGCCAACCGTCTACCGGCGGCGCCCTTTCTATTCTCAGTATAACCGCTGTCTGTTTGATTGTCAAGTGCAGCTTATTATGTCCGCTCCTGTGTGGGGCGGCTTTTTTTATTGCCTGTGGTCGATTCCATTCCGCTATTTCAATAAAACGGGGCATCTTTTGAAGCTCATTTATAGCGTGATAGCGGGCTACCTCCTGGGGCCTCTCGCTTTTTTGGAGAGCGGGAATGAGCGGTTGCAATAGCGGCAAAAGGCTTTGCCTGTTGCCGGGTCCCCTCTCAATGTCATCCCACAGATCGGGCAGATCATGGTGATGGACTGTATACGGCCCTCTGGCGGCTCCTGGGGCCCCTCCGGCGGGGCCTCTGCCGCTTTACCCTCCTGCGGCGCTGGCGTGTCCTGTGGGGGCTCTGTGGGCGGCTCTTGGGCCTGATATTTAGGCATCTCCACCAAGTCCTCAGCATAGGTGGCAACTTTCTCCCGGCCCTCCTCATTGAGCTTGTCCAGGGCGGCGGCTATGCGGCGCTGTGGGGCGTTAGCAAGGAGAGCGTTAATCATTGTGGATTTTCCAAGGCCCGTGATACCCAAAGAGTGCTCATAGCGCACCGCCTGGTCTTTCAGCTTTTCTAACCGCTCCCGCCGTTCTGGAGGCACCCCCCTCAGCTTGTAGAGCGGGGCGCTTATACGCACAATCTGTTTTTGCTCCTCCTGCCCCACTTTATCCAGAGCGGCGGCAACTTGCTCTTTGGGGGTGGCCTTTAGTTTGGCCAGTTCCTCCGGGCTGAGGACAAGCGGCTTGCCGTCCTGGAGTTTGGCCATCAACGCCTCCAACTCCTCTGGGGTGGCGCTGTGTTCCACAACTTCCGGCGTGGATATAAGGCCGTCCTCCTCTATGAGTTTTGGAGGGTTTCCGCTGGAATCATCATCAAGCCCCTCTCCCCAAATAAAGAGCTCCTTAAATGCCTCTTTGTCAACCTCCCCCCAGTCTACAAGGGTATGAGCTGAAACGCCCAGAGCATCTGCTATGTGCAGGAGCAGATCATAACGGGGTTGGCGTTGCCCTTTTTCATACCGCATAATTGCCACACCAGAAACACCCACTTTTTCCCCAAGTTCAACTTGTGTCATTCCGGTTTTTTCACGGGCGGCTTTTATGCGCTCACCAATAGTCACTTTATCACCTCCGACATTAGTATAGCACAGTGCAAACAATTAAACAACCGTTTTGGTAAAATTTTTTATTTCCCTATTGACTTACAACCAATTTGGTAGTATAATCCGATTAAACAACCAAACCGGTTGTTTCTGGAGGTGAAATAATGAAAGCAGACCGCAAAAAACTGGAGCTGGCAATGGCAAGGGCTTGCATGAGTAGTGCAGACCTGCCCGTGGCCGCTGGGCTCCCCCGGCCCACAGTGCAAAACGCCATTGTAGGCAAGAGCGTCCGTCCCGCCACTTTGGGCCGCATCGCCAAGGCGCTGAACGTAGACCCGGCGGAGCTTATCGCAGAGGAGGACTGACCCATGCAGAAACCTATCACTCAGGCCAGCTTGAGGCGGTTCCCCGCCGCCGTCATCTATGACGGGCCGCCGCTCGGCAAGTTCTCTGTCTGGCTGGATATGGACAGCTTGAGGCGGCAGGAGCCGGTCAAAATCCCGGACCCCAGCACCACCAAAGAGGAGGTATGACCAATGCGGAAATGGAAAATCACTTTGCCCGGCGGGCAGTCGTTCACCATGGAGAGCGATGAGCCGGGGCAGGCCCTCATCAACAAGGGCTACACTTCTTTCTCCATGGAGGAAATCATCCCGCCCCCGCCTGTGCCGGAGGGCATCAATGTCAACCCGGATGGCCGCTTGACCCTGAGCGTGGCGGAGGCGGCCAAGGAGCTGGGCATCTGCACCAAGAGCGCCTATAACCTTATCCATCGGGCGGATTTTCCCACCGTGCGCATTGGCAAGCGGGTCCGCATCTCCCGTGCTGGCCTGGCGGAGTGGGTCCGGGCTCAGGAGCAGAACAGAGCGAGAGCGTAAAAAGAGAGGAGTACATAGCTATGAAAAGCATCATTGAGATTCCCGTGCGGCGTTTCCCTGTCATCGTCTATGACAAGCGCTCCACGGTGGAGCTCCCCCTGGCGGAGAATGTTACCCTGAGCAAGCAGCAGCTCCAGGCGGCTATGGTCTGCGGGCTGTCCAGCAATGAGGTCATCACCCGCATCTGCGAAAAGAAGGGGTACAAGGTGCTGGAAATCGGCACCCCGGACAAGGTGACGCTCACCGTGGACCTGGACGCCCTGGCCTGGAAGGAGTTGGAGGCATGAACGTCAACCGCTCCTTGGCCGTCTATGTCACCACCAACCGCAAGGCGAGGGTGTATCGGGCGGCCCCCATGAGCCTCCAGGAGCTCCTTGACCGGCTCAAGGTGTCCCAGGTTATCCCCCACACCATTGAGGCCTACAAGGCCCTCCCCAAGCCCCAGCAGGATGACCTCAAGGACATCGGCGGCTTTGTGCCGGGGGAGCTGGAGGGCGGACGGCGCAAGGCCGGGGCCGTGCTGTCCCGCTGCGCCGCCGTCCTGGACGCCGACAACCTCCCGGCTGGCGGCACGGATGAGCTTATTCGCCGGGTAGCGGCCCTGGGCCTGTGCTGCTGTGTCTACTCCACCGCCAAGCATAGCCCCCAGGCACCCCGGCTCCGGGTGGTGTTCCCCTTTGCGGCGGACATCCCGGCGGAGCAGTACCCGCCCGTGGCCCGTCTGCTGTGCCGGTGCATCCAGCAGGAAATGACCTGGTTTGACCCCACCACCGCCCAGGCGGAGCGGATGATGTACTGGGCGGCCCACTGTCTGGACGTGGCCCCGGTATGGTATGAGCAGGACGGGCAGGGCCTGATGGACGCCGCCGCCCTGCTGGCCCAGCAGCTCCCCACCTGGCAGGACCCCGCCGCCTGGCCAGCTTTCCCCAATGAGCAGCGGGACATGGACAAGGCACTCAAGAAAGCCCAGCAGCAGGACCCGGAGGGCAAGGAGGGCGTTATAGGGGCGTTTTGCAGGGCCTACAACGTGCCCGCCGCCATGGACAGGTATTTACCCGGCGTCTATGAGGAAACGGCCACAGAGGGCCGCTACACGTTCACCGGGGGCAGCACCTGGGGCGGCGCTGTGCTGTACGATGGCGGCAAGTTCCTCTACTCCAACCACGCCACCGACCCCGCCGGGGGCAAGCTGGTCAATGCCTTTGACCTGGTGCGGCTCCACAAGTTCTCTGATCTGGATGACGGGGCCCCAGAGGGGGCAAGGGGAAACCGTCTGCCCAGCTTTGCGGCCATGGCCAAGCTGGCCCGTGAGGATGAGGCCGTGGCGGCGCTCATGGCCCAGGAGCGGGTGTCCGCCGTGGAGGACTTCCAGGAAATCGTGGACCAGGAAAACGCTCTAAAGCTGGCCCAGTGTGAGGGCTGTGTGCTGTCGGAGGACATCATGGAGCTTGCGCTAAAAGCGTTTGGCGTTCAAATCCGGCGCAACCTCATCACCGGCAGGGCCGACATCACCGGGATGCCCGCTACATACTCCACGGAGGAGGCCGTCAACACTCTGCCCACCATGCTGGCGGACCGGCTCCGGGTCATCGGTATCAAGGGCGTCAACCGTACATCCATTGTGGATTGTCTGACCAACCTGGCGGACAAGTACCGCTATAACCCCGTGCTGGATATGCTCCACGCCGCCGCATGGGACCGGGTGCGCCGGTTCCCCAAGCTGCTGGACATCCTGCGCATTGACCCCGGCAGCTTTTACGCCCTGCTCTTTCGGAAATGGCTGATACAGTGTATTGCCCTGGCCCACAACAGCGCCAATTACCAGGAGGCCGCTGAGGGTGTGCTTGTCATCCAGGGGCCGCAAGGTATTGGCAAGACCACGCTTTTCCGCAAGCTGGCGGTGAGGTCTGACTGGCTGGCCGAGGGCGTGACCCTGGACATGAAAAACAAGGACTACATCATCCAGGCCGTGGGTGTTTGGATTGCGGAGCTGGGGGAGCTGGAGAGCACCTTGAAGAAGGAACAGGCCAGCCTCAAGGCGTTCATCACCCAAAAGATGGACCGCATCCGGGCCCCGTATGCCAGAGAGGCCACGGACAGGCCCCGGCGTACCTCTTTCAGTGCTACGGTCAATCAGGAGGCGTTCTTGCGGGATGAAACCGGGGCCCGCCGGTTTTGGGTGGTGCCTGTGGAGGACATGGACACGGATGAGCTCAACCGGCTCCCCCCGGAGTGGTTCGTCCAGCTGTGGGCGGAGGTCTACCTGTGGTGGTGGGAGAGCCCTCAAGGTTTTCGGCTGTCCCGGACAGAGCGGGAACACCTCAACCAGCTTAACCAGCGGTATCAGGAGGCCTTGCCTGGTGAGGAGGAAATCCGGCAGGCGCTGGATTTTGACTTACCCCTTGAAGCCTGGAAGGAGTTCAGCGCCGCTCAGTTTACCAAGCTGTTTCTCTATGGTGAGAATATCACGGGCTACCAAGCCGGGCGGGTCCTGGCCAAGCTGGGGCGGGAGGATAACCGCATTACAAAGCGCATGGTGCGTGGCTGCGCTGTCTACCGTGTCCCCGCTAAAATCATGGGCCCCAATAGCGTTGGTGGTGTAGATGGTGTACTACGCCAATAGAACGCTGAAATTGGAAAATTAGGAAGATTAGGAGAATAGGCGTATTTATCTAAAATCTCCTAAATGTCCTAAATCTCCAAATACGAGCTTTTACGGCGGTAGACCCACTACTACACCATCTACACCATAGAGGGGAGGCTTAACAATGGCACGCAGGGACCCGGAAAAAATGCGGGACAAGCTCATCTGGGAGCGTATGGCCCTTGAGATGGCAGCGCTGCATGAGCTAATAGGCAAAATCCAAACCGACCCGGACTATCAAGCGGTCATGGACTGCCAGGCCTGGGACCGTCTTGGAAAGATGGTCTACTATTTGAACAATGTTCGGTCCTGGGCTGAGAGGCGCATGGCCCGGCACATCTCGGATTGGAATACCCAGACTTTTTACCCGCATGACAGCGGTAACCTTGAATCGGCTGTTGCGGCGTTTCGCAATAGCGTGAAGGAGGCCATAGAGAACAAATGAACAACCAAACCACCACCCAGAGGCTGCAACCTCTGAGCGGCGGGAGAAAAACCAGGTCAGCTAAACAAGGCACCCTTGCGCTCTTTCCGCAAGGGTGCGGAAAGGAGTTTTTATGGTCTACATGACACGCTCAGATTTGGAGCGGCTGAATGTCCTGCGTGAGGATGTCCGGCTTGAAGCGGAAGCGCTCAAAAAGCTGCAAGGCATCACACCCCATACCGCTGAGGTCATCCCCCTCATCAAAGCGGACATGGTCGCAAAGCGGGCTCAAATGGAGGTCGAGCGGGAGCGGGTTCAGCGGTATGTGGATGAGATCAAGGACCCTATCACCAGGGGCATCATTGAGGACCACTACTTGAACGGCAAGCCGTGGTATGAAACCGCCTGGAACGCCGCCCAGGCCCTCAGCACCAACAGCGCATGGAACAAGGCTATGCGCTACATATACGCCCGGTGCGGCCTGTGCGCCAAAAAGAGGGGGCCCAGAAAATGACGGTGGAGGAAATCGTTGCCCGTATCAAGGCCGGGGAAACTGACCTTTTGCCCGCACTCTGGGAGCGGGTAGAGGGCTTTGTAAAGAAAAAGGCTAACGGCTTTTTGTACGGCCATACCATGGCTTATGGCATGGACTTTGACGATTTATGCCAGGAGGGCTTTTTTGCGGTACTGGACGCCGTGAAAAACTACGACCCCGCCACCTGCTCATGTCATTTCAAGTCCTATCTGGCTACCGTCATATCCCGCCGGTATCTTAACCTTGTGTATGTGCGCCCAGGCTCCGACATTGGGCCTAAAAATCCCCTTGACCGCTCCGTAAGCCTTGACTTGCCTGTGGGTGATGAGGATGGGGAAACCATTGCGGACACTCTCATGGATGACAATGACCCAGCGGATGACGTACTGCATGAGCTGTGGCTGGCTGAATTGCGGGAAACGATGGAGGCAGCTCTGTCAAGCATCAAAGCGGAACAGGCCGCCGCCCTGCGCAGCCGATGGTATGGAACAGACGGCGGCTCCATGTCCAAGGCGGAACGGAAAGCGGCTGACCGGGGGCTCATGGCTTTGCGCAAGCCGTCAATCTATCAGATTTTGAAGGGCTTTAGGGATTGAGACTGTATCGGCACCGCCCGCCACACCCCATGGAGTGGATGGCGGTAACCGTCACCCGCCGCTGGGCGGTGTTATTGCTCTGTGAGCCTCCTTTTTCCGATAGGCCGGGAGGGCCCTGGGCTTTTATCTCTTTTCACCGGGGCCCTCCTGACCGAAAGCACCCCAGGACCCAGACACGGCCCGCCCATAGCTGTTGCGCTCCCCTCTGCCCATACTGGCGGGGGCGGTAAAGCGCTCACGGGCGGGCCGTGTCTGGGCCTTTTGGCTACAAGCAACACAAGAAAAGGAGATTTTAACCATGGAAATCAAAATCAAGGAAAACATCGAGAACGCCGTCAAGCGGCACCGGGTCCTCAGTGAAAAGTTGCTGAAAGAGACAACGGAGCTGGTGACAGACCCCTCCATTGTCACCCAGTTGCTGAAACGGCACAGCCCGGAGATGGCCGCCAAGCACCTGCAAGAGCAAATCAACGGCATGGTGCTCCAGGCCAATGACTTGGACAAGCTGTATAACGCTGAGGTGAAAAAGAACATTTCCGAGGCCAAGCTGGCCGCCGTGCCGGAGGCCGTGCGGATGTTCACCAAACCGGCGGACTACCAGCAGCAAATCAGCAACGCCCTGGCTTTCCTGACCCTGGAGGGGGAGCGTCTGACCGACCAGGCCGCCTTTGCCATCCTCAAGCCCTTTTTCAACGACTGGGAGCAGATGCACCTTTTCGAGCGGGCGGTGCTCCAGCAGATGCACCTGGAAAACGAGTACATGACCCGCTCCGCTTTCCCCACGGCGCTGGGCGCTGTGCTGGATAAGGCGGACACTTACACCGCCCTGTTTGGGGAGGCGGAGATGCTGGCCGGGCGGCTTTTCATCCGCAAGAAAGAGCACACTTCCGCCTGTGAAATCGGTGAGTTCCCTGTCTATGGCGGCTATGGCCTGGACAGCTATGATGAGGTGGCCGCCGAGGAGCGCATCGTGGAGCTGGCGGGGCTCATTGAAACCCTGGGCAGCGACAAGGCTTTTGTCTATGACAGCGCCGATTTTAAGTATGGCCAGATTTATCAGGCCCGTCACCAAATCGGCTCTGTGAGCCCCACCGATACTGACGCCGGTTTTGTGTGGCTGTAATGAAGTGGGGACGCTGTGAATACCGGCAGCTCATCAAGCTCCGGGACAACCTGGCCAAGCTTCAGAGCGCTGACCTTGATAAGTTTTGCCGGGACACGTCCAAGGAGCTGGCCGCTCGTCTGTTGTCCCTGGTGATACCGGCCACACCCGTGGGCAACTACAAGACCGAGGTCAAGGTGACCGCCAAGCGGGACAGCAAGCACCACAAAAAGGGCGATGTCTACACCAAGCGTGTCAATCGCTCCGGCAAAATGGGCGGCACCCTGCGCCGGGGCTGGACGGCCCGGACTGAGGGAGAGGCCGCCGGTGGACAAGGCCACCCAACGGCAGATCAGGCGAAAGCATACGCTGAGGCCCTGCCCATTTCCAAGCAGGGCACCACCTACGTTGTGGAGGTCATCAACCCCGTCCATTATGCCAGTTATGTGGAGTTTGGCCACCGCACGCCCGGCGGCGGCTGGAAAGAGGGAAAATACTTCCTCACCATATCGGAGCAGCAACTGAGGGGACAGGCTCCGGCCATCATTGAGGACAAGCTGAAAAAGCTGTTGAGGGGGGCTTTCAATGTCTGAGCTGAACAGAAATATTGAGGTCATTATCCCCGGCAAGCTGGCCGCTGTCAAGTTCTCATATATCCCCTTTATCCCGGAAATCGAATACACCCCGGACCCGGACCAACCGGCCTATACAGAGGCTTGCCGTATCACGGATGGCGGGGTGTTCCTGCTCAACAAGGACCTCCCCGGCTATGAGCTTTTGAAAAGCATTGTGCGGAAAGTCATCCGCCTCCCGCTCCACCGGCTCAACCGGGAGCGGGCAAAGCTGGCCAATAAGAGAGCCAAGACCCCCTATGAGGATTTATATTGTCTGTGCCTGGAGGCGGAGCTGGAGCGGCGGGAGAAGGCGAAAAGAGGTGTGCACTAATGGCTACAATCAAATCCCAAATGGCCCTTGACGATGGTATGAGCCGGGTGCTGTCCAAAATCGTCAACGGCCTCAATACCACACTGGACGCCTTTGAGCAGGTCCAGCGGGCCTCCGGCTCCGCCTTGGACGTGGCCAACATTGAGGCGGCACGGGCGGGGCTGGCTGAGGCCGGGGCGGAGGTCAAGGCCATGGAGGAGTATTTCCGCCAGGCGGCAGAACAGGAGGAGCGACTGAACAACGGCGTCAATCAGGGCGCATCCGCCATGGATGGGCTGTTGAGCAAGGCCGCCTCCCTTGCCGCCACCTACATGAGCATATCCGCCCTCAAGGGCTTTGCTACCAGCTCCATGGAGGCCGCTGACACCCAAATTGGGGCCCAGGTGCAGCTCCGCACGGTGCTGGACAATATGGGTGCTACGGACGTTTACGGCGATATGGCGGACACTATCACGGGCACGGCTCTGGAGAGCACCCTGACACTCAACACCGCTGAGGCGGAGGGCAATTATGGCGCTTTCGCCGCCGGTATCACCGGCAATCCGCTGGAGCTCCAGGTGGACACCTCCAACGCCATGAGCGCCTATGACGCCATCACCCAAAAGGCGGCAGGCATCCAAAGCCGGGGGATGTTCGGGGATGAGGCGATGATTGCGGGGGCGGCGGAGCTGGCCACCTATTTCTCCGATACCGAGGCCATACTTAGCATGATGGACACGCTCACCAACTACGCCGCCGGTATGTCTAACGGTGCGGCGGTAGACGCATCCGCTATGGTGGACTATGCCACCAACCTGGGCAAAATCATGTCCGGCTCCTTTGACGCCATGAAAGACCGGGGCTTTGAGTTCACCGACACTCAGAAAGCAATCATTGACGGCACCGCAACAGAGCAGCAAATCATTGCAGGGCTGGGGGCGGAATATCTCAGCCTGAGCTCCGATATGCAGGCCGCCGCCGTCATCCAAAGCGTCATTAACGAGGGCTGGTCCGGGATGTATGAGGCCATGAGCGGCGCACCTATGGGGCTCATCCAGCAGCTCAACAACGCCCTGGGGGACATCCAGGAGAATGTGGGGGCCGGTATCTATCCGGCGGTGCTGGACCTTGTGCAGACCGTCCAGAACAGCCTCCCGCAAATCAACACCGCCGCCATGGGCCTGGCTACGGTGCTGGGCTTTGGCATCACATTGCTCACCAATTTGGTGGGCGGCGCTATGGCGTTCGGCTCCGCCGTGTCCGAAAACTGGAGCTGGATAGAGCCCATTGTCTGGGGCATCGTTGCGGCACTGGGGGCCTATGGCGCTGTGCTGCTGGCGGTCAACGGGGCCCAGATGGTCCACAATGCCCTGGAGGCAGTTTCCAACGGCTTGAAAACCGTGGCCGCCGCCCACTCCGCTATAAAGGCCGGGGCCTCACTCACGGAGGCAGCAGCAACAAACACCGCCACGGGCGCACAAATCGGGCTCAACGCCGCTCTGCTGGCCTGTCCCGTCACGTGGGTGGTAATTGGCGTTATTGCTCTCATTGCCGCCGTGGTGGGTGTCATCCGATACCTTGACATTTTCGGCGCAAAGAGTACGTCCGTTTTCGGCACATTCATGGGGGTGCTCAATGTTGCCTGGCAATTTATACGCAACGTGGGCGCTGGCATCTCCGCCGTCTTTTTCGCTTGTTGCTCCAATGTTGAAACGGCTTTCCACAACACCATTGCCAATGTGCAGGGTTGGTGGTACGGCCTCTTGTCCACGGCCTTGACGGTGGTGGAGGGTATCTGTGCGGCCCTCAATAAGCTGCCCTTTGTGGAGTTCGACTATTCCGGCATCAGCGCCCAGGCGGATGAGTTTGCCGCCAAATCCGCTGAGGCCTATGGCAGCGTCAAGGAATATGAGAGCATCGGGGACGCATGGGGGAGCGCCTGGTCCGACAACTGGCAGGCGGACGCTTTCCAGGCGGGAGCGGCCTGGGGCGATGGCATAGCGGACAAGGTGGGCGGATTTTTTGACGGCATGGGCTACACCCCCGGCAGCATGGATGACCTCATGGAGAAATATGGCGGGGCTTATTCTCCTGGCACAGACAGCTTTGCCATGGACGGCCTGGGCGGTGATGTGTCTGATATTGCGGGTAACACTGGCAGTATGGCCAAATCCCTGGAAATCAGCGGTGAGGAGCTGGAATACCTGCGGGACATTGCGGAGCGGGATGCTATCAACCGCTTTACTACAGCGGAGGTCAAGATTGACCTCACTGGGATGACCAACAAAATTGAGGGCACCACGGATATTGACGGTGTTATCCGGGAGCTCACTGACGGCTTTACTGAGGCCCTGGTCACCGCCGCTGAGGGGGTGCACGCATAACGGAAAATAACGCTTTACCCTTAAAAAGCGGGCCGGGGAAAGTGGTCAATAAAAATCATGTTTTCCCAGGCCCCTGACTACCTTATAAAACCTAACATTGGTGGAGCTTTCGAGTGATGCCATAGAGGGGGCGGGTGGACAAGCTGCCCGCCCCCGCCATTTTAAGGCACCCTGACAGGCGCTCACGGGCCGGGAGTATGAAAGTATATAGGACCGCTCAAAAGGGCGTGATTTTTCCAGCGGAAAAAGGAGGCTTGCACCATGACAAATGAGGAGCTTGTGGCGCTGATACAAGCCGGGGAGCGGGACAAGCTCCCGGAGCTGTGGGAGCAGGTGGAGCGCTTTGTGGCCCTTCAAGCTAACCGGCTTCTCCATGCTATGGGGCCGGATAAAGCGGCCCTTGCCGGGGTGGAGTTTGGCGACCTCTACAACAGCGGTTATTTTGCCCTTGTGGATGCCGTGGAGCGGTATGACCCGGCGGCTGGGTGCAAATTCATCACAATGCTGGGAATGCGCCTAAAATCGTACTTTTCGGAAACTACGGGCTTTCGGCTGGCTCGCCAAAGAAAAGACCCGCTGAACAACGCCAAAAGCATGGACGCAAGGCTCAAGGAGAACGATGAGGACAGCGGCGCTTTCGGGGACTTTATCCCGGACCCTAAAGCGGCCCAGGCCCTCCAGGCCGTGGAGGACACCATATCACGGGACTACACCCGCAAGGCTGTTAGGGAGGCCCTGGAACAGCTTTCCGTGGAGGAGCGGCTGGCCGTCAAGGCGTATTACTACGAGGGCCGCACACGTAGGCAAGCGGGGGGCGCTGTACTGGAGCGGGCAGAGCTGCGCCTGCGCTGTCTGCTGGAAGATAAACGGGAGGGAATGCTATGACGATGTTAGACCTTGAACAGCTCCGCCCCCTGCGGAGTGAAATCAAGATGCACGACAAGCAGCTCCGCAAGCTGGAGTGGGAATATGAGGCCGCACACTGGCCGGAAAAGGTCCAGGAGGTATGGGAAATCATAGAGGGCCAACGGCGGCGCTGTAAGGCCCAGCTTGCGGAGCTGGAGGGCTTTATAGCAGGTATCAAAGATGACTTTACCCGGCAAGTTTTCACATTGCGTTATGCGGATGGACTGGCCTGGAAAGAGGTTGCAGGGCGGGCCCCCGGTATAAATAGATCGGATGCCATGCGGGCAATAGTAAGCCGGTATTTGGAACGGGAGAGCGCATAAGCGCCCTCCCGTTTCTTGCTTTTACCCACCCAGTTTGCCTTTATGCCCTCCAAATAGCGTGCCATAATTAGCGCTGAGGAGTGAGCTTGTCATGGAACTTGGAGCCTTATATGCAACAAAAAGGGTGGCGGAGTACGCAAATCAAAGCCTGCTATTTAGGGTGGAGCTGTCTATTATTCTCTCCAGGTATTGCTCTGGTGATTGGGGTGAGCTGTGCAAAGAGGACCGGGAACAAAATGATTATGCTCTAATTGCCGGAGGGCGGATAATGGGCAGCTATGGCACCTGCGCCGGAAAGGTGTGGATTATTACAGAGTGGGACAGGAGTGCCACCACTATCCTTTTCCCGGATGAATACTAAATTGCAGGCCCGCACCTGGACAACGGCCTCATGGTTACCATCACTGATTACACCGTTGAGTATAATTCCCAAAAGGATGTTTACCGCATTGTGTCCAGGGAAATCCTCTTTTGCCCCTTGTGTGGTGGAAAACTATCTGGCTATGACACCCGCCGCCGCCATATCGTGGACTACGCTGGAAATACATACTGGCTCTTGTTGCAGCGTTACAGGTGCTCAAGGTGCAAAAAGCTCCATGTAGCAGCTCCCTCATTTATCATACCCCAAAAGCACTATGAGGCCACCGTAATTGTGGACGCCAAAGCCGGAAAAGCGGAGTTTTGCCCGGCTGATAATTCTACAATACGGCGATGGAGGAGGTGATGATTGTGCTGAAAAAATACCTGCCCATGCTGGGCGCTGGGGCCCTGTCTGTGTGCATTTTACTGGGCGGGGTATTCCTGGGCACCCGGATGGGTCAACCGCCCAGTAACGTGTCCCAGGAGGCCGCTGAGGCCCACAGCACCGGCACGGAGTATGCGGTGGGTGGCGTTGGCTCCATAGCAATCCCCGGATATGACAAGCTCACCTTTAAGGCCGGGGCGCTCACGCAGTATGTAACTCTTGAAAACCCCAGCGAAAACACCTGCTATTTTGTTATCTCCATCGTGCTCCCGGACGGGACAGAGATATACAAATCAGGGATGGTGGCCCCTGGAGCCGTCATTGATTGCTTGCGCCTCCGTGCCGCTCCTGCTGTTGGCGTCTATGAAAACACCCTGCTTAAATATTCATGCTGGAATGTTGACGATGATGGGGAGCTGTCAGAGGTCAACGGGGCCAATACACTTTTTACATTGGAGGTCATACCATGAAAAAGAAAATCAGTCTGCTTTTGAGTTTGGCCGTTGCCACGTTTTGCCTTTTCCCACAAGTCGCCTTTGCGGCCAATGAAACCACCGGCAGCACAGACATTGTGCTGGAATTTCCTCAGCCAAGCACCGGGGACGATGGGCCCTCCTACTCCTACAAGGTCAACATACCGGCCAACTTTACACTCACAAACGGTAACACCAGCTTTCAAATTACCGCCTCTGAAATGACCATCCCGGAAGATAAAGAGCTGGTTGTGCGCATCAACGGCGCTGAGACTTTTGAGAATGACGGCAGCTTTTACCTCTTTCTGAACGGGGACAAGGCCAGTGAGAATTGGGTGCTGTGCAACATATTCCGCCTCAAGGGGGCTATTTCAAGCGCCGCCCTGGGTACAAACCCGGTTATTGCGTCATTCAGACCGGGGGAACTCTCACCGCATGACTGGGACAGCATCCGCTTTGAGGCCGCCGTCCCTTATGGGGATGCGTCTTTTCAACCTGGAACCTATACCGGGACCGTCTATTATACCATTGGCCTGGAATAATCTATCATACTGAAACCCGCCGCTCCCTATGCTGGGGGGCGGCTTTTTTTGTGGCCTATATTCCCGGCTTATTTTCCGCTCGCTTTCACTCTTTCTCCAATTTTTTACTGTTTGCTTTTTCTCTTACTTTCCCGCTTTTGCCTATTTCCATCATTGCCCACACATTTCTATACCATACAAATATATAAAAAATCAGATGATACTTTCCTATTTTTAACTAATTTTATTTACAAAATATGTACTTTCTCTACGTCAACGATAAGGTCATCGCCATCGCCCGCATCAAGTCCAAGGGGTAAGCCGTGGACGTGTATGAGGCTGTGGTGTCCCGGCTGGCCATGCTGGGGTATCAGGTCACCGAACAGGACAAGCCCGCCATCGACTACCTGACCAGCAAGTGCCGGGTGGCGCTCCTGGCCAGCATCCACCACAAGGACGTGCCGGACGGCCTCATCTACACGCTGGTGGACATGGTGGCGGGCTCATTCCTGCAAGACAAGCTGAACGCCGGGGGGCTGGAAATTGAGGGCCTGGACTTTTCCACCGCCGTTAAGAGCATCACGGAGGGGGACGTGTCCGCCACCTTTGCCGGGGCCAGTGACGGCGTTTCCAGCCCGGAGGGGCGCTTTTTGGCCACCCTGGACGGCATGGTCCACCCATCGGAGAAAATCCTGGGGGCTTTTCGGAGGTTGAAATGGTGACGCTTGAACGCTACAAGGCAGCGGTCCAGCGCCTTTGGACCGGCAAGGCCACCGTCACCGTGCGGGAGGGTGTGCTGAATGAGGCCAATGGCCGCACGGAGCCCGTTGAGCGGGTGCTTGTGGAGGGGGCGGCCTGCCGCATCTCCCACAAGACTGTCACCGCCACGGAGCCCTCTGAGGAGGCCGCCAAGACAGTCCAAACCGTTACGCTCTACATTGACCCCTCCGTGGACATCCCGGAGGGGTCAAAAATCACCGTGACACAGAACAAGGTCACCCGTGACTATGAGCGGAGCGGCACCCCGGCGGTCTACACCGTCCACCAGGAGGTGCCGCTTGAGCTGTGGGAGGGGTGGGCCTAATGGCCAGATGGGGCAACTGCGATTATAGGCAGCTCCAAAAGCTCCGGGAAAACCTGGACCGGCTCCAAAGCGCTGACCTGGAGAATTTCTGCCGGGACGTGTCCAAGGAGCTGGCGGCCCGCCTGCTGGCCCTGGTGATACCCCGGACCCCCGTGGGGGACTACTCCAAGGAGGTCACCGTGACCGTCAAGCGGGACGGTAAGCACCACAAAAAGGGGGACACCTACACCAAGCGGGTGACCCCCAGCGGCAAAAAAGGCGGCACCCTGCGCCGGGGCTGGACGGCCCGAACGGAGCAGGAGGCCGCCAGCCGTGGCGGGAACAGCAACGCCAAGGCCTATGCCCAAGCCCTGCCCATCAAAAAGCAGGGCGGCAGCTACCTTGTGGAAGTCATCAACCCCGTCCATTATGCCAGCTATGTGGAGTTTGGCCACCGCACGCCCGGCGGCAAGGGATGGGTGGCCGGGCAGTATTTCCTCACCCTATCAGAGCAGGACTTGAGGGCGCTGGCCCCGGCGCTCATTGAGAAAAAGCTGGAGGCGCTTTTGCGGGAGGTGTTCCGTGTCTGAAATCAGTTTTAACAGCATTTTTGACGGCGTGAGCCTTGCGGTCCAC
>NZ_CALPCP010000056.1 GCF_943192995.1 Flintibacter muris
AATTTTTTCATACTGTTCTCTATTCAGTTCCATTCTCCTATTGTATCATACTTTGCCCCTTATGTGAACACTACCTAGGGAAGGTGATTCACGCAAATCATATTGTGAACAAATAGCATAAGATTCTAAACACTGTGTATAGTTCTTTGATAATGAATACGGAAGGCTGCCCATGAGGCGATAAACAAAATGTCGGCAACAAATTATTGTATTAAGAGACCACGGAACAGGAATGCCATCTTGATTTTGTAAACATTCAATCAATTCTAATGTCACTTTTATTGGTAAAAGTTCTCTGGGCATAGAATCTTCTGTTTTAACTTCCACTCTTATGCCTTCAACATCATCAATAATTAAAACCACATTATCAATAGGGCAAATATCTGTTTGATTTAGATAGAATTTAAACTCACACGAATAGAAAGCAAATGCATTTGTTTCACATAAAGAGGCCAATTGTTCAAATTTAGTTGCAGAAGGATACTTCTCAAGAACATAAAGAAGGTCATTTCGCCTTGATGCAATAAAATCATAAAAATCTTCTTTATATTCATCAATGTCATGCAAATTAGGAAATTCTTTCTTTAAACAATCACATGCTGCACGTGTCATACGAGTGAATACATCCTTAACGCCGCCATACAAAGCATTATCAAAATTGAATGGAATAATAATGCTTTTTCCATCAATATGTGGCTTTATCCCATGAATATCAAACACATGCCGAATTAACATGGTCTTTCCAGAACCAGTAAGGCCGGTAATAACGCATGTGTTATTACTATATGTATGCGTTTTGTATCGAGAAAGAGACCTTTCTAAATCGGGATTTGGAATATAGATTTTTTCGAATTCAACTTGACTTAGTTGACTTACAGAAGGAGCAAGCAGGTAATTTACTTCTGCCTCAAGAAACCGTTGAATATAGCTTCCATGCCAACCGGTATCTTCTCTTGACAAAGGGAAACAGAAAACTAATAACATAATAGGCTGTCAACCTTACACAAAGCACCGCTTCCAACAAAATCGGAGCGGTGTTTTTGTATGTGTTCTGGACATCGTGACCAGAAGCGCCCCCGCCCGTTTTCACCGTTCCGTCCACGGAGTCTCTGCCGGATTTATCCCCCGTCGCCGCGCCACCCATAGCACAGCCGGGGCTGCCTGTCAAGGGCAAAGCCGCCGCTGCGCGGCGGTGCTCCGCACCCTTGACTGGCTGTCCCGG
This sequence comes from Flintibacter muris, assembly GCF_943192995.1. Lineage (GTDB taxonomy): Bacteria > Bacillota > Clostridia > Oscillospirales > Oscillospiraceae > Lawsonibacter > Lawsonibacter muris. The sequence goes on from NZ_CALPCP010000056.1 coordinate 1,223, forward strand.
CTGTGCTACCTCCCAAGGCGCGACGGGGGATATATCCTCCAGAGCCGCCCCCTTTCCCTGGATAGGGAAAGGGCGGGGGGATAGGGTCGAACCGCTTCCCCTCAAATCGCTTTCTTTTCCAAAGCTGATGTGTGGACAATTAGCAATTTCAATTCCTTGCCCCGCAAGGGTTTCCGGCCCCGGTTCTTTGAGGGGTGGTATAGTATCATTCCCCAGGCCCAATTCACTAAAATACTGTCAACATCTGAATTTACAGGAGGTATCTATGAGCGGTAAAAAATCAGCGTCTTACGGCCCCCAAAACCAGTCAACGCTGGTCGCTGGGAAAAAACGTGTTCGGAGCACGTCCGTCTGTGTCTGGCTGTCCCCGGACGAACAGGCAAAAATCCGGGAGTGCATGGCGGATGTTGGAATCCGCAACCTTTCGGCCTATATGCGGAAAATGGCGCTCAATGGCTACGTACTTCATGTTGACCTTGCGCCCGTTAAGGAGATCGTTTCTATGCAACGGCGTTGTGCGAATAACCTCAATCAAATAGCTGTCCTGGCAAATACCTATGGCGGAGTTTACCCCGACGAAATCAAGGCGCTGCAAAAGGACTATGCGGATTTATGGGGGCCGCTCTCTGAACTGCTGGAGAAACTTTCGGAGGTAGTAGCACTGTGAGCGCATAAGGCCCAGGAGCGATAGCGACGGGGCCGCAGACAGGGAAGCCTCTGGACACGGTGTCCAGAGGCTTCCGGCGGGTTTGGGGGCACCCCAACAAGCATTTTTGCGAAGCAAAAATTGCAAGTGTTATACACTTGCCCTGCTTGCCGTTTAGCGCACCCCCAGAATTGCGTAATAGTGGAGACTGCGTATTCCTAATCTCTTTTGAAAAATTATGGACTTGACAGAAGGACGACATCATGTTATATTTTAGCCATCAACACGATGTTATACATTAAGGAGGATAAAAACGTGGTACAGCAAATTTCCGATGCTGAACTTGAAATTATGAAAATCGTATGGGGAAACCCAGAGGATGTGACGTTGTTTCCCTATATCATGGATAGGCTAGCTGCCAGAGGCAAGCCGTGTCAAAAGAACACCTTGATTGTACTCCTATCGCGGCTGATGAACAAAGGCTTTCTGAGCGCAAAAAAAATCGGACGCCGCAACGAATATACCACGCTTGTTTCGGAAGCGGAGTACCAGACGGCGCAGACGAAAAATTTCCTGGATAAGATTTATGAGGGAAGCGCAAAAGGTCTGGTTTCCAATCTGATTATGGGCGATTTGCTGGCAGACGAGGAATATGAGGAATTGAAACGGCTGCTGGAGAAAGGAAAAGGGCAGCAATGAACGCAGTTTTGAAGATTTTCCTGTCCATGTCTTTTTCCGGCAGTTTACTTATTCTGGCTTTACTTTTTGGAAAACAGTTTTTGAAGAACAAAATCAGCCGACAATGGCAGTATTACATTTGGCTGGTTGTTGTTTTGCGGCTGCTGCTCCCGTTCGGGACGGAAGTAAGCCTGATGGGGAAGGCATATCAGGCTGTCGATCAGGCAATATCCCAGACCGCTCCTTTACCGCCGCAGCAACAGCCCCCATTAAACGCTCCGGAAAGCAATCTTGCTCCCGCTGTTGGGGCGGAACATCACAATGAAACGGTAAATAGTCCGGCAGATGATGTAACAACTGCCCACCCACTTCAAGATATTGGAGTGTTGTTAATCAGTCAGATATGGCTGGTGTGGCTGGTGGCCGCGCTGGGCTTGTTGATACGAAAAATAACAATCTATCAGGGCTTTATGCGGTATATCAAGGCTGGATTAACCCCGGTTTCTGACATTGAGCGGTTAGACGAACTTTCTATTGTTGCGGAGCAGTCGGGCATCAAAAAGCCCATTGAATTATGCGTCAACCCGTTGGTTTCTTCCCCTCTGCTGATTGGCTTTTTCCGTCCGTGTATCGTACTGCCCAGCGCAGATATTCCTGAAAAAGATTTTCGCTATATCATCCTGCATGAACTGACGCATTACAAACGGCGGGATATGTTCTATAAATGGCTGGTGCAGATTACAGTCTGCCTGCATTGGTTTAACCCGCTTGTATATCTTATGAGCCGGGAAATTACCAAGGCTTGTGAATTTTCCTGCGATGAAGCCGTCCTTGCCAAAATGGGGAGCAGCAACGCGCAAGACTATGGGAAAACCTTACTTGACGCTATGGCCGCAGTTGGGAGATACAAGGAAAATCTTGGCGCCGTTACTTTAAGCGAAAATAAAGAACTGCTAAAAGAAAGGTTAGGTGCGATTATGAAATTTAAGAAAAAATCAAAAGCAATTCAGCTTTTGACTGGTATGCTGACGTTATGTATTGTTTTTAGTGCAGCTTTCATCGGGATTTATCCTACTGCCGCCGCTGCGGATGTGCCAAATTCGATAAATACAGAAAAATCCGTACCGCCGCTGTTTGATAATTCGCAAACAGCAGACAATTCGTCAGAAATGGAAACATTGGATTTTAAGGGAACATCCTATTATTTAGTTTATAATGAAGCCCAACTCAGAGCGATTGGCACAGGCAAGTACGGCATGAACCTGAATTATATGCAGCAAGCGGATATTTCCTTGTCCGCAGGTGACTGGGTTCCCATCGGAACATGGGATGACCCTTTTACAGGAACCTATAACGGCAATGGCTTTGAGATTACGGGCCTCACCATGACCGACCCGGACGCAAAGATCATAGGACTGTTTGGGGTTGCGAAAAATGCACATATTTACAACATTACCCTGCGGGACTATGACATCGCGAGTGCGGGAAAAAATGCCGCTAATAAGTCGGTTGGAGCAGTCCTTGCGATTGGGCAAGGGAGCCGTTCCTATGATAATTTTGTCTATCCCAAAGAAGCAGCCGTGAGCATTAAGGATAATTCTTCAGAGATAGAGCGGTATTATAAAGCCGACAGTTTGCCTCTGTTTGAAATCACTTTCTCCCGGCTGGACGAAAATGCTCAAAGGACATGGCTTGAAAAGCTTTATGCCGAGAGCGATTTCGCTTTCTTCTCTGTTGCTGTGCGCGGACTTGGCTCAAATTCTCCTCTGCTTGCCGGCTTTGCAGAAAAGGCATATACCGATGAAGAAATGGCGTTTTTCTCCACTTTAATGGACCGTATGGACGAATCGGAACTGGAACTTTGGCTGGACAGGGCTTTGGAAGATGGAAACTGGGCTTTTCAATCTATGCTCTTTGATAAACTGAACCGAGGTGAAGAATTTGACGAGCTGGAAGAAAAGCAGGAGAAAGAATGGGCCGAAGCACAGGCGGCGGAATACCAGGCTGTGGGCGTTACAATGGACGGCAAAGACTATTATTACCAGGGCCAGCTTGTCAACATCTTTTTAGACATCCGGCCCAACAAATCCGTTTACACGCTGAATATGAACCCAAAAGGAACTGTCAATATTAAAATAGTCCGTGATACAGAAAGCAAAATCACAGGCGTCGCCTATATGACCGAAGCGGAAGTGATTGAGCTGTTGGGGGATATGGACGATTCGGATGATAAAACTGGCGTGGAAATAATCCCCGTTGATTTCAAAACCGTAGCGGCGGGAGAAACCATTTTCCTGGGGGAATACACATTGTCCGACGGAGATGAAATTTTATACGACATTTCAGCGGAAACAGGGAACAGAATGAAGGCCTTTTTTGCAAAGGACAATCAGGAAGATGTGGCCTATTGGTCAGTGAATAACCTGCGTCAGCCGGGCGAACCGCTGGAATGTATTGCGGATTTTACCGTTGGGCCTCCAGCAACAACGCCCGGAACCTATAAGCTGTACCTCCAAGCCCCGGACGGTACTTTGGGAACTGTAAGGGGCAGCGTTTCGATTGTGTCAGCAGACGCATTCTGATAATAATTCAACACCTCTGCCAGAACAACGGCATAATAAAAAAACCGTTGTTTCGGCGGCTGGTATCTGTGCGCCCGAACAAAATACAAGTAGCCATGCGGCGGTTTTGAAATAGTAAATTTCAAGCCGCCGCTTTCTTTTGAAAAAACGGAAAACGGAGGGTGTGTTAAAGTCGCCCATTTTTAAGGACACGGCGGTATCCTGGAGGTATCGCTATGTCCTTTTCTTATAGTTTGCTGTCAAAAAAGCCCTCCCCTTCTAAAGGGAAGCCCTGGCCGCAACTGCGAAAAATGTAATATCCTGTCGCCCCGGTACGTCCGTGTAGCCTTGCGCTGTGCGGGCGTTTTTCTATCCAAGCGGAGCTTCTGGACACGGTGTCCAGAGGCCCGCTGCCGCTCCCCGCCCCCTCCATTTCGATCTGTCCCTTTCCGCCAATATCGAAATGGAGGTTACATATGCTTGACTTAATAAGGGCTTGCCGGATAAACTCGGCTTGGCTCATTTTGCAGAGGGTGACACGCTCGGAAAACTCGGCGTATTCTTCCTCGGTCAAGCGTGTCTTGATTACCCGGTGGCGGTGGGGCGTGTTGTATCTTTTCATGGCTTTCAGCTCCTTTCTTTTTATGGTTTGCCCTCTCACCAATAGGAGAAAAACAGGGGGCAAAGCGGAAGTGTTTTTTGAAAAATCCGAAAATATTTTTTCGGGGATTTTTCAAGCGGCGCAAGCCGCAAAAAGGCGGGCTTGGGGTGGCAACCCCAACAAGATTCCCGCAGGACAAAATTGAGCGATTAGCGAAATTTGGTACTGTGGTAGAATCTTGCTCTTAGAAACTGCGCTGTGTGGTATCTTTGCTTACTATCCGGCTATTGGCGGCTGGTTTGTTGCGTTCCGGCGAAAATTTCTCTCACAATACCTTTAGTGCCATACGGAGAGATTTTGCCAAGGCTACGGAAAATTTCTCTCCAATACCTACAAACCAGCAAAATGGACGTTGATTGGCTGAAATTTCCCCTCATTCCTTACAAAACCACACAAGCCCGGATAGGCGGGAATTTTGAGAAATTTCTTCATTTTCCTTTCATTCCCCACACCACCGAAAATTGAAAACTGCCAAACAAAGAGCGTGTCATGTTTCCCTTTTCGTGGGGCAATACGGCGGTTTTTCAAAAACGCCGAATATAAACGCAAAAAAACAGGAAACCTTTTTATGATTTCCTGTCTTGGTGTGCCGTTCTATGTGGCGGAGGTTATTCAGTTTTGGGGTATGGCTGTTCATCAAAGCGGAACTGGAACAGGGCAGCGATAAGCCGCCGTTTGATATTGTCCTCGGTGTCCTTGTTGACGTGTCCGTTTTCAAGAGAAGCAAGCCGGATTCGCTTGCTGTAATGCCGTAAAACCTCGTCAATGGCTTCCGGCTCTCCGCTGGTCGCTCGGATAATGGTTTCATATGGCACAAGTTTAGGATTCCTCACGGAAAAGCACCTCCATTTCTTCATGCAGCATTTGCAAGGCACTGTGTATGTGATGCCACGCCGTACTCCGGCAGCGTCCGTATAGTTCCCCGATTTCCTGCTGTGTGTAACGCCCGAAAAAGTAAAGGTAAATGACTTCCCTCTTTTTCTCCGGCAGAGAGGACAGGGCGGCGGCAAGCTCCCCGTTTGTGAGGATAACCCTCTGACCGCATATCATAACCGGGTATTGCTTGTAGGGGTCTATGAAATAGGTGTCTGACGTGCTGAATGGGTAAAACTTTTCTTCGGTGAGGTATTCAAAAGATATTTCTCTTTGCCGCCGTCTATCCCTGTCACGCCATGCGTTGATAACCGCATAACGTATAACAACTTTACAAAAGGCGTTAAATGTGTATTCGATATGCTCCTTGTATGCTTCTGTGCAAGGCATAGAAATTCCCCCTTTCTCCCACATAATACATTTAGTTAGTATTCTTTTTTGTGATAAATACCCACGGTCAACGGATAGGATAAAGCGAACATTAACAAAGAACTTAAAAGCAAAATAGCCGCACTTAATAGAATTGTAGTTACGCCAGGGGCTAAATAAAGATTAAGTACACTAATAATTCCTAACACAACGCCAATTCCACAAAGCAAGCTGATTACTAAAAATACATCACTTCTTTCTTCGCCGCCCAGATAAAGCAATGGAAAGAAAAATGCACCTGTAAAAATACTTACACTGATTCCCAATGCAAATATTGAAACTACGTCAATGCTATTATCATAAGGGCAACCATGCAATGCCCATGATAAACTTATAACGATTCCTGCATATAGTATTCCAACAAGCAGCCATATTAGTTGACTGATAAAATAGCTTTTAACAATAGCAGCTCTCTTTACAGGCAAAGTTAATTTGTATTTTCCCCATTTTGAAATAAACTCTTTTTTTATGCTTGTAATTGCATTTACGGAAAAGCCAACCATGCTTAACAGAACGTAACCAATAAGAAGCGGCTGGCTGATAACCGCAACAACAAAAAGCCCCAATATAAGCATAAAAATCGAAAAAACTTTCGCATTAGAATAAACGGTTAAAAAATTATTTTTAAGCAATCCTTTCATACTCGTTCCCCCTTTACCAATAACAACATGATTTCATCAACTGAAACATGGTCTACAACAGAACCTTTATATTTTCGTTGTGCTTCTTTTCCGTTATTAACTAATACATCAATCTGAAAATCCCGTTTTCGGTAAGCGATAATATCACCAGGGTCTAATGCAAGGAACTGACTTTCCTTGCAACGCATAACGGCGTAATTATATACCAAATCATTTTTTGATGCGGTCATAATCAATTTCCCATTATGAATAAATGTAATATAATCTGCAACTTTTTCTAAATCGCTTGTAATATGAGAAGATAAAAGGATAGAATGGCTTTCCTCCTGCACAAATTCAAGAAAAACGTCCAGCATTTCATCACGCATAATGGGGTCTAAACCACTGGTTGCTTCGTCCAAAATCAATAATTGCGGGTGGTGCGACAAGGCAACTGCAATAGCCAGCTTCATTGTCATTCCTCTGGAATAATTTTTGATTTTCTGTTTAACAGGTAAATGAAAATCCTCTAAATATTTTTGAAATAAGGCATTATCCCATTGTGTATAAATTCCCTCCATGACTTGAGATAATTGTTTCGCCGTCCAAAAACCCGGAAAATTATCTCCGTCATAAACCACACCAATTTTTTCTCGAATGTCTGTGTCAATATCCCGCATTTCTTTTCCAAATAGTTTTACCATACCGCTGTCTTTTCTGACAGTGTTTAAAATACAGCCAATCGTGGTAGTTTTACCTGCGCCGTTTTCACCAACAAAGCCCAGAATAGCCCCATACGGTAATGAAAAAGAGAGTTTATCCAATATAAAGTTTGACTTTGGAAAAGACTTACATATTTGTTGCAATTCTAAAATGTTTTCCATGTTATTCGTCCTCCTGATAAAATAAAGTTAATAATTCCGTCAATTTTTCAAGAGAAATATTACTCATTCTCCCTATTTCGGCGGCTGCTTGTAAATGTTCTTCGGCTATACGCTGTTGTTCCTCTTGATAAAATTCTTTGTTCTGCGCCGACACAAAACTTCCTCTGCCAACTGTAGTTTCGATAAATCCGTCCCTTTGTAAATCCTCATAGGCTTTTTGGACTGTAATGACACTTACATGGATTGATTTTGCCAAAGCTCGCATGGAAGGGATTGCGTCACCTGCCTGTAATTCTCCGCTCATTATCATTGCCTTGATTTGTGATGTGATTTGTTCATAAATCGGTTTATTGGCATTGTTGCTGATAATGATTTCCACTATTCACCACCTCTACTTTCCGAATGTACTTAATGTACAAGTACATTATATCACCTTTGCTATTATAGTCAATCCCCCAAATAAAAATAACAACAACTTAATCTGGTTGTTGTGTATCAAAAATATAGGTCGGTGTAAGGTAGGATTCCGTAGTAGTCGGCATTGTGGGAATGTGTATAACTGGCTGTCTTATGGAGTTGTGGGTAACTCTGTTTGCAGGACGTGGGAAAGCTGCACTTTAGCTTTTCCATGTGCTGTGAATAGAGTTATCCATGATTCCATAGCCTGTTATGCACATTTCCACAATGCTTGTCTTTTGGTCTTTGGCTTCTTTGGTTCGGAATAGTGTGGTGCTGGCGGTCTATCTCTTGTTTTCGGTTGCTTGCTTCTTTACCGTACATGAGCATTGGAGCCAGGGTTATCCGACCCGTAGCCCTCCAGGAGATTGACGACGCCCCACACGCCCAGACCAGCGCCCAGGGCCACAACGAGGGTCTGCAAGGTGGTGATAGCGGAAGAAAAGAACTCCATATAAACCTCCATATTCTCCGGGAATATCATCCCGGCCATGAAAAAAGCCGCCCTTGTCAGGCGGCAGGAACGCTCTGGACACGGTGTCCAGAGGTTATACAAAGGCGTCCGGGTCGTCCAGGTCGTCATAGTTGAAGATGTCCTCGTCCTCGCCTATGTCCGCCTCGTCCGGCACGTCCGCCTCGTACACGGTGTATCGCTCGTCGGGGTCCAGCTTCTCCATACGGCGGGAGATCAGGCGGGACAGGTCAAAGGCATTTTTCTTGTCCGCCTCCGCCGTATAGCGGTAATTGGGGTGCTGCTTCAAGTCGTACTTGGGGGAGAAAAAGGGCCGCAGCCCCCGGAGCTGTAAAATACATTTGTCGCCGGGCATGGTGGTGAGCTCGTCCATGGTCATAAGCTCCCGGCCCAGGCGCTGGGTGTTCTGGCTGTAACTCTCGGACTGCCCGCGGGACCGGCTGTCGGTCTGCATGGAAATGGTTTGCTTGCCCAGCCACGCCTCGGAAATCTCCTTGACGGTGGAGTGCTCCCGCCCGCCCAGGAAAACCACGCTGTCCATGTTGCCCATGATCGTCTCGGCGTTGTCCTTGTAAATGGCCTTGCATTGGGACTGGGCCTGATAGAACAGGGTCAGGCTGACCTCGCGGGAGCGGATCACCGCCACCAGCTTCTCCAGGTTCGGGACCTGCCCCGTGTTGGCGGCCTCGTCCCACAGCACCCGGACGTGGTGGGGCAGGCGGCCCCCATGCACATTGTCCGCCCTCTCGCACAGGAGGTTGAACATTTGGGAGAACGCCAGGGCCACAATGAAATTGTAGGTGGTGTCCGTGTCGCTGATGATGAAGAAAGCCGCCGTCCGCTTGTCTCCCAGGCGGTCCAGCTCCATTTCGTCGTAGCTCATGATCTCCCGGAGCTGGGGAATGTCAAACGGAGCCAGCCGCGCCCCGCAGCTAATAAGTATGCTACGCGCCGTCTTGCCGCTGGCTAATTTGTACTTTTTGTACTGCTTCACGGCGAAGCAGTCCGGCTTGCGCTTCTCCAGGCCCTTGAACATATAGTCGATGGCGTTCATAAAATCCGGGTCGTCCTCTTTCACCTCCATGCCGGAGATCATATCCACCAGGGTATTCATATTCCGGTCCTCCTCCGGCCCCTCGAAGATGATATAGGCAATCAGGGCGCAGTATAAAAGCGTCTCCGATTTGGTCCAGAACGGGTCCCCCTCCTTGCCCTCCCCCTTGGTGTTGGCAATCAGGGTGTTCACGAATTTCAGAATATCCGCCTCGTTCTTGATATAGGCCAGGGGGTTGTAGTGCATGGAGCGGGAAAAATCAATGCTGTTGAAAACCTTAATCTTATAGCCCTTTTTCCTCTGGAGGAAGCAGCCCACCTGGGACAGCACCCCGCCCTTGGGGTCCACCACCACATAGGAGGAGTGGGCCTGGAGGAGCTGGGGGGTGAGCCAGAACCGGGTCTTGCCGGAGCCGGAGGAGCCGATGACGCAGGCGTTGAGGTTCCGGGCGTTGGCCGGGTTCTTGGGCCGGGTGTTGGTGGTGAGAAATTCCGTCCCGGAGAGAATGACGTTTTTCTCAAACCTGGGATCGACGAAAGGGGCGATGTCTTTCGGCCCGCCCCAACGCGCGCTGCCGTACTCCTCGTCACGGCGAAATTTTTTCGCGTTCTTGGCCTTGACGTAGACGAACAGCCGGATGGCCGCCGCCCCCGCGATCCCTACCAGCCAGTCCGCCGGGTCCAGCCCAGGGGCGGGGGAGGCAAAGGCCGTGTTGATGGTGTTCATCATGCCCACCAGCTTCTCCCCGGCGTTGGCCCCAGCCGCCAGACGGTAGGCCGTCCCCAATTTGAGGCAGGCCCAGGCCATAAACACATAGGGCATATTGGGGAGAATGTACTTTTTCAAGCTACCTTTCTTCACGGGCCGCCTCCTTTTTCCGCTCCTGGGTCCGCTCCTGGCCCCGCAGCAGCTCCCCGGCCCGCTTCATCCGCTCCAGAATGGGGACCCGCCGCGCCCTGGGCCGGTCCATGACACAGCGGGAGTATTCCCCGAAACAGGCGGTAATGGCGTCGGCCTGCTTGGATTTGAAGAACAGCAGATACTTTCCCTCGCCGTTTTTGAAAAAGGCGTAGTCCACATTCCAGCGCCGGGCCACCCGGTCAAACTCCCTGGGGGCCTCCACGGGGAGGCTGTTGGTGGCCTCGCCCTGCTTCATAAGCTGTTTGACGCTCTGCCTGCCGTGGGGCGTCTTGCGGGCCTGCCGCTCCTTTTGGATATTCCGGCCCGCCGCCCGCAGCGCCCAGGCCAGCGTCCGCGCCGTCAGCTTACCCGTTCGGATGGAGAGGGCTATCGTGCGCCGGGAAATATCTTCATCTACCAAAAATCATCACCTCCTGCCTCTGGACACGGTGTCCAGAGGGCTACCGCTCCTCCCGGTCCACCTTGGGCGCGGACCGCTCCGTGGTCAGGGAAGCCCGGTTCGCCATTTCCTGATAGGCAGCCATTTGCTCCCGGATGGGCACTTTAGGCATGGAGAATACCCGGTGTTCGTCGGGAATGTCCTCGATCCCGTGGTAATGCTCCTTAAAGGAATGTCCCCCCTGGACGTACCCGCCGGGGGCGAAGTGGCCGCCCTCGTTGATCCGCGCATCCCGCCCGTATGCCTCATAATCAATGTAGTCGATCAGGTGCTCCGGCACAGGGACGGCCTCAAGCTCCTGGAGATACATCCGCCCCAAGTCCTCCTCGGTGTGAACATCGGAATAAAAGCTGTAGCTGTCCAGGTTTTGAGAGAGATTGATTAAATCTTTCACGCTCCCGGTGTACTCCCCACTGTCCATGACGGCCTCAAACACCGCCAGCTCGTCCTGGGACAGCTCCGACAGCAGGCAGGCCAGATGGTTCAGCTCGTCTATGCTCTCGTACTCGCCCAGGTGCTTGTGGAGCTGGGGCATAGGGCCGTCATAATCGGAAATAAAAATCTCCTCATACCGAATACCGTCTATGCCGATTTTTTTCAAGGCCGCCTGGACGGTTTCGGTGTCGGTGGGGAACGCCACCCGCTCATATACAAGCTGGCCCTCGTTGTACTTGCCCAGGTTCGTCACACAGGCTTCAAATATCGCTATACGGTTTCCCTCCCTCCAATTCTTCTTTTACTCCCGCCATGATGTACTCCGCACAGGGCAGGGCAATGGAGTTTCCCAGGGCCTTTTGCCGGGCGCGGGCGGAGACGGGCCGCCCGTCGTGGCCGAACGCCGTCCAGCCGTCGGGCAGGCCCATGGCCCGCTCCCCCTCCGTGGGGGTCAGCCATGTAATCACCCCCTCCGCCTCCCGGCCCTCCCACCACAGGGCAAACACCATCAGCCCTCCGGCAAGCAGAGTGGGAAAAGGGTCTGTTGATTTTCCAAAGCTCCCCAGGAAGTTCCCGACGTCCCCCGCCTTGGCCGCCCCCCGCATACGGTAGCCTTGAAAGGGGTGGACGACTGGTAGCGGCCCCCCTGTTTCAAAAGCAGATATTCGATTGCCTCCGGCGGGGGACAGCCCAAAGTCTCCGCAAGGCGCAGGAGCCGGGAACAGGCGGCGGGGCTTAAACAGGACCGCTCCGGCACGCCGGCCTCCAAAATCCGCCACGACGAACACCCGCTGACGCCGGGCCAGCCGGGGGTCTGCCCAATGCTGGGCGTCCAGCAGACGCCAGCACACGTCACGGCCTCCGCCTCGCACCATTCCGGCATTGGCCCAGCGCCCAGAAGCAGGCATTGGAATTTCGGTGTTTGTGAGAGATTGCAGGACGGCTCTAAAATCCAGCCGGTTTCCTGATAGCAGAGCTCCCATGACGTTTTCCCAAATAACGATTGTTGGAAATTGACCTCCAGTGGCATCCCTCATTTCCTCTATGATACGCACCGCCTGGAAGAACAGGCTGGACTTTGCCCCGCCCAGCCCCTCACGGCGGCCCGCGCTGGAGAGATTTTGACAGGGGGACCCGAATGTGATGATGTCCACGGGCGGGACCTCGCCGCCGTGGAGCCGGGTAATGTCCCCCAGGTGCTCCATATCCGGGAAGTGGCGTTTCGTGATGGAGACGGGGGCCTTTTCGATCTCGCTGGCCCACAGGGGGACGATCCCCTGACGCCGGGCGGCCAGGGGGAACACGCCGATCCCGTCAAAGAGGCTCGCCAGGGTCAGCAGCGGCCCTGCCCCTTTACCGTCAGAATACCCTCCAGAGTGGTGGCCGTGATTTTGAGCCGCTGGGCCACGGCGATGTCATTTTTCACCGCCTCGGTGACAGCGTGGCCGCACACCACCAGCACGCGGGAGCGGCGCAGCAGGTCCCGGCTCATATCAATGCTGCTCTTGTGCTCCTCCGGCACAGCGTCGTTCAGAAAGAGGGGGAGATACAGTGTGGGGCAGATGGGGGAAAATCCCGCCTCATAGACGGCCCGGCAGTAGCGGACAGCCTGCTCCGTGGCCTCCACGGGGTCCGCGCTCCAGGCGGCGGTGACATACGCCAGGGGCATTTTCATTTTGAAAACCTCCGTTCAGATGTAGATAAAATTGTTTGGAGAGGAAGCGGTCAGCCCCTTTTCCCCCCGCCCCTTTCCCCATTCTTGGGGAAAGGGGGGCGGCTCTGGAGGATATATCCCCCGTCGCGCCTTGGGAGTAGCACAGCCGGGACTGCCTGTCAAGGGTGCGGAGCACCGCCGCGCAGCGGCGGCTTTGCCCTTGACAGGCTGCCCCGGTTGTGCTATGGGTGGCGCGGCGACGGGGGATATTCCACAAGAGCCGTTTTCACGGGAGACGGTGGGACGGGGGAGACGGGAAAAGCTCTGGACACCGTGTCCAGAGCTTCCGCTTACTTCTCCCGATCCGTCTTTTTCTCGCCCTTGCCCAGCTCCGGGGGCTGCTTGTCCTTCCACTCCCCCAACAGGGCCATGATCTGGTCCTTCATCTCACGGGGCGTCTTGTCCTTGCCGAAAAACTGGGCCAACTCCGCAGAACTGATAATCACGTCGAAATCCTCCTTTTTCTTCTCCTGGCTCAACACCGCGTCGATCACGTCCGGGTTGAGCTGGTTCTTCTCGTCCATCTCCCGCAGCTTCTTGGCCTGGGCCTTGGAGGGGGACGACTGCTGCCCCTCAATGGACACGGCGATATACTTCTGATGGTCCGGCCTGATACGGGAAATCTCCACAGCGGGGGTGAACGACAGCTTGCCGCCGTCCATGAACTGTTTCAGCTCCGGCACAAGGTCATTCAGATAAATGTACCGCTGCACCGTCTTTCCGCTCATGCCGTTGCGCTCGCCCACTTTGTCCAGAGACAGCTTGCCCAGGTCCGCGCCGTCGCCCCGCGTCCCCTGGTGCTTGATGGCCTCATACTGCTGCTTCAAGGCCGCCGCCTTTTCGCTGGGCAAAATCGTTTCCCGGTGGCGCAGGTTGTCGTCCGTCATAGCGAGGACGGCTTCATCATCCGTCATGTTGCGGACGATACAGGGCATATTTTTGTACCCCGCCAGTTCGCTTGCCCGCTGCCGCCGGTGGCCCGCTATGATCTCATAGCCCCCGCCCTCACGGGGACGCACCAGGGCGGGCTGGTGGACGCCGCCTGCCCGCACAGACGACACCAGCCCTTTCATTTCATTGTCGTCCCGGACGCCGAACGGGTGATCCTGGAACGGGTGGAGCTGGTCGAGGTCCAGATAGACGATCTCCTCTTTTTCCGCGCGGGAGGCGTCCTTGGGCTGGGGCGGCTCCTCTGGCGCGGGCGCGGGAGGCGGCGGGATCTCCTCCTTGGCCGGGGTGGATTTTCCGGCGGCCTTGCCCCGTGTGGCGGTCTTGGCCGTCTTGCCAGCTCCGCCCCCGCCGGGGGTCTGCTTCTCCGCCTTGGGCGGGCGGCCCTTGCGCTTGGGCCTCTCACCCTGGGCCGGGGCCTCCTTGTTCTTGGGGCGGCGGCCACGGCGGGGTGGCTCCGGCTGCTCCTGGGGCTTCTCCCACTCCTGCCCGCCCTCCTTGGCCGGGTCCGTCTGCTCCTGCCCCGCCCGGACGGACGACAGGTTGATCACCTTGTTCTCCGGGGCCGGGGGACCCTCCATGCCGGGGATCACACCCTGGGCCCCCGGCTCCGGGGCGGGCGGGGCCTCCGACACTTCCGGCGCGGGGGGCTCCAGCGTTTGTCCCTCCGGGGCTGGGGTCGTTTTAATTTCTTCTGCCATTCGCTTGACCTCCTTACTTTTTCAAATACAAACGGGGCCAAAACCTTATTTTGGCCCCGTCTCCTTATACGTTTTCCTCCTTTCCCTGTCACGCAAAAACGCCGCCCTTTTTACAGCCGGGCGGCGTTTTCGGTAAGGTTGACAGTCCATTTTTTTGTTGTTTATCATGTTTCCCTTTGTCAAGCGTTGCAATCAAGAATTGTGAGGATATTTAGGTTATGCTAAAAGATGGCGTCGTTTTAGAAGATGATAGCGACAGAATAATAGTTAATCAGTACAGCTTTTGCGAATTGATAAAACGATTATTAACTCATTATGTGGGCATTTCATATGAGGATGCGTCTAAAATGGTAGCTCAATCTCATCTTGCGGAACCAATTTCAAATGTAATGGACGCCGGATTATTAGGTCATGAATATCCTTACTATTGGGCTATGAATCTCTATTATGGCGAAGCGTACTGGGAAAAAGGAATACCCGCACAACCAGATGATTTAGAGGCTTATTTTGAACTGGAAAATAGCATAATGAAGCACTATAATTTAAACGAACCATTTGAATGAGTAATCCCAGTGTGTTTATGGAGAGTGCGTCATGATTGGATATGCTTTAATTGAGAAGCTACCTATGAAGGACTGAACCCACCATGGAAACCGTCAAACGCGGCTATGTGCCGAAAGATACCAAGGTATTTCCAGAGCAGAGGTATGCATTATGGTTCACGAAAAAACC
>NZ_CALPCP010000057.1 GCF_943192995.1 Flintibacter muris
GCCTGCGGCCTGTTCCGGGATTCCACTGTCCTGCTGGAGCAGGTTCGGACGCTGGACAAGTCCCGCCTGGGTGAGTACATGGGCAGCGTGGGTGAGGACAAGATGTGGGAAGTGGACGCCGCTCTGCACATCAGCGTGGGGCTTGCAGAAACATACCACTGAACTATATACATAGCGGAGACTTTGTCTCTGCTGTTTTTCCATCAACCCATCGGGGCCGCTCACAGTTCCCGATGGGCGGCTCTCAGATAAGGAGGGCGTTAATGCTATGACTACAAAGGAACTGCGGGACAATGTCACCTTCCTCTCCGCTCTTCGGATGCTGGAGAGTATGGCGGAGCGAAAGCTCCTGTCGGAAGCGGAGACGGAGCGGGCCAAGGCCGAACTGAAGCGGCGGCTCCGGCCCACCTTGATTTTTGCCTGAGAACAGGTACATTCTGCTTGGTTTTGAGGGCTGTTTTTGGTTGGTATTGGTGAATAGCTGTTTCAAAAAACTTGTGATATTGTGTGTCGCAGAAAGGAGGTCAAAAAAGATATGGTACAGACAAACACTACTGCCGCAAGGCGTCCGAGAATTACCGTCATTGACCCCAGGAAGCCCGAGGCGGCGAAGCTCCGGGTGGCGGCATACGCCAGGGTCAGCAGCGACTCGGCTGACCAGCTCAACTCCTATATGGCCCAGGTAGACTTCTACACCAAGTTCATCTCCTCCAGGGAGGACTGGGAACTGGTGGACGTCTACGCCGACGAGGGCCTGTCCGGGCTGGAGGCCCGGAAGCGTGAGGAGTTCAACCGCATGATCGCGGACTGCCGTGACGGGAAGATCGACCGGGTGCTGGTCAAGTCCACCTCCCGCTTCGCCCGGAACACCACGGACTACATCCGGTATGTGCGGGAACTGCTCCGGCTGGGCATCTCCATCTGCTTCGAGAAAGAGAACATCGACACCGGGAAGATGACCACCGAGCAGATCGCCCAGATCTACGGCGCTTTCTCCCAGATGGAGTCCACCAACCACTCCAACAATATGAGGGTCAGCGTCCGAATGCGGATGGAGAAAGGGATCTTCGTCCCTCCCTCCACTCCCTACGGCTACCGGCTGGCGGGACGAGAACTGGAGATCGTCCCCGAGGAGGCGGAGATCGTCCGGTATATCTACAACGCCTACCTCAAGGGCCAGGGGACGGCGGATATCGCCCATGAGCTGAATGAGCTGGGGGCTATCCGGGGCCATGGCCGGGAGGGATGGCATCCAAACACGGTGCAATACATCCTGACCAACGTCTCCTACACCGGCGATATGCTCTGGCAAAAGAGCTTCGCCACCGATACCATCCCCTTCCGGCAGGTGCCGAACCGGGGACAGAAGCCCCGGTACTTCGTGGAGAACTGCCACCCGCCCATTGTGTCCAAGGAGGACTTCCAGCGGGTACAGGACCTGATGGCCCTTCGCCGGACGCAGTTCGCCGGTAACTCCTCCAAGCCGGAGGCGTCGGTCTACAGCAAACGGATTGTCTGTGGAGACTGCGGCTCCGTCTGCCGCAGGAAGGTCACCAACGGCAAGACCTACTGGGTGTGCAACCGCCATGACGACGCCAAGTCCCGCTGCCCCGTCCCCCAGGTGCCGGAGGTGGAGATCACAGCGGCTCTGCTTCGGCTTTACCACAAGCTGAAAGCGGATGGCGGCACGATTCTGCGCACCGTGCTGGAGCAGCTCCGGGAGCTGCGGGAGCGGGAACTGCGCACAAACCGCAAAATCAGCGACATCGACAAAGAGATCGCCCGTCTGTCAGAGCAGAATCTCGTACTGGTTCGACTGAAGTCGAAAGGGTACGTTGATCCTGCTCTTTATTTATCCCAGCAAGGTGAGATCGAGCAGAAGCTGAGGACGCTGAGACGGCTGCGCCGGCGCATCATGGACTCCACCAGCGAGGACACCCAGATCCAGGACACCGAGATCATGCTGGACTGCCTGGAGGACGGCCCCCAGTGGCTGGGGGAACCCAGCCAGGAGCTGTTCGAGTCACTGGTCAGGCGGATCGTGATCGTCTCGGCGGACACCCTGAAATTCACCCTGCTCAACGGCCTGGAGCTGACGGAGCGGATTGGAAAGGCGGTACGGTAATGGCATGGCAGAGAAAGACCCCCTTCGGCTATATGGTGCGGGGCGGCGAAACCGTCCCCTGCCCTACAGAGGCTGACGCGGTTCAGAACATCTTCACCCGCTACCTGGCGGGGGCCTCCTTCGGCAGGATTGCGGAGGAGATGAGCAGAGGAAACATCCCCTACCACCAGCATACCAGCCAGTGGAACAAGCACATGGTCAAGCGGATTCTGGAGAATGGGAAATACCTGGGGACAGGCGTCTACCCACGTCTCATCAGCGATGAGGAGTTCCTCGCGGCGCAAATCCAGAGGGAGGACAAAACTGACTACACGCCCTGCCCCGCTGAGCTGAATCCTATTCGGGAAAAAGCTGTGTGCGCGGTATGCGGAAGCAGAATCGTGCGGGACACCAAGTCCCATGGCCGGCCCCGCTGGGTATGCGCCAACCCAGACTGCGGAGCTATCGTCCGCGCCAGCGATGAGGAGGTGCAGAAACGGGTATCCCAGCGGCTCCGTCAGCTGGCAAACACCCCTGACCTGCTGACACTGCCTCCCGCACCGGAGGCTGCCCCCTCCGCAGACGCTCTGCGCATCCAGAATGAGCTGAACGTGTGCTTCAACCGCTCGGATATCAACTTCGACTACATGAAGACGCTGATCTTCGCCGCCGCCGCGGAGCAGTACACTGTCCTGCCGGATCTCACGCCGGTTCATGATATGGAGACGCTTCGGGAACGGCTGGAAACCGGCCCCGCCAATGACAGCGACATACAAGAGCTTCTGGCAAAGGCGGTAAAGGCCGTCCGCATTGGCGGACAGGACTACATAGAACTGGAACTGAACAACGGAACGATGATAGGAAAGGAGCAAACCACATGACTACACAACAGACTCCCCAGAAGCGGCGGATCACCTTCATCCCCCCTGACCCCAAGCTCACAGAGCGGGACATCCGCAAGAAGCATCTCCGGGTGGCCCCCTACTGCCGGGTATCCACCGACAGCGAGGAACAGCTCAACAGCTACAACGCCCAGATCGCCTATTACACTGAGAAGATCGCCGCCATGCCGGAGTGGACCATGGTCCGCCTGTACGCTGACGAGGGCATCACCGGCACGTCCATGAAGCGGCGCAAGGAGTTTTTGAAGATGCTCCGGGACTGCGACCGGGGCAGGATCGACCTTATCATCACCAAATCGGTATCCCGCTTCGGGCGCAACACTCTGGACGGTCTGGACACCGTCCGGAAGCTGAAGCGGAAGGGAATCGGCGTCTTCTTCGAGAAAGAAAATGTCAACACCCTCTACATGGACAACGAGATGATCCTCACCTTCATGATGAGCCAGGCCCAGGCGGAGAGCGAGTCCCTCAGCGGCAACGTGAAGTGGGGCCACCGGAGGAACTTCAAGGACGGCAAGGTTTACTACCACTACGCCAGCTTCCTTGGCTACCGCAAGGGGCCGGACGGCCTGCCGGAGATCGACCCCGATGAGGCCGCCATCGTCCGCAGGATCTTCTCCCGGTACCTGCTGGGCCAGAGCGTCCACCAGATCTGCCGGGACCTGATGTCGGACGGCGTCAAAACCGCTCAGGGAAGTGATTCCTGGCACGACAGTGTGGTGAGGAAGATGCTGCAAAATGAAAAATACATCGGGGACGCCTTGCTCCAGAAGACCTTCATGGCGGATCTCTTCACCCACGAGCAGAGAAAGAACATGGGGGAGCTGCCCCAATACTACGTCCACGAGTGCCACCCCGCCATCATTGACCGGGACACCTTCCAGCGGGTGCAGGAGGAGCTGGCCCGGCGCTCCAGCCTGCGGAAGACCTCCTCCAAGGCCAAGACGGAGCTGGGCAAATACTGCGGCAAGTATGTCCTCAGTGAGCTTCTGGTCTGCGGTGAATGCGGCAGCCCCTACCGCCGGGTGGTGTGGAGCCGGCCCGAGGGTAAGCGGATCGTCTGGCGGTGCATCAACCGCCTGGAACACGGAAAGAAGATCTGCAAGAAGTCCCCCACCTGGAACGAGGCGGATATCCACGCCGCTGTGACCGCCGCCATGAACGAGCTGTTCTATGCCCAGACCGCAAAGGAGGCGCTGGAGGCAAGCATCACCGCCGCCCTCGCCGGGGAGGATGGGGAGCTGTCCCTGCCGGCGCTGGAGGCGCAGATCCGCAGCCTCACGGAGCGTCAGCTGGAGCTGTTCCAGCTGGCCGTCAGCGCCGGCCCCGACTGTCTGGACTATGACGAGGAAATCCAGCGGGTGAATATAGCGAAGACCTCCCTGATGGCGAAGAAAGCGGAACTGGAGCGTGAGGGCCGCACCGCCGCCGCGTTCGACCGGAGGATGGAGGAAATCGCCAGTGAGCTGGAGCAGACGGCTGGGACCATCACGGAGTTTGACGAGGTCACCGTCCGCCAGCTGGTCAGCAACATCAAGGTAGTCAGCAAGGACACCCTGCTCATCTGCTTCAAGGATGGGACGGAGATCACCCAGACGATATAGGGAGGGAGACTGCATGCTCTATATCACCGGCGACACCCATGGTGGCTTCCAACGGTTTAACACCAAAATTTTTCCACAGCAGAAGCAGATGGGCCGCAGCGACTATGCAGTCATCACAGGCGATTTCGGGGGCGTGTGGGACGATTCCCCCAGGGAGGCATACTGGCTCAACTGGCTGGAGGAAAAGCCGTTTACCACCCTCTTTGTGGACGGGAACCACGAAAACTTCGATAGGCTCGGAGAACTTCCCGTCCACCAATGGCAGGGAGGAAAAGTCCACTATGTCCGGCCCCATGTGCTTCACCTGATGCGTGGGCAGGTATTTGAGATCGATGGAATCACCTTCTTCGCCATGGGCGGCGCTGCCTCCCACGATATCCAGGACGGCATCCTCGATCCGGCGTCCCCCGGCTTCGAGCAGGAATACTGGTTCAAGCGCCGGACACGGCAGATGTTCCGGGTAAAGGGCATCTCTTGGTGGCCCCAGGAGATGCCCTCTGAGGAGGAATACGAGGAGGCCGTCAGGAACCTGGAACGGGTCAACTGGCGAGTGAACTACATCCTGACCCACTGCGCCCCCACCAGCATCCAGCAGAAGCTGGATCGAAACTACACCCCGGACCGGCTGACGGACTTCCTCCAGATGGTCAAGCGGCGGTGCCAATTCGATTGCTGGTTCCTGGGCCACTACCACCAAAACTGTGTGTTAGATGACCGCTTCATCATCCAGTGGGAACAGATGGTGGAGCTGCAATGGGAGTGACGACGACACGACCCGATACCGCTAAGGAGCAAGCTCTCGGGTGACCGAGGGCTTGCTCGTTGGCGATTTCAAACCACAGAGAAGAGAATAAAAAAACAGGCGCACCTGCGCCGGAAAGGAGAAACCAGAATGAACGTCAGAAAACCTGTTGACTACAGCGCCATGTTCGCGGCGCTGGATACGTTGATGACGGCAGACCTGCCCCAGATGGAACTGTACTGTGAGATTGGCCGGCTGGTCAGCGACAGGCCAGAGAAAGGCGCCGCTGTTGCCGCGGCGGAGTATCTGTGCGGCGCATACCCTGACACCTCTGGCTTCTCCCCCCGGAACCTGCGCCGGATGCGGGAGTTTTATCGTACCTATGAGAGCGCACCGGAGGTGCTGGGTGAGGCCATGACCATCGGCTGGACTCAAAATGTGGTCATCCTGGAGGCGGAGCTGTCCACCCAGGAGCGGGCATGGTACATCAAAGCGGCTGGGCAGTTCGGTTGGTCGAAGCTGGAACTGGCCGGGAATATCCGTGAGCGTACCCACGAAAGCCTGGCCCTCGACAATACGGCTGATCCATGTTATAGTAACGGCAGCGGAGGCGATGGGGATGGCGAAGAAAAAACTTCCGGGGCATTTCTGCAAGGTCTGCGGGATGCGGAAGTCCAACGAGAGCTTCAGCGGCAGAGGCCATGCTGCGCATATCTGCAAAGCCTGTTCCCGTCTCTCACCGGCGCGGCAGGCGGAGGAGATGACGCTCCGTCGTTTGGAAAATCTACCGTTGCGCCGTCTGAGCGAGAGCGAGATGACGTGGCTGAAAAATCGAACCCACGACCACCGGCCAGAGGTGAAGTCCCTGGCCTGTATGGTCTATGCGCAGCGATTTCCCCGCCAGGCGCGAAACCAGATAAAGCAGGAGTTGTCCATCCAAACGCTGAAGCTGAACATCGATGGCGAGATCTGCGATCCCTATGGCGACCTGATGTACGTCAAAGAAAGCTATCAGGTCAGCCAGACACCGCCAGCCATTGTCCGCATCCAGCAGGATGGCGCATCTCAGACAGTATCGCCGCCGCCCAAAATCCTGGCAAAGCTCCTGAAGTGGACGGTACACACACTGGAGATTTTCTGGTGGGGAGAGGATTATTGCGGCCCTGCCGATGTCGATCCGGAGGATGCGGAATCCCCGCTGTGGAACGTCCATGTGGAATACTCCAATGGAGAGATTCAGGATATGGGATCGGCGGACGATGTGCCTGACCCTGTTCTGGAACTTTTATCTGCTCTTGTTGAACTCTTTGAGTAGACACAGCGCCTTCACTATGTTATAATTACAGCAAAGGCTTACCCGTGGAGGACAAACAGATGGACAAAGATACAGTCAAGGATCTGACTCTGATGCTGATGTATCTCACCTCCTGGGAAGAGCGCCTCGTTCCAGATCTCCACGAAAAGCATGACCGTCCTGGGTTTCGTCTTCAAATCCGCCGGACCTGGAAAGGGTATGATTTCGGTATTTTGAATGAACTGACGGATGAGGGGCTGGTCAATGCCGGGAACCGAAGCAAGTCCGCCTCTTTCACTGATGAGGGCATGGCAAAGGCCCTGGAACTGCTGAAGCAGTATGGGATCACCCTGGAGCGGCATGATGGAGAGGAGGCTGGAATCGATGGGACAAAATGATAAGATCCAGCTCTTTGAGGATAAGCGTATCCGCACCGCATGGGATGAGGAGAAGGAAGAATGGTTCTTCTCAGTCGTAGATGTGATAGCCGTTCTGACAGACAGTAAAGATCCTGCCGCTTATTGGCGCAAGCTAAAACAGCGGATGCGAGAGGAAGGCAATGAAACCGTGACAAATTGTCACGGTTTGAAGATGACAGCGGCTGACGGCAAAAAGCGGCTGACCGATGTAGCTGATACCGAGCAGCTTCTGCGCATCATCCAGTCCATTCCTTCTCCCAAGGCAGAACCGTTCAAAATGTGGCTGGCTCAAGTTGGCCGGGAGCGTATAGAAGAAACCATCGATCCTGAGCTGACCATTGAACGGGCCTTGGAAACCTATCAGAGAAAAGGATACAGCCGTGAATGGATCAACCAGCGGCTCCAGGCGATCCAGGTGCGTAAAGAGCTGACTGATGAATGGGATGCCCGTGGCGTTCAACAGGGTATCGAATATGCCATCCTGACCGATGAGATCTCCCGCGCATGGTCCGGTATGACAACCAGGCAGTATAAACGTCTCAAAGGCTTGAAAAAAGAGAATCTCCGTGATAATATGACCACGCTGGAGTTGGTTCTGAATATGCTGGCCGAAGCGACCACCACAGAGATCTCGAAACAAAAAGAGCCTGAAACATTTGCAGAAAATGTTGAGATAGCGCGTGCGGGCGGCAAAGTGGCTGGGGATGCACGCAAGGCTGTGGAAACGCAGACTGGTGTTCCTGTGATTACATCCCAGAATGCAGCCCAACTCAATCAGGTGGTAACCGATATGATCGAGGGAGTAGTCGCTGAGGAAACAGGTGCCTCTGACACGGATAATGGATAATATATGCTGAATTATTCTGCGAAAACAATTTCCTTTCAAAAATAAGAAGGCCGCAGCTTTGATGAGTTATGTGCGTTCTTTTTTCAAAAATCCACATCTGGATTTCTCAAAAATAAATGCACATTTTACTCGAAAGCATTACTGTCGGGTTTGTCTTGGACGCAAAAACAGAATCGAACACCTGTCGGGGAGATCGATTTTGCCGCCTTTGTCCATGATAAGTTGACAGGTTACACCAAGGGTGTAGTCTGTCAACTTTTATATAATCACATAAAACCTTTGCGCCGCAGTGATTCTACTGCGGCATTCTTATTTTTGAAAGGAAGTCTAAAATGAACACAATACAGAAAAGTGAAGCAATCAAGAATGGCCTCCGGAAAGGGTTTCAGGATGGCAGTTCCAAAATGGCAAGACGCAAATGTTATGGATATGCTCTCAGTCCTAATGGAGAATTGGAGATAAATCCAGATGAAGCTCATGTGGTGAGTTGGATATTTGAATGGTATCTTGCTGGCGACAGTTTGGGAAAAATCGCTATCGGGTTGGAAAAGCAGGGCATCCCCTCTCCTACCGGCAAACCCAGATGGAGCCGGGAAGCAATCGATAAGCTGCTTTCCAACGAAAAATATACCGGACGGGTGTTGCTCCAGAAAACAGTCAGCACTGGCGCTGTCCAAATCAAAAATAATGGGCTCATGGATCGGTATCTTTACACCGAAATCCATAAGGCCATTATTTCGGATGAGATGTTCATGGCCGTACAGAAGGAGAAGCTCAGCCGCTCTAAGGAACCGCAAAACCATGTTGCCATGAGGCTTGCGTTCTGATACAATAGTAAAAGCATGGAATGTAACTGCGAACTGTGCAAACTTATAAACGATTGATACTGTTGATAGCAAAATTGTTGTGACTGTATGGTATAAACCAAAGCAAGATTTACATTTTGGGAAGGACTGTTTTCATGGGTTTTTCTGAGAGGGTGGCTACAGAGGCATTAGCTCTATGCGGCCGCAGTTGTTGCATTTGCCATAAATTTTGTGGAACTAAAATTGAACTACACCACATTAAACAAAAAGCATGCGGAGGAGATGATACTTTAGATAATTGTATTCCCGTATGTTTCGATTGCCATGCCGACATGGGAAGAGCTGATCCAAAACATCCAAAGGGAAAAAGATACTCGGAAGCGGAGCTGAAGCGTCATCGGGATAGTTGGTACGAAAAAGTCAAAAAATCTTCTGCAAGTACAACTGAAAAGAGAATATATAAAGAAGATATAGAGCTATTCGATACCATTTGCAATTTATTTACATCTAAAGTAAAATATTGGCTTATTGAATGTGATATTGGAGGCTCACATCCATATAATGTATTTGATCCTTTTGTCAATTATCTATATAAGTGCAATGATCCGTTTTTTGAGTTTATAGATCCTGAACTTGAAAAACTGAGAGGAAATTTGTCCTCCTGCATTGAAAAGTTTTTATCCTATAAGGCGACAAATACATTTGTAAGAATGATTGGTGGAGAGAAGCAGTGCGTAACGCGAGAGTGGATGGTAAACCATGAGAATTGGGTTCCTCATTCCATGAACTATGAAGAATATTCTGTCCAATATGCTGAAGAAGCACAAACATTAAACGATTTGGCAACTAACGTTTGGAACACTTATTGCGTATTTGTACGACAAGGCCGCCGCTGGTTGTCTATGTAACTGTTGCACAACAAAGTACGTATTTCAAAAAGTGGGTGCCCTGTTTCCTGCCTACGGCAAAATGTGGTTGCTACGGTGGTTTTATTAAAATGCCACAGGAGCAAATTCACAAAGGTACCTCGCAGCCCCCCTGCGTGTCCACAGCATCTTTCCTAAAATCGATTTTAACAGCTTATTGCATGATAAGTTGACAGATTACACCAGAGGAGTAGTCTGTCAACTTTTATTATAGTCACATAAACCCTTTGTGCCGCAGTGATTTCACTGCGGTATTTTTGTTATTAAAGGAGGATCATAATGAACTCAATACAAAAAAGTGAAGCAATTAAGAACGGTCTCCGGAAAGGCTTTCAGGACGGCTGCTCCAAAATGGCAAAGCGTAAGTGCTACGGATACACGATCAATTCTGATGGAGAACTGAAAATAAATCCGGACGAAGCCAAGGTGGTGAGCTGGATATTTGAACGGTATCTTGCTGGCGACAGCCTTGGGAAAGTTGCTGCTGGTCTGGAAAGGCAGGGCATTCCCTCCCCCACCGGCAGGCCCAAATGGAATCGGGAAGCCATCGACAAACTTCTCTCCAATGAAAAATACACCGGACGGGTGCTGCTCCAGAAAACGGTCAGCACCGGCGCTGTCCAGATCGAAAACAATGGCCTCATGGAACGGTATCTCTATACCGGCTCCCATGAGGCCATTATTTCTGACGAGATATTTATGGCGGTACAGCAGGAGAAACTCAGCCGCTCCAAAGAACCGCAAAATCACATTGCCATGAAGCTCTCGCTTTGATATAATGAAGAAAATTGCGGGAGGTCGTGCGAATGCGAAAGGTGACTGAAATTCTTCCTGCGCAAGGCCATCGTCCAATGGAACTGCGTCATCTTCGTGTAGCTGCTTACTGCCGGGTCAGTACAGAGTTAGAGGAACAGACCAGCAGTATCGAATTACAGGAGCGGCACTATTCACAGCTGATTTCAGCAAATCCCAATTGGGAAAGTGCCGGCATTTTTGCAGAAAGAGCTACTGGCTTAAGCACAAAAGAACGGCCAGAGTTTCGCCGGATGATCGCACAGTGCCGCAAAAAGAGAATTGACCTGATCCTGACAAAGTCTATTAGCCGCTTTGGCCGCAATACGCTGGATATGCTGCGTTCGCTGCGGGATCTACGTGGCTTAGGTGTAGAAGTCTATTTTGAGCAGGAGGAGATGTGGCTGAACGAACAGCGAATACAAATCATGCTGACCGCTTACTGTGCCTTGGCTCAGGCTGAGAGCGAGGATATGAGCCGAAATATCAAATGGGGAATCAAGAGAGGCTTTGAGAAGGGCACCTCGGGCTACGCTGAATTTGTGTGTTTTGGGTATAAGCGCGGAGATGATGGAAGGCTGATCATTGATGAACCTGACGCTGAAATTGTTCGAAAGATGTTCAAGATGAGGGCTGCTGGAAGTAGTCTTGGAGCAATTTCAAAATGGCTGTATGTGAGTAAGGTTCCATCCCCAACAGGGAAACCCCTCTGGAGCCGGGAGACGATCAGCAAGCTGTTAAGAAACGAGAAATATGTGGGGGATGTTCTGCTCCAGAAAACCTTTATAGCGGATTTGTTTTCTGGGAAACAGGTCAAGAACCAGGGTGAGTTAGAGAGATTTTTGATACAGGAGCACCACCCGGCGATTGTAAGCAGGGAACTGTTTGAAACAGTCAATCAGGCACGCAAAATAGATCCATAAAGGATTGATAAAAGTCAATACCGGCAAACAACAAAGTGCTTGCTTTTCCCTCTCCGGCATCAGCTTTTCTTCCTGAATCGTTGTGCCGCGAAGGATTCAACGAAAAATCGATTTTGTCCACTTACTCCACTTTTGCCGCAAACAACGCTGTTTGCGGCATTTTTCTACGCAAAAAGTTCCGCACAAAACCGTTGACATTTACAGAGTATTGCGAAAAATATAGTATTGGCACTGGCAAATAAAAACGAAGTGATTTGTGGCTTTTTTCTAATTTGGCACCACCTGGCTCACACCGCTGAATCGGCCCTTCCTACATTTTGACCGTTCAGAACACTGGCTAACAGCTCACGTAGCTCAGGAGATTTCTGCAGTTGATCCACAAGAGCAGCAAGATCAAAGCCTGCAGGGGCGGGCGGTTCCGGGGCCCGGACACCGCGCAGGTCAGGATTAGAATAGAACGCAGCCTCAAACTTTTGAGCATTGACCTTCCGATCCTCGTCAATGATATGCGCATAGATTTCCGTCAGCATCTGTGCCTGTGCATGGCCGGTATCGCCTTGGGTCGCTTTGAGGTCACCATGATTTAACTTCAGCTTGTATGTCGCACTGGAGTGACGCAGGGAATGGAATACCACATTCGGAAGCTGCGCATCCCGCTTGAGCCGGTTGAAAGCGTTCTCAATTACCTTCGTTTCGCAAGGTCGGCCATTGGCCAATGCAATCACGAGGTCATGATCTTGATACTCGCTGCCAAGGAAATCTTTCTGCTTTTCCTGTGCCTCTTTCCACTCTCGCAGGATATAGGCCAGGGTTTCAGGGATCCATACTTTTCGGACGCTGGTTTCCGTCTTGGGAGTCTTGAGGACAATTCTCGTCTTTTGCCCCTCTAAATACATGGTGCGAGGGAAAATTTTGATGATCTCCTCTTTGCCCAAAGTTTCAATCGTTTCCTCTTTCACCCTCGCCAGTTCTTTGTCAATCACAATATAGGCATCATTACGGACTATATTTTCATCCGAAATGTGGGTATTCTCCCAAGTAAGCCCCAGAATCTCCCCCATACGCATGGAACAGGCAAAGGCAAGGTTCATTGCTACATAGAGTTTCGGGTCACGGCAGGCATCCAGTGCATCGCTGATTGTCTGCACATCCCAAATGGCACGCGGCACCTTTTTCACTTTTGGCAGGGTCGTATCCTCAAAAGGATTTCGCTCCACAATTCCCCAGCGCACCGCCTGCTTGAAGGCAGACCTCAAAAGCTTGTTGACTCGTTCGATATTGTTGGGTGAAAGGAATTCTGTTTTGGGTGCCCGATTATTGACGGTGACACTTTTCGTTTTCTGCAGCCGGGTAATCAGACGATCTGCCGCAAGACAGTCGATGCTCTGGACCAACTCTGTTCCAATGAGCGGATTGATGTAGTTCCGGATTAAGGCTGTGTTGGATTCATATGATTAACTCCTATTAGGAAAACACACTGT
This sequence comes from Flintibacter muris, assembly GCF_943192995.1. Classification (GTDB taxonomy): domain Bacteria; phylum Bacillota; class Clostridia; order Oscillospirales; family Oscillospiraceae; genus Lawsonibacter; species Lawsonibacter muris. The sequence goes on from NZ_CALPCP010000057.1 coordinate 12,841, forward strand.
CAAAAGGGGTTTTGCTTTTGGCGGGGGTCAGCCCGCCTCGGCGGTATCGGTGGTGTTGATTTCAATGTACTCGGCAATCTTGCGGAACTCGTCCGCGAACTTGAAATGAACGCTGATATTGCCGTTTTCGTAAACCTTGATATGGTCTACCAAGTCTGTGAGGATTTCACGGGTCAGCGTTTCGATGCTTTGATACTTTGCAAAGGCTACCAGCGCGGGATGCTCCTTGTCAACGCCGTTTGCCAGCTCCGCACGTTCCGCGTTCAGCCGGGCCAGCACATCCGCAAGCTCGGCGGCCTGCCGCTCATAATCGGCTTTCATATCCCGGTATTCCTGCTGGGTGATTTCCCCGTCTTTCCAATCTTGATACAGTGACTGCTTGTAGCGGGTTATCCGGGTCAATTCCTTTTCCTTTGCGGCTATCTGGTCGTTAAGGCGGTGGGATTGACTTTTTTTCAGCGGGGCCGAGTTGATACGGGCTATCAATTCCGAGTAGGAAACGGCGGTGTTCACTTGATACTGGATAGCGAACAGAACGGCGGCCTCCAGACGGTTGTGCTTGATAGAGTGCATGGAGCAGGCCGTCCGGGAGCGGTTCTTGTAAGTGGAGCAGGCGTAATAGATATTTTTCCCGCTCTGGCTGCGGGTGATGGATTTCCCGCAGTCCGCACATTTCAGAAAACCGCTGAACAAGTGAACCTCCCGCCCTTTGGGGGATGTCCGGGTATCGCGTACCAGCAGGGCCTGCACCTTGTCAAAGGTTTCGTGGGTGATGATGGCCTCGTGAGTATCGGGGACGCGCACCCATTCTTCCTCCGGCACAGCCTCAATCTGGTGTACCTTGTAGCTTTTCACCCGGCGGCGGCCCTGTACCAAATCCCCGGTATAGATGGGGTTAGTGAGGATTTCATGTATCATGCGGGCTCCCCACATGGGGTCGTCCGCCACAGCCGAGGAAACGGGCAGGCCCTTTTTCCGGCGGTAGGCCGTGGGGCTGGGTATGCCGTGTTCGTTCAGATACAGCGCGATGGCCCTTTTAGACGAGCCTTGCAGGAGCATGGAATACACGCGCTTGACGATTTCAGCCGCATCCGCATCTACAATAAGCTGGTGCTTGTCCTTTGGGTCTTTAATGTAGCCGTAGGGAGCGAAAGAGCCGATGTACTGGCCGTTGCGCCGCTTGTAATCAAAAACCTGCCGGATTTTCTTTGAGGTCTGGTAGCAATAGTTATCGTTCATCACGTTAGTTATCGGAACGATAATGTTTGAAACGCTGTCGGGGTTTAGGTAGCTGTCCACGTTCTCCGCAAGGGAGATAAAGCGGACACCCATCTGCACAAACAAGTTATCAATCAGACTCCCCGCGTCACTGTAATTCCGGGCGAACCGGGAAAGGTCTTTCACAATCACGCAGTTGATTTTCCCGCTCATCACATCGGCCAAGAGCCGCTGGAAGTTTTCGCGGTTGGCATCCGTCCCGGTGTGCCCATCGTCCACATATTCAACCGCGCTTTCAAATTCGTCCATGTGCCGCCGGTAGAAATCCCCCAGCAGGTCACGCTGGTTCTTCACGCTGTTGCTGTCGTCCTTGCCCTTTTTCAAATCCTCTTTGGAAAGGCGGATGTATGCGCCTAAACGCCAGCGCCGGATTGTATAGGTAGGGGTTAAAGTCTGCTGATACCCTCTGTTTTTAGCTCGTGCCATTGTTCCTCCTTCCCTATCACATTACACTTATATTATAACTCTGCCCAGGGCAATCAACAAGGATGTCGATGCCTCGGGACATTTTGTCTCGAAGTGGGAACGGGCCGCAACAGCAGTTACAGCCCGCTCTTTTGCCGGATAAGAAAGGCGGTCAGCGTCTCCTGGAGGGAGGGGCCGCCCTCGGCAAACTCGATTTTCACGCCCACGCCGCCCACGCTAAAGCAGTACGGATTGACGGCCCGTTTCACAAACCGGGCCAGCCGCTCCTCCCGGGGGAGGGTGCGGTCAAAGGCCATACCGCTCACGTCAGCCAGCGCATCCGCGCT
>NZ_CALPCP010000058.1 GCF_943192995.1 Flintibacter muris
GACACCAAATCCGCCTCCACCTTCGTGGGCAACCACCACCTGCTCTCGGAGCGCCAGCGGCTGGCCCTGGCCCGGATCACCTCTCCCCGCGCCGCTCTGGAGGAGCGGGAACGGAAGCGGCTCCGGGAGGCCCCGCAGACCCTGGTGCTGGACGGCTTCAACACCATCATCACCCTGGAGGTGGCCCTGTCCGGCTCCCTGCTCCTGGAGGGGATGGACGGCGCCATCCGGGATCTGGCCGGACTGCGGGGGAGCTACCGCATCGTGGACAAGACGGTGCGGGCCGTGGAGCTTTTGCTGGATAGACTGGAAGTCCTGGAGGTCAAGGAGGCCCTGTTGTATCTGGACCGGCAGGTGTCCAACTCCGGCCGCCTCCGGGCGTTGCTGCTGGACAAGGCGGCGGAACGGAGCGTCCAGGTCCAGGTGGAGCTGCACCCCAGCGTGGACGGTGTCCTCTCCCGCCTGGAGAACGTGGTCACTACAGATGCCATCATTTTAGATAAGTGTGGAAGCTGGTACAACCTGAACCGGGGAATCATCGAGGAGGCTGTCCCGGAGGTGTGGGTCTTGCGGCTGAATGGACTGGACAGTAACGGGGTTCTGCTATGAAAACTGCGGTATTGAAAATGTTCCTCCTGGCTCTTTCCTCTCTTATGCTCTGCGCCTGCCAAGCATGTGACAAAGGTGTTGAGCCGGAGCAGGACCACCCAGCAGAAGTCCAACAGATCATCCAGGCATATTCCCCCATCATCACTGACTGCGATATAAAAAACGCTGAATTTTCGCTGATATATCTGGATGACGATGCAGTTCCAGAACTGGTGATCCTGGACAGATACTACAACAGATATTCCATTTACACCGTAAAGGACAGTTCTGCCGTTTGTCTGGTTGACCATATAACTACCGTAGAAATGTCCTACTATGAACACTGCGGTGTTATATCGGCATTTTACAGGTGGAATGGAGGTGGGGACGAAGGAAGCTATGCCAACGCATATTATCAGATAGATCAGCATTCGGAGCCACTGACAGATGACTCCATACCGGATTTTGAGTTTACTTATAATGCAGTTTATGATGAAAACGGCCAGTGGACTGGCACAGGAACGGTCAATTATTCCGCCAAGGGAGAGGAGATTGACGAAGCTGCCTATCATCAAATAGAGACCGACCTCAACATCTTGCAGACGGATGAAAGAAGTTGCTTTTCGGAAACCAGCGAGTGCTTCACAAAAGATGAACTCTTGCTGTACTTGGAGATGACAACAACTGTGGAGGCAACCTCATAATGAGCAAAGAAAAGGTTTTGAAACTATCATGGCGCATTCTTTTAGCTGGAATGTCCATACTTACGGTTCTATTCTTCCTTGATATTAAGTTCGTAGTATTGGGGATAAACATTCTTGTGTTGGATATGCTGACTGCCGGCATCGGGACCTTTATTCGTTTATGCAGGTGGGCTGGCCGTGAAAATACAGAAAAAAGGACACTCGCCGTACTTGCTGTAATGCTTATGGGAGTGTTTGCAGCGCCAGTTCTACTGTTTGGTCTGGGGATGTACGGTGGATGGCCTGAGTATGTTGAGGGAACAGAACCGCAGACACACCGTACTTTTGTGGTGGAGTATCACCGAAATATGCTTCAAAAGGGGACGGCAAAGGTATATGAGCGGTTCGGTCCTCTGCTATTCCCCTGTGGTGTACCAGAATACAGCGGGAATCTGACTCTTGATGAACTGGATGCAGAATATGCAAGTGTCTACATCAGCGAGGAACAACAAGCAATTACCGTTTCCCTTTTCATCTACGGACCAAGGTTTCATATACCGTTGGAACTGACCGGAAAATCGTCCACGTCCCCCGAACAGCTGCTGGCGGAGCAGCCCATAGACGACACCCACGACGCCTTCCTGATCGACACCGGCGGCAAACTCGGGACGCTGCTGGTGACGGCGGAGCTGGACAAGGAAGCCCCCACCAAGGATTGCCGCGCCACTGTGCGATTTACCGTTTGGGACCCCGACGCCATGGACGAGCCCCTTCAAACAATCATAGCGGCCACGAATATCTTCCTGGACTGGAGCATCATAGACGCAAACTTCGATGGCTATGCGGACTTCACCTGCACTTATCTTCGAGGGAACCAGCCCTATTACGATCACCTCTGGATTTGGTGCGAAGAACACCGGCAATTCGAGGGCGTCCCAGAGTACGACGAAATTTCTGTCCCAGAATTGGATGCGGAAACCGGGACCATCTACGGCTTTAACCGCAGCAGCGCCGGCGGCACAGGACTGCATACCTTCCACCAATGGATCAACGGAAATCTCACCTGTGTGCGCCAAATTCAGATTGACTCCGATTCGGCCAATACGGTTCGCATGTCTGTCCGGGACCGCGTTGCCGGTGAACTGGCGGAGATCTATCACGAAGATTTCCCTCTGGAGTCCGGCGGCTGGCAGGATGCGCAAACGGCGTGGCACGACCTGGACTACCACGGCGAGCCGGGCGGAATCTATGACATTTTCCAACAGCAGCCCGTAGATGACACCCACGACGCCTTCCTGGTGAGCACAGGCGGCAGGCTGGGCACGCTGCTGGTGACGGCGGAACTGGCTATGGAAAACAAGGATGAATTTGGAGCCCGCGACATCACCTTTTCCGTCTGGAACCCGGTTGATATGGAGCAGCCCATCCAAACATTTTCAGAGGAATTTATGATGGGCGTCGCACCGGAGTTTCATCATGTGGTGGACGCTGATTTTGACGGCTTTCAAGATTTTGGGTATCTCTTTCATGCAGGAAATCAACCATATTATCGACATTACTGGCTGTGGGACGAGGTGCAAGGTCAATTCCAATACTGTGCGCCTCTTGTAGAGATTTCACAGCCCGTATTTGACCCGGAGCGGCAGGTAATCACCGGCTGGGCACGCAGCAGCGGAGCCGGTGATGGCATCAACACCTTCCACCGCTGGGAGGACGGAGAGCTGGTTTGTGTGCGGCGGATCGAATCATTCTCACCGTGGGAGGAGCCAAGCATTGTCTGTGTGCAAGATCGGATCAATGGAGAACTCCAACAGGTCTATCGCGAGGAGTTCCCCTGGCCCGGCGAGGAGCCGGAAGGGCAGGAAGCGTGGCGGCAGGCACGCTATAAATGGTGCGATTTGGACTATCACGGAGAGCCATAACGATGGGGGAAATTGATTGTGTATGCGAGAAAGAGCCTGGCTGTCAGCTTGATTATATCTTTAACTATAATCATTTTGGGAGGCTGTCACGCACCATCAAAGCCAGAAATCGAATGGAGCAATCAGTGGGGGAACATCAGCGGAAACATTCTTGAGGACGGATACGTTGCCGCCAATGGAAACACCGTTTGCTATATGGGCCTAAATGAAGCAGCCGAAGCTCTGTATAGTCTCAGTGAAACTGGAGAGATTACGCTGATTTCCCGAAAAGCAGCTTACAACCTCAATATCGTGGATAATCAGGTGTATTTTACAAATGGATTACCCGGTTCAATTTGCCGCATTGATATAGATGGCACAAACTTCAAAACGCTTGTGCGGGGAGAATATCGGAATCTGTTTGTAAGCCAATCCCACATGGCCTATATGCAAGGGAGCAGTCTGGTGGTATCTGACCTCGCTGGAGAGCATACAACAGCCATTGCCTCTAATGTCCGCAGATTTCTTCCGTTTGATGATACGTTTTTGTTTATTACGGGCAACATGGAAGCCGGCGGCCTTTATCAAATCAATCCAGATGGAACAGAGCAGGAATGCCTGTTTGACAGACCAATTATATGCCTTTGCTCAAACAGCGAAGCGATATACTTCTCTGTTTCTAATGATGTGACCACCTTTGGAGCATCTGGTGGCAGCGTTTATCAGCTGAACAAAGAGAGGAAAGTCATGCAGCTACCAACAGAAATGGAATGCTGGGATATGAATGCAACTGATGAACATATTTTTTTCCGAAATCAAAGTGAGCAGGGTGCCCTATACCGCATGAATCTGGATGGCAGCAACATGATTTGTTTACTCCGCGAAAATTGCACCAATATTCATGTAATGGGAAATTCACTTGTATTTCGCATTGTTACTACTGGAAAAGGTGTGGACGCTGGATACTATGTCATGGGGCAGGACGGGAATGATCTGCGCCTGTTAGATAGTCAAACTGTGCCAAGCTGATGTGCAACATACAGATAAGCGCAGAAACGACACGATGATCGTTGTGGAGGAAAAGACGCTGTGGACAGGAAAGAGCATAAGACTTCCTATATAAAATGGATTGTCTTATTTATTTCGCTTTATGCAATTATCATCGCTATTGGTATTTGGGCCTCCCAACGTGATGCCCAGCGAGAAGCTGAACGCCAGTACGAATTTAATATTATTCAGTCCATAATAAAAGACGTTGCGCTCTATCAGGAAGAAGTGGAGAGCTGGGGCTATCAGGTGTCGGTACTGACACCTCAAGAGAAGCCGGAGGACGAAGCATTACAATACTATTATCGGAATTATTATCAACCGATTTTGATATTGACAGACGCAGACGGCGGAAAGTATTGTTTCTGTTATGGCTTTGATGGATATACCTCGATAGTGTCCTACACATCTATGGCCGAACAAACATCTGGTGAGTATGAGGAAGAACTAAAGACAGTTAGATTAGAATTGGCTAAGCGTAATCGACACCAAGCTCCATTTGAGGAAAACCTTAACGAAGTTGGGGTAAGCGCATATTATGATATACTCGTTGAGCTTAATGTTAAGACTTTTTCAGTAAGTGAGGGCAAGACGATTTGGGATAAAAGTGGTTTCTGGTGTACGAACTATTGTAGCAACAACTTTGTTGACTGTATGCGTTTTGGCCTTGGCGAAGTTGATGCAGAGGGAAACAGTAGGGACGCAGATTGTCATATTAAGCAAGAATATAGCGCAGAGCAACTTTTGGCATTTTATCAGCAAGGGCTTGATTTACAGAATCGCCTGATAGGGCTATATCAAAAATTTGTCCCCTGAGTAGTAGCAGCCCTGTTCTGCAATCTACCGCTCCCGCCTTTTCCGCAGAACGGTAGCCCGGAGACCGATGCACACAGCGCAGGGAACGCCTGTGACGATCATCCCAAAGACCGCCGCAACCAGGGCCTTGCCCTGTTCCTTCTCAGTGGGCACCATCTTCCACAAGCCAGTGTGAAGGTACAGCTGGAAGAACGCAAACAGCACCAGGGGTACCACGATGCAGAGATCAACGAAAATTCGGACAGCGGTTTTCATGGACGGACTCCTTGAAATGATACTGTGATCCGGTCCAGAGCACTCTGAGCCGGATTTTCTTGTGCGGAAGATTGGCGAACAGAGTAATATCAAAGCGGTTGTTCAGCCTGTTTGAACCCACCTGACTTTAGATGACAGTTTTCCAAATTTTATAAAATGACCCACAGCGTCCGCAGCTATTCTCAAATCATCTACCGCTTCCGATTTTAGAACAGGTGACTGTCCGCCAATTTTTGGCGGTGCAAACTCGGTCGTGTGGCTGTACTTTTCGTTATAGGACTGGTAATAAACATCATTTTCAAAATCTTGCAAGGCTAACGCCGCCCACCCGTCTTTTATGGCAGAGGTAAAAGTAACGATTTCCATATCTACATCCGCAGAAACTGTCACGCTGTTTGTCATACCGGCCTTTATATTCTTTGCAAGTTTTTGGAGCAATTCCTTGGTGATAAGTTTTCCTTGATACACTCGGCCATCCACAACAATTGCTTGTGCATAAAAACCATTTTCTCCTAAAGGCAGCTTCTTTCTGGAAAGATACAATGCAGGAGGAACGTCAGCTTCAGTTTCCGGCTCGACTGTGCGTACATTTGCAGAAATACTATCTATGACCTCATAGTGGAGTAAATTCCTTTTTGGTGGCAAGATTACCACTTCTAATTCAGACAATTCCAATAGCAGAGAACAATCTGCAAAATTTGTCCTGCTAACATCTAAGGTGGCAAGATGTCTGCATTTTTTCAAAAAGGAAAAGTCAGTGATTTCTGACGGAGGAAGCACCAAAGTTCTCAAGTTATCTAAATATTCAAGGTATGATCCTTCATAGAAATTTGTTGCACTTAAGTCCAGATATTTTAATTGTCTGCATTTCAATAAAAAAGAAAAATTCCAAATACAGACATGAGGAAATTCTAATTTTTCCAGATGTGGTAAGTCGCCAAGAATGCTCCAATCACCGGGGGTCGGTTGAAGCCATTCGGGAAACGAAGAAGTTGTTTTTGAAAAATCCTGTGCCTTCAATTCCGTAATGTGTTCAATATCCGCAAATAGTGCGGGATTTTGTCCGAGAGTATTATAAATCCATTGGAACAAGGTCGGATCAACAGACCGAGCCTCTATACAAACATTTTTCTTGAATCCATTTTGAATAAAGTTGGCTATGAAATCGTTGGCATCTTTTAGTGTATAGAAGATACACCAGCCGGTCTCCTCAATGGAAGAAAACGGTTTATCGCCTGTTACTGGGGCCGCTTCTGACATGATGCCATGATAAAGCAGCCCGCTTTGATATTCGTCTAAGATAGCGACACCACATCCGCCGCTATTCCAACCGTCAGGAAGACGCCTAAGCAAAGATTGAAACGGATTGAACTGGTCTGTGCCAATAAAATCGTCTTTGAATGGCGAAACATAGAGGTTTATGATATGATTGTGTAAAACAAGTTTTGAGAGCGTTTCTTTTCCGAGTGCAATGGCTTGTGCGCCCCTCAACTGAACAGAATAGGAATATCCGTCGCTGGTAGTGTATTTCTTCAATAATTCTGGTATCAAACTACCATCTTTTACAGAAAAAATCGCATATTGTGCATATAAATTCCCCATACAGTCTCCTCAATACCTGATAATGTCGATTTTCTCATATTATAGCGGTTCTGAGAGAACACTTCAAGCCTGGTTTGCTCCTAAAGATGAAAAGAGCGCCGCCCATGTCTATGACACAGGCGGCGCTTTTGGACTTATCTCCTATAAACGGTTCCACCAAACAGGCAGGGCCAGCGGGACTTTGCTTCCTTTATTGAATGAGGTAGCTGATAGAGAAGCCGGCACTGGTTTTCCCGATGTTTTTCACATAAAGAACATACTTGTCCTTTTCTCAGGAGACTTCACTCACGGAGATCCACTGGTACTCCATACCGTTGCTCTCAACCAATTTGACTTGGTACTCTGCGCCGTCTCCCAGCATCGTGCCTGCTTCGACCTCTCCCGCCAGAATGCTTTCTATGATAGGGAGATATTTCCACTTTACACTATTACTCCCTTTTGAGAGCAAAGATTTCTTGAGGGCAGCGTTGTCCTCATCCGCCCAAAACGCCCGCTCCTCTTCCGCTGTCTCAAAGAGCAGAATCTCTCCGGCCTCGACCTTTTTCAGAATCTCAGCCCATTCCTCCGGGGTGAATTTGCGTTCGTCCCCACGGTTCACCGACGCCAAGCCGCCCAAAGTGCTGTCGGTATCCTGCGGCCCAGCCTCCTGGTTGCTGCCCTCGGAAGCCGTGGGCTGGCCGGACGGCAGGGCAGAATCGCTCTCTTTCGCCACGGCCCCCGTTGTAAATCCGGTCGCCATGCCGAGGGTCAGGGCGAGGGCAAGCACGACGGCCAGCAACGATGTTTTCTTGTATTTCATAATAGCAATTATCCTTTCTTCTGCGGCGTTCTTACTAAAGTAGCTGTGCATGAAGGAGAAGGGACGGCCCCGCTCCGCCATATCGATCAGCGAATGGGCGTAGGACGCCCGCTCTGTCCCGCCGAAATGCCGCAGAACCATTTCATCGCAGGACAGCTCCAGGTCACGGTTGAGAAGAACCAGCATCACCCAGACCAGGGGATTGAACCAGTGGACGCACACCGCGCACAAAGCCAGCAGCTTCCACAGCGTATCAAAGCGGCGGATATGGACGTATTCATGGACAAGGATATAGCGAACCAGCTGCTCATTGTCCAAATCCATCCCCTGCGGGAAGATGATGCGCGGCCGCAGGATGCCGATGGAGGCCGGGGAGCTTACCTTGTCAGAGCGGACGATTGCCAGAGGCCGGAGCAGCCGGTACTCCTCCCGCCATTTCGTGATAACGGCGTGGTCTTCCACGGGAACGGCGGCTCTGAGTGCCCGGTAATTCTTTGCCAGCAGGACGGCAAATACCACAACAAGCACCACTGCGCCAACCATCCACAGGGCAGTCAGCGGAGGAATAGACAGGGCGGCTTCAGTCAATGCCGGAACCTGGGCCTGACCACCCCAGACTGTCACATAGCTGCCAGTGGGAACCGTCGTGTCCTCATGTCCCCAAAGTCCGGCAAACAGGTTGTAAACGCTCCACCTCGACGTGAGGGAAAAGGGAATCAGCAGCCTTGCGATGACAATTCCCCACAGTGCCAGAAAGCTGGCTTTAGGCAGCCGGTACAGCGTGATGGCGCGGACGATCACGATGGCCGCAATCAGCACCCCCGCCTGCACGCTCATTTGAACAATATCCATAGGCCCCCTCATTTCAGCTTTTCCACGATCCGCCGCAGGCCGTCAATCTCGTCGCTGGACAGCTTCTTCCCACTGACGTAGGCCGACAGGAACAGCTCCGCAGAGCCGTCAAAGAGCTTGTCGATCAGCTCCGTGGCCTCCTCCCGCTGGACGGATTTCCTGGATATGGCTGCTTGGCAGATAAACGGGTCACGTCGTTTCACCGCTCCTTTCTCAACCAGCTTCTTGGCAACCGTATATGTGGTGTTGCGCGCCCAGCCAATGCGGGCGTTCATTTTTTTTGCCAGTTCAACTGCGGACAGCTCACCTTCTCCCCATAATACATCCATAACCTTCAATTCAGCGTCTGTTAATTTTGTCGACATAGTAATAACTCCTTCTTGACTATGGCCATAGTCAAGAAGGAGTCTATCATAATCGTCAGGACTTGTCAATGACTATATTTATAGTCAAGATAAAAGTACGGATATCCGACTGGATATCCGTACTTTTACGTCTTTAGCTATTTGAGCAGCTTGGGATAGTCTGTCTTTCCGTTTACCACACGATAGATGGTCACCGTATCATCAATGAGCCGGTAAACCGCAACATAGGTCTTGGTCAGCACCAGCTTCCGGTAGTTCAGCGCCGCCAGCTCCGGGTCAGGGTGGATCGGCCCCAGCATCGGAAAGTCCTGAAGCCGTCCGATCTGCTCACGGATGGAACGATAGACCTCCTTGGCGGACGCCGGGCCAACCTGTTCGGCGTGGAACCGGACGATTCCCAGGATGTCCGTCTCTGCCGGATGCAGGTATGCCAGCTTATACCTTGCCATTCAGCAGCGCCTCCACTTCGGCGTCCAGAGCCTCCTGCGTGACAGCCGGCGCCCCCGCCAGACGCGCCGCCTCCGCCGCCAGGATGCTTGCCCGGTGCGCCAGCATCTTCTCCCGCTCCTCATACGCCTCAATGCTCATATAAACGCCATCGGCCTCGCCCTTGTTGGTGATGAAGATCGGTTCGCCGGACTCACGGGCCAGAAGTGAGATCTGCAAATATTCGTTGCGCAATGCGGTGGACGGTCTGATCGTCATATCTGCTCCCCCCTATGATTATTATGCCCTTAGTATATCATCTTCCTGATAGATATGCAAGCCCGTAAAGGGACGATCCGAAACAGCGGGATGAAGCACAGAGAAAAGAGATCTACCGCTCCGTGATGTTCAGCCGACGCAGGGAGGCTTTTAACGCAAGAACGGTGTCGGTGATCAGCTTGACTTCCTCATCGCTGCAATCCGCTACCAGCTCCCCCAGCCAGCTGTCCCGCACAGGCCGGGCCTGCTCCACGTCCATGCACAGCAGCTCGTCCATAGAACAGCCCAGTGCGTTGACAATATCCACCGTGACCTGAAGGCTGGGGATACTGTTGCCGGTCTCAATGTGGCTGATATGCGTGACCCCTACCCCAGCGGCCTCCGCCAGCTTCTCCTGCGTCAGTTTCTTCTCCAGGCGTACCGCACGAATGCGCAGCCCAACCGTTTTATAGTCAATCATACCGCAAGTATCCCCCGAATTTTTAGATACTTGTATTGTAAGTGCAACTTGGCTATGTTATAATAACCTATAAGTGCAACCGACTTTATAGGCATAGTTACGAAGAAAAAACGGACCAGGATGGAGGATAAAATGAGTACCTGCTTTTTCATTGGCCACCGGGACGCTCCGGACAGCATCCTCCCCTCCCTGTCCGCCGCGATAGAGACACGCATCGTGGAGGATGGCGTGGATCAGTTTGTGGTTGGCAATTATGGTAGGTTTGACTTGCTGGCGGCACAGGCCGTCCGGAAGGCGAAGAAGCAGCACCCGGATATCCTGTTGTTCTATCTGCGGCCCTACCATCCAGCGGAGCGGTCCTTTACTCCCGCCGGTTTCGACGGCTCCTTTTATCCGCCAGGGATGGAGACAGTCCCGCGGAAGCTGGCAATCGTCCGGGCCAACCGATACATGGTGGACAACAGTCAGTTCCTCATCGCCTACGCCCGATACACGGTCAGCAATGCGTGGGAGCTGACCGAGTACGCCTGGAAAAGAGAGAAAAAGGGCCTGATTCATGTAGAAAATCTGGTGCAAGTATGAACTTCCCGCCACATTTTGCGTCTGATACAATAGACGTAAATAGCAGTTGAAATTTTTTTGAAAAATTGCTGTAAGGTTTTCTGGTTCTTTGCTGTCTTATAAGATGAAGGGACCTTCAAAAGGACAGAGAGGTGGGATCGCATGGAAGATCGCCAAATTGTAGAGCTGTACTGGCAGAAGAACGCGGACGCTATATCCGAGACATCCAGCAAATACGGGGCCTACTGCTTCACCATAGCGGATCACATTCTGAACAACGCGGAGGACTCCGAGGAGTGCGTCAACGACACCTGGCTCCACGCCTGGAACGCGATGCCGCCTCAGAGGCCCAATGTGCTGCGGATGTTCCTGGCAAAGATCACCCGCAATCTGTCCGTCAACCGCTTCAACGCCCGCAGCGCGGAGAAACGCGGCGGCGGGGAGATCATCCTTGTTCTGGATGAACTGGCGGACTGTCTTGCCGGCGGGACAGATGTGGAGGCGGAGTACGAGGTTCGGGAGCTGGAGGAGTGCATCCGGCGCTTTGTTCGGGGCCTCCCGGAGCGGGATGGAAATGTGGTCGTGCGCCGGTACTTTTTCACCGAGCCGGTGGCCGCTATCGCTGAACAATACGGGCTGACGGAAAACAATGTCTCGGTGATCCTCAGCCGGGCCAGGAAGAAACTCAGGCTCAAACTTGCGAAAGAGGGGTATTTATGAGAACCATAGACCTATATCATGCGTTCCATGCAGTCGATGACGATATTCTGGAACGCAGCGAGGCCGCTATCGGTCGGCGGAAAAAGAATGGTTGGCTGAAATGGGGAACGATCGCCGCTTGCCTGTGCCTATGTGTAGTTGGGGCAATCTCCATCTTTTATCCCAAGGGTGGCAGTCAGGATTCGATAGTGCAGGCCATCGCCGCACTCGAATTTAATGGATGCTATTATGAGGTCTGTGATATAGAATCGGTGCTTGAATCTTGTGGCTTGCCCAACAAGATTACTGCTGAAATGGCAGGGGAGCATCTTGCTTATCTGAAACACAATGACGGCGCTGGATATGAGGAAACTGCAAAACAGACAGATATTGAGTTGTACCAGTATGCCCCTTCTCCATGCAGAGGCGTTTATGTGGTTCGGGATGGAGAAAACTATATGGCTGCACTGTTTTGTAATTTTCGTCTGTTCGATAGTAATACAAATGTGGAATTATCAGAGCTGTATCGTGTCTATGGGGTCGATGGAGCCGAAGATATTTCCATTATCGCCCATATAGAATCCAAGCCGGGAACAGAAGCTGTTGTCAACGGCACTGTAACAGACGCAGAAGCTATTGCAGAGTTCTATGAACACACAACATCTTTAGCAAGTTTCGGGAATGACGACTTCCAAGCTATCATGTTTAGCAATATTCCCAAAGAAGATAAGCCCGCTGCACATACCGCATTTGCAGATGATGCGATAACTTTGAGGATTGAAACCAAAACTGGCTTGCGTTTCAATCTGCGGGTCTATCCCAGCTATGGATGGATATATGGCCCTGGCACACTGTCTTATTATCAAATGGATGAAGGGATCTTTAGTTGGTCTGAAAAATATTCATTTGAAGGATATTCAAATTAACAGAATTTCTATCCCCACCCGGCAGACCATCGCCTGCCGGGTGGCCGCACTGCCCTCTAAAAAATTTCTCAAAAAAATTTGCCGCAGCGTGTAGTATTTTCCGAAAAATCCATAGTAGACAGTTGAGGGACAGAAAGGAGGGATACACCGATGGATGACAACGCCATCATAGAACTGTTCTTGGCCCGGTCGGAGCAGGCGATCCGGGAGCTGGACGGCAAATACGGCAAGGTCTGCCACAGCCTGTCCTACAACATCCTGCACAGCCGTCAGGACGCGGAGGAGTGCGTGAACGACGCCTACCTGGGAACCTGGGACGCCATCCCGCCGGCCCGGCCCAATCCGCTGCTGGCTTTCCTGTGCAAAATTGTCCGCAATCTCTCCCTCATGCGGTATCACGGGGACAGGACGGCCAAGCGGGGCGGCGGGAGCTACACCGTGGCTCTGGAGGAGCTGGAAGGCTGTCTGGCCTCGCCCCGGACTGTGGAGGGGGAGCTGGAGGAACAGGAGCTTGTCCGGCTGATTGAGGATTTTCTGGAAGCCCTGTCCCCGGAGAACCGCGTCCTGCTCATGCGCCGTTACTGGTTCTCCGACAGCTATGGGGAGATTGCGGCGCAGACGGGCCTATCGGAAAAGAACGTGTCCGTCCGGCTGACCCGTATCCGAAAACAACTGCGGCACTATTTTGAAGAAAGGGGGGTTATGCGATGAACGCAGCACAGTTTTCCTATGCGCTGGGAAAAGTCAACGATAAGTACATCATGGAAGCAATTACCTATGAGCGCAAAAAGAAAAGCGGCTGGCTGAAATGGGGTGTGGTAGCGGCTTGTTTGTGTATTATAATCAGCCTAAGTGTTATTATTTTGCATCAAGATGAGTCGGAGCTGCTCACCACCGGAGGCCATTTAGAAATTATAAACGTTGAGCTGACCGAATGGCAAAGTGATGGTTTCAAATCCGTTGTAGTTGGCACGGGTAATAGCAGTATATTCCCGACTGGCGCAGAATTAACCGTTGTTTTTAGAGAACACCATACAGAAATCGTGATTGATGATGGAAGAAGCTATGGTTATGGCGAAATTCAAACAAGCGATATTGAATGGCCGGTAGGCTCTATCATTGAGGTTAGCTTTGGTGTCTATGAGAAATATGACGCTGACAGAGGATATGAAAATAAGGTCTATGCATATCGTGTTGAGTTAGCTCCCCAATAAATCCATATTTATGATCCCAGTCCATCTAAGCCCCCATTGATGTTCCATCAGCAGAGGAAAATGAACAACGTCCTGACAAGAGTAGTTCTTCAACCCAATACTCAGATAGTATCTCAGGAGCCATCATCCCTGGCTTCGACCTGGACGAACCCAGCGAACCCGACACGCCAAATGGATGAAGGTCCCACCACTCCCTATGCGGAAGATGTACCCATTTACAGGCCGCCAACGTGGGATGATGCTGCTTCTGAACCACGGGTTCCAAAGCAGCATCATCCCAGGCAGGTCGAAGCCTATTCGCGAGCAGTGTCTGGAGGGAGCAAATACAGTTTTATCGTTATCATAATAACGCCTTTTACAACTGTAACCACTATTCCCGCAAGCCTTAACTTTTCAGGCTACAAGCCGATATAAGAGTTAGGAATATTTTCCGTAAAAATGTGGGAAAAGGGGTTGACAAACGCTATGTTTTGTGCCACCATTAAGCAAGCAAGCAAGCAAGCAAGCAAGCAAGCAAGCAAGCAAGCAAGCAAGCAAGCAAGCAAGCAAGCAAGCAAGCA
>NZ_CALPCP010000059.1 GCF_943192995.1 Flintibacter muris
ATTTTCCTCTGATGACGCCAGGTGCAAACTCAGAAAACTATACCCTATCATCTTCTAATTCCTAACTTGGTAGAGTAGTAGGCGGCTTTCGAAAAATGCAGGCGGTTGAAATACTCAGTCATGAACTGCACCACCGTCTCCCAAAAAAGAGCAGTGAGCCAGCACGCAAATTTTGCTACGCAGAAAACAATGAATGAGCGATTTTCCCTGGCAACAGGAGAATTTGAACTTTCTGATAACTCTGCCCTGAGCCCCTGGCTATTGGACCAAGCCTGTGATATGTTGTGTCGCTGAATGGAGGCGATACGTATGGCAAAACGCAGAGCGAACGGTGAAGGCAATATTCGAAAACGGAGCGATGGCCGATGGGAGGGCCGCTACACCGCCGGGCGGGACCCGGAAACCGGCAAAACGGTCTACAAAAACGTCCTGGGCAAGACCCAGGCGGAGGTGAAAGCAAAGCTGAAGCAGGCGATCCAGGAAAACACAGAGGTGGACACTCTCAAGGCAGCGCAGTACACCGTAGGCCAGTGGATGGACATCTGGTTCGAGAACTACGCCAAAATCAAGGTACGCCCCACCTCCCACCAGACCTACCGAGGATACATCGACAACCATATCAAGCCGAATATCGGCAAAATTCAACTGGGGAAGCTGACCACTTTGGAACTGCAAAAGCTCTACAAAAAGCTGCTGTCCAAAGGCAGAGTGGACCGAATCGAGGCGAAGGGACAGCCGAAAGGCCTGAGCCCCAAGACAGTGCGGAACATCCACCAGGTCATCTCCTCTGCCATGGACTTTGCCAGAAGCCAAAAGCTGATAGCGGTCAATCCTGCGGATAGCTGCGCCTTACCAAAGCTGGAGCACAGGGAAATGAAGACGCTCCCAGCGGAGCAGCTGGCCTCCTTCCTGCGGGAGGCTAAGGAAAGTGGCGTATTCGAGATGTACTATATCGAACTGGCTACGGGCTTGCGAAGAGGAGAACTCCTCGGATTAAAATGGGAAGACCTCGATTTGGAGCAGGGCACCCTCCGGGTTCAGCGGCAGGTCTCCAGGATCAACGGAGAAGTGGTGGAAGCCCCGCTGAAAACGAAAAATTCCTACCGCACCATCTCACTGGGAGGGGATGCAGTGGGAATCCTGAACGAGCAGAGAAAGAAATGCGGCGGCAGTGAGTATGTGTTCCCCTCGCCGACCGGCGGACCTATCTCCCCGGACAGCGTGATCCAGATGCTCCACCGGGTTCTGAAGCGGGCAGGGCTGCCGAAAGTGAGATTTCACGACCTGAGACACACCTTCGCCACAGTAGCCCTGCAAAACGGGGTGGACATCAAGACGGTTTCCGGGATGTTGGGCCACTACTCAGCAGGATTCACCCTGGACACCTACGCCCATGTCACTACCCAGGCACAGCGGGAAGCGACGAAAACCATGGGCAGTGTCTTCTCCGGTGCTTTCTAGCCCTTTCTGGATGTTTCCCCGTATGGGTCAAGAAATGGGTCAAAAACAGAGAGCAAAAATTAACCAGCATAAAAAGTGATGAAAAACAAAAATAATCCTCTGATTTCAAGCGAAATCAGAGGATTTCTGGTTGCGGGGACAGGACTTGAACCTGCAACCTCCGGGTTATGAGCTGCGCTCCGAAGTTCGGTTTAGGCCTTTCTGGCATTTTCGGAGACTCTTCCCACCGGAGTCAAATACTTTCCGGCCCTCTTTCCTCCGTTGTTCCCACTGTCTTTTTCCTATTCTGGGTCAAGTTATGGGTCAGGAGGGATCAGGCCACTCAAAAATTGCTACGGAGAAAACAATGAAAAAACTCCAAGACAACTGGAGAGTCGATACCAAAGTGTAAACCTCTAACGTGCGGAGCAGCAATTTTTCTCTCTGCCCTTATTGAAGCTCCAACCGGCCAGGTTGTCAAGCGGTTTTGGGAGATTCGACAACTCACCAGAGTCCCCCCTCGTTGCCCCTGTGAAGCCCCGTGTGCCATTTTATTGGCAGGGGCGGGAAAAAGACCCGCTGAGGCGATTGATACCCGTTTGTGCCGCCCCTGCGGCATCGGCTTTTGTGGAAGTTGGAGGGCGGTTTATCTACCTCCGTGGAGGGCAAGCATAGCGTCCGGCTATACGCCGGCCGCACTCGCCGGGGCTTTGCCCCGGCACCCCCTGCCCCTAAAGGGGAGAAGAAAAGGTCGGGAGATACGAAATCATGCATCCAGAATCTGATATGAAGCAAACAAAAAAAGGATAAAACACGATGTTCGAACTGTACAACGATGATTGACACTCCAGTACAGATGCGATATAATCTCTCTGCCAAACAGCATCATGACCTTGTATCTGCTCATGTGCAGATGCAGGGATGAGGGAATCCGGTGAGAATCCGGAGCAATACCCGTTGCCGTATGTGTGGAAGCCTGTTGCTCATGGCGCGAGCCGGTCATTGGGAGCGATCCTGAGAAGGCGGAGCGGCAGACATTGGACAGATTTCATCTGTCTTGAACCACGCGAGCCGGAAGACCTATGATGTTCAAGAGGGTTCGCGTTAGCGTACCCAAAACGCTCTGCGGAAAAGCCGGCCGCGGCGGATCAGCAACGATCTGCCGTGGCTGTTTTGTTTGCGCTCCGCAGGGACACCACCCTTTGCGGGACTACAAAAGGAGGAGCTTTCATGAGAAAAAACACAAAAATCAGAGCACTGAGCCTGCTACTGGCCCTGCTTATGGTTCTGGGACTGCTGCCAGGGACGGCGATGGCGGCGGAAGGAGAAGACGCTATTCTCATCTCTACAGCGGAAGAACTGGCGGCTTTTCGGGACAGGGTCAACAGCGGCGAAAACACACTGGATGTCGTATTGACCGCCGATATTGAACTGAGCGGTGATTGGACTCCATTCAATCCCAATGACGGATATGTAGCCAGCGCCTACGCCGGCACTTTTGACGGTAACGGCCACACTATCAGTGGACTGTCGGTCAACGCTACTGCCGCTAATCAAGGCCTGTTTGGTGTAATAAATGGCGCAACCATCAAAAACTTGAAAATCGAAGGCCATGTGACCTCTTCCAACAACTATGTTGGAGGAATCGTTGGTAAAATACAGCAGGGCACTATTGAGAACTGTAGTTTTTCTGGCGGCGTCACAACGACAAAATCCGGCAGCTATGCTGGTGGTATTGCAGGGTACGCTGGAAACACCGCCTCACAAACCGCGGTAATTACTGGCTGTGTCAACATGAGCAATGTGACAGGCGAGGCCAGAGGAGTGGTCGGTGGCATTGTCGGTTACGCCAAGTACACTACTATTGAAAACTGCTACAACACCGGTTTAATTAACGGCGCTTCCCGCTCTGGCGGCATTGCGGGACAATTGCAAAATAACTGCACCGCAACAAATTGTTATAATCGTGGCGACCTTCAAGGCAGCGGAACAGCATCTGACATCGCAGATTTCCTCTACAGTTCTTCTCAATTATCCAACTGCTATTATATCACCCGAGCCAGCGGTGCTGGAACTGGAATAGCCGAAAACTGTGAACAGATCACCTCTGCCGATGGTCTTGCCAGCAAGCTGGGCAGTGCTTTCACAACGGATGCCAACAACATCAACGGTGGCTGGCCTATCCTCGCATGGCAGGCCGGGGCAGCCCTGGTCCCCAAGGACCCAAAAATCACAATTACCGGCGGCAGTGCGCTGTACATGACCAACAGCGGCGTGCAGCCCACCGGCACGCTGACCGTCAATTATCAGGATACGGAGCCCATACCGGTCACTTGGAACATCACCGACGGCGGCGATATCATTGAACTGAGCGACCCGAATAATGTTGACGCAAACAAAAGCACACAGACGGTCAGCATTCTAAAAGCCGGCAAAGCCACTGTAACGGCCACGGCAGGAGGGTATTCTGATGAGATCGAAATCACCGTCTGGCCCTTCATCACCACTGTGGAGATTAGCGGAAATGTGGCCGTGGACGAAACGGTCAAAGCGAAGATCAATGTCCTGGGCGGCGGTGAACTGGACTATGATGTTTTCCCGGTAATGGTACAATGGAGATGTAAAGATACCACCGCGGACACGACCTGGAAGAATATCCAAACCGGCCAAGAGCTTGTCATTCCGGCGGATATGGAGGGGAAGCATCTCTCCTTCACGTTCCGCTATCAGAATGAGGACAAGTTTCCCAGCAGTCCTTCCCTTGTGAGACCTGCCGGGACAGTAACCCCCGACCCTCAGCCTCCTGTAACCGACAAGACGCTGGAAGATGCTTTGAAATGGTACACCATGTCCCCTGTTTCCGGGCGGGATACCAACGTAAACAAAGTGCTGGAGCAGTATTTGGCGAGTCAGAAGCTGGAGGGCTTCATCGCATCCGTCAAAAAGGTAGAAGAGGTCTACGGCGGCGCGGGCATCGCTGATAACGGCGATATCACTTATTTCTACGTTAATCCCAACACCACGCCTGCCATCAGATCTGGCAGTTATAAGGTGACCTTTACCTTGGTCAAAGACGGCCAGACACAGGAAGCGACGGTGCCGGTTACCGTCTATTGGGACGTAGATAAGGTCACTGACGTCATGCGGGAGGAAATTTCCAGCAAGGTCGTCCTTGACACGACCGCTCCTGTGACAGAGGATCTGTCCCTGCCCAAGGTAATTGACGATAAAAGGTGGACGCTGATCTCCTGGCAGTCCTCCGACGAGAATGTTATCTCCATCAGCGGCAAAAACCAGTCTACTGCTGATACGCTATTCGACCCCTATGTGGGGGTGGTCAAGCGGGGACAGGCAGATCAGCAAGTTACCCTCACCGCCACATTCAATTTCCAGCTCACCAATAACGGCGAAGCGCCCATCACCCTGGTCAACACCTACTCTGTTACCGTCAAGGCGCTGGATGCCTCCCAGGAGGAGCAAATCAGAATCGGTCTGCTGGCCAAGCTGGATGCCGGCTTTGAAAAAGCTGGCATCACCGACGCAGTAATCGGGGAAAGGCTGACACCAGATGCAAATGGCGTCTATACCGCAACTAACGACATCCAGCTCCCCACCACCCGGGATTTCGGGGTAGACGGCAAATATTATCCTGTCACCATCACAACCAGCAACAGCGAGGTCCTCAAAGCCCCGGATGTGAACAACGCCGCCAGAGTGGAGGTCTACCGTCCCGGCCCAAGTCAGGAGAACACGGAAGGGACCATCACTGTTACCCTTCATGATAAGGATACCAGTGTTACCACTTCCCGGACATTCCAGGTCAAGGTGCCCGCTCTGACCCAAGAGGAGATCAACAGGGAATTAGCCCTGATAGAGCGGGTCAAGGCCGCCTATTTCGACGGTCTCAAGGGAAACAACACCACCAAAGACAACGTGCGTACCGACTTGACCCCGTTCTTTGAGGTCTATGAGCAGGACGGCAAACTGGTTTGGGTCCATACAAATTCGGAAAGGATAGGCCGGGGCATCGTCCCCGTGCCCATAGAGGGTTGGGAGGACCTGGAGCTGTGGCGGCTGTTCAAGTCCAGCAATCCCAACGTCATCAGCCATGAAAATCTGATCGTCACCCGCCAGACCGAGGCCAAGGCCGTTACCATTACCAGTCGGCTGTCCAGCGAGACTCTGGGGCGGTACGGGGCGCTGTATCTCAGCGACCCGTACCGGTACGCCCAGTACGCCGGTCTGGACAAGCTCTATTACCAGGAAGTGACCACCAGCGCCACTGCCCAGCCGGAGGCCCGACGGATGGCTCGTGCGGCACAGGTCCAAGGGGATATGATCGTGGTCCGGGGCACCCGGGACCCGGAGAGCGCCATCCCAGTGACGGAAGTGCTGAATAATGTGTCTTTCTCCCTCATCGGACTGGATGGGACCGTCTGGATTGCCCCAACGACCCTCAGCAATTTGGATGAGAGTTCCACCGTCTATGATGTGTTTACCCGTATGCTGACGGACAACGGCTGCACCGCTACCCGAGTAAAAGGCACCTATATCAAGGCCATCTCCGGCCCCCATGGGGCGCTGGCCGAGAAGGAATATGGCGATGACTCCGGCTGGATGTACCGGGTTAACGGCAGGATTCCTGATATCTATATGGGCGCCTGTCCTCTGCACAGCGGTGACACCATCCAGGTGTTCTACACCAGAGACGCAAAAAAGGACGACCCCAACTACTCCCGTCCCTCCGGCGGCAACAGTTCCGGAGGCAGCTCCTCCGGCGGCAATTCCCCCTCCGGCGGTAAGACGGAACAGCCAAATCAGCCGTTGGTGAAGGTGGAGACGTCCGGCCACGGAGATACCTATATCGTCACGCTCCCCAAAGACAGCAAGGGTCCGCAGTTGGTCACGATCCCCAATGTCAAACAGGGACAGCTGGTGGTGGTAGTCCATGCCGACGGCCGGGAGGTGGTCATCAAGAAGGCCATTTTGGAAGAAGGCCGTGCTAAATTCCTCCTGGAGCAGAACGCCTCTGTCAAGGTTGTGAACTATACCAATCCCTTCAGCGATGTAAACAGCTCCGCATGGTATGCCTCTGCCGTAGACTTCGCGGCGGGCCGGGAACTGTTTGCCGGGGTCAGCCAGAACGCCTTCGCACCCAGCCTGCCCCTGAGCCGTGGGATGCTAGCCACTGTGCTCTTCCGTCTGGAGGACGCCGGTACACAGAAAACTGAATCTGTATTTGCGGATGTAGCAAAGGGCGCCTGGTATGAGCAGGGTATCGCCTGGGCCGCAGAGGCAGGCATTGTCAGCGGCTATGGAGGCGGACGCTTTGGCCCCAACGACGAGATCACACGGGAACAGTTGGCCGTCATGCTGTTCCGTTACGCCCAGCTCCTGAATATGAGTACTGGAGGTCGGGACAGCCTGACCGGATTTTCTGATACCGCCTCGGTGTCCCCTTGGGCTCAGGACGCTGTGGCCTGGGCGGTGGATTCCGGCATCATCAGCGGTCTGCCAAATGGGATGCTGGCCCCCTCCCGTATAACCACCCGCGCCGAGGCCGCGGCTATGCTGCAGCGGTTTGTCAGTGTTCTGCTGAAATAACCTTTTCAGTATTTACCGTCTGATGGGTTCAGCAACACGCCAAACGCCGAAGTGAACCAGGGGGAGGAAAAGGAAGCAGGATAAAAGCGTGCCGCCTTGGCGGCGTCCCGCTGGTTCACACCGTCCCGCAGTGCGGGCCGGGGAACGGATATACGGGGGCTTTCAGCGGAATATCATCATCTTTTCTGACATTCTGTGCAAATGGTTATGTGATGTCAAATACAAGGGCCAGCTTCCGCTTTGACGTCTTGTTAACCGTGACGCTTACGGCGGCAGCAGATTCGGTGGGGTCAGCAGTGGGCTAACGAGAAATTTTCGGTTTTTATGAGAATTGAAAGGGCAAAGTCAATACAGAAGAAGGGAAGAAGTCTGCGCCACTAAGTCCCCCGTGTATCGACCTGTAAGCCGCTGTGTACGGTTTTGTGGGAGAGACAGCCCCATCCCCGCCTCGGCACACCAAACGCCGTGTTGGGGCTCTGTGGACCGCTGTTGGCGATGAGATAATCAGTCTATGAGTTGCACCAGCGTTACCAAAGAGGGAGCAGTGAGCCAGCACGCAAATTTTGCTGCGCAGAAAACAATGAATAGGTGATTTTTCCTGATAGCAAGAGAGTTTGAATTTTCTGATAACTCTGCCCTGAACCCCTGGCTATTGGACCAAGGCTGTGGTATGTTGTGTCGCTGAATGGAGGCGATACGCATGGCAAAACGCAGGGCCAACGGCGAGGGTAGCATCCGCAAACGGCCAGACGGCCGATGGGAGGGCCGCTACACCGCCGGGCGGGACCCGGAAACCGGAAAGACAGTCTACAAAAACGTTCTGGGCAAGACCCAGGCGGAGGTAAAGGTCAAACTGAAGCAGGCAATTCAGGAAAGCACAGAGGTGGACGCCCTCAAGGCAGCGCAGTACACCGTCGGTCAGTGGATGGACGTCTGGTTCGAGAACTACGCCAAAATCAAGGTGCGACCATCCTCCCACCAGACCTACCGAGGCTACATCGACAACCACATCAAGCCCAACATCGGCAAAATTCCTCTGGGTAAGCTGACGACTCTGGAACTGCAAAAACTCTACAAAAAGCTGCTGTCCAGAGGCAGAGTGGACCGAATTGAGGCTAAAGGACAACCAAAAGGGCTGAGTCCCAAGACAGTGCGAAACATCCACCAGGTCATTTCCTCTGCGATGGACTTTGCCAGGAGCCAGAAGCTGATAGCGATTAATCCCGCAGACGGCTGTGCCCTGCCAAAGCTGGAGCACCGGGAGATGAAGACGCTCCCGGTGGAGCAGCTGGCCTCCTTCCTCCGGGAAGCAAAAGAGAGCGGTGTATTCGAGATGTACTACATCGAGTTAGCCACAGGCCTGCGGCGAGGAGAACTCCTGGGCCTGAAATGGGAGGACCTTGATTTGGAACAAGGCACCCTCCGGGTTCAGCGGCAGGTCTCCCGAATCAACGGCGAGGTGGTGGAAGCCCCGCTGAAAACGAAAAATTCCTACCGCACCATCTCCCTGGGAACGGATGCGGTAGGAATCCTGAAAGAGCAGAGAAAGAAATGCGGTAGCAGCGAGTACGTGTTTCCCTCCCCGACGGGTGGACCGATCTCCCCGGACAGCGTAATTCAGATGCTCCACCGGGTTCTGAAGCGGGCAGGACTGCCAAAAGTGAGATTTCATGACCTGAGACACACATTCGCCACGGTTGCCCTGCAAAACGGAGTGGACATCAAGACGGTCTCCGGGATGCTGGGGCACTACTCAGCGGGGTTTACCCTGGACACCTACGCCCATGTAACCACGGCAGCACAGCGGGAGGCGGCAAAAACGATGGGCAATATCCTCTCCAGTGCTATCTAGCCCTTTCCGGACATTTCCCCGTATGGGTCAAGAAATGGGTCAAAAACAGGAACAAAAAATTAACCACTGGGAAAAGTGGCGAAAATAAAAGAAAATCCTCTGATTTCAAGCGAAATCAGAGGATTTTTGGTTGCGGGGACAGGACTTGAACCTGCAACCTCCGGGTTATGAGGGCTATTACCATATTCTGGAATACAAATGTTATTCACTATGTTCTAACCCTTTTATTCACAATGTATATTATTTTATACACCATTTTCATTTTTACCATCTTTCGAGTGAGGAAAAAAGTGAGGAACTTTTATGCCCCACTCTTTTCCTTTTATTTTCACTTACTATTGATATCCTTGCCAGTAAACAGGTCATCATATATATCAGCCGTTGCTCGTTTTGTTTTGGCATAGATGTGACCATATATTTCCTCTGTTGTCCTAGTATTTTGGTGTCCTGCCCGGTCTGCCACCTTTTTAATATCAACGCCTTTATTGATAAGGTAGCTTATACTGGTGTGACGTACCTCATGCAACGTAATCTTCGGAAGATTATTCCTCTCCAGAAACTTACTGAACCACTGACTAATTACGTCCGGCAACATTGGCCCACCTGATCTAGTCACTTTACCAGTTTTCAAACTGATAAACAAATACCCACTATCCTCCCAGTCCATCAGTTCAATAAATGCCTTGCGTACCTGTATATATTCCCTTAACTGCTCCATCACTGAAACAGGCATATCTATATTTTTACTAGGACTTCCGTTTTTGAGGTAGTCCACAAAATAAAGCCCATTTTCAACCGTGTAATGTCCAGTTCGATTGATAAGTATGTTGCTGTTTTCAAGATCAACATTATTTACCTTTAAACCTATCAACTCCCCACGCCTGCAAGCACTAGCCAAGGCCACAATGATATATGTTCTTCTCATGTAGGCGTTAAATATATCGGTACACTGTCGAGAAGTCAAATTCTCAAAAGAGATTAAATCTTCTATTCCGTCAGCCGCCGTAATGGCCTGGTTGTATTCGTCATCTAAACAATGCAAGAGCCGCCCTATATCTTCATCTTCATAGTATTTCGCTTCATGCTTATGCACTTTTGGAGTATCTACTTTTACACAAGGGCTATACTCAATTATATCCCATTTAACCGCAAGATTAAATAGAGTTTGGATAAACATGAAATGATGGCGGATTGTTTTCTCACTATAGCCCCCTTTTTTACCGTCCAGCCTTACCCCATCTTTTTTCAGCGTATTTAAATACGCTTCAATGTCAAGAGCTTTAATCTCCTTGACCTTCTTATTCCCAAAATAGGGAATCATAAACCCATTTAAAAACCCCTCATACCGTTCCTGGGTTTTATACCCCATATCAGGCTTTTTAATCTCCCGCCACTTCTCCACCAAATCATTAAAAGTTGGAGCATGGGCCAGCTGCACCTGTTGGCCCCTCTTAAAGTCTACTTCCAGAACATTGGCCTGTTTTTCTGCGTCCCTTAATGACTTCGCCGTAATGACCTTGGAAGTTCTGTTGACTTTACCATCAGCCTTAAAGCCATTACAGATAAACACTCTGTACTTTCCCCCGCCCAAATCTTTAACACTTGCCATTTTATTTACCCCCATTGATATAATTTTCTTTCTCTTGGTCAACCATCCATTTTATCAAGGCTGACCGTGTAAACCTGTACCTGTTTCCCACTTTATAGTGGGGTATTTTCTTTCCCCTAGCCAACTCCTTAATGGTGTATTCTTTACAACCAATCAAGGCACTAGCTTCTGTTGGGGTCAGTCCTGTTTCTTTTACGTCCATTAGCGGTATCCTCCTTATTCTGGATACCACTAATATCAACTAGCCTATTTCAATGCTCCTTAATTTTCAACTAGCCTAAATCCTGTATAAAAATAGGTGTAGCCAACCCGTTTTAAAGGCTGGCTACCTTCTTTCATTCGTCTTTTATTTCCTCCTTCAGCATAGAGATAAATTCCCTGAGAATATCAATCGCTTTACTGAGCTGGTACAATCCGACTATCAAGCCACAGCACATGAAACCACCGATAAATTCAAAGGAAGTGGGCATTTAGCCCACCTCCTTTCCATCATCCACCCTGACCCCCTCGCAGATCATCAGCTTGCCCTTGCTGTCGAAGTAAACACCGCCTTGAATACAGCCAAACTCCAACAGCATTTTGACTTTGCTTTCAGGCATTTCCACCCGGGCATAGCGACTACTGATAACCTCGTAAACACTCTCTCCGCCCTGTACCTTTTTCATCCCGACTACCACATACATCATGTTAGCCGGCATATCCGTTTCAACTGCCGGAGCCAGACTGTTAATGCCAGAGCGAACCATATAATTTTTGGTCTTGAAGCCCTCGTTATCCATGGTGATATTGCCCTCACCATCCAGAACCAGACCATACAGCCGCTCACCCTTATTCAAGGTGTCTTTGATCTGTTTCTCGGTCAGGCCCGTAAACCCTTTACTGTCAGCGTCATAGAACATATAGCCTGTAACCCTCTTACCTAAGTCCTCACGGTTAATCATATAGCGCATACACATTTTTAAGTCCTCCTGTAATTTTATTGTGGCCTTATCTCCTAACCACAATAAAACTATAACGCTGACAGCCCATTTCCGTCTATTGACGAAGTGCAAGGGGTTTAACCATTGTAATTAGGGTATATGCCTGAACTGCCCGAACTGTATAAACCCTGTTATGCTTATCAACTGCGCACAATTAGTTGATAAATGATACATCATAATAGCCTATTCATTTGTCAATTCCCTAACTTATTATCAATCAAATGTTAATCAATACGTCTGCTATATCCACTCATTCAAAAATGCCACTTTCTCATATTCCTTACCTTTCCACCTTCATCACATCATCCTATTTACCCTATAATTTCAACCCATAAACACACTATGAATCAAAATCATTATGAATCCTATGAAATTTTGTTACACGAATTTTTGAATACCCCTTGAAATTTAATTGTCTTATCAAGTGTACATTCTATGTTGTCATTTTATTTATCCAACCTATTTTATTAACTAGCCTATTGCAGGTATCATATTATTTAATCAATTACCAATAAACACATTAACAGGTGAACGTTTCCCGTTTTACAAACTTGTTTATATAAAGTATCAGCATTTTTAATCATTTCAAAATAAACATAAAACAAGCCAGATGTTTTCACATCTGGCCTATCTGCTTATTTACTTTATTAACTGCGTTTTTTAGGTTTAATAAATCCATACCTGATTGCCAATCCTTTCATCAAGGCAATAAGAAAGTTGTAATCAAATGCATACTGTCCATCACTTGGAAGTCGCAATACACCTATACAGAAGCCAGCTTCAGTGTAAATTTGATATTCGTTATGTATTTCTCCACTCCTATCTTGATATAGATTTTGAACTATTGCTATACCGTATTTTGCCATGTTAGCCATAACTGTTGCCCCTTTCAATTAAATTAAAATTCAACTGAAAGGTAAGCTAAATAAACAGAACATCTAATAACAAGGCTGTATTCTGTATAATTTTAGGCACCAATAATTTCTTTTCATTACTGGTGCCTAAATTATCTATTATTGTTTGTTAGCCGCCAACTTGGATTGCTTTTACTAACGCCTCTAGTTCTTCTTCTGTATAATCATGATCCTTTCCGTCTGCATTGTAACCATGCTCTGTAAACATTTGATTCATACCATTTATGAAGGCTTCTCGTCTGGCAGCTATCTCAGCTTCACTGTCTCCACCACCACTAGGCTGGGATGTTTGCTGTTGGGGTTGCTGTTGGGTTGGTTGCTGGGTTGGCTGCTGTTGCTGGGTTTGACCTGATGGCTTACCTTGAGTGCTACCTCCACTTGGTTGCTGTGCCACTGGCTTCGTTGTGGATAAATATTTATTGCTCACATAAGCTGTACTACCATCCGATAGTTGGATTCGGCTCCATCCTTCTGCTTCGGTGCCTGCTATGCTAGTACCTGTACGAGTTACCGACTGACCTACCGATAAACTTCCTAGCTTGTCACTGTCTGCCGTATAACTCGCCCTGATATTAACAGTGCCTGTTGCATAGACTGTCTCGTTGACCTCGGTAAATAGTTCAACTTCGACACTCCCAGAGCCTTCAAATGTACCAGCCCCGTCCGCTTCTTTTGGTTCTATGTCCTTCAACTCTGTTAAAGGTTTAGCGGTGTCGTTTTCATTGTTTACCTCCATTGATTCAACTGGGGGCGTAGTGCTGGCGGGTTCGCTCTGTTGGACTTTCCCTTGATCTGGGTCCTGCGGCTCCTGCTGGGTTTGCTGACCCCCACAGCCTGCTAATGAAAAGGTCAGTAGCAGAGATAAGCCGCAAATTAGAATTCTTTGCTTCATTATTCTTTCCTCCTTGTCTGCAATACACGGATTCTTTGCACGGTGGCTGAATCAAATGTATCGCTTAATCTCAACAGCGTCCACCACAAGGGGCAACATACTGGCTGTATGTCCCCCTCATGGCTTCAACTGCCGAGATAACCAAGTAAATGCGTATACAGGCATTTTAACTTACCCATACACGCACAATAAATCTTCGCTATGTGCTCTACACAACCAGTATAAACATCTTGAAAATGTAACTGTGATGATTTATACTAGTACTTCACCAAGATAGAAAATAGAAGTAGCGGAGAAGCGAGAAATGTGGTAAAATACTCTCGGGTGATGAGGA
>NZ_CALPCP010000060.1 GCF_943192995.1 Flintibacter muris
TGCAAAAACGGGGGCACCGCGCTGGCGGTGCCCCTCCACTTTTCGGGCTATTAAAAATTTTTTAGGACTTTTTGTAATTTAGTCTTGACATTTGGCTTAATAACGCGAACCTCGTTCAAAACTATAAAAACCGCTTGCACGATCAAGTGGTATAGTGTAAAATATAGCCAGAGACAGTAAAAGCATGTACAGGCAGGACGTGAGGGACTTCCACTTCCCCCACATCCCTACGCAGGAGAGCGGACCTCCCACACAGCAAGAAACTTGCGCTACATCCATTTTAACAAAACTACATAGGTTTTTCAAACCTTAAATGGGTGTGTGTGTTTGATGTTCGGCGGTGTAGGGATTTCATGCTCTGCGCCGCTTTTGTTGTCTCAAAGGGAAAACCGCCAGTGGCCGTGAAGCAAGTACCACCCTTTGGCAAGTACCTTTGAGAAATAACTTTAATCAAAAGAAGAAAAGGGTGAGACGCGGGAAATGTGGAAACATTGATGTGCCGGTTTGCTGGTGGGGCGATACCTATGTCTTGGCCGTTTGTGTGAAATGAAAGGAGCATAAAAACGAGGAAAAGACTGGTATCTATTGTTGTTGTATTCGGAATTGTGTTGACGCTGTTTCTGCCAATGCTGACAATGCGCAAGCAATGGCATGGGCTGTGGAGAACAAGGTCACCGCCGGCACCAGCAATGCCACATTCAGCCCTGACAGCACCTGTACCTGGAAGCAAATCGTGACCTTCCTATACCGGACATATGGAGAATAATTGTATACAACGAGCAAATAAGAAGTACCGTCCGCCCCAGGCCATCTGTCCGCAAGAGAAAACTCTATTTTTGAAGGGAGAAAAGAGAGCGAATGAAAGGTAAACTTCAAAAGGTAATCTCCATATTACTGCTATTGGCAATGGTCCTGGTGATACCACCAATAGCGTATGCTGACAGCACACAGGATTTCACAAATGGTGAAACCTATCTGCGCACTTCCTACAATAATGACAACTATGTTGAACTGTCCATTTCCAGAAACACTCTGATCGTCAGTGGAAAACTTCGATTAAATGGCTTGACAGGTTTAATGGTACAGTGTGGAGAGCAATCTCGTGAATATATTGATGCCGCCAGCGGACAAGAATTCTCCGTTCGTGTTGCTTTGTCCCATAATGGGTCGCTGCCGGTCAGCATATATACACAGGTGAGTGGAGAACGTACCTACTGGAGCTACAGTTGGAATAAAATCTACATTGAAAAGACAAGTGGAGGATACCGCATTATGCCCTCCTTTGTACTTGATCAGAACCTTTCCTTTGCGCGGGCCTATGTTGACCCCGATAATTTCCGAGACAGCAGCGGAGTTCCGGATTCCGTCAAATCCTTGTCAAATCAGATTGTCGGCGGGGAAACGGACAACTATTCCAAGATTTTCCTTCTTCACAAATGGGTGGCAGAAAATATTTACTACGACTACGATGCTTATTACAGCGGCGAAAGTACTTTTTATGATTCGGCAAGTATTCTTGCCAACAGGCGCTCCGTGTGCGAAGGATATGCCAACTTGCTCAGAGACCTCATTCTTGCTCAGGGAATACCCTGCATGAAAGCATCAACGTACTCGTTAGGCGTTAGCACAAATGGCGGATCTTATGCCGTTAGGGCTGATGAAGCCAACGCAAATATTTCAAACCACGCCCATGTCGAAGCGTGGGCCGACGAGCACTGGGTGATCATGGATGCCACATGGGATTCCAACAACAAGTATGAAGACGGAAGCTACAATACGGATACGCCGAACGGATTTTACTATTTTGATATCACACCAGAAACGCTTGCACTCGACCATAAGTACATCACCCGTGGCAACGGGAAGGTAAAAATGCAAAATGGCACAATTACCGGCGCAGATACTCCCAGCGTGCCCACCGAACCGTCTGCCTTGGTCTTTTCTGACGTCTCAGCGAATGACTATTTTGCGGAGGCTGTCGCGTGGGCTGTAGAAAAGAACATTACCAGCGGCACCAGCAATACCACTTTTTCCCCTGGCGCTACATGCAACAGGGCGCAGATTTTGTCCTTCCTGTGGCGGGCCAACGGTTCCCCGGAACCGACAATACCCAATCCCTTTAATGACGTTAAAAACACTGACTATTTCTACAAGGCCGCGCTGTGGGCTGCAGAAAAGGGCATGGTGTCCGCCCCTGCTTTTGGCGCAAGTACACCCTGCACCCGTGCCTCCACAATGGAATATATGTGGAAAGCGGCGGGGAATCCTGCGGCCTCCTACGATGGACGGTTTAGTGATATTTCTGCCGGTTCGAACTACGCCCAAGCCGTGGCGTGGGCATTGGCAAACAATGTCACTGTTGGCACTAGCGCGACCACATTCAGTCCCGATCAAACCTGTACCCGTGGTCAGATTGTGACGTTCCTCCATAGAATATACGAGAAATAATCGAAAAAACTAAATAGCGATCAATAATAGGCATTGTCCAATTTGGACAATGCCTAACTGTGTCTCTCATTTTTTGTATCATGCATTCATTATAGCACCTTTACCCCTATTAATACAGCTTCTCACTTTTATTTGAATGATCCCCAGTTGCGTAAACGCAGAAACGCCCAACACCCCCTTTTTCGCCCAGCCGTTTACCTGGACATAGATTACGTGCCAGTCTCCATATTCTTTGGGCAGGCCCTGGATCCGAAACATTGGAGAGGTACTGCTACTCCGCCATAACCTCAGATGCTTTTATCGCCGCGGTACACGTTCGCTGTATCGCTATTTGAGCCGCTATTCGTGCCTAACTTGGGTAGACATTATCTAAAAAACTTAAAAGAAACGGGGCAGACTCAGCTGTCCCGCTTCTTTTAAATTGTGCGATTTTACTGGAAGTCGGGGATGTATTCCTTGACGATATCCAGCAGCTCGCCGCTACGGATCATCTTCCCTACCTCCAGGATGTCGGGCCAGATCTCCCGGTCGATCTCGTAGAAGTCTACCTTCTCACGGACGTGCTTGAGAATGGCCTCATGGACGGGGGCGATACCCTGGCCGTGGGTGCCCAGGCGGCGGCGGACGTCAATGGCCTGGCAGGCGGTGAGCAGCTCGTCGGCCAGCACGGAGAAGGTGTTCTGGACGATCATCCTTGCCTTGCGGCCGGCGGTGGTGCCCATAGACACGATGTCCTCCTGGTTGGCGGAGGAGGGGATGGAATCCACGCTGGCGGGGTGGGCCAGCACCTTGTTTTCCGACACCATGGAGGCGGCGGAGTACTGCACGATCATGAAGCCGGAGTTGACGCCGGGCTTGGTGGTGAGGAAGGGGGTCAGGACGTTGGACAAAGCGGCGTTGACCATCCGCTCGGTGCGCCGCTCGGAGATGTTGGCAATCTCAGAGCAGGCGATTCCCAGGGTGTCGAAGGGGATGGCCATGGGCTCACCGTGGAAATTGCCGCCGGAGATGACCGCCTCGTCCTCCAGGAAGATGAGGGGGTTGTCAGTGACGGCGTTGAGCTCGATCTCCACCTTGTCCCGGACATAGTCCAGGGCGTCACGGACGGCGCCGTGGATCTGGGGGATGCACCGCAGGGCGTAGGCATCCTGTACCCGGTCGGTCTGGCAGTTGTCCAGAATCTCGGAGCCGGCCAGCAGCTTGCGCATGTTCTCGGCCACCAGCATCTGGCCCTTCTGGCCGCGCACCTGATGGATGCGGGGGTCAAAGGCGTTGCGCAGGCCGGTGAGGGCCTCAAAGTCCATGGAGCCGATGACGTCGCCCAGCTGGGCGGCGCAGATGGTGTCGTACAGGGCCAGGGAGCCCACGCTGGTCATGGCGCAGGTGCCGTTGGTCATGCCCAGGCCCTCTTTGCACACCAGGGTGTCCAGAGTGGCAATGCCCGCCTTGGACATGGCCTCGCCGCCGTCCATCAGCTGGCCCTGGTAGTAGGCCTGGCCCTTGCCCAGCAGGGGGAGGGTCATGTGGGCCAGAGGGGCCAGGTCGCCGGAGGAGCCCAGAGAGCCCTTCTGGGGCACCCAGGGGTGGACGCCCTTGTTGAGCATCTCAATCATCATCTCCACCAGGACGGGGCGCACGCCGGACACGCCGCCGCACAGGGCGTTGGCCCGCAGCAGGAGCATGCCCCGGACCACCTCCTCGGCGTAGGGCTCGCCTGCGCCGGTGCAGTGGCTCAAAATCAGGTTGGTGGACAGCTGGTTGCTCATCTCCTCGGGGACGGCAACCTTTTGGAAGTCGCCAAAGCCGGTGGTGATACCGTAGGCCACCCGGCCTTCGTCGGCGATCTTCTCGGCCAGAGCCCGGGACTTCTTCATGGCCTCCAGGGCGGAGTCGGCCAGCTCCACGGTGGCACTGTACCGGGCCACGGCCACAAAGCTCTCCAGATTCAGGCTGTGGCCGTCTATCACAACATGCTTAATTTTGTTTGGGTTCATGATCATAATAATCAACCTCGCTTGAAACTTATTCCTGAGCTAAAAGCCTCTCTGTCGCGGCCAGCTTGGCGGCGATACAGAATACCTCCATGGCCTGAGCCAGCTCGGCGGGGGCGGGGAAGGAGGGGGCCAGGCGGATGCAGCTGTCCTCCGGGTCCTTGTGGTAGGGGTGGGTAGCCCCAGCGTCGGTGAGGACCACGCCCACCTCTTTGCACAGCTGGACGATTCGCTTGGCACAGCCGGGCATGGCCATATAGGTGACAAAGTAGCCCCCCTTGGGCTTCACCCAGCTGCCCGCACCGGCTCCACCCAGTTCAGACTCCAGGGCCTCCAGTACTGCGTCAAACTTGGGCCGGAGGATGGCGGCGTGTTTGTCCATCTGGGCCTTGATGCCGTCCACATTCTTAAAGTACCGCACATGGCGCAGCATGTTCAGCTTATCCCAGCTGATGGCTTGGGCGTCCAGCTGTTTGGTGGTGAAGTCAACATTAGCCTTGGAGGCGGCGAAGAAGGCCACCCCCGCTCCCGGAAAGGTAATTTTAGAGGTGGAGCCGAACATATACACCATATCGGCATTGCCCGCTTTTTTGCACTCCTCCAGGATGTTGAGCACCGGGGTGTCCTTGTAGACATAGTGGGCGGCGTAGGCGTTGTCCCAGAAGATGCGGAAGTCTTTGGCAGCGGGCTTGAGGGCGGCCAGACGGCGCACCGCCTCGTCGGAGTAGGAGCCGCCCAGGGGGTTGGTGTACTTGGGGACGCACCAGATGCCCTTGACGGTCTCGTCCTCCGCCACCAGCTTCTCCACCAGGTCCATGTCCGGCCCCCACTCGGTGAGGGGGATGTTGAGCATCTCGATGCCCAGGGTCTCGCAGATGGTAAAGTGGCGGTCGTAGCCAGGGACGGGACACAGGAATTTCACCTTGTCATATTTGCACCAGGGCTTTTTGCCCCCCAGCACGCCCAGCAGCATAGCCCGGGCCATGCAGTCGTACATAAAGGTGAGGGAGGCGGAGCCCACCACAATGGTCTCCTCAGGGGTGACGCCCATGTATTCAGCAAACAGCTTCCGGGCCTCCGGGATGCCCCGCAGCTCGCCGTAGTTGCGGCAGTCCAGGCCGCTGGCGTCATGGCAGTCGCTTTTGGAGTTCAAAGTGTCCAGCATAGGCAGAGACAGCTCCAGCTGGCCGGCCCCCGGCTTGCCACGGGCCATGTTCAGGGACAGTCCGCGGCCTTTCAATTCCGAAAATTTCTTCTCAAGCTCTTCTTTTTCCGCGGCCAGCTCAGACCGGCTCATGGACAGCAGATTTTTCATTCTCAAAACCTCCTTAGAAGGGGCCGTAGCCGGTCAGGGTGGCGAAGACCAGGAAGGCGCAGCAGACGGCCCACCAGATCAGGACCAGGGGAACGAAGAATTTCCACCACTTGTTCAGCGGGACGCCCGCGATAGCCAGGGCGGACATGGTCATGCCGCTGGCGGGGGTGATGCAGTTGGTAGAGGCATCGCCAAACTGGAATGCCAGAACGGCGGTCTGACGGGTAATACCCACCAGGTCGGCCAGGGGGGCCATAATGGGCATGGTGATGGCGGCCTGCCCGGAGCCGGAGGGGACCAGGAAGTTGAAGATGGCCTGGATCAGGAACATACCGCAGGCGGTGAGCACGGTGGGGATACCGTTGAGCAGGCCGGCCAAGGCATGGATGACGGTGTCCATAATCAGGGCGTCGGTGAGGATGATGGTGGTAGCCTTGCAGAAGCCGACCATAATGCAGGGGAACAGCATATTGTGGCAGCCCTTGATAAAGCTGTCGGCAATCTCGCCCGGGCGCAGGCCGCCCACCACACCGGCGGCAATGCCCATAATCAGGAACAGGGCGGCCAGCTCGTCAATGTAAAAGCCATACTGAATCACGCCGAACACCAGCACGGCGACGGTGGCCACAAAGATGAGCAGCACCACCTTGTGCCGGCCGGTCATGCGCTCCTCCTCGTTGACCTCAAAGGTCCCGGCGCGGCTGCGGTCCAGCTCGTACATGGGGCTGGCCTGGGGATTTGCCTTCACCTTTCTGGCGTGGAGGGTGACAAAGGTGACGTTGATGATATAGAACACGGCCAGCGAGGCCAGGCGCAGCTCAATGCCGGAGAAAACCGGCAGCCCGGCGATTCCCTGGGCCACGCCAACTGTAAAGGCGTTGGTACAGCCGGAGGCGATGCCCGCCCCGGTGGAGCCGAACACAATACCCAGCGCGGTGAGGGAGTCAAAGCCCATAGCCAGACAGATGGATAGGATCAGGGGCAGGAAGGCCAGATACTCCTCCTCATTGGCAGCAAAGGCGGAGCCGCAGCTGAAGATCAGCATACAGACCGGGACCAGCAGCAGTTCTTTTCCCCGCATTTTCAGGACCAGGGTCCCCATGCCGGATTTGATGGCCCCGGTGGCCTCCATCACACCGAAGGCCCCGCCGATGATAAAGAGGAAGGCGATAATGTCGCTGGCAGACTGGAGGCCCAGGGTGAGGGATTTGAACAGATCAAAGAATCCTGTGGGATTCTGCTCGGTGTACTGGAAGCTGGAGGGATCTACCACGGTCCGTCCGGAGTTGGGGTCCACCACTCGGTCGAAGACGCCGGCGGGGACGATATAGCTGGCCAAGGCACTGACCAGGATGATGCAGATAATGATAACAATGGGATTTGGCGCTCCTTTTTTCTTCTCCAATGTGTTGCTCATGACAGTCCCTCCTCTAATTCCGCAATAACATATGCAATCATTTTCGTCCGCTGGAAGAGCGTGTCCACAATGGCGCACTCTTCCATGGTGTGGGCACCGCTCCCCTTTACCCCGCAGGCGCATACGGCCGGGACGCCGGCCTGGGATATGTAGGAGACGTCGGAGTTTCCGCCGGGGAAAGCGGTGCCGAAGGGCGGCAGCCCATACTCCACGGCGGCCTGGTTGATCCGGTCCAGCAGGTCCAAATTCGCCTGTGTTTTCTCAAAGACGGGCATATCGTTGACAAAATCCACGGTGGTCTGGGTGCCCTCAATGTGTGTCACCCCGCAGACCTCCGAAATCTGCCGTTTCAGGCGCTCCAGATCGGAGGCGCGGTCAAACCGGGCATCCACTTCGATTTTGCAGAAATCCGGGATGGCGTTGGATACGGTGCCCCCCTGAATCACGTCCACACTGACAATGATCCCCTCCTCCTCATAGCGGGAGAGGGCCTGAAGCGCGATCACCTTGTGGGCCATCTCTGCAACCGCGTTGCGTCCGGTGAGAAAATCGTTGCCTACATGGCCGCTTCGTCCCCGGACCGTGATATGGCAGTCCAGGTTTCCTTTCCGGCCTATGGCAATGCAGTCGTCCATCCGCCCCGTCTCCAGGTTGAAGGCGCACAGGCACCCGGCCGCCTCCCGGCGGATGATCTCGGGGGCTTGAGATCCCACATGGCCGGTCTCCTCGTCAGCGCAGAGCAGCAGCTTGATGGGGCTGCGGTCATAGCCGATGTGGCGCAGGGCCTTAATGATGTACAGCATCATCACTGTACCGCCCTTCATGTCTGCCGTGCCGGGGCCGTAGGCGATGCCGTCCCGGATGACAAAGGGGTTTTCCGGATAAGCGTCCCGGGGGAATACCGTGTCCAGGTGTCCGCACAGAAGGACAGGTTTCCCCGTCCGCTCCGGTCCATCCACCGCGCAGAGGACCGGAATACCATCTCCGGAAGGAATCATGCGGCAAAGCAGCCCCTCCTGCTCCAGACGGCGTTTCACCATTTGGAGCAGCGTTGCCATGCGGGCGGGCTCCTTCGCGCATCCCTGGAAGTTGACCAGCTCCCGCCAAAAGTCGATCATTTCATCCTGGCAATGATCCACATACTGGCCGATTTTTACTGCGTAGTCTGACATGAAAGCTCCACCTCCATAAATTTGCAGAATAGAATCCGTTTCCCCTCTGTTCAAAGTTTGTCAGGTGTGATAAAATTGTCCTGAGAAAACAGCTCTATCTTGTGACCTATTATAGACAAAAATTCAGCCGCCAAAAAACGCCTATAATTTGACTAAAATTAAGAAATGGGGCAGTGGACTATGGAGCGTAAGCTAAAACTCGGCTTTGTCGGAACGCATGTGCGAATGGAGCTGATTCAGAACATTGTGCCAAAGCGGTTTCCAGAGCTCCAGATCGAAATTTTTGAAAATGACCGGTATGACTATCATAAAGAAATGGCTCAGGCCCTGCTGGAGCTGAAAAACCGCATTTCCGGCGTGATTTTTGGCGGAGAGCTGCAATTCAAGCAATACCAGCAATTATTTGAACCGGATATCCCCTGCGCCTTTATCGAGAAGGACAGCGTGTCGCTGCTGAACTCCCTGGTCTCCCTCTCCTGGCAGGGGGCGGACATTACCAGGGTCAGTATTGATAATTACTCCCCCGCCACGGTGAAAAAGGTGTTTGAGGACGCGGGAATTCCGGACAACCGCGTGCATATCCTCAAAAAACGCTACCCCAAGCGGCCAGAGGACAATTATTTCGAGACCCTGCACCAGGGACACCGGAAGCTATTTCTGGATGGCGCCGTAGCTGGCTGTATTGCGACAGACATCCAGGTTTATGAGCGCCTGGCCGCGGACGGTATCCCTGCGGCCTATTCCAGACCCACAACGGATAATATTATTCGGACCGTAACCAGAATGAAGCAGGAGTGTATGGAGCAGGCCCAAATGGAGACGGGCAATTTGGCGGTATTGGCCCTTCGGATTACACCAAAGGAGGAAATTTTCTACCAGGCCCAGCGGGAATACCTGGAGAGCCATGAAAAGCTGAAAGCCGCCGAGGAGCTGTATCACTTTGCCAAGGACGCCCGGGCCACCGTGATTCAGCAGTCCGACGAGTCGTTTATCGTGCTGATGAACCGGAAGGATCTGATGATTTACAGCAATTCACTGGAGAGCCTTCCCTTTCTCCATCTGATCCAGGACAACAGCGCCTGTCATGTAAGCCTGGGCATTGGGTTTGGCTATACCCCAGGTGAAGCCCGGTCCAACGCCGGATTGGCGCTGAAAAAAGCCGGATTGCGGAAGGAGAGCTGCACTTATATTGTTCATAATATAAATTCTGTTACCGGACCAGTCAATTTTGTACGTCCACAGAAAAAGAAAGTGAAAGAAGAGCAGCAGCAGCTTCGAGAGCTTGTCCAGCGAACAGGAATTTCCGCCGTGAAGCTTCAGCGGCTTGTTCTGGTAATCGAACAGACGAAGAAAACACTGTTTACCGCCGCTGAGCTTGCAGAGCACCTTCACATCTCCCTGCGCAGCGCCAACCGGCTGCTCGCCTCCCTGGAGGAAAACGGCCTTGCCTGCCTGTCCGGACAGACTGTCACGGGATCGGCCGGCAGACCGGGAAATATCTATCGCATATCGGTCGAACGCATATAAAGCGTTTTTCATCTTGACCGGTGACATAACGAAATTACAACCAATCCTGAGTGCCGATTCCAATTAAGATTTACCCACATGTGGAAAAATGTGGACGGAAACAACGGATGGAAAAGCGCAAAGCCCACAGGCATCCATGACAAAAATACCCTGAAAGCGCCCAATAATGGCACTTTCAAGGCTGGTAATTACTGGGTAAAGACACAGAGGCGTACCCATATCACAATAGTACTGTCAATAGTAGGATCTGTTGACGCTTCCTTTATCAATAAAACTATAGCACTATGTACGATTACCAACTCAGCTTTATATATCCAGTAAAGCCAGTCAGGTTGACCTGACTGGCTCTCTTTATATCCGTCTATCAATTATTTTAACGCTGTCAACGCCCCAACAAGAGTTGTGCATTTCAACTTCTCAACGCAAAAATGATTTACTACTTTTTTATTTTTGATTGCCTTTTTAAGGTATTCATTTTATAATGCTATAGTGGAGGATTTCATAATGGAGAACTTTACTATTTTAAACTACCAGGGCAGCAAAAATAATCTTAGCAGTTTTATACATCAAAATGTAGAACCATATATACAAGATGGCAAAGCAATTTTAGACATTTTTTCTGGTTCTGCTGCTGTAAGCAATATGTTTAGAGAGAACTATCAAGTCTATGCGAATGATGTTGAATGCTACGCAGGTATCATAGCTGACGCTGTCTTAAATCAGGCAGATATAGAGTCCGATGCTGACCTTCTTCATTCGCTGGATACAGAATATACGAATACGGTCAAAACACAGTCAAAGCCTGTCACAGATTTTATCAAACTGGAGCAGCAGGCTTTGGATCATGAAAGCTTTAAAGAGTTAATCGCTCTTTATCATACATATCCTACTGTTTGGAACAATCAATATTCCGGCATTATCAATTCTCCACTGACTGTTGATCGTATCAAAGATACGAAGGACTATTACTTATTTACAACATACTATGCCACAAACTATTACGGGATCATCCAGGCCCTTGATATTGATTGTATCATTAAAATGATTCATACAAGCTTTGCGGAATATAAATCCGCCTTGCTTTCTTGTTTGTTTTACGCAATGAAAGAAGCGGTTTTTTCCAAAGATGGCCACATGGCTCAGCCGCTGAATCCCGAAAAAAATCAAAGCCGTCTTTTTGTGCAGCGGAAAAAGAATATTTATGAATTATTCACGAAAAAGTTCAAGGAATATATTCAAATTCCTCTCTCCAAATTTTCCGGAAAGAACTTAATCTTTAACTCGAATTTTGAAGAATTATTAGATGAGGAGCTTTTCTCTAACGTAGGCTTAGTGTATGCAGATCCCCCATATACGGATATGCAGTATTCAAGATACTATCATCTGTTGAATGTCGCCGCCAAATATGAGTATCCCTTATTAACCGTCACTAAAAACGGCTATACCAAAGGCTTGTATACAGAAGGACGCTACCAATCAAAGCTGAGTCAACGCAGCTCCGCTAAGAAGTCCTTAGAAAATTTAATTGACTTCTGTGCCCGGATGAACACGAACCTTGCCATTAGCTATGCGTATCCTCAGGACAGGGAACGGCAGGCGACGGACAGATATACTATTTCAATAGACGAGCTAGTGGCACTTGCGCAAAAATACTTCACAAACGCTCGTGTTACTGTTGTGACGCAAGATTATAATCATGCGAACCATCGAAACAGTGAACCCAAAAAAGTTCTTGAATACCTGATCTTGTGCGGGGATAAAAACCTGAGTCAGGTTCATATTGATTCACTGAAAAAATCCTTATGCAACTTATTGCCAAGCAAAAATAATCCTATGTATAACTCCCATATCTACTGGTCCCAAAAGGCCTTTAATATCTGTGATGCCTTGATTGATTCACTGTCAAATAAGGGAGATGTTGTATTTGACCCTTTTCTTGGTTCCGGAGTAACCACGCTGGAAGCCATTAAAACAGATATGTCCCGCTGTGCGATTGGCTGTGATATTAACGACATGCCATTATTTATCTCAAAATTACTTTTATCCGTCAATACCATTCCGAATATAAAAAAAGAGCTGGAACGCTTTATATCAGAGCTTAACGGACTGCTTCACTATTATGAGACCACTTGTCCAGTCTGTAAAAAAACCGGTATTATTACAAAAGTAATCTTTGATAAACCAGAGCGAACAGGCTCAAAGATTGTCATTAAAACGATCAATTACCAATGCGGATGCTCTAAA
This sequence comes from Flintibacter muris, assembly GCF_943192995.1. Lineage (GTDB taxonomy): Bacteria > Bacillota > Clostridia > Oscillospirales > Oscillospiraceae > Lawsonibacter > Lawsonibacter muris. The sequence goes on from NZ_CALPCP010000060.1 coordinate 12,115, forward strand.
AAAGGCATTAAGTCCGCAGATGAAAGCGATTATGAAAAAATGAATATGACCCCAGCGCTCAAAAATATCAGCAATACCGCTTTAATACATAACTCCAAAATCGCAATCACTGAGCATGATGATATCAAAAATATATTTACCGGGCGCAATTTGTCGGTACTGGATGACATATTAAGCCTGATTGACAAATATAGCACAAGCTATCAGCCTGTTTTAAAGTATATCCTGATGTCTGTTTTGCATCTATGCAAAATAACCGACAAGCATTCAAATTCTCAATGGCCGTTATGGATACCCAAAACCGATTGCGTCGAGAAAAATATTATAGATGTATACAGCAAGAAGATCAGAAAATTTTTTGGAGTTATACCTTTTATGAAAGAAAATTATGCTGATTCTGAACTAGTAGACTCATATCGTTCTCTTTCCCCCTGTAAATGTTTATTATTGCAAAAAGGCAGCCAGTCAATCACCAAGCAGGATATACCTGATGATAGCGTGGATTTAATTGTCACTGACCCTCCGTATCTGGAGCAAGTTCTCTATTCGGAGTATATGCAGCTATATAAGCCGTTTTTGAATTTGGATTATAACTTGGAAGATGAAATTATTGTTTCTTCTGCACCTTCCCGGAACAAGAACAGGGAGGAGTATTTTAAATTATTAGATCAGGTTTTTCATGTGTGCTCCCATAAGCTGAAAGCGAATCATTATATGTGTTTATATTTTCATGATTGTGATTTAAATGTTTGGAATGAATTGATTACTATCTTGGAAAGAAACTGTTTTCGCTTTATTACACAAATACACGTTGATAAAACCGTTACGTTAAAAAATATTATCAGCCCTAAAAAATCGTTGAATGGTGACTCCGTACTTATTTTTTCAAAAGGAGCAGCTCCGATCAAGCACAATGCCACAGAAGATATATCTGAAATCGAACATAATATGATTCGCCAGGCTAAATTCATGGTAAGATCAAGTGGCCCGCTGTCTACTCACGAATTATATGACAATGGGCTGATGGAAATTTTAATCCAAAACGGCTGGCTGTCTAAGCTTTCCAGCAAATATTCTTCTTTAGTTGATATGTTTGATAAACATCTGACATGGGATTTTTCCACGGCCAGATGGAAATGAAGCAAACTGCGGGGAATCTCCCCATGTCATTGCGGCGGGTATCGGATTTGCTGAGAAGCTGTACCAATAGGCTAAAGCCTTTTTAACAAAGTGCGAAAAGCGGCAATCATGCAAACCGCCTGAGCAG
>NZ_CALPCP010000061.1 GCF_943192995.1 Flintibacter muris
GAAGTCTTGCCAAAACGCTGGATCGTTGAGCGCTCTCTGGCTTGGATCAACAATTCCCGCCGTCTTTCCAAAGATTAGAGAACATCCCAAAGTTTGTGTAAACCTCCTGTGTGGTGTAGAATAGAAGCGCCACACAGGAGGAAATACATTTGCTTCTGCTCAACCAATGCGTCCTGCATAGTTTGGAACATAGCGGCGGTCACAGCTTCTCCTGGCTGTTCTCCATTGTCCATATCTTTCTTAATATCCCGCAGGATAGCAAGGAATACATTCTTGATTTTCTCAATCTCCGCTTCATGTTCTCCCATCTTCTGGGCGTTCAAAAATTGTAAATCCTGTTTTGCTTCTGCTCGATGCTCCGGGTGTTCTTTCATCAGATCAGACAGGGAAACCGTTGCCAACTCGATTAGTCGGTTTCGTGCCATGATACTCTTTGCTGCGGTGTCTTGAAAGTAAATCCGTATCAAGTCCATCAGTTTCGGGAAATTCTTGTGTTCCAACAGCCGGTTGAGGATTTGCACATCCACAGTACCCGTCACAAGCCCTTTGATTGCCCCCTCAGACAAGCCCAATTCAGATATATCATAGCTTTTGCGGACGCTGATATTGGATAACCCCAGTATGTAGTCGGTGGACACCTTAAATTCCTTTGCCACGCCTATGAGGATATCGCTGCTGACCGTCTTTGTTTCTCCACTGACAATGCGGCTTAACTGGGAAGCAGATACGCCTATCTTCTTTGCAAGCTGCTTTTCTTATCCATTCCTATTTTACTGCTGCGACCATTTCGATCTCGCAACAAGCATTCCCGGGTAAAGAAACACACCCAACCGCGCTGCGTGCATGACTTCCAACGCTGCCAAAAATATCATACAGCAGTTTGGACGCACCATCAATGACCTGAGAGTGCTGTGTAAAGGAGGGAGTTGCATTGACAAAACCTGTCAGCTTTACAATCCGTTTCACATGGTCCAAGCTTCCGGCAGTATCTTTCAGGATGGCCAAGCAACTGAGGATACACAGCCGGGCCGCCATTTGTCCTTCTTCCACTGTGAGATCCTGCCCCAGCTTTCCGGTATATTGCAGCTTGCCGTCTACTTTAGGCGTCTGTCCGGCGGTAAACACCAGCTTTCCAACCTGAATACCTGGACAATATATAGCAGCTGGCGGATTGGCCTTGGGCAGAACAATGCCCAGTTCCTGTAAACGATCTTCAATGCTCATAACAGATAAACTCCTCCATCATTCAAAGCATTTTAGCATTCCCCCGAATGCGGGTACGGGCGATTTTATTTTCCTCTACAAACACATCAGCATAGATCACGCTGGGCTGGCCCATTGCTTCACCTTGAAAGATAGTAAAGCAATTCCATCCATTTTGAACAGTAACTTGCCGATATTTTACCAGATAGGCCGCCAGAGCTGAAGCGGCCACACCGGTGGTCGGATCCTCGTCATAACCAGCCCGTTTGGGAAACTGCCGGGCATACAGCACATGATCCGTTCCCAAAACAAAAGGGTAAAATCCGGTCGTTTCATAGCGGTCACAGAGGGACCACAGCAGTTCAAAGTCCGGATTCAAATGATCCAGTACGGCCTTGCTGATTAACGGAATCAGCAACTTAAATCGAGAAGTGGACACAGACTGGATGGGCCCGCCGGTCAAGGCTTCTGGAACGATTCTCAGTGCCTGACAGATCTCACTAACGGTGGGAGCAGTCGGCTGATATTGGGGGAGAAATTGTTCTACGGCTACATCAATCTGTTCGTCTCTCATTTCCCAATCCACCCGCATGGAGCCAAGATTTGTCTCAAGCGTGATTGGGGAGGTCTGGCATATCCCCCGACGCACCAAAGCGGTCACGCTCCCCACAGTGGCGTGCATACACATATCCGTTTCATGCAGGGGCATAAAATACCGGACTTTGATGTCACAGTCCGCCTGTGTTGGCTTCATCAAAAAGGCGGACTCCGCTCCAAAATCATAAGTCATGGCCTGCATTTGATCTCCGGTCAAACTATCAGCGTTTATCGTTACCGGGCAGGGATTGCCTCCTCCTTCCCGGGCCTGGAATACACTTCCCATGAAAAAACTGTTTACCGCACTGTTGTGCGCCGCCCTGACATTTTCCCTTCTTGCCTCCTGTGGCAACGGGAACAGCGGCACCAATGCCAATAACAATGGTAACAACACCTCTGCAAATCAATCCAGCGGCAGCGCCTCTGATATAGAACTGCCCGAGCTGACCGGCGGCTTTGAAGCTCCGATCCTGCTCACCTCTGCCGGTCAGAGCGCCGATTCGGACATCATCAAGACCCTCTGCACCAAGGCCAATATTACGGTTGAGTTGGAAAACCAGGCCACCGCCGAGAACCTGGATGGTGTCAAGACCCTGCTTATTTCGGTTGGCGGTTCCTCCAAGGGCCTGGGCGCGGCTGGTATTGACGCCGACCAGGAGATTGCCCGGGTTCAAGACCTGATTAAGGCCGCCCAGGATGCTGACATCAAAATTGTTGCCATGCACGTAGGTGGTGCTCCCCGGCGTGGCGACTTGTCCGATAAGTTCCTGGCCGACCCCTTCCATGCGGCTGACGCGGCAGTGGTCGGCTCCACTGGTGATAGTGACGGCCTGATTCGCGGCCTGCTGGCTGAGAACAGTGTCCCCACCGCCTATGTGGACAGCCAGGCCGACTGTATCGGCTGCCTGACCACTCTGTTCAGCTGATCTTAGTCCGCTCTTTCGGCACAAAAGACCCCACAGTCATTTGAAATGCCAGACGGTAATTCCGGTGGCTGCGGGGTTCTTCTATGCCGAATTTGATAAAGTGATAGTTCTCTTTTGCCCTGTCTAAAATAATGTGAAAGCGAGGTTGTTCCATGAACCTTCAGCTCATTACCTTCCTGGTTATGGTAGCGATCTTCATGCTGGGGTGTTTCCTGCTCAAGCTGCCCGTCAGCGTGTCGCTGGTGCTCTCATCCATCGGCGGCGCTCTGGCAGCTGGGGAGGGTTTCCCCGTCCGGCATTTTGTAGAAGGTACATTTTCCTACATCGACACGATTTTAATCATTTGCTCCGCAATGGTCTTTATGAAGGTGATCGAGGCATCCGGTGCGCTGGACGCCCTGTGCTCTCTGATTATCCGGAAGTTCCACAAGCACCCGGCTCTGCTGCTGATCTTCATTATGCTGGTCATCATGTTTCCTGGTATGATTACCGGTTCCTCTACTGCGGCAGTTCTCTCCGGCGGCTCTATCATGGCTCCTGTTCTGCTCACGATGGGAATTGATCCTGTCAGTGTGGCGGCCATTATCGCTATGGGTGGTCTGATGGGGATGGTGGCTCCGCCCGTCAATCTGCCCGCCATGATTATCGGCGGTGGAATCGACACCCCCTTTGTGGGCTTTGGCGTACCCTTAGTGCTGCTGGCCTTCCCGGTCGCCATCTTCTCTGTCCTGTTCCTGGGCCTGAAATCAGTGCGTCAGATGGACTATGAAACGGTAGCGCCTACCTTGAACCAGGAACTGTCCAGCCAGTATGGGTTCCGTATCTATCTTCCAATCCTGCTGTTGGTTGTGCTGATGTGCCTGACCAAAATTGTGAAGGTTATCCCCGATGTAGGTATGCCGGTCATGTTCCTGGTCAGTGCCGCCCTGGGCTTGTTTACCGGGAAGAAGATCAAGGTGCTGGACGCAGTTCAGGAGGCGGTTCATACCTCTTTACCTGTTATGGGAATCCTGATGGGCGTTGGTATGTTCATTCAGATTATGACCCTTACTGGGGTGCGAGGCTTTATCGTCTCGGTCTGTTTGGGGCTGCCGGAGCAGCTGCTGTATCTGGCCGCTGCGATTTCCATTCCTCTTTTCGGCGCGGTGTCCTCCTTCGGTGCGGCGAGTGTGCTGGGCGTGCCCTTTACCCTCGCTTTCTTGAATGGCAACACCATTGTGACCATCGCCGGTCTGTCCCTGATTGCCTCGCTGGGTGACATGATGCCTCCCACCGCCCTGGCCGGTATCTTTGCGGCCAAGGTTACGCCCGGTGTGGACAGCTATACCTCTGTACTCAAGCGCTGCGCCGTTCCCATGGCCGTTGTTATGGTTTGGGGCCTGATTTTCGTGATATTCTCCAGCCGAATCGCTGGTCTGATTGGATAGGAGGACAACCACTATGATGACAATACTGTACCGGCTGATTGCCCTGCTCCTATTGATTTTTGTTGGCCGCGACTTTTTCAAAGAGGAGACACCATCCCTGAAAATCAACGCATGTATGGTGATGGCCCCTCTGGTGCTGCGTGTGCTGATGATCAAATGAAAGGAGACCCATTATGCTTGAAAAAATCAGAGCGCAAAAGACATTGATCTCCGTTTTGTGTCTGGTTGTGACCCTTGCGATCACGGTGACAGCCGGCATAGACTTTTATCAGTTCCGCAACTATCAGGAGGTCATTATTCCCGGAGAAGGCGTGACTGGCAGCTTTATGCTCAGTGAGTACCTCCCCGCCCTGGAGGGCACCTACGGAGACACTATGGTTTATGTGATGGAGGGAAAAACAGAAGGTCCCAGTATGCTGGTGCTGGGCGGGACACATCCCAACGAACCCTCCGGGCATATGGCCGCGATTACCCTGGTGGAGCACTGTACGGTGGACGCCGGGACCCTCTATGTGATTCCTCGGGCCAATAACAGCGCTTTCACCCACAATGATGCCCAGGAGGCTTCCCCTCACTTTTACCACATCCAAACAGCCAGCGGAACCCGGGAGTTCATCTTTGGTTCCCGCGCCACTAACCCCTTGGACCAATGGCCTGATCCTGACGTCTACACCCACCAGCCCTCCGGTCAGAGTCTTTCCGGAAGTGAAACCCGAAACCTGAACAGGGGCTATCCCGGTGTAGCGGACGGAAATATGACAGAGCGGGCCTGTTATGCTATCACGGAGTTGATTAAAGACAAGGAGATCGACATGACCGTAGACCTCCATGAATCCTCCCCGGAGTACCCCACAATTAACGCTATGGTAGCACATGAAAGCGCTATGGAGTTGGCCTCCAACGCCCTGCTGGACATGATGCTGGATGGGGTGCAAATCAGCCTGGAGCCGTCCCCTTCCACCCTGCATGGCCTGACTCACCGGGAACTAGGGGATTTTACCGATACTTTGCCCGTCCTGATGGAAACCGCCAATCCTTCCCACGGCCGTCTGCGCGGTGCCACCAATGAAGAACTGGTTCTGACCGGAAAAGATCCTTACTATCTGAAAGCCGCGGAAAATGGGTATGTCTGGGTCCCCTACGATGAAACCGGCGTATCCATCGAGGAGCGGGTAGCCCGCCATTTGACCGGCATTCATTACCTCTGTGAAGAATACGGCACGCTCTATGGTAAAACGCTGTCCATTGTGGGCATTCCCAGCTATGATGAACTGTTCAATGGCAGTTTAGGTGACTATCTGAACTGATCCGGATTAATAAAGCCTGCGACCAACCAGAATGAGATTCCGGTTGGTCGCAGACCTTTTTATCCGCTCATTGATCTTATCCTTGATTTGCGGGTGCAATTTTTGCATATCCGTCCCAGGAAAAAACTGCCCGTTCATCCTTGTTGCCATAGACCTGATCCACATCACAGATATACAGATAATGATCCCCGGTTTCAATAAACTCCTTCAAACTGCACTGGATTGCCACACGGCTGTGCAGCGGAATCTGAATTTCACTGCCAGGTATGTTCTGCATCTCAATACCGAACTTGGAGACCTTATCTGTATTCCGCCCGGTCGAAGTACCGCAGCCCATAACGGCATCCGCAATCTCTGCGCCAGGAATAGAGAGAATGACTTCCTTATTTTGGCGAACCATCTCGCCGCTGTAAGAGGTCTTGGCCATTGCGTAGGCAATCATTCCCGGATTAAAGGAGAGATACGTCCACCAAGACACAGTAGCCAGGTTAGTAGTCCCATCAGGCTTCTGTGTGCAGACGATTGAAACCGGATTTGGTGAAGTCAGCACCGATGCCTGAGGCAGTTTGATCTGTTCCATAATTAATCATCCTTCCAATAATATCTTTGATTGGCTCTTGCTAAACTAAATGGATGCTTTATCAATGCAAGTATATCTGAAATGGAATTAAAAACAAGAACGCACATTTAAGTAATATACTTACCTTCAAGAGAGTGTACCATTTTCTCATATGAAAAAAGATATAACATTATCAAGTAATTCGTATTTGATTTGCAGATGCGCTTCCTAATATAATAAGATCATAAAACACCGCGGCCTGCGGCAAAATTGAGGAGGCAATCTATATGAGCAAGAAGATCGTCATCTTAAACGGAAGTCCCCGGAAAACCGGCAATACATCTACTCTGGTTAAGGCGTTTACCGAGGGAGCTGAAAGTGCTGGCCACACTGTTACTGAGTTTTTTCTGGACGGCATGAACATCCACGGCTGTAAGGGCTGCTTTGGCGGCCATAGCAGCCAGGAATGTCCCTGCGTTCAGAAGGACGATATGACTCAGATCTATCCAGCCGTGAAGGAGAGCGATATGGTCGTGCTGGCAACGCCGCTCTACTATTGGAACATGAGCGGTCAGCTCAGGACCGCAATCGACCGCCTGTTCGCCCTGGAGGAGGGTGACGGCAATCTGCTTCGGGGCAACGGCAGAGCTTCGGCCCTGCTTATGGCGGCGGAGGGCCACGGGTTTGAAGATGTTGTCCTCTACTATGACCACCTTATGGAGCATCTGCGCTGGAACAATTTAGGCCATGTTCTTGCTGGCGGAAATATGGATGTCGGCGACATTCAAGGGAAATCAGAACTTGAAGAAGCCTATCAGCTTGGAAAATCTATCCAATAATAGGATAAAAACAGAGCGGCCGGCTGCGCAGAAATGCGAGGCCGGCCGCTTGATATATAGCGATTCAGTTTTTATGTTCAAGATTGAGCAGAAAGTGTATTGGAGCTCTGGTTATAAACCTGTACAACACATTTCCACTCTCCATTCAGTTTCATCATCAGAAGGTAGTCGGTGAAATCCGCATTGCCACCCCAGTTTTCCTCCAAAACCCGAACGACTGCCATAGTTTCCTCTAAGGCAATTACATCCACGCGAGCTTCAAATTTCGGGTGAGAACCAACACGGTCTACATCACTAAAAAAGTTTTGAATCGGGCCGCAGGAGAACTGAGAGCCAGAGCAGCCGTACACCATCGCCTCCTCACTGAAGGCATCCCTTGCAATTGCGCTATCCCCTTCCGCTACGCCGTTAAGACGTTTTAGGGCTGCCGCCTCTACAACTTGATATTCTTTCAGCGATGCACGCATAATGAACTCCTTTCAATCAAATGAAATAAAATCCCGGAGCGGAAAGTGGGGGTTCCCGCTCCGGATCAGGATATCAGAAGGTAGGATTACTTCTTTTGAATGGTGTTGGAGTTCTGATTGTAAGCTTTCGCTACACACTTCCACTCGCCGTCCATTTTCATCAGCAGCAGGATATCGGTAAAGTCGATACGGCCACCCCATCCCTCTTCCAGTACGCGGACAACAGCCAGAGTCTCCTCCACGTCAAGGACATCCACGCGGGCCTTGAAGTTTTCCCCGCCGGGAACGGTGTCCACATTGTGGTAAAACTGCTCAATGGAGCCGTGCTCCAGTTCACCGTCCAAGTAACCGAACAGAACGGCCTCATCAATGAACAGCTTCTTGGCATGGGTGCTGTCTCCCTCGGCCACGCTTTTGACAAAATTCATGGCAGCAGCCTCGACGGCCTGATACTCTTTCAGTTCAGCTCTCATAATGATTGACTCCCTTTCATGCTTTCATCATTTTCTGAATGGAATGAGTCGCTTGACTTTTTTCCACCAGATGACTATAATTATATTTCAAATGAACAGAATATCAAGTACGCACATTTAAGTGCGATACTAACATAAAGGTTATATACTTACTAAAAGGAGAGCGCATTATGGGACAGAGATGTATTGCAGATGAATGCTTGGAGACCACTGGATTTAGCTATACCCTGTCATTGATCAACGGAAAGTACAAAATGACTATTTTGTATGCCCTGATGGAATTTGGAGTAGTCCGATTTAATGAAATGAAAAAGTATATTGGCACTATTTCCTATAAGACCCTCAGCGTTATGCTCAAAGAATTGGAGGCAGATGATTTGGTCCACCGTGAGGAATATCCTCAGATACCTCCTAAGGTAGAATATAGTCTAACAGAGCGAGGAAAGTCTCTGATCCCCATTTTAGATAGCATGTGTGAGTGGGGAGATACACACCGTTTGCAACGTCTACATGTCATTTGATCCTATAGATCAAAATCCCCCGGCTTTCAAATAAGGCCAGGGGATTTTGATTATGCTCTGTTATGCCGCCTTTTGAAATCGAATACTGTTTGCCCTTACCTGAAGCTCCTGAGCCAGGAATTTGAGCGTGTTAAACTCATCATCCAGCCCGTCCAACTCCCGCTGGAGCACCTGCTCATAGTGCTTCTTTTTCGCCTCCAGGCCCTGGACCTTCAGCACCCAGCGGTCCATGACCGCCGGACTCTGGCTCCCGGACTGGATCAGGTAGTCGCACCGCTCCTGGTATGCGGCAATTTCTTTCTTCACTGCCGCGTAGAACTCCTCGGTCATTTTGCCCCGCTGCTTTTCGTCGTCGATAATGTAGAAGCTGTTCACCATCAACGGGGTGTTATTGCGGTTGAGGTCGCCCAGCAGGTTGATGAAGTCCTCAAAAATGTCCACCTTTTCCATGTAGGTCTTAGGGACAAAGTACATATGTCCAGCGATGCTTAGTTTGGTGGCGTCAAGACTGCGCAGGAAATTGGCGCAGATAGTCTCGATCTGTTTGCGGTTGGCGCACCGCTGGTAGAGCTCAAACAACTCCTCCGCCCGGCGGCAGCAGTCCCGCACATCCACCACATCGTCCATCATCAGATTGTCACAGCGAAATACATGATCCCGCTTGTCAAAGCTGATGTTGGCCAGCTTTTCATACTGGTTGGTTCTTTGATTCAGCGTCTCTTTCACCAGTTCCCGGGAAAGAATATCCGCCGTGTGCTTGTTGTCCCGACAATAGGCCAGGTAGATGTGGGTCTCACCTCCGGAGGTGACGGGATACCGCTCCCGAATATCCCCAGTGGCGGAGCGGAAGGCATCCGCCACCGACAGCCGCTTGCCGCCGGTGTAGGGAATGTCCATCTCATCACAGAGCTTTGCCAGGGACTCCTTCTCCACCAGGAGATTGCTCAGGGAGAAGTAGAGGAATTTGCCCAGCATGTGCTCCTTGTCGCCAGTAGATGTACCAATGAAGTCCTTCATATCAAATACGTTATCCATAATAATTCCTTTCTCTACATAGCTGCTGCCCGGCTGAGGAGGTAGTCATCCACTCCCTTGTAGGCCGGGTCCCATGTGTATTTCGTGTACTTCCACCGCTTGAACTTCTGCACTTCCTTCCGCATGGCAAGGATAGCGTTCCGGACCTCCGGCTTCGTGTTCTGGTCCATGTCCATAGCCTCTACCACCTCGGTCACACTCAGATCAAGGAGGGTATCGGTCAGGCCGTTCAGCGCATTGACGCCGCCGATGCACACGAACAGAGCATCATGGGCCAGAAAACTGGCCACGTCCCCCTTCAGCGGCCCTTCTGTCAGGTAAGCCCGCTTGCTGGCGGTGTCGCCGGTGACGTGGACCCAGGAATAGCTTCGGGTACCGTTGGTCATATCCCGGCTGGAGAGCCAGCGGTACTTCCTACTTGGGTCATCCGTATCGTCCAGGCGGATTTTCAGCCCCTGAATCAAGCCGTTTTTATCCCGGACAGGAATCAGGAAGCCGTTTGGCCCGGACAGCGTCCAGTCGCCGTAGTAGGTACGGAAACCGGGCACACCCAGCAGATCAAATCCGCAGGAGCGGAGCAGGGAGGCGAGAAGCCGCCGGCCCTGTTCCGTCTCCGGCATACTGCGGTACTCGTTGCGCTGGATTCTATCCTCAGACAATCCGCGTTCCAGCAGATTTTCCCGGTGCTTGTCCAAAAGCGTCAGATGGCTCAGCAAGGTGGAATAGGCGGCGTGCCGTTCCTCCAGGGAAACGGGCTGCCGCTCTGCTTCTGTGTTTTGAGGAGTGGGCTGTTTGGGGAGAGGATACACATTTGTCCCCCTTGCCAACTCCTGATACGCCTGCTTGTTGCTCACCCCGTTCAGCATGGCGTACAGCGTGACGCTGTTGCCATGTGCGCCGCAGAGGTTGCAGCGGAACTGGTCGGTGGCGGTGTTCAGGCTGAGATGATACTTTCCCCTGCCGTGGTCGCCGCAGAAGGGGCAGCTCGCCTCGACCTCCCGCCGCCGAAGCGTCCGAGAGTCGAGGACAAGCCCGCACCGCCTGGCCGTGTCCACGATGGGGATTTTTTCATAGACCAAGCGGTTTCACCCCTCCGTCTGACAATTAAGCGGCCCGCTGTTCTGTCGCTGTGGGAATGGGCCGCAGGGGCCGTACCTCCAGGGGCGCGCCGTGGACGCACTTGGCCATGATGACCTGCCCGGTAGGCCGCACGTTGGCCAGGTCGTCCACCGATTCCATGTTGTCCACGAAAACCGGATAGTTGCGCCCGGTCAGCCGTTTCACCAGCTCGGACACCTCCATCCCCGCCCGGATCTTCTCGGACAGGGACAGCCGGTCATACCGACGGCCGTTGTAGGTGAACTTGAAAGCTGCCTTCTGCTCTCCGCTGGTCTTCATCACGTCGTACAGCGAGATGGCCACCCTGTTCATCTTCAGGGCCTCAAAGGTGAGCTCCGCCCGCTTTCTGGCGTAGATGACCACGTTGGAGATCAGAACCTTCAAAGCCTTGACCTTCTGCTGGGCCTGGGTGATCTGGCTGTCAAAGTCGGGCTGTTCCCGCTCAACGGCCTTCCGGGCCGCGGCCAACTCCGCCGCGCACCGCTGAAGCTCATCCTTGCAGGCCAACAGGCGGTCATATTCCTGCTGTGACAGATTGCCGTACTCCAGGCCGGCGGACAACCGCTGAATCTGTTCTCTCAGATTGTCCGTCTGTCCGTCTGCCGTCAGCTTGTCCCGCCGCTTGGTGAGTGCGTCGATCTCATCCTGCATTTTGATGATGTCCTCCGCCTGGAACTGGTCAAAAACCGCCTGGTCCTTGGACTCCTGTTCCTGTAGCTGCGCCACCTGAATCCGCTGGCTCCGGCCATTGGCAACAATATGGTTGATAGCCGTCTGGATTGCCACCTGCACCTCGGGCAGGTTTTCTTCCGTTACCGGCCGGCGGCAGGTGGGGCAGGAGATACCGGGAACAAAGGCCTTCAAAATCTGGTTTTCCCGCTGGTACTGTTTGCCCAGCTCCTGGACCCTGGCGTTGGCCTGGGCGATCTCCTGAGTGAACTTGGGCTGATACTGCTGTGCCCGGCGCTGGGCCTGTTTCTGGCTCAAAGCCAGAATGTCAGCGTCAATCTGGGCCGTACTGCTGCCCTGGGCCGCTTCGTTGTATCGGGCACTCAGCGCAACCAAATCAGACTCCATCCGGGCGCGGTCCAGTCCGGCAAAGCGCTTGCCCTCCAGGGCTTTCAGTTCGCTGTCAAGCTGACTGTAACGCTCCGTCAGAGCGGCAGCGGACTGCCGCTGGGCCTCAGCCTGGGTAACAGCCTGGTCCTTCTGGCCCTGGAGGTAGATCATGTGCTCCTCCAGCTTCCGAATTTCCTCCCGCCTGTTTTTCAGAACAGCGTCGGGAGAGGGAATCTCCACACCCTCCAAGGCAGCCTGAACGCCGTCGGAAAGCCGTCCCATCACGGTTTCGTGAGGAATCATAGGCAGATACATCTCCAGCAGGTTTTTGCCCTCATCCCCCAGCTCCTCAATAAAATAGAGGGGGTTGAAGATGGACAGGAACACATCCCGCTCGCCGAACATATCCGTCAGGTCCATCTGGCGAATCTCATAGCGGTCGTAGTGGATGGTCATGCGGTTTTTTTTGCGGATCCGGGTCAGCTCATGGTGCGTGCCCGCCTCATCCAAAAATCGAAGGGAGACGGAGACCTCGGGCTGGACCTCGTTGTGCAGCTTGTCGATGCCGCGCTCCCCGAAAAAGGGGAGGCCCGTAATCGCAAAGGCGATGGCGTCGGCAATGCTGGTTTTGCCCAGGCCGTTGCCGCCGGTGATGGCGGTCTGAGGGCCGAAGTCAAGAATGGTAGGCGCCTGATAGCACTTGAAGCCGGAGATGGTCATGCCGGTGATCTGAAACCGCTCTATCTTTTTCATAGCGTCCTCCTTTACGCCGCCTGATCCTGGTGGGCCACAATCCGGTAGTCCCGCAGGATGTAGAACACCACGGTATCCTGCTTTTGCAGCTCCAGCTTGACGCCGGTCAGCTGTGTGCCGGCGACCAGCTCCGACCGCTCGCCGATGGCGAAGGCATGGATCTGCTTTTTATCCGGCCCTTCCAACAGCGCATGGGTCGTGCTGTTGGGGCGGTTTTCCAGCCGGGCCGCGATTACGGTGTAGATACCCGCTTTGCTGTCCGTCTTGGACCGGGGAAGGGGCTGGACCGGTGGGGGTGTGGCCTGCTGGCCGGCTGCCGGCGCAGGCGCGGGAGCCTCCTTCGTCTGCTTGGGGGTCAGGGTGGATTGCACCCCGCCGGCGGGGGCGGGCGTCAACTTCATCTTGCTCAAAGTGTCTGTGTAGGCTTTATCCAGCTTGGCACGCTCGGACTTTTTGATGATCCAGCTTCTGCCCAGCTTCTCAATGTCCACCCAGACGGTGTCCATGCTGTAAAGCACCCGGCCGCCAATCCCCCACTGGACAGCGGCCCGCTTCATGCTGTCGGACAGGCCGCCCTTGACCGGCTCGATGTCCGAGTCCTCGGCGCCATCCCACTTAGTGATGAAGCCCCGCTCGGGGAAATAGATGGAGATGCCGCAAAGCTGGGAATCCTTCTGCCCAGCCCTGTGCCAGGGCTTGTACTCGTTGTACCAGCCGTCCGGGCCCACCACGTCGTCCAGCCGGGCCTGGATGGCCCGGTTGGTCACGTAGGGGACAGCAATCCCTCGGAGTTTGTCCTCCAGGGTCTTTTGCAGCCGCCACTCCAGATCCTCCGGAGCGAAGGGTCTGGCCAGCTCCCGCTGGATGGTTCTCGCGTCTTTCTGTTCCATCAAATTACCTCCTCGTCAAAAAATCATAATCTCTCGGAATCTTTAAGCCAATAAACACAAGGCTTTCAGATGCCTTTTTTATTAAAATCCCCCACTTTTTTT
>NZ_CALPCP010000062.1 GCF_943192995.1 Flintibacter muris
CATACCTGCGTCTCTCATTTTTCTGTATCATACCCTCATTATAGCACCTTTTTATCTATTGGTACAGCTTCTGAGTTTGAGATCTATCACTATCGCACCGGCAATCTGGTGGATACGGTCAGGACAGACAAGAATGGCGTGGCCGTGTCCAAGCCCCTGCCCCTGGGCCGGTATAAGGTGGTTGAGTCCAAGGCCGCTGAGTTCTACGGCCTGGATAAGACGCCCATTGAGGTGGAGATCGAGCACGCCGGCCAGATCGTCAAGACGGCTATGACCAACAAAGCCCTGTACACCAACGTCTCCATCAAGAAGACCGGCTTTGTGGAGGTCATGCCCGGCCAGCAGCTCCGCTACGACTTCTCTGGCATCGCAAACAACTCCACCACGGCGCTCACCAGCTTCTACTGGCGGGACACCCTGCCCGTCCAGGCGGTACGGCTGGACAAGATCATCACCGGCACCTACAATGTGCAGGGGAATTACAAGATCGTGCTCAAAACCAATCTCAGTAGTGAGTACCGCACTATGTACGATAACCTGAGCACCATGCAGAACTATGTGCTGGACGCCTCTCCCGCCGCGCTGGGGCTGGCCTCCAATGAGTATGTCACCGAGTTTATGGTCTCCTTCGGCGTTGTCCCCGCCAACTTCCGGCAGGTGGAAGCTCCCAAGGTGTACTGCAACGTGGTGTCCTGGCTCACCGGGGGGACCCAGTTCGTCAACCAGGCGGACGTGGGCGGCGTGTACAACGGTCAGTGGATCATGGCCACCAGCAGATGGGTCACCAGGGTTTACAAGCCCGCCAAGCCCCTGCCCCGCACCGGCTATTAAAATCCCTGACCATGCGTATGGAGCGAGGAGCTGCCCATTGAGGACAGCTCCTCTTCTGTTTTAGAATGATTTGATTTAGGAGGTCAATATGAAACTCTACAAGAAAAAAATTATTCGCATTCTTACCATCACCTTGATGGTGGTCACGCTCTGCTGTGTCCCTGCTCTGGCTGACGGAGACGTGGCCTCCGCTGTGGAGAGCACCTGGAAGGATGCCGCCACACAGATCAAAACTGTGGTGGAGAAGGTGGTCTTCCCCGCACTGGATATGGTCCTCGCCATTGCCTTCTTCACCAAACTGGGTATGGCTTACTTTGATTACCGCAAACATGGGCAGTTTGAGTGGACGGGCCCAGTGATCCTCTTCGCCTGCCTGGTCTTCACCCTCACCGCCCCGTCCTATATCTGGGGCATCATCGGACTGTGAGGCAGAAGATGGATGAACAAACGGCAAACCAGCAGAAATGCCCGAGGATCTTCTCCCCCATCTGGGTAAGCATTGGGGAGGCTGAAGAATACTGGAGCCCTGAATGTCTCTACGACAATTCCGCGCCCTTTGCACAGAATATCTATGAAGCCTTGCAGAAATTCCACTCTGAACCGTCCGTCGGTATCGATCTGATGAAGTATTTCTCCTGGCCCAGTGACCGGGAAGTTGACTATGGCGTCAGGCTCAAGATTCAGTCTGCACGCCTGAATGTCTGCGCTGTAGGTAAAACTGCCTATGCGGTCGTTGACCTGGAAACTTCCGCTGAGTTGACAGACAAAGAATGGGACGCTTTTACATGTCAACTGGAGTACCAGTATCAGCAGGGCTGGGGTGCGGAGTTTGAGGTGACAGACATTCCGATTGGCAATAACCAGATGATCCTTGCCAGGCTGTGTCAGGAAGATCTGATCTGTTGTTATACAGACGAACAGCTGCGGGAGAGACAGGACCCCTCCTGGCAGATGGAACAGACTCTATAGTCAAAGCGCCTGGAGGTGATTTGCTATTTTCATTTTTGACTTTGTAGCGTCCACCATCATGGACAACCTGATCGACTGGTTCTACGGCCAGGTGGTGGGTTTCCTGGGCAACTTCTTTGCCGTTATGGGTAATATGGGCGTGGAGCTGTTCGAGCTGGACTGGGTACAGGCCATCGTCCTGTTTTTCTCTCAGCTTGGCTGGGCGCTCTTCGGCGTCAGTGTTGTAGTCTCTGGTTTTGAATTTGGGATCGAATACTCCACCGGCAGAGGAAACCTCCAGCAGACAGCGTTGAACACCATCAAGGGCTTTATGGCTGTCAGCCTGTTTACTGTGGTCCCGGTACGGCTCTATTCCCTCTCTGTCTCCCTCCAGGGCAAGCTGGCCGTTGGATTGACTGGCGCTGACACTACGATCGGAGCCGTGGGAGAGCGGATCATTGAGGAACTGACCAGCGTGGAGAGCATCACGGATATGGTGGACGCTCCCAACTTTGGCCTGAGCGTCCTCACCAGCCCGATTATGCTGATCTTCTGTATCATTATGATGGCTTATGCCGTTATCAAGGTGTTTTTCGCCAATCTCAAGCGGGGTGGCATCCTGCTCATCCAGATCGCCGTGGGGAGTCTTTATATGTTCAGTATTCCCAGAGGCTATGTGGACGGCTTTGTCCAATGGATCAAACAGGTCATCGGCCTGTGCCTGACTGCCTTTCTGCAATCAACAATCCTGGTGGCTGGCCTGATGGTCTTCCGAGAACACGCCCTGTTGGGGCTGGGCCTCATGCTCTCCGCAGGAGAGGTGCCCCGGATTGCCGGGACCTTTGGTCTGGACACCACCACCAGGGCCAATATCATGAGTGCCGTCTACACCGCTCAGGCCGCCGTCAACACCACCCGCACTGTCGTGCAGGCGGTATCAAAATAAGGAGGAGAATATGCTGAAACAAATCATCACTATGGGCAGCCTGTTTGACGGCATCGGCGGCTTCCCTCTTGCGGTGGTCCGCAACGGAATCGTTCCGGTCTGGGCCAGTGAGATTGAGCCGTTTCCCATCCGGGTCACGAAGCATCATTTTCCCAATATGCGCCATGTGGGGGACATCACCAGGCTGGACGGAGCTAAACTGCCCCCTGTGGACATTATCTGTGGGGGCAGCCCGTGCCAGGACTGTCTGTGGCCGGAGCGCGCGTCGGATTAACCGGCGCCCGTTCCGGCCTTTTTATGGAACAAATCAGAATCATCACGGAGATGAGAGAGGAGGATAAAAAGCGTGGAAGGACAGGTATCGCTGTTCGGCCCAGATTCGGTGTGTGGGAAAATGTCCCTTATGCGCTTCTTTGCATAAACAACGTTATGAATAGAAAGTAATTATGCAAAGCAAGCGCCAACTTTGCAGTGAGAATTGAATATAGCGTTGTATTTTCTGCGCATAATCTGGTTATCATATATTTACCGACTACCGACAGATGATGAGTATATGGGAATTGGAGAGGTTCTAATGGCTGAAGCACAACAGCAGGTATCAATAGAGTGGTTGCTTGAAACTGCAGACCGCGAGATGTATCGGCTCAAATATTCGGCAAGTTTGGTGGACCAGCATTGCAAAGAACTACGAGGCTTTCGTGACTATTGCAGACAAAACGTTATCTCATTCTATGATGTAGAAACAGGGATCAAGTATTTTACACATCGATATGGGATAAGTTTGACGGACTCATCGGTAAGGTTTACTCCAGCACAGAAGAAAACCCGCATAACAATTCGTTTTCTGGATGATATTTATGTGTTCGGGTATGCCAAACGATATCGTGATTGTGAGTATATTGTGCCATCAGCATATATGCAGCCATTGGAGAACTATCTTAGCTATTGCGCAAAAAATAACGGTGCAGCAGGAAGTATCCGCGTCAAAAGGACAAAACTACTGCAATTTCTCTGTTTTCTTGACAGAAGACATATAGAGCTGAGCAATGTTATTGCCTCCGATATCTCAGATTATATGTCTACCCTTTTCCAGTACAGTAGGACAACTATACATGTCATCAGCAGCGTTTTGAGGGAGTTCTTCCGGTATTTATATGCGGAGGAGATCCTGCAAACTGACTTATCTGGCGATGTGCCACGTCCAAAGATCTATGCGGAGGAAGACATCCCGGAAACATGGACACCGGATGAGATACGACGGCTTCTGGCCGCTGTATTAGGAATGCGGGCTGGAGATATATGTGCACTGCAATTCAAAAACATTGATTGGCATCGGAAACTTATTACCTATACACAGCAGAAGACGGGCAAGGACAATACCTTGCCTTTACTACCCTCTATTGGCGAGGCAATCATAGACTACCTGAAAAACGGAAGGCTGGATTCGGAGTGTGGCAATCTATTCATCCGCCATATTCCCCCATACGGTCCCATTGAATCAGAGAGCACCTTATCAGAGAGCATCAAGCGGTATATGTGGAGAGCGGGTATTTCGGTCAAGAAACGTAAACTTGCCCATGCGATGCGCCATACGCTGGCCAGCACACTGCTTCAGGAAGGCATACCCCTTACAACAATTACAAATATCATGGGGCACGATACACCAAAAACGACTATGGGATACATGAAAGTAGATCTTCCGGCACTTCGTAAGTGTGCACTGTCTTATGGAGCGAAAGAGGGATTTGTATGACCGCAATGCAGTTGTTGGACGATTATCTGGCAGAACGCCATGCGTTGGGGTTTGTGGCAAAAACCGACGAGGGTTGTATCCGGCGTTTTCTGCAGGACTATACTGACCCTGCGGACGGAAATGTGGAGTTTTCAAAGGAATATGTTCTGCAGCATATAGGAAACAGGCTGAACCAGAAACCGAACACAGTTCAAAGGGAAGCCAGTGCTGTTAATGGGTTTATGGATTTTGTGATCCGGAAGGGCTGCAAGGCGTATAAGATTCCGCCGCGCTCATTACCAAAGGCACCACGGAACTTCAAAGCGTATATTTTTTCGGACGATGAGATTGAGCGGATACTGGATGCCGCTGCCCATATTTCCCCGAACAAGCAAAATCCGCTGCACCATCATCAGCTCCCGGTCATGTTCCGCATCTTGTTCAACTGTGGACTTCGTTCCGCCGAATTTCGCGGGCTGCGTGTCCGAGATGTTGATTTATCTCGGAACTTGTTCGTCATCTGGGATACAAAGTTCCACAAAAACAGACTGGTTCCGTTCACCCCATCTGTTGCAGATTCTCTGAAACGGTATCTTCAAGTACTGATGCCTTTGACGGATGATTTATTGCTATTTCCCAGCCCCAAAACTTATGGCCGCTACGCACGGTACAGTGCTTCATGGTTACAGGTGCAACTTCAGATGCTTTTACGCCGTGCGGGAATTCCTTACAGGGGAAAAGGGCAAGGGCCACGTCCTCACGATACTCGTACACCTTTGCCGTCCATTGTCTCAACAACTGGGTGCTTTCGGGTGAAGATCTCACTGCTGCACTTCCTGTCCTTTCAAGGTACCTTGGTCATAGCAGCTTGAAGGGCACACAAAAATATTTGCAGTTGACTGCTCAGATGTATCCAGACATTACCACAAGACTGGAAAAACAGTTCGGTGATCTGATTCCGCAAATGGAGGGGCCCCATGAAAACGACTGACTTTTCCTCTCTCCTGACACGTTATCTGACGCACTATTTGCCGGTGCAGCGCAACCTGAGCAGTAATACGATTCGTTCCTACCGAGATACTTTCAAGTTGCTGTTGTTGTTTTGCAGGGATGTCAAGAAGTTCAATATTTCCAGATTGGCTATCTCCATGTTGGATAAGAAGTGTATAGAGGAGTTCCTTCTCTGGCTGACAAATACCAGAGGAGCCTCTGCTTCCACTTACAACCAGCGTCTCTGTGCGATTCATGCTTTCTTTGACTATGTGATAGCAGAGGAACCAGGGCTTATGGAGCAATGCGTTCAAGTCCTCAATATCCCGCATAAGGTGACCCATGCTCCTCCCGCACATTACTTGACACCAGAATCGCTAAAATTTTTGTTGTCTATGCCAGACAGATCTATGCGTAATGGAAGGCGTCATCTGGTCTTGCTTACAGTTCTGTACGATACGGCAGCCAGGGTCAGTGAGCTCACGGATATATGCCTCAGAGATGTGCGGCTGGAACCGCCTGCCGTGATTACGCTCCACGGGAAAGGCGGAAAAACTCGTTCTGTGCCGCTAATGAAACAAACGGTGGCGCTCTTAAAAGATTATTTTTCAGAGAACAACATGAATCCGCATATCCGTCCGGATATGCCACTATTTTGGAATTCGCGCAGACAGAAGTTGACACGCTCAGGTGTGACATTCATTCTTCAAAAGTACGCTGAAATGGCACAAAAAGTTTCTCTAGATATACCAGACCACATTACACCGCACGTTATGCGGCACACAAAAGCAATGCATCTCGTACAAGCAGACGTCAATCCAATCTATATTAAGGATCTGCTTGGGCATGCGGATATTTCCACGACAGAAATTTACACCAAAGCTGATAGCGAAGCAAAACGGTCCGCCCTGGAAAAAGCCACGGCTCAGTTAGACCTGCCAACAACTTCTGGATGGGAACAAGATACTGACCTTATTGAATGGCTCTCATCTCTGGGGTGACCTATCCCGGCAAAACATTATATGCAGAGAAGCAGGACTTCACTGCCCTGTTTCTCTGTGTTTTTTGACAGCACATAAAAATACGGCGACACAGTGATGCCATATTTTCTGTCCCTGATTCAGTTGCGCCCCTGCAGTACAGCGAATTTTTCCGCCTCGCTGGATTTGAATTCCACCCTTCGGTACATCTGCGTACACGCCGGTTTTTCCGGTCCGAGGGCAAATCCATCCAGCTTTTGAAGCTCGGAAAAACCCGCTCTCTGGTAAAGCTGGTATGCAGCGGTGTTATTGTCCAGAACAAAAAGCTCCATATCCTGCTCGGGGTGCTCTTGGAGAAAGGCGCACATCATGGCGCCCCCTACACCCTGACCCCGTACGCTGCTGTCCACACTGAAATTGACGATGCTAATCGTGGTGTCCGGGTTGGTCTGGTAGGAGGAAAAATACTCATCCTTTGCCTGGGCGTAGCCAGGGGAGACAGGCTCGCTATCCCTCTCCAGTTCCGCCCATAACGCTGTATCGCTCCATTTCAGGCTACCCGCGACCCACAGAACAAGGCCGGACAGTTCACCGTTCAACATCCCCACAAAGCAGTTTTCCGGGCAAAACATATTGTCTCCACCGTGCATAAATACAGCCGAAAGCACTCGCTCCGCCTGGGCCTTGGAGGAAAACAGCGCGGGGTAGATAAAGGGGTCTGTATCATAGATTAAGGAAGCCAGCTGTACAAGCTCCTGCCCGCTCAGTGCTTGCCCCCGTCTCAGCTGTTCAAACTGTAAAGTGTTCGTCATATCGTTTTTTCAGCTCCGAAAGAATGGTTGGATCTTTTGCCTTTAGTTTGAAGGGAAACGGAACCATGGACTGGGCGTATATGCGTCCGCTGATACGGTTTTTCACCAGAAACTGAAATCCCATCCCCCGCCACAGGGCCTCATACGCAGGATGGAACAGGTTGATGCAGATCCGTTTGAAATAGATGCCGTTCTTCGCATAGTCCAGCAATTGTTTCCACAACTCATCCAGCAGGGCCTGATAGTATTGTGCCTTGGCGTACGCCTCGTTACAGGAGAAGTTCAGCAGATAGAGGACGTAATCTCCCGGCAGGAAGAGACATTCGGTGTTCTGGACATCGAATGTGATCTCGAACAGCTCCCCAGCCTCCATGGCCCGCTCTTGCTCCTCGGTGATGGACAGGAAGGACCAGTTACCCACGATTTTATTGCTTGGGTCCACCAGGTAGGCAAAGGTTTCAGGATACCGGCTCAGATATTCCTTCCAGAGCTCCGGTTTGCCCTCATTTTCTGGGGCGACGTCCGGGTACAGCGCAAGGTCATTTTCTACCAGGTTTTGGGCGATGTCCCATGCGGTCAGTCCCAGCTGCTTTAAGTCCTCGTACCGCAGCAGCTGGGCGGCGTCTGAGGGACACATCTCCATTTTAGCTGCCTCTTCCTTGGCGGCCGCCCGTTTTTTGCTCTTCTGGGCACACGAGACAAGGTAACTTGCTATGTCAGAGGATTCTCCCATGCCCTCCAGTTCTTTGATTTCCTCCTCAAAACCGCCGCAGCGGCGGAGATAGTCCAAAACGGCATCCTTTCCAGGGGTGCCCCAATATTTTTTCCCATTGTCCAGGACTGAATCTATAAGATCGGTCAACTTGCTCTCAAAGGTATGAACTTCTTTCGAATCCGGCGAATCCGGGAAATAGCAGCAGTTCTCTAAGTGGTAAATACCTGCGTTCTTATATACCGTAAGCAGCTCTTGCATGAACTCATCTTCCACTTTTTTGAGCTGCTCCCGTTCGCTAGCAGTCAAAACCCATTCTGTTCTCTCCCGCAGTATAAGCGCTCTTCTTTTTTTGTATTCATCGTTATTGTCTCTCATGATTTTCTTTGCATTGGTTGACCATCGTTCCGGCCAAAGAGTTTTACCATACAGCAGATTCTTTGCTGTACCTCCTGTTAGCAGCAGGACGTGACATAGAGATTTTTCACTGATCTCATTATGTGTGATTTCCCGCAGCATCTTTAAGAGCAGACTCAAATTGATTCCCGCCATCTGTTCCACCTGCCTGTCAAAGTAATGCAAACCGGTACGGTACGACTGTTTCCAGCATTATAACACATCCTCAAGGGCGTGTCACCAGATTTTTACAACTGCACCTAAGTGACCCTCACTGCACCTAACTGCACTTGCCAGACTGGGGAAAAGGGGGTAGTGTTAGGGCAACGAGCGGCGCATTAGGAGCTTAGCCGTCCGGCTCGAAGATTGATTTCAGGATTGGAGTGACCAGGATGGGACCGGTCAACCATCGTATTCTTGCGGCCTTTGGCATCACATTTCAGAATGCGGAAGAGGAAAAACGGTTCATAGAAGCGGCAAATGAGCGGTTTATGGTGCAAGTTGGAGCAGAGATCAGCAAGGCCGCCTCACCGGAGCAGATCCAGGAATACCTGATACAGTGCCGCACCGACTCCGCCCTGCGCGCCCAGTGGATCCAGAACTGCTGCCCAGGCTACCAGGAGGTCATTCGCCGGGTGTGGCAGTCCTTTTGCAAGGAGCTCTGTCAAATGCAGAAGGATGCAGAGCAGGGCGGTTTGGGGCCTGATTCCATTGAACCGGAGTGACCCCAACTGCACTATCCCAAAAGAATTTTTTCTGCTATGATTCAGACCATCACAGCAAAGCGCAGGATCAGACGCCTCAGACAGTCCCCCTGGTCTGCGCGGGTACTGATGAAATGATTGAAAGGGGAGGGTGATGCGATGGGATGAAGTGATCTGCTGGTTTCACAAGACCAGAACGCGCAGGAAACAAACCATCATTTATTAGAAAAGGAGTGCAACCACAATGACGAAGAATAAGAAATTTATGTCCTTCCTTTTGTCCCTGGCCATGCTGTTGGGCGTGCTGATGCCCTCCATGATGCAGGCATCGCTGGCGGCCAGCAGCAATCCCTACCCCTATTGGCAGTCGTTCTACTTCAACGGAGTGCAGTATCAGATCATAACCTGCACCTACTACACCTGGGACCGGGTCTATCGGACCCTGGGCATCGCCCTCCCCGCGTGGGGAAATGGGGGCAGCTGGCCGGGCTATGCCCAGGAGGCTGGATACCAGATTGGACAGGAGGCCCGCATCAGCTCCATTGCGTACTGGCTTCCCACAGTGGAAAATCCCTGGGGCCATGTGGCGTATGTCACCGCAGTCTGGGACGGTCATGTCACCTACGATGAGGGCGGCTCCGCTGACCGGCGCGCCAACTCTATCGGTATCTACGAGGGTCATACCCTGCCCGACGGATACACCAAAGAACCTGATGGGTACATCTATCTGACCCCGCAGATCCTCCCACCCAACGCTGGCACTGTTGCGGGGAACCCGGCGCAGCAGTGGACAAGCTGGTCTGCCTGGAGCACGGAGGCCCCCACGGAGGCCGCCAACCGGCAAGTGGAGAAGCGTGAGGTGGTGGAGGGTTATAACCTGGTTACCTATGTGACCCAGGAGGCCGCTTACCCCTATTACCGTAACTTCCGCAACTACAGCATCGGCAACCTTGCTGCCTACGGACTGCGCACAAGCTACGGGGAACACGCCTGGCGCCGCTACGCCACGAAAGCGGAATTGGACGCGGCCGCCACCTGCCAGCCGGGGACCTACATCTGCGATGGTGTCCACGTGAGCGGCTGGTACCGTGGGGAGGGTACAGCCTACTCTTTTCCCGATGGCTATTATTGGTATGTGGAGTCCCCTGTGACCAGGACCGAGTACCGATTCCGGGACCAGGTCTCTTGAGTGGAACGACCACTGTATCTGTTGGGGTGAAACGCCAGGCTGTTTGTGATTGGTCGCATTCGCAGATGATAGACGCTCATATAATCAAGCTGCTAAACTGAGCGCTTAATACGTGACAGGGGAGCGAGACTGTGAAGGTTCGCTCCCCTGCTCTATTGTGGAGAAATGTTCCTTAAGCAAAGTGCATAAGCCCCAAATGCAATAAATCTCGTACAAGCAGACGTTAACCTAATCCATATTAAGGATCTACTTGGACACGCGTATATTTCTATAACAGAAATATACGCCAAAGCTGATGGCGAAGCAAAGCAGGTCGCCCCGGAAAAAGCCGCGGCTCAGTTAGACCTGACGACAACTACTGGATGGGAGCAAGACGCTGAACTCACTGTCTGGCTCTCGTCCCTTGAATGAACATTTTCCCTTAATATTATGTGCAGAGAAACAGTGCCTGACGGTGCTGTTTCTTTGTGTTTTTAGGCGGCGCTTTGCATAATTATTTCCTCTTCATAACGTGCCCGGTTGCCTCTCCTCGGGACGAAACCCGGCAACGGGAAAAAAGCAGCCGGGGAGGGACTTCCGGCAGGTCCTCCGCTCGTTCTTACAGATTGAAGAACCACACCTTGATGTTATTAGACCTGAGAGAGGGCGCTGGGAATATGCTGGGGCCGTGCTGGGAGTACGATCCTCCCTGGCTTGGGTCACTTGGGACAGTCAATTCCTCGGAGTGCCCCAAAGACGTCGTAGAGTCTTTCTTGTCGCAGATTTTGCAGGCTATAGCCCCATTGAAATACTATTTATCGAAGAAGGCATGCAAGGGAATTCTGCGCAGATCGAGAGAGCGAAGGAAACCCCTGCCCCCACAGTTGGAAGCGGCATTGCGGCTGCAGGCGGGGCTGGACGCGCCTGTGAATACAGCGCCGGATGAGTCAGGCAATATGTCCACACAGGACTGCCTTAATCCCTGGGATACCCAGCAGGCCCGAATCTTTACCCCGGAGAGCAAAGCGCCAACGCTGGCCAGCGCGGACGGCGGCGGTGGCCGGAACCCCGCCGGATTGCTCTTTGCCGCTGGTTTCTGCGCCGGAGCCGGACCGTCCGCAGGTGGGATTGGTTACACTGAGGAATGTGCTCCTACGCTTAAGGCATCGTCAAGCGGCACCAACATGGTCCCCTCCGTCCTCTGCCTCAATGACCAGGGCGGCAGCGCCATGCACTGCTCGGAAAATGTCAGTGGAACGCTCCGTGCCCAGGAGCACGGGCATCAACCCCTCGTGCTTGAAAACCACGGTGTGGACGCCCGTTATACCGGGCCCCACAGGGTATCTCCTACCTTATCATGCAGGGCGGGGACTGGCTTTTCTGAACCTAATGAGTACGATACTGAATTAACATGATTGAGGATTCCCAATTACAAACAAAAGTATGTTTATCGACTATAACTTGCGCCCCATACAATCGTATAGGGCGCAAGTTATCAGTCCAGTTCAAGAACATTATGTATAACCGCTCTGATCTCAACCAATCGTTTTTCAAGGAAATCAGGGTGATCCTTAAACCATTTTGCATTTAAAGGAGACGGATGTGGTAGAACATATGCGGGTTTATCATTTATCACATTATCTTTAAAAACTAAGGTTGAGAAATCCTCTTTTGGGAAAAAGAATGCTGCCGCTTTTCCGCCTAAAAGCAAATAAATTTTGTTGTTAACTAAGGACATTTCTTTTCGCAACCATTTGTTTGCACAACTCTTCGGCGGCAAACGATCTCCTCCACTGGGGGATTTCCCAGGGTAACATTGTGCAATGGCAGATATAAAGAAATTATCTGGGTTATAAAAGATTTCGTCATCAATTTTATACCATTCATTTCTTAGTTTTCTCCCACTGGCATCATCAAACGGGGTTAATGTTTTATGAACATTTTGTGAAGGTGCCTGACTTATCTGCATAATCTTAGAGCGTGGGTTACCTAAAATAATTGGATGGGGT
The DNA here is from genome assembly GCF_943192995.1 of Flintibacter muris. Taxonomy (GTDB): domain Bacteria; phylum Bacillota; class Clostridia; order Oscillospirales; family Oscillospiraceae; genus Lawsonibacter; species Lawsonibacter muris. The sequence goes on from NZ_CALPCP010000062.1 coordinate 12,229, forward strand.
TCAAAACCAAATTTCTATTCGCATAAGCGACACGCCAATATTTCCCCTTTTAGAATTTCAAATTCTAATTCTCTATTTTCCATCTTGTTTTCTCTCCATAATATAATCTATAAGCAGATTCAAGTTTGAAGCGACTTTGTCCACAGAAAAATCTATCATTAAATTCTTCCGCATTTTATGTCCATTTTCTCCGTGAATTTCCACAGAACTACTTTCATACATTATACATTTTTTCCTCAAACTCCTTGCGAATCCTAATAAAGCAGCTGTACCTGAATTCAACTCCAACTCATCCCCTATAAAAACAAAAATATCGGACTGGTAAACTTTCCTTGTATCTTGTATACCACGCCTTAAAATTTCTTCTGTATTAGTCGGATAAAATCTATCCGTAACTAATACACGCAGTCCATTGGATTTCAATATTTGCTCTATCTGCGTTGCATATTCTCTTTGGTATTCATATCTTCCCCCTCCAAATTCAATAGTGACGTCTGTTCTCTCATTATACAAAAGTTCATTATACTTTATTTCACTGTCTGCTCCTGTGGAAACTATTTCTGCAATATGAGTTGCGGCATCTTTAAATGCACTCTCCTGTCCCAGATAAAGAGCATTTAAAAAAGAAGTCTGTTCAGGAATTGAATATACATGGGTATACCCATTAAGCATAAATTCTAGTACTCTACCAAGTTAGGAATTAGAAGATGATAGGGTATAGTTTTCTGAGTTTGCACCTGGCGTCATCAGAGGA
>NZ_CALPCP010000063.1 GCF_943192995.1 Flintibacter muris
CCTCATCACCCGAGAGTATTTTACCACATTTCTCGCTTCTCCGCTACTTCTATTTTCTATCTTGGTGAAGTACTAGGCGTATCAGTGAATCCAAGATTTTCCTCAAATCCTCCTTGACACGCATCACAGTCAGAGTTATACTATATCATGCAGCAATGAATTGGGAAAATAGTGTTTTAATTGATTTCTATTATAACAGGCTTTCCCGAAAGGGATTGGGTATCATTTACAGGCTTATCGCTGTACCCCAGGCACGTTTTTGTGTCTGGGGTAAAAGTAAATGACCGTCCAATCAGATACTTTTTCGGGGAAGCCTGTCATGATCTCAGTTTGAGGGAGCGGGCCAAGGAAAGCCATACGACACAGCGCCGAGCAGGGTTGCCTGTCAGGAACCGGATTGGGTAGAACGGCAATTTACGGCGATGCCCGCAAAATCAAACTGAAGGAGATGTGCTATGCAAAACACAAAAACTGAATACAGTAACTCTGAGCGAACCCCTGTCGTTCTGCCAGAGATGGAACAACTGCTCCCGCCGTTAAGCGGAGAGCAGTTTTCTGCTTTGGAGAGCGATATTTTGAAAAACGGCTGCTACACCCCTATCGTCGTCAATGAGGATATGGTCATTGTAGATGGCCACAATCGCTTCCGAATCTGTGAAAAACACGGCCTGCCCTATCGAATGCTGGCATTACTGTGCCGCCTAACGCTTCAAAGCCCATAGCAAAGGGGGAAGTCCTTTCAAGGGCGTTAAAGAAGTCCCGGTATTGCTCCACGTCGCCTGTCAGCTCATTGTCGGTAATGCCGGGTATCTCTTTCCCCTCGGTCTGTGATACGTCGAAAACAGACACTACCTTATAAGCGGGGATTTGGATTTCCTTTGTTTCCATGACGGGCTTCCCGTCTTTCCCGATTACCGCCCGTCCTGTCTGCGGGTCTTTCTTCTCCACCTCCTGCCGGATTTTGTACGGCGACGGGGCAAGTATCTTGATTGACTTTTCATTCGGTTTCACATGGCGGTCAAATTCCTTTTTCCATTGCTGGAAGCCTTTCACGAATGTACCGCCCTGCATGGCGATCAGCATGGTATTGTTAAAGCTGTAATTGTGGAATTTGGATAAGGTTTGCAGATAGTCGGTATATTTCCCGCTTTCAAATACTCCCATAATGCCATGCTCCAAGCGGTCTGTGATTTCTTTCATTTTGTCAGCGGAATTGTTGGCGGTAAGGATAATCGGCTCAACCGGGCGCGGCTCAAAAATGGGTTCTGCCGCAGCTTCAAAATCGGATTTTTCCGGGTCGGGGCGTTCCGGCTCCGGGAAGCTCATAGCCCTGTATTCCTGCGGTATGTCGCTTTCGCGCCCGTTGTACCACTGTGAAAAGGTGTTGCCGTTGTTGTAGATATAGCCCTGCTCCGTAAACTGCCCCTTGTCTTTTCGTACCGCGTCATGCCCGTATTCCTCATACTTGAAATATTTCTTTGCTTCTTCGGGCAGCTCCAATTCGTCCAGCTCGTCAATGAGGTAATAGCCGTAGTCGGCTTCGGTTCGGACAGCGGGGTATATCCAGTAACAGTCAAGATTCTGTGCAAGGTTGATAAGGTCTTTCACGCTCCCGGCGTATTCCCCCAGCGTCACCGCCGCCGTGAATTTGTCCCTGTCCTCGTCGCCCTGCATGACAAGCAGATTGCCTAAATAATTCAGCTCGTCAATGGTGCTGCGCTGGATAACGGGAAGCGGCACGTCAAAGGGGTATTGTTCGGTGTTGGCAAAGCCGTTAATAAAAAAGTCCTGCGGGTTGTCCGCAGTAATGCCGACGCTTTTCATGGCTTCGTGAAGCTGCTCTGTGGTGGTCGGCATGGATAGCCACACGCCGCCCGGTTGCCCGGTTTCAAAGCGGCTGCGGCTGTCGATTAAGATTGAAAATGTTTCGCTCATTTGCTTTCTCCTTTCTTCGTTCATCATGCGGTGCATAAGGTCGTAATCATCAATGCTCATGCTCCCGTCAAATACATAGGGGTCAAAGTCCCCGTCCCGGTAAGGCTTTTCCGAAAAGGGAAGCCCTGCGGCATGGGCGGCTTCCCGCGCTTCCCCGATTACTTCCGGGGGAAGCCTGTCGTCGTGGGCTTCGATAAAGTCAGCGATACTGTTATAGCTGTTTTCATAGTGGCGGCGCACTCCGGCGGTCAGCTCCGCAAGGTTCATGTCCTCGCCCAAGTAGCCGCAGTAGTAGCCGTTAAGGACAACGGCGGCGGGGTCTTTTGCCTGTATCTCCTGCAAGCGTCCCCTGTCCTCCGGGGTGAGGGTGTCGTCGGTTTCAAGGTAGATGTAATCGCTGTTCCATGACCGCCCCTCACGCCAAAACGCCACCCACGCAATCCCAGCCCGCAGCTCGTCCTGATAGTCCCGTACCGCGTCCCGTAAAGTTGCCATAGCTCATTCCTCCTTTCCGTTGGGGCAGAAAAAGGGCGCGGCGTTCCGGCTCCTTTGCCGTACTACACCGCGCCCCTGCGTTCTGCCAAGATTTTTTGATTTTTTTAGAGGGTTTGGGACACTTCCCAACAAGCAAAATCCCCCGTCCAGCGCGTCAGCGTTGGCAGGGGATTTACGGAAAAGGGTACTCTTTTCCTATGCTTGCTAAAAAAGTTATTTTTTCTTTTGTATCTCAATCTTATAGTTGACGTACTTCCCGCCCGTATCGGCTAAAACAACGGTTCCGTCGTAGGTTTTGCCTGTTTTCGGGGAATACAAGCCCTTGACGTTTGCTTTGCCGGATTTTAAGAGGGCGGCGGCAATCTTCGCGGTAAAGGCGGTTTTCCGTTCCTCAAAGAAACGGTCGTTTTTCCACATGGTAAAGACGCACTCCCGGTTAGAACAATAATAATTCTTTTTGCCCTCCCGGACAGGGGAACCGCACCGGGGGCATTTGCCAAGAGAGGGCTTTTCGTCCTTATCCGTGAAATTTACTTTGCTTTTGTCGGCGGCGGTGTTTGTTGTTACCAGCTCCCGCGCCATAGCTTCAATGCCCGCCATGAAGTCCCCAGCGTCGGCGGCTCCCTTTGCGATCTGCGTCAGATTATTTTCCCATTCAGCGGTAAGCTGCGGGGAAGTCAGCAGATCGGGCAAAATGGAGATAAGGGCGTTTCCGTTTTCCGTGGGGATAAGCTGCTTTCCCTTGCGCTCCACAAAGCCGGATTTTACCAGCTTTTCAATGACAGCGGCGCGGGTGGCGGGAGTGCCAAGCCCCCGGCGTTCCGCGTCCGGGTCGGTGTCCCCGTTCCCGGCGCGTTCCATTGCCGACAAAAGGGTTGCTTCGCTGTGGGGCTTCGGCGGCGTTGTGAAATGCTCCGTCACCTCTGCAGCCGGGTTGATAAAGGTCTGTCCCTCGGTCAGTTCCGGCAGGGTAGTTTCTCCGTCGCCCTCTGTGTCCTCCGGGTTGGGCTTGCCCTTTAAGGTCGCCCGGAAGCGGCGTTCAATGTCTTTCCAGCCGCCCACAAGAACGGTCTTTCCGTGTGCCGTAAATTCTGAACCAGCGCAGGAGAAAACCGCCGTGACCGCTTCAAAAACGTGCGGCGCGGCGGCAGCGGATAAAAGACGCGCCCCGGCAAGGGTGAGGATATTCCTTTCACTTTCCGGCAGCGTGGCTATATCGGTTTTCGCAAGCTCCATAGTGGGGATAATGGCGTGGTGGTCGCTTACCTTGTTGCTGTCAAGGACGCGGGATATATCCGGGGTAAATGCCGCACCCTCCATAAAGGGGAGTTTGCCGGATAAGAGGGAAACGGTCTTTGCCGCCGTTTCGCCCATGTCGTCCGTAAGAAATGTGCTGTCTGTCCGGGGATAGGTAAGCAGCCGTTTTTCATATAAGGTCTGTGCAAGGTCAAGGGTCTGCTTCGCCGTATAGCCGTAAATCTTATTTGCTTCCCGCTGTAAGGAAGTGAGGTCAAAGAGCTTCGGCGGGGCGGCGGTCTTTTTTTCTTTGGTGAGGGAAGCGCATACCGCTGTTTCCGCTTCACAAGCCGCTTTCAGCCCGTCGGCGGTTTTCCTGTCCGAAATCCTCTCGCTTGCCGCTTCTGCGCCGGATAAATTAAGCCGCACATGGTAATATTTTTCTTTCTTGAAATGGGAGATTGCCGCGCCCCGGTCGGTAAGCATTTTCAGTGTAGGGGTCTGCACCCGCCCCACGTTCAAGGTCTTGTCATACAGGCAGGAGAAAAGGCGCGTCGCATTGATACCAATGATCCAGTCAGCCTTTGCCCTGCACAATGCGGAAGCATAGAGCGTGTCAAAGTCCCGCCCGTTTTTTAAGTCTGAAAAGCCCGCCTTGATCGCGCTGTCCTCCATTGAGGAAATCCATAAGCGGCGCATGGGCTTGTCACAGCCCGCAACTTCATAGACGAAACGGAAAATCAGTTCTCCCTCGCGTCCAGCGTCGCAGGCGTTCACAACTTCCGAAACGTCGGCGCGGTGCATAAGCTCCTTTAAGGTGGCAAACTGCTTTTCCTTGTCCTTTGATACGGTGTATTGCCATTCCTGCGGCAGAATGGGTAAGCTCTCATAATTCCATTTTTTATACTGCTCCCCGTAGGCGGCAGCCCCCGCAAGCTCCACCAAATGACCGACACACCAAGAAATGAGGTAGCCCCCGCCCTTGATATACCCGTCTTTTTTCTCTTTCACGCCAAGCGCAGCAGCGATACCAGACGCGACGCTGGGCTTTTCCGCAATCACTAATCTATGTGAAGTCAATCAAAAATCCTCCTTTCCTTTTTCCGCTTTTTTCTCTGATAACTTCTTGATACAGTACCCAATGCAGGGCGGCTCCCGGTTGTAGGAACAGCCCCGGCAGCGCGGGGGAACGGAAGCGGGCGGGGATTTTCCCCGCCGCCCGTCGCCCGGTTTCTGTATCATCATTCGTTCTAAGGGGTTGTCGGTGAACAGCGTCATTCCTCGTCGTCCTCCGTTTCCGTGTCGTCCCCCTCTGCGTCATCAGCTTCCGGCTCGTCCTCGTCGTAATCGTCAAAATCGAAATCGTCAAGGTCTGTGCCGCCTTTTACGTCCTGCTTCGGCTTCATAATCTTAAAGTAGTAGAACACGCCCCCGCCGCCAAGAAGTGCCACAATGAGGAATACCAAAAGCCCGCCCGTATTGTTTTTCTTTTCCGGCTGCTCTGTGGGTTCCTCCGTTTCCGGCTCCGCTGCAATGCCGCTGCAAGCGGTCAAATTGGTGCTGCATACCGGGCATAGGGTGTTGACCGCGCCGGGTTCGCATTTCTCCGTACAGTTGCAGACAGCGGGCGGCTCTGTTTTCGTTTCCCCGTCCTCCATGAGTGCCATAAGGTCGGCTTCGTCCACTTGATTGAGGAAATGCACGGTATTTTCTCCCTCGTCGTCCCGATCAATGAGGATATAAAAATAGTTGCCGTTTTTGGTCGTTACGGTGATAAGCTGCTTGTTGCCGCCGAAATCGTCTACAAGGGTCGCGTTCCCGTCCGGGGTAAGGGGTTCTTCCTTTTGGGGTTCCTCGTAGACAACGCCGCTGTCGTCGGTGGCATCCTCCGCGCCCTCCGGGACTTGTGCGTAGGCGGTAACAGAAAAGCCGCCCATAAGGAGAAAGGCGGCGCATAAGGTCAGTATCATGTTAAGGATTTTTTTATTCTTCATTCTCGGTTTCCTCCATTTCTTCATTGTCTGCGCCATGATAAACGGGCGCGGGTGCCATGCCGGGGATTGCCCCGCTTTTCAGCATAGAAGTAAGCTCCGCAGGGGAAAGGCGCATAGAGCGCACAAGCTGGACGATCTGCAAATTCTCCGCTTCGGTTTTCTGTGCTTCCAGCCCTTTCAGTTTATTTTGGTACTCGGTGATCTTCTCGCGGGTCTTTTCAATTTCCCGGTTGATACGGTCGATTTTGTTCATTGCCATAGTGTAAATACTCCTTTCGATTTTGAAAAATTTTATTTTAGTTCCAATTCATCAGCCCGTAGCCTTGGTTTTTCCTGCGTTGGATTATCCAATGTTGGATTTTCCAATGTAGGTAAATCCGGCGTAGGTTCTGTATGCGGCTGCTCATAGATTACATAATCAGCACCCCGCAAGCGTCCTTTTTCGTCGCGCTCCCGTGAACGGACGATATACCCGGCGCGTTCCAGTTCCTTTATGGCTTGCCGGATAGCGTCTATTTTTTCCCGGTTGATCTGTGACAGCCCCGCAAGGGTATAGTCCCAATCTTCGGGAAGTGACAGCATTTGGGATAAAAGCCCCTTTGCCTTTAAGGACAGCTCCTTATTTCGTAAATGGTGGTTGCTCATAACGGTATAGCCCCTGTTGCGTTCCACTCGGAAAACTGCCATAGCTTCATCACTCCTTTTCGTGGTCTTTGTTACGCAATAGAACCTCATTTTGGCGGGTTTAGGTATAAATCCCTTACTTCGTCAGAAATGTGTCTGAAAGTCCTTGTAAATCAAGGCTTTTTCTGCCCCTAATGCGTAACATGAGGGCATAAAAAAAGCGGCGTTCCTGTCCCTCCCGATTAGGAAGTAAGAAACGCCGCGTTTGCGTCGTATTCAGTTTTCATTTATTTTTTCAATGCTGTTGTGCTGTGGTCTTTGGGCTTTCTGTACTCGCAGGGGGTAGGCGCATATCAAGGCTCTTTCCCTCAAAAGTAGTAAATTGGTAGTAAATTCAGCTTGAAATCCTGCGTGTATGCCCGTAAATCAAGGCTTTTTTGAGATAATCAACCATTTTATATAAAAAATAATGCGGAGTGTCCCACAAGGATACTCAAATCCTATAAGGACACTCCGCATGCAATAAGTGGACAAAATCGATTTTTCGTATTTCAAAGCAGCGTCATCCCTTGACCGGATTGCCCATCCTCATCGGAGGCCGCACCTTGTTCCATGGCAAGAAAGCGGTCGTAGTCGCTCTCATATAATCTGTCCTGAATGATCCGATACTTCTCAAATTCACTTTCGGCATGAGCTTTTGCAATCTCGGCAGTGATTGTTCCAGCATTCGTCAGGATTTCCCGGTCATCGGCCATCAGGAAAATGTCCAGCCGCTTTGCCCAATCCTCCATTGTCATGGGAATGCGACGCCGCGCCCGGTCTTCTGCCAGATCAAGATAGGCGGACACGATACGTTCCAATGAATACAATTCATCCTCTGTCAGATAGTTTTTGGCAATAGATACATCGCTTTTCATAATCTTGCCAAGAGGCGCTTCTTTCCAGGAGGTCAGACCCATATGCGGCTGGTCCGCATCAGCCCGATAGTATATCACTTCAGCGGCGGTATGTCCATGAACAGCAAAATGCATCTTATTCTGGACTTTTGCGAAAAAATCCTTAGTCGTTTTTGCCGTTCTGTCATAGTCAAGAGCTGTGGCATAGATGTCTGTGATTTTCTGATAGAATTTCCGCTCAGACAGCCGTATCTCCCGGATTTTTTCCAGCTGTTCCTCAAAATATTTCTCTGTCAGAACGGTACCGCCATTTTTCAGCCGTTCCTCGTCCATGACCCAGCCCTTGATCGTGTAGTCCTTCACAATGGCGTTGGCCCATTTACGGAACTGAACAGCACGTTCATTGTTCACTTTGAAGCCCACGGCAATAATCATTTGCAAATTATAGTGATTTACCTCGCGGCTGATCTGACGGTTCCCCTCAGATTGAACTATCCGAAATTTTCGGATAGTTGACCTCTCCTCTAACTCGGAATCCTCGAACACCTTGCCGATGTGGTAATTGATAGTTCGTACATCTACATTGTACAGCTCCGCCATCATCTTTTGTGTAAGCCAGATATTTTCATCCTCGTAACGCATTTCGATGCTTTCTGCGCTATCGCCTGTGGACGCTACAAAAGTAAGATATTCAGCGGCACTGGAGCGAATTGTGATGTTATCTTTCTGTTTTTTTATCCGCTCGCTCATTTTACGATCTCCCCGCTCTGATCCCGGCTTATGAGCCAACCCAGCAACCGGCTGCACCCAACTGACACATCCTGCCAGGTAGTTTCGAAGTCACCCGTATACCAAGGATCGGCTACATCGCTGGGGCGGTCGGTAAACTCCATCAGCAGATGCAGCTTGCCATCGAAATCGCCACCGCAGATGCGGTGCATATTTCGCAGATTGGCCCGATCCATTCCAATCAGGAGGTCGTACCGCTCGTAGTCCTCGTTCCTCAGCTGGCGGGCTGTTTTGCCAGCACAATCGATTCCATGCTCGCCCAGTTTGCGGCGGGCCGGAGGGTAGACCGGGTTGCCGATCTCCTCGGTGCTGGTGGCTGCGGACTCGATGAGGAATTCCGACTCCAGCCCCGCTTTCTTTACCAGGTCTTTCATCACGAACTCGGCCATTGGGCTGCGGCAGATGTTTCCATGGCACACAAACAGGATCTTTGTCATTGGCTATACACTCCATGCTGGCGGTGTTTTCTTCAGTATAGCACACTTCATCCGCAAAGTCGAGGACGATTTCCAGATGAGCATGATCCGCAATTCTCTGCTGGAGCTCCAGCTTCGACCAGCCGAACTGCCCAACCGCTTTGATATACCATGCCCGCTCCTGGGTGGACAGCTCCGTCTCCAGGATAACCACATTTTGAGTCCAGCCGATGGCCATGGCCTCAGCCAGCACCTCTGGTACACTCTCATAGGCGCGATAGAACTCCCGCATCCGGCGCAGGTTCCGGGGGGAGAAGCCGGAGGCGTCAGGGTATGCGCCGCACAGATACTCCGCCGCTGCAACAGCGGCGCCTTTCTCTGGCCTGTCGCTGACCAGCCGGCCAATCTCACAGTACAGTTCCATCTGGGGCAGGTCTGCCGTCATCAACGTATCCAGCGCCGCGAACATGGTGCTGTAGTCAACAGGTTTTCTGACGTTCATTCTGGTTTCTCCTTTCCGGCGCGGGTGCGCCTGTTTTTTATTCTCTGGAGTTTGAAATCGCCAACGAGCAAACCCTCGGTCCCCCGAGGGCTTGCTCCTTAGCGGTATCAGGTTATGCCGTCGTCACTCCCATTGCAGTTCCACCATCTGTTCCCATTGGACGATGAAGCGGTCATCTACCACGCAGTTGCAGTGGTAGTGACCCAGGAACCAGCAATCGAATTGGCACCATCGCTTGACCATCTGGAGGAAGTCCGTCAGCCGGTCCGGGGTGTAGCTTTGATCCAGCTTCTGCTGGATGCTGGTGGGGGCGCAGTGGGTCAGGATGCAGTTCACTCGCCAGTTGACCCTCTCCAGGTTCCTGACAGCCTCCTCGTATTCCTCCTCAGAGGGCATCTCCTGGGGCCACCAGGAGACGCCCTTCACCCGGAATATCTGCCGCGTCCGGCGCTTGAACCAGTATTCCTGCTCGAAGCCGGGGGACGCCGGATCGAGGATGCCGTCCTGGATGTCGTGGGAGGCAGCGCCGCCCATGGTGAAGAAGGATATTCCGTCGATCTCGAAGACCTGCCCACGCATCAGGTGGAGGACGTGGGGCCGGACATAGTGGACTTTCCCACCCTGCCACTGGTGGACGGGAAGTTCACTGAGCCTATCGAAATTTTCGTGGTTTCCGTCCACAAAGAGGGTGGTAAACGGCTTTTCCTCCAGCCAGTCGAGCCAGTATGCCTCCCTGGGTGAATCGTCCCACACGCCCCCGAAATCGCCTGTGACGACCGCATAGTCGCTGCGGCCCATCTGCTTTTGCTGTGGGAAATTTTTGGTGTTAAACCGTTGGAAGCCGCCATGGGTGTCGCCGGTAATATAGATCATGCAGTCTCCCTCCCTATATCGTCTGCGTGATCTCAGTCCCATCCTTGAAGCAGATGAGCAGGGTGTCCTTGCTGACCACCTTGATGTTGCTGACCAGCTGGCGAACGGTGACCTCGTCAAACTCTGTGATGGTCCCAGCCGTCTGCGCCAGCTCGTTGGCGATGTCCTCCATCCTCCGGTCGAACGCGGCGGCGGTTCGGCCCTTACGCTCCAGCTCCGCCTTCTTCGCCATCAGCGAGGTTTTCGCCATATTGACCCGCTGGATCTCCTCGTCATATTCCAGGCAGTCGGGTCCGGCGCTGACGGCCAGCTGGAACAGCTCCAGCTGACGCTCCGTGAGGCTGCGGATCTGCGCCTCCAGCGTCGGCAGGGACAGCTCCCCATCCTCCCCGGCGAGGGCGGCGGTGATGCTTGCCTCCAGCGCCTCCTTTGCGGTCTGGGCGTGGAACAGCTCGTTCATGGCGGCGGTCACAGCGGCTTGGATGTCCGTCTCATTCCAGGTAGGGGACTTCTTGCAGATCTTTTTCCCATGCTCCAGGCGGTTGATGCAACGCCAGACGATCCGCTTACCCTCGGGTCGGCTCCACACCACCCGGCGGTAGGGGCTGCCGCACTCGCCGCAGACCAGAAGCTCGCTGAGGACGTATTTGCCGCAGTATTTACCCAGCTCCGTCTTGGCCTTGGAGGAGGTCTTCCGCAGGCTGGAGCGCCGGGCCAGCTCCTCCTGCACCCGCTGGAAGGTGTCCCGGTCAATGATGGCGGGGTGGCACTCGTGGACGTAGTATTGGGGCAGCTCCCCCATGTTCTTTCTCTGCTCGTGGGTGAAGAGATCCGCCATGAAGGTCTTCTGGAGCAAGGCGTCCCCGATGTATTTTTCATTTTGCAGCATCTTCCTCACCACACTGTCGTGCCAGGAATCACTTCCCTGAGCGGTTTTGACGCCGTCCGACATCAGGTCCCGGCAGATCTGGTGGACGCTCTGGCCCAGCAGGTATCGGGCGAAGATCCTGCGAACGATGGCCGCCTCATCGGGGTCGATCTCCGGCAGGCCGTCCGGCCCCTTGCGGTAGCCGAGAAAGCTGGCGTAGTGGTAGTAGACCTTGCCGTCCTTGAAGTTCTTCCGGTGGCCCCACTTGACGCTGCCGCTGAGGGATTCGCTCTCTGCCTGGGCCTGACTCATCATAAAGGTGAGGATCATCTCGTTATCCATATAAAGGGTATTTGTGTTTTCCTTCTCAAAGAAGACGCCGATTCCCTTCCGCTTCAGCTTGCGGACGGTGTCCAGACCGTCCAGGGTGTTGCGTCCGAAGCGGGACACCGATTTGGTAATGATGAGGTCAATTTTACCCCGGTCGCAGTCCCGGAGCATCTTCAAAAACTCCTTGCGCCGCTTCATGGACGTGCCTGTGATGCCCTCGTCAGCGTACAGGCGGACCATAGTCCATTCCGGTGTGGCGGCGATCTTCTCGGTGTAGTAGGCGATCTGGGCGTTGTAACTGTTGAGCTGCTCCTCACTGTCCGTGGATACCCGGCAGTAGGGGGCTACCCGGAGGTGCTTCTTGTGAATGTCCCGCTCTGTAAGCTGGGGATTGGGAGGAATGACGGTGATCCGCCGCTTCTGGGGAGTCTGTTGTGTGGTCATGTGGTTTGCTCCTTTCCTATCATCGTTCCGTTGGTCAGTTCCAGTTCTATGTAATCCTGTCCGCCGATGCGGATGGCCTTTACCGCCTTTGCCAGCAGTTCCCGCAGGTTGCTGTCACTGACGGGACCGGTTTCCAGGCGCTCCCGAAGTGCCTCCATATCATGAACCGGCGTGAGATCCGGCAGGACAGCGTACTGCTCCGCGGCGGCGGCGAAGATCAGCGTCTTCATGTAGTCGGGGTTGATATCCGAGCGGTTGAAGCACACGTTCAGCTCATTCTGGATGCGCAGAGCGTCTGCGGAGGGGGCAGCCTCCGGTGCGGGAGGCGGTGTCAGCAGGTTATGGGTGTTTGCCAGCTGGCGGAGCCGCTGGGATACCCGTTTCTGCACCTCCTCATCGCTGGTGCGGACGATAGCTCCGCAGTCTGGATTGGCGCATACCCAGCGGGGCCGGCCATGGGACTTGGTGTCCCGCGCGATTCTGCTTCCGCATACCGCGCACACGGCTTTTTCCCGAATAGGATTCAGCTCAGCGGGGCAGGGCGTGTAGTCAGTTTTGTCCTCCCGCTGGATTTGCGCCGCGAGGAACTCCTCATCGCTGACGAGACGTGGGTAGACGCCTGTCCCCAGGTATTTCCCATTCTCCAGAATCCGCTTGACCATGTGCTTATTCCACTGGCTGGTATGCTGGTGGTAGGGGATGTTTCCTCTGCTCATCTCCTCCGCGATCCTGCCGAAGGAGGCCCCCGCCAGGTAGCGGGTGAAGATGTTCTGAACCGCGTCAGCCTCCGTAGGGCAGGGGACGGTTTCGCCGCCCCGCACCATATAGCCGAAGGGGGTCTTTCTCTGCCATGCCATTACCGTACC
>NZ_CALPCP010000064.1 GCF_943192995.1 Flintibacter muris
CTCTGATGACGCCAGGTGCAAACTCAGAAAACTATACCCTATCATCTTCTAATTCCTAACTTGGTAGAGTACTAGGGCTTGTTTGAAAATTGTCATCATACCCAAACGGTGGCTCTTTTTTTCCCATACTTTGCCAATTTTCCTTGGAATACACCAAGTATTCCTGCGTCAAATTGGCTTCGTCTGGCGAAAAGATCCCTCACCGTTGGGCACATTTCCAATTTTCAAACAGCGCCTAAATGCCACGAGAGAATTTTACCTCAATTTTACAACGCTTGCCTTTTGAATTTTACACACCAGCAGTATTCTTTTCTCGTACCCCAAAAGTTGAAAGGAGAGAATTTAAACATGAAAAAATTTGCAAGTCTTATGCTGGCTGCTGTGCTGGCCCTATCGGTTATGGCGGGATGTTCACAGAAAACGTCCGGCACCGTCACCACTGATGGCTCTACCTCTATGGAGAAGGTGATCGGTGCGTTGGGTGAGGCGTTTGAGGCGCAGAACGACCGTGTGACCTTCACATACAACCCCACCGGCTCCGGCTCTGGCATCCAGGCGGTTTTGGAGGGGCGCTGTGACATTGGCCTCAGCAGCCGTGGCCTGAAGGCGGAGGAATCCGCCCAGGGGCTGACCGGAACGGTGCTGGCCTATGACGGTATCGCGGTGATCGTGAATCCCGACAATCCTGTATCCGAACTTGATGTAGATACCATCGCCAGAATCTACACCGGCGAGATCACCAACTGGAAGGACATCGGCGGACAGGATGCGGAGATTGTCCTGATTGGCCGGGAAGCCGGCAGCGGAACCAGGGACGGCTTTGAATCCATCACCGGCACAGCAGACAACTGCCAGTACCGCCAGGAGCTGACCTCCACCGGCGATGTGATTACCGCCGTGTCCCAGAACCCGGATGCCATCGGCTACGCCTCCCTCGCCTCCGTCAAGGACACCGTGCGGGCCGTCACAGTAGGCGGCGTAACACCCACAGAGGATGCGGTGAAGGACGGCAGCTATGTCATTCAGCGGCCCTTTGTCCTGGTCACCAAGACGGACACGCCCCTTTCGGAGCAAGCGCAAAAGTTCTTCGACTTCGCAACCTCCCCTGATGCGGCGGAGCTGATCTCTGGCGCGGGCGCTGTGGCGGCAAATTGACTATGCGCAGTAAAAAGCAACTGCTGGAAACCGCAGTCCACGGGATATTTCTGATGCTGGGATTGGTTACGGTAGGCTGTGTCTTGCTGATTACCGTATATTTGGTGGTCTCCGGCATCCCTGCCATCCGGCAGATCGGGCTTGTGCCCTTTCTACTGGGTGACACCTGGGAATCTACCGCCGCACAGCCCTCATACGGCATCCTCCCGTTCATTCTCACCAGCATTTACGGCACAGCGGGCGCTATCCTGTTCGGTGTCCCGGTAGGATTTTTCGCGGCGGTTTATCTGGCGAAGCTGGCTCCAACCCAAGTAAAATCCATCGTTGAGGCCGCTGTCAGCCTCCTGGCGGGTATTCCATCTGTGGTCTACGGTCTGGTGGGGATGCTGGTGCTTGTGCCGGGTACCCGGGCGCTGTTCCATGTGCCGGACGGGGCCAGCCTGCTGGCGGCAATCATCGTCCTGTCGGTCATGATTCTGCCCTCCATCATCAAAGTATCCATTACCGCGCTGGAGGCAGTACCGACAGAGTACGAGGACGCATCCCTGGCCCTCGGCGCGACCTCGATAGAAACCTATTTTCGGGTATCCGTCCCTGCGGCGCGAAGCGGCATCGCGGCGGCGGTGGTGCTGGGAGTAGGCCGGGCCATCGGGGAGGCTATGGCGGTGATGATGGTATCCGGCAACGCGGCAAATATGCCCTCACTGTTTGAAAGCGTCCGATTTCTTACCACGGCGGTATCCAGCGAAATGTCCTATTCCAGCGGCCTACAGAGGCAGGCGCTGTTCTCCATCGCCCTGGTGCTGTTTCTGTTCATCATGCTGATCAACGCCGTGTTGAATTTCTTCCTCAAGGGGCAAAAGGAGGGCTGATTATGCTGGACAGACCAATCTCCCCATCCCGGAGGGCCTATATCGGTGTAATGGGGCTGCTGTGCGCCCTGTCGGTGCTGCTGGTGTGCGCTCTGGCGTTGTTCCTCATAGGCTATGTGCTGGCTGCGGGCCTCCCCAACCTGTCCTGGGAGCTGTTGACCACCAAACCCAGCTACCTGTCGGACACCATCGGTATCCTGCCGGACATTTTGAACACCATCTACATCATCCTTGCCGCCCTGCTGATCGTCCTGCCTTTGGGGGCAGGGGCGGCGGTCTATCTGACCGAGTACGCCGCAAATAAGCGTCTGGTGTCTGTCATCGAGTACGCGGCGGAAACCCTCTCCGGCATCCCGTCCATCATCTACGGCCTTGTGGGGATGCTGGTGTTTACCGGCGTGTTGGGAACCTCTCTGCTGGCGGGTGCGCTGACGCTGGTTATCATGAACCTGCCCACCATCATGCGAACGACCCAGGAGAGCCTGAGAACTGTGCCCCAGAGCTACCGCGAGGGGGCCTTTGGCCTGGGGGCCGGAAAGTGGCGGGTCATCCGCACGGTGGTGCTGCCCGGATGTGCGGGCGGCATCATCACCGGCTGCATCCTGTCGGTGGGGCGTATTTTGGGTGAATCGGCGGCGCTGCTGTTTACGGCGGGCTTTGCCCATGCGCTGAACGGCTTTATTACCGGCCTGACCAGTCCGGGGGCCACCCTCACCGTGGCGCTGTACGTCTACGCAAAAGAGCAGGGAGAATTTGGCGTGGCATTTGCCATCGCCGCGATCCTGATGCTCCTGACGCTGGCGGTCAACCTGACTGCCGCCCTGGTGGGCCGCTGCTTCAAGAAAAGGAGGGCGCTATGAACAACGCAATTACCGCAAAAAATCTATGCCTGTGGTACGGCAGCGCCCAGGCATTGAAAAATATCAATATCCAGATTCCAGAGAACAACATCACCGCTCTGATCGGCCCTTCCGGCTGCGGAAAGTCCACTTTTCTGAAAACGCTGAACCGCATGAATGACCTGATTCCCGGCGTGAAGATCACCGGAGAGGTGCGGTATCTGGATACGGACATTTTCGCTCCCGGCCTGGATGTGAACGCTCTGCGTAAGGAAATCGGCATGGTGTTCCAGAAGCCCAACCCCTTCCCCATGAGCATCTATGATAACATCGCCTACGGCCCCCGCACGCACGGCGTCAAAAACAAAGCCAAGCTGGATGAACTTGTGGAGCAGTCCCTCCGGGGGGCGGCCATTTGGGAAGAGGTGAAAGACCGGCTGAAAAAGAACGCCCTGGGCCTGTCCGGGGGCCAGCAGCAGCGGCTTTGCATCGCCCGCGCCCTGGCCGTGGAGCCCAAGGTGCTGCTGATGGACGAACCCACCAGCGCCCTGGACCCCATTTCCACCTCAAAAATTGAGGAGCTTACAATGGGGCTGAAAGAGCGGTACACTATTGTTATCGTGACCCACAATATGCAGCAGGCGGTGCGCATTTCCGACCGCACAGCGTTCTTCCTGCTGGGGGAGCTGATCGAGTGCGGCGAGACGGAAAGACTGTTCTCCCAGCCGGAGGACCGGCGCACGGAGGACTACATCACAGGGAGGTTTGGGTAAGTGAGAAGTAAGTTTGATGAACAGCTTGCCCTTTTGAATACGGAACTCATCCAGATGGGGGCGCTGTGCGAGGAGGCCATCTCAAAGGCGGCGAAGGCGTTGGAGAACGGTGACCGCACACTGGCGGAACAGGTCAAGCCGTTGGAGGGCGAGATCGACCAGATGGAGCGGGACATTGAAACGCTGTGCCTGAAGCTGCTGCTCCAGCAGCAGCCGGTGGCCCGGGACCTGCGGCAGATCTCCGCCGCCATGAAGATCATCACGGATATGGAGCGCATCGGAGATCAGGCTGCCGACATCGCGGAGATCATTCTGGCAATGCTGGCCCAGGGGTATGTGCCGGAGGATGTGGGCCATATCCGGGAAATGGCGGCGGAGGTCATCAAGATGGTCACGGAAAGCGTGGATTCCTACGTCCAGAAAGATACTGTCCGCGCCAAGCTGGTGATTGCCCATGATGACATTGTGGATCAATGCTTTGACCGGGTAAAACAGGTGCTGATCGGGAACATCGCGGCAAACCCCGACTGCGGCGAACACGCTCTTGATTTGCTGATGATCGACAAATATCTGGAGCGTATTGGAGATCATGCAGTCAATATCGCGGAATGGGTGATTTTTGCCGTGACCGGGGAACACAAAGGAGAAGCGCTATGATCTGGTGTGTAGAGGACGATGCCAGCATTCGGGATATTGAGCTTTACACCCTGCGCTCCACCGGCTTTGAGGCCAGGGGCTTTGAGGACGGCGGAGCGTTCCTGGCGGTGCTGGAAACAGAGCGGCCGGAGCTTGTCATTCTGGATGTCATGCTGCCGGGAATGGACGGCGTGGAGTTGCTGCGGCGGATGAAGGCGACGGTACATCTTGCGGATATTCCCGTCATCATGGCCACCGCCAAGGGCGCGGAATACGATAAAATCCAAAGCCTGGATCTGGGCGCGGACGATTACCTGGTGAAGCCTTTCGGCATGATGGAAATGGTGTCGAGAGTAAAGGCCGTCCTGCGCCGCTGCCGCCCGGTATCTCCGGCAAAGCAGCTGACAGCCGGGGGCCTGACGATGGATCTGGAAGAACGGACAGTTACCGCAGACGGAGCGCGTATTTTGCTCACCTACAAAGAATTTGAACTGCTTCGCCTGTTCCTCTCCCGCCCCGGCGTTGCGTTCACCAGGGAACAGCTTTTATCCGACATTTGGGGCGTGGATTACACCGGGGAAACCCGGACGGTTGATATGCACATCAAGACGCTCCGGCAGAAGCTGGGAGACTATGGCGGGATGATCGAAACGGTGCGGCATATCGGCTACCGGCTGGAGGCAAAGGCATGACAAAGAAAATCTTCCGTTCTATCCTGCTGGCGGCGGTTTCCGTTCTCCTGGCAAGCCTGGTGATTATCATGGGCTGTCTGTATGACTATTACAGAAACGTCCAAGAGAAACAGCTGCGGGATGAACTTCGTTTGGCCTCTTATGGGGTGGAAGCAGGTGGAAGCGGCTATTTGGAGCAGTTGGCCTCTCCCTATCGGTTTGCGTCCGTAGCGGACTGCCGCCTGACCTGGATCGCTGCTGACGGCAAGGTGTTGTTCGATACCCATGTCCCGGCGGCGGAGATGGAAAACCACTCTGACCGGGTGGAGATACGAGAGGCGTTGGCCGAGGGGGAAAGCGAGGGCGTCCGCTATTCGCAAACGCTGACCGAGCGGACACTGTACTGCGCACAGCGGCTGTCGGACGGAACTGTCCTGCGTATTTCCATCAGCCAGTTGACGGTGTTTGCCCTGGCGATGGGGATGCTTCAGCCGATTTTGCTGACTGCAATCATAGCGGCCATTCTTTCCGCTCTGCTGGCCCATCGGATGGCGAAAAGCATCGTTGTGCCGCTGAACCGTCTGGACTTGGACAGGCCGCTGGAAAACGACGCCTATGAGGAATTATCTCCTCTCCTGGGACGTATCCACCAGCAGCACCGGCAGATCGAGGCACAGCTCCGGGAATTGGGGCGAAAAACCGAGGAATTTGAGCAGATTACAGAAAACATGGGCGAGGGGCTTGTTCTGCTGGATGGGAAAGGTGTCGTTTTAAGCATCAATCCCGCCGCGAGGACAATTTTTCATGCGGACAGTGCCTGCGTTGGACAGGAATTTCTTGTGATAGACCGTGACCATACAATCAATCTTGCTGTTCAGACCGCACTGGAGAGAGGACATAACGAAGTCCGCGCTGTGCGAAATGACCGGGAGTATCAATTTGACATCAGCCGGATCACAGTGGACGGACTTACAGCGGGAACGGTGCTGCTGGCCTTTGATGTGACAGAACAGGCCGCCGCAGAACGCAGCCGCCGGGAGTTTACCGCCAACGTGTCCCATGAATTGAAAACGCCCCTGCAATCCATCATGGGCAGCGCCGAGCTGTTAGAGAACGGCCTTGTCAAGCAGGAGGATGTTCCACAGTTTGTCGGCGTCATCCGTACAGAGGCGGCGCGGCTGGTAACGTTGGTGGAGGACATTATTCACTTGTCGCAGCTGGACGAGGGAACCGCGCCGGAAAAGGAACAGGTGAACCTTTTGGAACTGGCGGACAGTGCGGTATCCGCTTTGCGGGAGCGGGCGGAGGAGCGGCATATCGGCCTGTCCGTTTCAGGCGAAAATCTGATGGTAGACGGAGTGCGGAACTTCCTGTATGAAATGTTCTATAACCTGATCGACAACGCCATAAAATACAACATAGACGGCGGCAAGGTGGAAGTTACTGTTTTAACAGGTGATACTGCCGCAACTGTTTCCGTGAAAGATACCGGGATCGGCATACCGCCGGAGTATCAGGTACGAGTATTTGAGCGGTTTTTCCGAGTGGATAAAAGCCGCTCCAAGGCTTCCGGCGGCACCGGGCTGGGGCTGTCGATCGTCAAGCATATTGCGCAGTACCATCATGCCGACCTCGATCTGCACAGTACAATGGGGAGGGGAACTAGTATTTCAGTTTCTTTTTCACTTGAAAAATAATTTGTTCCCCGAATTTAGGTTCGCTATATAGGATTAAAGGGCAGAAAAATGTACTCATAATTCTCCGCCCTTTGATAATCTTTCGCTGTGTAAGCGTGGGTTGTTTGATGTAATATCCTTAACTGTGATTCACTTCGGACAAATTTTCCACGATCTGAAGGGGATCGTCCGCCGCGAAGGCGGGGACGATCATGACGGTCATAGACAGCACCAGACAGGCGAAGAGGGCGTAGGCCCGCTTGGCGCGGCGCTCAATCTTCCTCTGGCGATCCAGGGTGTTCAGGGGCTTCTGGGATTTCTTCATGATCTTCATAGGTTGCAGTCTCCTTTTCTTCATCAGATGTGTCGGTTTCCGGGGTGAACAGCGGTTCCCCCTGGAACTTCAGCTCAGGTTTTTCCTGATGGTGGATGTAGGGCGGCCCGCCGCCGTCAATGGTGTGGCGGATGGCGGAGTGTTCGGTCAGCTCGTACTTCAGATCCATCACCGGCTTGGCGCCCCGGATGAACAGGATGGCGTAGCGGTTGTCCAGCCCACGCACCTCATCTGGAGTCAACAATTCGCGGCCGCTCATTTGAAAATTGGTGGAGTACGATCCGGATTTGCCCTTGGTCTGACCGTGGGTGCGGGTGTCAATCGTGGCTTTCCCAAGGGCCTCCGAAATGTACTTATGCGTTGACGATTCGTTGCCGCCTAAGTACAGAATTGTGTCACTATTGCCCGGAATTGTCTCCCAACTATCCTTAAAAAGTTCCTTGATTTGTGCCATGTTCTGAATAATGGTGCTTGCCGAAATGTTGCGGGAGCGCATGGTGGCCAGCTCACGGGTGAAGCCTGGGAGGGGCATGGCGGCGAACTCATCCAATATAAAGTGGACGTGGCAGGGCAGGGTTCCGTGGTGGATCTGGTCCGCGCTGTAGTAGAGGGCCTGGAACGCCTGGGCGTAGAGCAGGCTCACCAAAAAATTCAGGCTGTTGTCGTTGTCCGGGATCACCGCGTACAGCGCGCACTTCCGCTCCCCCAGGGTGTAGAGGTCCATATCATCCCGGTCGGTGATGGCCTTGATCTGGGGCAGGTTGAAGGGGGCCAGCCGGACGGCGGTGGACACGAGTATGCTTTTTGAGGTCTTGCCGGCAGCCATTTTGAAGACTTTGTACTGCCTCACCGCCACACTGTCCGGCTTCTCCCGCTCAATGGCCTGGAAGAGCAGATCCAGGGGCGAGACGTATTCCTCGTCCTCCTCCTTGACCTCGGCGTACTCCAGCACCCGCATGACCATGGAGAAGTTCTGTTCGTATTCCGGAGCCTCCTGCCACAGCATGAGGATGATGGCCTGGAGCAGAGCGGTTTCCGCTTTCGTCCAGAACGGATCGGACTCATGGCTGCCCTTGGGGGTAGTGGCTTGGATGAGATTGTTCACCAGCCGCAGGGCGTCCTTCTCGTCTCGCACATAGCGGAAGGGATTATAGCCGTCCGACTGCTCCAGATTGACCAGATTCAGCACGCGGATGTCATAACCTTTGCTTTTCAAATATCCACCTGTGGCCAGCAAAACCTCTGATTTCGGGTCGGTAATGACATAATTTGTATTGGCTTCGAGGATATTCGGCTTTACATAGGTTCTCGACTTGCCCGCGCCGGAGCCGCCTATGACCAGCACGTTCAGGGAGCGGCGGTGCTTGTGGGTATCCAGCCCCAGGCGGACGTTTTTGGTCAGCAGCTTGTTCTGTTTCTGAGCGAACATAGCGTTGACCTGCCGTGGGGAGGCCCAGGCGGCGGAGCCGTGTTCCTCGCCGTCCCTGGTCCGGCCCTGCTGGTCGGCGTAGAGGCATATCCCCATGATGTACACCCCGGTGCAGACCAGGATGGTCACAAGACTGTGATTCGTCCACTGGATGCGGAAGGGGTGTTCCATGGCCGCCGTCAGGTTGGCAATGATGTCGGGCAGGCCGCCGCCCAGGGACTGAGCCAGCAGCAGCGCCGCCCAGACCACGGGAATATAGAGAAATAGGTAAACGGCGAGTTTACCCGTCCGGGATGGTTGATTCAGATCTTCCTCACCTCCAAAAAATACAGCAGCCCGAAGAATCTGCGCCTTGACAGCTTCTCCGGGCCTGTGTTACGATAGTTGCGGTACTTCCCTGTGATCCTAACGCACGTTTTTATTGGGACTTTGATCCCTCTTGTGCTATGACCGCAGGGAAGTATCTTTTTTATCTCGTTTTGGGCCTGTTTTTCGCAACAGATTTTGCTTTTTCTCTGGCCGGAGCGGACTGTTTCCTCCCCTGCGCCCGATACCCTTCCAGACGTGCCGCAATGGAAGGACGCTCACTCGTCCCCCTCATAGCGCCGCTCTCTTTGGGTGTACCAGCGCACACGCTGCTCTGAGGATAAGGGCTGATTTATGGCCTTGAAAATCTCCATTATCTGTTTCAGACCTGCCATTCTCGTGACAATTTCTGCTTGCTTTGTACGGCCGGGAACTCCTTGACCACATATTTGCCCACAGACAGAGAAAAACTGGCCCACCGGGGGTGTCCCGGTGGGCCGCAACTCTCAACTTGCCTTATTCTCTGCCCTCAGCCGCTCCTTTTCGGCGGCTACCTCTGTTTTCATCTCGGTTATCATTACTGCCAACAGCTTTTCACATTCCTCCTCCGTGTCTGCGTAGATGTCTCGGGTGCGCTTTGTCCCATCGGGCCAGGTCACCGTGTACCTTCCGTTCCAGCGCCCACTTTTGGTCTGACCCAAGTATCCGCTGCCCCAGTAGCGGCGCTTGCCCCGCTTGGGTTTGAAGTCTGTCAGAGTGCGGCTGGCTACCGCTTGGGGATTCTCTGCGGAAATCTCTACTTTACCAATACCTCGGTCGATTTTAGCGGCGGCCTGCTTCTGCATATCATCAGTGACGTGTGCGTAGACATTCAGCGTAGTGGCACTGGAGACGTGCCCGATGACGGTAGACAGAGTCTTTACATCCATCCCATGCTCCAGTGCGTTGGTGGCGAATACGTGGCGCAGATCATGGAACCGAACCTTTTTGCACCCAGCATGCGATAGGATTTTACTCAGCCTGTGGCTGGCGGCTGCTGGAGCCAGCGGAGCGTCCTCCTTTTTGGGAGAGGGGAACATCCACCGGGAGGAGACGGTTTTCTTGTACTCCTTTAGCGCCTCGACCACAGGCGGGGGAAGAATCACGGTTCGGATAGATGCCTTGGTCTTTGGCTCCTGGATCAGCAGTTCCTCTTTGGTTCGATAGACCTGCCGCTCAATCCGCAGTTCCCCGGTATTGAAATTCAAATCGTCCCACTGGAGTGCCATCAGCTCCCCCACCCGAAGCCCGGTGGTCAACTCTAGAAGGAATACCTCGTAGTAACCTTCATCCTTGGCCTGGATGAGCAGTCTTTGCAACTCCTCCCTGGTGAGCAGCTGCATCTCCTTCCGTCTGATTGGTGGAGCCTTGCATTCCTCAATTGGATTCTTTACGATCAATCGCTCTGCCACAGCTTTTTCCAACGCCCTGCGGCAGAGACTGTGACAGTTGCGCACCATATTGTCCGAGAGACCACCGTCTCTGGTTTCTCTATGCAGCGTACGTCCATCCTTTCTCATCCAGTTGAAGAACCGCTGGAGGTCATTCATCGTTAACTTGTTCAGAGGAACACTGCCCAATTTGGGGCGGATGTAGAGCCTGATAAAGTCCTCATAGGATCGCTGGGAACTGGGGCGGAGCATTGGCTTGCTGTAGTTTTCGTACCAGAATTCCATCCACTCACCGAAGGGCATATCTGCTCTGATCTTAACGGCGGTTGCGGGAGCCACGGATTCTTTCAGCGATTCCAGTTTCGCCACGCAGTCCGCCTTGGTCTTTGCCAACACATTTTTTGTTTTTGGCAGCCCTTTATCATCGTAGCCAATGACTACCCGGCCTTCCCAGCGTCCATCCTTTCTCAGCCGGACTGTACCCTCGCCGCTTTTGCGTTTTCTTCCCACGGTCTCAGCTCCTCTCCGAAAATATCTGTCAGGAAATCTCCTACTACTTCCGAGGCTCGCTTCTGCATATCGCCAGTGGTATGGGTGTAGGTATCCAAGGTAAACGCCGCCCTGGTGTGGCCCAGGATACTGGACAGGGTTTTCACGTCCACACCTGACGCCAGAGCGTGAGTTGCGAAGGTGTGACGCAAGTCGTGGAAGCGAATATTCGGGAGACCGGCCCGCTTCAGCAGAACTTTCAACTGGCGGTATGCGGAGCCAGGATCAGTGGGCTGCTCCGGTTTCAGCAGGTTGGGGAAGATCCACTCGCTCAGCGCAGACTCTTTTCGTTCACTGAGGACTGCGGCTGTGCTGGCCGGTAGTAAAATTTTTCGAGTGCCGGCGTTAGTCTTGGTATCCCCGGCAGTCAGTTCGCCGCCAGCTTGCCGGTATACGGTGCGGCAGACTTTCAGTGTGCCGGCGACCTCATCGAAGTCCTCCCACTTGAGTCCGCAGATCTCACCCCGGCGCAGGCCTGTGGTCAGCTCGGTGTAGAAGAAGTCACACCAGATTTCATCCTCCGCGATGACCCTCATGAACACATCCAGCTGCTCGTCCGTCAGCACCTGTTTCGCCCTATAGCTGAACTTGGGAGCGATGATCTGTTCGGTCGGGTTGCTGGCAATCAGATGAGCCTGCTGCGCCGCCTTCAGCGCACCGTGGAGCGTAGTGTGGATGCGGCGCACTGTACCGCTGGCCAGACAATCACTCAGTTTCTCATAGAACCGCTGCACATCCTTCGGTGTGATCCGGGATAGCTGCTTATTGCCCAGGCCGGGCCTGATGTGGTTCTCGATGTAGCTGCGATAGTTCCTCAGCGTGTTGGGCCGCAGAGTATCCGCCATGTTCTCCAGCCACTGATTGAGCCATTCACTCAAGGTCATCCTGCTCTGCTCCGTCAGGTCGGCCCCCTGATAGCTGTCGATGTGCTGGCGGAGCTTCGCGGACAGTTCCTTCTGCGTGGGAGCATAGACGTACCGGAAGATAGAGACGCCGTTTTCCTTGTGGCCCACCACGATACGGCCCTCCCAGCGTCCGTCGTCACGCTTGCGTACCATGCCGTCACCAGATGGTCTGCGCTTCGCCATGAGTTGTCACCTCCTTGTAGCCACACACCATACCACACCTTGGCGGGAATAGCTACTAATTTTTTCGAGGATTTTTATTCTTTGTTTTGCGGCGCAGAATTTGATGGGGACAGAAGGAATTTTCAGTTTGCAACCATTTAGCCTTTGTGCTACAATGCACATAATAACTTCTGAACAAGCGGAGGTGTGATTTATGCCGCATTCCATCGAGCGCTCTATTGAAGCTGCGGAGGTCTCTCTGCGGATGGAAGGGCTTTCTGTTACAGAGACCTGCAAAGAACTGTGCCGGAAATTGCTTGCCGGCGAAATTACGCTGGAGCAGTACTTGGCCCATATCATTCCCGAAAGAGG
>NZ_CALPCP010000065.1 GCF_943192995.1 Flintibacter muris
TCGCATACCTGCGTCTCTCATTTTTCTGTATCATACCCTCATTATAGCACCTTTTTATCTATTGGTACAGCTTCTTAATCCTAATCAGCAAGGGGGTGTGCTATTCCTCCGGGATATACTCAATAATATCGACGAAGTCGCACTGAAGCACTGCACATACCCTGCCAAGAATCGCAAGATTTACAGGCTCATTTCGGCGGAGTTTCGTCATAGTATTTGGGGCAATATTTGCAATTTTTCTCAAATCTGCCATACTCATATTCTTATCTATGAGCAGCTTCCACATCTTTTTGTACGAGATCGCCATACAAATATCCCCTCCGACAGAAGCAATCTTGGGGGAGTCCAGCATTGCTTGCCAGTCTTAATTGTTTTATTTTACCACACTAACGCAAGATTTTCAAGAATTTTTCGCGAATTTATGCGAAATTTGTAGTATTATAATCAAACATATAATGAAAAAGCACCACCGTATATTAAGGGTGGTGTTTCTCGTATACGAAAGCCAGAGTTTTCAGCGACTCTGACTTTCGTACGTTTCTGTGGATTTAAACAATTACTCTTTCGCTCAAAGTCCGCAAACAGAGAGCCACTGACCCGATATACTCAACGGCTCTTTAATATCTTCGCAGAAAATATCCTTGACAAATCCCGTCTTGGTTCTCAATGCTCACGGATTCCCCGGCTCGCTCATCGTCATGGGAGAGTCTTTCGTATAGGGCGGTGAGTTTGTCTTTCTCTGCCTGCTTCTTCATGGTGTGTAACCTCCTTTCTTTGAGGGTGCGCGCTTCCCTATAACCTTATTATACTTATCTGTTTGGTGGTTTTAGGGACTGGTGGCCCAGGTTTTGGCCCGGTGGTGGCCCTTGGTACTAGATGGTAGAGAGGGATAGCAGATGTGTCCGGAATGGAAATTACGGAAATTACGGTTTTTAAACTCGATTTTTCAGTGTGATATAAATTAAAATAGATATAGATGGTACTATTGAGGTGAAATACCTTTATAGTACCATTTTTTTGTCTAACAATTAAATTTCAAGAGGTAACATTTTATAATCAACAGCGTCCTCATCGAACATTAAAGAATAAAACACCTGAGTAGGTAGAAATAGAGTTCACCTCCCGACAGCCTGACATGTAAGGAGTTCGAATCCCTCCATTTACACGTCTTGCACTCAAATTTTGAACTGTTTGTTTTTAACCAATGACAGATTATAGGTAAATAGAAAAGCCCTAAATCCTTGACATGTCAAGGATTTAGGGCAAAAAACAGCCTTACCTAATCCGACGACTGATAACAGTCTTTCAGATCAGGTAAGGCCGTTCACTTACGATTTTTCCCAGGAGGGAGAGATCGTTTCCATAGGGGCGATTTCCTGCCGGTAGACTCGAAGCAGGAACAGGATACACAGGCTGACGGCAAAAATCTCAGCCAGGGGGAAGGCCCACCAGACCACACTCAGCCCGCCCACCTTGGACAGCACAAAGGCCACCGGCAAAAGGACAACCAGCTGGCGGATGACGGATACCGTCAGTGAAAGCACCCCATGGCCCAGAGCCTGGAACACAGACATGCTGACCACGCTGATGCCGGCTACTAAAAAGTGGCAAGAAATGATCCGCAGGGCGGGCACACCGATGGCCAGCAGATCGCCGGCGTCCTCTCCCTCGGCCTCAAACAGGCCGATAAACACATCCGGGAAGAACTGAAACAGAGCAAAGCCCACCAACATAATTCCCACAGCGTAAGCGATAGCCAACCGGACGGTTTTCGTAATCCGCGACGGCTTTCGGGCACCGTAGTTGTAGGCCACAATGGGTACCATACCGTTGTTCAGGCCGAACACGGGCATGAAGATGAAGGATTGGAGCTTGAAGTAAATACCGAATACCGCCGTGGCGGTGGAGGTGAAGGCAATCAAGATCTGGTTCATACCAAATACCATCACCGAGCCAATGGACTGCATAATAATAGAGGGCAGGCCTACGCTGTAAATGTTGCCGATAATCTCTTTGCTGGGCTGCAGGCCCTTGACGGACATCTGGACCTCCGGGTTGTGGGTCAGGGACAGGTAGAGTCCCACCAGGCCGCCGATAATCTGGCCGGCCACGGTGGCCACAGCGGCTCCCGCCACCTCCAGCCGGGGGAAGCCAAACAGGCCGAAAATCAAAATAGGATCCAAAACCAGATTGATGACCGAACCCACCCCCTGAATGACCATGGCATACACCGTCCGCCCGGTGGCCTGGACCAGCCGCTCACAGGTGACGGACAGGAAAATACCCATGCTGCACCCGGCCACAATGGTCAGGTAGTCTGTTCCATAGTTCACAATTCCGGGGATATCGGTCTGGATGGTGTAATAGGTCCGGGCCAGGGTCAGGCCCAGCACGGTAAACACCAGGCCACTGATGACCTCCAGCAGCATTCCGTTCATAGCGGTGCGGTTGGCCCGTTCCTGGTCCTTCTGGCCCAGACTGCGGGACAGCAGAGCGTTGATGCCTACGCCGGTGCCCACCGCCACAGCAATCATCAGGTTCTGCACCGGGAAGGCCAGCGACACCGCGTTCAGCGCGTCCTGACTCAGCTTGGACACAAAGTAGCTGTCCACCACGTTGTAGCAGGCCTGGATCAGCATGGATATAATCATGGGCAGGGCCATGTTCAGCAGCAGCTTGTTCTCAGGCATAATGCCCATTTTGTTTTCCTGCGCGGGTTGTGACACAAAAATTCCTCCTCCATAAAAATTGCCGCCCAATGGAGGGAATACGCAATTTTCGCTCTTTTTTTGCTCAGGAGCCTATTATAGAGGAATCAAATTTTTATGTCAATGGCAGTTTATACAGTTTTTTCCCGGTTTTCTCCCTTTCTCCACCGAAAAAACAGTCCGGCGGGGAGGCCAGGCCATTTCTCGCCGGAAAACTTGTTGTAGCGCGACACGATTTTTGAGAAATTCGGACAGGATAGTTGAAAAAATAGCGCCGTTCTCAGAAGTGATTCCTAGCTCGCTCACTTGCGCCGACCGCCCTCCAGGAGGGGAGTGGCCCGCGTAAAGGGGCGGGCTTTTTAAGGCCCGGGGAGGGGCGGCTTTTGCTGCCCCTCCCTTGCCTTTTGTCCTTGCCTGGGGAGTTATGTGGGTCGTTATTCTTTTTCGTCTGCGATTATGTCCTGCATGACTTCCCCAAAGTCTGCCGTAAAGGAAAAAATGAAGTATTGATGACCTTTGCTTGGCGGCTAATTCAAATTAGCTTACACTGTAATTGCTAATTTGAATTAGCGAAAAGCGAGGTGCAGTATATCAACAAAACAAAAAATATTGAATGAAGCCCTATCACTCTTTTCAGAAAAAGGATATAGTGCGGTTTATGTCGGGGATATTGCCGAAGCGGTAGGCATTAAAACGCCGTCACTTTACTCACCGTGAGACGCATTTGCAAAGTAGTAAATTCCGTTTTATCGTATGAACTCAAAGTCAATATACTTGCACGGCAGGGAACCGTGGACTATAATATAAGCACTATTAACAATGTTTTGTAAGGTCCAAGAGTAAGGAATCCCTGGTGCAATATCTTTAATTTCTACGATAGAAAAGAGGTCTGACAAATGCCAGATAAGATCTTAGTGATAGATGATGAGCGGGAAATTTCTGACTTGATAGAATTGTACCTTCAAAATGAAAATTATGAGGTGTTTAAGTTCTACTCAGCCAAAGAAGCCCTTGCGTGTATTGAATCTACTGAGCTTGATTTGGCCATTCTGGATATTATGCTGCCGGAGGTGAACGGCTTTGCCCTCTGCCAGAAGATCAGGGAGCGGCATACTTATCCCATCATCATGTTGACAGCCAAGGACGCGGAAACCGACAAAATCACCGGCCTGACCCTGGGAGCGGATGATTATGTCACAAAGCCTTTTCGCCCTTTGGAATTGGTAGCGAGAGTAAAGGCCCAGCTCCGGCGGTATAAGCGATATAACCCCGCCCAGGCTTCCAGTCAGGAGCAAGCATCCGATTTGCTCCTGCACTCTGGCCTGGAAATGAATACGGGTACTCATGCCTGCTTTTTAAACGGGAAGCCGCTTCCCCTGACACCAACCGAATTTTCTATTTTACGCATTTTGTTGGAACGAAAGGGAAAGGTTGTCAGCTCCGAGGAGCTGTTTCACGAAATTTGGAAGGACGAGTATTACAGCAAAAGCAACAATACGATCACCATCCATATCCGGCATCTGCGTGAAAAGCTGGGTGACACCATAGACAATCCTAAATACATTACAACGATATGGGGAGTGGGGTATAAAATTGAAACGTAAATTATGAAAAACTCCTTATCTGATTGTCTTAATCTTAATCAGTATTGCGGCTTGCATAGTACTTTATTTCCTTGTTGATAAAGTATGGAACGGCAGCTTTGTGGACTGGTTTGAGTGGAACTTCATGCAGACACGCAACGCTTATCTTCCAGAGGCTGGACAAGAAGCGATTATCCGCGAACCAATGTGGTGGAAGGTGAAGCGTCTGGTGCTTGGGGCCGTAATTGGGACTGTTGCAATAGGAATTATCATTGGCTTTTTTGCGTCATATTTTCATGCTAAAGCAGAAAAACGAAAATCTGTAACCAACATCGGCAAGATGCTCCGAGACTATATGAAACAAGAGAGTGAAAGTTCTGATATGTTTCCGCAAGAGTACGCAGAAATCGCCGCGCAGATGGCAGAAATCAGAACAGCCATGCTCCGCAGCGAACAAGCACTTCGGAATGAAGCCGCGCAAAAGAATGACTTGGTGACTTATCTGGCCCACGACTTGAAAACGCCCTTGACCTCCGTCATTGGCTATTTAAGCCTGCTGGACGAAGCGCCTGATATGCCGCCGGAGCAGAAAGCAAAATATGCCCATATCGCGCTGGACAAGGCAAACCGCCTGGAACGGCTGGTGAACGAGTTTTTCGAAATCACCCGGTATAATTTGCAGCAAATCACGTTGGAACAAGATCAGATTGACCTTTACTATATGCTGGTACAGATGGTGGACGAGTTTTATCCCATCCTGTCCGCAAAAGGAAATACCGCCGTTCTCCATGCCAATGAAGATTTAAGCGTCTGCGGTGATCCGATGAAGCTGGCCCGTGTATTCAATAACATTTTGAAAAATGCGGCAGCATATAGCTTTCCAAATTCTGAAATCATCATTTCCGCCGAAAAGCAGGACAAGCAAATGGTGATCTCCTTTGAAAATCAGGGGCCGTCCATCCCGGAGGAAAAGCTGCCCATGATATTTGAGCGTTTCTATCGAATGGACGAGGCTCGCAGCTCTGACGCAGGCGGGGCCGGACTTGGGTTGGCTATTGCAAAGGAAATCGTCACCCTCCATCACGGAACAATCACAGCCGAAAGCCATGAAAATGCAACAGTATTTACAGTATCATTGCCGCTCTCAACTTAGGAAAACATCAATCTCCTGTTAGGATTTTCTTAGGAAATCAACAACAGAATATTAAAGCATTATCCGATTGCCCTTGCTATGATTTTCATACCGAGGGCAATCGGATTTTACATTCAGAGAAGGTGTGATATGAAAAAATATAATGTGGCAGTCCTGTTTGGTGGCTGTTCCCCGGAATACAGTGTTTCGCTGGAGTCAGCCCACGCAGTTATCACGCACATGGATCGGACAAGGTATAACCCGGTGTTGATTGGAATTTCCTCCGCAGGAAATTGGTATCACTTCACCGGCGCGGCAGAAAAAATTAAGTCGGATACCTGGAATAATCCTGACGATTGCGCCCCAGCCCTGATATCCCTTGACCAGGATGCCCATGCGCTTTTGGTTCAAACAAGCGGAGGCATAGAGAAGATTTCTCTGGATGCCGCTTTCCCTGTTCTGCATGGACGCAACGGCGAGGACGGGACGGTGCAGGGGCTTTTTGAACTGGCAGGCATTCCGCTGGTGGGCTGTGGCGTCCTGGCCTCGGCGCTGTGTATGGACAAAGACCGGGCGCACAAGCTTGCACAGGCTGCGGGCATTACGATACCTTTCTCCACTGTGCCGACGAAGAAAGCCAGCAAGGAGGATGCTTTCGCTTGTGCTGATAAGCTGGGCTATCCTTTGAGTGTTGAATTGATTTATATTTAATTGGGCGGGGTTCTCCGTATGCGGCGTGGCCATATTCGGGCCAGCCACATCCGGGTTTTCCATATGTGGTGAGGCCGTATCTGGCGGAGGCATATCCGGCTCGTCCGCATCCGGCGCAGGCGGCTCCGGCGGCTGGGGCTTTTCGTAGATGATGTACTCAGTGTCGGTAATACGCCCGTTGGCCCCGCGAAGTTGGCGGCGGAAGGTGCGCCGTACTCGTTCAGACAGCGGGCAATCTGATTCAAGTTGCCGCCGATTTTCCCATACTCGGTGGTTAGCTTCCCAACAGCAGACAGCAATTCATCATTGACCGGGGAAACGGTGATAACCGGGCGTATGCTTGACTTAATGAGGGCTTGCCGGATAAACTCGGCTTGGCTCATTTTGCAGAGGGTGACACGCTCGGAAAACTCGGCGTATTCTTCCTCGGTCAAGCGTGTCTTGATTACCCTGTGGCGGTGTGGCGTGTTGTATTTTTTCATGGGCTTCAACTCCTTTCGTGGGTGGATTTTTTCAAGCGGCGCAAGCCGCAAAAAGGCGGGCTTGGGGTGGCAACCCCAACAAGATTCCCGCAGGACAAAATGAGCGATTAGCGAAATTTGGTACTGTGGTAAAATCTTGTTGTTGTTGCTCTTAAAAAGTGGCGGTTTCCCCTGTGTGGGCTTCCGTCAATACCTTTAGTGCCGCAAGCGGGGATTTTACCAAAGCTGCGGCGATATTTCTCCCCTTACTACCTACAACACCACGCAAAGCAAAAATGACGGTGATTTGCGGAAATTTCCCTCTATTCCTTACAAAACCGCACAAGCCGGAATAGGCGGGAATTTTGAGAAATTTCTTTTTATCCCCCTTTGCACGGCATAATACTGGCGATTTCTGAAAATGCCAAAAAAAGGCGCAAAAAAACAGGAAACCTTTTTTGATTTCCTGTCTTGGTGTGCCGTTTTATGTAGCGATAATTATTCAGTTTTTCGGTATGGCTGTTCATCAAAACGGAACTTGAATAGGGCGGCGGCAAGTTCCCCATTGGTAAGGATAACTGTCTGACCGCATATCGTAATGGGGTATTCTTCATAAGGTGCTTCAAAATATTCGTCTGTTGTGCCTAAAGGGTAAAACTTTTCTTCTGTGAGGTATTCAAGGGATATTTCTTTTTGCCGCCGTCTGCTTCTGTCACGCCATGCGTTGAGTGCTGCATAACGTATGACGGTCTTGCAAAAGCCGTTGAACGTATACATGATGTGTTCCCTGTATGCTTCTGTGCAAGGCATAGATGATTCCCCCTTTCTCCCACATGGGGCGGTGCATGGTTTACGGTTGCTTGTTTATAATTCAAAGGAGCGACAACTTTATGCGTAGGTCTTAACTCGTTTCGCTCCTTTAATTATCTTCTCCCGGTATCACATATTACCATTCACAAAAAACAATTTCAGCATTTTCGTAAATAGGACATATATCTTTCAAGATATTCCTTTTGACAGTTTGTATTTTTTTATAATCAATGTTATTGGTAATATAAATGCAAACTTTTATGTGCATACCAATTTTATATATGTCACATTTTTGCAATGTCATAATACCGCTAAGATTCTTTTCTACAAATTGGAAAACTGTTCTTTTTAGTTCCTGATTCGTTGTCAACCCTCCTGACAATTCGCGGAAAGAAGATGTGAAAACACTTATCGGTTCTTTTATTGCGGGCAAGACTATAATTGTCGTAATAAAAAAATCTCCAGTATAATGAAGGAAACCCAAACTTCCGTTAATATCTATCAGTTTTATCAAGAACGCAGACAGTGCTACGCCCAAAGATAATATGCCGTCGATAAGATTTCCTTTCGATTCTGTTGCTAAAAGTGTACTGGAATCATTAGTTTTACGGCTCTGGCTTCTGTTAAAAAAGTCCCAATTCGACTTCATGTTCCCGGTGAATCACAATGGGTAAATATGTATAGGTTGGTATAAGAATGAATGATTTAATTAAAAACATTGATAAACTTCATACAACAGAAATGGGTGCAGAGCGGATAAAAAGGAACTGCCAAATTGAAACAGACGATGTTGTCCAATGGAGCAGGGTGCAGATTCTGGACAAAAATGCTAAAATCGAAAGGATCGGAAAGAACTGGTATATTTTCACAGGTCACTACAAAATAACTGTGAACGCATATAGCTATACAATAATTACTGCGCACAGAGTTGAAGCATAATCTGTATAATTCGGATGAATGAATTATTATACACTAAAGTCTAGAATCAAGGCGTTAGGAACACAGAAGCGAATTGGGAGTTAAAAAAAGACAGCCCAAAACATATGATACACATAAGTATCTCATAAGGAATTACAGGTTCAATCATCAAAGGGGTTCCAACGCCATATGCAAAATACCCCCATGCTGCTTTTGCAGTACGAGCAACAGAAGAAAACAGCAGCACCAATGTTAATAAAGTTCTAAAAATAGAATATAATGGCTCTAAAAAATAAAGACCGTCCGGGTAATTCTTTGTCTTTTTATTACTAATTTTTGAAATTTCCAATGCTGCCAAACAAGAGCAAGAAGCAATCATTGAAAAGGAACAGTCTAAAAACAGAGCTTGAATATTTGTTATCGAAAAAATCCAAAATCCACCTATTGCCATTATTAAGTTTACAATGCAGCTTACTATTAGTGATTTGCGTTCAATTTGTTTTTGTGTCATGGTTACCTCCATTGCCTTGGAATTTTATAGTATTCAGATTGACATATCCGTACAACGAGCAGTATACTATAACATGTGTCGTTTTTCTATCTTCAATTTTATCTATAATTGTTGCCTAAACGACACTGCCGCTCGAAACTGTTGTTTAAAGGAGAAAACTATGAATAAACATGATAGGCGGGTCAAAAAGACAATAAAAGCATTACAGTCTGCTCTTGCTGACGCAATGCTTGATAAGGAACTTCAAAAAATTACAGTACAGGAATTAGTCAACAAGGCAGACATACATAGAGCTACTTTTTATTCGCACTACCATGATGTGTATGACTTATATGAGCAAATGGAACATGACGCTATATCTGAGTTCACTAAATTTATTAACGATAATCCAGCAGGTCATTACGAAAATATTTATAATTCCATTATTGATTATATTTATGAAAATCCTGCCTTAAGCCGCTTGCTTTTTTTCGGAAAGGGAATTGACCACAAATTTCAAGAGCATATGTATGACATCATAGAAGAAAAATATCTTGAAATATGGATGCAAGAAGAAAATATATCTTCCGTTTCAGAAGAAATGCTCTATATGGCGACATATCATATTCAAGGCTGCCTCTCAATAATCTCACTTTGGATTAAGAATAATTTTTCTACCCCAAAGGAAAAAATAATCCAGCTTATTTATTCTATTGACGCAAGTTGGAATATGCCATAAAAGAAATAATCTGTGTGGAGATAAAGAGGGATTCCGTAGTAGTCGGCACTGTGTGTAATGTGCATAACTTTCTGTCTTATGGAGTTGTGGGAAAGTCCGTTTGCAGAATGTGGGAAAGCTGCACTTTAGCTTTTCCATGTGCTGTGAACGGACTTTTCCATGACGGAATAGCAAGTTATACACATTTCCACGGTGCTTGTCTTTTGGTCTTTAGTTCTTTTGTTCGGAATAGTGTGGTGCTGGCGGTCTATCTCTTGTTTTCGGTTGCTTGCTTCTTTACCGTACATGAGCATTGGAGCCAGGGTTATCCGAACCGTAGCCCTCCAGGAGATTGACGACGCCCCACACGCCCAGGCCAGCGCCCAGGGCCACAACGAGGGTCTGCAAGGTGGTGATAGCGGAAGAAAAGAACTCCATATAAACCTCCATATTCTCCGGGAATGTTATCCCGGCCATGAAAAAAGCCACCCTTGGAGGGTGGCAGGAACGCTCTGGACACGGTGTCCAGAGGTTATACAAAAGCGTCCGGGTCGTCCAGGTCGTCATAGTTGAAGATGTCCTCGTCCTCGCCTATGCTCGCCTCGTCCGGCACGTCCGCCTCGTACACGGTATATTGCTCGCTGGGGTCCAGCTTGTCCATACGGCGCTTTATCAGGCGGGACAGGTCAAAGGCATTTTTCTTGTCCGCCTCCGCCGTATAGCGGTAGTTGGGGTGCTGCTTCAAGTCGTACTTGGGGGAGAAAAAGGGCCGCAGCCCCCGGAGCTGTAAAATACATTTGTCGCCGGGCATGGTGGTGAGCTCGTCCATGGTCATAAGCTCCCTGCCCAGGCGCTGGGTGTTCTGGCTGTAACTCTCGGACTGCCCGCGGGACCGGCTGTCGGTCTGCATGGAAATGGTCTGCTTGCCCAGCCACGCCTCGGAGATCTCCTTGACGGTGGAGTGCTCCCGCCCGCCCAGGAATACCACGCTGTCCATGTTGCCCATGATCGTCTCCGCGTTGTCCTTGTAAATGGCCTTGCATTGGGACTGGGCCTGATAGAACAGGGTCAAACTGACCTCGCGGGAGCGGATCACCGCCACCAGCTTCTCCAGGTTCGGGACCTGCCCCGTGTTGGCGGCCTCGTCCCACAGCACCCGGACGTGGTGGGGCAGACGGCCCCCATGCACATTGTCCGCCCTCTCGCACAGGAGGTTGAACTTCTGGGAGAACGCCAGGGCCACAATGAAATTGTAGGTGGTGTCCGTGTCGCTGATGATGAAGAAAGCCGCCGTCCGCTTGTCTCCCAGGCGGTTCAGCTCCATTTCGTCGTAGCTCATGATCTCCCGGAGCTGGGGAATGTCAAAGGGAGCCAGCCGCGCCCCGCAGCTAATCAGTATGGAGCGGGCGGTCTTGCCGCTGGCTAATTTGTACTTCTTGTACTGCTTCACGGCGAAGCAGTCCGGCTTGCGCTTCTCCAGGCCCTTGAACATATAGTCGATGGCGTTCATAAAGTCCGGGTCGTCCTCCTTGACCTCCATTCCCGAAATCATATCCACCAGCGTGTTCATGTTCCGGTTCTCCTCCGGGCCCTCGAAAATGATATAGGCAATCAGGGCGCAGTATAAAAGCGTCTCCGATTTGGTCCAGAACGGGTCCCCCTCCTTGCCCTCCCCCTTGGTATTGGCAATCAAAGTGTTCACAAATTTCAGAATATCCGCCTCATTTTTAATATAGGCCAGGGGGTTATAGTGCATAGAACGGGAAAAATCAATGCTGTTGAAAACCTTGATTTTGTACCCTTTTTTCCTCTGGAGGAAATAGCCCACCTGGGACAGCACCCCGCCCTTGGGGTCCACCACCACATAGGAGGAATGGGCCTGGAGGAGCTGAGGGGTGAGCCAGAACCGGGTCTTGCCGGAGCCGGAGGAGCCAATCACACAGGCGTTGAGGTTCCGGGCGTTGGCCGGGTTCTTGGGCCGGGTGTTGGTGGTGAGAAATTCCGTCCCGGAGAGAATGACGTTTTTCTCAAACGTGGGATCGACGAAAGGGGCTATGTCTTTTGGGCCGCCCCAACGCGCCGATCCGTACTCCTCGTCACGGCGAAATTTTTTTGCATTTTTGGCCTTAACGTAGACGAACAGCCGGATGGCCGCCGCCCCCGCTATCCCTACCAGCCAGTCCGCCGGGACCAGCCCAGGGGCGGGGGAGGCAAATGTGTCTGTTCTGATAACTCTGCCCCACCCCCCTGGCAATTGGACTAATACTAATCACCAATAAAAGCATTTAAAATCCAAATTCTCCCTGTAATGTGAGAGATGAGCTCAGGCAGGAGGGAGC
>NZ_CALPCP010000066.1 GCF_943192995.1 Flintibacter muris
GGTGGAGATAAGCGGGATCGAACCGCTGACCTCCTGAATGCCATTCAGGCGCTCTCCCAGCTGAGCTATACCCCCACGTCGATATTCAGTTGTAAAGTGGTGGAGATAAGCGGGATCGAACCGCTGACCTCTTGAATGCCATTCAAGCGCTCTCCCGCATCATCCGGTGAACACCCCCAGAGATGCAGGAGAGCGCTTGTTTTTGCACTCGGCCTAATTTCTCCGAAAATGTTCATTATTACGCAGGAAAGTATATTTCAACTGAAAGAGTATGTCAAGTTACTTAGCTACTGCCAACTCGCAACTGTTTGACTGTACCATGCTGTCAATGCCGTTCAAGAACTGCTCAACATTGATGTTGAACTCCACCGACAACTGGTAATTGCGACGAACAGTGACCTTCTTGATGATATAGCCACAAATCATTTTTTGAGTCGCAATGTCGCTGCCGTCGAAGATTTCGGACCAGGTGGCGATCCGCTCAAATTCTGCTTTCATCTCCGCTGTCTTAGCATTTCTGCTTTCCAGTTCTGACGTCAACTCACTGACTTTGTGGCTGGTATCCAGTACACGCTGGCGTATCTCGTCCAGAAGTTCGTTAAGTACATCCACTGGCAAAGCACTTTTCCCTTGAACCGCTTTCAGTACCTCAGCCTTTAGTGATTCATACTCCGCATTTGCCTTGGTATTTTCAGCTCTCGCCCGTTTCAGGTCGCCATGGAGCAGGGTCATTTGCTTCTGACAGGCGCTTCCGATAATCATGTCGCTGGTGGCGCTTTTCATCTTGTCGAAGACCTGGTGCAGGATGTCTGCAATAATATCATCCAAGATGTGCATCGTATACCCAGTCTGGCCATCGCACTCCACACGGTGACGGGTCTTATTGTAGCAGACATAGCGGATGCGCTTCTTTTTCAGACAGGTCCCGTCCGCCTGGCGGTACACCTTCCCATTGGTCGTCAGTGTTAGCCTCCCGCCGCAGTGTCCGCAGAACACATTGCCGGAGAGCAGGGACTGGCCTGTGGTGTTCAAAGGCATGGTCCGGTATTCTTTTTGCTCATTGGTCCGCTCGTTCATCAGGGCCTGAGCCATATCAAAGAATTCTGGCTTAATAATCTGCAGCTCCTCGAAGGGCTCGGAGTATGTCTCCCCACTGCGCAAAATTCCTTTATACAGCGGATTATGAAGAATTGCACCGATGGTAGCGTCGTGCCAGGTTTCGCCTTTGCGGTTTCGGATACCGTGGTCGTTCAAGAAGTGAGCCAACCGGAATTTTCCGTATCCGGAAGAGACACACATATCAATAAAATGACGGTTCTGTCCCTCTGGAGAATGAACAAAACAATAAAATTCCCTGCCGGTCATTTCAATCCACTCGATTTCTTCTGGTCTGCATTTGGGGTCTTTCATCCTAAAGTATCTTTTTCGCACTTGTAATTCCTCCGTTTCTGACTTTTTTGAATAGATAACTGTCAGAAACGGGGGTGCGCGGGCGCGGTAGCTGCTTACATAAAAAGTTAAGGCATGACAATATCCCACACGCCTTGGGATGTTGCCATGCCTTGATAAAATATCGCTAACTAGAGGGAACTGGTAAGGATGTCCTGATGATAGCGGCCATTATTTCAGAGAATTGCTCAACGTGAAAAAGAATATATTTTGTCGAATGCACAAAACGCGCCATCCCAAGTTCTGGGATGGCGCGTTTATCTATTGATAATGTATGCTTTAAGCGAAAAAAATAAATGTAACCCATGGTGGTTGTCCTTTCTTTTTCTATAAAGAAACTTTACCACCGACCTTTCACCATACTGTCACAGAGCGATCACTCATTTATCACAAATAGCGCAATTCAATATAGATCGAAAGCCTATTGCATTGACTGCTTCAAAATGTAAAATTATATGGTTGAAAAGATTATAACAACAATTTTTCCACGGTGGCCAGTCTGGCGGTGATACAGAAAACCTCCATGGCGGTGGCCAGCTCATTGGGGGAAGGAAAGGAGGGGGCAATGCGGATATAGCTGTCGTCAGGGTCCTTGTGGTAAGGGTGGGTAGCACCGGCGCCGGTGAGGACCACGCCGGCCTCTTTGCATAGGGAGACAATCCGACTGGCGCAGCCGGGCATGGCCATGTAAGTGACAAAATAGCCGCCCTTGGGCT
The DNA here is from genome assembly GCF_943192995.1 of Flintibacter muris. Classification (GTDB taxonomy): domain Bacteria; phylum Bacillota; class Clostridia; order Oscillospirales; family Oscillospiraceae; genus Lawsonibacter; species Lawsonibacter muris. Next base: position 2,166 of record NZ_CALPCP010000066.1, read on the forward strand.
TGACCCAGGAGCCCGCTCCCGTGCCACCCAGCTCGGCCTCCAGGGTGGAGAGCACTGCATCAAATTTGGGGCGCAGGAGGGCGGCGTGCTTGTCCATCTGGGCCCTAATCCCAGCCACATCCTTAAAGTAACGCACATGGCGGAGCATATTCATCTTGTCCCAGCTGATAGCCTGGGCGTCCAGCTGCTTGGCAAAGAAGTCCACATTGGCCCTGGAGGCGGCAAAGAAGGCTACGCCCGCTCCGGGGAAGGTAATTTTAGAGGTGGAGCCGAACATATAGACCATGTCTGGATTGCCCGCCTTTTTGCATTCCTCCAGAATATTGAGGACAGGGGTGTCCTTGTAGACATAGTGGACGGCGTAGGCGTTATCCCAGAAGATACGGAAGTCTTTGGCGGCAGGTTTCAGGATGGCCAGGCGGCGCACCGCCTCATCGGAGTAGGAGCCGCCCAGAGGGTTGGTATACTTGGGCACGCACCAGATACCTTTGACAGTCTCGTCCTCTGCTGTCAGCTTCTCTACCAAGTCCATGTCCGGGCCCCACTCGGTGAGGGGAATATTGATCATCTCGATGCCCAGAGTTTCGCAGATGGTGAAGTGGCGGTCGTAGCCGGGAACGGGGCAAAGGAATTTGACCTTGTCATACTTACTCCATGGCTTCTCGCCCCCCAGTACGCCCAGCAGCATGGCCCGGGCCATGCAGTCGTACATAAAGGTGAGGGAAGCAGAGCCCACCACAATGGTCTCCTCAGGGGAGACGCCCATGTAGTCGGCAAAGAGGTTCCGGGCCTCCGGGATGCCCAGCAGCTCGCCGTAGTTGCGGCAGTCCACGCCGCTTTCGGTGATGCAGTCGCTCCGAGAACTGAGCACGTCCAGCAGAGGACGGGACAGCTCAAGCTGATCGGCCCCCGGTTTGCCCCGTGCCATGTTCAGCTTGAGGCCCTTGGCCTGAAGTTGAGAATAGGTCTGTTCCAGAAGCTCACGCTGGGTCTGCAGTTCCTCGCGGGTCATTTCCTGGTACTGTTTCATAATGCTGTCTCCTCTTTATTTCATTTGCAAGATATCTGGATTCATCCCAGAAGGTACTTTCCATACAGCGTTTGCAGCAAAATATTTTATTTATACTTGAAATATTATTTTGAAAATTCCCAGAGGGGCAGAGAATAATTTGCCTCTCTGGGAGTCAACTTTAGCTTAAATTCAATTTTTTGAACAGCGGATTAAAAAACTCTTGCTTTAACAACTCTTTTGCCCCGTAATTAGGATATTCCGGCCATAGTGTGTCTTCATCAATATTCATATACAATGGGAAGTGGCGATCCGCAAATGAAATATCGAGCGGCTGATTTAATTCTTTCGCTTGTTGCCGGAGTCGTTCCACGGTATCCTGGATCCAAACGTGCAGTGCATCCGTCATGATACTGACCGCCTGTTCCGGGCATCGCTCCAGCAGGACCTCAAGTATGTAATAATAGACGCGAATGCACAAAGATGAAAAGCCACTTTTTCCATCTACCGGCGCACCGGAAATGTCAGGTTTTTTATAGCTGGGATCGAATTCCGAAAAGCACTGCGGCTTTAGCTCCTTGGGAACATTAGCCTTACGGAGGACAACATGGAAATCACAGTAGTCGTCTCCGTCTTCGGTAAGTGTTCTGGCGAGATTTACTGGGTCCAGCTGTCTTGAAGATTTTACTGTTCCAGATTCCAGATGCTTTTCATAGAAATGTGGATTCTTTCTTGGTGCATAGAGAGATGAAATGATGGAACAAAGGTGCCATATCAGGCCCCTCTGGCGTCATCCGTTCCTCTCCTGTCATACGCTCTGGATGCCATTGTACTGCTAGGATGGGCAGTACGGTGTGATGAAATGCTTCCACGATCGCCCCATCTTCCGAAAAAGCCAATGGAATCAAGTCGGGGGCCAGTGTCCGGATCGCCTGATGGTGAAAGCTGTTGACACAGATACAGGAACCAAAGAGTGTGTCCAGCACGGAGCCGCCTGACAGGGTAACTGAGTGGACACTGTTATATGTGTGTTGCAGACCCATTTCGGACGGAATGTCCTGATAGAGCGAACCTCCAAGCATGACGTTCAACATCTGAAAGCCGCGGCAGATCCCGAATATGGGTTTTCCTGCCTGCAAAAAGGTCTTGATGTAAACGGACTCAACCTGGTCCCGCCAGGGGTCTGTAGCTCCGCAGTACGACTGGATCTCTGTATGGTACAGTGAAGGAGATACATCTACCCCACCGGTCAAAAATAGGCCGTCACAGACTTCGCATAGCTGCCGGGCACTGTCAGGATCCGCATCGCAGACGCAAAGTACAATCGCGCCTTGATCAATAAAGGCATGTGCGTAATTCCGATATGTCACCAGACGAGTCAAAGAGTCTGGCGCAGTGTCGGTAGCCGTTGTCATACAGATAATAGGTTTGCGATTCATTAAATACCCCCTGTCAGGTCCAGAGTGAGACCATCTTCATGAAGAATCTGTTGTATGCATTCAAGGAACAGAGCACACCGCTGAGCGTCCCCCAGAGAGGTGTCGCTCCAGGGTCGGTCCTGATACAAGGGATCATGCTCGGCAAAGCAGACCTGCCGCCGCTGCGGATCCAAATTGGATGGCCGAAGATAGCAGGAGAACTGACAAAACTCATCGCCTTCGTTCAAAAGCGTCTTTCCCACGTTGACCTGAGTGGCGGGATCGGTCGTAGCCTTGACATAGGCGGGGTAAAACTCCTCACAAAAGGCGTGGCCCAGTTCGTGGTCTGTCTCCAGCCAGACCCGAGCAAAGGGACAGGAGAGAACATTGACCCGTATCTGCTGTTCGCTCCGTTCAGTCCACTCCCGGACAGCACCGTTGCCGCAGGGAATGCCCCAGCCACAGTCGAAAACATACTTCAGATTAGTTTTCTGCCCGGCACGAATCAGCAGCTCTCTGCGGAGCTGACCAAGCCGGGTGCCGTAATGCCGAATGCATCGACGCAGTGTTTTCTTCCCTTGAAAACCATACTGTGTGACCAAAGCGGAGGCAATGGAACGATAGAGTTCCGCAAATGACGTGGTTTCAATAGATGTCTGATGCGTCATGTTAGACCAACCCCTTTCAGCAAAGTATTTCCAAAGCAGTCCCGTAAAAGCTGTTTGGCTCCGTAACGATCGTACTGTGCCCAGAGAGGTTCGGAGTCATAGTCCAGGGAGATGGGCAGATGGTCCTCCATAAACTGTTCGTCTATGAGCTGTTCGGTCGCGGCCGCGCGGCTGAGAAATTCCTCCGCCTGAGCCTTGGCGGCACGGCGCAGGCCGGCGGCCACCAGGGCGCGTCCTTCCTCGTCCCCCAGCGCTTCCACAGAGCACTCAAGCAGATAGTAATACATCTTGATCCACAACATATTAAACCCGCTTTTTCCTTGAGGCTTTGGCATTTTTTCGGTCGGCGGCTCATATCCGGGATCAAATTCCTCGAAGCTGAGTTTCCGTTCCTGGTCGCTCAGATTTTCCGGACGGTATGTGTGATAGAAACGGCAGCGATCATCCCCGTCCTGCGTTAAACTGCGGGTCAGATTGATCTTAGCCTTTCCGAAGGAAAATGCCTCGTAGCAGGCAAGGTGAAATTCCTCGCAGTAAATCCGTCCCAGCCACTTTGCGTCATACTTTTTCCATACGTCGGCAAAAGAACAGATGAGGGTTTCGCTGATTCTCTCTTCCCGCGTGTTCCGAATTGTGCAGGACGTGAAACGCGGCTCGCCGGGGCGATCCCTCCCCTCGTTGAACAGGGTGAGCAGGTTGATTTTAATGTTGTGATCCAGTAGCCGCTTTTGATTGGTCAGACCGCGATCGCAGCCATAACGGCGAACAGCCTCGCGAAGGATCTGTTCGCCGTCGCTTCCACGACGCTCGGTCAGTTCCTTTGCAATAAAGGTGTAAAGAATGACCCAGCTGTCCTGGAGACACTCCTCTTTTATTCCTTCCAAACGTGTTGTCATAGGCTCCTCCTTTGCGTAAGCCTGGGTGACGTTCCACCCCCCAGGCTTGCTTTTTTATTTCTTTCGAGAATAATTCGGCCACTCTTTGATGAACTGGAAGATCATCCAGATAATGAAACCGCTGAGGACCGCAAGACAGGTATACACTAAAATATCCATTTTCTTACATTCCTTTCGTGGGTCAGGACTGATTCTGACTGAGGTTGATCTCTCTGGCGTCTTTTGCAAAGGGGGTGATGATCAGCATCAACAGAGCACTGATCAGGATCCCGTAGACGATGGGCGGAAGATTGAACCAGACAAAGCCCATGATCTCGCAGCAAACGGCAAAGGAACCACCGATGATGATAGCGATAAGAGCGGCGGTATAGGACTTCTTCCGCTTGGAGAACAGACCGTACAACATGGGAACCAGGCAGCCACCTACATAAGCGGTGGAACTGAGAGTCCAGACGGACATGATATCGGGGACCAGAATGGCGAATCCAAGGCCCATAAGGCCAATGGCAAGAACGGACGCCTTCGTTACCATGACCATCTGCTTGTCGGTGGCGTTAGGGTTAATCAGATTTTTGTAGATATCGACAGAAATATTGGTAGCACCGGTCAACATGTAAGAATCGGCCGTGGACATGATAGCTGCCATCAGTGCGGCCACACACACGCCCCGAATGCCTGTTGGCAGGAAGGTGGTCAAAAGCGTGGCGAACACCATATCCTTAGCAGTATTGGCCGGAAGCAGAACTACGGCGGACAATCCCATGATCATAGACATAAAGGCAATAATTAGCCAGGGGAATGCAACGATCAGAGTGCTCAAACGAGCGGTCTTGGCGTCCTTGGCGGAAAAGAAGCGGGAATAGCGGTTTCCGTCGATCAGGGTCGGCAGAGCGGTGGCACACACAATCTTTACCGCACTGGAGAGGTCCACTTCAAAATGGGAAGCCGGTGCTGCGGCAACGATCCCCTCCCAGCCACCGGCACGGTAAAAAGCACTACCGGCGGCAATCACGACACCTAGGGTCAAAAAGACGAACTGGACATAGTCTGTCATTGCTACACCCCACATACCGCTGGAGAGTGTGTAGAGTAGGATAATGATCATTCCGATGATCATTCCGACCTTCATATCAATGCCGAGCATCAGATGCAGGCAGGTACCCAGGGCGATGGACTGCATGGCGGGGCCGGTTCCAATCAGATAAATGGCACAGAATAGACCACCCAGCGCCTGACAATGACGTCCGTAAACACGGCCCAGCATTTCAGGGGCAGTGAAGCCACCAATATTTCTCATCTTCTTTGCTAGAAAAAGTGCCGTAAAAATATTGATGCAAAACAGAACCGCCAGTTTGGGAATCTCTACGACACCTTGGGCAAAGGCGTTGCCGGTGGAGCCAGTGAGAACACCGCCGCCTATTCCGGTGGCCAAGAGGGTCGCGACAAGTACGGAAAGTCCAAGTTTCTTATCCGCGACAGCGTAGTCTGACATACTATTGGATGTCTTGAAGTAGGCACCAATCACGATCATAAAAATCATATAGAAACCGATAAGTACCCAGTCTATAATTTGAATTTGCACAATTGCCCTCCTATTTTTCTATCTTGGAATAAAATGGTGTGTCAATAAACATGACGGGTGCTTAGAGACGGTCTGCGGCCGCATAACCGTTTTCTGGGACAAGTATATCACTTGACAAATGAAACAGTTAATATATTATTTATATAACAGCCATTCTACGTATAAGATTGGTATATCCTATAGAATCGAAACGGGGGTTGCTCTATGACGTTTGAACAGGTACGGCATGTTCTGGAGGTCGAGAAGGCAAAATCAATTAATCAAGCGGCAAACAATCTGTTTTTGTCCCAATCGGCCCTCTCGCTGTCCATTAAAGCGCTGGAACAGGAGTTTGGGCAGGACATTTTCATTCGTAACAGCAGAGGCGTGGCGCTTACTCCCTTTGGACGTACGTTTATTTCTTATGTAAGACCCATCCAGTTACAGATAAATCAGCTGTATAGTTTGCGCAAGGGGAATGCTGCGCAACACATGCTCTCTTTGAAAGTGGCCAGCAACGGCTTTCGCTTTGTTAGCAGCGTGCTGGCCCAGATTTATCAGAAATACAGGTCAATAGGGATCCGGATCGAGAACTTTGATTGTGTCGGCGATGATGCGCTGGATATGGTATCGGATAAGCTAGTAGAGATCGGTGTGATCCGATTCTGGTCCTGCTACAAACCGCTGTATTATAAACAGTTTGAGGCGAAATCACTACAGTTTTTTTCGATGGTGAAAAAACCGCTGTGTGTTTTGGTAGGGAGAGGTAGTCCGCTCTATACCTTGGAACAGGATTCCATTTCCGCTGAAGAACTGGCGGGATACCCAATAGTGATGCACGACTATATGGATTGCGGACCTTATTCGGACATCCTGGATCGGCTTGGCTTGGCTGTGTCCCCGAATTGCATTGTTACCTCATCCCGCGCAGTCATTTATGATACACTGGATCAAACAGACGCATACTATCTTAGCTCGGATTTCCATAATGTGTACGAGCATCTGGACAATAGATTTGGGAACATCCCAAGTGATGACACACATATGTTTCTTCTCACTGGGACCGAGATACAGTCAGAGATCGGGTGGATCAAGCATAGCTCATATAATCTGAGTACACTGGCGGGGGAATTTGTATCTATGATAGGACAGTTACCGTGATGCTATGAATATTTCTCATAACAACTATTGGCTCTGCAAATAACATCGGCGGTGCATTGTAAAATTTTTATGGACAGTATCCCAAAATATATGAAAGAAATGGACTGTTCTTAAGAAAATATGATAGATTGGAATATGCTGATGTGAGAGCATACAGATAGGTAGGAGTTTCAAAGTACAGTACCTTAGATGAACCAAACGTACGAAATAAGAATGATCGGGTTCGGTCGAACCTCCCTTTATTTGAATAGCGATTAGAAATTATTTCTATAGCGGCTTGATTGACTTATATGGCGGTCAGTTATAAGATGTTGGCAAATATAGAGGGGGATAGGTGTATGATGACAGAAACCGATGGCAATAAGACGCTTGGAATCATCGGTGGCATGGGTCCGATGGCGACTGTACAGCTCTTTCACAGGATCGTTTCAATGACGCGAAGCGAGACGGATATGGGGCATCTCCATATCCTGATAGACAACAACACTAAGATCCCAGACCGGACTGATGCAATCCTGCATGAAGGAGATAATCCGGTCCCGGAAATGGTGCGTTCGGCGCTCTGTTTGGAGCAAAGCGGAGCAGATATCCTGATCATGAGTTGTAATACCGCACATTATTTTTATCCGGAGATTTGCCGGTTTGTACATGTTCCGTTCCTGAATATGATCTGGGAGACGGCGAAGGAAACGAAACGGCAAGGATTTTGCCGTGCAGGCCTACTAGCTACCGATGGTACGATACGCACTGGCATATATGAGAGAGAATTTAAACGATACGGTCTGGAACTAATTCTTCCCGATGCCCCAGAACAGAAGGAGGTGATGAATCTAATTTATCAGGGCGTGAAGTCGGGGACTGATGAGTGGTATACAGCGCCGGTGGAACGTATCGTGGAACATATGAAAGAGAACGGAGCGCAGACCGTGATTCTCGGCTGTACAGAATTGCCTCTGGCGTTTTCGGAGTACCATATTCATAGTAGATTGCCGGTCATTGACCCGATGGAGATTTTGGCGAAGCAGGCAATCTTGGCCGCAGGCGGAATCCTCCGTCCTGAGTATAAATAGAAGTTACTTCGAAACCTTTAACATGCTAAAAATCCTTGGGATGCAGGGGCTTCCAGTAAAGAATGTGATAGAATAGATGCAAAGATAGTTGCTGAGGCAAAGACTGTCTAAAGTTTGTGCAAATCTCCAAAGAGTTGTAGAATAGGAACACTACATTGAAGGTTTCAGATATGACCAGAAAGAATCGCATGCTGGAGGAAAAAGCCTGTCGAGAGAAATCCGGGAACTGCTGTAAATGGAAAATGTCGGTAGCATAAAAGACATTCAGAATCTGTTCAAGGAGACTATTACCAAGTTTATGGAAAATGGTCTGGAAGCAGAGCTAGATACAGGGTATGGCACAGATGATTTCAGTGGTGATTATTTTTATTGGAACCCATATGGGCTTTGAGATGGCCTAGAACATGACAGATATTTTGATGGTGTTGGTGCCGATTGTCAATATTCTGGCAATTTTTGCCCCGTGCAAGATCATTATCACTACACAGCATAACTACACGAGGCAAGAAAGACAACAAATGAACCGTTTTTCCAGGCGAGAGATATCGGCCTGACAAACACCGATTGCTAGGAGTGAGCAGTGATGAAAAACATTTTCCTAATCAATACTGGCGGTACATTTTCGTCCCGTTACAAGGATCACGGACTGTCTCCGGAACTGACCTGCGATGATATCTGCAACCTGATCGGGGAATTTGATTCAGCATTATCTATTGTGACAGAGGACTACTGCTCTTTGGATAGCTCCAACATCACCCCTGACGATTGGCAAAGACTGGCTCTGCGCATTGGTGAAAAGATTGGTGTCTATGATGGTGTTGTCCTTATACACGGGACGGATACCTTGGCTTATACGTCCTCTATGCTGTCCTTTATGTTGCAGAATATTCCCATTCCGGTGGTAGTAACAGGGAGTCAAGTGCCCTTGGGGGTTCCGATGTCGGATGCTGCAGATAATCTTCGTTGCGCTTTGCAGATGGCGGCCAGCGGATACGGCGGTGTGTTTGTCGCTTTTGATCGGAAGATTATGCTAGGATGCAGAACATCAAAAGTGCGGACAGTTAGTTTCAATGCCTTCGAAAGTATAAACTATCCTTATATTGGGGAAGTAAATGCCTTTGGCTTGCAACTCTATCTTGAACAGACGCAGACCTCTGAGTTGCCTTTTCAGGTACGGGCAACGTATTCAGACCGCATTGCTGTTTTGAAGCTGTTCCCTGGCATGGCTCCAGATATTTTCCGCTTTTTACACGAGCAAGGATATGAAGGTATTTATATCGAAGGTTTTGGATTGGGTGGAGTACCATTTTTGAAAAGCGATTTTACCGCAGAGATCCGCCGAGCTTCGCAGTGCGGCCTCCCAATTTTGGTGGGGAGTCAATGCCGGTACGAAGGTAGCAATCTGAACGTGAATGAAACTGGGCAAAGAATATTGGAGTGTGGCGGTATCCCTGTACATGACATGACTTATGAGGCAGTTGTGACAAAGCTGATGTGGTGCTTGGGGCAGACCAAGGACAGAGAAGCTGTCCAGCGTTTCTTTCAGAGAGCAATTACAAAAGAGGTCAGTTTATTGTAAATATAATGGGCATTTTTTCTCTGTTCTAAACTCTCACTTAGAGTGGGCTCTTCTGGTTGGTTCACAATGGACCTACCCTCGGTTCTCCGCCAGGGCGCAATGACCCCCTGGCGGCAATGTCAATAAGTTAGGAAAACGAGCCAAGATAGAAACAAAAAATATAAAAAACTATTGACAATAGGCGAAATT
>NZ_CALPCP010000067.1 GCF_943192995.1 Flintibacter muris
ATGTGGAAAGGTATCCTCGACTCCGAGACGGCGACCATCACTTTTCCAACGACTCTGGATGAGGTTCAGAAGGAAATCTGAAAGAACGGCTGGAGACACTGAGTGTCCGGGAAGGCTATATCCTGGTGGAAAAGGGCCAGGGCGAGCCTCACTGGCTGGAGAAGCTTGCCGCCGCACTGGAATATGAGGACTGCCGTACCCTGAAATCTGCCTTGGATATCTCTCAAAACATCCACTGCTATGAGTGGATACCCAGCGAGGGACTGGCGGACTTCGCGGCAAACCATCTGCGGGACGAGGGTGTGCCGGAGGAGCTGATCCAGTCTGGCGCCATCAATCTCGAGGATTATGCTGAGGATGTGCTGGAGACCTCCGGATATATGCTGACCAGCGGCGAGACCGGGTATGTGATCCGCAACAACAGACAGTTCACCTATGAGTACAGCACCCCGGACGGGGCTGGAATAGCCATGCAATAACAAAATAAAACAGGGGCCGTTTTTCCGAAAGGGATAAATGACCCCTGTTTTTTTATGCCCTTTTTCGGAAAAGTGGCCCGAGAAAGGAGCAAATCATGCGAGAAGAAAGACTTTTGAGCTACCTGAAAGGGGCCTGCCCCGGCAGGAAATACCGGGTAGGCGGCTCAGAACTGGAACGGGCGCTGAGCCTGAGCGGTACCGACCTGCGCAAGCTGGTCAACCGGCTCAGGCGGAAGGGTGTCCCCATCGCCAGCGACCGGCAGGGCTACTTCTACGCCGTCACCGCTGGCGAGATCTACACCACCATCCGACAGCTGCGGCAGATGGTAACCGGTCTGGAGAAGGCCATCGCTGGGCTGGAGGGGTCGCTGGATTCCTTCGGAGAAAGCGGGTGATTGTCATCGCCGGCATCTTTATCAACTGGATCGGCAACAAGACGAAGCTGCTCCCCTACATTTTGCAGATCATTCCACCTGATCTGAACCAGTTCCTGGAGGCGTTTGGCGGCAGCGGGGCCCTCTCCCTGGCGCTCCAGTCAGTCCCCAGCCGGCTGGATATCTATAACGATCTGAACTCGGAACTGGCCAACCTTTTCCTCTGTGTTAAAGAACTTCCCTGTGCGCTGATGAAGGAACTGAAATTCCTGCCCATCCAGTCCCGCGCGACCTTTGAGCTCTACCGGGACTTTGTGGACCACAAGGATATCACCCTGCGCAATATCCAGCAGGAGCTGGACTGCCTGGAGGACCGGGAGTGTTTTACCGAGGAGCAGGCTCAGGTGCTGCGGCCAATTATCTTGAAAAAGCTGGAGCTGTACGACGTACAGCGAGCAGCGGCCTTCGTGTTCCGTATGCGGGGCAGCTTCAGCAGTACCGGCACATCCTTTGGTGTGAAGCCGATGAACGTATCTGGTTTTCTGCGGTCGATCCAGGAGGCATCCGCCCGGCTGAAGGATGTGGTCATTGAGAATAAAAATGCCATCCAGATCATCCGGGAACGGGACAGACCTGGTGGCCTGATCTATGCCGATCCGCCCTATGTCGACGCTGAACGCTTATACCAGGTGTCCCAGCACGATAAGAACCGAGAATTTCATATCCGGCTCTGGCAAACCATCTCTGCTTGCCAGGGGTATGTCATTGTTTCTTATAACGACTGTCCTTTTGTCCGGCAGCTCTACAGGGACTTTTACATTTTGGCCTTTCGTCGGGCCAATCCGCTGTCACAGAAAAAAGGCTCCGAGTACGGAGAACTTCTCATCACCAACTATGATCCCCGGCCCTATCTCACCCAGCTCTCCCTCTTCGACTTGGATACCCATATCGGGGAGTACGACATGGAGCTGGTCAATAAACCAAAATAAATCTGTTGGAGGAACACAATATGAAATTTGTCAAAGAAAGCTCCGTCAAAGGAGTATGTATCACAACCGCCACCCTGAATCTCAGCAAGCTCAACAGCGACGAAAACCTGGAGCTGCATACGCTGGACCACGCTCTGGTCCTTTTGGAAGGTCGGATGACCGCCCCTGAGCTGCTGACCGCTGCCCATGGGCTCGCGCATCTGGCGGCTAATCTGATCAACCACCTGTCTAAGGTCTGCGGCCCCTGTGAGGACTGCGACAAGGACAGCTGTCCCTTTAATGACCTGGAGGAGGAAGTCGTCCAGGTGAACGAATACCTGCGGGAGGCTGCTGGTATCCCCGATGGGGCCAAGCTGTGCGCCGAGGTCGATGAGGAGGCCCACACCGTCACAATTATGGCAGCGGAACACCGCTATGATCTGAGGGACCTTCCCCCCGATCTTCTGGCCACCTTCGCTGAGGCCGGTACCTGCCTGGGTAAGCTGGAGGAGCACATGATCGCGGAGGATATTGTCTATGGCGGCTAAGCATTCCTATTATACAGTCGATGACCTGCGCCTGGGATATGACCCCCAGGGTGAGTCCGGCTGGCGGCAGTCCCGATTTCTGAACTGCCGGGACGCGCTGGAACAGTATCGCTCTCTGCCTGACCACAATGTCAAAGCGGTTGGCGTCAGCAATGGGGAGCAGGATGTAGAGCTGGTACGCCGCCTGCCCACCGATTCCTGCTGGGAAAACGCTCTGGTTCTGGATTTCCTCGCCCTCCCCCTTTGGAAAAAGGAGGAGGGCGTGATCTCCTTGGCCGGAGAGCTGGTGTCCCAACTGAACATCCGGTACTGCCTCGCCGCGGACAGGTTGGTTCCGGCCCCCATTGGGCCGTTTGCGTCCAGGCGGGATTTAAAGGATAGATACCTCTGGCCGGATGTTTCGGGCATCCTCGAGTCCGCCGTCCGCTGGCTGTATCTGTCCGGCATCGGCTGGGTTCCGCCCGAGGAGCTGAAACGCCGCTACCCCGCACCGGAACAGTCCTTCCGCTACCCTGTCATCACCAAATACCGCGTGGACGGAGTAACGGCGGACGGGACCTTTGCTCCGCTGGAGGTCTCCCACTGGGAGTATCTGATGTTGGCCCGCCGTACACAGGAACGGCTTGACCATAAAAAAATTAAGGAGGAGAAACCATGAAAAACAAGAGCAATCCCCAGTCCCAGGCGGCGCCCACACGGGAGACCCTGCCCATGCAGATGGAGGTGAAAATTCACTCCCTGAGCACCAGCGGGAACGTGCTGGCCAACGCCTCGGTGACCCTGAACGGCTGCTTCGCCGTCCGGGGCGTCAAGGTCATCAACAGCGACAGCGGTCCCTTCGTCTCTATGCCCAGCTATAAGGGCAGAGACGGCTACAAGGACGTCTGCTTCCCCTGCACCAGGGAATTCCACCAGCAGTTCAGCGACACGGTGGTGGCCGCCTACCGGCAGGAGCTGTCCCAGCTGCCCCAGCGGCAGCAGGAAACCTCGCAGCAGGAACAGGAGACATTTCCCGCGCCCACAATGACGATGTAAAGGAGAGAACAGAAGATGAAAAAAGTATCCACCCTGTGCGCCGCAGCATTGGCCCTCACTCTGATTATGGCCCCCGCCGCCTATGCGGCGGAACCCAGTCCTGCCTGTTATCCCACCTCTGTCACCCGCAGCGAGGACGGCTCTGAGATTCGCAAGGTCTATGACCTGTTCCCGGAGGATGACCCCGCTGGCATCGCCCGCTCTGACTTCGAACAGGAAGGTTTCCGTTACACCCTGGTGGACCCGCTTAAGCAGGAGACCCCAGAGCATGAGGAGCGGTATCACACCGAAACCGTCTCTATCCCCAGCAAGAACAAGGATATGGAGTCTGTGCTGGCCCTACTGCCCGCCCAGAGGGAGTTCGTCACCGAGGACGGCCTTGCCGGACTCCTGACTCTCCAGCTGGATACGGTCCAGGTGGAGGTGGCCGGGTATGGCAGCTCCACCAAGGAGGTCTCCGCCACCCGCAGCTACCCAAACCTGGTCGGTCAGGATACCCAGTATATTCCCAAGACAATCCAGGACGGCGGACGCACCCTGACTCTCCAGGATATCAGATGGCAGACGGACAACACAGCCAGCTTGGACGGTTATGCTGTTGGCGACCGCTACACCGCCGTGGCCACCTACACCGGCTCCGCCACCAGCAGCTATGTCAAGGGCTACACTGTCACCGCCGACTACAGCGGAACAGTCAGCAGGATTGCCCTGAATAAGACCCGATATGTAGCCATTTTCGAGGGCACGCCGCTCAAGCCCGTGGAGCCGGAGCCTGACCCCAATGCCCAGGCTCCCGCCGCCTTCAACTGGACCATTCTGCTGGTACCTCTGGGCGTGGTCGCCGTGGCCGGTGCTGGTATCGGCGCAGCCCTGTTCCTGAACACAGAAAAGAAAATGAGGAGGATACCGAATGAAAAAAATATCTGTTTTTCTCTCTCTCTTCTCTGCCTGACCGCAGCCCTGATGATTCCTGCCAGCGCCGCCGGTCCTTTAGAGTACAGCATCAGCGCTCCCGACGACCCGGAGTACGGCAAGCCCACCTCCTTTGAGCCGGTATATACCACAGGCGGTGCCATGAAAAACGAGGATGTGAGCAAGAATGCCGCTCTCATCCCGCCCGGCTTCGGTACGCCCAGCGCTGACACCTTGAATACCGGAACGCCCCTCACTCCCAACCTGGCCCCCGGCTATCAGCCCACCACGGGAGCTGTTATCAACGGCAGCACGGGCGTGATTCAGCCTCCCGCCATGGGCGGCGGGATCTCCAGCGGCTCCGTCTATGTCCCCGGCTCGTCCACCGTTACCGTGACCAACCCCGGCAGCACCTCGGGCGGCTATACCGAAGTCACAGATGACCTTTATTACTCGGGAGGCTATTTGGGCCGGCTGAAGATCCCCTCCCTGGATGTAAATGTCAAAATCTACGAGGGCACCGACAGCAAGACACTGGCTAAGGGGGCCGGACACTTTACTGAAACCAGCATCTGGGACGGCAATGTCGCTGTTGCGGGGCATAACCGAGGCACAAATTGCTATTTTGGGTCCATCCACACCTTGAACCTGGGCGACAGGATCACCCTGAGCACCAAGCTGGGAACTCGGACCTATGAGGTGACATCCGTGTCCAAAGTGAGCGAGACGGACAACAGCGGCCTTGCCGCTTCCAGGACCAACACTCTTACACTCTATACCTGTGTTCGGGACCAGAGAGCCTACCGCTGGTGCGTCACCGCGTCCGAGGTTGTATAAATTGCTTCATTTTTAACCATCTTTTTCTCCGGTTTATCTTTCGGTTTCGCTGGACTTGTGACCTTGCTTCCGGTATTGTTGTGCTTGCAAAAGGGCCCAAAATACGGAATATGAGGAGGATCACAAAATGAGCAGAAAGAAAGAGATGACCCTGTTGGCCGCCGGTATCCTGATGGGAGCCGCGCTGGTCCCCACCGCCCAGGCGGCGGTCCGGCAGCTCACTGCCATCCCAAGCACCCAGCGATTCTATGTGGACGGCGCTCCCGTTCCGCTGGAGGCTTACGCCATCAACGGCAGCAACTATGTGAAGCTCCGGGACGTTGGCGAGGCCGTGGGCTTCGAGGTCTCCTATGACGGCTCCACCAACAGCGTCTACATCGGGGAGCGCCCCGTCATTCAGACCAGCGATACCGTCACCATCCCTGCAGACGGCTCCAGATACATTCCCCAGGCCGGGGACCGTATCCGGTGCGACGACGGGTATGTCTACGAGATCAAGGACGTCAGGCGCTACGACAACAACGTATTCGCGGCGGGCCCGGTGGGCCCCCTGCCTACCCCCACCTGTGACTGGAGCGCCTTCCCCCAAAAAGCACTGCCACGGGTGGACATCCAGCACTTCGCCGACCAGTACGGCGACGACCTGTTCGTCCGCAACCTCTACGAAACCCGGCGGATGGAGTACACCATCTACAACGCCCTGGGGAAGGAGCCCGGCGCGTGGCGGGACGGCAGACCGCTGGCAACCGTCCAGCTTACCATCCGGGCTGAGGATGAAGCCTATACTCACTCCTTCTGGCCCTGGCGGGATTCGGAGCTGGAGAAGCTGGTACACAGCCGACCCAACAGCCGCTACTATGTGGAAGCCTGGGACTACTACCACAACGGCATCTTCCAATATACCCACTACTGTGTCGTATCCGAATAAACCGAATACTTCTCCGCACCCCCTCTGAGAACAGAGGGGGTATTTTTTGTCCAAATTTCATTAGGAGGTACTTTGCTTTGAAAAAACGCATGATTTCCCTCTTCCTGGCCCTCGTTACCCTGCTGGGCATCCTGCCTGTAACTTCTCTCGCCGCCCCCACCCTGGAGGAGGCGATGGCCGAGGTAAACGTATACGCCAGGAGTGAGGTCCTGGACTGGCTGACCATGAACGGCAGCGTCAAGGAGCAGCACTACACCTACTACAATTACCGCTCAGAACAGACCGGGCATGTCAAGGAGATCCCCGCCTACTGCGTGGACCCCCGCTGTACGGCGTCCCGGCCCTGGTGCCCGAGGGGACGCCCATCAAGTACACCGCCCCGGATACTGTCTCCGACCCCAAGGTCTGCGGCATTATCGCCAACGGCTATCCCCATGAGCCGCTGTCTACCCTGAACCTGAATACTCCGGAGGAGGCCTACTATGCCACCAAGACCGCCCTGTGGATCTATCTGCTGAGCAACTGGTCTGTCAACGGCCTGGGTATCAACCCCAGGCTGACCGGTGAGGACCGGGCGGCGGCGCAGCGGGTACTGGAGGCCACCAGGACCATCTACAACAGGGGCATGGGCTGGAACAGCATCCCTTCGCCCAAGTTTACCGCCACCGCTGACAAGGACGTGGCCTACCCCGTGACCATCAACGGCCAGCCTTATTACCAGCAGATCATCACCATCTCCAGCGATACCTGGACGTATCAGAAGGCGAAGCTCAGCCTGGCCGACGGCGCGCCTGCCGGGGCCAAGATTCTGGATATGAATGACCAGGAAATCTCCGAGCTGACCATGAGCACATACACCTTCGCGGACGGGCACAAGGGCCAGTGCAAGATTATCTATCCCGCCTCCAGCGTGGCGGGACAGACCGGCACGGTCCAGCTCAATATGGATACGGTGGTCGTTCAGTATCAGATTTACTACGCCAAGTCCCTCCAGGCGGACCAGTACGGCAATATCCAGGACTACATGCTGGATACCGACCCCTACCTGCAGATGGAGGGCTCCTTTATCAGCCGGTACTCCGCCGACCCTGATGACCCCCCTCCGCCTTCTTCCGAAACCGCAATCAAGGTCATCAAGCTGGAGACCGGCACCCTGACACCCCTGGAGGGTGCGGTGTTCAAGATTACCGCACCGGATGGTACTACTCTGGGCTCCTACTCCACACAGAGAGATGGGACCTTTACCGTCCCTGTGACCCAGACCGGCCACTACACCGTGGAGGAGCTGTCTCCCCCCAAGTGGCACCTCATTTCAGGCGACGCCACCCAGCATGTCCAGGCCGTCCACGGAAAGACGGTGGAAGTCACCTTCTACAACGACCCCTACGGCAATCTCCGGGTGGAAAAATACAGCGATACCGGTGAGCCGCTGAAGGGCGTCACCATCCAAATCAAGCACATCGCCACCGGCGAGACCAGGTCCGCTCAGACCGGCCCAGGCGGAGCGGTGGAGTTCACCGAGCTGAAGCCCGACGGCTGGGAGGTCCGGGAGACCGCCGGCATTGAGGGCTGGATAGCCGACACCGATACCGTCCAGACCATGAGCGTGGTCAGCGGGCAGGAATCCACTGTTACCTTTACCAACAAGGAGCTGCCCGGCCTCAAAATTATCAAGTACGACCGGACCACCCTGAAGGTCATGACCGACATCGCCTTTGAAATCTGGCGGGACGGCGAGAGCCTGGGTCAGTACAGCACCAACCAGCAGGGAGAAATCCTCATTACCAACGCCAAGCCCGGCACCTATCTGGTAAAGGAAGTGCAGAGCGACGATGAGCACGTCACCGATGCCACCCCCCAGCAGGTGGAGCTCCACGCCGGGGACGGTATCAAGGAGCTGGTTTTCTTCAACGGCAAAAAGCCCGGTATTCATCTGGTCAAGGTGGACAGCGCCAACCTGTCCAAGCCCATCCCCAACGTCAAGTTCAGCATCCGGGCCGTGGACGGCACCTTCGGCCCCAAGGAGTTTACTACCGACAAAAACGGCGAAATCGACCTGTCCAGACTGTCCCCCGGCGCTTATGAGGTCCTGGAGCTGGAGTGCCCCGGCTATGTCATCGACAAGGCCCAGCGCATTATCCAGCTGGAGGCCGACCGGAACGCCGAGTTTGTATTTACCAACAGCAAGTACCCCGACCTGCTGCTGACAAAGACCAGCTCGGACGTCTCCCCTCTGGCCGGCGTCTCCTTCCGGCTGGCCAAGATCGAGGATGGCAGCCGCTACCTGGACCGCACCACCAACGCCAAGGGCGAAATCCTGTGGGAGGGCCTGGAGCCGGGCGTCTACTCCCTGAAAGAGACGGCTACAGTGGCGGACCACATTCTGGATATCCGGGAGTACCATGTGGAGCTGTTCCCCGGCAAGGTGAGTACAATCGCCATTGAGAATCAGAAGCGGCCCAACCTGGTCGTCTACAAGCATGACGCCGACACCGGGGAGGCAGTGCCTGATACTGTGTTCCTGGTGAAAGCGGCGGACGGTCACAGCGTGGACGAGATCAAGACGGACAGCCAGGGCAAAGCTACCCTGTCCAACCTCCTGCCTGGAGTATATGAAATCTCCGAGAAATCCGTCCCGGCCCCCTGGCTCATGGACGCCCCCAGTCAGCTTGTGACGCTGTACCCCAACCGGGACCATACTGTGTACTTTGAGAACCACAAGAAGCCGACTTTGACCGTAAATAAGGTGGACAGCATCACAAAAAGCCCCATCAAGGGGGCCAAGTTTGAGGTCTGGTACGGGAGCAACAGCACCACCACCGGGGAGCTGAACAGCCTGGGCACCTTCTTCTCCGACGAGAACGGCCAGTTCTCTCTTGATCTGCTGCGGGACGGCTGGTACAGGGTGACGGAGCTGGCCCCCGCCGCTGGGTACACCATCAAGCAGCCCGCCACCCAGGAATTTTATATCAAGGGCGGCGAGAGCAAGGTCATCACCTTTGAGAACGTGCCCAAGAACGCCATCATCGTCGAAAAATATGACAGCGTGACCGGCGCGGCCCTCCCTGGCTGCACGTTCCAGCTGCGTTACCTGGGCGGCACCTCCGGCACGGGCGGCACCGTGATTGGCACCAAAGTCACCGGGAAGAACGGCACCGCCATGTGGACGGGCCTCAACCCCGGCGCGTATGTGCTGGAGGAAGTGGACGCTGCGGACGGGTACAACATCATCCAGTCCTCCGAAACTATCATGCTGGCCGACAGCGGTGAGCAGAGCGTTGTTACCGTCAGATTTTCCAATGCCCCGGACGGAATTTTGCTTATCCGCAAGGTCTGTTCGGTGAACCCCTCCGTTACCTTGCAGAACGCCGAGTTCAAGGTTTTGTATGCGGATGGCACCGTTGTGGGCGACAGCAACGGCGTGTACCGCACGGACGAAAACGGCGAAATCCGTATCACCGGCCTGACCCCCGGTAAGAGCGTGGTGGTGACGGAAACCCGCGCCCCCGCTGGCTTTATTCTGGACACGCAGAGCCAGACGGTACAAATCAAAGAGGGGCGTACCGTCAGCCTGACGTTCAAGAACCAGCCAAAAGGGGCCATCATCATCCAGAAACGGGACAGCGTCACTGGTCAGCCCCTCCCTGGTGCGGAGTTCAGAGTAACCACCGCCGCAGGCTGTGAGGTTGGGCTGGACGGCGTGATCGGCACGTCTACGTTGACCCAAAACGGCATTTTTACCACCGACGCACAGGGCGAAATCAAGATCACCAACCTCGCCCCCGGAGCATATATTTTGTCTGAAATCAAGGCTCCGACAGGGTACGTCATGGACAGGGCCAGCACCAATGTTGTCATTGGACAGGGCGGCGACACACAGACCGTCATTGTGAAAAACTCCAAGGCCGGGACATTGGTCATCGACAAGCGGGACGCCCTCACCGGCAAGCCCTTAAAGGGCGTCACCTTCAAGGTGACTACCTCCACAGGGGAGTTTGTACCGGCTGAAAACGGACAGATCAGCAGCAACGGCCTGTACTTCACCGACAAGGACGGCAAAATCACCATCAACGGCGTGGTGGGGACGCTGGTGGTGACGGAAACGGCCACCATCCCCGGTTACACCATCGATGAGGCCACCCGGACGCAGACGGTGGTGGTAAACCCCAACGACACGCAGACCCTCCACTTCACCAACACCCCCAGCACCACCCTTGTCATTGAGAAGTACATCGAGGGCACCACGACCCCGCTGAAAGGCGTTACTTTCCTTGTGACAGACTCCAGCGGGGCCGTCGTTGGCAACAGCAACGGCGAGTTTATCACGGACGAGGCGGGCCGGATTGTGCTGGACGGCCTGACCCCCGGCACCACCGTCACCGCACGGGAGATCAAGGCGTTGGAGGGCTATGTTTTGGACGGCCAGCCCAAGTCCATTCTTAGTCAAAGCGGGCGAAGTCCAGTACCTCCGTTTTTACAACGCCAAGCAGGGCTGTATCGTGGTGAAGAAGCTGGACAAGCAGACCAGGGAGCCGCTGGCCGGGGTGGAGTTCCAGATCACCTACTCGGACGGGAGCTATCTGGACGACGACTACGGCCATCTGTCCAGCAAGGGCCTTTATAAGACCGACGCCAACGGCGAGATCCGCATTTCCGGCGTGGTGGGTACGCTGGTCATCACGGAAACCAAGCCCCTGCCTGGTTACGTCATGGACGAGGGCACCAGGACGCAGACGGTCAAGGTGAACCCCTCCGACACGCAGACCATTACTGTGTATAACACCAAAGTTGGCGGGCTGGAGCTGATCAAGGTCTCTGAGAGCGATAAAACCAAGCGTATCCCCGACACAACCTTTGAAATCAGGAAGATAGACGGAGCCCTGGTGGATACCATCACCACCGACAAACAGGGCCACGCCCATCTGGACCTGGATGCAGGGGACTACTACGCTGTGGAGATCGAAGCGGCGCAGGGCTTCAAGCTGGACGCCACCCCCACCTACTTCACCATCCGGGATGGCAAAGCCACCACAGTCACCATTACGAACCGGGCGGTCAGCGGTATCCTGATCCACAAGGTCGACAGCGTTACCAAGCAGGGTATCTATGGAGTAACCTTCCTCCTCTACGACGCCAGCAAGAATCCCATAGGGCAGTACAGCAGCGATGACAAGGGCTACGTCCATATCGACGACCTGCCCGGCTCTGGCCGCTACTACCTGAGGGAGCTGGAAAATGAGGGTTACATCGTGGACACCCAGCTGAAGACAGTTTATGTCACCGCAGGAACCACTACCGAGATCACCTGGGAGAACACCGCTGTCACTGGTCAGATCCAGATCACCAAGACGTCTGAGGACTACAACTCCATGAACGGCTGGCCCGCCGGGACTCCCATCCCCAACACTGAGAAGCTGTACCAATAGGCTAAAGCCTTTTTAACAAAGTGCGAAAAGCGGCAATCATGCAAACCGCCTGAGCA
>NZ_CALPCP010000068.1 GCF_943192995.1 Flintibacter muris
TTCCTCATCACCCGAGAGTATTTTACCACATTTCTCGCTTCTCCGCTACTTCTATTTTCTATCTTGGTGAAGTACTACAACGCCTCGACACTGTTACTTGCCCATGGGAGGGGCAGGGACTACTCGACCTCTGCGGAGCTGCACACAGTGGCTTACAGTGCGAAACACGGGGGATTCACTGGGCTGTTGGCATCTTCCTTTTCTCTGCACCACAACTGAAGTCTCACTTCCTTACTTTTGCGGAAAGGCTGGGTATTTCTTAGCTGAGCCGCTGTTGACCCCACCGAATTCGTTGCCGCCGTAAGCATCACGGTTAACAAGATGTCAAAGCGGGAACTGGCTCTTGTATTTGACATCACATGACCATTTGCACAGAAGTTCAGAAAAGATGATGATATTCCGCTAAAAGCCCCCGTATATCCGTTCCCCGGCCCGCACTGCGGGACGGGGTGATCCGGCGGGGCGGCGTAAGACGCCACGCCTTTATCCTGCTTCCCCTTCGCCCCTTCGGTTCACCTTGCTGGTCGGTAGAATTGTTGAGACTGCTAGATGCCGCACACCGGCTACATGGCTCGTCATACTGTAACATAGGCTGAAGTTGTCGCGTGCCTCTTACAGCTATCCATCTAGCTTCCGAATCAAGTTCACCATCTCAATGGCACCCTGTGCGCAGTCGGCCCCCTTATTGCCAGCCTTTGTCCCGGCCCGCTCAATGGCCTGTTCAATGGTGTCGGTGGTCAAAACACCGAACATGACTGGGATGCCGCTCTCCAGCGATACCGCCGCGATTCCCTTGGACACCTCGGCACACACGTAGTCGTAGTGGCTTGTACTGCCCCGGATTACAGCACCCAGGGTGATCACTGCATCGTACTTCTCGCTTTTGGCCATCTTGGCGGCAATAATGGGAATCTCAAAGGCTCCGGGGACCCAGGCCAGCGAAATGTCCTCCCCCAGCACGCCATGGCGTAGCAGAACATCTTCACAGCCGCTAATCAGCTTGGAGACGATGAACTCATTGAACCGCGCTGCTACAATGCCGATTTTGATGTTTTCAGATACCAGTTTACCCTCATAAATTTTCATCATCATTTCCTCCCATTTTTAATAGCTCAACAAATGCCCCATGCGCTGCTGCTTGGTCCGCAGATAGAACAGATCCTCAGCGGTGGCGGCTACCTGGATGGGCACCCGCTCCGCAATTTCTAGGCCGAAGCCGGACAGCTGATATACCTTGTCCGGATTGTTGGTCAGCAGCCGCATAGTCCGCACGCCCAGATCACGCAAAATCTGCGCTCCGGTCCAGTACTCCCGCAGGTCGGGGGCAAAGCCCAGCTTGACGTTGGCGTCCACAGTATCCAGACCTTGCTCCTGGAGAGCATAGGCCTTTAGTTTGTTGATCAAGCCGATCCCTCGGCCCTCCTGGCGCATATACAGCAAAACGCCCCTGCCCTCTGCCTCAATCTGCCCCAAGGCGGCTGCCAGCTGCTGGCCGCAGTCGCACCGGCGGGAGCCGAACACATCCCCGGTAAGGCATTCGGAGTGAACCCGGCACAGCACGTCCTTTCCGTCTCCGATGTTCCCCTTCACCAGGGCCACATGGTGTTCCCCAGTGATGTCGTTCACGTAGCCATAGACTTGGAACTCTCCGAACCGGGTGGGCAGCTGGGCGCTGGCCTCCCGGACCACATGCCTATCGTGGCGGCGGCAGTAGTCCTGGAGGGCCTTGATGGTTACCACCTTCAGTCCCCACTCCTTCGCCTTTTCCAGCAGCTCGACGGTGCGCATCATAGTGCCGTCATCCCGCATGATCTCACAGCACAGGCCGCACTGGGTCAGTCCGGCCAGGCGGCACAAATCCACCGTGGCCTCGGTGTGGCCGTTCCGAACCAGCACCCCGCCCCGCCGGGCCACCAGCGGAAATACGTGGCCGGGACGGCGCAGATCCTCCGGACGGGTGGCGGGATCGGTACATTTGCGGCAGGTGTAGGCTCGCTCCTCTGCTGAGATTCCGGTGGTGGTATCCACATGGTCAATGGACACCGTAAAGGCGGTGGAGTGGTTGTCTGTGTTTACCTTCACCATCTGCTCCAGGCCCAGGCGGTCGGCCACCTCCCCGCTCATGGGGGTACAGATCAGGCCCTTGGCGTGAACCGCCATAAAGTTGACGTTCTCGGTGGTGGCGAACTGGGCGGCACAGATCATGTCTCCCTCGTTCTCCCGGTCTGGGTCGTCAATGGAGATAATGATGCGCCCGGAATACAGCTCCTCCAGTGCCTCCTCTACGGTGCAGTATGGATGTTCCATAAAAATTCCTCCCTGTTAAAATCCGTTTTCCCTGAGAAAATCCAGAGTAATTCCCCCTTTAGAGGAAAGCTCCTCCTGGGGATTCAGCAGCTTTTCCACATACTTTCCGATGATGTCCGTCTCCAGGTTGACCGTATCCCCCGGGCGCTTCCGGCCCAGCACAGTAACCATAGCGGTGTGGGGGATGAGGGAGACAGAAAACCGATCCGCCTCCACTGCGGCCACCGTAAGGCTCACACCGTCAATCGTGACAGAGCCCTTCTCCACCACATACCGCAGCAGTTCAGGCGCGGCCCGGACGGTGTACCACAGGGCGTTGTCGTCCCGGTGGACGGACAGGATGGTTCCCACCCCGTCGATGTGCCCGGAGACGATGTGTCCGCCGAAGCGGCCATTTGCCGGCATAGCCCGCTCCAGATTCACCGGGCTGCCGGGCACCAGCTTTCCCAGGGAGGAGCGGTTCAGGGTCTCGTGCATCACGTCGGCTGTGAAGCCGCCGCCGTCCTTCCCTGTGGCCGTGAGGCAAACCCCGTTCACTGCCACACTGTCCCCGATTTTCAAATCGGACAGCACCAGGGAGGCCCCAATAGACAGTACCGCCGAGTGGGTTCCCCGCTGGATGGCCCGGATCGTTCCCAATTCCTCAACGATCCCTGTGAACATATTGGACATCCCCCTCTATCAAAAAGTCCTCCCCAATCCGGGTAACGGTCGTGTCCTCCAGCCGGAAGGCCCGGTCCGGCAGAGCTACCCCCGCTCCGCCCACAGGGGACTTTGCCCCTTCCCCGCCGAAGAGCTTGGGGGCAATATAGGCCTGGATTCGTTGGACCAGTCCTGCCTCCAGCATAGACCAGTTCAGCGTGCCGCCCCCCTCCAGGAGCAGGCTGTCAATCTCCGCCGTCCCCAGCTGGTCCATCAGCGCCGCCAGGTCCACATGCCCCTCCCGCAGGGGCAGAGGCCACACCTGACAGCCAGCGGCCTCATAGGGTGCGGCCTTCTCCGGCGTCACTGGCCCCGTGGCGAGGATAGTGGGAACCTCGTGTGCCGTGCGGAGGAGTTTGCTGTCCAGAGGGGTGCGCAGGCGGGTGTCGCAGACCACTCGGAGGGGATTTTTGCCCCCGTCCATCCGGCAGGTCAGCAGAGGATCGTCTGCCAACACAGTGCCTACCCCCACCAGAATGGAGGCGTTGACGTGTCGATCCCAGTGGACCCGCTCCCGGGCCGCCTCACCAGTGATCCACTGGGAGGCCCCGGTACAGGTGGAGATTTTGCCGTCCAGGGTCATGGCATATTTCATGGTCACATAGGGACGCTTCGTGGTGATGTAGTGAAAAAAAGCCCGATTCAGCCGGTCGCATTCTGCTCGAAGCACCCCTGTCTCCACTGCGACACCATGAGTGCGGAGGAGATCGATTCCCTTTCCGGCCACCAATGGGTTGGGGTCCACGGAACCCACCACTACCCGGCTGATCCCTGCCTCCAGGATAGCGTCAGTGCAGGGGGGTTGTCTTCCATAATGGCAGCACGGCTCCAGGGTCACATACAGAGTAGCCCTGTCAGGAGATTCCTGGCAGTTAGCCAGCGCCTCCCGCTCTGCGTGAAGCCCGCCCCGACGCTTGTGCCAGCCCTGGCCGATGATCCGCCCTTCCTTCACCAGCACCGCGCCCACCATGGGGTTGGGGCTGGTCCAGCCCCGGCCTCGCTCCGCCAGAGAGAGGGCCAGGGCCATGTAGTCTGTGTCCTTCATTTCCTTCGCCTCCAAACAAAAAAAGTGCCTTGAATGAGATCATCAAGACACCGTGAAACGGACACAGGTCCCGCACCCCTGAAATACAGAGCCCTGGGACGATAAATCGTTCCAGGGCGTGGCAACAAATGGGCGCAGAGATATTTTCTTTCTGCGTTCACACGATCTTCTTTCATCCAGACTATACTGTCGGCTTCGGAGTTTCACCGAATCATGCCTTACGGCTCGTGGGCTATACCACCGGTGGGGAATTGCACCCCGCCCTGAAGATCTTTATTCAATTGAGAAAAGTATATACTTCGGTGCAGGGATTGTCAAGAGTACGATTTGAAGATCAGAAAAAAACAGTGTAGGAGTACAATACATGTTGGACAAAAGAGGAAGAAAAAAGTAGAAGGATGAGGCCAAATCGGTTAAAGTTGAGTTGTCACACTTAACACAACCGAGAGGAGGCCACATCCTTCATGAGAAAGAGTATAACACAGGACATGGCATACAGACAATCCCTAATGAAATATGCGGAGAAATATGGTGTCAGCCGGGCCAGCCGGAAGTACAACAAGAGCCGGTCCTATATCTATTTCTGGCGTGCTCGCTGGGACGGGAGTGTGGAGTCTCTGGCCTGTCAGTCCAGGCGTCCTCACAGCCATCCAAATCAGCATACCGAAGCGGAGCTGAAGCTGATCCGGGATATGCGCCGCCGCAATCCACAGCTTGGCCTGGTGGAGCTGTGGTATCGCCTGAAACAGCGCGGCTACACCCGTCGGCCTGAGAGCCTGTTCCGGGTCATGCGCAAACTGGGGATGTTCCCACAGGAGAAGAAGAAAAAAGAATTAGAGAATAAATACAAAGAATATAAAGAGAACTTATTGAAGCTGGAGCAATGGACATCTTTTATTGTAGATGAATCCGACAATGAAGTAATCAAAATCAACATGAGCGAAATGAGGGATTTGAGTAATCAAAGTACACTGAATATACCAAATAAAGAACTCGCTTATGCGTAATTTTTCCGCTTTCTTCCAGCAGCTGTATAGTAGAATTCTTTTCGGTGTTAAGTATTGATTTTACATTCCAGCCCTCTTTCCTCCGTTGTCCCCACTTTAGAGCCAATCTCCAACTGCCTTGCGGTTTCGTCTTTATTTTCTCCGTAGCAATTTTTGAGTAGCCTGATACTTCTTGACCCATAACCTGACCCAGAATAGGAAAAAGGCAGTGGGAACAACGGAGGAAAGAGGGCTGGAAAGTATTTAACTCCGTTGGGAAGAGGCCCGGAAAGTATTGGAAAGTTCTAAACCGGACTTTGGAGCGCAGCTCATAACCCGGAGGCTGGTGGTTCAAGTCCGCCCCCCGCAACCAGAATCCCTAGAGCCGCAACGGTTCTAGGGATTTTTCCTGCCCTCGTTGCAATTTGCATTGGATTTGCCCAAAGAGTCTGTGAACGAATTTGTCTCAAAAAATATCCCGCATAAAAATTTTCCTCTCTACTTGAGTTTGATGTGCAGAATGAAGCCGCCGGCTGTGATTTGCAATAAAGTAGGCAACGGGACAAGGTTTGCTCCATTCCTCCGGAAAAGTGCTGGCCGGCCAGTCAATGACCTCGGACGGGTCAATTTCCACGAAGGAGCCCTCACAGGAAATCCTGGCTTTCAGCTCCGGGAAAAATCGTTCCAAATGGCCCATCACGAAATACAGGCCGGTTCCCCGTTCATCCCAGTTGTCCTCCAGAGAGAAGAAAGGGTCCATACTGTTGTGGCTGTGAATGTCGGCGTACCGAATGTAGCGGGAGTCGTCATCATAGGGGCAGTCCCGCAGGTCGGCCTTGATGTGTTCTCTGCGGACGCTCTGCTTGGGGACATAGGCAAAAAATTCCCGCTCCACTTTGTCCCAGTAAATCAGGGCCAGGGCTTCATATTCCTCATTCCCCAACATGAAGGAACGGAAAAAGCTGATGATCTGCTGAATCAGCGGCAGGGGGATCAGCGGCAGAGCCGGGCGAAACCCGGCTCTGACCTGCTGAAACTCTGTCACTTTGCTTTTGGGGGCGATAAACTCACCCTGTTCCTGTTTCCTCATTTCGTAGAACTGGCCGTCAGCGGAGGGGATGAGGCAGATCACCTTGTCGGAGGCTCGGGCCTCCTCCACGGTGCGGAAGGTTCCCCGGTAGGCGGCGGTACCCTTGGTTTTCATCACCACTTTAGGCTTCACCAGACAGTCCGGGCTCTTGTTCTTGGATTTCCTCAAGGCGTCCAAAAACTCCCGGGACCGTTCAATGGTCTCCTTCATGGAAATGATGGTGGTGCCTCTGGGATCTTTGATCTCCTTGCGGATGCCGCAGTACTCCACGCTCCAGGAGACATACTTGCCCTCCTCCAGGTCGGCAAAATCCTCCGACTTCTGGATGCGCAGCTCCTCAAAGGTCATGGAGGCGTCCTCAATAGCCTCTCTTACGCTCTTGTGCGCAAAGACCGGCGGCTTTTCAAAGAGGGATTTGGCCGCCGCCTGGGCCGCCTGGGTTTCCTGCTTGTCAATGGCCGCCGAAATGGGATTGGCGGGCTCGGCGGCGGGGACAGGATTCTGTGTTTGGGTCTGCGGGGCAGACGGTTTCTCTGGTTCAGGCTGGGGCGCCGGGGGTGCGGACGGCTCCGGTGTCACAGTCGGGGCCGTAGGGGGCTCAGGCGTCAAAACCGGGGACTCCGCAGTCTCGGAAGCTTTCAGCTGGGGCTGCTCCTGGGGCGTGGCTGACTGTTCCACCTGCGCCGCTGGGAGGTCAAAGGGATTGATGTCGCTGGCGGGATCTCCACCTCCAAAGATGGAAGCCACATCCAGCTCCTCGCTGTCCTCCATTCCAGAAAACGGGAATGTGTTGTTGGGTTCGCTCATAATACTCTGCTCCTTTCGTTTTTTGAACAAAAAAAGACCGTGTCCGCCTCCCAAAAGGCAAATACACAGTCGTTCTTGTTCGTTATTTGATTTCAAGGTCGATTGAAGTCCGGTGCGGCTGGGCGCACTACGCCCCTGGCCACATTCCATTCCTCCCTAACTTACTCCGCCCTAACTTACTCCGCCCTGAAATACACCTACATTTTACCATTGGAGCATAGCCATGTATAGTTGAGGTTTTTTCAACTGAATATAAAAACGGCGGCAGTCCGAAAACCGCCGCCGTAAAGATAGTATGCTCCATCCTTTTTACAGTCTGTCTTTTAAGAAGTCCGTTTCCCCTCTTTTTGTATCCGCCAGAACACTTAATTCCGTGAAATCATCTCTTGAATAGGTAAATCCCCTCCTTAGATAGTCCAAACCACCGTCCACACTACAGCAGCCGCACTTACAAGTGACAAAATCGTGTCTGCCGGTGGATTCAATAATATCCCCACACAGGTTGCATTGTATGGCGTTCTTGATAATCTTTTGCACTGTTCCCACCTCAACCATATAATACACCCAAAACCTCAAGAAGTGGAAGGAAATACACCAAGTGGAAGAATAAAATCTTTTTTGTTTGGACGCAATCCATTTGACCGATTCAGACCCATTTCGTTACCAGTTCCCGCACGATATCATCCCCCAGCAGCTGGCTGGTGCGGTAGATGTTTTGGCAGAATTTCTTCAGACTGAAATCCATGCTGGGGCTGCCCTTATCCAGCAGCACTCCGGTCACAGTGAAGCGGTGGGCTGTCTGCTCCTGATGAAGCTGCTCCAAGTATTCTTGGGGGAGCGCACACTCACCGTCCGTAACAAACACAATATCGGCGTTCTCGAAGCCCTCCTCCTTCATCAGGCGCAGGGCCTCCTCCATAGGCGTCTGGAAGTCGGTGCCGCCGTTCAGAAAGGTTTCGGCGGCGGACAGCTTGTCCTGCATGGTGTAGTTTCCCGGGCGAAACACATCGGTTTGGAAATCTCCGGAACCTGCAAAGTGAACGAGCGCAAAACTGCGTCCGCTGTCCGCAGCAATCTCCAGCAGGGTCAGGGCTACGGCCTTTCCCCACGCGGCGGGGTCGCCTTGGGTGGAGATGGATTCATCCAGGCAGCAGATGATGTCCCCCATACCTTTATAAATGGGCTCCCGGCGCTGGTACTGCTTGATCTGCCGGCGCTGATACTTTTGCAGAAACAGCGGCACAGTTTTGGGCGAGGCCAGCATAGCCAGCTCCGAGGTTAAGGCCCGGGAGATGTTGTTTCCCAATTCCAGAGAATATTTTTCGCCCCGGCCATAGGCGTAGCCGTTGCGCTTACCTTGGGCGAAGATCTCCCGGAAACGGCCCAGATACCTGGAAATATCCTTCAGTACCTGGCTTTTGCGCACCAGGTTCAGCAGGTCGGTATTGACTTCATTCTTTTTCAGGTCACCGGGGGTGTCGCTCCAGGCACCAATAATGTTCTGGACCTCCTCCGCCTTTTCGGTCGCCGCACTGACCGCCTGAGAAACAATCGCGGTCACATCCTCCTTGTGCTGGGCGGCACTGGTGTCAATCATCTTGCCCACAGCCTCTACCTGACGGCGCTTACTGTCTACACGGTTGGCGGCATCTACCACAGACTGCTCCAGCTGGGCGTCACGCTCCTTGCACCTCTGCATCCGCTCCAGCAGATCGGCCAGGTCGCGCTGTGCCTGTTCCTCGGCATTTTCCAGCTTCTCCAGTGTGTTCAGCGCGTTTTTATCCCCGCCCAGATCAGAGAGAAGGTCGTCCAACTCCCCAGCGGCCTGGGAGATAAACTCCGACGCCGCCTCATAGGCGGGCAGTTCCCGGCCCTCGCAGACGCTTTTCAGCGTGGGAAAGTCCTCACTCTGGGTGATGTGGTCCAGAATGGGCGCGTTGAATTTCCGGGCTGCCACAGACAGGGCCTCCTCTCCATAGCGCCGGGGCAGCAGGGAGTAGAAGGACTGGAACACATCCCTGGAAAGGGCAGGGAAGGAAGCCAGCTTTTCCCCGGCAGTCTGCTCAATCTGCTCCAATTCGCCGTCGTCAACCCGCAGGTCGGTGTAAATGCTGTCCTCCAGCCTGGTGGAACGCAGCACCCGGTCGGTAGTATCCTGGGAGGGCGGTGGAGCGATGGCCGCCAGTGGGGATTGGAGCACATCGTCAATTTTTCGATAGGTTTTCCTCATGTGTTGTGATCTCCTTTTTTCAATTTGTTTAACACGGCCCACCAGCGGCGCCATGAAAGGCCCCGGCCGGCATGCCCCATTCTCGTTGTTCCACGTCAGATACGGAAAAATCGCCGCTGGTCAACTGGTACAGCGCCCGAGGGTCACTGTGGCAGACACAGCTTTTCGCGCCGCCCACATATTCCGCCAGCGGCATTTTGTTGTCCAGAGTAAAGCCCAGGACACGTTCATCTTCTTCCACCTCCGCAAACCGCTCCGGGAACAACTCCCGGATTCCTGCCCAGTGACTGGGCAGGCTGAAAATACACATCATGCAGGAGCATCGGTTCCAGCCGGCGGCGTAACAGGGGTGCGGCGCAATATTCCACCGCTTGATGATCTCCCAGACTTGGGCCTCATCCCAGTCGATGACACTGCGCCATTGGTGGACCAGACGGTGTGCCTTTGCTGTGGCGTTGGTGCGGTGAATCTCCATTTCGTTGTACTTGGCCCGGCCAGCGCTCTCCTGGCGGCGTTCACCGGAGACGACAAGAATTTTTACATTCCTCGCAAGCATGTCAATATCCGAGTAAAGTTTGCTCTCCACCTGGGCCTTGAGGGAGCCGGAACACCAGCGCCCCTGGTGGCAGCCGGATTTTGCGGGAAACTTCAGACGCTGACCGTCCTGCTTCAGCAGATTCAGATTGCGGATCACCGTATCCGCCACCATAATTTTCAGGATGGAGCTGCACCAGCGTGTGGCAAGACTGCCGCTCTTTGCTGGGAATTTCATACGGCACCCCATGCTCTCCAACTCTTTCCGCTCCAAATCACTTAGAATCTTCTCCCGGAGTTGAGCGGAGCGGACTTGCTTTTCCGACAGCGGGCACTCAAGCGTTTCGCCGCTGGCCGGGTCCGTGTACTGGATGGGCCAGCTTGCGCCCAGCCGGTACACCTCGCCCCAGAAACCATTGACGCGCCAGGATACCCGCAGAGCGATTCCCAAGTGTTCGGCCACGGCCTGGACATAGTTCTGTGTTACAGGCCAATCCATTTTTCGGGTAGGGTGGCCGCCGTCAATATCGTGGTGCCACAGCTCCAGCTTTTCGCGAGGCACGCCTCGCTCCAGCAGGTCCAAAACACAGGCAAGGCTGTCTTTGCCGCCGGAGAACAGGACGATGATCTTATCGTAGTCCTCCAGTGACAGAAGACGGTCCAGGTAGATCGCCTCCATGTGTGCCGAGTCCTTTCGACCGGGTATCGCCGGGGTCTGACCGGCACCTTCACCATAGACGGTACGGACAGGCGAAGGTTGGGGGTGAAATAACGTCAACTGCTCATACACAAAAATACCTCCAAAAATAGAAAAGAATCGAAGCGATACACCGTACCGCTTCGATTCGTAAGTTCGGATGGGACTCAGCAGAAAAACTGAATCTCCTCCACACAAAAATGTTCTTTCCATTTCCGGCAAATCAGAAAAAACTGTGCCGAAATAATGTCCATCAGTTCGTTCAAGTCACTCTGAGGAATCCGTCCAGTGTTATTGGCAACAATACACTGCCCAGAACGGGTCAGCCATATTTTTGTCGCATTCGGAGACGGTTTCCCCTTTGCAACATGAACGTGGATGGGCTCTCCGTTTTCGTTCGACCAGAAAAATACCAGGTAGCCGCCAATACGGAACAAACTAGGCACAGTGCATCCCTCCCTGCGCCGCATAGCGGTAGAGCAAATGGGCGTTGTTGCGCAGAAATTCATCAAAGAATGCCATTTCATCTGGAGAGAAGCCTTCCACAAATTTCCACTGATACGTTGGGAGTACACATCTGGCCGAATCAAATCCGGTCTCCGTGGGGCGTTCAAAATGAACTTCCACAGTCTGGTTTCCGTCCGCTTCAATCAGCTGAGAGTGTGTAATCTCGGTTTCATCCGCCAGTGTAATGTAAGGATACATCATGGTTATTCCGCCCTTCTGCTCTTTTGTTTTGCTCTATTTTATCAGATGGACAGAAAAATATCAATCCATTTTAGGGAACCGCTGATTAAAGGCCCGTCAAACGCAATATGCAATCGAAATTGGGGGTAAAAATCCAAGTATAGG
>NZ_CALPCP010000069.1 GCF_943192995.1 Flintibacter muris
CCAGCTACATGGCGGAGCCTGGCACAGACCAGCATCAAAGCAGAATTGCCATCCGGGAAGCAGCCCACTACTCTGGTGCGGCGGCGGATCTCCCGGTTGAGCCGTTCAATGACATTGTTGGTACGGATACGAGTCCAGTGTTCGCTGGGAAAGTCGCAGTAAGTCAGCGTCTCTTCAATGCCGTCCTCTACTTTCTTGGCCGCCTCCTTCAGCTTCATTTCCCGCAGCTGGACCACCACGGCCTTAGCCTTCTCCCGAGCAGCTTTTTTGCTCTCCTGGGCGTGGATCGCCTTGAGCATCTTAGCCACCAGCTTCACTTTGGAACGGGGAACCACAGAAAACACATTGCGGTAGAAATGGACGGTACACCGCTGGTATTTGGCCTCCGGGAACACTTCTCCCACAGCCTCCAGCATACCAAGACACTTGTCCCCAACCACCAGCTTGACTCCGTCCAGGCCACGGCCTCGCAGCCACTGGAAGAAGCTGACCCAACTGGCCTTGTCCTCTTTCATACCCTCGGCGGCGCCTAAAACCTCGCGGTATCCGTCCTCATTTACCGCAATCGCCACCAGAACGGCTACATTCTCATACTCTCCGCCCCAGTTCCGCCGCAGATAGATCCCGTCCACATATACATACGGATAGCGTCCGCCTTGTAAAGGCCGGCTGCGCCAATCCTCAATGTGGACATACGCTTTTTTGTTCAGTTCGCTGATGGTCGCTGGGGACACTTTGCTTCCCCACAGCGCCTCGGTGATATCCTCTACTCTGCGCACCGAGACACCAGCCAGATACATTTCGATAAGAGCTTCCTCCACACTGCTTTCACGCCGGCGATACCGCTCTATAATCGCCGTTTCAAATGCCCTTTTGCTAATTTTATAACCTTTTCAAGCAAAATGTCAGCGCCCTTTTTGTTTTTACTCATTTTCAAAATGGGCGCTGGATGTTTCACTGCCATCGCCATACACGATTGCTTCTTGAACCAGCTTATCCTCCAGATCGTTCATACACACACCGCACGCTCGGAACAGTTCCAATAAATCTGGGCGCAAATCAGTCAAATCAAAGCGATGATCTGCTTGGATAACTCGAATTTCACCTCTCCCCTGCTCCGCCGTGCAGATCAGTTTGCACTCCGGATCAAGGCCAGCCTCCTCCAGAACATAACCTGGTATCCTAACATTTGGAAGGATCGGTCCAGTCATCTGTCTGCTATAATTACATTTAATTAAAGGGGGGAATTAGATGAACCAACCAACTGTTTTTGTTAGTTCGACTATATATGATTTTGCTGATATGCGTTCTGCTCTTAAGTATTGGCTTGGTGAGATGGGTTTTAGGGCTCAGCTCTCTGAATACAATGATTTTCAAAAAAATTTAAATACTAATTCATAGCTCCGCAATACCGCTGCCCCCGTGGAGAGGACTGGCGCATACCGCAGAGC
Source organism: Flintibacter muris (assembly GCF_943192995.1). Lineage (GTDB taxonomy): Bacteria > Bacillota > Clostridia > Oscillospirales > Oscillospiraceae > Lawsonibacter > Lawsonibacter muris. The sequence continues at coordinate 1,452 of NZ_CALPCP010000069.1, forward strand.
TCCCCCGCAAGTCCATGGGAGGGCGTGAGCAAGTTTCATTATCCCCCGCGCTGTCGTCGCGCCCAGCCTGCCACAGCCGGGTCAAAGGTTCGCGTTGATCGCTCGGTCTGCTCCACTTTCACCTCCTTGGAGCTCCCATCCTGGCGGCGCGCCTTTTGCCGCTATTCACGCGGGTTTTGTGCCTGGAATACTGTATATTCAGTTGTCGGCGGGAGGGACTTGTCCCTCCTCAACTATCAGGCGGGTTATAAGCACAATTCGCAGGCGGTCAGCGCAAATTCCCCAAAAGAATTTTGAGCGTTTCCACGCCCCGGCTGATACTGTCCCGGACGGCGTTCTCTGTCACATTTTCCGCCCTGGCAATTCCTGTCTTGCTCCTGCCCAGGATATAGTGGGCATAGATGCGCCGGGCCTGGACGGGCGGGAGACGGTCAAGGGCGGCATAGAGGGCGGCGCGGTCCTCGGCCAGCTCCATGATCTCCTCCGGGGTCAGCGGGGGATAGGTCACGTCGGCCTCAAAGCCGGGGGTCCCGTCCAGGGAGCACTCGTCATGGTCCCGCTTGCGCCGCTTGTAGCTGTCGCACATACGGCCCCCGATGGAGAGGGTCACGGCGATCTCCTCCGACACTTCCAGGGTGACGCACTCGGTCAGGTGGGGGTAGTAGTTGTTCAATCTGATGGTCGTCATATGTAACCTCCATTTCGATACGGGGCGGAAAGGGACAGATCGAAATGGCGGGGTGGGGAACGGCAGCGGGCCTCTGGACACCGTGTCCAGAAGCACCGCCTGGATAGAAAAACGCCCGCATAGCGCAAGGCTACACGGACGTACCGGGGCGACTGAATATTACAATTTTCGCAGTTGTGGGTAGGGCTACCCTTTAGAGGGGGCGGGCTTTTTTTGACAAATCAAAGGGAAGGGGAATATAAAAAGACACGGCTTAACCTCCTTTTGTCGCCGCGTCAGTCACAAGAAAGCGGCGGTCTTGAAATCTGTTGTTTCAAAACCGCCGTTTGGTGTTTGTTTTCGTTTGGGGCGCGTTAATAGACAGCCGCCATTCAACGGTTTTTTTATATGCCGTTTCCGTTAGCGTCTGAATATCTTATGAAATTTGGGTATTACGCTTTGAAAATCGCGTTTTGGAAAGAGTGATAGACACTTTCCCGATCAATATAATCTGTTCTGATTGTGCCGGACATCCAGGGCTTTTCCGCCGCCCATTTTCGGTTGCTATCAATCAAAGCATCCAGCGAATCCATCAGCCGGTCCACAAACGGGTCGAAGGAGGAATTAAGCATATTGGACAACTTTTCGCTGATACCGGCGCTCCCGGTGCTGGTTTTCAATGCGCTGTACTGCTCCGCAAGGTGCTGGCCCAGAGCCACATCACTTTCATTGACATTCCAGGTTGGGCGTTGCAGTTGTTGGAAAAGCGTCTTTGCATAGACACCGGCAAATGACAAATCATTTCCGTCATAGGGGGCCTGTTCATTGACAGATTGCTTTTGCGTTTCTGCGGGCGATGTACCGGCGCTTTGACGAAGCTGGGCTGCCATATATGCGTCGTCATGTTTGAGCCACTGTTTATCGGGATCGGTAATGCTCACATAGTCCCCATTTTTTTCAATGTAATCCGTGTAAGCATTGGCCTTTTGATCTACCAGCGCCAAAACGCTGTTACGCATATCTTCCGCCGCGCCGGACTGCCCCAGGTCCTCGAAAAAGCCGCCGATACTTTCCGCGTAGGTGTTCGCCATTTCCTCTTTTGCCTGTGTATAAATCTGCTCCAGCTTTTGCAGTTCCGCCTCTTGATGTTCCCCTGTAAATTGAGTTTGGATACGGTCTTTCAAAACCGCGTACCGGGAGGCGAGGTAATCGGCCTTTTGCTCGAACCGCTCAATGTTATCGAAGCCGACGCCGATTTGCACAAAATCTTCCTTTACACCTTGCCAGTCAATGTCTGCTTCAAGTCCTTTTTCGGCAAGCTCGCCACGGAATTTTTCCAAATCCGCTTTTGAGATGTCGTTTTTCAAAATCAGCTTTACAGGTTCAGAGGAAGTGCGCACGAATGTATCTCCATCAAAATAGCCGTCAATGCGGGATTGCTTCATATACTGGTTGAGGAGCGCGTCCTCCTCGGTGTAAGAGGATTGTTCCGACGGCGGCAGAAGCTCCGCCTGCAAACGGCTGTCAGGAGCGGTCCAAGTATAGGAGGGACTTCCCATCGCCTGCATCTGGCCGGAACTCGGCTTATAGATGCCGGAGCGTGTATCCGCTTGTGCGTGAGTACCTATTTCCACACGATCATATTGCGTTGGAGTGGTTTGCATTGAAGCAAAGGGCAAATTTGCGCGTACTGCTGAAATGCCCATCTTGCCCATATAGGGAGCTGCCTGTATTTGACCAACAAACATAATGTTATCTCCTTTTATTAAGCGCGAATATTTACCGATGTCTCAATAGACGGGGTAGGTTGAGAAGATTGCATTTCTGCGCGGGCCTCTCGATACGCCTGTAAGTACACCGAGGCCGACTCGCCAAAAAATTCATGCTCTGCCTTGGTCTGTATATCCGTCCATCCTCCGCCGAGGCTGTTATAGCTTGCGATATTTTCACCGTTAGGAGCGAAAATTTCAGCAGCCTGCTGGACTGAACTGATTTTTAGATTTGCGGAGCAGCCTCCCGACAGTTTTTCCAGCATCTTTTCCAATGCCTGCAACATCGGGTGAGGCTCTTTCAATGCTGCCTGGATAGCAGACATTACCTGGTTTTTCGGCCCGGAGCGGTCAGGGGAAACATATTGCTTCATGTGTGCAAGCCGCATTTGGGTAAAGCCCTCCGACATATAAACGCCCTTCTTGGCATCTTCTTTTGCGTATGCTTTTATCCGCTCGATAAAACCGTCGCTCATTCCGCTCTTTGCAGTTTTTTCGGTGCCACTGGTTTTATCCCCTCTGACGGCTGCGGCATAATTTGTTGCCGCTGACACACCGGAAATGTTCACGATACTGCCCTCCTTGTTGAGAGAATTTTATTCTTCCTTGTCCCGGCACTTACCAATCTGTTCAAAAGCCGACAGGAGACGTTGATATGAGCCAGACATAGAATTGCAAATTTCCTTTCCTTTTCCATCTTTGTCTTGTGAATACGAAAAATCTTTACAATACTGAGCACAAGCCTGGAGGAGCTTCGTAAAGTCGCCTTTCTCTTTCCCAAACGGCCACGCTTCCAGCCCAGAGTCCTTAGACGCTCCAATCGTTAACCCGGACGGTCCATTATAGGGAACCGCACCGCCAAAGCCGACACTAAAATCCTGGGAAGAAATAACGCCAGCATTCCGCAGTTCTTTCAGTAAGCTGCCGTACTCGTCGCGGGTCATGTTTTTGACATCATATTTCTTTGCCAAAGAAATCGCCATTTCATCCGTCAATTTTGACGTTTCCGGCTTTACTTTGTATTCTCCATCACCCGAAATGTAAGTGTCTGGACTCCGCCCATAGCGTGCGGCTGGATAATTTGACTTCGCATTTTGCAGTCCCGTCATCGCCAAATTTATATTCTGAGAACTTACCTTTTGAAAACCCGTAATCATAATTCCACCTCATTCTGTAATGGTTATACTCTCAGGCCCGAACATCGAAAGTCGCAGTTTCCCCTTCGCAAGCCACGGGTTGTTTCTGCGCTCCATTCTTAATCTCCGCACGCGCCGCATTCCAAGCTTGCATATAAACATCATTAGAATCCCCAAGAAACTGATTTTCTGCCTTGGTAGTTAAATTCATCCAACCACCATTGCTGGTATTATAGTGCGCGATTTCTTCCCCATCAGGAGAATATACGGTTGCGACCTGGTTCTCAGAGGTGCTGTGAAGGTCCCCTGAACAGCCGCCAGCCAGCCCACTGAAAGATTTCACAATACGCTCTGGTCTTCCTTTGCCTTTGAGCTGTGCTAACATCCTGTCGAGAAATTCCAAAGTGGGGTCTTATCCTTTATGCGCCTTCTCCGCCTTTTGCAGTTCCTGCGTCATCTGTGCAATCGGAGCAGAACGGTCAGGAGAAACATACTTGCCCATCTGTGCATGACAGAGGTTTATTGCCTCTTGGCTCATGCCACCACCTTTTTGAGCATCTCGTCGCGCTAACTCCTGGAGTTTCTTAACAAAATCATCCGTCATTGCATTTTTAGACGCTTCAACCGCCTTTTTCTTGATGATAGGTGTTTCTCCCCACCTGGCGGCCTCCCGAAGACTATTTACTCCGCCAATTTGCATACTATACGATCTCCTTTCTATTCCGCGCTGTCAATGCTCTTTTTGAACGTGTTCCAAATATCGTCATAAATGGACTGGAACAGCGATTCCCGTTGAACAGCGCCGGTGTCCGCTGTCTCCCAATCTTCAAAGTGAATTTCTTCCCCCTCCTCTACGCAGTCCCGCCGCTTTAACTCGGCCAGGATGCTGGAGGCCCCCTTTTGAAACGTGGACGTTATGCCATGCGCGGAGGAAAGAGCGCGGTCAATTTCATTGTAAATATCGTCTGTGGAGGTGTCGATCTGCCAATGAGTATCATCCGCGCCATTCCCCGCCCACTCTGCGGCCATGCTGTAAGCCTTGCCCATGTAGCCCTCCTGAGTGGGGTTGTGATCCGATACCCGGTTCAACTCCGCCGCGCCCTGCTGCATAAACTGCTCACGCGCCGCCCTGGTTGCGTCCAGCAGCTTGGAAACGTCCTCCAGCGTCATCTGCTCCGGCAAAGCCTTGCTGCCGTCCAGCATTTCCTGATATTCTTGAATGGTTTGGTCGAAAGCGGAGAGCTGATCCCGGTATTCCATCAAAGACGTTTCATGCTGCTGGCTCAAATATGCGCCCACTTTACACTGGTTCAAGTAGAAGTGCAGCAGGCCCTCCGGCATTTCCTCCAGAGGGGAATTTTTCTTGCCCTCTGTGGCCTCCGCCGACAGCTCCAATGTATCAAACCGGGTTTTCATATTTTTGTACCCCGCCAGCTCGCTTGCCCGCTGCCGCCGGTGGCCCGCTATGATCTCATAGCCCCCGCCCTCACGGGGACGCACCAGGGCGGGCTGGTGGACGCCGCCTGCCCGCACAGACGACACCAGCCCTTTCATTTCGTTGTCGTCCCGGACGCCGAACGGGTGATCCTGGAACGGGTGGAGCTGGGAGAGGTCCAGATAGACGATCTCCTCTTTTTCCCCACGGGAGGCGTCTTTGGGCTGGGGCGGCTCCTCCGGCGCGGGCGCAGGCGGCGGCGGGGCCTCCTCCTTGGCCGGGGCGGATTTTCCGGCGGTCGTGCCCCGCGTGGCGGTCTTGGCCGTCTTGCCAGCGCCGCCCCCGCCGGGGGTGGCCTGCTTCTCCGCCTTGGGCGGGCGGCCCTTGCGTTTGGGCCGCTCACCCTGGGCCGGGGCCTCCTTGTTTTTGGGACGGCGGCCACGGCGGGGAGGCTCCGGCTGCTCCTGGGGCTTCTCCCACTCCTGCCCGCCCTCCTTGGCCGGGTCCGTCTGTTCCTGCCCCGCCCGGACGGACGACAGGTCGATCACCTTGTTCTCCGGGGACGGGGGACCCTCCATGCCGGGGATCACACCCTGGGCCCCCGGCTCCGGGGCGGGCGGGGCCTCCGACACTTCCGGCGCGGGGGGCTCCAGCGTTTGTCCCTCCGGGGCTGGGGTCGTTTTAATTTCTTCTGCCATTCGCTTGACCTCCTTACTTTTTCAAATACAAACGGGGCCAAAACCTTATTTTGGCCCCGTCTCCTTATACGTTTTCCTCCTTTCCCTGTCACGCAAAAACGCCGCCCTTTTTACAGCCGGGCGGCGTTTTCGGTAAGGTTGACAGTCCATTTTGTTGTTGTTTATATTGTTTCCCTTTGTCAAGCGTTGCTAATGAGGTGCGTTTGGAATATGCGTATTTTATATGTAGAAGATGAGCGGGAGCTGTCATCAGCCGTATATGCCGGGCTTCGCAAATGCAGCTATGCAGTGGATGCGGTCTTTGATGGCCACGAGGCATTGGATTACTACCATACCTATGAATATGATGTTATCGTTTTGGATTTGAACCTCCCGGATATTGACGGCCTGGATGTCCTGCGTCAAATCAGGCAGGGAGATTGCAAAACAAAAATCTTGATCTTGTCCGCCAGAAGTGCAGTGGATGACCGGGTCAAAGGTTTGGATATGGGCGCAAATGATTACTTGACCAAACCATTTGATTTCTTAGAATTGGAGGCCCGTATTCGCACATTAAGCCGTATCGCCTACATCCAAACTGTCAGTACCTTGACCTGCCGGGAATTAACGCTCAATACGGCAACGAAAGAAGCTGCTTGCGGAGCGGTCAAAATTTCGCTTACTAAAAAAGAGTACGCAATCCTGGAGTATATGATGCTTCATAAAAATCAAGTTGTCGATGCCAAACAGATTTTGGATCATGCATGGGATAGCAACGCGGACTTTTTTCCAGATACACTTAAATACCACATTCACGCAATAAAGAAAAAACTGACAGAAGCTGGCGGCTCAGAAAATCTTATCAAAAATGTGCGCGGCGTTGGCTATATGGTGGTGGATGAATGATGCATAAAAAATCTTTGTGTTTTCAAATCACGCTGGCAACTGCATTGATTTTATTCCTGTGTTCGGCATCTCTGACTTTTTTTTCAGTTTATCATGCCGGGATGCAGTTTTCCGCCGTTGTTGTCAAAATGGCCGAACTCCCGTCCAGCGTAAATATCGACAGCCCCGAAATGACTGGTTCGGACATCCCAGCCCCCCCTTATCACCAATGCGTCTATTGTTTCAGAGGCAAAAATGCAATTCAATTTGGCAGGGATTGCGGCGATGCTTTTGATTACTGCGTTTGGAACAGGTCTTGCCTATGCTGCAGCAAAAAAAGCCCTTACACCTATCCGCACATTCAGTCATACAGTATCCACTATTACAGAAAATGATTTGGATATACCAATTCAGGAACACGCCGGTTCCTCCAGTGAAACAGAATTATTATACCGATCATTCAACACCATGATGGAACGGCTAAACCGCTCTTTCTCCATGCAAAAAAAATTTTTCGGCAAAGGTAGCGCACGAGCTAAAAAATCCACTTGCAACGATCATCACAAATGCACAGGTGGCAAAGTTGGGGCCGTTGTCTGCTAAGGAATATTTGCAGACTTTAGATGCGATTGAACGAAATGCAAAACGTCTCCAGTTAATTATAGAAAATCTTTTTCATTTATACGATGGACAAATAGAGTTTGAATGTAAGCATATTCAATTAGACGAGATGTTTTCCAATATATTAGAAGAAATTTCCCCTAAACTGCAAGAGCAGAATATTACCGCCACAGTTGATTGTACTGGGTTTCCCTCCGTAATAGGAAATTATGACTTGCTCTATCGGGCGTTCTACAATTTGATTGAAAATGCCATAAAGTATAATATACCAAACGGAGAAATTCACATTACCTCCGAGGTTGATGCAAATAGAGGAAAAATTATTGTTTCTGATACTGGTTGTGGTATCTCAGCCGAACATCTACCACAGATTTTTGACCCTTTTTATCGTGTAAACACTTCTCGCTCCCATAAAACTGCTGGAAGCGGATTAGGACTGTCCATTGTGAAATCAATTATCGAGCGCCACGGCTGGAGTATATCTGTATCTAGTGAAGTTGGAAGAGGAACACTTTTCACAATCAGTCAATTTCAATAAGATTTTTTATAGCCGCTGATAACGGATAATAAAAAAACTGTTGTTTTGGCGGCTGGTGTTGGCGCGCTCAAACAAAATACAAATGGCCTTGCGGCGGTTTTGAAATATCAAATTCAAAACCGCCGCTTTCTCTTGAAAAAAGGAAAACGGAGGGCGTGTTAAAGTCGCCCGTTTTTAAGGACACGGCGGTATCCGGGAGGTATCGTCATGTCCTTTTGTTCCGTTTCTCAATATAATTTCTTGTCAAAAAAAGTCCGATCTCCGCAGCGGCGCACTCCGCCCAGGTTTGCGAAAATAGTCGTTTCCTGACGGCTCATATTGTTGTTACCAGCCCCCGAGTGGCCTTGTGCCGTCCGGGGGCTTTTGCATTTCCAGGCCAGCGAAACCGGCCCCGCTGCCGCTCTCCGCCCCCTCCGTTCAGACCCCCAAAAATCTGAACGGAGGAAAGGACATTGGAAATCACCATCAATTACTATGGACAAGCTGTGTCCGTGTCGTTGGAGGTCTATGAATATCTCACCCAGGCCGACCACAAGACGGAAAACCTTGCCCATGAACAGCGGCGGCATTGGGACGGGCGCGAGTGTGACGAGTACATAATCAGCACCGAGGGCCGCTTGCCCTATTGCGCTGCCCCGGAGGAATTGGTCTGCCAGCGGGAAACGCTGGACGAAATTCTGGCGGTGTTAGACCTCTGCACCGACACCCAACGGGAGCGGTTTTTGCTCTATGCTCTGTACGATTTCAGCTATGCGGAGATTGCGGAGATGTGCGGCTGCTCCAAAGTTTCCGTTTGCCAGAGCATCACGGGCGTTCGCAAAAAGTTTTTCAAATTCTTTGGAAAAACATACTAACGATTGCCCCCCTAAGTGGCTACCAGGTGAGGGACGTTAGCTCCATCACTGGGAGGGACAAGCAGTTTCGGCTGTTTGTCCCTCCTGTCATTTAGGAGGTCAAAATGAAAGTTATCAACCTACGGCTCCACTATCCACATTACCAGCAGGACACGCTGGTGGAGGTCAGCGAGGAAGTCTTTGACGTGCTGTGTCAGTCCGTCAGGGAAACGCGGAACTATGAGCGCCGCAAGCGGTATCACCGGGCCTATTACTCGCTGGACGCTTTCGACTGGGCGGAGAACTATGCCCTGAAACACAGTCCGTCCCCGGAGCAGTTTGTCTTGCTGGCCGAGGAACAGGCCGAGCGTGACCGGCTGGCCGTTGCCTTGCGGGATGCCCTGGCCTACGCCATCCCCACGCAGGTCCGCCGTATCCGCGCCTACTACCTGGGAGGGATGACCCAGCAGCAGATTGCAGACCGCGAGCGCGTCCACAACAGCAACGTCTGTCTGTCCATCCGCCGGTGGCTGTGCAATCTGCGCCGCTACTATGCAGACCACCACCTGGGGAAGTGAGGGCGGTATGGCGATCATCAATTTACGAAAGCACTATTACCCGCTCTACACTAGTACTTCACCAAGATAGAAAATAGAAGTAGCGGAGAAGCGAGAAATGTGGTAAAATACTCTCGGGTGATGAGG
>NZ_CALPCP010000070.1 GCF_943192995.1 Flintibacter muris
GAGACTATGGACGGCAGATCGTTCCGGGACCGGGCGCAGTATATCCTCGACCTGGGCGCGCAGGGCGTATGGGGCGAGTGCGCCGTTTATGAATACGCATATGCCGGTCCCGGCTCCAGCTACCATCCGGCAAATGATGTGCAGGCCATCATGATCGGTGAACTGACCGTGACCCGTGAGCTGTATGATCTGATCATCAAAAAGGTAGACAGCACGAATCCCAACAAGGGCCTGTCGGGGGCGCGGTTCAAGGTAGCCTCCGAAAATGGTGCCTACTCCAAGGAAGTGGTGACAGGCAGCGACGGCACTGTTACCGTATCCAAGCTGGAAGCGGGCACCTACGCCGTGACGGAATTGGAAGCCCCGGAGGGTTATGAGATCGACAACGCGGGTCCCCAGTATGTCGTTCTGCCCAATGGAGCCAACAAAATTGTAACGGTTACGTTTAGCGATACCCCTGAGATCACCGGTGAGGGCAGCATCCGCAAAGTAGATGCGGACGATCCCACCAAGGGCCTTGCCGGAGCGGTCATTAAAATCACCGGCGTGGACAACGACTTCACCGGAACCTATATTACCGGCGCGGGCGGCTATTTGACGGACGTGCCCTGGGATACCATGCCCATCGGCAGCTTTGTGGCGGAGGAAGTCACGCCCCCGGAGGGCTACACCAAAAGCCCGGACATTAATAAAACCAAGCAGACCTTCGTCTGGGACGGCAAGACCGATGTGGCCCTGGTTTTTGAGAATGACGCCAAGGTAAAGGTCAGGCTCATCAAGCTGGACGACAGCGGCAATCCCCTCCCCGGTGCTGTTTTTAACATTGTGCGTGACGGTCAGATCATCGGCACAGAGGAGACCAAGGCGGACGGCTCCATCACCGTCACCGATGTGACCGAGGGGATGTACGCTTTCGTGGAGGTGTCCGTACCGGCTCCCTGGGCCACCCTTACCGAGCCGGTGATCGCCCATGTGGATCAGGCAACTGTCAACGGCGGCGGAACGGTGACTGTGACGGCCTCCGACAAGCGGCTGCCAAGCCTCACTATTCTCAAGCGGGACGCGCAGACCGGGGATGTGATCCCCAACACCCATTTTGAAATCCGCGGCATCCATTACGGCTACCACAACGATGTGACCACCGGGCCGGACGGCAGGGCGGTCCTCTCCAATATTCCTGTGGACAGCTACGAGGTAACGGAAAAGTCCGTCCCTGATCCCTATGTGGTGGGAGACGAACCCACCCAGACGATCTGGCTGGGGGCCGGAGACAGCAAGGAGCTGGTCTTTGACAACCTGAAGCAGCCTGTCCTGAAAATCTCCAAGGTAGAGCAGGGAACCAACACCCCCATTCCCGGCACGGTGTTCACCGTGGAGGGCATCGACAGCGACTACCGCCAGGATGTGACCACCGAGGCGGACGGCTTCGCCACTCTGCGCGTCGCCCCCGGCAGCTACCGGGTGACGGAGAAGTCCGTCCCCGAACCCTATTGTCTGCCGGAGGACGAGGCTGACCGGACCCAGACCATCAGCCTGAACGGCGGCGATGATAAGACCCTGATCTTCAAAAACAGCAAGAAGCCCCTGTTGACCCTCTCCAAGATTGACGCCGATACCGGAGTGCCTGTTCCCGGCACTGTCCTCACCGTGGAGGGGATCGACAGCGATTACAAGGATGACTGGAGAACCGGGCCGGACGGCACTGTTGCCCTGCGTGTTGATCCTGGAACCTACCGCATCACGGAGAAGTCCGTCCCCGCCCCCTACTACCTGCCGGACAAGGACGCCGACCGGGTGCAGACCATCTCCCTGAACCCTGGCGATGAGAAAACGGTGGTGTTCCGCAACCACAAGACCCCGGAGCTGACCATTTTCAAGGAAGATTCTGTTGCGGGCGCTCCCATCGAGGGTGCCAAGTTCCGTGTGACCTACACCAGCAATGGTGAGGCTGCGGGTGCTCCCGCCTCCATGGACTTTGGTATCTTCGTCACGGATGCCAGCGGCCAGATCAAGCTCCATGAGAAAGGCAAGAAGTTGTACCCCGGTGAGTACACCGTGACTGAGGTGGAGCCTGCTCCCGGTTTCCAGATGAAGGAACCCCTCACTCAGAAGGTGATCCTCCACGGCGGCGAGAGCAAGACGCTCACTTTTTTCAATGAGCCGTTAAACGCCATTGTTGTGGAGAAGTATGACAGTGTGACCCACGAGGCCCTACCCGGCTGCACCTTCCAGCTGAAATATCTGGGCGGGACCTCCGGCACTGGCGGCACGGTCATCGGCACGAAGGTGACGGGCAAGAACGGGACCGCCATCTGGACCGGGCTGACTGCCGGCACCTATATCGTGGAGGAGATCGACCCGGCGGACGGGTACTCCATTATCAATGCCTCTGAAACGGTCTATATTTCCGACAAGGGTGAGCAGAATGTGGTCACGGTCTCCTTCGACAACGCCCCGGACGGCATCCTGCTCATTCGGAAGGTCTGCGCCACCAACCCCAGCGTGACCCTCCAGAACGCCGAGTTCAAGGTCATGTACGCGGACGGGACCCTGATCGGCGACTCCAACGGCATCTACCGCTCCGATGAGAACGGGGAGATCCGCATCCCCGGCCTGAAGCCGGGAAAGAGCGTGGTAGTCACCGAGGTGCGCGCCCCCGCTGGTTTCCTGATCGATACCCAGAGCCAGACCATCCAGATCCAGGCGGGTAAAACCGTGTCTCTTACCTTTAAAAATCAGCCGAAAGGCAGCCTGATCATCCAAAAACGGGACAGCCAGACCAATGAGGTGCTTCCCGGCGCTGAGTTCCGTATCACAACAGCCGCTGGCTGCGAGGTGGGCTTGGACGGGGTCATCGGCTCGTCCACCCTGACCCAGAACGGGCTGTTTACCACCGACAGCAACGGCGAGATCCGAATCACCAACCTCGCCCCCGGCGCTTATGTGCTGACCGAGACCAAGGCTCCGGCTGGGTATGTCATCGACACGCCGTCCACCAACCTGGTCATCGGGCAGGGCGGCGACACCCAGACTGTGGTAATCAAAAACACCCGCAAGGGCGGCCTGATTATTGAGAAGTATGACAGCGTGACCCGTCAGCCCCTGGCTGGGGCGCAGTTCAAGGTGATGACCGCCAACGGGGAGCTGACCCCGGACAACGAGGGCATGACCTCCAGCAACGGCCTCTACACCACCGATGTCAACGGGCAGATCGTGCTGTCCAAGCTGCTCCCCGGAACCTATGTGGTGTCCGAGGAAAAGGCGCCGGATAATTACCGCAAGGACCCCACGCCCCAGACTGTGGTGGTCAATGCCGGGGACACCCAGACCATCCGGTTTTACGATGATCCCCTCTGCACCCTGACCATACTGAAGCGGGACGCGGTGACCAAGAAGCCCCTGCGGGGCGCTGAGTTTATGGTGCGTGACAGCTCCGGCCATGTGATCGGCCCCAATAGCGGCCTCTACACCACCGGCACAGACGGTACTGTCACCGTCACCGGGCTGGCTCCCAATTCCACTGTGGTCGTCTCCGAGAAAAAGGCCCCCAACGGGTACGTTCTGGATGAGACCCCAAAGAATATTGTGGTGCGCAGCGGTGTGGCCAACACCCTGATCTTTGACGATGAACCTGGCACTACGCTGATTATTCGTAAATTTATCGAGGGAACCGAGAACGAACCGTTGTCCGGCGTGGCCTTTAAGGTTGTGGACGGCAACGGCGGCGCTGTCGGTCCGGACGATGGCATCTATTACACGGACAAGGCCGGTGAGATCGTGCTGGAGGGCATCGAACCCGGTACAACCGTGAAGGTGCGGGAGATCAAGACCGTGGAGGGCTTCGTGCTGGATGGGACCCCGCAGGACATTCTCATCAAGGGCGGCGAAGTGCAGCAGTTGACCTTCTGGAACAAGCGGGCCGGAACCCTGGTCATCCAGAAGAAAGACAGTGTGAGCGGCGCATTCATCGCAGGCGCGCAGTTCCAGCTCACCTACGCCAACGGCGGGTACGTTGATAACGACAACGGCCACCTGTCCTCCAATGGCCTCTACACCACCGATGATAAGGGCGAAATCCGCATCAACGGTATCACCGGGACCGTGGTGGTCAAGGAGACCAAGCCCGCCCCCGGCTATGTCATCGACCAGAGTACCCAAACCCAGACGGTCACGGTGAATCCTCTGGACACCCAGACCCTCACCTTCCTGAACGAACCCCTATGCAGCCTGACGCTGACGAAGCTGGACTCCGTCACCGGCAAGCCGATTCCCGGCACCGAGTTCACAGTCAAGGACGGCAGCGGCACTGTGCTGGGCCGCTACACCACGGGCAAGGATGGGACCGTGACAGTCACCGGCCTTGTTCCCGGCAGCACCGTGGTGGTCACCGAGACCAAGGTGCCGAGTGGCTATGTCCTCAACAGCACGCCCCAGACCATCATCGTGAAAAACGGCTCCAACTCTGTGAACAGCGGCACCGTGGGCGGGACCACCAACGGCAATACTGGAGGCACGACCAATCCGGGCGGCACCACCAATGTGGGTGGCGGAACCAACGGCGGCAACGATCTCACTTTCGAGAATGACCCCAAGACCCGGCTGGTCATTGAGAAGTACATCACCGGCACCACCACCCCCCTGAAGGGCGTGACCTTCCTGGTCACCGAATCCAACGGGCAGGTGCTGGGCAGCGCCAACGGCGAGTATGTGACTGACGAGAATGGCCGGATCGTGATCGAGGGCCTGGAACCCGGCAAGACCATCATCGCCAAGGAGATCCGTACCCTGGACGGCTATCTGCTGGACACCACCCCCAAGACCATCCAGATCAAGGTAGGAGACGCTCAGACTTTGAAATTCTACAACACGCCTGTGGGCGGGCTGGAGCTGATCAAGGTCAACGAGGCTGACAAGAGCCAGCGAATCCCCAACACCACCTTTGAGATCCGCCGCATGGACGGCGGCTTGGTGGACACCATTACCACCGACAAGCAGGGCCGCGCCCACCTGGATCTGGATGCCGGGGACTACTACGCGGTGGAGATTGAGGCCGGCAAGGGCTTCGAGCTGGACGCCACCCCCACCTACTTCACCGTCCGGGACGGCAAAGCCACCACAGTCACCGTCACCAATCGGGCAGTCAGCGGCATCCTGATTCACAAGGTCGACAGCGTTACCAAGCAGGGCATCTACGGGGTGACCTTCCTCCTCTATGACGCCAACAAGAATCCCATCGGGCAGTACAGCAGCGATGACAAGGGCTACGTCCATATCGACGACCTGCCCGGCTCTGGCCGCTACTACCTGCGGGAGTTGGAGAATGACGGTTATCTGGTGGATACCCAGCTGAAGACGGTCTATGTCACTGATGGGACCACTACCGAGATCACCTGGGAGAACACCGCCGTCACCGGGCAGATCCAGATCACCAAGACCTCTGAGGACTACAACTCCATGAACGGCTGGCCCGCCGGTACGCCTATCCCTGGTACCGAGTTCGAGATCTACCACTACCGCACCGGCAATCTGGTGGATACCATCCGTACCGATAAAAATGGCGTCGCTGTGTCAAAGCCTCTGCCGTTAGGGCGATACAAAATTGTGGAATCCAAGGCTGCCGATTTTTACGGGCTGGACAAAACCCCCATTGAGGTGGAGATCGAGCACGCCGGCCAGATCGTCAAGACGGCCATGACCAACAAGGCCCTGTACACCAACGTCAGCATTAAGAAAACCGGCTTCGTGGAGGTTATGCCCGGCCAGCAGATCCGCTATGATTTCTCCGGCATCGCCAACAATTCCACCACGGCGCTTACCTCCTTCTATTGGAGGGACACTCTGCCCACCCAGGCAGTGCGGCTGGACAAGATCGTCACCGGAACCTACAACGTCCAGGGGAATTACAAGATCGTGTTCAAAACCAATCTCAACGGCGAGTACCGCACCATGTACGACAACCTGAGTACCATGCAGAACCATGTGCTGGACGCCTCTCCCGCCGCCCTGGGTCTGGCCTCCAATGAGTATGTCACGGAGTTTATGGTCTCCTTCGGGATCGTCCCCGGCAATTTCCGCCAGGTGGAGGTGCCCAAGGTGTACTGCAATGTAGTGTCCTGGCTCACCGGAGGGACCCAGTTCGTCAACCAGGCGGATGTAGGCGGCGTGTACAACGGTCAGTGGATTATGGCCACCAGCAGATGGGTCACCAGGGTCTACAAGCCCGCCCAGCCCCTGCCCCGCACCGGCTATTGAGCCGATCCATCCATGCTGAATGGGGAGCCGCCTGTCAAGGGCGGCTCCTCTTCTGTAAATCTAAATGAATACAGGGAGGAAAATCAAGATGAAGTTCAAGAAAATGTTCCGTATCCTTGCCGCCGCCATGGTGGTGGCGGCCCTCTGCTGCGCTCCCGCCTTCGCCGCCGGGGATGTGGCCTCCGCGGTGGAGAGTACCTGGACCGATGCGGCGACCCAGATCAAGACCGTGGTGGAAAATGTGGTCTTTCCCGCGCTGGATATGGTCCTGGCCATCGCCTTCTTTACCAAATTAGGTATGGCTTACTTCGACTACAAGAAGCATGGCCAGTTTGAGTGGACTGGGCCGGTGATCCTCTTTGCCTGCCTGGTCTTTACCCTTACCGCCCCCAACTACATCTGGGGCATCATCGGGATCTGATGGGGCCCGGCAGCAAATATGCCGTTCGGAGAGGAGCTTCGGCAAGCTGTGGCCAGGCGCCGTCCAGACGCTGTCTGTCTTGGCGCCGTCTGCTATGTCCGGCTGGACAGCTGGAATCTTGCAAAGGTCGAGTTTGCCTCCAGCGGAGGCTATTATAACGGAATAACGCTGACAGTTTTCAACCGGCACACCGGGCCGGTTGATTCGGTAACCATCCACTCCCACGATCTGCCTTTGCGGCGAAAGCGGGAAACTCCAGGCTGCGGGTCTGATCCAGAGTGGGGCATCTGCCGCCCTGCTCTGGATCTTGACACGCTCTGGGAGGCGGCGGAAAACTATCTGCTTCTTTTTCAGGAGCCTGATTCAGAAAAGAGGTGATACCCAATTTTTATCTTCGACTTTGTAGCCTCCACCATCATGGACAATCTGGTCGATTGGTTCTATGGACAGGTGGTGGGCTTCCTCGGCAACTTTTTTGCCGAGATGGGAAATATGGGCGTGGAGCTGTTCGAGCTGGACTGGGTCAGCGCCATCGTCCTGTTTTTCTCCCAGCTGGGCTGGGCGCTCTTCGGCGTCAGCCTGGTGGTCTCCGGCTTTGAGTTTGGGATCGAATACTCCACTGGCCGGGGTAACTTACAGCAGACAGCCCTCAACGCCATCAAGGGGTTTATGGCGGTCAGCCTGTTTACCGTGGTGCCTGTGCGGCTTTACGCTCTGTCCGTGTCCCTACAAGGGACCTTCGCAATTGGCTTGACCGGAGCCGGAACCAGCATCGGCACTGTGGGAGAACGGATCATTGAGGAACTGATGAGTGTGGAGAGCCTTGCGGATATGGCCGGTGCGCCCAGCTTCGGCCTGAGCGTCCTCACCAGCCCGATCATGCTTTTGTTCTGCATCATCATGATGGCCTATGCTGTGATTAAGGTCTTTTTCGCCAACCTCAAACGAGGCGGCATCCTGCTCATCCAGATCGCCGTGGGGAGCCTCTATATGTTCAGCGTCCCCAGAGGCTACACAGACGGCTTTGTCCAGTGGAGCAAACAGGTGATTGGCCTGTGCCTGACCGCCTTCCTTCAATCCACCATCCTGGTGGCCGGCCTGATGGTCTTTAAGGACCACGCCCTGCTGGGACTGGGTCTCATGCTCTCCGCGGGAGAGGTGCCCCGGATCGCCGGGACCTTCGGTCTGGATACCACCACCAGAGCCAATATCATGAGCGCCGTCTATACCGCCCAGGCCGCCGTGAACACCACCCGCAGCGTTGCCCAGGTGGTAGCGCCGAAATAAAGACAGGAGGAGAAATATGCTCACCATGGGGAGCCTCTTCGATGGCATCGGCGGCTTCCCCCTGGCGGCGGTTCGCAGCGGGATTACGCCTGTGTGGGCCAGTGAGATCGAAGCCTTCCCCATCGAAGTAACAAAACACCGCTTTCCCGACATGATCCATGTGGGGGACATCACCAAATTGGACGGGGCAGAATTGCCGCCTGTGGACATCATCTGCGGCGGCAGCCCTTGCCAGGATCTCAGCGTGGCTGGAGCGAGAGCCGGTCTGTCTGGCGCCCGCTCCGGCCTTTTTATGGAACAAATTCGAATTGTGAAGGAGATGCGAAATGCAGATATGGAACGAGGACGGACAGGGCTCGCTGTTCGCCCACGATGGATGTGCTGGGAAAATGTGCCCGGCGCGTTCAGCTCAGGGACCCCCAAGGGGGAGGACTTCCGCATCGTCCTCGAGGAGATCGTCCGAGTTAAAAGCGATACCGCTCATGTCCCTGGACCTCACCCCTGGGCGTGGCAACCTGCTGGGCGAATCGTACTGGGAACTGGTTTCTCCCTGGCCTGGCGGGTCTTCGATGCTCAATACTGGCCCCGCACCCCTCAGCGAAGAAGACGTATTTTCCTTATCGCAGATTTTGCAGGACGCTCCGCCCCGCAAATACTATTTGAGCAAAACCGCCTGCCTGGGTATCCTGCGCAGGGCGGGGGAACGTGGGAAGGAGCTGCCGCCCCAACTGAAAGCGGCGCTGATGGCACAGGCGGGGCTGATTCCACTGGCGGCTCCGGCCTCTGAACCCATCGCCTTCGCCGCCAACCAGAGGGACGAGGTACGGGATCTCCACGATGTGGCCGGCGCGCTGGGAGCGCAGCCGGGAATGAAGCAGCAGACCTTCATTGCGCAGGACTGCCTCACTCCCTGGGACACCCAGCAGGCCCGCATCTTCACCCCGGAGAGCAAGGCCCCCACCCTGGCCAGCGCGGACGGAGGCGGCGGGCGGAATCCTGGCGGGCTGTTGTTTACAGCTGGAGTAGCTGGCAGTCTGACTCCCTGGGATAACCAGCAAAGGCGTATCTCTACTCCCTATGGTGTCGCCCCAACGATCAACAGCGGTGAGCTGAAGCCGGGTGGACTTCTGTTTGTAGCAGGCTTCTGCGCCGGAGCCGCCCCTTCGGCTGGCGGGATCGGTTATCAGGAGGAGATCGCTCCAACGCTGAAAGCGACCGCCAGTGGGAACATGATGCCCTCCATTCTCTGCCTCACCGGTCATGGGGGGCAACGCATGGACATTACAACCGATATGACGCCCACGCTCCGGGCACAGATGGGCGTCCATCTGCCGCTGATCTGTCTCAACGACCAGGGCGGCGGCGTCATGTCCTGCTCTGAAGATGTGTCTGGGACGCTGCGGGCACAGGAGCATGGACATCAGCCGCTGGTCATGGGTACGCAGCAGGGCGGCGCTGAGATCATGGTCGGGATATTCCAGACTATAACCGCCGCAGCCGGGATGAGCGGAAACAATCAGCCGGCCCTATTTGAGAACCACGGTATTGATGCCCGCTACACCGGCCCGCATCCGGTATCACCCACCATCACTGCCCGCGCGGGAACTGGAGGCGGGAACCTCCCTCTGGCGCTGCAGTCAGTAGATACAATTTGTATCTCAGGCAACGCCATCGACCGCCAGCCTCAGAACGGCGGCAACGGCCTTGGCTGTCAGGAGGGCATCGCCTACACGCTGACCGCCACAGATCACCATGCGGTCTTTTCGCGGCAGAGAGTGGATGTGTTCAAAGACGACGATGTTGCGTCTACCGAGAGCGCCCGCCAACATAAGGACGCTACCGACCTCGTCTGTCAGCCAGCGTATCAGGAAACGGTGGGCGCACTGACCAGCAGCGACCGAAAAGGCCCCAACAGCCAGTATGTGGGACAGGATAAGCTGATTGTGGATGGTCCTCTGCTCATCCGGAGGCTGACGCCGCTGGAATGCGAAAGGCTCCAGGGGTTTCCCGATTTTTGGACAGACTTGCCGGGGGCCTCCGACTCCTCTCGCTACAAAGCCCTGGGAAACAGTGTTTATTTGATCAAAGTTATTATGTTAAGAATAGGCGCAAAGATGGTGTGAGAACAAGGTTTCTAAAGATT
>NZ_CALPCP010000071.1 GCF_943192995.1 Flintibacter muris
TATGACGCCGACCTGGCCCAGCTCACCATGCAGCAGGAGCTTGAGCGGAGGGGAACGCAGAGCTGCCGCTGAGGCATGACCCGCACCACACAGGCACCAAAAAACCAAGGAGGACAACCCCATGAGCAAAAACGAAAACGCCATTGTGCTCAAAGCTGGTGGGCGGGCCATGGAGTGCATCGGCACGGTCCGCCTCACCCCGGAGGCGGAGAAAGTAGTCCGCCGCCTCAAGGCCAAGACCGGCCTGCCCATCCGTCAAATCGTGTCGGACATCATTGTCCAGGCCGAAAACATCATCACCATTGAAACGGAGGAGGACTAATCCATGAAAGAGTACAAATGGAGCGTTGGCCTGCGCCACAAGACCACCAAGGCCAAGCTGGACATCTCCGTCTGGGCCCCCACCTGCGATGACGCCACGCACAAGCTGACCGGCATCCTCATCGGCCCTGAGTGTGAGTACGAATGGACCGGCACCGGGCCGGACTATGACAACGGCCCCAGGGAGCGGGACGCCGCCCCCACCAACCACTAAAAGGAGGAACAGCACATGAAAACCCCCGTTTCCCGCATTGTCCCCGGCAAGGTCATCCTCTACCGTGGGGAGCCCTGCATCGTCCTGGAGCACCGCAAGGAGGGCACCCTGCTGGCCGTGGCCGAGCAGATTGAGCAGTCCTTTGGCAAGACCAACAACTTCAAGGATGAGGACAACGCCCTCCGGGTGCACCTCAACGGCGCTTTCCTGGACAGCATCACCCAGGGGCACCCGGAGGAGGTCATCACCCGCACGGTGGACCTCACCGCCCTCAACGGCTCCAAGGAGTACGGGACCGTGGAGTGCAAGGTGGCCCCGCTCACCTTGGATGAGCTGCGCAAGTACCACGGCATCTTGCCCAACCCGGAGAGCTGGGAGTGGTCCGTGACCCCCTGGTCCACGCCCTGCGTGGATGATGACCATGTGTGGGTCCTTGGCTTGCTCTCCGATGGCTACCTCGGCAACCACTACTGCTCCGGCACCCGCGGGTCCCGCCCCGCTTTCCTCATTCCCTCCGATTTTGCGGTGGAGGATGACAGCAACCCGCTGGAGGGGTACAGCAACCGGGAGCTCATAGAGGAGCTTTTCCGCCGGGTGGACAAATGAGGACCGCCCAGGACCCGTGGGACAAGCCCCGGCGCAACCCCTGGCCCATCGTCATGGCCTGCGCCGCCATCGCTCTGGCCATCATCCTGGCCCTCACCGTTTCCGCCCTCACCTTAAACTTTATCTTTGACGCCCTGCTGGCGGACAAGCCCCCGGTGACCGTGGCCACGTCTGCCCCGGAGCCCACCAGCACCCCACCGCCCACCGCTCCGGCTGAAACGCCGGAGCTGGTGAGGCACCGGGATGACATTGTGAGTGACGGGCGGCTCCTGGCCTATGACCTCCAGGAAATCATGCAGGACCAATGTGAGCGCTACGGCGTGCCCTATGCCCTGGCGCTGGCCATCGCTGAGGTGGAAACCCACTTTGACCCGGACGCCACAAGCCCCACCAGTGACTATGGCCTCATGCAGATAAACCAATGTAATCATGAATGGCTCCAAGGCCTGGGCATGGACCCGCTGACCCATGCCGGAAATATTGAGGCTGGCGTCTACATCATCGGCGGCTACCTTGACCGCTACGGGGACACGGAGCGAGCCTTGATGGCCTACAACTGCGACCCCAGCGGTGCCCAAAAGCTCTGGGACGCCGGTGTCTACCAAACGGACTACACCCGCAAGGTCATGACCGCCCTGGAACACTGGACAAGCATTTTGGAGGACTGACCTATGCCCTATTATACCACCTGCCCCTATTGCGGGGCCCACCTTGACCCCTGTGAGCCCTGTGACTGTCAATCTGAAAACAAGGAGGATTTACAAGATGAGTAACCTGTCCATGACCATCAATGTGGAGGCCCCGGCCCTGGTGGCTGCCGTTGAAAAGCTGGCCGCTGCCATGACGGTGGACCCCAGCATCCTGACCCCTGACGCTCCCCGGCCCCAGATGCCCGCTCCGGCGGCTGTTCCGCCCCAGATGCCCGCCCCCGCCACGGGCCCGGCTCCGGCCATGCCCCAGACCCCCGGCCCGGCCCCCGCTCCCGTGACCCCGCCCCCGGCTCCGGCGGCCCCTGTTACGCCCCCCGCTCCTGCGCCCGCTCCGGCTCCTCAGACCGCCGCTCCTGTCATGCCGGTGGCCGGTGCCCCCACCTACACCCTGGACCAAATCTCCAAGGCCGGGGCCGCCCTGGTAAACGCCGGGAAGATGGAGCCCCTGCTGGCCCTGCTGACCAAGTACGGCGTCCAGGCCATCACCCAGCTCCAGCCCGCTCAGTATGGCGTCTTTGCCACGGAGCTGCGGGCTCTGGGCGCTCAGATTTAGGAGGTGCCCTATGCCCCCTGAGAAACACGCTTTGCTTTCCGCATCTTCCGCCTCCCGCTGGCTGGCGTGCACGGCGGCCCCCCGCTTTGAGGAGGGGCTGCCGGAGAGCACCAGCGACTATGCGGAGGAGGGCCGCCTGGCCCACGCCATTGCGGAGCTCAAGGTCCTCAAGAAGTTTACCATCATGACCAACCGCACCTATAACTCCCGGCTCAACAAGCTCAAGAAAGAGGCCCGCTATGACCCGGAGATGGACAAGACCACGGACCTCTACCTGGAGCACCTGCTGGAGCAGGCCATGACCTACAACAGCCCCCCCACCGTGGCCGCTGAGGTCAAGGTAGACTTTGCGGACTATGTGCCGGAGGGCTTTGGCACCTGTGACTGTGTGATGATTGGAGGAGATACCCTTTGCATCACCGACTACAAGCACGGCAAGGGCGTCCCCGTGTCCGCTGAGGGCAACCCCCAGATGCGGCTTTATGCCCTGGGTGCCCTCAAGCGCTACGCCCCCATTTTCGGGGACGCCATCAAAAAGGTCCGCATGAGCATTGACCAGCCCCGCCTTGACAGCTACACCACGGACACCATCACGGTGGAGGAGCTGCGGGCCTGGGGGGAGAGCATCAAGCCCACCGCACAAAAGGCCTTTTCAGGCCTGGGGGAGTTTGTCCCCGGTGACCATTGCCGGTTTTGCCGGGGCAAGGCCCAGTGTCGGGCCCGTGCCGGTGTCAACACCGCCCTGGAGGACTTTGCCGGGTGTGTCCCGGCGGGCTCCCTCTCCCCGGAGGAGCTGCAATCTATGGAGGCCGCCAAGGCCAGCGGGATGGAGGCCCCCGGCCTCCTCACGGATGAGGAAATCGGTGACCTGCTGGTCCGGGGCAAGCTCCTGGTCCAGTGGTACAAGGACCTCGAGGAATACGCCACCACGGCCCTGCTGAACGGCAAGCCCATCCCCGGCTGGAAACTGGTGGCCGGGCGGAGTGACCGGACCTTTACGGACCAGGATGCCGCCATCCAAGCCGTCATTGCGGCGGGCTATGATGAGGCCCTGGTCTATGACCGCAAGCCCAAGACACTCTCCCAGATTGAGGAGCTTATGGGCAAAAAGGAATTTAAGGAGAAGATCGGCAGCTTTGTGGTCAAGCCCCTGGGCAAGCCCACACTGGCGGAGGCCTCTGACAAACGGGAGGCCTACAACCCCGCCGCCGCTGACTTTGCGGGTGCGGTGCCGGAATGACCGAAACGGTGTATTTCCGGGCGGACACTTTCCGGGCCACCATCTACCTGCCCAGGCTCCATGAGCTGACCATCACCAACATCCGCAAGCTGCTCCGGCTGGTGTTCTGCTATGACTGGGAGAATGAGGAGGCCATCCTGACCACGGAGCTCTATATCCAGAACGCCGTGGAGGATAGCCTCCAGGCCTGGAAAGAGAAATCCCAGGAATACGCCCACGGCTGGCGCAACCTCAAAGGCCCCTTTGCACCCCGTCTGACCAAGGAGGAAAAGCTCAAGGTCACCAGGGAAAACAACCGCCTGACAGCAGCGGTAAAAGAGGCCAAACGTACCCATGAGAAATGGGTGAAGATCAACAGCGTTTTCCATGAACTCAGACAATAAAGGAGGATTTTTCCATGTATCAGAATGACCCCGCAAAGGTGCTGACCGGCGAAGTGCGCCTGTCCTATGTCCACCTGATCGAGCCCCGCACCAACAAGCCCGGCGATGACCCGAAATACAGCGCCACCCTGCTCATCCCCAAGACGGACTTTGCCACCAAGGCCGACATTGACGCCTCTATCCAGGCCGCCGCCCAGGATGCGGTGAGCAAGGTGTGGAACGGTGCCGCCCCGCCCCAGCTCCGGGTGCCCATCTATGACGGGGATGGCGTGCGGCAGTCCGGGGAGCCCTTTGGTGAGGAGTGCCGTGGCCACTGGGTCATGTCCGCCTCTACCTTTAACAAGCCCCAGGTGGTGGGCATCCAGAACATCAACCAGGAGCTCCCGCCCCGTGAAGTTTACAGCGGGATGTATGCCCGTGTGACCATCCGCTTTTTCGGCTACTCCAACAGCGGCAATAAGGGCATCGGCTGCGGCCTGGGCAACGTGATGAAAACCAGAGACGGGGAGCCGCTTTCCGGCTCTGCCTCTGCGGCCTCTGACTTTGCCGGTATTGGACAGCCCGGCGGTGCCGCCGCTGACTTTGCCAACCCTGCCCAGGGTGTCCAGCCCCCGGTGGCTCCTGCGCCCGCCTACGGGGCCCCTGTGGCCGCTCCTGCCCCCGCCACCACGCCGCCCTGGGGCACCGCCAACGGCATCAACCCCATCACCGGCCAGCCCATGTAAGAGGAGGACATCATGCACCATCTCAGCATTGACCTGGAGACTTATTCCAGCGTGCCGCTGGCCAAGGCCGGGGCCCAAAAGTACATACAGAGCCCGGATTTTCAAATCCTGCTCTTTGCGTACAGCGTGGATGGTGCGCCTGTGGAGATCATCGACCTGGCACGGGGGGAATACCTCCCCCCGTGGCTGGTCCAGGCCATCACCTCCCCGGACTACATCAAGCACGCATACAACGCTCCCTTTGAGTGGGGCTGCCTCTCCAAGTTTTTGGGAGCCCTCCCGCCCAGCCAGTGGCGTTGCACCATGTTCCATGGCCTCTATTGTGGCTATACCGCCGGGCTGGAGGCCACGGGGAAAGCGCTGGGGCTCCCGGAGGACAAGAAAAAGCTGAACACCGGCAAGGCCCTCATCCGCTATTTCTGCGTGCCCTGCAAGCCCTCCAAGGCCAACGGCCAGCGCACCCGGAACCTCCCGCACCATGACCCCGCCAAGTGGGAGCTGTTCCGGGAGTATTGCCGCCAGGACGTGGTGACGGAGATGGAGATTGAGCGGCGGCTGTCCGCTTTCCCCGTGCCGGACTTCGTACAGAAACAGTGGGAGACAGACCTTATTATCAACGCAAGGGGCGTGGCCGTTGACATGGAACTGGTGGACGGTGCCCTCTCCCTGGGGGCTACGGTCCGCCAGAACCTTATGACGGAGGCCATGCAACTGTCCGGCCTTAATAACCCCAACAGTGTGGCCCAGCTCACCGAATGGCTCCAGGAGGAAACCGGGGAGGAGCTGGCTGATCTGCGCAAGGACACTGTGGCCCGGCTGCTCAAGGAGGACAACAACAGCCTCAAAGTCCGCCGTATGCTGGAGATACGCCAAGAGCTGGGCAAGACCTCCACCAAGAAATATGACGCTATTGAGGCCGCCGTGTGTGCGGATGGCCGGGTCCGGGGGCTGCTCCAATTCTACGGAGCCAACCGCACCGGGCGCTGGGCCGGGCGGCTGGTACAGGTCCAGAACCTCCCCCGCACCTACACGGAGCCCCTTGACCTGGCCCGTGAGATGGTCCAGCGCCGCAACCTGGACGGGCTCCGGGCGGTCTATGGCTCCGTGCCTGACACCCTCAGCCAGCTCATCCGCACGGCGTTCATAGCGCCGGAGGGTCATGTGTTCATTGACGCTGATTTTTCGGCCATTGAGGCCCGTGTCATCTCCTGGCTGGCTGGGGAACAGTGGCGGCTTGAAGTGTTCCGCACCCACGGCAAGATTTATGAGGCAAGCGCCTCCCAGATGTTTGGCGTGCCCCTGGAGCACATCAAAAAGGGCCGCCCGGAGTACGCACTCCGGCAAAAGGGCAAGGTGGCGGAGCTGGCCCTGGGCTACCAGGGCAGCACCGGGGCGCTCATCAACATGGGGGCCCTGGATATGGGCATCCCGGAGACGGACCTGCCGGACATCGTGAGCCGGTGGCGGGAGGCCAATAAGCGCATCCGTGATCTTTGGTATTCCATGGACAACGCCGCCATCCAAGTCATCACCCAGGGCGGGACGGTGGGCATAAATAGCCTCATCCTCTCCCGTGAGTATGACTGCAACCAGGGAACGGACTGCATGACCATCACCCTGCCCTCTGGCCGCAAGCTCTATTATGTGAGCCCCAGCATAGGCCAGAACCAATGGGACAAGCCCTCCATTGCCTACATGGGCATGGACCAGAAAACCAAGCGGTGGAAACGCATTGAAACCTACGGCGGCAAGCTGGTGGAGAACTGTGTCCAGGCCATTGCCCGTGACTGTCTGGCGGACACCATTGAGCGCCTGGAGGCCGCCGGGCTCCCGGTGATCTTCCATGTGCATGATGAGGTGGTCATTGACGTGGCCCCCTGGACGGATGAGGACACCATGCTGGACTTGGTATGCTCCATAATGCGCACCCCTATCTCCTGGGCCCCTGATCTGCCGCTCAATGCGGACGGCTGGGTGGGGCACTATTTCAGAAAGGATTAAAGCGATGCAGTACATGGGCGGTAAAAGCCGCATTGCCGGAGCCATCGCCAACATCATCAATGAGATACCAAGGCGGAAAATCCAGAATAGCGGCCCAGATTGCCTCCGTCATATCCGTGACGGGGGGGGGGGACAATGCTTTGTTAGTCTGTTTTGCGGCTCCTGTGCCGTTGAGAGCAAGGTCCTTGGCTTTGACCGGAAAATCCTAAATGACAAGCACGCTTACCTCATTGCCATGCTCCAGGGCGTACAGAGGGGCTACAACCTGCCGGAGCTTATCACACTGGAACAATACCAATACATACGGGACCACAAAGAGCTTGACCCTGTTCTGGCCGGTTTTGTGGGCTTTGGGTGCAGCTTTGGCGGCAAGTGGTACGGAGGCTATGCCCGAAATAAGACCGACACCAACTACGCTTTGCAAAGCAAGCGGTCCCTGCTCAAAGACATGGCCACCCTGCAAAATGCGGAGTTTGTCTGTGGGGACTACCGCCACCTGGGCATCCCTCCCGGCTCCGTCATCTACGCTGACCCGCCCTACAACAACACCACGGGCTATGGTGGAGAAAAGTTTGACACCATTGAGTTTTGGATAGCCATGCAGCTCTTGGCCGATACGGGGCACACCGTCTTTGTAAGTGAGCAAGAGGCCCCACCCGGCGTTGCGTGCATATGGGAGCGCCCCTTTACCCGCACACTGGACCGCAACAAAAGCAATCAATTCAAAGTGACTGAAAAGCTCTTTTATTTACCACCAAGGAGGCTTTGAACTATGCGCATGAAAAATGACAAGGGTATGCCTCCGTATATGGAGAAATCCATTGCAGATATAACGGGAAAGAGTGCCCGGACAGGGCCGCCCGGCTGTGCCTGGAAGAATACCCAGAGAGCGAAAAGAAATTTGAATTTTACACCACCGGCGTGAGCCGTACCGGGTGTATGTTCTGCGCTTTCGGAGCCCACCTTGAGAGCTGCCCAAACCGTTTCCAGCAGATGCAGGAAACCCACCCCAAGCAGTATGACTATTGCATGAGGCCTGTGGACCAAGGCGGCCTTGGCATAGCTGAGGTCCTGGACTACATAGGCATTGACCATTAAGGAGATCGCCACATGATACACCTGGGAGACATCACCAAAATCAACGGCTCCACCGTGGAGCCTGTCAACGTCATAATCGGCGGGAGCCCGTGCCAGGACCTCTCCATTGCGGGAGGCCGGGCCGGGCTGGCCGGTGAGCGTTCTGGGCTCTTTATGGAGCAAATCAGAGTAATTAAAGAAATGAGGGATGCAGATGCCGCAAGAGGCAGAACTGGGCGGAGCATCCGCCCCCGCTGGATGGTGTGGGAGAACGTCCCCGGAGCCTTTAGCTCAAACAAAGGGGCGGACTTTGCCGCCGTCCTCCACGAAACCGTCAAGATCGTCTGCCCGCAAGCCCCCGCTGTTTCTATCCCTAAACGTGGATGGCCAACAGCCGGATGCCTCACCGACATGGGAGGAAAATGGAGCCTTGCGTGGAGAGTTTTCGATGCTCAGTTTTGGGGAGTGCCCCAGCGCCGCAAGCGCATCACACTTGTCTGCGATTTTGGAGGCCTCACCGCACCCGAAATACTCTTTGAGCGCCAAGGCGTGCCAGGGTATTCTCCGCCGTGCGGAGCGCCGTGGCAAACCTTTACCGCCGATACTCCGGGAGGCGCTGGAGAGGCAAGCGCATACCGAATAGGCGCATATTACAGCGCCGGGATGCTTTCCCCTAATCCTCAAGCCGGTATTATCCCGGCAGACATCTCATGCACATTGGACTGCAACGGAGGAGCCCCCACGTCTCAGCAGGGCGGTGTTTGCATCGTCCAGCGGCCCCTTGCCATACCTGTGGAAAATCACGCCCAGGACAGCCGTGTCAAGCTGTCTGAGGATGGCACCGTCCAGACCCTCAGCGGGAAAATGGGGACGGGGGGGGAATGTTCCCCTGATGCTCCAAGAGCGTATTGCCTACGGATGCGGGCTGGGTGCAAAGGAGGTGGAAAAGGAGCCTTGATACAGATTGAAAAGAGCGGAACGCTTTGCCCAAACAATGACCAGACCCTTTTTACTATGCAGGGCTTTGGTGACTACAAGCGGGGGGGGTGACTTCGACATTGAGAGCTGCTAATGACAAGACCACGGCGGACCTTGTGGTGGCCGTTGACTGCCGCAACTGTGCGGAGAGCCCAGAGGTCACCCATACCCTCCAAGCAAAGCCTGGTGGTGGCCAGAGCCTAAATTATACCCCCTGCATCCGACAGGGCCTTTTTGTCCGCCGCCTCACCCCGCTGGAATGTGAACGGCTCATGGGCTACCCGGACGGCTGGACGGATATAGGAGACTGGACCAAGACGGACAAAAAGGGCAAGACCCGCACGGTGAGCAGCGCTGACAGCCTCAGATACAAGGCTCTGGGCAACAGCATTTATTTGAACAAAGCCATTATGTTAATAATGGGTACAAAAATGGCATGAACACAAGGTTTCCGAGGATTTTACTGC
>NZ_CALPCP010000072.1 GCF_943192995.1 Flintibacter muris
TTTTGAATAATATCCACTTGTCAAAGTCCAATGCCAGAGTTTCGCTGGCAGGATCAATCAGAATTCCGAGAGATCATTTTGTCCTTTTCCTTTTTCCAAATTGAATAAGCAGACCATAGAAATACGATACCCAGCGAGGCATACAGAGGGGCAAATGAAATATTTGCTTTCACGGCACTAACAACCGCAACAGCCAGCCAGACAATACCCAAAATCAATCGAAAATAAAAATGACGCATAAGATAACCTCCATTTCGTTTTGTGTGTAAGTTTCTGTTACAGTCATAGCATACTGCAAAAGCGACATTTCTTCCGCTTTGTCCATAATCGGTAGGTTTTTGTCCATGAAAAAACAGACCGCCAGCATGGACGCTCTGCTTTCCCGATAGATTGATTATGCCTTTACTGCTTCAAAAGATAATGTGACAACAGCGCAGAATATCTGATCGCTGTATTCTGTTTCGATAATCCCGTCATAGCGTTCAGCAGCGGCACGGACGCTTTGAAGTCCCCAGCCATGCAAAGTTTTATCTGCTTTGGAAGTCTGCAAACTTCCGTTCATTTCGGTAGGTGCAGCACTGCACCCGTTTTCCACCTTGATAACCAGCATATCATTTATGCGGCGGATTGTTAAATTGACAAACCGAAATCTATCTTCCTCATTTTCTATCGCTTCAAGGGCATTATCCAAAAGATTACCTAAAATCGCAACTAAGTCAACACTTTGTATATTGGTGCGGCGTGGAAATTCAATGTTTGTACCTACCTGTATATTTTGGGAAGCAGCAAGGGCAATCTTGCTGTTGATTAGATAGTCTACGGCTTCGTCGCCCACCCATGCTGTCTGTGTAATTTCCCGTATTGGAGAACGCAGATTTTCAATGTAATGGGCGGCTTCCGTTGTATGGTTCTTTAACAGATAGTGATACACTACATCAATATGATTTTGGAAGTCATGGAACAATTTTGCATTAGCAGCATAAACATTTTTAAGGGTCTGATAGTCATGCTCCAATAACGCATTTTTTTCTTTTTCAAGCAGCATGATCTTTTTTTCCATTTCATATTGGCGGTTAAGGTTGAAAAATAAGATTGCTACAAGAATTAGCATTGAGAAGATAATCCAAGTTGTCAGCCTATCGTCACTTATGGGTATGGTATTCTGCCCGGATAAAAGAACGGCTCCCAGCAAACCGGCTATTGCAACTCCGGCTATTACCCGTGGTGATAGATTTTCATTTCTTTTATGCGATTTCACAGTAAGAAAGGCAATTCCTAGCATAAAAAGCCGGACAATCCAAACTGCCGCTATATATCCATTTGACCGCATATCAAGAAAACGGTCTGATTGAAAGATAACCCCCAGCCCAGCCGATAGAATAAATTCCCACAAAGCAACCGCTATTTCATAAAAGAAAATGAGAAACAGGCTCACCCTGGGCTGTGCCGCGTATAGATAATATGCAATCAGTATTACAAAAATTATTTCTATACCCGTCAGATAAAATTGTTGAATGGGGAAACAGGACAGCACGGTAATAAAGGCTGCTGCACATACAGAAATGACGCTTGCTTTTTTTCTGTTTCCAGCTAATTGCTGCAATGTTATAACAAGATACAGCCCCAAAAATATCCGCAATCCATTTGTAAAAAAGAATGAAAGTATCTGATACCAAGTCATCATATATGCGCCCCCCAAAACCTGTTTATCTGTTTTTTTACTTCCTGCAAATGGGAACGGCTGATCGGAAGCGTTTCACCATTTTTGAAATATGCCATGCTGTCACTGATTTTCATAATCTGTATGATATTTACGATATAACCCCGGTCAATGAAAATAAATTCCTGTGCTTGCAGTTCATCAAAAATCTGCTGCAAACTTTTTCTAACTTTCGATATTCCCAAACGCGAACATATCATAGAATTTTTTCCACCGTCACGCTGGATATAGAAAATGTCTTTGTACGGTATTTTTTCCATGCGTCCGGCAGCTTGTATGATATACTCCCTGCCAACCTCTAATTCAATCAGTTTTGCAGCGTCTACCACAGCGGACACCAGACGATTACTTAGGTCGCTTTTTGGCACATAACGGAAAATAGAAAGCTCAAAAGCGTCAATCGCATATTCAATATGCGACGTGATAAAAATAATCTTTACATTTGGTAAATGAGGTTTGATCTTTTCAGATAATTCCATACCTGTTATTCCGGGCATTTCTATATCAAGCAAAATCAAATCATAGAAAAAATGGTCGTCTGTAATATCAAAAAGAAGATTGCTGCTTTGTGTATAGGTTGCAATCTCATAACCTATTCCGCAAGAGCGCAGACAGTCTTTCACAATATCCCCATGATATTTGACAGCTTCCTTATCGTCGTCACATATCGCTATCCGTACCAATGCGATCCCTCCGTTTCTTTCGACGTGCATCTATTGGTTTTTCAGTTCCTTTAGGTATAAGCCATACACGGCTGAGGTGAACAACACCATCAATTCTGTTTTCAGCACAAAGTTTCTGTACTCGGCGTTCAGATAATCTCCATTCCTTTGCAGCTTCTTGCACAGTCATATATTCAAACATAACAGACCTCCCTAAATCATATCTTTATTATAGACGGTCAAACGAATAATATCAACGCTATAATTATGAACAAATCAAGAGTTTCTGCTAAACTACCGGTTATACCGAAAGTCAGATTATCCCGAATACCTCAAAGAAAGCCAGCAACAGCGGCATTTCTTTGAGAAATATTCGGGATAACTTTTTGTGTCTGTCTAAGCTGTCAAATAGAATCCATATATGAAAAGCCGAAAAATTCGGGATAATTTTATGGTGTCCATAGAGGCATTTGCTGATAATCGTGTCAGCAGGGATTTCCCTGACTATACCAAAGGAGGCATCTGCCATGAATGAAAAGAAAGTAACCATCAACGAAATGATTGCCCGGATGGTTGCGGAAGCCAGGAGGCTCGGCTACAGTGAATCCAGCATATGGACAAACATCCAACCGGGACTGAGGGCCTTTGCAATCTACTACGGCAAAAAGGGCATCTCTCTACGATCCCGAAATCACAAGTGAATATGTAGGGTTCCAGAAGGAACGGCTGTCCAGAAATGAAATCTCAGACTATTACTACAGGAATATCCGCTCTGCCGCAAACCGCCTGAATGGGTTTTAACTGACAGGGACGCTCCATCTTAACATGCCGAAGCATGGATCGAAATATCTGCTCAGGGCGGAAAATGAACGGCTGATTGACCGTTTCCTGGATTACAGGAATTACGGTTCCAATACCCGTGACGATGTGGTATGGGTGGTCCGCAGGTATCTCCATCACTTTGAAGCCCTCGGCCATGAATCGTTAGAACATGTCTCTGTCGATGATGTGAGGGAGTTTATATTAAAAACCGCGGCAGAGGTCAGGACATCCAGCCTGCACAACATCCTTCTCTATCTTAAATATTTCCATATCTTCCTGAAAGAGACAGGGGTCCCGGCTCCGGACTGTGCCGGCCTGTTCTCCTATAAGGTCTAAGAGAAATGAAGTGGACCTGAATACCGGGGAGCTGCGTATCATTGAAACGAAGAAGCATAAAAGCCGCAACATCGTCATGTCGGATGAGATGAATTCCCTGGCAAAATCCTATGCGGCTGTCCGTGATGCGGCGTTTCCTGAAAGCGAATTTTTCTTCCCCTCGCCATCCGGCGGCCCCTACTCCGCCGGATGGATGCAGGGAAAGTTTAAGAGATTTTTTGCCTTATCGAAACCGGATGTTCCAAAAGACCTTCTTCCCTCAGTAAGAGTATACGATCTCAGGCACCGATTTGCCACTGCTGTTTTGAACTGGTGGCTTGACGAAAAGAAAGACCTCGGTTCCCGTCTGCCTTACTTACAGACATACATGGGACACAAGGATCTGGAAGCGACGGCTTATTACATCCATCTTCTCCCGGAAAATCTGATAAAATCGGCAGGGATTGACTGGGAAGGCATGAAGCACTTGATACCTAAATTGATGTAAAGACAAATGCGTTGTGTATGCCGCAGTTTTTGGAGAAGAATTGCAACAGTGCATTGTGTTTTCTCAATGATGGCAGTATAATGATTGAAAGGCCATAGGGCCGGGGCCGCTCCTGCTGTCAAAATCAGCTATAAACCGCTCTGGAAAACACTAATCGACAAGAACATGAGCAAGAAAGATTTACGGCTCCAGGCGCATTTGACAACGAACCATATCGCCAACATGGGCAAGGTGGAGCATATCTCCATGCCCACCCTTATCAAGATTTGCGAAACGCTGAATTGTGACATTTCCGATGTGATTGCGCTTGTGCCGGATGATGACCCATAAGAGGAAAAGAGCAACACGGTGAAAACAAGTTAGGTCATGTGCAAGTCGAGGGCATAAATTTTGAGAACTACACACTAATCACAAATTTCTATGGTATGCTACCCTTCGGAGGTGTCATTATGCAAAAGATTTTAGTTGTCGAGGATGACTTGGACATTCAAGAGCTTTTGAAGAACTTCTTGCAAGAGGTAGGATATGAGGTCAGTTTAGCCAGCGATGGTGTAGAAGCCCTTTCTGTATTTTCTGCTGCGCAATTTGATTTGGTGCTGCTTGATGTAATGCTCCCCAAAATTGATGGGTTTGCCGTTTGTGAATTTATAAGAAAACAATCCCAGGTTCCTATCATCATGCTTACTGCATTGAGCGGAGAGGAAGAACAAATCCGGGGACTGGATTTGCAAGTGGACGACTATATCACAAAGCCCTTTTCCATGCCAATTTTAATTCGGAAGATTGCCGCCGTCCTGCGGCGGAGCAGCGGGCCGCAAGAGGATGAACACAAAACGATTTCCTATCAAAACCTTGTTTTGGATTGCGACAATTACACGGCCACGGTAAACGGAACCGCTTATGAATTGACGCAACGGGAATTTGAAGTGTTGAAAGAACTGCTCACTAATCAAGGCCGTATTCTGACCCGGCAAAACCTTTTGGACAAACTGTGGCGGTATGACTTTTATGGGGATGAGCGTGTAGTTGATACGCACATCAAGAATTTGCGGAAGAAGTTGGGAATTGAATTTATCCAGACAATCCGAGGGGTGGGATATAAAATTGACAAAGAAAATTAAAAGCAGTTTATTTGCAAAAGTATTCCTAATTACTTCGGTTATGTTGCTGTGTATATCGCTGTTGGTGTTCGGAATGTTGGCCTGGCTAATGCCGCAGACCTATTCCAACAGACTGAACACAATTCTGGATAAACGGGCGCAGGACTTTATTTCTGAACTGGAACAAGTGCCTTTTTCAGATAGCGGCGGTTTGTTCGACCAATTTGTAGCGGATACGGAAATCAATTCAGTTGAGTTATACAACAGTGGCGGCGATTGGGTTGCATTACCCGCAAAAGAATTTAACAATGAATGGAACGGGAATATCGCACAAACGGCAGTCGCTGGCCCTGGTGAAACCTCTCCCGTTTTATCAAACCAATACTATTTTTCTTTTTCTGATTGCAGTGACCGCTATACTCTCGTTGTCTATGGTGAGGCAGAACAAATTTCGGAACTACAACAATCCTTTATCCGTGTTTTTCCGATTATCTTGCTATTAGTATTGGCGATTGCCCTTGTCATATCTTGGCTGTACTCTCGTATGATTACAAAGCCCGTACTGGAAATCAGCCGCATATCCGAAAAAATGTCTGACTTGCAGTTGGATTGGACGGTTGATGAACAACGGACTGATGAATTGGGAACGCTGGGGAAAAGCCTGAACAGGCTATCCCGCAATCTTTCATCCGCCCTGTCTGATTTGCAAAACGCAAACAGAAAACTTGAAGCTGATATTGAACATGAAAAGGAACTGGAACAGGCCCGTACAAATTTCTTTTCGGCGGTTTCACATGAGCTGAAAACACCTGTCACCATTATAAAGGGCCAGTTAGAGGGGATGCTGCTCGGCATCGGGGCCTACAAAGACCGTGAGAAATATTTGACACGATCGCTGGAAATTGCAAATACCCTTGAAACAATGGTGCAGGAGATATTGACAATCTCTCGATTGGAAACTGCGGGGCCAGATTTCAAAAAAGACTGTTTGGATTGTGTTCAAATTATCAAATCCTATATAAGTGAAACCGAAGATTTGATTGCGGGAAAGGACTTACAAATAGATCTCAATGCTCCACCATCTGCTCTTATAGCTGGAAACAAACTGCTGATGGAGAAAGTGTTTTCAAATCTGATAGGGAACGCAATCAAGTATTCCCCGCAGGGGGCCTCTATTTATATCTCTGTCCACATAGAACATGGGCAGATAGAATTTTCTGTTGAAAACACAGGCGCACATATCCCGGAAGAGAGTATTCCAAAATTATTTGATGCGTTTTATCGTGTGGAGCAATCCAGGAGCCGTAAAACAGGCGGGAGCGGGTTAGGGCTGTATATCGTGCAGGAGATACTACACCATCATGGAAGTGAATGTATGGTCTGCAATACACAGGACGGGGTAAAGTTTTCTTTTACAATCTGACAAATGCAGGAAAGCGGCGGGCGATTGCCCCGCCGCTTTTCAACTACACATAAATCACAAACTAATCCCAAACGTATCACAAAAAAGGGTGGTATTCTTTAGGTACACTCAAAGAAAGGATGGTGTTTATTCCAATGAACACAAAGAAACTACTTGCATTAGCCCTTGGAGGGGTAATGCTTGTGGGATGCTTGGCCGGGTGCAGTACCGCAGCGGCATCCCAAGGCGGAACCTCCCAGCTCGGAACGGCTTCCCCACCGATGACGGAGGCATCCGAGCAGACTATCGTTGCGGTTGCTGAAGGCAACGGTTCCCCCACCGAAATTTCCTATGAAGAACTGTTCAAACCCTATGCGCAGTTTGGCCTGACATACGATGCCAGCAAAAACGAACTGACATACAATGGGAAAGCGGTACGGTGGTTTGAGGACTACTATACCGTGGAGAACGGGATACAGGCCGGAAACGACTTTTTCAACGAGAATGGCGTGGTTGATGTATATGCTGTCCGTGACTTCACCAGCATTGTCCGCGCCGAAGATGGTTCTTTCGACCCCAGCGGAAAGCTGACTGGTGTAAAGGAGTTTTCGTCGGAAGAATTTGCCGCCCGTGACATTGAGGCAATCAAAAATCCGCCTCCCACCGTTGCCTTAACTGGTGATCCGCCCTCCGCAAAGGAACTTGAAGATATGGCAAAGGAATACGAGGCATTTGGCGTTACCTATGACATCAAAAATGACCAGTGGTATTTCAATGGTGAAAAGGTTCGGTTTTTCCGGGATGTGCTGACCTCTAATGGCGAGGGGTTGACCAGTGGAAAATTCAAAGGTTCAATGCGTGTTTTGGGGAGCGCAGACGGAACCGTTGACATTTATACAGTCCGTGACTTTGCCCACCCGGACACCTCCGGGAATGGAACACTGACTGGCATTGAGAAATATAGTCAAGCGGAATTTGACGAGCATACGCGACAGGATATCCAGTCCAGCTCTGGCTTTTGTACCGTAGAGTAAAAACTGCCGCACGACGGCAAAAGAAAAAAGCCGTCGTATGGTAGCTACTCATAAAACAGTATCAATCAACAAACTGAAATAGGGTAGCTGTCATACAGGGTGCAGGAAAAGACGAGTGAGAAGCGATTGCTTTTTACCCGTCTTTTTTCTGCCTGTTACGCAGTAGAAACGCGATTTTGACGATAAAGGTATAAAACCCTTAACTTGCCTTAAATGCGCTCTGAAAGCCGCATAAAATCAAGGGATTTTTATCTCTAAATGCGAACATACAACAATGAATTGAGAGCGCAAGCGGTCTATCCGATTGCGCTCTTGATTACCCCATAGCAAGGACAGGGAAAACCGTCAAGGACGCGAAGCGCGAAGTTTATCCTTGACGGCTTTCTCTGGCTTTGCTACTCGTTACCTGTCAAAACGGAATTGCAGGATAGCTTTGATAAGCTGTGTTTTCAAACGTTCTTGAATATCGTCGTTGATATGTCCCCGGTATTTTGACAGATACTTAATGCGTGGACTGTAATGCTGTAAAACAAGTTCAATCGCTTCTGGCTCTCCGGCAATCGCTTTTTCAATGACTTCAAAGGGTACCAATTTTTTGTTCCTCATCTTTTGACTTTAACCATTCCTTTCTTAACTGATTCAATGCTGCGTGCTTCCAGTAATTCGCTGTACTTCTGGAACGTCCATATTCATTCCCGATTTTTGTATCGGTATAGCCCAGAAAGAAATACATCAGCAAGACAGTACGCCGCTGTTCTGGAAGTTTGGAAAGAACATTTGCTAACCATTCACTTGCAACAATAATCTCCTGTCCTTTCACGACAAAGACAGTTGGCTTGTCATACTGCTCAAAGTAATTATCTGTTGTAAACGGTTCAAAGGACGTTTCGGACATCAGATAGTCAAGTGATACTTCGTGCTTCTGTTTCCGTCCAAAATCGCGGTATGCACTGATTGCCGCATTACGGAGAACAATCTTACAAAAAGCAGCAAAAGAATATTCGACACACTCCATGAATTGTTCAGAATACTTCATTGTTTCATCACCCCCTTTCTTCCCAGTAGGGGGCTACTACAACAAACGCCCATGCAGCACAGAGCTACATAGGCGTTTGAATAATGTGATTTATAAAAGTATGTATGATGTACTGATAGTTCATATTCATGGGCAGAAATTTCCGTTGTGTTGGTTAGGTAGTGTTCACATAAGGGGCAAAGTATGATACAATAGGAGAATGGAACTGAATAGAGAACAGTATGAAAAAAT
>NZ_CALPCP010000073.1 GCF_943192995.1 Flintibacter muris
TTTGGCGAACACAATCCTCAGTCAGCCTGCGGCTGACAGCTCCTTTGCGAAAGGAGCCTTTTTTCGGGCTCAATTACATTTTTGTTTTGAGGAGGATTTTTCTATGTCAAGCAAGCTTACAGAAAACTACCAGCTCTGCCAGTGGGAGCGGACGGACAAGGTGCTGATGGAGGACTTCAACGCTGACAACGCCAAGATTGACGGCGCGCTGGCGGCACTGGCGGGAAGCAAGGCGGACACCTCCGCGCTGGACGCGCTGGCCCGGACGGTGTCGGGGCACACCACGTCGCTGTCCAGGCTGGGCAACTGTAGGATTCAGTACTTCACCTACACCGGAACCGGAACCTGCGGCCAGGACAAGCCGACGCGGGTTGTTTTTTCCGTCAAGCCGGTTTTTTTTCTCATCTTTGGTACGGAAGAGCTGGTTTTGATGGCCAAAAACTCCGAATACCCCCTATTTCTCGGGGCCTATGAAGCGGTGAACAACAAGCTGATTTTGACCACCACCCGCTCCCACTGGGATGGGAACACCCTGGCAATCCACAGCTATGAACCGATCACTCAAATGAATCGAGATGGAATTTTATATCATGTAGTCGCTTTCTACTCCCAGGATGGCAGGTAAGTAACCCCCGGGCTTTCGCCCGGGGGTTACTTATGCTTGATTACGCTTCGGGAGCGGGTTCAGCGGCGGGAGGGGTAAAGGTTCCAGAGAAGGCCACATCAACAGTGTTAACCGTCTCAGCACTCTTATCTCCCACCACCAGTGTAACGGTGATAGTGTAAGTGCCAGCCGCAGCTGTCTCCTGACCCAGGCTCAGAGTTCTAGTGTTCGTATCAGAACTCTTCTTCATCTCCCAGTGCAGGTAACCACCCTTGAAGCTGTTATCCTCACTGGTCCAATCCCAGTCATTGTCTTCATTTGTCCCGGCGTAGGTCTGGACCTTGGTACCATCGCGCTCAACCTTCACATCCTTGACCCAGACACCATTTTCGGTATCGACGGGGTTGAGCAGAACGAACAGCCAGGGGAAAGTGGGGTTACTCTTGGCTTCTTCCCAAGTAGCTCCACCCATGATGAGTTTCTTCTGTTCATCATTGTAGTTCAGGCTATTATACGCCGCAGTCCAGCTCTCCTCGTCACAAATGAAGACGACACCACTGTTAGCCTTGAAGATTGCAACTTCAACATCTTCACCAGCGCTCACGTTTCCTGTTGTGTCAACGGTGCCCAGCGTATCAGTAACCTCAATAGAACCCTGAGTCCCCTTGAGGGTGGCGTCCTCTTTAGCAACCTTGATGGTCACAGCAGCGCCGGTTCCGTCAGTCTCAACAGTGCCAGTGGTCACAGTGTCAATAGCCGCAGTGGCGTCGGCTCCGCTGACAGTCACCTTGGCAGTGCCGGTAGCGGCGGTGTCAACAGTGCCGACAGTGGCGCTGGCAGTTGCACCAGTGACCTTTACCTCAGCAGTCTTGCTGGCAGAGGCGTTAATAGCAGCAACCTCAACCTCAGCGTCGTTCTGGACATCCACAGTACCGTTGGTCACGGTGGTGATCTCGGGAACCTTGGTGCTGTCGATCTTGATAACATTCACGTCAGCGTTGTCCAGGGTGCCGATGGTGGCGTAACCGGCGTTGGAGGCGTCACCGATGTTGATGGTCACGTTCCTTGCGATGCCGGGGATGTGCAGGGAGGTGGTGCTCAGAACGTTGATAACGTCACCAGCAGTTCCGCTGTAGCTATCAGCGGTCAGGGTGCCATTGACATTGATAGTCCGGGTATTGCCGGTGTTGTTGATGTTGCCGTTTACGGTTACGGTCTTGTTGGCGGCGATGTTGATGGTGCTGGCACTGCTGCCGGAGATAAGCAGGTTGCCGTTCACACCGGTGGAGCCAACAGTCACGTTGCTGTTGATGTTCACGGTGTCGCCGTTGTGGACGATCAGCCGCATATCGTTAGCGGTAACATTGTAGGTGATGTTCCTGGACACATTGCTGTCGGTCACAAAGGTACCGTTCACAACCAGGTTGCCGGTGCCGCCGATCCGCAGGGTGTTGTACAGGTCTGCGGAACTGCCAGCGGTCAGGTTGCCGTTGATGGTCAGGGTCTGACCGGCGGGAATCTCCACATACTTGGAAGCGCCCGCGGAGGTATCGCTGGGAATCCAGCTGGCGGGGATGGTGACGTTGCTGCCGCCGTTCAGCAGGGTCTGAACGTTGGTGACAGTTTCGTCATAGGCCACGCCGGTGGAGGGGCCGGAGGTGTTGGTGCCCTCGTTGACAACCTTGCCGTAGGTGTCGTTCAGGATCACGCTGGTGACGCGGCCGTTCTCGGCGATGGCGATGATGTAGCCGTAGAAGTTGACGTTGTCACGGTTGCAGTCCAGAGCGTTCAGGGCGCTTTCCATGGCGCGGGCGCCGGTGAAGGTCTCGGTGTGGTTGTCGAACTGGGCCACGTCGGCCAGCACGCCGGGCGTGCCGTTGCGGCTGACCTTGGCACGGGTGACGATAACCTTGGCGCCCTCAACATAGAAGCCGCGGGTGTTGCCGTTGTCGGTGTACAGGGTGCCGTTCCTGTAGCTCAGGCCGGTAGTGGGATGGTTCACCGTGCCGTTGCTGATATTGTTGTAGTTGGCGTACAGAACAACCAGGTTCTCGTCCTCGGCGGACTCCTCCAGCTTGGTCACGTCGGTGATGTACTTGCCGGTGGTCATCACGGGCTTGAAGTTGCTGGCGCCACTGCCGGTGTTCTGAATGTCGCCGTAGTTGTTCTCGGTCTTGGCGTTCTCCATGTCGGTCAGGTTCTCCGCCTTGCGGACGTTGCCGTCGGCGTCATAGCGGATCTCGGCCACGTCGCCGGCGCCGATGCGGTTGGCGCTCAGCTGGGTCAGGCTGTCGCCCTTCTCAGTCAGAGTGACCCATTCGCCGTCCACAATGGCCTCACGCTGCCAGGTCCAGTAGCCGCCGTTGTCGCGGGTGTTGTCAGAGACATACTCCTCGCGGGTGGGGGCACTGTTGGGGAAGTAGGCGATCTTGGTGCTGGTTCCGGCGTCCTCGCCGATGGTCACAGCGGCGACCACATAGCCGTCACGGTGATACAGGGTGTAGATTTCGCTCTTGGGGAAGGCCAGGGTGTTACTGTCAACACTGCCGCCCAGGTAGTATTCATCATCGACATAGCGCTCGGTGAGGTTGGTCACCTTGATGTTGGCGTTGTTCACGCCCACAGTCACAGAGTCCACATCGTCAATGATGGCGGCGATGTTGCCAGCATCAGTATTACCGCGGACATAGTTGGCGTCCAGATTCGCGGCAGTAGAGGAGTTTACGTTGCCAATGCCGTTGGTCAGGCCGTTCTTGACAGACGTGCCGTCCTTATCAACCGTGCCGTTGGCATTATAGGTAAACTCGGTGTTGCTGTTGATGACATTCAGGGAGACATTGATGTAGACGGTCTCCTCGTTGCCATACACGCGGGCCAGGCTGCCGCCCACCAGGGAGACGTGGCCCCGGTCGATGGTGTAGGTGCCGTTAGCGCCGGCAGTGCCGTTGACATTCACGGTGTCATAGGCGTTCTGGGCCCACTGGCCGTACTTGTTGTTGCCCAGAGCGGTGTCCACAGCGTGCAGGGTGTACACGTCGTTGTTGTTAACGGTGTAGCTGCACCAGGTGTTGACGATAGCGCCCATGCTCTGGAAGCGGTCCACGCCGCCGGTGCTGTCGGTCACGTTGACCTTGATAACCTTCATGGTGCCGTCCAGGAAGATGGCGTTCATGTCAGCTTCCTTGTTGCGGAAGTTGCTCAGGTTTCCGTCCACGCCGGTGATGAACACGAACTGGTCGGGGTCCTCAACCAACTCCAGGCCGATGAGGTAGCCGTACTCGTCCAGGATGACGTTGTAGGTGCGGTCCTTCAGGTTGACGGTGCCGGTGGCGGTGGTGTAGATCTCCAGCACCTCGGGGTCATACAGGGCGGTGTCGGCGTGGTCATACTGCTGGCCGCCGGTCACCACATAGCTGTTGACCTTAAAGGCGGAGACGGTCACGCCGTCCAGCCGCTCGGGCTTGATGACTTCCTGAATCTCGTCGCCCGCCACGTGAACCAGGTAGACCTCGTCCTTCTTGGCCTCAGTCAGGATGGGGAAGTCCTCACCCTCGGGGCTCAGGTTGCTGGTCCGGGCCTGGAAGCCGACGGTGCCGGCGTCGGTGTCGGCGGTGTCCTTAACCAGCAGGTTGCTGGCGCCCACCTTCTTCACACCGTAGACAGTCACGTCAATGTTGTCGTCCCGGGTGTTGTAGTCCTCCAGGGTCTTGGCTACATAGGTGTTGATGATGGCAATGTAGTAAATCTCATTCAGGGTATCCACATACACCTGGGTGAGCACGCCCTTGTCGGTGGCGCCCACAGCGTTGGTGTTGGCGCGGATCAGGTTGCCGGGGGTGAAATAGGAGAGATCGCCCTGATTCAGGATGCTCTCACGGGTCTCACCGTCAATGGTGATGCGGTAGCGGTAGTTCTCAATGGTGCTGGCAGTCAGGGTCTCATAGAGATCGCGGCCGGTGACCTTGTCGGAGAACTCCTTGCGCAGCAGCTCCTTCTTCACGTAGGTGCCGATCTGGGTGCCGTCATACTCCCAGGTACGGGCGGGACGGCCAAAGGCGTCCAGATCGCTGTCGTTCAGCTTCAGGTTGCCGCTGTACAGCTGCTCGCCCAGCTCCACAATGGGGGCGTCGTTGGCGGAGCCCATGGAGGTGGCAGCCACGGAGCTGATGGACCGGGCAAATGCCTTGTTGCTGGTCACATAGACATAGTTCACCTTGCCGTTGGTGGCAATCACGTTGCCATTGGCATCAAAGTAGTTCAGGGTATTGCCGTCAGGCTGCACCATGCCGCTCTGCAGGGCATTCAGCACCATCTGAGCCACCTGATTACGGGTCATGGGCTCGGTAGCGCTGGAGCCAACACCGTCAAAGATGCCGATGTTGTTGCCCTGGAGGACGGTGGACACCTCAAAGCCGTTGGCGTAGTCGCTCTGGTACTTGAAGTAACCCAGGGCACGCATCAGCATGGAGGCGGCTTCCACGGCGGTCACAGTGGCGCCGGGATCGTACACGCCGTCGCCGCGGCCGGACACAATGCCGTTGGCGGCGCAGGCGCCGACCCAGCCCCGGGCCCAGTCGTACACGTCGTCAAAGGGGCAGGTAGCAGTATAGTAGTTGTAATCCAGGTTCAGCAGCTTGCCCATGACAACCGCCATCTCAGCGCGGTTGACGGAACGCTCAGGGCCAAAGCCCCGCTCGTCGCCGACCATGACTTCGATGGTCTGCAGAACCTCGATCGCTTCGACGTTGTCAGTTTCGCTGACATCGTCGTAGCCCGCAGCCGCGCTGGAACCGACAACCATCATGCCCAGGAGCATGACAGAAGCCAGAGTGAGGCTGAGGGCCCGCTTCAGGTTTCTCATTCGGATTTCCTCCTTTAATTTTTTTCGGCCTGAGAGGGGCCGGTCCGGCCGAAACGCATCCTCGTCCGATCTTTGGTAGACCCCGTAAGTCCAACCTTTTTGCCGGAAAATTCTGCGTTTTGACCAAAAATTTCGAGGTATTTCGACTTTTTCAACCCTCCACCTCCGTGTCACACCTCTTGCGCAGCGTTAAAGATTGCAAAAGCGGTATGAAATCCAAAAAAATTACCTGATTTAACATAAAAAAGTGCAAGCCGGTAGACGCCTGGTAGATGACCTGGAAAATGGAAAACCCGCCAATCCCTGCGCCGCAGAGGATTGACGGGTTTTGAGGTAGACATTTGGTAGACTTGATGGCCTAAATGACGCCATGCAAAGAAAAAAGGGCGCAGTGCGCCCTCATTTCCATTAAATGTATGCAAACGTCCCACTTTGGGGCGTTTTTCTGTGTTTTATAGAGGGCCCACCGTCCCGCCGCAGCGAAAAGCCTCCTTTCGCAAAGGAGGTGGCACGGCGGAGCCGTGACGGAGGATTGTATTTCGTCGCAGACGAAATGTGCGCAGCAAATGAGAATTGCATAAATCTTGTTTATTTTATACATTTTGCTTCGCAAAATACAATCCTCAGTCAGCCTGCGGCTGACAGCTCCTTCGCGAAAGGAGCCTTTTTTCGGGCTCAATTACTTTTACATGTTAAGGAGGAATTTTCTATGTCCAGCAAACACACAGCCAACTACCGGCTCTGCCAGTGGGAGGAAGATGACGCCGTGCGGCGCACTGACTTCAACGAGGACAACGTCAAGATCGACGGTGCGATCAAGGGGGTGGATCAGAGGGTGGACAGTCTCAGCGCTGCGGTGAGCGTAAAGGCGTCTGCGGCGGCACTGAACAGCCTGTCGGCCACGGTATCCGGGCAGGCCAGCACCCTGAACCGGAAGGGCAACTGTCAAATCTCCCTGTCCACCTACACCGGTACCGGCGGGGAATCCAACACCATCACCTTTTCCCGCAGGCCTGCGGCGGTTTTCGTCACCGGGTACGGCGCACAGATGTTCACCGTTCAGGGAAACTCCAGCGTTCTGTCCCACGGCGCGGGCGGCTCGTCCGCCAATATTGCCGCCGCCTGGTCGGGTAACTCGGTCACCTTTACATTTTTATCAGGCCAGTTTGACAAGACCAACGCTATCTGCAACGCGGCAAACCGTACCTACTACGTGATTGC
The DNA here is from genome assembly GCF_943192995.1 of Flintibacter muris. GTDB lineage: Bacteria > Bacillota > Clostridia > Oscillospirales > Oscillospiraceae > Lawsonibacter > Lawsonibacter muris. The sequence goes on from NZ_CALPCP010000073.1 coordinate 6,687, forward strand.
ACTTTTCGACCTATCCTGATGAAAAGGCCCCGGGCCCGAAAGGGCCCGGGGAACTGGGTTTAACGCTGAATTGCTTAGGCAGGAGTCTTGATAACGAAGGTCAGAGTGTAAGTGCCATCGCTCTCCAGCTTCACGGTGCCTTGAGCGGTCTGCTCATACAGAGTTCCGCCATTCTGAGCGAATGTTACATTATCAGCCGTAATCTCAGCAAGAGCATGAGCAGCATCGGCTTCAACGCCCTTTACGATTACCGTGTAGGCAGTTTCTGCGCTCAGGTTCCCGGTCACATTTGTTTTGCCATCCGCAGTCTTGATAGTAAAGTTATCAGCAGTCAGAGTCGCAATACCGGCACTGGTAAATACAACATCAGCCGCGGCCTTACCACCGGCAAATGTGGCAGTGGATCCATCCTCAAGGGCGATCTCACGGATGACATCCAGTTCGGTGAAAGCAATGGTCTCTGTTCCGACAGTGATCTCACCAGATTTTGCTTTGGTAAACTTATCCTTGGAGACAGCTACCACAGGCTCGGTAGTGCCAACCACAACTTTAACAGCCTTTGCAGCAGCGCTACTCTCAACTACAACCTTGGCGCCCTGAGCCACCACATAGCTGCTAGTGCTGGACATGGTCAAGCTCTCGGTACCGTTCCAAGTCACAGTGTTCACAGTGTTGTTTGCAGGCACAGTTACAGTAGTGGCGCTCCACAGGTCGATCTTGCCATCCACAACAAGATTTGCTGTCAGAGAGGCGGCAGGAATGTAGCCCTTGCTGGTGTCGTCAGTACGGGCAGTAAGGGTGATACCGCTGGCATCCCAAACCTTGACCTTGCCAGCATCCTTTGCAACAGCAACAAGCTTAGTGGCAACAGGCAGTTCAGTCATAACAATACCAGAAGCAGCGGGAGTAACCTTGGTGTCATTGAGATAAACCTCAAACTCGGGCTTGATGTCAATGGCAGCGGCCTGGTTCTTGCCGCCAGTGATGGCAGCCTCAAACTTCAAGGCAGCGGTGCCGTCACTGACCTTGGAAGAGCCAACCTTAACGCCGTCTACATACAGGGCGTAGCTCACGCCGGCTGTCCCGGCAGCATTCTGGGCGAAGCGGACACTGCTGCCCTCGGCAATATTCAGGCTACTCCCACTGGCGTATCCTTCGCCGTTGCCCTTGTTCACTTCGATGCTCTTGGCCACCCCGGAGCCCAGAGTCATGGTTACAGAGGGCACCAGATTTACATCGGTCTTTGTGGTGGTGGAAGCAATGGCCGTAACACCCTTGGCTCCAACCGTTATGACGGAACTATATGCCGCATTCTGGCCAGCGGCCTTTTCCTCAACGACCTTCAGGCCCTGAGTAAGAGAGGTCTCGCCAGTAGTGGTAACATCGGTGCCAACATAGGCAATCGCGGTGCCCTTGTAGCTGACCTTGACCAGCTCCTTGGCAGCAGTCTGAGAACCAGCAGTGCTGCCAGTCGCAAAGGAAACAGGGGTCTTAACGCCGTCTATGGTCACAAGAGCGGAACCGGAAGCGATGTCGGGGTTGAACTCGATAGCGGTGCCCTCAGTGGCAGCAAGCAGAGCGGCCTTAACCTCGTCGTCGTTCAGAGCGCGCTGCTTGTAGCTGGAGAACTCATAGGTGCCGTTGTTGAGAACGGCCTTGTATTCCACCAGGCCGGTGGGCGGAGTAACAGTGCTGCCAGCCTTGGTCACAACGCTGATGGTGATGTCGGCCTCAGCGGCAGTGATGGTGTACTCGCCGTTGGCAGTCACGGTCTGCTCCTTGCCATTAATGCTGATGGTGTAGGTAGCGTCGTTCTTGGTGGTAACAGTGACCTTGGCGGACTTGCCCTTCTCCAGGGTAGCGG
>NZ_CALPCP010000074.1 GCF_943192995.1 Flintibacter muris
CCCCAGCCTGTGCACTTTCCATCGCGCCACTTCTTGACTTTGTCGATTTTCGCTTACACAAGATTTTACACCAAGCCCTTGCTTCTTCAAATATAGCTGTTTGAGTGTCTGAATTGTGACGATTTTCAAGCCTTTCCATAATTTTTCCTCGTTTCGATAGTTGTAAAACTATCGCCAGAAAAGCACAAAAGACGCACCCTCTCATCTGTGAGGGCGTCGCCTTTCGTATTCGTCACTTATTTATTTTCAAAAATGGTTTTCTTTTGCCCCTTGGTATGCGCAATAGCGCTACGAATTGTCTGGGCGATAATTATGGTTTCATTTTAATAATGCAATACTGCGGCTGTCAAGTGGTCTGCGGCATTGTTCACGATTTTTTCATAATCAGCTAAACGGCGCAACCCAATTGGCCGGATTGCGTTAAGGGCCAGATACGCCGTATCTGCCCCTTAAATCGCTTAATTTAATGACATTGGCTCCTCCCATCATGTCTTTGAACATAGCGACCGGCTTATCTGTGCCATGGAACTGAGCGTAATGGATCAGCCTTTCATACTGCTCCTGCTCCTTCCGCTTTTCTTCTTCCTTTACCTGAGCCTCTTTTTCAATCTTCTGCTGTGTTTTCTCCCTGTGCAAATCATCAAACTGCTGATAAATCGCCGAATTAGCCAGATCACATTGATATTTTTTCGCCAGCAGCTCCATGCGCTGCTTCTTTTCGGCGGAACCTGGATTTTTCAAACTGTCAATACCATACTTCTGGCATTCATCGTAAAACTCTTCAAATCTTTTTACGGCTCTATCTTCGTCGATCTTTTTTTGCTCTTTTTTTAAATCCCGCATTTCCAGTACAGCAGGTACAGCAAAAGACGCAGCAAGTACAGCAAGCGTTCCAAGACCCGTCACATACAACGGCACTTCAACCCGATTGGTCTTGGTTATGATCCACATACCAGACACCAAAATCGCCATAGAAATTGCTTGATTCTTCAACTTCATAAAACAGTATAACCTCCCATTTTGAGTTCGCCTTATCCTTTGCTCTGCAAAGGATAGAAAGGGGCCCCTTTCTGCGATTATGATAACACACACAAACAAGAAATACAATACGATGCTGTCAGCATAGTACAGACAGCAGTCTTTATAGCTCCACCGCTGTATCGGTGGCAAAAAACCACAGTACCTGCCGGTTGACCGGCTTGCCCAGGATGGCGGACAGGGCCAGGCTGTAGGCGTTGAGCTGGGGGCGGTACTCCTCGGCCTGGGCGCGCTCTCCGCCGGGACGGATGCGGTCGCTTTTGAAGTCCACCACGGTGATCGCGCCGTCCTCTCCTTCAAACCAAGCGTCGATGACCCCCTGGAGGAGGACCTCCTCCCCCTTTCCATCGGGGAAGTAGTTCAAAGCGGAGTCCAGAACGGAAAATTTAAACTCCCGGCGGCACCTCTCCCCCGCCGCCGCCATGGCCCGGCCCAGAGGACTGGTTAAAAAGGCGGACAGCCGGGCCGGGTCCACCGCCTGGCGCTGGAGTTTTGTCAGGAACCCGGCCTCCGTCAGGCTGTCCAGCTCCAAGCCTACTCCCTCCGGGCTGCTGTCCCCGTCCAGGGACAGGTACTGCATGGCCAAATGGAGGGCGGTGCCCCGCTGGGCGGGGGTAAGGCCCTTTTCTTCTGCGATAAAGTTGGGCCGGGTGATAGGCTGTCCCCTGCGGGCAGGCTGGACGGTGTCCTCCGCCGCCTCCTGGTCCAGAGTCCGTCCCTTAATCTGGGTTGCGGTCAGCTTGGAGGGCAGATTTGCCGCCCCAAGGTGAGGGTAGGTCCAGCTCAGACGGGCGCTCAGATCCTCTCCGGCGACCTCCTCCTGAGGCAAATCGGTGTAATGGCCTTTCACTTTACGTGCTTCCCTCAGGGCAGTTCCATCCACCCAGCGAATATCCCAGGGGGGGCCAGCTGTCTCCAAGCAGACCTCGGGCAGGCAGGCCAGAGCACGCAGGGCGCCTCCCTCAGGCCGGGTGAGGGCGTGAAGGAGCACCCAGGCCCCCACGCTCTGCTGCCCCTCCAAGGCCAGCGGCGAAATGGGCAGGCTCTCCCCCAGACGCTCCAGGGCGGCCCCTCCCTCGGGCAGGGTCATGGTGAGGATCAGCTTCTCCCGAGCCCGGGTCATGGCCACATAGAGCAGCCGCATCTCCTCTGCCAGCATCTCCCGCTCCACCTTGCGGGCCACCGCCCGCCGGGCCAGGGTGGGATACTCCACCATCCGCTCCCGGTCCAAACCCCGGGGACCCACCCCCAGCTCCGGATGAAAGAGCACCGGGCGCATCAGGCTATCCCGGTTGAAATGTTTGCTCAGTCCGCATACCAGCACCACCGGCTTCTCCAGACCCTTGGAGCCGTGGATGGTAAGGATGGACACACCCTCCCCCTCCTGGCCCGCTCCAGAGACGGACCCCAGCCGGGAACCAGCTTTTTTCAGCCGGTCCAGCCGCAGGAGGAACTGAAACAGGGTTCTGCATCCGCTGTCCTCCATCTGGCCGGCCAGGGCATAGAGGGCCAGCAGATTGCTTTGCCGCTCCCCTCCCCCCGCCATGGCACCAAAGACGCCCAGCAGGTTGGTCTTCTCAAATATGTACCACATCAGCTGACGGCAGGTGCGGTCTCCCGCCCCGAAGCGCAGCTCCTCCAGCCGGTCCAGAAAGTCCTGGCACTCCTTGTCTCCCGTCCCGGCGGCGTGGACCAGGGTGCTGTAAAAATCACCCTTGCAGTCCGCCCGAAGCAGGGCCAGCTTGTCCCCGGAAAAGCCGTATACCGGGGAGCGCAGGGCGGCAATGAGGGGCACATCCTGACGGGGATTATCCACAATCTGAAGAATGGCCAGAGCCACATTGACCTCGGTGCTTTCAAAGAAGTCCTCTCCGCCGCCGGCGGCGCAGGGGATGCCTTCCTCACCGAGGGCCTGGATATAGTGGTGCAGCACTGGCCCGGGACTGCGCATCAAAATCATCACATCTGACGGCCGCAGGGGACGCAGGGCGTTCCCCTCCTCAATCATCAGGGGCTGGTCCAGCAGCTCACGGACGCGGCGGGCGGCAAACCGTGCTTCCAGCAGGTTCTTGTCATCCTTCTCCCCCTCCACGTCCCCAAGGAAGGACAGGTCCAGAGCGTTCAGCTCCAGGGCATAGGGATCATCCCCCTCTTCGGACAGAAAGGACTTTCCCGGCACCAGGGCCTGTTTTTCGTCATAGTCCAGCTCACCGAATTCAGTTGACATAATGCTTTTAAAGAGGTCGTTGCACCCCTCCAGCACCTGGGGACGGGATCGAAAATTCTGGGACAGCACCCGCCGCCGGGGCTGTCCTTCTATTCCCTCTTCCCCATCGGGAAAGCGGTTGTATTTATTTAAAAAGATGGAGGGATCGGCCAGACGGAACCGGTAGATGGACTGCTTCACGTCCCCTACCTGGAACAGCCGCCGTCCGCCGGCGGAGATGGCTCTGAAAATGGCATTTTGTACCGCATTGGTGTCCTGATACTCGTCCACCATCACCTCGTCATACCGGCTCCCCACGTATTGGGCCAGAGGGGTTGGCTCCCCTGCACCGTCGGTAAGCAGCTGAACCGCGAAGTGCTCCAGATCGGAGAAATCCAGCAGCCCCCGCCGGGCCTTTTCCCGGGAAAAGGCGGCCTGGAAGTCCAGCACCAGGTCCATCAGCGCCTCCACCACTGGGGCGCACAGGGCCAGCTCCTCCAGCTGGACGGCGGTGTCTCCCGACAGCAGAGGCTCCACCGCCCTCTCCAGAGCCTTTTTGCACCGGTCCCGGACGGCTTTGACCCGGTTTTTCACCCATTCGGCCCGCTCCTCTTCAAAGGGGCTGAGCCTGACTGTCCGCTTTTTCTTCATACCAGGCTTGGGGAACGGGATGGGCAGCCTTGCGCAGGCCCCATCCCAGGTCTGTTCCCGCAAAAAGCACTCCAGCTCCTCCAGGGTGGCGGAGATTGAAGGGGCATAGTTGACCGCCAGCAGCTCGTCCCCCTGGCACAGCTCCAGCGCCTGGAGCAGCCGGTCCCGGCAGGCCAGGGCCTGGTGTTGGATATCCTCCAGCAGGAGCGCCCCCCATGGGGTCTCCCCCAGATCGGACACCCCCTCCAGCCTCCACAGCTCCTTCTGCTTCTCCAGCCAGCGGGCGGGGTCCGGGTGGCTCTGGACCTTGGAAAAGATATCCGAGGTGATCTGGGCCAGCTTGCTGTCATCCCGTCCGGCGGACAGGGTGTCCACCAGCAGAGCAAAGGGGCTGTCCTTGGTGAGGTCCTCATACCGCTTGTCCAGCACCTCCTCCAGCACCTGGGCCATGAGGACGTGGCCCTCCCCCTCGTCGCACAGGCGGAAATCCGGGTCCAGGTCCAGCAGATGACCGTGCTCCCGAAGCAGGGTGGCACAGAAGGCGTGAATGGTGGATATCTGCGCACGGTACACCAAAGTGGTCTGGCGGCGGAGATGGCGGTCATTTGGGGAATCGGCCAGCCGCTTGGACAGCGCCTGGGCAATGCGTCCCCGCAGCTCCGCCGCCGCCGCCTTGGTATAGGTTATGACCAGGAAACGGTCGATATCCAGCCCCTCCCGGATTACCCGGTCCAGCAGCCGTTCCACCAGCACCCGGGTCTTGCCCGATCCCGCCGCCGCCGATACCAGCAGCTCACCGTCCCGGTCGTCTACAATTTTCTGTTGTTCATCTGTTAAGGCAACGGGCATTGGACTACCTCCCTAAAGGACTCCCCCTATCAGCCAGGTTCTTGTCCAGACCCCATCTCACAGCTTGTCCAGTCCCAGTTTCAGCCGGAGGATGGTCTCCTCCCGGCCCAAAATGCGGCAGATTTCCACCGCGCCGCCGGGGGTGACGGCCTGACCGGCGGCGGCAATGCGCACCGGCCACATGAGGGTGGCATTTTTCACCTCCAGCTTTTCAGCCAGAGCCACCAGCCCGTCGTGAATGGCATCCTGGCTCCAGTTAGACAGCCCCTCCAGCATGGGGATGGCCGCCTCCAGCATGGCTTTGGACACCTCGGGGTTGGTTTTGGACTTCTTGTTGGTAAACAAATCTGCGCTGTAGTCAGGCAGAGCGCTGAAGAAGGCCACCTTCTCCGGAATATCGGTGAGCTTTTCGCACCGGGCCTGGAGCAGGGCGGCGATCTCCTCCACCGGCAGGCGCTCATCCTTTACAGCCTGTCGGATATAGGGCTTGGCCGCCTGTGCGAAGTCCTCCGGGGACATGGCCCGCAGGTACAGGGCATTAAAGTGGGTCAGCTTCTCAATATCGAAGATGGCAGGAGACTTGGACATGCCCGCCAGATCAAAGGCGCGGGCCAGCTCCTCCAGGGAGAAGACCTCCTGCTCGGCGATATCCCCCCGGGGGGACCAGCCCAGCAGGGCCACATAGTTCAGGATGGCCTCGGTAAGGAAGCCCTGTTCCTTCAAATCCTCATAGGAGGGGTCGCCGTGGCGCTTGGACATCTTGTTCTGAGCGTCCCGCATGACGGGGGAACAGTGGACATAGGTGGGTACCTCCCAGCCGAAGCTCTCGTAGAGCAGGTTATACTTGGGGGCGGAGGACAGATATTCGCTGCCCCGGACCACATGGGTGATGCCCATCAGGTGGTCGTCAATGACATTGGCGAAGTTGTAGGTGGGCATGCCGTCCCGCTTGATCAGGACCTGATCGTCCAGGGTCTCATTCTCCACGGTGATATCTCCGAAAATGGCGTCACAGAAGGTTGTGGTCCCCTCCTTGGGAATGCGCTGGCGGATGACATAGGGCTCGCCGGCGTCCACCCGGGCCTGGGCCTCCTCCAGGGACAGGGCACGACAGGGATCGTCCGCCCTGTTAAATTCGCCGGCGTCCTCGGCGCTCTCCGTCTTTTCACAGAAGCAGTAGTAGGCCTGCCCCTTCTCCACCAGCAGACGGGCGTACTTGCCATAGGTGTCCTGCCGCTCCGACTGGATATAAGGGGCCACAGGGCCGCCCACGTCGGGGCCCTCGTCGTGGTCCAGATGGCACTCGGCCAGGGTTTTGTAAATCACGTTGGTGGCCCCCTCCACCAGACGGCCCTGGTCGGTGTCCTCAATGCGCAGGATAAAGGTGCCCCCGGCGTTCCGGGCAATGAGCCAGGTGTACAGCGCTGTGCGCAGGTTGCCCACGTGCATATAGCCCGTGGGAGAGGGCGCAAACCGGGTGCGCACCTTGCCCTTGGGAATCTTGGCCTCCATCTCTTCAAAATATTTCATATCAAGTGCCATGATACTCTCTCCTCCAGTATTCAGGTTTTCCTTATTATAGTGAATCTTTCCCGATTTGGCAAGACTTTTAAATTTTAATCTTCTGTCCATTGCTTTTTCCGGCAAAATCGTATATCCTATAAAATAACCTTCCCAGCAAATTTAAAAAAAGAGGAGAATTTTGCCTTGAAAGAAAAAAAGACCCGAAAACCCATGGGCCGGGCGGGCAGTCTGCTGGTCAGCCTGCTGATTACGGCGGTTGTGGGCTTTGTGTATTTCTATGTGTCCCTGCCCGCCATCAATCTCCAGTCGGGGGATTTCTACAGCTTCCTGCTTCTGCTGTGTGTGGTGTACACCGTCAGCGTCTTTGTACTGTCCGCAAAACCGCTGGATCAGGGCGAATACTCTGTCGTGCGCACCCCCAGGGAGAAGATCAAGGAGTGGTTCCAGTTCGTCAAAAAGAGCTGTCTGCCGGTGCTGATCCTCTTCGCCGCGGTGGTCCTGGTGGCCATTGTGGGGCAGATCATCTCCATGCCCGTCTTCCGGGCCTCCGCCTACCGGGAGCTGCTCACCGTCCAGACCGGCGACTTCGCCGCCGACGTGACCCAGATTTCCTTTAACGAGATCCCCACCCTGGACCGTACCTCCGCCGAATTTCTGGGCGACCGCCAGATGGGCACCCTCAGCGATATGGTCAGCCAGTTTGAATACTCCGGCGACTCCACCCAGATCAACTACCAGGGCAGGCCCGTCCGGGTGGCCCCTATCGCCTACGCCGACCTGATTAAATGGTTCACCAACCGGAGCAGCGGCCTGCCCGCCTACGTGGTGGTGGACATGGTCACCCAGGAGGCCACCGTTATCCGGCTGAGCGAGGGGATGAAGTACTCCTTCTCCGAGCCGCTGAACCGGAACATCCTGCGCCATCTGCGCTTCCAGTACCCCACTATGATGTTCGCCACCCCGGAATTTGAGATCGACGAAGAGGGCCGTCCCTGGTGGATCGCCCCCAGGGTGGTCAAGCGTATCGGCCTGTTCGGCGGGGTGGACATCCAGGGGGCGGTGCTGGTGGACGCCATCACCGGCGAGAGCCAGTATTATGAGGAGGTGCCCAGCTGGGTAGACACCCTCTACGTCCCCGCGCTGATTATGCAGCAGTACGACTACTACGGCACCCTGGTTCACGGCTTCATCAACTCCATTCTGGGCCAGAAGGACGTGACCCAGACCACCAGCGGCTACAACTATATCGCCATGAACGACGACGTATACGCCTACACCGGGGTCACCTCCGCCAACGCGGACCAGTCCAACCTGGGCTTTCTGCTGTGCAACATGCGTACCAAGGAGACCCACTTCTACACCGCCCCCGGCGCCACGGAGGCCGCCGCTCAACGCTCCGCCGAGGGCGTGGTCCAGGACCTGGGCTACACCGCCACCTTCCCCCTTCTGCTGAACATCTCCGGCCAGCCCACCTACTTTATCCCTCTGATGGACGCCACCAATCTGGTAAAGAGCTATGCCATGGTCAACGTGGCCCAGTACCAGATTGTAGCCACCGGGACCACGGTGGACAAGTGCGAGCAGGAGTATATCCGCCAGCTCACCGACAAGGGTATCACTCAGGTCGAGCTGCTGCCTCAGACCGAGGCGAAGGGGAAGGTTGCTGAAATTCGCACCGCCGTTATCGAAGGCAACTCCTTCTATTTCATCCGTCTGGAGGGCGAGAAGGTCTTCTACTCCCTCTCCGCCGCCCAGAACCGGGAGGTGGTCACTCTGAACGTAGGAGATACCGTCACCATCGAGTATGCCCAGCCTGTGTCCAACCTGGATTCCGTGCCGTTGCCCTCCATCTACGACGGATATACACTGTATATCAACTAGCGGTATTCGCCTGAATATAGCACTTCTCCCATTGAGCCAATGTCAATAAGTTAAGCAAGCAATAGACAACCGGAAGCGTGAATTGTTAAAAAAAGGGGGGCAACAAAGGAGGAC
>NZ_CALPCP010000075.1 GCF_943192995.1 Flintibacter muris
CTGCGTCAGGAATTCTCTCCTGACGCAGTTTTCACATTTGTTCTTCACATAACGACTATGATTAAATAAACCGAATTATGTGAAGCTCAACATAATTCGGTAGCCCTCCCGCCCTGGGCCTACGTTTTGACCCGTCTGAGCCTGTGCGCCGCTGAGGAGCCCACCATGGCCAGCTTGTTTGACGGCATAGGCGGCTTTCCGCTGATCTGGGAATGGCTCAACGGTAAAGGCTCCTGTCTGTGGGCCAGTGAAATTGAGGACTTTCCCATTGCCGTCACAAAAGAGCACTTCCCGGATGAGGCCCCGGAAAATGATGACCTCATCCCCCTATTTTGAACTAAAGGAGGCGTTGACCCATGGCAAAACGCAAGAAATACCAGCGGCAAGAAAAGCCCCGGATGTGTGACCCCGGAATGTGTGACCATTGCACCTACATCGGAGAGGGTGACTTTATCTGTGACAAGGGCCCCGGTGAGCCTGTGATCGTGGTGGAGGACTGGGAGCCCAATGAGAACGCCGGGCGCTGTAAAAGGAGCCAGCGGTGAGCGGCGGCTTTAAGGTGGCAGAGGTGGCCAACAGCAAAAATGATGAGTTTTACACCCCAGCCTATGCAATCACCCCTCTGCTCCGGCATCTCCCCCCCCCTTATGTGGACAAGCCCGTCTCTATCTGGTGCCCCTTTGACACGGAGGACAGCCTCTTTGTGAAAATCTTTCGCTTGTTCGGCTACCAGGTGACCGCCACTCACATCTCCGGCGGCTTTGACTTTTTCAAGACGGAGCCCCTGGCCTGTGACTACATCATCAGCAATCCGCCCTACTCCCTCAAGGGAGACGTGCTGGAGCGCTTGTTTTCCCTGGGTGTGCCTTTTGCCATGCTGGTGGGTGTAGTGGGGCTCTTTGAAAGTCAACGGCGCTTTGAGATGTTCAGATCGCACGATTTTGAAATCATGTACTTTAACCGCCGGGTGGCGTATTTCAAGGACTACCAGGAGCAAGCGCCGTCTCTCAACCCGCCCTTTAGCAGCGTGTATGTGTGCCGGGGCGTCCTGCCCCAGCAGATCGTTTTTGAAGAAATAGCAAAGAGGTGACCAAAATGCCAGACAACAAAAACCCTTTTCTCAATGCCAGCGGGTGCCCTGACCCTACGGCATACCACGCCTTGCGCCCCATCATCCGTGAGGAGGAGGCTCTGGACGCAAAGGTCAATTTTCTTATCAAGGTGCTCAAGTACGTCATAGCGGAAAGCGGCTTTGAGCTGCTGGCCCGCATCGAGCTCCGGGACAAAAAGACCGGGAGGTGCTTTCGGTGAGAGACGCTGTTGCCATCGACTTTGACGGCTGCCTGTGCGTGAACGAATACCCCCGCATTGGAGCCCCCAACTGGGCCGTGATCGCCAAGGCTAAGGAGCGGCAAGCTGCCGGGGCCGGGCTGATCTTGTGGACGTGCCGGGAGGGCCAGCTCCTCCAGGACGCCGTGGCCGCTTGCCAGAGCTGGGGCCTGACCTTTGACAGCATCAATGAGAGCTTGCCGGACTGGATTGAGGCCTTTAAGAACCGGCCCCGGAAAGTGGGGGCCACCGAATACTGGGATGACCGGGCCGTGAGGCTGCCGTAAGACAAGGAAAAGGAGCAACCCTCCATGCAGTATGACCGCAAAATTACAATCTCCGCCGGAAACAACCGGCGGGCCATGAACTGGACCGCCCAGACCATGCTCATATCTGAGCTATGGGCACGGCTCCAGACCCCCGCCAGGGGCACGGAGACGCTGGCGGAATACCTCAGCATGAAAAAGGCCCAGCAGGATGACCTCAAGGACGTGGGCGGCTTTATGGCCGGCACTCTGTCCGGCCCCCGCCGCAAGGCCAACGCCGTCACCGGGCGGGATGTCATCACCCTGGACCTGGACAACATCCCCGCCGGGGGCACGGAGGACGTGCTCCGCCGGGTGGAGGCCCTGGGTTGCGGCTATTGCATCTATTCCACCCGTAAACACAGCCCGGCGGCCCCCCGGCTCCGGGTGCTCCTGCCCCTTGACCGTACCGTGTCAGCGGACGAATATGAGCCCCTGGCCCGGAAGATGGCCGAATACATAGGCCTGGAGCTGGCAGACCCCACCACCTTTGAAGTCTCCCGGCTCATGTATTGGCCCTCCTGCTGTGCGGATAGCCAGTATATTTACACCTGGCAGGACAAGCCCCTCCTCTCCGCCAACGGGCTCCTGGCCCGATATGATGACTGGCGGGACTGCCGCCTCTGGCCCCAGGTGCCGGGCGCTGTGAGCCTCCCAAAGCTGGCCGTCAAGCAGGGTGACCCGGATGCCAAGACCGGCGTGGTGGGCGCTTTCTGCCGCACATATGACGTGTACCGGGCTATGTCGGAGCTCATCCCCGGAATGTATGAGCCGGTGGACAGTATGCCCGGCAGATACACCTATCTGGGCGGCTCTACCACCGGCGGGGCTGTGATCTACGATGACGGCAAATTTTTGTATAGCCACCACGCCACTGACCCATGCAGCGGGCGGCTGGTCAACGCCTTTGATCTGGTCCGGCTCCACCGCTTTGGTGACATGGACGATGAGGCCCAGCCGGGGACGCCCACCAACAGGCTCCCGTCCTATCGGGCCATGTGTGAGCTGGCCGTGCAGGACGTGGGTGTGGCCGCCCTTATGAGCCAGGAGCGCTACCAGGAGGCCGTGCAGGACTTTGAGGGGGTGGGAGCCACCAACGATGAGGACCCGGCCAACTGGATGAGCAAGCTGGCAATCAACACCCAGACGGGGCTCCCAAAAGCCACCATTGACAACGTGTGGATTATTCTGGAGCATGACCCGCTGCTCAAGGGCAAGTTTGCCCTCAACCGCTTTGCGGGCCGTGGTGAGGTCCTGGGGCCCCTGCCTTGGGACACCCGCACGGTGCGCCGCCTGTGGGATGACAATGACAATGAGGGCCTTTACTGGTACATGGAACGATACCACCATATCACCGGCAACGGCAAGATTGACGGGGCCCTCTCCCTCCACTCCACCGCCCACGCTTTTAATGAGATACAGGACTTTTTGGGCGGCCTCCAGTGGGACGGCGTGCCCAGGCTTGACACCCTTTTTATTGACTACCTGGGGGCCGCTGATACCCCATACACCAGAGCGGTGACCCGCAAGGCTTTCACCGCCGCCGTGACCCGTGCCATGATGCCCGGCAGCAAGTATGACAATATGCTGATCTTGGCCGGGCCCCAGGGCCTTGGCAAGAGCACCCTGCTGGATAAGATGAGCCGGGGATGGTTTAACGACAGCATCCGCACCTTTGAGGGCAAGGAGGCCTCTGAGCTTTTGCAGGGGGTGTGGCTGGTGGAAATATCGGAGCTTGACGCTTTCCGGCGCACGGACGTGGCCCGCATCAAGCAGTTTTTGAGTTTACGCACGGACCGCTTTCGGGCCGCCTATGGCCGCCACGTCAAGGAGCTGCCACGGTGCTGTGTCTTTTTCGGCACCACCAACACCAAGGACTTTTTGCAGGACAGGACCGGCAACCGGCGCTTTTGGCCGGTGGATGTTGGCATTGAGCCTGTGACCAAGAGCGTGTGGGCTGATCTGGCGGGAGAGATAGACCAGATATGGGCGGAGGCCGTGGTCCGCTGGCGGCTGGGTGAGCCCCTATACCTGCGTGGTGAACTGGAGGAGGCCGCCAAGATCAAGCAGGAGGAGCACCGGGAAGTCAGCACCCGTGAGGGCATCGTCCTGGACTTCCTTGCAAAGCAGGTGCCAAGCGACTGGGCCAAGTGGCCGCTGGACCGCCGCCGGATGTTCTGGGCGGGCGCTGTGCAGGGTGACCTCAAGCTGGTGGACCGTGACAAGGTGTGTGCCTTGGAGGTGTGGTGTGAGGCCCTGGACGGCAAACAAAAGGACATCCGCTACATTGACACGGCGGAGATCAACGGCATCATTGAGGCCTGTGCGGACTGGCAGAAAGCGGAGAAAACAATGCGCTTTGGCTACTGCGGGGTGCAAAGGGGCTTTGAGAAAACCGTGTAACATTGCCTGTAACATTGGTGTAACATTGACCCCTTGAATGTTACAGGCATTTTGTAACAGGTTACAGGCAATGTTACAGTAAATGTTACGGCTGAAACCGTTGCGCCGCAAGGCTTTCAAGGATTTTGTAACATTGTAACATTTATTTTCTATTGATTGAAAAATAGAGGATTTAGAGAGTATATAAACCGCCTAATCCGCCTAATACGCATAAAAGAATAGGAAAATTGTTAAATGTTACAGGCTAAAAGGAGAGGTCAAAATGCTGGAAAAAGAAGTGGAGCGCTACTTGCGGGAACAGGTCAAGAAAAGACTGGGAGGCATGGCGCTAAAATTTGTGAGCCCCGGATTGAGTGGGGTGCCGGACAGGGTGGTGTTATTGCCGGGCGGAAAGATCACCTTTGTGGAGACAAAGGCCCCCGGCAAAAACCTGAGAAAGCTGCAAGAGTACGTCTGCGGGATGATCGCCGCCTTGGGCTTTGAGGTCCGGCGGATTGATACCAAGCCGGGCGTGGACGCCTTTATCCTGGAAATGGAGGCCCGGCTGTGAAGTACACACCGCATGAGTATCAAGCCTATTGCATCCAGCGGGTGGTGGAGGACCCCGCCGTGGGGCTGTTCCTCCGGCCAGGCCTGGGCAAAACCGTCATCACCCTCACCTCTGTCAACATTCTCAAGTATTTCCGCTGGCAGGTGAGCCGGGTGCTGGTGGTGGCCCCTAAAAAGGTGGCGGAGGCCACCTGGAGCAAAGAGGCCGCCAAGTGGGACCACCTCCAGCACCTCCGCATCTCCGTGGTGCTGGGGTCCACCAAAAAGCGCATCAAGGCCCTCAACACACCGGCGGACGTGTATATTATCAACCGGGAAAATGTGGAGTGGCTGGTGGACTATTACAAGCAAGCGTGGCCCTTTGACATGGTGGTCCTGGATGAGAGCACCAGCTTTAAGAACTCCAGGAGCAAGCGCTTTAAGGCCATGAAACGGGTGCGGCGCTTTGTCAAAAAGATGGTCCTGCTGACCGGCACGCCGTCCTCCAAGGGCCTGATTGATTTATGGGCCCAGGTGTATCTCCTGGACGGTGGGGCACGTCTGGGGCCCACGCTGGGGGCCTACCGGGACCAATACTTTGACCCGGACCAGCGGAGCCGGACCCAGATTTTCAGCTATAAAGCAAAGGACGGGGCAGAGAGCTCCGTGCTGGCCGCCATCGCTGATATTTGCATCTCCATGAAAGCGGAGGACTACCTGCAACTGCCGGAAAACATCTCCCATGAGGTCCCCATCCTGCTGGACAGCAAGGCCAAAAAGGCCTATGAGCAGTTTGAGCGTGACCTGCTGCTGGAGATTGACGAAAACATCATCACCGCTGGCACCGCCGGGGTCCTCACCGGGAAACTCCTGCAATTCTGCAACGGGGCGGTGTACGGCAGCGAGGGCCAGATCGTGCCGGTGCATGACTGCAAGCTGGAGGCCTACATGGAGCTGCTGGAGCGCATTGACGGGGAGCCCGCTTTGACATTCTACGGCTACCAGCACGACAGGGACCGCATCCTGGAGCGCCTGGCCAAGACCAAGCTGAGGGTGCGGGTCTACAAGGGCGTGGAGGATGAGGACGCCTGGAACAGCGGAGAGGTGGACGTGCTGCTGGTGCATCCAGCAAGCTGCGCCTATGGGCTAAACCTCCAGGCTGGCGGCCGTCATGTGGTGTGGTACGGCCTCAACTGGTCCTTTGAGCTGAATGACCAAGGTAACTGCCGCTTGTGGCGGCAGGGCTCCCCATACGACAAGGTTTTTATTCACTATCTGGTGGTGCAGGGCTGTGTGGACGAGGATGTCATGGCCACCATCCGGGACCGGGCGGACACCCATGAGGCCGTCATGCGGGCCCTCAAAGCCAGAATAAAGAAAGTCAAGGAGGATGCGAAAAAATGAGCATTGTGACTGATAAGGAGACTATTTTTGTGGATGAGCTCATCCGGGAAAACGCCCGGCTGACCGTCCAGCATGAGGCGGACCTGCTGAGGGCTGACCAACTGGTGGCAGAACTGGATGAGGTCAAGGCCGCCGTCTCCTCTGCCCAGGAGGCCTTGGAGGCTTGTGACAGAGCCCAGAACCGGGCCCGCACCGCTGAGGCAAAGCTGGCCCAGGTCAATGCCATGCTGGCCAGAGCCCTTGATGACCTGCATTTTGTCATGGCTGGCGGTGACCCCTGCAAGGTGTGTACTGTCAAGTGTGCCTTTGGTACGGGGGAGTGCAAGCCCGTGTGGAAAGGTGAAGAAAAGGCGGAAACGGAGGAGGCGGCTGATCAGTGACATTGAAAGAGCTTTCCCAGCTTTACTACCTCAACCGGGAGATCGAGATGGACCAGCGCCGCCTCCGGGAGCTGGAGGCCAGGGCCCTGCCGGGTGCCCAGGTTATCACGGGGATGCCGCACGGCTCCGGCGTGGCGGACATCGTGGGGCGCTATGCGGCGGAGATCGCTGATCTGCGGGGCATCATTGAGGCCAAGCACCAGCAATGCCTCTATGAGCGGAGCCGTCTGGAGCGTTACATTGCCGATATTGATGACAGCCTCCTCCGGCAGATATTCACCTATCGCTTTGTGAATGGGCTGCCGTGGCTCCAGGTGGCGGCCTGTATCGGGGGAAATAATACGGCTGACAGTGTACGGGTGGCGTGCAATCGGTACATAGAGAAACATTGAAACATCGGAACGGCTGAAACTTGTTCGTTTTGTTCGGTATCATGTATGCTACAATGTAACCTGCGGGTGGTGCCCATAGATGAGCATTGCCTCCTTGGTTAGCGGCGGCAAGGTGATGGAGATTGAAACCCAGACCCTTGCCGCCGTCATTTCTGTCATTTAATCGCCTTTTCCGGGCGGTTTTATCATGTTTTGGGGTGGTGAGCGTGGCAAAGCTAACTGAAAAGCAAAAGCGGTTTGTGGCTGAGTATCTGGTGGACCTCAATGCCACCGCCGCCGCAAAGCGGGCTGGGTACAGTGAAAAAAGTGCCTCCAGGATAGCTATTGAACTACTCAATAAAACTCAAGTTTCGGAGGAAATCCAAAAACGCCGGGGAGAGCTACAAAGCAAGCTGAAAATCACCCAGGAGACAGTGCTCCAAGAGCTGGCCGCCATCGCCTTTGCCAACGGGACAGACTTTGTGACAGTGACCGGGGCCGGACTGCTGGATGTCAAGCCTACCAGCCAAGTGTCCAAGGAAAAGCTTCCAGCAATCGCCGGTATCAAGTACAGCCAACTGGGCATTGAGATAAAGCTGCATGACAAGGTGAGGGCCCTGGAGCTGCTGGGCAA
>NZ_CALPCP010000076.1 GCF_943192995.1 Flintibacter muris
AACCGCTCCTTGAGCTCCAGAACCTCGTCCGGGGTGAGCTCGTGCAGGCAGGCGGAATACTCGATGCCGTCATCCGCGTCCAAGGAATAGTACGCCTTGTTGTAGCGGGCCCGCTCGGTATAGGCCGCCTCATAGCGGATGCTGGCTCGGAGCGCCTCGGCCACATCGTCAGTAACCTCAATATATTCGTCCTGGGTGTACCAGTAGTAAAAGTCGCGCAAGTTGATGATAGTCATTGTATGTACCTCCATATCGTTTTTGTGGTCGGATTGCGGAAAACGATATGGAGGGCGGCGGGGAGCGGCACCCGGGAGAACCGTCCCGCACCTTGGGACTGTTTGTCCCAAAGCAGAAACGACAAGAAACGACAACGCCCGCACAGCGTTGTACTGTGCGGGCGCATGAAATGACGCAGTTCTTTATATACTTACAAATTTCGCATTGATGGCCGGAGTAACCCGGTGGAGGAGCTAAACTTTTTTTAACAAATTAAGTTGAGTGCAGATAAAAAAGGACACAACGATACCTCCCGGATACCGCCGTGTCCTTAAAAATGGGCGACTTTAATACACCCTCCGATTTTCTGTTTTTTACAAGAAAACGGCGGCTTGAAATTTGTTATTTCAAAACCGCCGTTAGGCTACTGTATTTTGTTTTGGCGCGCAAATATTCAGCCGCCGAAACAACGGTTTTTTTTATTTACCGTTGAGCGACAGTTTATTTAATTTGATCTGCCTATACATTATCTATTTTTTACACCAGAAATATGCGATGGAATGTTCGTGATAAATATTAACAGTTGAATAATTCTTTTCCAAAAAACTGTTTAAATCCGAAAAAGTCTGGAATGGAAGGGTAAACCAGCCTTTGGGAGCAAGTACATTTTTAACTAAAAAATCAGTTCGTTTACATTCCCCTTTAACATAAAAACACCCAATGAACATACCGCCATTTTTCAGAACGCGGAATGTTTCGCTAAAGGCTTTCTCCTTATCGGGAAAAGCATGAAACCCATTCATTGATACTAATACATCAAACATCTGGTTTTCAAAGGGCAAATTACCAACATCGCCCTGAATACACTGAACGTTTGAAATATGATGCTTTTCAAATCTTGATTTGGCTTGAACGAGCATATCTTCTGAATAGTCTAAACATATTATTTTGGACAACGGCAAAGCAGCATACTTTTCAACTGTAAACTGAGCCGTTCCAACAGGAACATCTAATAATACGCCTGAAAAGTCTTTGGGAATGATGCTTAATATTTTTTTGGAGATTTCCAGATTATCTACTCCTCCCCAAAAAACATAGTTGTATAATTTTGCCCACCATTTTTTTTGCGTTAATGCGTCATCGTATATATTTTGGGAGAGCTTATAAGCATTTTCAATTTTATTTGGCATTTTCACACCTCCAATTCTTAAAATTAGATGCCACACTTGCGGCACCTAAAATTATAATGTAAAATCTATATGCGGTCAACTACGCCAAGGCGAAGTGTCCCAAACATATATAAAATGTGGCAGGTGGGAGTATGGGTAATAAGAGTAATAGTTTTTTATCTTTACAATCTAAGGAATGGCTTGTAAAGGCTTTGCAAATTTTAATGAAAACTAAAAAATATTCTGATATTACAATTAAGGAATTAGCGCAAAAGGCCGGGGTAGATCGAAAAACTTTTTATAGGAATTTCAAGAGCAAAGAAGATGTGTTGCGGTTTTATTTAGACAGGACATGCCAAGACTATATCGCTCGTTTAAACAAAGAGAATAAACTTACAATCTTTGCAATCGCAAAAGCCTTTTTTTCAACTTGTAAGCAACATTCAGATTTTTTAATTCTACTTGATAAAAATGATCTTTTGCCATTATTACTGATAGCATTTGATGATTATCTTCCTATGCTACATGAAATGTTTGAGGACAAAAGAATAGATGACAATCCGGTTTATTATTCTGAATATGCGCTCTCGTTTTTTACCGGAGGATTTTGGAACATATCAATTAAATGGATTAGACGTGGTGGGCATGAAACACCTGAAGAAATGGCTCAGATCGTAGAGACATTGATGTCATATTCCATTTAGCAAATCACAGAAGGAAATAAAATACTACTATAAGTAAAATTGTATTTCGTTCTCATAGTCTTACCCGAAATGTAGAATAATATAGGGTGATATGAGAATGTACCAATACGACAAACATCTTGATTTTCACGCCTTGGGCCGTGAGATCAAACGCAAACGGGAAGCAAAAGGCTGGACGCAGGAGTATCTGGCTCAGCTTGTGGATCGCACCCCGCGCTCCATCATGTATATGGAGAACCGGGGCCAGAAACCAAGCCTCAATGTTTTTTACCAGCTTGTCACCCTGCTGGAGATTTCCGTGGATCAATTCTTTTTCCCGGACAAGCTCAACGGAGAGAGCACCTGCCGGAAACAGATCGATGTTATGCTCAATTCGATGGACGAAAAAGAGCTAACCGTAATGAAATACACAGCAGAGGGACTGCAAAAAGCCCGTGAAACGGAGGATGCGTAAAGAGAAGCACGCGCCTCCGTTTTTTCGCGCCACTTCGGGGGTTGCGCGTTTCGGCAAGCAATTCGGGTGTGGCCACACTCCGAAATTTTTGCTGGGCCGCAGGCCCGCAAAAATGCTTGTTGGGGAGCCTCCCCAAACCCGGCTCTTTGGGACAAAATGTCCCAAAGAGGTTGGCTGCGTCACCGCCGCTATCGCGTCTGTTCCTTATCGTCCCGCCCGTCCGTCAGTCCGAGCAGATGGTCGATGTTGGCCTTGACAGCCACGGCCTCCCGCATATCCCGCTGGGCCTGCCTATACTCGGCATAGAGGGCCTTTTTCTTATCCGCCAGCTCCCGCCGCTGTTTTTTCAGCGCGTCCATTTTGGGGAGTTTTTCACCGCCCAGCAATTCATTCATAGCGGCCCGGGCCGCCCGGTAGGTGGCAAGCTCCGCCTCATGCTCGGCAAGGTACTTTTTCGAGTACCGGGCCGCCTTGTAGCCGTCAAACACGGGCCGGGCCTTGGCATAGTCCACCACGGCCCCCATCAGCCCGGAGACTTTAGAGAGGGCCGCCTCGGTGGTCTGGAGCTCCCCGGCCAGCGCGTGGGCCCGGTCAACCGCCGCCGTGGTCTTTGCCGCCAGCGCGTCATAGTCGGTCAGATTGTTCTCCTGCAGGAACTGGAGGGCGGCGGCCATCTGCTTTAGGTTGTAAACTTTGGCCCAGCGTTCATAAGCGGGGCCCTTGCCCTCGGCCATGCGCTGTTGAATGTCGATGATAAGGCCCACCTGCCGGGGCGGGGGCGGTGCGTCCCTGGGGAGCTCCGGGAGGGGCCGCTCCCCGGCGATCACCGCCCGGATGTCCTCGGGGTCAAAGCCCGCGCCGAGGGTGGATGCCCGGAGCCGGGTGTATTTATCCTGCCCCGGCGCGAGGAACGACACCACGCCGCCCCGCCCGCGCTTGACAGCAAAGCCAGACTCCTCCATCAGCCGCAGGAACGCGGCAAAGTCGGCGGGCTTTTTCTCAAGGGCCGCGATGCTTGCCAGCCGCACCCGCTGTTGCGCGGAGGGCGGCTTGTCGCCTATCCACTGGCCATAGTGGAGGAAACGGCCCTTGCTGTGCTGTTTGGGATTTTGTATCACGGACAAATCATGCTCCAGACATACCCGGTCAGACAGCCGCCGGAGGGCAAAGCTGGAGCCGAGGAAATTATGGAATTTCCGGGAGCAGTCAAAGGCCGTGGAATTGAAATAGATGTGGTTGTGAATGTGGCCCTTGTCGGTATGGGTGCAGACAAAAAACTGGTATTGGCCTTTCGTCCAGCGCATCGCCGTTTCAAAGCCCAGCTTATTTGCCTCCTCCGCCGTCACCTCGCTGGGCGGGAACGCCTGCCGTATCTGGAAGAACAGCGCCCCGCGCTCCACGGGCCGGGCAGTAGCCGCCTGGTATTCGCTTTTCACCAGCAGAAACTCGGCGGCGGCTGTGGCCGGGTCGCAAAGGTGGGAGGACACGGCCCCCAGCTTTTGGGGGTTGAGCCCGTAGGCAAACCGCTCCTCCATCGTCTGGACGGCGCTCAGTCCCGCCGCCTGCTTGTAGGGCCGGATGTAGGTCGTGGCCGTGGTAACACCTCCTCTCGTTGGGACTTTGGGACAAAATGTCCCGAAGTACGAAAAGCCGGGGAGCGGCACAGCACCGCTCCCCAGCAAATCACAGCTCCACCAGCGCGGAAAGCTGTTTCAGCAAATCAGACAGAGGGCCCCACAAGGCGGAGTAGTCCCGCTGGAGGGCCGATATTTCCTCGGGGTAAATGCCCCCGTAGGTGTTGGCGTGGACAGCCACTTGATTGAGGTTGTTTGAGCACCGCCGCTGGAGGGACACCAGCTCCCGGACGGGGGCAAGGTCAATCTGGAGCACATAGCCGCAGAGGGCCATCCGGCGCATATAGGCCCCCATGTTGCGGATGCCCGCCTGGGCCATGCGTTCCTGGATAAGTGCCTGCTCTTCCTCAGATACCATCACATGGAGATGGATGGGGCGGCGGCGCTTTTTGCCAGCCACGCTATCTGTCGCCCCGGTCGGGCGCGTTCCGTTTAGGCGCAGAGGGGGCCTGCCGTTCCCCGGCCAGTTTCTCAGCCTCCCGCAGTTGTGCGGCAATCGGGGGTTTTTCCTGCCGGGCCCGTTTACGGCCAGCGGCCTCCTGCTGGAGCTCCACCCCACGGGCACACTCGGCCAGCCGCTCCGGGGAAACAAATTCTTTCACTACATAGCACCCAAAATCCGGGTAAAACCATGTCAGCCGCTTTCCATCAGGGACGCGGCCCTCGTCCTCCCATTTCCCCACCACCTGGGCCTGGGTATCCATCAGCCGCCGCATATCCGGGTTATCACGGGATGGCTTGAGCTCGTAATTATAGAGCTCCTTTTCCGTGAGCGGCTGGGCATAGGCCAGCTCGCCCCATGCAAGCCGGGTATCATGCTCCACCCAAATCCGGCCCTCGTAGTTTTCGATCCGGATGGGCGGGTTTTCCTTGCCATTGGGGAACGTGCCAATGTCAACGGGCCGCTGGGTAGAATAATACTTGTATTCCTGCGCTTTTTCCAAAGTTACCTCCTCTCAGATGTTAGCTTTTGGGCCGGGAAACGGGGGCCGGACATAGAAACATACCGGGCCCCCATGAACCGCGCCCGGAAAGCCTTGATACAAGCGGGTTTTCAAGCGGCAAAAGCTAACAGTCCAGCCGCCTTTTCCGCATATAGTCGCGCTGGCGTTTCCGCCGCGCATTTTCGGCGCAGGCCGCCGAACAGAACGCCCTTTTCCCCTCCGGCGCAAAGAGCCGCCCGCAGACGGCGCAGGGCCGTAGGACGGGGGCCGGGCCGTCAGTCAGCGCGGCCTCCAATGCGGGATTTAAGGGGAGCACCGCCTCCCGGAAGTAGCGGCAGTAAGCCCCCGTCCAGCATTTCCCCAGCATATAGCACTCACAGTCGAGGGGCAGACAGCCGTATTCCCGGTCATAGTTGGCGCACCATTTCACTACAAGGGAGCGGATAGCGGCCTTTTCCTCACGGGTCAGCTCGCGCAAAGTATCACCTCCCGCCCGGTTTTTTCAAAAGGCTCTGAAAGCAGGAGCCGCAGGGGATGCCGCGCCAGTAGGGACAGCCACAGCACCGGGAGCCCTCCCGGGGCTTTTCCGGGCGGGGAGCCCGGGGCCGGGGGCGGCGTTTCATTTCCCGTTCCAAAGGGTTGTTTGTGAAATTCATTCTCCGCCCTCCGTTTCCTCTTCCTCATCCCACGGGGGGAGGTCGTCATATTCACCGCCGCCATAGTCCTCGCCGTATTCCTCCGCCTCGTCAAAGTCCTCACCGGGCGCGGCGGCCTGCTGTTTCGGGCGGTAAATCTTGAAGTACCACCCAGCCCCGCCGCCGAGGGCCAGCACCGCCAGCACCAGCAGGAGCGTCCCCGCCCCGCCAGATTTTTCCGGCTCGGGTTCCGGTTCCGGCTCCGGGGTGGGAGCAGGCTCCGGCTCCGGGAGCGGTTCGGGTACGGCCTCCGGGGAGGGCTCCGCAAGGGCCATAAGGTCGGCCACAGTGACGGCGTTCAAGAAGTACACATTTTCCGTCTCCCGCTGGCGGTCAATCACCAGATAGAACACGGACTCGTCCGCCGCCATGATGGTGAAAAATTCCTTGCCGTCCCCGTCCGTGGCGTTATCCACCATCGTCCCCTGGCCGTCCGGGGTGAACGGGTTGGGCTCGGGTTCCGGCTCCGGGGTGGCCGGGGGCTCCACGGGGTCAAGCCCCTCCCACTCCGGGCCGCCCGTACCGTCCTCCCATTCCTCGCCGCCCCCGGCGTAGGCCGTTGTGGTGATGCCGCACAGCAAAAAAGCGGCGCACAGAGCCGCCGCCATTACACGATATTTTTTCAGTTTCATTCCGCGTCCTCCTTTTCCGGCCCGGCGGACTTCGGGACATTTTGTCCCAAAGCGTCCCCGGCCTTGATGCGCTGGAGCACCAGCGGGAGC
The DNA here is from genome assembly GCF_943192995.1 of Flintibacter muris. Classification (GTDB taxonomy): domain Bacteria; phylum Bacillota; class Clostridia; order Oscillospirales; family Oscillospiraceae; genus Lawsonibacter; species Lawsonibacter muris. The sequence goes on from NZ_CALPCP010000076.1 coordinate 6,539, forward strand.
TCCTCAAGGGAAATGCTCATGCCCCGCACGATGTCCACGATTTCCTCGTTCTCGGCCTCCTTGTGTTTCTGTTCCAGCTCTTTCAGCCGGGCCTGCTGGTCGCTGATTTTGGCCTTGACCTTTTCCATCTCGGCCATGATTTTTGCGCTCTTGCTTATCGCCATTGAAAACCTCCTTTTCATGGTAAACGCCCGTAGGCGTAGAAGTGGGCCTGCCAGTAACTGCTGTTTAAGTTGGCGTATTGTATGGGGTCGCCACAGTGCAGCATCATCCCGTCCCCCACATAGATGCCACAGTGGGAGACTCCCGGGGTGTCATAGGTTCCACCTCGTTCCCCCACACGTCCCAGCCGGGGGCCGTCTGGCGGGCGAACAGCTCCACCCGGGGCACGTCCCCCATAAGGGCCACGATTTTTTCACGGGCCTCGTCCGGCTTTTTGCTGTGGCCCTCGATAGGGGAGATGATGAACTGGTGGACGTTGGGGGCCTTTCGCCGGGGATGCCCACGGGTCGCCAGCAGGCACACCTCCGCATTGGCCCGCGTCCAAAAGCCCAGCCCGTAAAACCAACTGTCCGCCTTTTTGTTCTTTTTCAGCCAGACAAAGCCCACGGACTTATACTGGAAGCCCCACGCCTTGATGAGCCGCAGGGCCTCCGGGAGCTGGGGGAACGTGGCCCACAGAAAAAGAACGCTGTCCGGGGCCGCCAATTCCGCCACGGGCAACACGCATAATTCCTCAATCCCCATTGTGGGGTAGTGCCGCTCCGCCGCACCTTGCAGGCCCTTTTGGGCATACCGCCAC
>NZ_CALPCP010000077.1 GCF_943192995.1 Flintibacter muris
GGGCGGACCCTCTACGACACCAACATGAGGGTGAGCGTGGAGGACTACAACATCGTGGAGGACGCCACCAAGGGCCTGGACGTGGCCGTGGATGTCAACCTCAAGCAATGGAGGCCCTACGGGACCAAGACCGCCACTGTGGAACAGCCTGCCGAAAGCGGCCAGGCGGCCACGGTGACGGTGGAAAAAGAGCGGGACGCCAGCACGGCTCCCACCGCCAAGACCTACACGGTCAAGGCCGGTGACAGCCTGTGGGCCATCGCCGCCAAGTATTACGGCAAGGGGGCCGAATACTCAAAGATTGCCAGCGCAAACACGGACAAAATCAGCAATCCCAATTTAATCTATCCGGGGCAGGTGCTCACCATCCCATGACCTATGAGCTGATTATCCAGCACAATGGGACAGTGATGTTTCCCGCCGTGGTGGAGGACGTGACCATAGAGTGGGAGCGCCAGGGACAGCCCGGAAAACTATCCTTTGAGGTAGTAAAGACGGACGGCCTGAGCTTTCAAGAGGGGGACCCCTGCCGTTTTTCCGTGGACGGCTCCCCCATTTTCTATGGCTTTGTCTTTGAGAAATCCCGCAAGGGCAGCAACCCCAAGGTCATCAAGGTCACCGCCTATGACCAGCTCTATTACCTCAAGAATAAGGACACATACGTCTACACCGATAAAACCGCCACGGAGGTCATCCAGATGGTGGCGGATGACTTCCAGCTCAACCTTGGAAGTTTGGAGGGCACCGGCCACAAGATTGCAAGCCGGGTGGAGGACAACCAAACCCTCTTTGACATCATCCAAAACGCCTTGGACGAAACCCTCAAGGCCACCGGCAAGATGTATGTGCTTTTCGATGACGCCGGAAAGCTGACCCTCAAGGCGCTGGGGAGTATGAAACTGGGCATGGTCATTGACGATGAAACCGCCGGTGATTATGATTATAAAAGCTCCATTGCCTCCCAGACCTATGACAAAATCAAGCTGTCCTATGAGAACAAGGACACCGGCAAGCGGGAAATCTACATTGCCCAGGACGGCTCACACATCAACCAGTGGGGCGTCCTGCAATACTATGAAAAAATCGACAGCACCGCCAACGCAAAGGCGATGGCGGACGCCCTGCTGGACCTCTACAACACCAAGACCCGGACGCTCAAGCTCCAGGACGTTTTGGGGGACGTGCGGGTCCGGGCGGGCACGCTGCTGGTGGTGACCCTGGGCCTGGGGGACATCAACCTCTCCAACTACCTCATGGTGGAACAGGTCAAGCACACTTTCAAGGAGAGCGTGCACCTTATGGACTTGAAAATGAGGGGTGGTACATTTGTCGCTTGACATCAATGAGCTGGTCAAGGCGGTCAAGCAGGCCGCCGTGGAGGCCGTGCGGGCGGAGGCTCCTGTGGCCGTGTGCTATGGCACCGTGACCTCCGCCTCCCCGCTCAAAATCCAGGTGGACCAAAAAAAGACCCTGACCGACCCCCAACTCATCCTCACCGACAACGTGCGGGACTTCAATGTGGAGATGTCCACCATTGAGGGCACGGGCAAAAGCCTGGGGCCGCACTACACGGAGGACGAAAGCGGCGGCTCCGGCTATCCGGCCTTTGCGGCCCACAAGCACCGATACCAGGGCCGGAAAAAGTGGCGAGTGCACAACGCCCTCAAGGTAGGGGAAAAGGTCATCCTGCTGCGCTGTGACGGCGGGCAAAAATACATTGTTTTGGACAGATGGGAGGCGAGAGAATAATGGCAACTTTACCCACCACGGGGGATGACCTGGACCTCATCACCTTTGTCATGGGCGAACAGCCCGGATATACCCACAAGCTGGACATTGACCGGCAGCGGGTGAGCGGCATGACGGACAAGCGGGATGCGCTTTATCAGGCCATCTATCTCATTTTGAATACGGAGCGCTACGCCTACCCTATCTATTCCCGCAATTACGGCTCCGAATTTTCGGACCTCATAGGCAAGCCCAAGGACTATGCCATGAGCGAGATGAAACGCCGCATCACGGAGGCGCTGGAGCAGGATGACCGCATCACCGGCGTGGGCAACTGGAGCTTTGAAACGGGCAGAAAAACGGTCCTGGCCAACTTCACCGTCTACACCATCTATGGTGAGATAGACTTTTCAAAGGAGGTTGAGGTGTAGATGTTTGAATACAACACCTATGAGGTGCTGGTCAAAAGCGCTCTTTCCCGTGTGTCCAATGACATTGACAAACGGGAGGGCTCCATGGTGTTCAACGGCGTGGCTCCCTCCATGGCGGAGCTGGCCCAGCTCTTTATAGGGCTTGACTTCGTTTTTAAGGCCACCTACCTGCTGACCGCCCCCAGGGAATACCTCATCAAGCGGGCCTCTGACCGCAACATGGCCCCCAAGCCCGCCAGCCCCGCCGTGTTCCGGGCGGAGTGTAACATTGAGGTGCCGCTGGGCACCCGTTTCTCCTGCGAGGACATCAACTTTGTGGTGACCGCCCGCATGGAGGAGGCTGACACAGAGGACGCCGTGAGCCATGAGGTGACCTGCGAAAAGGCCGGAGCCCTGGGCAACGGCTACACCGGGCATCTCATCCCCGTGGAGTATGTGAACGGGCTGACCCGTGCGGAGCTGGTGGAGCTGCTGGTGCCCGGTGAGGACGATGAGGAAACAGAGGCTTTCCGCCAAAGGGTGCTGGACAGCTTTCAATCCCAGGCCTTTGGCGGCAACCAGGCGGACTACAAGGAAAAGGTGCTTGCCATGCCCGGCGTGGCCGCCCTCAAGGTCCACCCCGTCTGGAATGAGGGGCTGAGGCCCAGCACCCTCATCCCCGGCGATGAGGTCACAGCCTGGCTGGAGGCCTCTGTGGGGGCCCTGGAGCCCGCTGTGGCGGCCTGGCTGACCGCCGTATATACAGCGGCCAAGGACAAGCTGCTGACCGTTGGAGGCACCGTCAAGCTGGTCCTGCTGGCCGCCAACAACACCGTCCCCACCGACACCCTCATTGATGAGGTGCAGACGGCGGTGGACCCCACGGAAAACGCCGGGGAGGGCCTGGGGCTTGCCCCCATCGGCCATGTGGTCCATGTGACCGGCGTGACCCCGGAGCCCGTCAACGTCACCCTCAACCTGACCTTTGCCCCCGGCTGGAGCTGGGAGGCGGTGCAGAGCTATGTGACGGGCGCTCTGGACGCCTATTTTTCGGAGCTGACCGGGCAATGGTCCAGCTCCGATTTTTTGACCGTGCGCATTTCCCAGATTGAGAGCCGTATTTTGTCCGCCTGCCCCACGATGGTCACGGACATTGGCGGCACGAAAATCAACGGGAAAGAGGAAAACCTGGTGCTGGGCCCGGACAGCATCCCGGTGAGGGGGGCTGTGAGTGGATAGAAAGCTCATCAACTACCTGCCCCCGGTGCTGCGGGATGTTACGGAATTTAAGGCCATCAACGATGCCAACGAGCCGGAAATCTCCCTTGCATGGGACGGCCTTGACCGGGTGATGGCCAATCAATTCCTGGATGACGCCGATGAGCGGGGGGTGTCCGTGTGGGAGCAGGAGCTAAAAATCCACCCCAAGGACACGGACACGCTGGCGGTCCGCAAGGCCCGTGTCAAAGCCCTGTGGAACCGGGAGCTGCCCTATACGGTCCCCTGGCTCAAGAACTGGCTCCAAGGCCTGTGCGGGCCCCAGGGCTATGAGGTGGCCATCGTGGACTACTCCATCCACATCCAGCTTGACTATACCATCCTGCCGGACGCCGCCCTCATTGCGGAGCAAATCATGGACCTGCTGCTGGCGGTCCGTCCCTCTAATATGTGGATGCTCATGGTGTCCTTTGTGCAATCGGATGGCATCGTGCAGATGGGGGCCATGACGGAGCGGTCCGTCTACATGGACGTGTGGCCCATGCTGGTCAATGAGCTGGAAAGCGCTGGCGGTGTCAGCATGGCCGGGCCGCTGGAGTATCACGCCACCGTTGAAATCTACCCATACAAGGAGGAGCAATAAAAATGCCTGATATTGAGAAACGATACGGCACGAAAATCACCGCCGTGGGGGCCGCCCGCATCACTGCCTGCGTTCTGGCGGGCACCAAGCTGAAAATCACCCAGGCCGCCGCCGGTGACGGTGGTGGGGGCTACTATGTGCCCACGGTGGACCAAACGGAGCTGGTGGCAGAGCTGTGGCGGGGCCCCATCGTGTCTGCCGTGCAAAATCCCGCCGTGCCCAATATGCTGGATGTCAAAATCGTCATTGATGACAGCGTGGGCAATTTTGTCTGCCGTGAGATGGGGCTTTTCAGTGAGGACGGTGAGCTCATCGCCATTTGCAACACCCCGGACACGGAAAAGGTGGCCATCTCCACCGGCGTGGACGGGCGGCTCACCATGGTCATGCACATTGTTGTGGCGGACGCCTCCGTGCTGGAGTTTACCATCATCCCCGCCCTGGACGTGGTGAGCCGGGAGGACCTGGAGCGGGCTATTTCTGAGCACAACACGGACCCCGCCGCCCATGAGGACATCCGGCAGGCCATCACGGACGCCGTGGAAACCCATGACAACGCTGCCGATGTGCACCCGGAACTCCAGAACACGGTGGGAGGCATTGACGCCCGCCTGGCTGTCCTGGAGCTGAAATACGGCACCAACATCACCGGCAACTCTTTCACCGTGACCTTTGCCGCCCTCACCGGGCTGGTGGTGACTGGCGTGTGGAATGAAACCTACCAGCGGGTGGAGTTTTAGCCATGCCCAATTATGACATCATCCCTCTGGCCCTTGACCTGCTGGAGTACACCATCCAGCGGGTCAAGGCCAAGGAGGCCGAATACCGGCAGGTCAAGGGCTACGTCATGGAAAACTGCCAGCTTGTGGAGCGGGTGCTTTACGAAAAGGTCAAGGATGACGGCAAGCCCCATTTCCCCAAATCCCAGACGTTCCACCTGTGCGCCCGGCTGGAGGACTGTGCCGCTGACATCCTGGAAAAGTGCATCTCCGCCGATGGCCGTTTCTTTGAAACGGAGTATGAGGAGCGGCTGCGGGACCTGGACGTTGTGGTGGTCAAGTGTGACACCATGCTCCAGTATATCAACCTCAGCTTTAAGAAAGGGTACATTTCCGGGGACCAATGCCACTACTGGGCGGAGATGGTCCGCCCGGTCAAGCAAAAGGCCTTTAACTGGCGGAGGAATGACGGCACCCGTGCCGCCGCACTTCGGGAGGCCAAGGCGGCCCAGGAGCTTGCCCAGATGGCGCAAATGGCCCAGCAGATTGCGGAGGCCATGCAGCGGAGCCCCTAAAGCGGATATACCAGCCAAAGGCTGTTATATTTGGGTGTGACCTATATTTTGCGTTTTCCCCGAACACGAACAACACCAACAACGCCTGGAACTTGAACTCCGATGGCAACCTCAACAACAACAACTGCTCCAACACCAACGGGTCCCGCCCCGCTCTGATGGTCAAGGCCGGACTGAGTAGGCCCAAAGCCGAAAACAGCGCCATCCATCACATCAAAGGAGGTCACATCCAGCCTTGAGTTTTTCAAGGCAAACACATTGCGCCGATGCCGCCCGCCCGGCATTGAACGGGAGGGGGCTGCTGGTCCTGTCACCCGGCACCTAAACGGCGCATGATGAGAGGATGGCCAGCCGTACAAAGACAGGAGGCCACCCGCTTGAGATTTTCCGATATTTGCACCTTTGCGGTGCTCTACGCCGCATATCTTGCCGCCCGGAGGGGCAAGCGCTCCAGAGCTGCCACGGCCCACTACGAGGCCCACCTGCTGGAGCGCATCATCAACCTGGTCTATATCCTCCGCACGAAAATATATAGGCCGGGCCGTTTCCGTGTGTTCTACGTTTTCGAGCCCAAGAAAAGGCTGGTGCAGGCCCCGGCGTTTGTGGACAAAGTGGTCCAGCACGCCATAGTGGACAATCTGCTCTATGACCGCATCACGCACAGCTTTATCCTGGATAACTACGCATCCCAAAAGGGCAAGGGCCTCCACTTCGGCCTGGACCGCCTCAAGGGCTTTTTCACGGAATACTGGAACAAATACCGCACGGCGGAGGGCTGGGTCCTCAAGTGTGATGTGCGCAAATTCTTTGCAAGTATAGACCATGACAGGCTCAAGGAAAAGCTGCAAAAGCTGGACCTTGAGCCTGTTGTTTATGACCTGCTCTGTACTTACATCGACTGCTCAGACGGCTTGCCCCTGGGCTATCAGACCAGCCAGCTCTTTGCCCTGCTATTCCTGGACGATTTTGACCACTTCGTCAAAGAACGGCTCCACATCCGCTGGTATGGCCGGTATATGGATGACTTTTTCCTCATCCACCCGGACAAGGAATATTTGCAATTTTGCCTCCGGGAAATCAAGGCCTACATGGCCAGCCTGGGGCTGGAGCTCAATGAGAAAACCCAGATTTTCCCCTTGCGCAACGGGATTGACTTTTTGGGCTTTCACACCTACCTCACGGACAGCGGCAAGGTCATCCGCAAGCTGCGGCACAGCAGCGTCAAGCGGATGCGGTCCAAGCTCCGCCGGTGGGAGCGGGACTACCCCACGGGGCAGGTCACCCGTGAGGAAATCCTGCAATCTTGGCAGGCGTGGGATGCCCACGCCGCTCACGGCAACACCTGGCTCCTGCGCCAGCAAGTGCGGGACCGTGTGCAAAACATTCTAAAGGAGGTCATCTAATGGCAACTGTCACCCTTGGCAGCAAGGCAGAGGGCTCCATCATCAAGCTCAAGGAAAACGGCGTGCTGGTGGAGTTTTACATTGCCAAGCAGAACTATGAAAGCGGGCTGAACGGAGCCGGGCGGGTGCTGGTGGTCCGCAAGGACTGTTATGACCAGCGCCAGTGGCACAGCTCCAACATCAACGCCTACGCCAGCAGCGCCATTGACACCTGGCTCAACGGCACCTACAAGAACCTGCTGGACGCCAACATCCGCACGGCGATGGGCACCACCAAAATCTACTACACTCCCGGCAACGGGAACAACAGCAAGACCACCTTGCAGCGGTCCGTGTTCCTGCTGTCCGCCACGGAGCTGGGCCAGTCCCACACCTACATGAACGCTGAGGGCACGGCGCTGTCCAGCACGGTCCTCAATCTGCTGAAAATCGCAAAGCTGAATGGCTCCGCATATCCTCAGTGGACCCGTTCCCCG
>NZ_CALPCP010000078.1 GCF_943192995.1 Flintibacter muris
TTTTGGTACAGGGGAATGTGTTATGCTTGGAACAGATCAGTGGGAAACCAAAAATATGGAGGAACTTTTATGCGGCGTATTATCATTGACTGCCTAACCTTGCTGGTGGGTGGCACCCGGCTGGAGCGGGAACGTGAGATGGGAGATTTTCAAAGCACCTGCAATTTTGTGGCGGAACTAACGAAGAGTATTCGGACGAGAGAGGCAGACAGGCTAATGGAGCATTGGTCGAGTGCTCCCACTTTTATGCTCTCCGAAGTTCAAGAAATAGACGGAAAGCAGGCGACAGAGCGTGTGCTATTGGAGATCATTTCCCGCCGGCGGAGAGTGGGACTTCCCACGACACTAGGTATGGATACGGTTCCGGCCTTTTTGGAAAAGGCGGTCTTCGGTCCTTCCCCAGACATATCCAAGCCGGAATACACGGAGGAAGAACTATTTGATGCCGCAGTTGAAACGGCGTTTGAGGAAGGTTATATCACAGTGGCCATGCTCCAGTGCCACTTTAATTTGGGCTATAAACGCACCATGCGTCTGATCGATAAAATGGAGACGCTGGGTATTATTAGCGCCCCGAATGATCCCATGCCCCGGCAACTTCGGATGCCAAGAACCAAGTGGGAGGAAATACGAAAATCACATCTTGCGGGAAGGAGCGTTTACGGACAAAGGCAAGACGATTTTCAAATCAAAAATGGTTGCCTGACCAAATACAAAGGCGGCGGCGGAGACGTTGTTCTCCCGGAAGGTATCGAGGAAATTGGACCGGATGCTTTCATTCAGAGCACGGGGTTGACTGGCATTTATATCCCTGACGGGGTAGCAAAAATTGGGGTGTCAGCGTTTTTGGGTTGTATCAATTTGAAGCGTGTCAGTCTGCCAGTCGAAACAATTCAGGAAATTGGTCTCTATGCTTTTCATCGCTGTGCAGACTTGACCGAATTTCAGATTCCTTGGAATGTTACAAAAATTGAAGGGGGTACTTTCGATCATTGCACCAGTTTGAAGAATATTGTCATCCCAGACCTTGTAATGGATATTTCTGAGAATCCGTTTATAGGGTGTACCAACTTAACCAGTGTTCATGTCATGCCTGGAAACAATGTGTTTTCCGCTCAAGGGGGCGCGTTATTTAGAGATGATGGTAAGGAACTGGTATGCTGTCCTGCAGCCTCGGGAGAATACCACATTCCAGAAAGCGTGGTAAGAATCGGACCACATGCTTTCTGTGAGTGCAGAGATTTGACTGGCATTATCATTCCAGAGGGTGTAAAAGAAATTGGTGTCAATGCTTTTTGTTCCTGTACTGGGCTGACCGAGGTGACAATCCCCTCCAGTGTAGAGGAAGTTGGAGGAGGCGCATTCGAGGGATGTGAAAATCTGGCTTCTCTCACAATTCGAGATGGAGTGAAAAAAATTGGCAATTGTGCATTTGAGAAGACAGGGTTGATTGGAAGTTTGAGAGATTTCCTCCCCAAAAGCGTAATGGAACTTGGCGCACATGTTTTTCCGTTTTACTGCTGTGGTGGTGGTAAGCGTCGGCCAGGAACGGACCGGTTTATAGATTAAAGTCACCACAGTTGAAAAGCGGTAAGGGAGTGCATGACTCTACATGCTTTATCAATTATGGAGGAACGCTATGGAAACTGAGGACATTTTCAAGAAAATTTCCGGTTTGAATATGTCTGGCCTGATCCTGTTGGCCGCGCGGCCAGGTATGGGTAAGACGTCTTTTGCGTTGAATACGGCGCGGACTGTGGCGGAGGAAAAGACTGCGGCGGTGTTCTCAATGGAGATGTCCAGGGAGCAGGTATCCGCCCGGCTTCTCGTATGTGCGCCATCGACCGAAAACGGCCGCACACACGCTAGAAACATCTACATTGACGATACCCCCACACTCTCTATGTCAGACATATACGCCAAGTGCTGCCAGTTGGACAATCTAGGCTTGGTGGTCATTGACTACTTACAGTTGATGACCTGGAACCGGAGCGGTGAAAACCGCTACCAGCAGGCAGTCGAAATATCCCGGATGCTGAAAATCATGTCAAAAGAGTTGAATGTACCGGTACTTTGTCTCAGCCAACTCAGTCGCGTCGTCGAGGAGCGGGAGGACAAGCGGCCCGTCTTGTCAGACCTGCGAGGATCGGGACCCTTTGTGCCAGAAGCGGATATTGTTCTGTTTTTATATCAGGGCTGCTATTATCATGAGAAAATAAAAAAAGCGATATGATGGAATGTATCGTAGCTAAGAATGTTTATGGCGAAAGTGGAACGGTGGAACTGCGTTGGAGGCCAAAGGGCAATCTGTTCCTTGTTTCGGATAATATGTGCTGTTGGTAGCGGCAAGCCCGTAAGGACCGGCGCATTTGCGCCGGTTCTTTTAAGCTGCCTCCAGCGTCTGCTGTTACCCGCAGGGAGAGGAAAAATCATCACCGCGCCTCCTGCTGGCGGCTACGATTTTTCTCTTTCTCCGTCGCGCCCAAAATCCGCTCCACGTTGTTTTTGGCGGTGAGCAGTTCTATCATTTTTTCTCGCGTCTGCTTGTACTCTGGATACCGTTTTTTGTTCTCGGCCTTCAGTGCGGCATACTCCTGTTTCAGCGATTGCATGGACGGCAGCTTCTTCAAACCGAGAGAATCAAAGTACCGCTTTGCTGCTTGACAGGCCGTGATTTCACTGCTATCCTTGGCGATCACACAGCCGACTTTCCCGGCCTCAATGTCCGCCACAAGCTGTTTCCAACTGGGCCGCTCAAAATTTGCCCCGCTCCATCCGTCATCCGTGTAATGGGAAATGTTAGTAAATCCTCGCTGGGCAGCATAGCTTTCAAGCATGGCCTTTTGATTCACAATGGAATTGCTGTCCCCAATTTGCTCATCGTCACGGCTAAGGCGTTCGTATAATGCTGTAATCTTCTCTGGCTCCAACCGCTTCTCGTTCATGTTGAACTCCCTGCAAGCGGCTGGCTCGTTTGTGGTATCCCCATTGTACCACAGTCAGCGCTGTTTGTCACGGTCCCGCGCCGAATTAAATGCAGAATTTTGTCGTTCATGGTTTCCTGGGCGGTATCGCTGAAATGGACGCGCACCTTGTAGGCGGTGGACCCGATACGGCGGTAGAGAATGGCGGTGTTCGCCGCTGCTGGTTGAATTGTAGCTATATTTGCCTTCCTTTCTTGCGGTAGGCCGCAACCCGTGGTATGATGTTGGTGGCGGACTTGTCTTGGCAGCAAAAGACCAGCCTCGGCTGCGTAATGTCGTTTGCAACCGAAAGCTGGCCTGATGTGCCTATGTACTTTTGTCGTGAAAGGACGATGGTTTTCACAGCGTCCAAAGCATCCTCTCACTAATAGGAGAAAAACCGGGGGCAAAGCGGAACCATTTTCAAAAGGATTTTGAAAATTTCTTGAAGCGGCCCGGTTTGTTCGCCTATTTCTATTATACGGTCAAATTGGACCGAACCGCAAAAATATGGCGATAATGCAAGATTAGGCCGTTCCGTTCTCGAAAATTGCAAAAATGCAAGATGAAGTCATCCCGCCATTTTGTCGGCCACGTTGCGGACATTTTTTCCGCGACGTTGCCAGAAATCAGAAATGCAAAATGCGCTCCACGTCATGCGGGCTCGAACGACAGATTGACGCTCGAAGCTGTGCTGTTGTTGGCATCCCCCCTCCCATAGCACCATCATTCACCACAAACGAGCAAGCCGCTATGTTGTATTAGGTGAAATCTCACATTCACCCTTTACAACATACATCTTTCCTGTCGCTGCTGGCAGATTATTTGGCTTTATTCTGCTGAATTCTTTTCCACAGTGGGTTTTAAACGCCGATTTTCAGGGGGTCCACCCCTCCATGCCCACCTGCAGCTTTTCCAGAGCCTTCTTTTCAATACGGGACACATCGCGCCCCGGATATTGTAAACGATGACCTCTAAGAATTCGCCTCCAACTGACGGAAGCGGAACTTGATGATGATTTGCTTGTCGCTGGTCAGCTCCACCCGTTCGATCAGGCTGACCAGCAGCTCCCGATTGGTGGATGCGGTTTCCAGGAACCGTTCCACCAGTTTTTTTGCCAAGTCCACCTGCTCCGCTGGAGAGTAGTCTGGACGGTCCAGCTGGCTGAGGCGTTGCTCCAGGGCGGCGCGGTCAGCCTTGACCTTGGTGTAGATGCGTTGGAAGTCGGCTTCGTCCAGGATGCCGCCGAGCTTATCCATGTAAACCTTGTCCAGGTGGATGGTCAAACTCTCTATTTTGGCTTTCAGCGATGCAATCTCCTTTTCGTTGCTGGCCTCCGCCAGCGCCTTTGCTACCTCTCGCTTGGCCGCAGGCAGCAGCTGATCCGCCCGAAGGTATTGCCAGCAGACCTCCTGTACCTTCTCAATCACCGCCTGGGTAACGGTCTGCTCCTTGATCGTGTGGCTGGTGCAGACCCCCGCCTTGGTGAAACGCTGGTAGGTGCGGCAGACGAAATACAGCCTATCCTCCCCTGCCGCGTTCTTCCGATTGAGTACCGCCAGCGGGTAGCCGCACTCGTGGCAGAAGATCAAACCCTTCAGCAGAAAATCATAAGTCCGGCTACGGGTGTGCCTGCGGCTGTTGACCAGGGCCCGTACCTTGTCGAATGTCTCCCGGTCGATGATCGGCTCGTGTGTGCCCTCTACCACCACCCAGTCCCGGCGATCCTGCTTGATGCACTTTTTGGACTTGTAATTGATCTTCCGAGTGCGCCCCTGCACCATACTCCCGATATAGGTCTCATTTTGCAGCATATCGGAAATGCGCTCACTGCTCCACAACCCGGTGTAGGGGCCGGGATTGGCCACCGGCAAACCAGCATAAGTCGCTGGAGTGGGGACTCCCGTTTCATTGAGCCAAACAGCGATTTTCCGACAGCTCATGCCCTCCAGCGCCATACTGAAAATCCGTCGCACCATCAGAGCTGCTTCCTCGTCAATGACGATTTTGTTCTTCTCCGTGGGATGCATCTTGTAGCCATAGACTGGCTTGCCGCCGATGAACAGGCCCTTGCGCTGCTTGTCATGCTTGACACTGGAAATTTTTTTCGAGATGTCCTTGGCGTACATATCATTCATGATGGCGCGGAAAGGGGTGATGTCGTTGGCTGTGGACTCTACCCCGGTGTCGATGCCGTCCAGCAGGGAGATGTAGCGGACCCGGTGCTCCGGGAAGTAACGCTCCATGTAGTGGCCGGTGAGGATGTAGTCGCGGCCCAGTCGGCTCAGATCCTTGGTGATGACCATGTTGACCTTCCGGGCCTCAATGTCGGCGATCATGCGCTGGAAATTCGGCCGGTCGAAGTTTGTGCCGCTCCAGCCGTCGTCGATGTAGGTGTCGAAAACGGTCAAACGGTGTTGCTGGACAAATTCATTGAGCAAGGATTGCTGGTTGTTGACGCTTTCGGATGGCCCTTCGTTCTCATCCTCCTTCGATAATCTGATGTATAATGCCACATGGTAATCCATGGGATTGCTTATCTCTAAATACATATCACGCCTCCCGAGATAAGCGGCCATTCATCACTATCATTACACTGCCTTGCGCCCCCATTTTGCAACGTCTTGTAACTCTTTCTTTAGAAAATACTTGAACGAACTTTGGATGATTTCCACAAGGGAACAGGTTTCCTCTGCAAAATAACAAATTACAGTCAAATCTTTGGATTTCAAAGAAACACCTCCAAGTTTGAGATGGTAAAGCATATGCTGAGAATTGTATCTGCTTGCCATTGTCGGCAAAAAGAAAAGCGATGGGCCAAGCGGCTCATCGCAGTTTCACAGCGTCTTTTCCAACGGAATGGTAGAAAAAATTTAGATATGAAGATTTTATGGAGTCGGCTCAAAACGCTACGCAGTGCGTCGCATTTTCGTTTTAAGTAAGATAGTCATGGCAACGAGGCAATTTTGGATTTCATATAGGTGTCAAACAGTCTCTTGTGCTCCGGTTTAATTGCTGGGAACGCATCATATTGCTGAAACTCAGGTCTGCTGGTGATACCCATTGAAAAACAGTGTGCAAAGAATTCCGGTGCCTGTTCTCGATATGTTGCGCCGAGACCTGGAAAGAACAACTCTCCAAAAGTGAAGAAATCTTCTGGAACAGCAGAGATGTCACCAGTCAGGCTTAGATTCAGAACGTGTCCCAACTCATGGAGTAAAATGCTTTCAAGCGATGAGTTTTTGTCCCCCTTTCGATGAAGCAAATAAATATCACAGCAAAAAGAATCGTCTTGATAAATACGGGGTCTACTCAGCGCATCAAACTGGCGATGGCTGCATCCGGCAGACAGAATCATCAGATTTCCATTTTTGAGAACCTTCTCCGAATAACGGTCTTGCTGATCCAGATGGCTTAAAATACTCTCAATGGATGCTACAGATAACTGCTCACCTTCGGATGGTAAGAAATCCGATTTCATTTGATCCACCAACATATTCAGCTTGGATACAAGATTTCTTCCTGTCTCACCGTGGGGCCAATTTTGATAAAGGTAAATCTCTGCTGCTCGCTGGTGACCTTGGACGCACCATTGAGGATGCTTGTCCAAAATGGCACCTCTCATCGCTGAAATATAGGTTTGCTCTATATGGCTATAAAGTTTTTTGATTTTTACTTTTTCTGGTGGGTCCTGTGAGAGTAATCCTGCTAATACGCCTGCTAACTCAAAAAAGCTATCTGCACTAAATTCAAGCACAAAACGCTCTCCTTTCCTGACTTATTTTTGAGTTTTCCCTATAAATGGACACTACAGAAAAGATACACTGATTTATATACGATGAATCGTCCGCCTCCTAAGTGTGCGTAGTTCGTCCGCCAGTGGCACCAAAAATTCCATATGCGTCCGTAGCTCAGCAGGATAGAGCGTCCGCCTCCTAAGCGGAAGGCCAGCGGTTCGAATCCGCTCGGGCGTACCAGAAAAAGAGGTCAAAAAAGATTTTTGGTGAAAAAACCGAGAGATTTCAAGACCTCAGAGGCCCTTGGATAGTGAAAATCCAAGGGCCTCAAAATTTAGATTTTTCCCCACCTCCTATTCACTCAGGCAGGACTTAAACCTGCGGCACAACAGTTTCAAATAGGGCGCTACGATTTTGAGCGCCTGTATTGAGCGTCGATCCGTCAGTTCTAAAGGAATTGACAG
>NZ_CALPCP010000079.1 GCF_943192995.1 Flintibacter muris
CCTCATCACCCGAGAGTATTTTACCACATTTCTCGCTTCTCCGCTACTTCTATTTTCTATCTTGGTGAAGTACTAGTTGCGATAATTCAAAAACGATATGAAGCTATTCCCGAAACCAAACGGAATACAATAGATAGCAAATGGTATCTTGCAATGCAGGTCGTTATGAAAATTGTAAACAGAGTTGATGATAATATTGGTGATTTCGTTCTTGATTTGACATTAAAAAACATTCGTGAAGCGCTTCGAAAAGTAAAAGAAATTGTATTTAACAAACAATGGATTCAGCGGAATCTTACACTCCACTCCCCTGGCGCATTCCAAATTACAGATATTGATCAATACAGAACAAATCCTGCCTCATTGATTCGAGCTCTTGGAATGAATGAGAGTATTGTCTATAATTCTAGAGAATCTATTATTCCTAACCTTTTATATAATGAGGTCAACAATAATATGGAATTATTTCCATTGCTGACATTGAAGTATTTCCTTTATTTTGCGGACTATAGAGAAATGAGTTGGGACAGTTCAATAAGAATTTCTGATTTTTTACAAGATGTAGAAGAGGTTTTTGGCTCAAAAAAATACTTGCAGCACTTTAACAACTCTCTACGTTACTTGATGGAACACCGGTTGCTATTACGGAGTGCAGACCAAGAACAAATATCAAATAGCGATCTCTGTGAACAGGATATCAAGTCAACTGAGTTTGTATATGTTCCCAGTCTGTCTGTTGCTTTATGGGGTTTTTTAGGTAGAACGAGTGTCTTTTTTGAGATGTTTGTGGATGATATATGGCTTGATAATATGTCAAGAGAAACCCAACGACCGTTTTTTCGTGGTTTCGATTACGAAAATTATAGAATATGCCTAGACTATTTGGGGGAATTAATTGATGCTGAAACAACGATTTTTTCTCAGGCAATAAACAATCAAGGAAATGGCCAAAAGTTTTTTGAAATTTTTGGTGATAAACCAATTTGCGACTATTTATTAGATGGATTGGAAAACAGTCTAAATGCATTCTTTAGAGAGGAACAACCCGAATTTGCTAGCATTGTAACTACATGGAGAGAAAAAATTCGTATGCTCAGGAATGAATGTGGCAAAATTTATGATTAGGCGCAAATTGGAGAGCGCCCGGACAGCAGGGCAAAATTATCTACGCTAAAAATTCTGGATACTAAATAACTTTACGCTATACATTCTATGAACCTTGTTAATAGTCAAGACCACCCGTATAACGGGGAAGTGTCCTATCGCGCATTTTATAACAGGACCATGGGTAGGGGTTGCCGCCCTCGGTGGCCCACCTGTACAAGGATTGGGCCTCACAACGGGCCGCCCAAGGGGGTGCCCCCTACAAAATAAAATTTGTCAATAGGATACTCCCCGTATAACGGGTGGCTTGCACAACCCTGTAAAGGGATTTTACTGGCAAAGTCTAAACGCTTCCGAATTTAATTCCTACTGCATCTATGCCTATATTCAACATTTTCTTCTCGATACCAAGCATAACCTGTGGTTTCTTTTGACAATAAACAGAGGAAAACTCAAAAAAGAGTTTTCCTCTGTCTTAGAAATGAGCCTATTTAGGATACCTCTGGCGGATAAATAGCGTGCATCAGAGCCAGAAAATATGCACGGGTATTGGCTTTGCTCGCAGGTGTAGAATCATAGTTCAATCTGTCTTGACATATAACTTTGCGAAATACTGCTCTAACGTAATTATCCACTATAGTAGATAATGCTTTCAATTGCTCTGTATCATTTTGCTTTAGATATTTAAGATTGTCACCATGGGAACCATCGGAGCGCACACCATATGCCTCCCGCATGTGGTTTCGGATATCGTCTCTGTCTTCGGCATCAGTTCCAATAAAAGCTGCTGTGATATCAGCGATATTCTTTTTGTGCTCTTTATTGATTGCATATAAGCATTCCAACACAGAGCAGTATTTGTCAATTTTGCTGGAGAGCACCCCGGTTCTTCGAGCTTCCTGTAGATATTTTAATGCCCGTGCAAAACTGTTTCCCTCAGAACTGATAGCCTGATCAATCATCCACACTGTACTTCCGGCGTGATTAACAGATTCAAAGCGCCCCATTTTTGACTCATCCGGTAGCAAATAACGATATATTTCATACATTCGATTGATGGCCTCATCCATTTCAGGGTCGGTAAAAGACGTAACTGCACAGCTTCCGTCACTGCGAGTAATGAACATATCTCTTGTTCCTTGGGCATTGTAGTCATTAAGCAGATTCATCCAATAGCCTTGTGTTGCACAGACACAGGAATCCTTGATAAACCAGAAGCCAATTGAAAGTGCTTGCGCAAAATTATTTAAATGTATCTCCATAATACCATACCGATGATCCAACTCCTCCTTTGATAAACGGAATTCATCCTCCGTAGTCGCTAGAAGAAACAGCATCATGGGATGTTGAAATAATGCGTTGTACCGATTTATCCCAAGTTGATCCCTTAAGTTAGTATTCTTTAGAAGTGCCATAACATCTGTGCCGTGAGAGAAAAAATATCCGTTTAATCCGACAATCATTCCGTCCAGATTCATCTCTTTTGCGATATTTTCAGGAATAAAAGGATAGCTATTATTTCCAATGTCCAAGTAATCCAACCTGTTAATAAAGAAGTTCATCTGATTTACCTCTCAATCAAAATATTAAACATTTTGATTATACCATCGAGCGGAAAAAATGAAAAGACTTTAACAGGAAAAAGAGTCTTAATAGTGTGGATTCATATTGTGTTCATCAGGTTCAGAAAAGCCAGTGCCTCCGCGATTCGTCAATGTAGGAGACACTTTGTGCGGTCCTGTATACCTCGCATCAATGCCGTGATTCTCAAACAGTTCAATAACCATGCGCGTTTTTTCTTCCTGCCGCAGCCCCATAACCAGCGGCTGATGTCCATGCTCCTGTGCCCGCAGCGTCCCAGCCACATCTTCAGAGCAGGACATGACGCCGCCGCCCTGGTCGTTGAGACAGATCAGCGGCAGATGGACGCCCATCTGCGCACGGAGCGTGGGCGTCATATCGGTTGTAATGTCCATGCGTTGCCCCCCATGATCGGTGAGGCAGAGAATGGAGGGCATCATGTTCCCACTGGCGGTCGCTTTCAGCGTTGGAGCGATCTCCTCCTGATAACCGATCCCGCCAGCCGAAGGGGCGGCTCCGGCGCAGAAGCCTGCTACAAACAGAAGTCCACCCGGCTTCAGCTCACCGCTGTTGATCGTTGGGGCGACACCATAGGGAGTAGAGATACGCCTTTGCTGGTTATCCCAGGGAGTCAGACTGCCAGCTACTCCAGCTGTAAACAACAGCCCGCCAGGATTCCGCCCGCCGCCTCCGTCCGCGCTGGCCAGGGTGGGGGCCTTGCTCTCCGGGGTGAAGATGCGGGCCTGCTGGGTGTCCCAGGGAGTGAGGCAGTCCTGCGCAATGAAGGTCTGCTGCTTCATTCCCGGCTGGGCGCTCAATGCACCGGCCACATTGTGGAGATCTCGCACCTCGTCCCGCTGGTTGGCGGCAAAGGCGATGGATTTAGACGCCGGAGCCGCCAGTGAGATTAGCCCCGCCTGAGCCATCAGCGCCGCTTTCAGCTGAGGCGGCAGCTCCTTCCCGCGTTCCCCTGCCCTGCGCAGAATACCCAGGCAGGCGGTCTTGCTCAAATAGTATTTGCGGGGCGGTGCGTCCTGCAAAATCTGCGATAAGGAAAATACGTCTTCTTCGCTGAGGGGTGCGGGGCCAGTATTGAGCATCGAAGACCCGCCAGGCCAGGGAGAAACCAGTTCCCAGTACGATTCGCCCAGCAGGTTGCCACGCCCAGGGGTGAGGTCCAGGGACATGAGCGGTATCGCTTTTAACTCGGACGATCTCCTCGAGGACGATGCGGAAGTCCTCCCCCTTGGGGGTCCCTGAGCTGAACGCGCCAGGTACATTTTCCCAGCACATCCATCGTGGTCGAACAGCGAGCCCTGTCCGTCCTCGTTCCAAATCTGCATTTCGCATCTCCTTTACGACTCGAATTTGTTCCATAAAAAGGCTGGAGCGGGCGCCGGACAGACCGGCTCTCGCTCCAGCCACACTGAGATCCTGGCAAGGGCTGCCGCCGCAGATGATATCCACAGGCGGCAGACTTGCCCCGTTCAGCTTGGTGATATCCCCCACATGGATCATGTCGGGAAAATGGTGCTTCGTAACCTCGATGGGGAAGGCTTCGATCTCGCTGGCCCACACGGGCGTGATCCCGTTCCGGACCGCAGCCAGGGGGAAGCCGCCGATGCCATCGAAGAGGCTCCCCATAGTGAGTGTCATCCCATTGCCATCCCCATCCCTTCTGTGGGAGAAAAAGACACGGAAAGGATCTCCTGTGTACTGATCCTGCAAACAGGGATGCCAAGCTCCTCAGCGAGTTTCCGCTCTCCCTCCATGCCGGGGCTGACCCGATCTCCGCACAGCCACAGCGCATCGCACAGCTCCAGCATCTGATTCCCCATTTCGAGTCCCAGCTGGCGCTCCGCCGGATCGTTGTCATTGAGCATCTGGGGGTACAGCAGATGCGGGGCGAATGGCGTAACGCTCTGGGCGATGGCATAGCGGCACGCCTGGCGTGCGAAATCAAGATTGTGCGCCACATCTCCGGAGAGGGGCGAGGCAATGTATACCAGTTGATTCATATCCGTCTTTTCCTCCTCTGTCCTTATTTGGGCGCCACGGCCTGGGCAACGCTGCGGGTGGTGTTGACGGCAGCCTGGGCGGTGTAGACGGCGCTCATGATGTTGGCTCGGGTGGTGGTGTCCAGGCCGAAGGTCCCGGCGATCCGGGGCACCTCTCCCGCGGAGAGCATGAGACCCAGTCCCAGCAGGGCGTGGTCCTTAAAGACCATCAGGCCGGCCACCAGGATGGTGGATTGAAGGAAGGCGGTCAGGCACAGGCCGATGACCTGCTTCATCCACTGAACAAAGCCGTCTGTATAGCCTCTGGGGACGCTGAACATATAGAGGCTTCCCACAGCAATCTGGATGAGCAGGATGCCGCCCCGTTTGAGGTTGGCGAAAAACACCTTGATCACCGCGTAGGCCATCATAATGATGCAGAATAAAAGCATGATGGGACTGGTGAGGACGCTCATGCCGAAGCTGGGCGCGCCCGCCATATCCGCGAGGCTCTCCACGCTCATCAGTTCCTCAATGATTCGTTCTCCCACGGTCCCGATGCTGGTTCCAGCCCCGGTCAGGCCAATGGCGAAGGTCCCCTGCAAGGATACCGACAGGGAGTAGAGCCGCACAGGTACCACGGTGAACAGGCTCACCGCCATGAAGCCCTTGATGGCGTTCAGCGCCGTATGCTGGAGGTTGCCTCTGCCGGTGGAGTATTCAATGCCGAACTCAAAACCGGAGACCACCAGGCTGACGCCAAACAGCGCCCAGCCCAGCTGAGAGAAAAACAGGACGATGGCCTCCACCCAGTCCAGCGCGAACAGCTCCACGCCCATGTTCCCCATTTCAGCAAAGAAGTTGCCGAGGAAGCCTACCACCTGCCCATAGAACCAGTCGATCAGATTGTCCATGATGGTGGACGCTACAAAATCAAAGATAAATATTGAGAATCACCTCATTTCCGTATCAGGCTCTTGGAAAAGACGCAGGTATTCCTCCGCCAATTCCCAGAGCCTGTCTATATCCAGCGTGGGACGGTAGATATCCCAATCCGCTTTTTCCCCGAAGTCAGGAGGCTTTTTCACGCCGTGAGGCACATCCCAGGAACGGATGGTGATGGAATCCACAGGTCCGGTACGCCGGTTCAGGACCGTCACCTGGATTCCGTCGTAATTGCCGCCTCCCGAGGTGAGCGCGGCCTTTGCCAGAGTTTCCCCGCCCAGCCGGATGTAGCAGACGCCGCCCAGACAGACAGCGTCCGGGCGGCGTTTGGCAACGGCGTTCCGCAGTTCCTGTCCGAAGGGCATCCGCTGTCCGATCCCATCAAATCCCGATGATGCCCCAGATATAGGAGGGAGCAGTGAGGGTGAAGACCAGGCAGGCGAAGAGAATTACCGGGCCGGTCCACTCGAACTGGCCATGCTTGCGGTAATCAAAGTAAGCCATGCCCAGTTTGGTGAAGAAGGCGATGGCGAGGACCATGTCCAGCGCGGGGAAGACCACGTTCTCCACCACGGTCTTAATCTGGGTCGCGGCGTCGGTCCAGGTACTCTCCACCGCGGAGGCCACATCCCCGGCGGCGAAGGCGGGAGCGCAGCAGAGGGCCGCCACCACCATGGCGGCGGCAAGGATACGGAACATTTTCTTGAACTTCATCTTCATTTTCCTCCCTGTATTCATTTAGATTTACAGAAGAGGAGCCGCCCTTGACAGGCGGCTCCCCATTCAGCATGGATGGATCGGCTCAATAGCCGGTGCGGGGCAGGGGCTTGGCGGGCTTGTAGACCCTGGTGACCCATCTGCTGGTGGCCATGATCCACTGACCGTTGTACACGCCGCCTACATCCGCCTGGTTGACGAATTGGGTCCCTCCGGTGAGCCAGGACACCACATTGCAGTATACCTTGGGTGACTCCACCTGCCGGAAATTGCCGGGTACGATGCCGAAGGAAACCATAAACTCGGTGACGTACTCGTTGGAGGCCAGTCCCAGCGCGGCGGGGGAGGCGTCCAGCACATGGTTCTGCATGGTGCTCAGGTTGTCGTACATGGTGCGGTACTCGCCGTTGAGATTGGTCTTGAACACAATCTTGTAATTCCCCTGCACGTTGTAGGTACCGGTGACGATCTTGTCCAGCCGCACCGCCTGGACGGGCAGGGTGTCCCGCCAGTAGAAGCTGGTGAGCGCGGTGGTGGAATTGTTGGCGATGTTAGAGAAATCATAGCGGATCTGCTGGCCGGGCATGACCTCGGTGTAGCCGGTCTTCTTGATGGAGACGTTGGTGTATAGGGCTTTGTTGGTCATGGCCGTCTTGACGATCTGGCCGGCGTGCTCGATCTCCACCTCAATGGGCGTCTTATCCAGGCCGTAGAACTCAGCGGC
>NZ_CALPCP010000080.1 GCF_943192995.1 Flintibacter muris
TATTCGTCCTGGGTGTACCAGTAGTAAAAGTCGCGCAAGTTGATGATAGTCATTGTATGTACCTCCATATCGTTTTTTGTGGTTGGGTTGCCGGGAAACGATATGGAGGACGGCGGGGAGCGACACCCGGGGGAGCCGCCCCGCACCTTGGGACTGTTTGTCCCAAAGTAGAAACGACAAGAAACGACAACGCCCGCACAGCGTTGTACTGTGCGGGCGCATGAAATGACGCAGTTCTTTATGTACTTGCAAATTTCGTGTTGCTGGCCAGAGTAACCCGGTGGAGGGGCTAAACTTTTTTTGACAAGTTAAGTGGGACAAATATAGAAAGAAACATAGCGACATCTCCTAAATACCGCCATGTCTCAAATAATTCAGTCCATATTAAAGAAAAATGACGGTTATTTCAAAACCGTCACTCGCCAAAACAACTTGAAATGGGCATAGCAAATCACCCTGCCGATTTACGGTTTTTTTTAATCGCCAGGGTGACTGCCAGTACAAATTATTTCTTCAACAAAACTGCAAGAGTTGAACTGTGTTCGCTGTATGTGCTACCAGATACATCACCAAAATATTCGCATATTTTGAAACCGCTACCAACTGCCTCATCTTCCAGTGCTTTTTTAGAAAAGTAAGTATCCCACAAATAGTAATTGCTTACTTTCTTCTTTGCGATAACCAATGTTTGGCGAAGTGTTACATTATCGGGGTATTTACAAGCCCTGTTTAATGCGATGTAGTTTTCTGGACACCAAAAGCCGCCGTCAGGACAGACTTCCCATGTTTGGCTTTCTTGAAAATTTTCAAGCTGGGTGAGAGAAAATACATCCAGCAAAAACCTTCCGCCGGGTTTGAGATGTTGGTAAATGATTTTCAATAATTGTTTTCGGTCATTTGTCGATAATGCCCCGAAGTCGCAGTAAATCATTGTTGCGAAGTCAAATTTTTTATCTAAAGATAATTTCAGATAGTCTTGATAAAAATAGTCAATAGGTAGTCCTTTTCTCTTTGCGCTCATCTGAGCATAATTTATAGAACGGTGTGAAAAATCAACACCTACAACCCTATACCCCTTTTTTGCATACCGCTCAGTATAAAGACCGGGGCCACATCCAATGTCAAGTACTGATGGATAGTGTTCTGAGGGAAGTATTTTGCTGATCCAATCAACTGATTTTTCAATAAACTCCAATTTTCTACTTGCTCCATCATAGTTTGGATTTAGATGGGCGTTAAGCATCTGTAGTGAAATGTGTTCATCATCCCAAAAAGGTATCTCTGTTTTAGTATAGAGAGGTGGCTTTTTGAAAAGCGGTGTTAATTCTGTTAGCATACAAGCTCTCCTTTCGTAATTGGACAAAATAAAAAGCCGTAGATTTTACTCTACGGCTAACTTCCTTAAAAAGATGAAAGATAGATAAGAGTAAAATAAAATCAAACAGTAGGCGCAGAAACAAAACTGTAAAAACAGTTGTTTCTTAACCTATTTAGTTGATTTTATCTACTCTTTTCCAGTCACGCCCATGCCACTGATTATGTGACATCTGATGTGCCGGACTCCATCACCTTTTCTTTTTTAATTTTATTGTTTTATTCTATCAGATGGATTTTCTTTTGTCAATGGTATATCCAAAAAAGTGAAATTAAATGCTACTTAAAAATAAAATCGTGTTTCGTTCTCATATCCCACCCCGAAATGTAAAATAATATAGAGGTGATGTGAGAATGTACCAATATGAAAAGCGCCTGGACTGTCATGCCTTGGGCCAAGAAATCAAGCGCAGACGAAAAGCCAAGGGCTGGACGCAGGAGCACCTGGCCCAGCTTGTAGACCTCACCCCGCGCTCCATCATGTATATTGAGAACCGGGGCCAGCACACCAGCCTCAACGCCTTTTACAAGCTCGTCACCCTTTTTGACATTTCCGTAGATGAATTTTTCTACCCGGACAAGCTGGGCGGCAGGAGTGAGCGCCGGAAACACATTGACCGGATGCTGAACGGCATGGACGAAAAGGAGCTTATCATCATAGAGGGAGCCGCAGAGGGTATCAGAAAGGCAAGAGAAACGGAGGGAGCGTAAGGAAAAGCGCGGCCTCCGTTTTTCGCGCCATGTATAGTGGAGCGTACGAAACGGCAAGCAATTCGGGTGTGGCCACACTCCGAAATTTTTGCTGGGCCGGGGGCCCGCAAAAATGCTTGTTGGGGAGCCTCCCCAAACCCGGCTCTTTGGGACAAAATGTCCCAAAGGGGTTGGCTGCGTCACCGCCGCTATCGCGTCTGTTCCTTATCAGTGCGCCCGTCCGTAAGGCCGAGCAGATGGTCGATGTTGGCCTTGACCGCCACGGCCTCCCGCATATCCCGCTGGGCCTGCCGATACTCGGCATAGAGGGCCTTTTTCTTATCCGCCAGCTCCCGCCGCTGTTTTTTCAGCGCGTCCATTTTGGGGAGCTTTTCACCGCCTAACAATTCATTCATAGCGGCCCGGGCCGCCCGGTAGGTGGCAAGCTCCGCCTCGTGTTCGGCCAGATACTTTTTCGAGTACCGGGCCGCCTTGTAGCCGTCAAATACGGGCCGGGCCTTTGCATAGTCCACCACGGCCCCCATCAGCCCGGAGACTTTGGAGAGGGCGGCCTCGGTGGTCTGGAGCTCCCCGGCCAGCGCGTGGGCCCGGTCAACTGCCGCCGTGGTCTTTGCCGCCAGCGCGTCATAGTCGGTGAGATTGTTCTCCTGCAGAAACTGGAGGGCGGCGGCCATCTGCTTTAGGTTGTAGACTTTCGCCCAGCGTTCATAAGCCGGGCCCTTGCCCTCGGCCATGCGCTGTTGAATGTCAATGATAAGCCCCACCTGCCGGATCGGGGGCGGCGCGTCCTTGGGGAGCTCCGGGAGGGGCCGCTCCCCGGCGATAACCGCCCGGATGTCCTCGGGGTCAAAGCCCGCGCCGAGGGTGGATGCCCGGAGCCGGGTGTACTTGTTCTGCCCTGGCGCGAGGAACGACACCACGCCGCCCCGCCCGCGCTTGACGGCAAAGCCGGACTCCTCCATTAGCCGCAGGAACGCGGCAAAGTCGGCGGGCTTTTTTTCAAGAGCCGCGATGATTGCCAGCCGCACCCGCTGCTGCGCGGAGGGCGGTTTTTCCCCTACCCACTGGCCATAGTGGAGGAAACGGCCCTTGCTGTGCTGTTTGGGATTTTGTATCACGGACAAATCATGCTCCAGACATACCCGGTCAGACAGCCGCCGGAGGGCAAAGCTGGAGCCGAGGAAATTATGGAATTTCCGGGAGCAGTCAAAGGCCGTGGAATTGAAATAGATGTGGTTGTGAATGTGGCCCTTGTCGGTATGGGTGCAGACGAAAAACTGGTACTTGCCTTTCGTCCAGCGCATCGCCGTTTCAAAGCCCAGCTTATTTGCCTCCTCCGCTGTCACCTCGCCGGGCGGGAACGCCTGCCGTATCTGGAAGAACAGAGCCCCGCGCTCCACGGGCCGGGCGGTGGCCGCCTGGTATTCGCTTTTCACCAACAGGAACTCGGCGGCGGCTGTGGCCGGGTCGCAAAGGTGGGAGGACACGGCCCCCAGCTTTTGGGGATTGAGCCCGTAGGCGAACCGCTCCTCCATCGTCTGGACGGCGCTCAGTCCCGCCGCCTGCTTGTAGGGCCGGATGTAAGTTGTGGCCGTAGTAGCACCTCCTCTTGCCATGAAAAAAGACAGCAGGCAATTCACCGCTGTCTTTGATGATGTCAAGTCGTTAAGAACAAGAAGTTATGAGGGTAGAAATTTACTGTTTGAATGGGGTAATGTCCCCCACAATGCGCCCAACAAAATATATTAAAGCAATATGAACTATATAGCAGACAATTAAAAGAGTTGTTGAAACAACTTTGTTTTTGCTCAACTTATTAGCCTTTGACCAGTAATTAGCTGTCGCCCATACTTCGGATGCAAAAAATAGAATGAATAACAAGTTGTATTGAAATAACATCGCCATGTTCGATAGCGCATAATTTACAACGATATAATTTATAGACTCGACAACTATATCAAGCCATTTGGCTGCTTTGGATTTCATAAGTATCTCTCCAATCAATAGTTTTTTGATATATAATCATTCTGGAAAGTAAGTGTAGCACATTTTTATATCGTTGTCCATCCCCCCCACCTTTGGGACAAAATGTCCCGAAGTACAAAAAAGCCGGGGAGCGGCACAGCACCGCTCCCCAGCAAATCACAGCTCCACCAGCGCGGAAAGCTGTTTCAGCAAATCGGACAGAGGCCCCCACAAAGCGGAGTAGTCCCGCTGGAGGGCCGATATTTCCTCGGGGTAGATGCCCCCGTAGGTGTTGGCATGGACAGCCACTTGATTAAGATTGTTTGAGCACCGCCGCTGGAGGGACACCAGCTCCCGGACGGGGGCAAGGTCAATCTGGAGCACATAGCCGCAGAGGGCCATCCGGCGCATATAGGCCCCCATGTTGCGGATGCCCGCCTGGGCCATGCGTTCCTGGATAAGTGCCTGCTCTTCCTCAGATACCATCACATGGAGATGGATGGGGCGGCGGCGCTTTTTGCCAGCCACGCTATCTGTCGCCCCGGTCGGGCGCGTTCCGTTTAGGCGCAGAGGGGGCCTGCCGTTCCCCGGCCAGCCTTGCCGCCTCTTTCATCTGTTCGGCAATCGGGCGGGGCCTGCCGCCGTCCCGCAGCAGGCCGGACACCTCCGGGGCGGGCCGGAGCTCATAGTCCGCCGCCTGCTTTTCCGTCAAAGGCTTTGTGTAGGTCAGATGCCCCCACGCAAGGAACGCGCCGCCCTCCACGGATACGCGCTTGTCGTAGTTTTCGATCTCGTCCGGGGCGTTGCCTGCAGGCTTGGGGAACGTACCGATGTCAACGGGCCGCTGGGTGGAATAATACTTGTAAAGGCCGGGGGCCTCAATCTGCGCCACCTTGACGGAGAACTGCTGCTGGTAGTTTTCCACACGCTCCAGCAAGTCCTGCTCCAGCGCGGCCCGGTCACTGCCATAATGCCCCCATTCATACTGCCTTGCGCCGTGTTCGTCATCATAGCAGGCCCACGTCACAAAGGGGGAGGGGGCCCGGGGATGCTCCCCCAGCGCAAAGCCCCGGCCATTCTCCAGCATGACGGCCTTTAAGATTGTATAACCTTGATTTCTGTCCATAGGAACCTCCTCTCGAAATGTTAGCATCATCCGGGGAAATCGGGGCAGGACGTGTAAAAGTACGCCCCGCCCCAAAAGCGGCCCCGGAAAGCCTTGAAAACAGCGGGCTTTTATACCCCTAAATGCTCACACATCACCCCCGGTATTTCCGCATATATCCCCGCTGTTTCTTCTGCCTCGCGGCCTTGGAGCAGGCCTCGGAGCAATAGCGCCGCCGCCCGTCCGGGAGAAAGGGCCGCCCGCAGACAGGACAGGGCCGCGTTTCCGGGGCGGGCCCCTCGGTATTGAGGGCGGCCTCCAGCACCGGGTTCAGCGGCAGGACCGCCTCCCGGAAGTAGCGGCAGTAAGCCCCCGTCCAGCACTTCCCCAGCATATAGCACTCACAGTCCAAAGGCAAGCATCCCATTTCCTGGTCATAGTTGGCGCACCATTTCACTACAAGGGAGCGGATAGCGGCCTTTTCCTCACGGGTCAGCTCGCGCAAAATATCACCTCCCGCCCGGCTTTTTCAAAAGGCTCTGAAAGCAGGAGCCGCAGGGGATGCCGCGCCAGTAGGGACAGCCACAGCACCGGGAGCCCTCCCGGGGCTGTTCCGGGCGGGGAGCCCGGGGCCGTGGGCGGCGTTTTATTTCCCGTTCCAAAGGGTTCGATGTGAAATTCATTCTCCGTCCTCCTCTTCTTCTTCCTCATCCCACGGGGGGAGGTCGTCATACTCACCGCCGCCATAGTCCTCGCCGTATTCCCCGGCCTCGTCAAAATCCTCGCCGGGAGCGGCGGCCTGCTGTTTCGGGCGGTAAATCTTGAAGTACCACCCGGCCCCGCCGCCGAGGGCCAGCACCGCCAGCACCAGCAGGAGCGTCCCCGCCCCGCCGGATTTTTTCGGCTCGGGCTCGGGCTCCGGCTCGGGAGCAGGTTCGGGTTCCGGCTCCGGGAGCGGTTCGGGGACGGCCTCCGGGGAGGGTTCCGCAAGGGCCATCAAATCGGCCACAGTGACGGCGTTTAAGAAGTACACGTTTTCCGTCTCCCGCTGGCGGTCAATCACCAGATAGAACACGGACTCGTCCGCCGCCATGATAGTGAAAAATTCCTTGCCGTCCTGGTCGGTGGCATTATCCACCATCGTCCCCTGCCCGTCCGGGGTAAAGGGGTTGGGCTCGGGTTCCGGCTCCGGGGTGGCCGGGGGCTCCACGGGGTCAAGCCCCTCCCACTCCGGGCTGCCCGTACCGTCCTCCCATTCCTCGCCGCCCCCGGCGTAGGCCGTGGTCGTAATGCCGCACAGCAAAAAAGCGGCGCACAGAGCCGCCGCCACTACACGATATTTCTTTCTTTTCATTCTGTGTCCTCCTTTTCCGGCCCGGCGGACTTCGGGACATTTTGTCCCAAAGCGTCCCCGGCCTTGATGCGCTGGAGCACCA
>NZ_CALPCP010000081.1 GCF_943192995.1 Flintibacter muris
GGAAAGATTGCCGTTTTCCCGTTCAGTTCCAATTTTAGGGCGTCCATCCGTCCCCGGATCAGTGCAAGGCACTTTTGCAAATGGGCCTTGTCCTCATGGATAATATAAAAATCATCCATATACCGGCCATAATACCGGGCGTGTAGCGTTTCTTTGATCCAGTGGTCAAATTCATCCAGATACATCAGGGCCAACAGTTGGCTTGTCTGGTAGCCCAGCGGCAGGCCGTCCGTGCTGTCGATGTAAGTACACATCAATTCAAATACCCGGTTATCCGCCACCCGCCGCCGAAGTTTCTGTTTCAAAATATCGTGGTCAATGCTGGCGAAAAAATGGTGAACGTCCGCCTTTAGGATCCACCCGTCCGCATAGTCCCATTGTTCCCTGGGCCGGAACGGGAGGCCGGCGGCCCTCCGGGCCGTTTCGTCACGGCCTTTCCGTTTCTGGAAATACTCCCGCATTTGTGCCCGCAGGCGGTCCAGTCCGACGTGCATACCCTTCCACACCTGGGAGGCGTGGCTTTCCTGAATAAAACTCCGGGTAATAGCGTCATACAGGATATTGTCCACAAGCGCGTGCTGCACCACCTTGTCCACAAATGCCGGGGCCTGCACAAGCCGCTTTTTCGGCTCATACACGAAAAAAGTTTCAAATTTGCTCGGTCTGTAATTTCCATTTAACAGGATCCGGGAAAGCCTTTCCGTACAGGCCAGGGCGTTGGCCTCATATTGGGCGGTCCCCTGTTTTTCCCGTTTTCCCACCCGTGCGATCTTGTACGCACTATATAGCACCTCAAAAGAACACAGTTCCTCATAGTTCATCTTATCCCCCTAGGGATATGTAGGACCCGGCGCGTTTCCCCGCCGGGTCCCCGTTCAGCCGGGGCGCCGCTGATAGCCGGCGGCACAAACGGCGGCCAGCGTCAGCGCCATGTGTTTATCCGCACCCCACGCGCAGGGCTTGGACGGGAAATGACCTCCTTTGATTGACGGGGCGCAGCGTTCGGCGTTTGCCTACTTGGTCTGGCGTTATCCATCAGAGCGGGCCGGACCCCCCAGGTGTTGGTACAGTTGTTGTTGTTGGCGTTGCCATTGGAATTGCAGTTCCACGCATTGGTGGCATTGTTCAGGTTCGGGGAGCGCAGCCACCAGTTGGTGGCGGTTGTAGGTCATACCCCAATATCACGCAGCAGCCGCCGCGTCATATCCTCATTTGCTGGCGGCCCTCCGCCGCCAGGATTTCACGCACCATTTTCACCATGGTGTCGCAGTCTGTCCTCTGGCGGCTGGCCAGAATTGCCTTGGCCCGCTCGGTGTCCTTTTTCAGCCAGGCCAGGCACATATATTTCACGTCCAGGATCCGCTTGGTCCATGTGCCCATCCGCTTGACGTCGGTATAACCCAAATCGTGGGCCAGTTCCACCAGCTGGAGCATTAGGCCACATTCATCAATAACGGCCTTGATCTCCCGCAGGCGGTCCTCCGGGTGGTCATTAAACCGGGTTTCATTGGCAGCGAATACGCCGCGCAGGATTGCCCTGGCCGCGTCCCGCAGGTCCTTGATCATGCCAAAACTCTCACTTTTGGGGAAATATGGGCGCTTTCGCTTTTTCTCCAGGCGCTCCGCCGTAGCGGTCAGGGTGGCCCGCATTTCCTCCAGCGTTGCCGCCGTGGCCATTTTCCGCATGACGGTGGCCACGTCCCGCACGTCCACCTTTTCGTCCGCGCCCGGTTTTGTTACCTGCCGGGTGTATTGGTATAGGTCTTTCGCCTTATTCCCCAGCACATACTCCTTTTCTGCCATGCGTTAAAACTCCACCCGTTTCATAGCCGCATTCCATACGCCAGTCACCAGCAGGCTGTCCATGTTGTCAAATGTCACGGTGAACGGGTTGCCGCTCACCTGGGTGCGGTACATCAATTCCAGCAGGGTCAGCCTGGCGTCCACCTCTGCCACAGCGTTTTCCACGCTGTCATTGTTGGCGGACACATTGGCCAGCTGCTCCCGGATCTCCGGGTGCGCCTCACTGTCCGCGTTGTGGGCCTGGAGGGTGCGGGCTATGAACTCCCGCAGATATGCCATAGTCACCACACCGGCGGCAGACACGCTCACGTCAAAACGGCCATTGTTTGTAATGCCGATCATGGCATACAGTAGCTTGCCGCGTTTCTTTTCGATCCGCAGGGCCAGACGATCCTTGTAGTCGTAGGCCCACGACATTTCAATACCGCGTTTCATAAGCAGAATTGAAAGCGGCAGCAGGTATGTGGCAGATTATGAAGTTACCACAATAGCGGACATTTTGGACGTTTCCGTGTTGTGGCTGCTGGGGAGAGAGTGAAACCGGCGTGGTATTGCACCGCGCCGGTTTTGTCATGCCATAAAGGAGGCTGCTATGAACCATAAAGGGAGCGGACATATCAAATGGGAGGACCGCCTGAAAATAGAGGGTGCCCTGCGGACTGGAGCAAAACCGCCGGAGATCGCCGCCATGCTGGGCAAGTGCAAAAAAACGATTTACAATGAACTGGCGCGGGGAATGTGCGTTCAGCAAACCAGCGAATACGAATTTGTGGAAAGATACTGTGCGGACGTGGCAGAGCGGAAATACCAGGAGAATTTGAGGGCAAAAGGGCCGGACATTAAGCTGGGGAAAGATTTTGCTTTTGTGGAGTACATAGAGGACCAGATCATAAACAAAAAGAGATCCCCCGGTGCGGCCCTGGCGCAAATCAAAATAGACGGGGAAAAGTTTGATACAGAAATCTGTGAAACAACCCTTTACAACTGGATTTATCGCGGTGACATTTTTATGAACTTGACAGAGGAGGATCTGCTATATAAAGGCGACCACCGGAAACTGGAGGACCGGGACCGCCAGAAACGGGCCAGGCCAGCAAAGGGGGACACCATCGAACAGCGCCCGGAGGAGGTCAACAGCCGGGACACGTTTGGCAACTGGGAAATGGACAGCGTTATGGGGTGCAAGGGAAGCAAGGCGGCCCTGGTGGTCCTGACCGAGCGGCTGACCCGCTACCCCGTCATTATCCGGGTGCCCGATCATACCATGGAAAGCGTGGTCCGGGCGCTGGACCGCATAGAGCGGCGCATGGGCGCAAAGTTCCGGGAAGTGTTCCGGTCAATCACGGTAGACAATGGGTGCGAGTTTCAGGACTGCCAGGGGATGGAACGATCCAAGCGGGCCAGAA
The DNA here is from genome assembly GCF_943192995.1 of Flintibacter muris. GTDB lineage: Bacteria > Bacillota > Clostridia > Oscillospirales > Oscillospiraceae > Lawsonibacter > Lawsonibacter muris. The sequence goes on from NZ_CALPCP010000081.1 coordinate 3,210, forward strand.
AGCCGCGCACGAAAATTTATTATTGCCATCCGTATTCTGCCTATGAGCGGGGATCCAATGAAAACATGAACAGGATCATTAGACGGTGGTTTCCAAAGGGGACCAACTTCGACACCATCACGGCGGCGGAGGTGGCCATGGTGGAGGAATGGCTGGCCAACTATCCGCGCCGGATCCTGGGCTGGAAAACGCCGCAAATGCTTTATGATGAATACATGACCGTGGCGGCCTGACCAGCTGAACACGGGAAAACGACCAGGCCGGACGCCTCCAGGGCCGCCGGTCTATTCTTTGCGCCATCCTTGCACCGTCCGGGACCGCTGGAGGTGCAAAAACGGGGGCACCGCGCTGGCGGTGCCCCTCCACTTTTCGGGCTATTAAAAATTTTTTAGGACTTTTTGTAACTTAGTCTTGACATTTGGCAAATTTTTGTATGTTGGCGGAGCATACCATTTTGTTTCTCATTTGAGCCCCGCTCGCTGGAGCTGTACGGGTGGCAGTAGTAGACCGTCGTCCTCTTTTCCCCGGGACGGAGGCAAGATCGCTCCATACCTTCCACGTCCGCAAACTCGGAGCCGTTGTCGACGGTGATCGAACGAAACACGACCGGAAATAAAGCCCCGAGTTTCCGCTCCAGGGCGTCCAGCGCGGCGATGACGCTCGCCGTCTCCCCGTTCTTGATCTTTATATTTATTGGGTTTCGTGTGGCGCGTTCAGTTATTCCGAGGTCCCGCTCCAGGCTCCCGTCCTTTGCACTTAACACGGTATCCATTTCCCAATGTCCGTCCTCCTCTCTGGAGTTGACCGCTTTCGGTCGCTCCTCTATGCTCTTGCCCTTTGCGGATCGGGCGGCCCTGGGCTTTTCAGTTTTCTTTTTATCCTTCTTGTTTCGCTTGTGCGGGAGGTCCATGTTTGAGACGTGCGGGATCAGTCCCATATCTACATAGCGGTAAAGGGTCCGGGGCGAAATTTTGGTATCAAACTCCATCCCCTTAACCTCAATCTACCCGAGGGCGGCCTCAGGGGATTGGTAGTCGCCCTTGAGGACCTTCCCCAGCCAGGTAGATCGCCAATTTCGGGTCCTTTGCTATCTTCCACCCCGGGCCCTTGGTTGGGAAATTTTCCTCATACTTATTTTGAGCTATAGTTTATCAGCGTTTCCCCTCTATGTCAATTTCTATGCGTAAGTGAATAGCAGCAAGGGAGAGTCGGCCAGAAGACTGGCCATTCCTCGTGATAACAGAAAATCGATCATGGACAAGAGGACCTGGCGCTGGGAAACACAGATTTTACATAGCAGAAAACAAGGAAAAATGTTCCCGCTAAAATTTCAGACGAATTACAGTACTTCCCACTGTGACCTCATCTCCGCCGCGCAATCTCCGGGTCTTCTGAAGCCCCTCTCCGTTGATGTACGCCGCGCCGGAGAAATCCAGAGCCTCCACATATACCGCGCCCTCCACGGAAAAGAGCCGGACATGCCGGAGAGCTGCCTCACCGTCCTGTACCACAATATCGCAGAGCGGATCGGTACCGATAATCAACTCATCCCGCAATTCCAGCTCCTGCTGGCTCTGCCCACCGGCCAACCCTCCTCGCACCAGCTCCAAGCGCATATAGATGCCCCTCTGTTCCTCCTGCGGGACAGGGTCGGAAGCCGCTGGAGCGCTCCGCCTTTTTCGCACCAGAAGACCTGACACAGTGGCGATTCCCGCCACTGCGATAATTCCCACAATGATGGCCGGGGAAATCCCCTGAGATGAGGCAGAAGGATTGGCCGTGGAGGTGGAGCCGCCGCCTATTCCGTTCTGGGTCTGTGCTGGTGGCTCCGGCAGTTGAACGGGCGGCTGAACATCAGCCCCTGTTCCGCCCTCTCCAGTGAGCTTGGGCAGTTCCACTTGCCCTTCTGCCCGGCAGACCAGCTCGCTGCCAGCGGCAAAGGTCACAGACACCTGCTCCGTCCCACCCTCTGAGCTCAGGCCGGACAGATCAAAGCCGGTGACAAACAGCCTGCCGCTGTCCTCCGCCAGGGTGCTCCCGGCCTCTGCCGCCGGCACCTCTTCCATTATCTGATGGGAGCCTCCGGAAGCCTCCGCCAGCCGGCCCATACTGTCCAAGGCTTCCCGGTCGCCGCCCAGGCCCACGGAGTGAAGCATCACATCGGAGGCACTGACCCGCTCCAGCAGCTCCTCATAGGGCACGCCTCCTGTGGGGTCGTACTGCACCCCGTCAGACAGCACCACCATGCACCGCAGCTCGTTGCGCTGCCGGGGCAGCTCCTCAAAGTAATCCAGCCCCTGACTGATGGCGGTGTGGAGGCGGGTCACCCGCTCGTCAAAGGGGATCTTTTCCATCTCGCCGGACAGTTCCTCCGGAGAGACATCCTCCGCCCTGACCGTAAATGCGTCTCCGAAGGTAGCCAGAATAAATCGGGTGTTTTCCCCGCCGGACTGTGCCAGACTTCGAGCAAACTCCTCTGCCTCCTGACGGAAGGCGGGCATGGAGGTGGAGTTGTCCACCAGCAGCAGCCAGGTCACCGGAGCGCCCGCCTGGCGGACAGTCTCCAGCCGGCCGGCGGCGGAGAAGGTCTGTCCGCCCACCCTGGCCTCCGCCTTGGTGACAGGCTGCTCCATCCCGTCCATGGACACATAGGTGTACAGCGTGCCATCGTAGACAAAGGCCCGGACGATCTCCGCGCTGCCGGCAGCCAGAGCGCCGGTACACATAAGCCCCGCCAGCAGCAGGGCAAGGAATATGGATGTCAGCCGTCTCATAGCTCCTCCTCCGCAAACACAGTGATGAGGGAAAAGTTGTCGTTCCCCGGCGGGGTGCGGCGGATGTGGCGCAGGAGCATCCCCTCCGCCCACTGCCTTGGACTCTCCGCCTTCAGCAGGTCCGCCAGCATCTCCTCCTGGTAGACATACTCCCAAAAGCCGTCGGAGCACAGCAAAAAGGCGTCCCCCGGCCGGAGGCGGGCCTGGCCAGCCTCCGGCTTGCAGGGCATCTTCCCCAGCGCCCGCAATAAACTGGAGCGGTCGTCGTCGTGATAGACATCCATATAGGAGATCTCGCCGCCCAGATACTTCATATAGGTGACGGAGTGGTCCCGGGTCTCCTGAGCCAGCACCCCGCCGGAAAAACGGTAGAGCCGGGAGTCCCCCACATGGCCCCACACCGCCCGGTCCCCGCCGATGGACAGGGCCACGGCGGTGGTTTTCATCTCCTCCTGGCCGGGGACCTT
>NZ_CALPCP010000082.1 GCF_943192995.1 Flintibacter muris
CCCCAGCCTGTGCACTTTCCATCGCGCCACTTCTTGACTTTGTCGATTTTCGCTTACACAAGATTTTACACCAAGCCTCAATGACGAAAACTTTTTGTTTCATCGCAACACCCCTTGGCAATTTTATCTTCATCTTGCATCGCAGTTGCTTTGACCGCTTCGGCCTCTTCTCTGGTTGCATAGTGTACCCTATTTTCCATCGCTGGCTGCCCCTTCTCTCAAAAATTTGATACTGGGAACATCAGCACTGTTTTGAACCCCTTCCGCGGCTCACTTTCCATGGCTATGGTTCCCTTGTGAGCCTCCGCAATTTGCCGAACCAGCAGAACGCCCATGCCATGCCGCAGATCTAGCTTTTCATCTGTACTCTCCAGGCGGCGGTGATCTATGGTCAGCTCCTTCAGCTTCTCAGCCGATACTCCCGCGCCGTCGTCCGCAACCTCGACCGTGATACCGGCTTCTCCGCATAGGACTGAAGCGGAAATCCGGCAGCCCTGTGGGTTGTGAACAATACTGTTCTGGATCAAATTGCCCAGAGCGCGTTTCAGCAGGGCCTCGTCGCCCAGAATGGACACCGATTCGCTTTCCTGGTCGGCACAGAACTCTATCTCATACTGTTCCTCCAAGCCGCTGTCCAAAAATTCGCAGACGGCCTGCCGGGCCAGCTCCACCAAATAGACCGTCTCCATCCGAAGGGGCTGCATGGCATATTCCAGTCTTGATGTGAGGTTCAAATCAGAAATCAGGCTCCGCAGCCGCTCTCCCTGCTTTCGGATGCAGGCCGCCTGCTCACGGGCGGACGCCGGGAGTGATCGGTCATCCTCCATCTGTCCAGCAAAACCCAAAATCACCGAGAGTGGCGTTCGCACGTCATGGGAGATACCGCTGATCCAGTCGGCGCGGGCGCTGTCCTTTTTGGCAATAAAAGCCCCCGCCTTGTTAAGCTGGCGGTTGATCTCCGCCAATTCTCCCTTCTCCGGGAGACTGACCGGCTGGCCGGAGGAAACCGTTTCAATCCCCCGCAAAATAGGCGTGACTGCCTTTTCAACGTGCCGAGTGTTCTTCCAGATCAGCAGGACCACCACAATGATATTGGTCAGAAAGACGGCAGCCAGCCCGACAAGCAGTTTTCTCGCATAGCTCTCACTGACAGAAAAGTAATACTTCGCCTGACTGCCCTTTTCACCGCCTACTACCAGCAGCCCCTGGGGATGCTCCTGCACATAGACCGGATAATCCCCCAAATACCACCGGCTGAATTTTGCCACATCCGCTGCCGTGTACTGCCGGGGCAGTTCCTCCGGCAGTTTGCTCTGAAAGATGACCGTTCCGGTATCGTCCAAAATCATCGCCCAGGCGTGATGTTCTTCCAGAATTTCGTCCAGCACCCCAGCCGCCGTCAAATGTCCGGTTCCATCCAGAGTAATGCTGTTACAGATTTTGCTTATAGAGATTTCCGGTGTCTCCGAGGTCTGCCAGGCCCAAATCAACACAGAGAAAAGCAGGACAACATTGAGCAGCAGGAACAGCGCGATAATGCCTACCATGGATAAAAAGTATTTCCGAAAGAAGCGTTCCACAGGTTTCATTTCTCTGGCTCCTTTACCACCAGCTTATACCCCAAGCCCTTCACTGTCAGGAGCGATACGGGCTTTGACGGATTTTTCTCAATTTTCTCCCGCAGATGCCGGATATGGGTCATCAGCGTTGTCTCATACCCCTGCCAGATGTCCCCGCACAGCGTCTGACACAGAATGCCAATGGTGACGATCCGGCCCGCATTCTCCGCCAGCTTTTCAAAAATGCTGAACTCCTTGGCGGTCAAGGGCGTCCGCAGTCCATCTCGGATAACCTCTGCCCGGTCTAAATCCACCGCGGCAGCGTTCAGCGTAACAACCCGCTCTTTTTCAGGATAGGCCCGTTTCAAAATTGCCTGAACCCGCAGCAGCAATTCCTTCGGGAGAAAAGGCTTGACCAGATAATCGTCCGCCCCCAACTCGAACCCGGCAAAGCGGTCCTCGGTTTCCCCCTTCGCGGTGAGCATAAGAACGGGAACTTTGCTGACGGCCCGAATTTCCTGGAGCAGTTCAAACCCGTCCATATCCGGCATCATCACATCCAGAATGATGATGCCGGGTATTTTTTTCGCCATCACCGCCAGCGCCTCTTGCCCGGAGGCCGCTGTTGTAATCTGTGTATATCCGGTGCTCTCAAAAATGGAGCGGATCATTGTCCGCAAATCTTTTTCATCATCTACAACAAGGATTTCTCTGTCCAGCATATAAGCCCCTCCTGTCCGCACTCATTATAGCGCAGAAACTAAAAATTGTATATGCCGCCAGCGCAATCTCAAGGTTATCTCAAGGTTCCCTCAAGGATCGCTCAAGGATGGTGTTGTATATTGACCCTACAAAGGAGGTAACCGCTATGAGCAAAATCGTCATCGAAACAAAACAACTGACCAAACAGTACGGAACGCAAAAGAGCGTGGCGGAGCTGAACATCCATGTTCAAAGAGGCCGCATCTATGGTCTGCTGGGCCGAAACGGAGCCGGAAAAACCACCACCATGAAGATGCTGCTGGGCCTGACCCAGCCCACCTCCGGGGAAGTGACGATCTGGGGAAAGCCCTTGCTTGGTAACGAGAAGAAGCTGCTGCCCCGCATCGGCAGCCTGATCGAATCCCCCGGCTTCTATCCCAATCTGACGGGGACGGAGAACCTGCGTATTTTCGCCGCACTGCGGGGACTGAAAAACCAGAACGCAATCAAAAGCGCCCTGGAGCTGGTGGGCCTGCCCTACCGGGATAAGAAGCTCTTTTCCCAATGCTCCCTGGGCATGAAGCAACGCCTGGCCATTGCCCTGGCGGTGATGCACGACCCGGAACTGCTGATTTTGGACGAACCCATCAATGGCCTGGACCCCATTGGTATCGCCGAGGTGCGCTCCTTCATCCGGGCACTGTGCGACGAGCGGGGCAAGACCATCCTGATCTCCAGTCACATTCTCTCCGAGGTGGCGCTTCTGGCGGATGACATCGGTATCATCGACCACGGTGTGCTGCTGGAGGAGGAGAGCCTTGCGGACCTGGAGGCCAAGAGCGAACGGTATGTCCGCTTCACCATCTCCGACACGGAGCGGGCGGCGGAGGTCTTGAACGGTTTGTTTCACGAAAATCAGTTTGCCGTACAGGACGGCCATCATCTGCGGCTGAATTCTGCCAAGGTTCCCGTGGCAGAGATCGTCTCCGCCTTTGTGCAGTATGGTCTGGAGGTGTCGGAGGCCGCGACCGTGGAGGAAAGCCTGGAGGATTACTTCAAGCGGGTGACCGGGGGTGAGGGGATTGCTTAAACTGATTTCCTGTGAACTGGCGAAGCTGAAACGGAAGAAGTTTATTCCTTTTGTGATTCTCTCCGCGTTCCTGTTCCCGCCCCCGGTGGCGCTGATGATGCTGACGCCCCGCATGATGGAGCGGTACGACACGAAAGCCGAGCTTTTTGACGACTTTTATCAGTTTGTCCTGGGCTATGGGGTGGAGCTGCTTCTGCCCTGTATCATCGGCGTCATCGCCGCCATGCTGTTCTTTATGGAACGGGACAACGACACCTTCAAAAACCTGCGGACCATCCCGGTGACCAGCACCCAGATGATTTTCGCTAAAATTATCGTTCTGTTCCTGTTCGGGCTGATCTTCTGCCTGTCCACAGCCGCCGTCACCATTGTCTGCGGGAGCCTGATTGCTGAGGTCGGCGGGCTGGGCTACAAGCTGTGGTTGGCGGTGGAGATGGGGATCTTCATCACAGCAGGCACCCTGCCGTTGGTAGTGCTGGTGGTCTTTTTCAGCAAGACCTATATCTTCTCCGTCCTGCTGTGCATTTTTTACAGCGTGTTAAGCCTGACCGCCGAAAGTAGCTTCGGCGTCCTGCCGAAGTTTTTGTGCTGGCTGATGCCGATTCCCCTTACAAACCTCTGGTGCGCGGGGGATATGGTTCGGCATGGCGTCAAGGGCAGCTTGGGGGAACTGGAGTACCTGGTCCCCTCAACAATGCAGACCGTTTTGATTTTGGGCGCGATGGTGGTCCTGTCCATTCTGGTGATTGACCGGCTGTATAAAAGGAGAGGGGGAGATTGAGATGCTGGTACTGCTGAAAACTGAAGTTTGGAAACTGAAACGGTATCACATGGTCTGGGCAGGGGTTTTCCTGATGCTGCTGTCCGTCCTGCTTACGGTTTTCTCCACCACCGCCCAGGATGGAAGCGTATGGACCTTCTCCCATTTCGTGGAGCAGGTCCTGAAGAACAACATCACAACGATTTTCCCCATGTGCATCGCTTTGATTACCGGATATATCATCAGCCGGGAGGGAACGGACGACACGCTGAAAAACATTCTGACGGTCCCCCTGTCCTTTCCCGCTCTGCTGGCAGGCAAGCTGGCTGTCTGCGGGCTGCTCTCCCTGTTCCTGGGGATCATCAGCACTGTGTTCACTGTGACGGCATCCTCCCTTTTGGGCTTCCCCGGTGGCGATTTTCCGGCAGTCATGCAGGCCGGGTTGCAGATCATATTCAACTGCCTGTTCCTCTATATCGCGGTTCTGCCAATCATCGCCATCGCCGCCCGCATTCCAAACGGTCACTTAGTTGGAGCGGTGGCAGCCTTTGTCTACGGCTACGGCGGCATGTTCGCGGCGGGGAACATGAATTTGGCAAATTTGTATCCCGTGACCGCAAGCATGGGGCTGATCGGATACCGCAGCTATGATGCGGCCGTCCATTGGGATCCGCTGCTTTGTATGCTCAGTTTGCTGGCCGCTCTGCTGATTGCCGCCGCTTTTGTGGCAACAGCAAAAAAAGGCGCGGCTCCAAAGACAGCAAAAAAGCCCAAGCGGGTCATCACAAAAAAGGTTGGTAAGGGGTGTCAAACAATATGAAGAAAAAAGTGAAAATCGTAATGGGTGCCGCCGCTGTCCTGCTCATTGGTCTGATCGGCTTTTGCACATGGTTCCTCTCCGGCTCCGGCAGCACCGAGTATTACGCCCAGATCGACAACAGCAAGGTGGAACAGGTTGATGTCAAGGGAGGCGTAATCAGCCTGAAAGGAAACCTGCCCTACTCCTACACGCTGACGGCCTATGATGAAAAGGGTGCCGAGAAAGAGATCACCTTTGGAACTTCCAGAGAACTGCGGGAAGGGGCCTTTATCCGTCTGACCGTCATGCCGGTCCGCGGCGTCCTGGATTGGAGCGAGGTACAGTATGACGAGCTTCCGGCAGAGGTGCAGGCACACTACACAGCCCCAGCAAAATAATAAATTCATGTAAATCTGTCAGCTCAGCAGCGAAACCGCCGCTGGGCTGATTTTTTCAAATTATCAAACCGATTATTTTTTGCTCCAAGTGGAGATCAGAATATTGCAGTTTGATCGCATCTTTCCTTTGGAGCAAAAGAACGGCAGCTTTTTTCTTACGCTGTCGTGCAGCAGTTTCTGTTTTTCTATTTGCTTGGACGCTGATTAGTAGTGATGCCGATTTCACGTCCCACAAACAGATTGCACCTCATAAAATCAAGAAACTGTGCCTTTACATGGCAAATGCAGATATAATGAAAATCAAAGCAGCCACAACAACGTGATGTTTCCAGGTCAGGCTCAAGTACCCAACAAACTCCCGAATCAATGCGTTCAGTGTGAAGTACCATTTTGTCTTAGCTCCGAAACCGATACATTTCAACCCCTGCTGCTTTGCCAGGAGCAGAGCCCGGAATACATGATAGGCTGTCGTCACAACAATGACCCTGGGACGGTCCCGATCCATAAGTTCTCTGGAAAACAGCAAATTTTCCTCTGTCGAAGTGGATTTTCCCTCTACGATAATCTTCCCCAGGTCCACGCCCTTCCGTTCCGCATACCTTGCCATAGGCTTCCACATCTGTCAGAGAGTCCGGGTCTGCCAGCGCCGCCAGATAGACCTCCCTGCCCTGGGTGATGAGCCATCCTCTAAAGTAGGAGAAGTCATTGTGGTCGCAGACATTTTCACACATCAGCGAGGCGGCGGTCCACAGGCCGTATTGATAGGATAGCTTCTGGTATCCATACAGAATGTCGTGGAAATTCTGGGCCTGCTGCGGACCGCGGGCGGCGAGCTGTTCGTACAGCCAATGGAGGGACGCGTCCATGTCCTGGCCGCACTCCTCTTTCGCCCCGGCAATCAGATTCCAGAAATCGTATTTGCTCATTTCCATCCCCGGCTGCGCCGGATACCACTGTTTCTTCAGACTTCCCGCAAGGCTG
>NZ_CALPCP010000083.1 GCF_943192995.1 Flintibacter muris
CCTTTTGCTCGGCTTCGTAGTCTGCCGAAAGCTCCGTGAAACGCTCGTCCGATATGCGCCCGGTCACGCTGTCCTCATACAGCCGCTTGAAGATAGCAGAGAGTTCCGCAATCCGTTTTTCTGCCGCTTCTAGTTCTTTCTTCCTTGCGGCGTTCCGGCGTTTGCTCCCGTCCTCGGTCTGCTCGGTCAACAGCTTCATAAACCGGGCTTCATGCTTGGCGGCGTAGCTGGTGACTTTCCGTAAATTTTCGGTCACTCCCTCGGTCAACAGGTCGGTGCGGATAAAGTGCGCCGTACAGTCACGGGTGCGCTTCTTGTAGCTGCCGCATATGTAGCAGTCCTGCCGCCGCTTGTCCGTCTGGTATCTCTGCTGGTACATGACACTGCCGCAATCGGCACAAAAGAGTATGCCGGAGAACAAGCCCACTTCATCATAGCGGTTAGGGCGTTTGCGCTGCTTGCGTAGCTCCTGCACACGCTCCCATGTTTCCCGGTCAATGATTGCTTCGTGGTGGTTCTCAAATACCGCCTGTTTCTCCACGGGGTTCTCTACGCTGTGCTTTACCTTGTAGGAGGGCTTCTCGGTCTTGAAGTTCACAAGGCAGCCCGTGTATTCCCGGTTTTCAAGGATATGCTTGACTTAATGAGGGCTTGCCGGATAAACTCGGCTTGGCTCATTTTGCAGAGGGTGACACGCTCGGAAAACTCTGCATATTCTTCCTCGGTCAAGCGTGTTTTGATTACCCGGTGGCGGTGGGGCGTGTTGTATCTTTTCATGGCTGTGAACCTCCTTTCACTTGCCGCAAAAGCGGCGGTAATCATAAGCGGCGTAAGCCGCAAAAAGGCGGGCTTGGGGTGGCAACCCCAACAAGATTCCCATAGGACAAAATGAGCCGATAGGCGAAATTTGGTACTGTGGTAGAATCTTGCTCTTAAAAAGTGGTGATTTTCTCTGTGTGTGCTTCCCTCAATACCTTTAGTACCGCAAGCGGGGATTTTGCCAAAGCAGCGGCGATATTTCTCCCTCTAATACCTACAAACCAGCAAAAAGGAAAATGGACGTTGATTTGCAGAAATTCCCCCTCATTCCTTACAACACCACGCAAGCCCGAATAGGCGGGAATTTGTGAAAATTTCTTCTCGCCCGCCCTCCACGGACAGCCTGCGGATTTGCCAAACGAGAGAGGGGATTTCTTTCTATTTCCCCTTTGCACGGCATAATACTGGCGATTTTTGAAAATGCCAAAAATGGGCGCAAAAAAACAGGAAACCTTTTCTTGATTTCCTGTCTTGGTGTGCCGTTCTATGTAGTGGCAGTTATTCTGTTTTGCTATATGGCTGTTCATCAAAACGGAACTTGAACAATGCGGCAACAAGCCGGGATTTTATACTGTCCTCGGTATCCCTGTCGATATGCCCGTTTTCAATGGCGGCAATTCGGATACGCTTGCTGTAATGCCGTAAAACCTCATCCACGGCTTCCGGCTCTCCGCTGGTCGCCCGGACAATCGTTTCATAGGGTAAAAGGTTCGGATTCCCCATGTGAAAGCACCTCCATTTCTTTGTGCAGGAGCTGTAAAGTCCTGCGGATTTGATACCCGGTCGTACTCCGGCAGCGTCCGTACATTTCCCCGATTTCCTGCTGTGTGTAATGCCCGAAAAAGTAAAGGAAAATGATTTCTCGGTTCTTCTCCGGCAGGGATAACAGGGCGGCGGCAAGCTCCCCATTAGTGAGGATAACTGTCTGACCGCATATAGTAATGGGGTGTTCTTCATAAGGTGTTTCAAAATATTCGTCTGTTGTGCCTAAAGGGTAAAACTTTTCTTCTGTGAGGTATTCAAGGGATATTTCTTTTTGCCGCCGTCTGTCCCTGTCACGCCATGCGTTGATAGCCGCATATCGTATGACGGTCTTGCAATAGCCATTGAACGTATACATGATATGTTCTCTGTATGCTTCTGTGCAAGGCATAGATGATTCCCCCTTTCTCCCACATGGGGCAGTGTTTGATTAACTGTTGCATTTATGCTGAAAAAACTCACTTATCTGTTACACTCGACATAGATTGTTTTCGTTGAAAAACCTTTTGTATCTTGTGAACGTGGTATATTTTTTGCTTTTACAAGATATGCTGCGATAACAAAAACCGCCGCTCCTACCCATGCGAGAATTTCTGCAAAAAATATGACAGCACTGCCCCATATATTTGTAAATATCAACGCTGCTACTACACGCATAACAAACTCGATAATACCAGAGAACATAGGGCAAAACGCATTTCCTAAACCTTGTAATGCACTTCTGTAAATATGCAGCAAATACAATGAGAATAACAGCGTGCTCATGGTAGCTAAATAACGGTATGCGATTGCAAGAACATCTGTAGCATTACTGTCTGAAGAATCAATAAATAACTGCAAAATATTTCTGCCAAACACTATCATTAAAGTGGCAATACAAAAAGACATTATAACGCCAATGAGCGTAGCACTTTTCATTCCTTTATGGATTCTATCATACAATCTGGCTCCATAATTCTGTGATATATAAGTAGTTGTTGCATAATTAAGGGCAAATGCTGAACTTTCCAGCAACCCATATATTTTGTTTGTGGCAGTAAACCCAGCGACAAACACAAACCCTTGGCTGTTTATTGTTGATTGCAGTATCATCCCGCCTATGGCAATCAAAACATGCTGTAAAGCCAATGGCAATCCCATTGCACATAACTCATATACAATACGGCTATCCCATTGCCAATCATTGCGCTGTGTCTTTATAAAATCAATTTTTCTTATTATGGTAAGGCAATATAAAAACGATATAAGCTGTGCAATCAATGTGGCTATGGCAGCACCGACAATTCCCAAACCGAATACTAATACAAATAATAAATCAAGGACTATATTTGCGCTTGCGGCTATCCCCATAGCGATAAGCGGCGTTTTTCCATCCCCAAAAGCCCGGAGTATGGCAGATGCCATATTGTACGCCATGACAATCAATGTACCCGCAAACATTGTGAATAAATAAGAGCTTGCCCCGTCAAATATATCAGTAGGTGTTTTTAAAACGTGGAGCATTGGAATAACTAAAAGCAAAGCAAGCACTGTCAACAGGATTCCGATTCCCACACATAGGAAAACGGACATAGTAATTGATTTTCTTAACTTTGCTATATTTTTTTCCCCGAAGTGATGTGAAATACGAGTGGCAAAGCCCTGTGTCAATGCTTGGATAACCCACAAGATTAACCAGTAAGTCCAATCAGTTGCACCTACGGCGGCAAGAGCCTTTACCCCAACGCCACGTCCTACAATAATAGCGTCAACAATCATATATAATTGTTGCCCTAAATTTCCTAAAATAAGAGGGAAAGCAAAGGAAAGCAGTAAAACCGCCGGCTTCCCCTTTGTCATATCTGTTACTTTAGCCATAATTTTGTTCTTCCTCCCGGATATTTGAAATCCTTTCTTTACTAATTGAAAGATTACTGAAATAGCGGTAGCCGTCATCGCTTTTTGGCGTTTGTACTTCTTAAACCGTTTTTGATGGTCTTGTCAACTGGAATCTTAAATGATGGTTTACGGCTGCATTTTTATAATTCAGAGGGTGACAGCATTTTAAGCCGCCACCCACCGCATTATATTTATCTTAGAATTTATCAGCCAAATCTTCTGCCTGTTTACAACCATTTGTTTTATCAATATCTCCAACATTGACAACTGCGGGAACTAATACTGTTCCTACCATTTTCCAGTTTAACAATGCAGCAGAACGCTCTATCGGAACACGAACACCGTCAAAGACAGATTCATCATTTTCCTCACAACAGGAAATCAGCGCACATTCTTTACCCGAAATATCAACCTTTGCATTGTAGAATGAAAACAGCTTGTCAATTACTGCTTTAATCTGTGACGGAATGGAGTACCAGTAAACCGGCAAGGAAAACACGATTGCGTCTGCTTCCTGAATAGCCGGAGCTATGGTATTAAAGTCGTCATTAAAGGAACAAGCTCTTCCTGTCTTAAAACAGGTTTCGCAGGCACGACATCCTCCCACATTCATTGTAGTAACATCAAATCGGGTTATTGTATGTCCCTTTTTTTCTGCCGCCTTGATAAAAGCCTCTGTCATGGCAAAACTGTTTCCTTTTTTACGGGGACTGCCTGTGATTACTACTATTTTTTTGTTCATAAAAATATCCTCCTTTTATTGCGGGATTGACTTTTCCCGGACAAGATATTATTATCATAGCAAGAATACAACCAAAAGCAAGTACGCACATTTAAGTGCGATACTAACATAAAGGTTATAGACTATCAGAAAGGAAAGTGTAAAAATGAGTGAACGCCTTATTTCAAATGAATGCTTTAAGAGTACTGGATTCAGCTATACTTTATCATTGATTAGCGGAAAATATAAAATGACGATATTATATGTTTTGGCAGAATTTGATGTTGTCCGCTTTAACGAAATGAAAAAGTATATTGAAAAAATTTCCTATAAAACATTAAGCGCTACGTTAAAAGAGCTTGAAGCGGACAAATTAGTGCATAGAGAAGAATATCCCCAAATACCGCCTAAAGTGGAATACAGTTTAACTGAACGTGGGAAATCATTGATACCCATATTAAATGCGATATGTGACTGGGGAGAGGAAAACGCACTATAAAAGAATAGACTGAAACCGTTAAAGATTTCAGTCTGTTTCTCCGTCTACTGGAACAATATATTTGCCCTTACTCGCCCATACGAATATTCTTTACTGTTTTGTGTTCAAAGGTAAGGTCTGTATAAACCCTTGTTCCTCCATTTCCAACAGGAGCTTGTGGAAGCAGACCTACCTTTACAGTTTCAGCAACAGGAAGATTAAAAAACCTCGTCATATAAAATTTTTTGCCGTCAACAGAATAATGGAACGCAAAAGAGTTGCCACATCTGCATACTTGGAGCCATACTTCACTACCGTCAATGTTACACCCATTTGCGTCATCACATTCCCCGTTCCTTGCAATTACACTGACAACAGCATGTGTTCCAAAATCTGTCATTTCAAAACACGATTTTGCCCAGTTCTGCATATCACACATTACCATAATGGAAGCAGAATCGTAAGTGTCCTTGAAATCATGGGATACTTTTACACGCATTACAAAATCACCTGCTATTTCTGTGTGGTAAAACGGGGCATTGCATAAAGATTCCGGTGTGATTCCCTCCGTGCCAACCGAACCGTTGTTAAAGAAAAAATCACTTTGCGGCGGGGCAACCATTTCTATTTTGTTATTTTCTTTTTTAATCTGCCCCTCATTAAGCCATTTAAAATCCATACCAATATCCTCCTCTAAAAATAAGTGTTTCCATGCAATTTTTGCCTTGCTAAAATTATTGTAATTCCGCCGAGAATGGATGTAAAGTACTCACTTTATTGTGCGATACTTACCTTTAGGTAAGATGTGGTTCAGTGTTTCCCCTATATCCCCGGTAATGCTGATAGACTGTTCCCTGATTTCTGCCGGAATATAGGCTTCTAATAAATTGATACATATATAAGCAGCATTTGGATTATTGTAGGTCATTTGCCAAAACGGATACTTAATAATTCCCGGCGTGTTGCCACCAACGCCCAGTTCCAAATATACAATATTCAAATCCCTATGGCGGCGTATAAAGGTTTGATACCTCTCTGCCGCTATATGCCAGCCATCATCCTCAACAAAGGTATTGTCCGCACGTAGATTCATTGACATAGGCGCACCGCAAACCGGGCAGTGTGGAACTAATTCGGACGGAACAAGCATATTTTCCTGTTTGGCAACCATTTTTTTAATAATGGCTTCATTATCATAAGTTTTCATGTAAAATGGTATGAATGAGAGGGATTCAGCTGTAGTCGGCACTGTGCGTAATGTGCATAACTTGCTATCTTATGGAATTGTGGGAAAGTCTGTTTGCAGAATGTGGGAAAGCTGCCCTTTAGCTTTTCCATGTTCTGTGAACGGACTTTTCCATGACGGAATAGCAAGTTATACACATTTCCACGGTGCTTGTCTTTTGGTCTTTGGTTTCTTTGGTTCGGAATAGTGTGGTGCTGGCGGTCTATCTCTTGTTTTCGGTTGCTTGCTTCTTTACCGTACATGAGC
>NZ_CALPCP010000084.1 GCF_943192995.1 Flintibacter muris
AAAAAGATTCAAAAAAATCTAAAGAAGTGCTTGACAAAGCGAAACTGATGTGGTAAGATAATCCCCGCCGCTGATGAGCGGTGTGCACCTTGTAAATTAAACAACGTGACAAACACGAAGCACCAGAAGGATTGGTTGTTAAGTGAGCTTTGAAAGAAGCTTGTTTGGACAACGTCAATTAATTTCTTTGAAGCTAAGGTTTTAGTTTCAATAAGATCGATTTATTCGGGCTGAAGAGCTCGTATAGATACCATTTTATTGAGAGTTTGATCCTGGCTCAGGATGAACGCTGGCGGCGTGCTTAACACATGCAAGTCGAACGGAGTACCCCTGAAGGAGTTTTCGGACAACTGAAGGGACTACTTAGTGGCGGACGGGTGAGTAACGCGTGAGTAACCTGCCTTGGAGTGGGGAATAACAGATGGAAACATCTGCTAATACCGCATAATACGTCTGTGTCGCATGGCACTGGACGTCAAAGATTTATCGCTCTGAGATGGACTCGCGTCTGATTAGCTGGTTGGCGGGGTAACGGCCCACCAAGGCGACGATCAGTAGCCGGACTGAGAGGTTGGCCGGCCACATTGGGACTGAGACACGGCCCAGACTCCTACGGGAGGCAGCAGTGGGGAATATTGGGCAATGGGCGCAAGCCTGACCCAGCAACGCCGCGTGAAGGAAGAAGGCTTTCGGGTTGTAAACTTCTTTTCTCAGGGACGAAGCAAGTGACGGTACCTGAGGAATAAGCCACGGCTAACTACGTGCCAGCAGCCGCGGTAATACGTAGGTGGCAAGCGTTATCCGGATTTACTGGGTGTAAAGGGCGTGTAGGCGGGACTGCAAGTCAGATGTGAAAACCATGGGCTCAACCTGTGGCCTGCATTTGAAACTGTAGTTCTTGAGTACTGGAGAGGCAGACGGAATTCCTAGTGTAGCGGTGAAATGCGTAGATATTAGGAGGAACACCAGTGGCGAAGGCGGTCTGCTGGACAGCAACTGACGCTGAGGCGCGAAAGCGTGGGGAGCAAACAGGATTAGATACCCTGGTAGTCCACGCTGTAAACGATGGATACTAGGTGTGGGGGGACTGACCCCCTCCGTGCCGCAGTTAACACAATAAGTATCCCACCTGGGGAGTACGATCGCAAGGTTGAAACTCAAAGGAATTGACGGGGGCCCGCACAAGCGGTGGAGTATGTGGTTTAATTCGAAGCAACGCGAAGAACCTTACCAGGGCTTGACATCCCGGTGACCGGCATAGAGATATGCTTTTTCTCTTCGGAGACACCGGTGACAGGTGGTGCATGGTTGTCGTCAGCTCGTGTCGTGAGATGTTGGGTTAAGTCCCGCAACGAGCGCAACCCTTATTGTTAGTTGCTACGCAAGAGCACTCTAGCGAGACTGCCGTTGACAAAACGGAGGAAGGTGGGGACGACGTCAAATCATCATGCCCCTTATGTCCTGGGCCACACACGTACTACAATGGTGGTTAACAGAGGGAAGCAATCCCGCGAGGAGGAGCAAATCCCTAAAAGCCATCCCAGTTCGGATCGCAGGCTGCAACCCGCCTGCGTGAAGTTGGAATCGCTAGTAATCGCGGATCAGCATGCCGCGGTGAATACGTTCCCGGGCCTTGTACACACCGCCCGTCACACCATGAGAGTCGGGAACACCCGAAGTCCGTAGCCTAACCGCAAGGGGGGCGCGGCCGAAGGTGGGTTCGATAATTGGGGTGAAGTCGTAACAAGGTAGCCGTATCGGAAGGTGCGGCTGGATCACCTCCTTTCTAAGGAGACCTCAGTCACTGAACAGGTGGCTGTAATGTTCCTAGGTCAGACTTCGGATGTAGAGTGGAAGTCACGTTGTTTAATTTAGAGGGCGCACGCCGCATGAAGGAGCGGTGTCCGACGGGCCCATAGCTCAGCTGGCTAGAGCGCACGACTGATAATCGTGAGGTCGGTGGTTCGAGTCCACTTGGGCCCACCACCAGCTTAACGGTATGGGGGTTTAGCTCAGCTGGTAGAGCACCTGCTTTGCAAGCAGGGGGTCACCGGTTCGAATCCGATAACCTCCACCATTGAGATTGGATCGAAGTGTTCGTCCAATAGGGTGAGCATTTCGATCTGACCTTGAAGAAGGTTGGAGCCTGCACCTTGAAAACTGAACAGTGAAGCAAGCAAGAAATTGCGAGCAAGCAACAGAGAGGTAACAAAGTTTTAATTGTGGAACTATAAAAAGGGTAACACAAATACTACAATGAACCAAATCTGAGGCCTGCATAATTCTTGTGAGAACCAATATCTCTGAAAAGAGGTAATAGGTCAAGCTATAAAGAGCGCAAGGGGAATGCCTTGGCATCAAGAGCCGAAGAAGGACGTGACAAGCTGCGATAAGCCGTGGGGAGCTGCACATAAGCGATATTATCCACGGATTTCCGAATGGGGAAACCCGGCAGAGCAATACTCTGTCAGCCTGCGTTGAATCAAATAGGCGTAGGTGGGGAACCGCCTGAACTGAAACATCTAAGTAGGGCGAGGAAGAGAAATCAACAGAGATTCCGCTAGTAGTGGCGAGCGAACGCGGAAGAGGGCAAACCGGAGGATTTATCCTCCGGGGTTGTGGACTGACACAACGGAGCAATAGGTTAGCTGAACGGTATGGGAAGGCCGGCCATAGCGGGTGAGAGCCCCGTAAGCGAAAACTGATTTGTTCCAGTCAGGATCCAGAGTACCGCAGGACACGTGAAACCCTGTGGGAAACTGGGGGGACCACCCTCCAACCCTAAATACTACTTGATGACCGATAGAGGAGCAGTACCGTGAGGGAAAGGTGAAAAGGACCCCGGGAGGGGAGTGAAACAGAACCTGAAACCTTGTGCTTACAAGCACTCAGAGCACGTTAAAGTGTGATGAGGTACTTTTTGTAGAACGGTCCGGCGAGTTATTGTACGTGGCAAGCTTAAGGTGTTCAGCACTGAAGGCGAAGCGAGAGCGAGTCTGAATAGGGCGAAATAGTCGTGTGCAATAGACCCGAAACCAGGTGACCTATCCATGGGCAGGTTGAAGTGGAGGTAAAACTCCATGGAGGACCGAACCGACCCCCGTTGCAATGGTGGCGGATGACCTGTGGATAGCGGAGAAATTCTAATCGAACTTGGAGATAGCTGGTTCTCCCCGAAATAGCTTTAGGGCTAGCGTTGATTTATAGATTACCGGAGGTAAAGCACTGAATGGGCTAGGGGCTGATAAAGTTACTGAACCCTATCAAACTCTGAATGCCGGATAATTGTTAATCAGCAGTCAGACTACGTGAGATAAGTCTCGTGGTCAAAAGGGAAACAGCCCAGACCCACAGCTAAGGTCCCTAATATATGCTAAGTGGAAAACGATGTGGAGTTGCGAAAACAACCAGGATGTTGGCTTAGAAGCAGCCACTCATTAAAAGAGTGCGTAATAGCTCACTGGTCGAGTGACTCTGCGCGGAAAATGTAACGGGGCTAAGCATATAACCGAAGCTTGGGATGCAGCAATGCGTGGTAGGGGAGCGTCGAATACGGGGTGAAGTCGCAGCGGAAGCAGCGGTGGACTGTATTCGAGTGAGAATGCCGGAATGAGTAGCGAGAATTATGTGGGAATCATAATGGCCGAAAATCTAAGGTTTCTTGGGGAAGGTTCGTCCGCCCAAGGTAAGCCGGGAGCTAAGGCGAGGCCGAAAGGCGTAGTCGATGCACATACGGTTGAAATTCCGTAGCCACCGAAACTTAAACCAGAAGGACACTTGGAGCTATCCGGACCCGGGCGTTGGTTGACCCGGGCGTAAGGGACCGAAATCAAGTAGGGAAGCCGGAGAATGACGAGGCGAGAAAAGTTCTGGGGAATGCTAAGGTGCCCGTACCGCAAACCGACACAGGTAGATGAGGAGAGGATCCTAAGGCCAACGGGAGAAGGGTTGTTAAGGAACTCGGCAAAATTACCCCGTAACTTCGGGATAAGGGGAGCCCCTGTAATGGGGGCCGCAGAGAATAGGCCCAAGCGACTGTTTACCAAAAACACAGGTCTATGCTAAATCGAAAGATGACGTATATGGGCTGACGCCTGCCCGGTGCTGGAAGGTTAAGAGGAGGGCTTAGCGCAAGCGAAGGTCTGAATTGAAGCCCCAGTAAACGGCGGCCGTAACTATAACGGTCCTAAGGTAGCGAAATTCCTTGTCAGGTAAGTTCTGACCCGCACGAATGGCGTAACGATTTGGGCGCTGTCTCAACAGCCCACCCGGCGAAATTGTAGTACCGGTGAAGATGCCGGTTACCCGCAACTAGACGGAAAGACCCCATGGAGCTTTACTGCAGCTTAATACTGAGGATTGGTAAATGATGTACAGGATAGGTGGGAGGCTTGGAAGCCAGGGCGTTAGCTCAGGTGGAGCCAACCTTGGGATACCACCCTTCATTTGCTGGTTTTCTAACCTGCGACCGTGAATCCGGTCGGGGGACACTGTTAGGTGGGCAGTTTGACTGGGGCGGTCGCCTCCTAAAAGGTAACGGAGGCGCTCAAAGGTTCGTTCAGCACGGACGGAAATCGTGCAGTGAGTGTAAACGCAAAAACGAGCCTAACTGCGACACCGACGGGTGGAGCAGTAACGAAAGTTGGAGTTAGTGATCCGGCGGTATGCAAGTGGAAGTGCCGTCGCTCAACGGATAAAAGCTACCCTGGGGATAACAGGCTGATCTCCCCCAAGCGTCCACAGCGACGGGGAGGTTTGGCACCTCGATGTCGGCTCGTCACATCCTGGGGCTGAATTCGGTCCCAAGGGTTCGGCTGTTCGCCGATTAAAGTGGCACGCGAGCTGGGTTCAGAACGTCGTGAGACAGTTCGGTCCCTATCTGTTGCGGGCGTAAGAGATTTGAAGGGAGCTGTCCTTAGTACGAGAGGACCGGGATGGACAGACCTCTGGTGCATCAGTTGTCCTGCCAAGGGCACAGCTGGGTAGCTACGTCTGGACGAGATAAACGCTGAAAGCATCTAAGCGTGAAACTCCCCCTAAGATAAGATCTCTCATCCATATGGAGTAAGGCTCGACGTAGACTATGTCGTTGATAGGTCGGAGGTGGAAGCACGGCAACGTGTGCAGCTGACCGATACTAATAAGCCGAGGGCTTGACCTACGATTGGTTATGAGCATGAAGAATGCAGGCGCTTGTAAGCGAAGGAAAGTTGTTTCACTGTTCGGTTTTCAGGGTGCAGACAGTAGCGCTCTTGAAATCAAATCGAAGTCCAACGAGGTGGATTCGGTTTGAAGAGGAGAAGCGACAGAGTAAGTGAGTTTTAGCTGAAAGGCTGAAACGAATGATACGAAGTTAGCTTCGACGACAAGCGCCTTTAGCTCAGTTGGTAGAGCAACTGACTCTTAATCAGTGGGTCCCGGGTTCGAATCCCTGAAGGCGCACCAATGGCCCGTTGGTCAAGCGGTTAAGACGGCGGCCTCTCACGCCGCAAACATGGGTTCGATTCCCGTACGGGTCACCATTCAAAACTTTATATCGGTTTTAGTCACTTCGGTGATTAAAATAGTAGGTGCTGATTAGGGCGAGGGTCCACCCGTTCCCATTCCGAACACGGAAGTTAAGCTCGTTTCTGCCGAAAATACTTGTCTGGAGACGGACCGGGAAGATAGGTAGTGCCTACACAAA
>NZ_CALPCP010000085.1 GCF_943192995.1 Flintibacter muris
GGCCTATACTTGGATTTTTACCCCCAATTTCGATTGCATATTGCGTTTGACGGGCCTTTAATCAGCGGTTCCCTAAATATATTGCAAGAAGAGACTTATCTGTTGGAGGATCCTCTCAAGAGTTCGATTTTTTAGGGTATGAATTTGTACTTGCAATTAACTCACGCAGAATCAAGGGCAAAGACAAAGAAGAAACAACCTTCCAATATGGTATGACCCAGAGCAAAATTGATAAATATACCAAAAAAATAAATGCTATTGTAAAAGATTATACAATGTCTTCGCAAAAAGATATGGAACTTCTACGGCACCAAATTAAGGCTTTTACGCACCGAACTGTATATAGAATTAACAGATATAAGAGTGCAATTTGGAAGACCAAAGGGTTAATCTCAAACTATTGTGAGTTAAGATATCATATGGATGAACTAACCTCTGAAACCGAGAAGTTTTTAAAGACAGCAGTTTTCAAAGCATTTACAACGAATAAGGTTAAAAAAATCCCGTATTTTCTTAAAGGAAAGAATTCTAATGAATCCATTTACTCCTTATATAATAACATGAAAAACTATAGATCTCTTTTGTTTGTAGAATTGATTGGAATTGATAGAGTGACCTTAGAAAAGATGTGCAAGCAGGTTAGTATTGATGTAACCGCCAAAAAAGAATATGATGGCTTAGTTCGAGATTATCTGATTAAGGTCAAAGTGGGACATTAAAAAGAAAAAGAGGTCTCCGGTTTCCCTTTGACCTCTTAATCCGAGCCTAAAAATGTATATAGGCTCTTTATGCAGCCATTGGACGAACCTTAAAATAGCTACATCGCTTATGTGTACAATTCTTGCGAATTGTA
This sequence comes from Flintibacter muris, assembly GCF_943192995.1. GTDB lineage: Bacteria > Bacillota > Clostridia > Oscillospirales > Oscillospiraceae > Lawsonibacter > Lawsonibacter muris. The sequence continues at coordinate 854 of NZ_CALPCP010000085.1, forward strand.
TGTAAGGTATGCTCCTTACACATTTATTGTACTCTGTTTTCGGAGGAATTGCAATGGGTAAGTCAAAAAATAATATTGAAAGAAATCCGTTGGATTATCTGCTGACAGATATAATGCCTGTTGAGGTATCTGAATTATTCTCTTTTGGGAAGTTTTATGAGTTTCTTCTTACTAAACAATCGATTTTAGATGAAATAATTGATGAAATGCGGCAGTTAAAGGCTAAAAACTCGGATATTCCATTTACAGAACAGTGGGGGAATTGGGCAACAACACCATTGAAGTTTGGAATTCTAAAAGGGACTCAGGCAACAAGAGAACTAAATTTGGTGCAGCCTTTGGCTGCAATGAATATATTCTTCTTTATTGAATGTTATCAGAAAGAAATACTTGATATATTAGAAGAAAATTCCTGCTTTTCGATACGTTATCACAGAAAGAATTCGAATTTGTATTATAAACAAAAGAATAAGCGAATCACGCATTATTTTGAAAAATTGTCAAAAAAGATTGATCGGGGAATTTTACAACAAACAGGGGCATATTTTAAAATTCATAAATTCAATTCCGTATCATCTTTCACAAATTCCCGACTGTGGAGGCAATGTAATTTTAAGTATCGAAATTTTGCTAAGGTTGACTACAAATCATGTTTCGATAGCATTTATACGCATACTTACAAATGGTGTATAGAAAAAGACACAATTGACTCCAAAGCTGCAAAAAATACAAATACATATATTGTAATTGATCGCATTTTGCAGAATATAAATGGTCGCTCTTCAAATGGCCTTATAGTTGGGCCTGAGTTTTCTCGCATGATTGCGGAAATTTTGCTTCAGCATATTGATGTGGAGGTAAAAAGGCAGTTAACTCAAAGTGAATTATTGGTCGGACAAGATTATAGAATCTTTCGATATGTAGATGACATCTATATTTTTTCAAATAGCCAGGAGCATACAGATACAATTATTAAAACAATAGAGACGGCTGCTCGAACATATCTGTTGCAGTTAAATGATTTGAAATATTTCAAATCTGACACACCAGTTGTATTAAGTACCTGGCTTGGGAAGACAAGGGCTCTTTCTGACCGCATTGCAAATTTATTTTACCGCAAGCATGAACTGCATGATATGGAAGGAGATAAATACCTCCTTAAAAATGGATATATAGCTTTGGATCGAATTAAAGATGACTTTATCTATTTAATAAATGAGTATCCTAAAGAGCAGAGGTATATAGTCTCATTTATGCTTAGTACACTTTTGAACAATATCAGCGGTAAAAAGGACGGATATATGTTATTTAAACCCGATAAATGTGGCCGCGCATACGTCTTGTTGGATTTGACAATGTATATTTATTCGTTTTGCCCTTGCTTTGAGCATACCCAGAAAGTAATATCTATGATCGTATATATGGATGACGAACTTCATTTCACCGAAAACGAGTTAAACCATAAGAAATTATCAAACCTGTTTAGGCGATATGCATTTATATTTGAGAAATGGAATTTAAACGATCTCTGCAACTGGTTTATTTTCTTTTATGACTTTAAGATATCACTGGTAAAGAGCACCGAAAGTATAATCGAAGATAAGCTTGTCGTGGAAGACAATCCGATTTTATGGGCGAACTACCTAATCTACAGTAGATATTTTGATGAATATCATACCTACATATGCAATAAACTTGAAAAACTGCTTAAAAATAAAATAGAGCAGATGGGGGGAACAGAGATTCTGTTACAGAAGGAATTCTGGTATGTGCTAATTTTTATTAATTGTCCCTATATTTCCGGAACCCTAAAGACCAACATGGAAACTAAGGTTCGAGCGTTAATTAAGACACCAGCCACTAATTTGTCCAGTAGAACAATAAATTTGATTTGTGATTTTTTACTCCAGAGAACATCAAATTTATTCTATTATTGGGGATACTATCATTTCAATACAAGTAAGCAATTGACGTTTCGGACATATCAAAGAACCTTATTTAAGCAATATAAAAGCAAACGTTCTGCGGAGCTGTATGGAAGTTTGGACACCTAACAGTTTTTACGTTTGTATCCCTTATATTCTTTGCAGGTATCAGCGCAAACAGCACTCCACAAAAATAAGCAGATTTATACCTGCGAAAGCCTTTGATAACTTCCCAAAACCTGCCATTTCCGCAACTCCTTTCGCCTGTCCATTATGAGCGTTTGCATTCTGACCACATATTTGCCCACAGACAGAGAAAAACTGGCCCACTGGAGGTGTCCCAGTGAGCCGCAGTTCTCAACTTGCTCTATTTTCCGCTGTCAGCCGCTCCTTTTCAGCGGCTACCTCCGATTTCATATCTGCTATCATCGCCGCCAGCAGCCTTTCGCATTCCTCCTCAGTAGCGGCATAGACCTTTCGTGTTTCCAACCTTCCATCTGGCCATGTGATCGTATAGCGTCCAACCCATTGACCGTTTTGATTTTTACTGAAAGACCCGGTTCCCCACCGGCGCTTTCGCTCCCTGATAGGCCGAAAATCGGTCATCGTGGACATGGATTTTGCTATCGATGTGGACTCCGCCACTTCCGCCTTGCCGATACCCCGGTCGATCCTGGCGGCGGCTTGTCTCTGCATATCGCTTGTGACATGGGCGTAGACATTCAGCGTAGTGGCACTGGAGACGTGCCCGATGACGGTAGACAGGGTCTTGACATCCATCCCATGTTCCAGAGCATTGGTAGCGAAAACGTGCCGCAGGTCGTGGAAGCGTACCTTTTTGCATCCGGCGTGTTTTAGGATCTTAGCCAGACGATGACTTGCGACAGACGGAGCTATCGGAGCATCTTCTTTCTTCGGGGAGGGGAACATCCATCGGGAGAAAACCGTCTGCTTATATTTTTTCAGTGCGGTGACCACTGCGGGTGGCAGGATCACCGTCCGGATGGAGGCTTTGTTCTTCGGCGGCTGTATCAGCAGTTCACCTTTGATCTGGTAAATCTGCCGCTCGATTCGTAGTTCCCCGGTATTGAAATTCAGGTCGTCCCACTGGAGTGCCATCAGCTCCCCCACCCGAAGCCCGGTGGTCAGCTCCAGCAGGAACACTTCGTAGTAGCCCTCGGCCTTGGCCTGAATGAGCAGCTTTTGCAACTCCTCCCGACTGAGCAGCCGCATCTCCATTCGTCTGGCCGGTGGGAGCTTACATTCCTCCGCCGGGTTGCGCACGATCAGCTTTTCGGTGACGGCCTTCTCCAGAGCCCTGCGGCACAGGCCGCAGCAGTGCCGTATCGTATTGGCGGAGAGTCCTTCCCCTCTGGACTCCCGGGCCATCCTGCCTCATCCAGTTTATGAACTGCTGAATATCATTTGTGGTCAGCTTGTTCAGAGGAATGTCACCGAGCCTTGGGCGGATATACAGTCGGATATTATTTTCGTAGCCTGTCCGTGTGTTTGGCCGGACGGCGGGTTTACAGCAGGTCTCATACCAGAATGTCATCCACTCGCCGAAGGGCATATCTGCCCTGACCTTGACAGCGGTTGCGGGAGCCACGGACTCTTTCAGCGATTCCAGTTTCGCCACGCACTCCCCCTTGTTCCTGGCAAGGACATTCTTCGTCTTGGGCAGCCCCTTGTCATCATAGCCGACGACCACTCGCCCCTCCCAGCGGCCGTCCTTTCTCAGTCGGACAGTACCCTCGCCGCTTTTGCGCTTTCTTCCCACGGTCTCAACTCCTCTCCGAAAATATCTGTCAGAAAATCACCCACCACTTCCGATGCGCGTTTCTGCATATCGCCGGTGGTGTGGGTGTAGGTGTCCAGCGTGAATGCTGCTCTGGTATGGCCCAGGATGCCTGACAAGGTTTTCACATCCACGCCCGACGCCAGAGCGTGAGTGGCGAAGGTGTGACGCAGGTCGTGGAAGCGAATGTTCGGAAGGCCGGCCTGCTTCAGCAGAGCTTTCAGCTGTCGGTATGCGGCGCCGGGATTGGTGGGCTGTTCCGGCTTCAGCGGGTTGGGGAATATCCACTCGGTCAGTGCGGACTTTTTTCGTTCACGGAGGACCTGTACTGTGCTGGCTGGCAGCACGATTTTCCGGACGCCGGCGCTGGTCTTGGTATCCCCGGCAGTCAGCCCGCCACCAGTTTCCCAGTAGACGGTACGGCTGACTTTCAGTGTACCATTGACCTCATCGAAGTCCTCCCACTTGAGCCCGCAGATCTCACCCCGCCGCAGACCAGTGGTCAGCTCGGCATAGAAGAAGTCACACCAGATTTCATCCTCTGCGATGACCTTCATGAACACATCCAGCTGCTCGTCCGTCAGTATCTGCTTTACTCCATAGCTGAACCTGGGAGCGGTGATCTGCTCGGTCGGGTTGCTGGCGATCAGGTGCGCCTGCTGCGCCGCCTTCAGCGTACCGTGGAGCGTGGTGTGGATGCGGCGCACCGTACTGCTGGCCAGACAATCACTCAGCTTCTCGTAGAACCGCTGCACATCCTTCGGTGTGATTCGGGCCAACTGCTTATCGCCCAGGCCGGGCCTGATGTGGTTCTCGATGTAGCTGCGATAGTTCCTCAGCGTGTTGGGCCGCAGTGTATCTGCCGTGCTCCTCAGCCACTGGTCCAGCCACTCGCTCAAGGTCATCCGGCCCTGCTCTGTCAGGTCAGCACCCTGGTAGCTGTCGATGTGCTGACGGAGCTTTGCGGACAGTTCCTTCTGCGTGGGAGCGTAGACGTAGCGGAAGATGGAGTCGCCGTTTTTCTTGTGGCCCACCACGATACGGCCCTCCCAGCGTCCGTCGTCACGCTTGCGTACCATGCCGTCACCAGATGGTCTGC
>NZ_CALPCP010000086.1 GCF_943192995.1 Flintibacter muris
ATCTGGTGCAGATGGCAGGTACCCAGAGCCGGGGACTCATACTTGACCCCATTGTGGGTGCAGTCGTCCATCTTGATCGTGTCCGGCGTGGCGGCGAGGGCTGTGCCGGGGAGCAGGCCCAGCACGCAGACCAGGGCCAGCAGAGCCGCGATCAGGCGGATTCGGGGAAAATGGAACTTTTTCATAGCTTGTCAGCCTCCTTTTTGACAGAAAACGGCCCTCCAGCTTGCGCTGGAAGGCCGTTTTGGTTTTATTTTCGCTTACGCATAAAAATTGACGCTGTTTGGGATTCCGACGAACATGTAGCAGTAGGTGATGCCGTCGTACTGGGTCACACCCACGCCGATGCAGTCGCATCTTGAGTCGATCATGGTCTCGAAGTGACCGGGAGAGTTGATCCAGTTGTCGACGGCGCGCCGGGCGGCGTCGTCTGTGCCGGTGAACACGGTGAGGTTGTCACCGAAACCGTAGGGGTAGCCGGCGTCAGCGGCGGCTTGGCCCTCCTCTGCGGCGTGATGCCAGGTGTAGCGCCGGTCGGAGCAGGCTTGGGCGGCGGTCATCAGGGCCTCGCTGACCGGCAGCTCCGACACGCCGTTGGCCTTGCGGGTCTGGTTGATCAGCCGGATCATCTCCTGCCGGATCTCCAGGTTGTCCGTCAGGCTGGCGCTGTCCATGCTGGCGGGAGCTTTCGGCGCGGCGGGGGCGGCGGAGCCGACCGTCAGCGTCATGCTCCCGCATTCCCCGGCGCTGTTGGATGCGGTGATCTCCGCGGTCCCCGCCCCCTTTGCGACAGCCACCCAGAAGGTCAGCACCTGCTCCACCGCTACCGTGTCCGGGTCGCTGGAGGTGACGGTGTAGTCCATGCCGCTGGGGCCGATGATCAGGCCGCTTCGCTCTCCCGTCTCCAGGGTATTGCCCTTGTAGCTGCTCACCCGGATGGGTTCGTTGGGCGCTTCCGCTGCCGCGGCGGGGACGGTGAGCCCAATGGTGAGGGTGGCTGCCGTCAATGCGGCGGCAATGCGCTTTTTCATGCTGGTCATACTTTTTTCCTCCTGTATTCCGTATTTTGTGGTGCTTTTGCAAGCAATACAATATCGGAACAGAGGTCAAAAGTCGAGAAGAAAATGCAATCTAAAACGGAGAAACGAGCGGGCGAAAACGAAGCATATTAGCTAATTTCCACCCCCTGGACGCACCACCGCTGATCCCGCTGGTCACGGACACAGGTATAAAGCGTGATCATGTTGGTGGTGGAGGCGGCGAGGGCGCTGCGGTCTGTCTCACTCACCTTGGAGACACTGGTCACCTCATAGGTTCGGGTCCCCAGCCGTGTGGTCAGGGTGATGGTATCGCCCACCTCCAGCGTGTGGATCTCCCCGAAGTGGTTGTTCACGCCCCGATTGTGGGCAGCCAGCGCCACATTTCCATCCCAGATGGAGGTGTCCTCAAAATGACCCGCGCCCTTCTTCAGCGCGGCGCTGTCCGTACCCTGGTAGATCTTGACGCTCAGACCGATGGCGGGGATCTTCAGTGTTCCCAGACTGCCGTTGCTGTAGTAGAGGTCATCTGTCACCGCCGTATAGCCGCCTGAAGCACTGCCGGGGTTGGTCACTGTCACCGAGGACGAGCCGGGGACATAGACGGAGCCGATGCCGGAATCCGTTTCCAAACTGCCGCCCATGGCGGGAGGCTGAATGACACCGGTGCTGCCGTTGATGATGGCTCCGGAGGTGGGCTGATAGCCGGGAGCCAGATTGGGAGTGAGGGGCGTGCCGGTGTGCAGGGTGTCGGCGCTGTAGCTGCCGAAGGCGGGGGGAGCGAGAGCGGCGTTCTTGCTCACGTCCTCGTTTTTCATGGCCCCGCCGCCAGGGGTATGCACCACCTCAATGGACGTGGACTTGCCGTACTCCGGGTTGCCAGCTCCGTCGATAGTGTACTCCAGAGGCTCCGCGGCATAGGCGGTCGCCATCATGGAGGCCGTCATGCACAGAGCCAGGAGGAGCATGGTCAGTTTCTTCTTCATCACATTCACCAGTCCTTTCTGATTACAGGTTTGGAATTACGCATCCTCATCTCCGCCCTCGGCCAGCTCACTGCGCCGCTTGAGGAACAGGGCGATCCCGATGCCGCCGCCAGCCGCGGCGATGAGGCCCAGAGGTGCCAGCAGAAGCGGCCAGTTGAAGCTGGCGGCGGGGGCCGGATCGGTTGCCTCCAGACCGTCGTCCACAGGCTCCGCAGGCTGGAGGGGCGTCCCCTCGAAAATTGCCACATACCGGGTCTTGTTCAGCGCGATCCTGCTGACTGTACCAGTGTAGTCGGCGGTGACGGTATAGCCTTTGACGTAGCTGCTGGTGGCGCTGCCGGTGTAAGTGGCCACGGCGGTGTAGCGGTCGCCCAGGGCATAGCCGTCCAGGCTGCCGGTGTTGTCCGTCTGCCAGCTGACGTCCTGGAGGGTCAGAGTACGCCCGCCGTCCTGGATGGTCTTGGGGATGTACTGGGTGTCCTGTCCCGCCAGATTGGGATAGGTCCGGGTGGCGGAGATCTGCTTGGTGGAGCTGCCGTAGCCGGCCACCTCCACCTGCACTGTATCCAGCCGCAGGGTCAGCGTCCCGGCAAGGCCGTCGTCGGTGATGAACGCCTTCTCCTGGGGCAGCAGAGCCAGCACAGAGGCCATATCCTTGTTTTTACTGTCCAGCGTCACCGTCTCGGTGTGCTGGCGGCTCTCATGCTCCGGAAGTTCCTGCTTGAGCAGATCCACCAGGGTATAGTGGTATCCGTCCTGCTCGAAGTCCGAGCGGGGGATGCCGGTGGGATCGTCCTCCGGAGACAGGTCATAGAATTTGCGGATCTCGGCCCCATCCTCGCTCTGGGTGACGGAGCTGGGGTAGCAGACCTGGGTGGGGTCGGCCCACTCCGCCGCGTGAGCGGCGGGAGCGAGGGCCATAGTCAGCGCCAATACCAGGGCGCAGACTGCGGTCAGTTTCTTCATCGTCGTTTCCTCCTCTACATTTTCATTTCCGGGGCGGGTGGAGCCGCGTCGTCGCACGCTCCGTATCCCTCGTCCTGCCGCAAGCGACAGGACTCGCTCACTTCACTGCTCCTCCTTTCCCCAGCGAAACCGCTTCGCTGGGTTTCGCCGGGGACCCCGTTTTCCTGCTGGCGCTGGGGGATCTGAGCCAGAGTCTGCTGATAGGCGTCCAGCACTGCCTGATGGAACTGCTGGTGGAACTCCTTCGTACAGGGAAAGCAGATGTCCTTATAGCCGTCCCTGCCCTTGTAGCTGGGCAGGGAGACGAAGGGGCCGTTGCTGCCCTCCACCACCTTGACGCCCCGGATAGCGAAGCACCCGTTCAGGTTGACGGAGGCGTCCGCCAGGACGGGGCCGCTGGCGTGGAGGGAGTGGATTTTCACATCCACCTGCATGGGGAGGGCCTCACGCTGAGATGTGAGGGCCGGGTCAGGGGCCTGTTTCATTGTCGGTTCCTCCTAAAAATTTTTTGGTAAAATGGAATTACTCCATATTCATGCCGCCCATGGCGGGCCCGGTGTCCTGCTCCTGCTGGGGAGTGCGAAGCTCCTCCAGCTTCTCCCGCGCCCAGTCCGGCAGATACTGCTCATCCAGAACGCCAGCGAAGTCGGAGCGGTTCCAGCGGGTCTTTTCGCCGTCGCCCAGGCAGGTGGCGTAGACCGCCTGACCTCTGGCGTGGGGAGAACAGCCAAAGCCGCCTTCCGCCAGCCAGAGCATATTGCGGGGGTCCCAGCAGCTCTCCCGGAGCGTGTCGGGACGCATCACCAGCACTTTGCCCTTGTAGTTCTGCTCCAGCGGGTTACCGGCACAGTGTTCCAGGCCGAACAGCCCCAGCGCCTGGTATGCGTCCCCGGCCTGTCCGATGAACGACTCCAGCAGTGCCGCGGCGGTATCCACCGCATAGTAGCGGTTATACTTGCCGTCCGGGGGAACGAAGGTTTTCCTGCCCCACTGGTAGGTCTCATCGCTGACCAGATGCTTGCAGGCCGACTCGCGGAACTCCTGCAGGGAGTTGGCGAGAACGAAGTTTACACGCTTAAAGCCGAACTGTTCCAGCACAGACTGGGCGCAGCCCTCGGCCAGCAACTCGTCCGCCTCATTGAAATAATCCCGGACCGCCTGCTCAATGGCTCTGGCGCAGTCCACATTCACCCGAAAGCTGTCCTCGTGCATCTGCGTCTGCCTCAGACGGCGGGCGTCGGCGCGGGAGTAGGGGTACAGATAGGGAAAATCAGCCGCCATAGACGGTATCCTCCGCAATCAGATGCTCCTCCAGCCTGCCCAGGCAGGCGCCCACCACCATGAAGGTCTCCAGCAGATCCGCCGGAAGGTCCCGCAGGTCATAGCGGTGTTCCGCCGCCAGAACCGTGATGGTGTGGGCCTCCTCGTCCACCTCGGCGCACAGCTTGGCCCCATCGGGGATGCCGGCGGCCTCCCGCAGATACTCGTTCACCTGAACGGCTTCCTCCTCGAAGTCGTTGTAGGGGCAGCTGTCCTTATCACAGTCCTCACAGGGGCCGCAGACCTCCGACAGGTAGTGGAGCAGCTGGGCCGACGTGCTCGTGAGCTGTTGGACAACGGCCAGCAGCTCCGGCGCGCTCATCCGCCCTTTCAGCACCAGCATGGCCCCATCCAGGGTGTGGTACTCCACCTTGTCGCCGGCGTTGAACCCGGCCAGCCGTGCGGCGGTCACTGGAAGCAGGAGGCCCTTGGGTGTGATCTCTTTGATGAATTTCATGTGATATTCCTCCGTTTTCTGATTAAATTTCCTGCCCGAAATCAAACAGGTTCAGCTGTGTGGCGGCACGCTGCCGCTCGGTCATGTCATAGTTGGCGATGAACACCTCGGCAAACTGGCAGTTGGGGTCGTACCGCTGCTTGATGTTGTTCAGCCGGGTGACCGCCTCGATCTGGATGCCGGGGGCATCGTACAGCTCCCGGACAAAGGCGTCGTCATTGTAGGAGAGCAGGAACTTCCCCTCAATGGACAGAAGGGCGTCCCGCAGGCGGATGTGGTCCTTCTCTGTGAATCCGTCCTCCCCGATGTTCTGGTAGTACCCCTCGGTGGCATGGTAGGGCGGGTCGCAATAAAAAAGGCTCACCGGGCGGTCGTACTGCCGGATGAGCTTCTCAAAATCTTTGTTCTCCACCACCACGTCCTTCAGACGCCGGTGGGCCTGCTCGATGAGAAGGAAATTGGCCCGCATGTCATGGGGCTGGCTGCCGTAGCTGGTGAGGGCGGAGGCGTAGCTGTAGCGGATGATCTGATAGAACCACGCCGCCCGCTGGACGTCGGTGGTGCGCTGGCGGCGCAGGGCCAGCCGCACCCGGTCAAAGTCCTCACGGGAATTGAGAACATATTTCAGGGCGTTCATCAGCAGATCCGGCTTGTCCCGGACACAGCGGTACAGGTTGGCAAGAAGGCTGTTGAAGTCGTTGTAGACCTCAAAATCCCTGCCGGGGGGCTTGTGGAACAACACCCAGCCGCCGCCCCCGAA
>NZ_CALPCP010000087.1 GCF_943192995.1 Flintibacter muris
ACGGTCTGCTTTACACGCTTCCACCCGTTGAAGCACCAGCGGCATTTTTCGTAATTCTGCTGGGCTAATTCCGACAAGCCATAGGCACCAGCGTTTTTTGTTATTGATAAACTCTGCGGCGCCAACCAGTCTCTTGATATATGGCAGCGCATTAGGCTCTTTTGCAATAAATTCATCATACTCGTCAGCTTCAATAATCAAATGTCCCCCATCGGCAGGTCGATTTCCTGTTGTCATCAGCGGAACATCACAAATTGGTTTGTTTCGGCTATCAACAAACGCATTGGGGGCATCAAGCAAATACGGATTGATATTCTCGGCTTCTTGGTATCGTTCCATTGTATAAATGCGTTTAGGAGCTTGGTTTGGGGCGGGGCTGAATCCCACAATCACACAATGGACGTGGGCTTTGATAGTGGCCTCGCTGTCCCAGCGGAATGTCCGATGGGCAAAATCAATATGAATCCCAAAGCGGTCATAGAGCGGCTTCCAAACGCCCGCCACCTGCTCGCCTTGGGTGATGGAGTTGGTGGACACAAACGCCGTCCGAATATCTGTCCCCTGCATTAACTGAGCGGCCTTGAAATACCAGCCGGAAACATAGTCGATTTTCCCCGCCGTCTTGTATGGCTTGCCCTTTTCATCCACATAAACGGAAAGAATATCTTCTTTCTGCCCTTTGCTTTGCAAGGAGTAGCCCACAAACGGCGGATTGCCCATGATATAGTTCAGCTTGTCCTTGGGCACCACGCTCTCCCAGTCCAGCCGCAGGGCGTTCCCCTCTGTGATATTGGCGTAGGATTTCAGCGGCAGGAAGTCCAGGGACATATGCACCACGTCCTCGGTCTCCTTCATCATCTGGCTCTCCGCGATCCAAAGGGCCGTCTTTGCCACCGTCACGGCGAAGTCGTTGATCTCAATGCCATAAAACTGGCCGATGGACACCTGGATGATGCCCTCCAAATCCATGCTGATCTGGTCGGTGGAACACCGCAGCACCTCGTTTTCCAGCTTCCGCAGGGACAGGTAGGTCTCTGTCAGGAAGTTGCCGGAGCCGCAGGCGGGGTCGAGGAAGGTCAGCCCCGCCAGCTTGCTTTGGAACGCGCACAGCTTGGCCTTGCGGGTCTTATCCACGGCGATTTCCTTGATTTCCTCCAGCTCCGAGCGCAAACCGTCCAGGAACAGCGGATCGATGACCTTGTGGATGTTCTCAATGCTGGTGTAGTGCATCCCGCCGGAGCGCCGAGTGTCCGGGTTCAGGGTGCTCTCAAACACCGCCCCGAAAATGGTGGGGCTGATGGCCGACCAGTCAAAGTCCCCGCTGGACTTTTCCAGCAGGAGGGTTTTCAGCTCCTCGGTAAAGGGCGGGATTTCGATATTCTCGTCACTGAACAAGCCCCCGTTGACATAGGGGAACGCCGCCAGCGTCGGATTATCGTCCGCGAGGTATTTGTCCCGCTGCTCTGGCTTCTGATCCAAAATGCGGAACAGCTCCACCAGCGCCCTGCGGACACCGCTGGCGGGGATATCTCGGAGGTAGTCGTGGAACATACTCTTGCTGCCGAAGATACCGGCGTCCTCTGCGTACAGGCAGAACACCAGCCGGACGCACAGGGCGTTCAGGCTTTTCAACGTGTCCTCCGCCTCCGGGTCTTTGTACTGCTTCAGTAGGGCATCGTAGAGGACGCCCACGATCTCGCCCGCCTGCAACGAGACCTCCATCTCTTTCTTGATGTTGGTATCGCCGGTGTCTACCAGGAATTGCAGGCGATAATACTCTTTTTCCAGGTCGCACAGCTTGATGATCTCCGGGTCGCCGGTGGGCCGCTCCATGTCATAGACGTAGAACTCGGCAAAGTTGCTGGTGACGATCCACCGGGGTCGCTGGGAGTAGGGCAGCTCGGCAGCGTACCGCTTGGCCTGCTGGAACGGGGACAGCAAGGAACCATCCGACTGCTTGATAGGCTTGTTCAGCTCTTTCCCCAGGCTTTTCTGCTCAATCAGAACGTGGGTGGAGGGGATAAAGCCGTCAATGAAGCTGGTGTGGTCAAGCATGATCTGATCCTCGAAGGTGATGAACTTGTCCGGCTCCTCCACCCCGTAGACCTTTTGCAGCAGAGACAGCCAAAAGGTCTGGCTGTGGCCCTTTTCGTAGCCCTTGCCCTGCCAATCGGCGGCAAACTGCTTTGCGGCGGCGCGGCGCTGTGTATCTGTCATGGCTTCATCCTCCATGGATTTTTGTCTATTATAGCATAGCAATGTTGGAATGTCACCGGATTCTGCAAAAAATCAAAATTATTTGTCGTGCTGATAGGTGACAAAACTTCACCTATACAAGCAAGTCTTGAGATGCTAAAATGAGTATGTATCTTAGGGCGGAGTAAGTTTAGGGAGGAATGGAACGGGCTAGGGGCGTAGTATGCCCTCCCGCCAGACCGGTTTGACCTGGAAGTAAACAGAGACAGAATACATTGGGCCAGAAAGCAAAAGTTTGTTTTCTGGCCTCTTTCTGTCCGAAAATTGGAAAATACCCGGCGCATAAGCGCAACGGTACAGGGCTTGTCCCCCTGCCGCCGCCAAGGGTAAAAGTGAAAGGAGCCTTTATGAAAATCGTATGTTTGATATTCCTCGGGCTGGTCATGACTGCCAGCCAGTCCCACTGCCGGCAAAGTGGGACTGCCTATCCGTATCTTTGCCTGTTCAACTGCCGGGGACAGGCCCACGGACGCTGGCAGACTGTCTGCCCCTTGCCCAAGGGTGCGCGTCCGCCGCGGGAGTACAACTCCCACCTGCTTTTCAGCGGGCCTGCGGTGATCTTGCTAAACACTCGGTACAATTCAAATAGAGACGGTTTCTTTTATCTACCCGCCCTGCAAAGCCAGGTGCCAACTGCCACAGCGGTTTGACGACTTGGAGTATAGCTTGCCTGAGACGGTGTGAGCGGAAAAGAGCCGGAAATGTACTGCATACGCCAATGGGCAAGCTGCGTCCTTTTTCAGAAAGGATGTACTTCAATGTCAAAACAATATGAAAATCTTTTACTCCAGTTGGATAAACTCCGCCGTCACAACCGGCAGGGCAGCTTCAAAACAAGGGAGCGGTACTATGAGGCGATGAAACGCTTTTGCCGTTTTCTGGCGGAGCAGTACCGCTTAGAGCGGCTGGCCAATGTTGCGCCCAAGCATATTTTCGCCTATGTGTATTCCCTTCAGGAGAGTGGCAAAGCGGCTTCCACCATCAAGACCGAACTGTCCGCTATTCGTTTCTTTCACGATTTGATCCCCAATCCCAGGTTTGAACTGCCAAATAACAGCCAACTGCTTCTTCAGCGGCGAACCTTGGGCGGCGTAGACCGCACCTGGAGTGTTTCAGAGTTCAACCGTATGCTGGCCTGCGCTCTGGCGGCAGAGCGGGAGGACTACATCACGATCCTCTATCTGGGACGTTATGCCGCGCTCCGTATCCATGAGTGCTTCCGAATCGATACCGCAGTCGCAGCAAAAGCAGTAAAAGAAAATGCTCTTACAATCAAAGGCAAGGGCGGGCTGGTGCGGACAGTCCCTCTGAACGATATCCTCTTGGACCGGCTCAGGCTCCACTTGGACGATACGCCCCGCGGGCATAAGCTGTTCGTCCCCGATGATCGTTTGACCCATGAGGCCATCAGAGATCTTCAGCGATTTCTGATGGATAACCGTCCCTTGGCTCAAGACCCAGACTCCGACCGGCCTATGACCTTCCATGGTCTGCGGCACACCCGGGCAGCGGAGTGGTATCAGGAGCGCGTTCAGAGGGGAAGGAGCCCCTATCATGCCAGGAAAGAGGTCGCTAGGCTGCTGGGACACGGTCGGGATGATGTGACCCGCATCTATCTCGCCTCACTGAATGAAAAGGGAGGAGACACAGATGGATAGACGCCCTACCTCTTACGATGATCTGCCCTTGACCCTGACGGTGAGAGAACTGGTGCCAATTCTCTCCATCGGCAGGAATACTGCCTACGAACTGATTCATTCCGGACAAATTAGAAGCGTTCGAATCGGCAGAAGGATTCTCATTCCCAAGGCAGAGGTTCTGCGGTTTTTGAAAAATAGCTGAGTATCCCTCAAAAAACAAGTGCCATTATATCGCATCCGACCGCCGGATGTGATATAATGGGCTTGTAACAGCGGGTACTCTATCCTGTTGGAAAGGAGTTTTTATGACAGGAAGCCTGCAAATCAAGCAAAATAAATATTATGCTGTCCTATCTTGGTATGAAGGGAAAAAGAGGAAGCAAAAATGGATCGCTACTGGACTTGATGTGAAAGGCAATAAGCGCAGAGCAGAGGCCTTTTTAAAGCAAGAGATGGACAAACTGGAGAAGATCCAGGAGCGCCATTTGACCGGGACAGATCAGCCGTTCCTACCTTTTATGGAGCAGTGGCTAAACGAGGTGGAGGGGTATTCCATCCGTGTGACCACCTTGGAGCAATACAAGGCGGTGTTCCGTAATGTGATTTCAACTTTTCCTGCTTTCCATAATGTTACGCTGCGGGGATTGGCTCCTGGTCACATCCAGAGTTTCTACAATAGCGAGATTAAACGAGGCGTCTCACCGTCAACGGTTCGGAAGTACCATACCAATATCCACAAGTGCCTGAAATACGCCATGCAGCTGGACATTATTGACCGCAACCCGGCGGATCGCATCGTTTTGCCCAAGAAGCAGCAAAAAGCCCAGGAAACAATCTATTCCGCCGAGGAGATCAAGCGGCTGATGGAGTTTTTCCAGGGAGACATTTTGGAGACGGTGATCCGCCTGACTGCCACTTACGGTCTGCGGCGGAGCGAAGTCTACGGCCTGCGTTGGGAGTCGGTAAATTTTGAGAAAGGTACGATTTCCATCTGCCATACCGCAGTAAGCAGTAAGAACGGCGTGATCTACGCCGACGCGACAAAGACCCGGAGCAGCTGCCGTACCCTGCCGCTGACAGGCTCCATGGCGGCGTATCTGCGGAATGTGCAGAAGCGTCAGCAGGAAGAGAAAGCGTTTCTGGGGACTGCCTATGTGGAAAGCGGGTATGTGTGCGTGAGTCCGGGTGGCACTCCGCTGACGCCCAACGCAGTCTCCATGCACTTCCGGCGGATGATTCGGAAAAGCGGACTGCCCTATATTCGCTTCCATGGGTTACGTCATAGTGTAGCCACACTGCTCCACAGTGTTGGACGGGACATCCAGGATATCCAGGGTTGGCTGGGCCATAGCGACATCTCCACGACTGCCAACATCTATTCCCACTTTCTCTACTCGGCCAAGCGGGATATGGCGGACTCCATCGAAGCTGCACTGAAGTAGCGGTCTCTAACATATTGCCAGAAGAAAAATTCCGCCTGTTAGAAGCTGTACCAATAGATAAAAAGGTGCTATAATGAGGGTATGATACAGAAAAATGAGAGACGCAGGTATGCGA
>NZ_CALPCP010000088.1 GCF_943192995.1 Flintibacter muris
GGGGCGTTGTCAATCTGCTGGAGGGCTACGGCTCGGACAACCCCGGCTCCAATGCTCATGTACGGTAAAGAAGCAAGTAACCGAAAACAAGAAATAGACTGCCAGTACCACACTATTCCGAACCAAAGACCAAAAGACAAGCATTATGGAAATGTGCATAACAGGCTATTCCGTCATGGATAACTCTATTCACAGCACATGGAAAAGCTAAAATGCAGCTTTCCCACGTCCTGCAAACAGAGTTACCCACAACTTCATAAGGCAGCCAGTTATACACATTCCCACAAATCCAAACTTATATAAAATCCAAACTTTTCTGAAAACAGCTTGATAATTGGGGATTCTTGCCGGAAAAAGTTTGGATTTCGTTTCACAAAGTACAATACTCCAATTATGACAAAATGCGTAAAACATTGCTATTTAGCTCTGTTTCAATCAATTTATTCTCATTTCTGACAAGAGAAGTACAAAACAAAATCCAAACTTTTTTATCAGAAAATGCCTTGAATAAAGGATTTACAGAGAAAAGTTTGGATTTCTTCTAAGTTTGGATTTGTGGAAAAATCCAAAAGTTTAGATTTTTCCACAATGTCGATGACTACGAAACCTCTCACTCATTACATCTTTCTTATGGTGTACAAAGTATTTTTCCTTTTTCTACTTTCTTTTCTAAAATTGATGTGCTATAATAGCTTCATTCCAAAAAAGGAGTAAAAAATATGCGGCAAGGTATTCTTAAATAAAACTTCAATCAAATAGTGGGTTCAAAGAATTTTGAATGTCCCTAAATAAGGGGGCTTGGTTTTTTGTACCCAATTTAAGAATACTTTTGCCTTATCAATTTTGACATATCTGAAAAAGAACAGCAATCACCAGCAGGTGTATGCTGTATATGTGTATGTCCGCAAACTGTAATCCCCAGTGGTAAAAGTATTTTACTGCTGGGGATTTTTATGCCCTTTTGGGCTTGTAAAGGGAGGACAATCACATGAAAATAATCAATATTGGCATTCTTGCCCATGTAGACGCGGGAAAAACAACTTTAACAGAAAGCCTGTTGTACACCAGTGGAGCGATTGCAGAACAAGGAAGTGTAGATAAAGGAACCACAAGAACAGACACTATGGTTTTAGAGCAGCGGCGGGGAATTACCATTCAGACGGCAGTTACTTCTTTTTGCTGGAATGGTTATAAAATCAATATCGTGGACACTCCCGGTCATATGGATTTTTTAGCCGAAGTATATCGTTCTTTATCTGTCCTTGACGGAGCTGTTTTAGTTGTTTCGGCAAAAGACGGTGTACAGGCACAGACCCGAATATTATTCCATGCACTTCAGAAAATGAACATTCCGACAATTATCTATGTAAATAAGATAGACCAAAACGGAATTGATTTACGGCGTGTTTACCAAAACATCAGGGAAAAACTTACCAGTGATATAATCGTCATGCAAGAGGTTATCTTATCGCCCAAAATAGATATTACTGATATTGCTGATTTGGATAAATGGGATTCCGTTATTTCCGGGAATGATGAACTATTAGAAAAATATATTTCAGAGGATTCATTGGACATACAGGAATTACAACTTGAAAAGTGCCAGAGAACCAGATGTTGTTCTTTGTTTCCTGTATATCATGGAAGCGCAAAAGACAATTTAGGAACAGAAAAATTGATTGAGGTAATTACTGAAACTTTTGTTACAGAAACAAAAAATAATCAGTCTGAATTATGTGGGTATGTTTTTAAGGTTGAGTATACAGAAGGGAAAAAACGTCTTTCCTACTTACGCCTATATCATGGAACGCTCCATTTACGAGATACACTTCTGCTGTCAAAAAAGAAAAAGGTAAAGATTACAGAAATGTACATTCCGGCAAATGGCGAAATTGTTTCGGCAGACCATGCCTGTCAGGGAGAAATTGTTGTCTTATCCGATGATACTTTAAAATTATATGACATTTTGGGAAATGAAGAACTTTTACCTCGCAAAGCATGGATTGACAATCCTATGCCTTTACTTCGGACAACCGTTGAGCCACAAGAGCCAGAACAAAGAGAAGCCTTGCTGAATGCTCTCATAGAAATTGCCGATACAGACCCACTTTTGCACTTTGAAATTGATACTGCCACCCGTGAGATTATTCTGTCTTTTTTAGGAAAGGTGCAATTAGAGGTTATTTGTTCATTGCTGGAAGAAAAGTATCATGTAAAAGTGGCTATGAAAGAGCCTACGGTTATTTATCTGGAAAGACCGTTAAAAAAGGCAGCCTACACGATTCATATTGAAGTACCACCAAATCCATTTTGGGCGTCTATTGGTTTAACTGTAACACCACTCCCTATCGGAAGCGGAACCCAGTATAAAAGCAAGGTATCTCTTGGCTATTTGAACCAAAGTTTTCAAAATGCCGTCATGGAGGGTGTGCATTATGGAATGGAGCAAGGCTTATATGGCTGGGAAGTGACAGATTGCAGCATTTGTTTTGACTATGGAGTTTATTACAGCCCGGTTAGTACCCCCGCAGATTTTCGCTTCCTTGCTCCTGTCGTATTGGAACAGGCATTGAAAAAAGCAGGAACACAGGTTTTGGAGCCATACCTTTCCTTTACCCTTTTTGCTCCACAGGAATATCTTTCACGGGCTTACAATGATGTGCCAAAATATTGTGCAGTGATTGAATCGGTTGTACTTGAAAATGATGAGGTTATTTTTAAAGGAGAAATCCCCGCCCGCTGTATCAATGAATATAAAAATGATTTAAATTTTTATACAAACGGGAGAAGTGTTTGTCTTACAGAATTAAAAGGGTATAAAGAAACTTCTGGGGAGTTTGTATCGCAGCCACGCCGCCCTAACAGTCGGTTAGATAAGATTCGGTATATGTTTCAAAAGACAATGTAAGTTTTTGTGAATTATATGGAGAAAAAATCTGATAAAAAAGGAGAACCTATTTTGAATAAAGAGCGGACAAATACAGCAAATAAAAAACAAAGGCTTTCAGCTTGCACCGAAGCATACAAAGAACACATTATGTATACTTTTAACGCTTTTTGTAGAGTGGTGATACGCTATGCAACTCTCAACTCATGGCGTGACAGAAGCAGGAAACGGCAAAGAGAAATATCTTTTGAATATCTTACAGAAGAAAAATTTTACCCGTTCAGTACGTCTAATAAATATTTCATAGACCCCTATGAGCAGTACCCCATCACCATATGTGGTCAGACGGTTATCCTCACCAATGGAGAGCTTGCCGCTGCGCTGTTATCCTTGCCAGAGAAAAAAAGAGAAATCATTTATCTCTACTTTTTCGGTCATTACACGCAACAGGAAATTGGTGAAATGTATGGACGTTGCCGGAGTACGGCATGGCATCACATACACAGTGCTTTACAAATCCTTGACGATTTCGGCATGGAGCGTGGCACGGAATACGGGCTTGAACAGGTTTACAACGTGATTGACAGCCGATACCGCAGCAGAAAGCCGCTGATTGTCACAACAAATTTGACGCTGGAGGAATTGCAGAACCCGGAGGACACCGCCCACGCCCGCATTTATGACCGCCTTACAGAAATGTGTACCCCCGTTCGCATTACCGGGGAGAATTTCAGAAAAGCCAGAGCAAGGGAGAAAATGGAACAGCTTAAAACGCTGCTGAACAGAAAGGAGAGCCTATGACCGACACCCCCAACAGAAGCACCGCCACTACCGCCCGCCGCCCGGATTGCGTGACCGAGGTACGCCGGGGGAACACCGTCCTTGTGGTTTCCGGCTACTTCAAGCAAGGCACGACCGCCACCGCCGCCGACAAGATGATGAAAGTGCTGGAAGCCGAAAGCGCAGCCGGACACAAGCCGATTTACAGCGCATGACAACCCGCAGATAAAAACCGTCATTTTGACGGGCGGTAAAGAAGCAAAAAAGACTGTACAGACAGCCGCCCCATGTGGTATGATAAACTTACGGAATAGTGGGGCTGGCTGTCGGAAACGGAGGACATTATGCCAAGACAGACCACCCAAAAACTCATTACCGCCCTTTATCCGAGATTGTCGCACGAGGACACGCTTCAAGGCGAATCCAACTCCATAAGCAACCAGAAGCGGATTCTGGAAGCCTACGCAAAACAGAACGGCTTTTCCAACCTCAAATGGTACACGGACGACGGATTCTCCGGGGCAAATTTCCAAAGACCCGGCTTCCAGTCCATGCTTGCCGACATTGAAGCGGGGCTTGTGGGAACGGTTATCGTAAAAGATATGTCACGGTTAGGGCGAAACTATCTGCAAGTGGGAATGTACACGGAAATGATTTTCCCACAGAACGGCGTCCGTTTCATTGCAATCAATGACGGAGTAGACAGCGCACAGGGCGACAACGATTTTGCCCCCTTGCGTAACATTTTTAACGAATGGCTGGTGAGAGATACGAGCAAAAAAATCAGAGCCGTGAAGCGGTCAAAAGGAATGAGCGGGAAGCCCGTCACAAGCAAGCCCGTGTACGGCTACCTCATGGACGAGGACGAAAATTTCATCATTGACGGGGAAGCCGCCCCCGTGGTGAAGCAGATATACAGCCTTTGCCTTGCCGGGAACGGACCGACCAAGATAGCCCGTATGCTTGCGGAACAGCAAATCCCCACGCCGGGAACACTGGAATACCGCCGGACAGGGAGAACCCGCCGCTACCACCCCGGCTATGAGTGCAGGTGGGCGACAAACACCGTGGCGCATATCCTTGAAAACCGGGAATACACGGGCTGCCTTGTGAACTTCAAGACCGAGAAAGTGTCCTACAAGGTGAAGCAGAGCAAAGAGAACCCCGTGGAAAAACAGGCAATCTTTGAGAACCACCACGAAGCAATCATTGACCGGGAAACATGGGAGCGTGTGCAGGAGCTACGCAAGCAGCGCAAACG
>NZ_CALPCP010000089.1 GCF_943192995.1 Flintibacter muris
GGCACACATTCTCGACCCACGCACTGTCCAGCGGCGTGGACGCCAAGACGCTCTCCGGCATCCTGGGTCACAGCCGGGCGTCGTTTATTCTGGACACCTACACCCACGTCACCGGAGATATGCAGAAGCGTGCCTCAGAGGTAGTGGGCGATTTCCTGACAGAACTGCTTGGAGAGGAGTTGAAACCGTGGCAAAACGCAGAAAACGGGGCAGCGGCAGTGTCCGCCTGAGAAAGGATGGCCGCTGGGAGGGCCGGGCCGTTACTGGCTACGATGATAAGGGCCTGCCAAAAACGAAAAATGTCCTGGCAAAGACAAAATCCGAATGTGTTCAAAAGCTGAAAGAGTTGAGCGCCAGCATCGGGAAACCGGAACCCGCCGCCAAACCAGGTATGACCCTGGGTCAGTGGCTGGATCATTGGTACCAGTCCTGCAAGAAGTCAAACCTTCGGCCCAACACCCAGATGTCCTATGAACAACGAATCTACAACTACATCATTCCCGCGCTGGGAGACACCCCGCTGGACAAGCTCACGCAAAATGACCTCCAGCAGTTCTACACCGACCTCAAGCAAAACGGACGAATCAAGAATGTTGGTCACTATGGCAGCGGCCTCTCCGACCAGACGGTGCGGGGCTGTCACACCACACTCCGCTCGGCGCTGGAGATGGCTGTCTCCAAGAAACTGATCGCCTGCAACCCTGCCGATGGATGCCGGCTTCCTCCCGCCAAGCCCAGGGAAATGCAAGTGCTCACTCCAGAGGAGGTCCAGCGTTTGCTGATTCAAGCCAGAGAGGATAGCTGCTATGAACTGCTCCTGCTGGAGATTGCCACCGGCCTGCGTCGAGGCGAACTTCTGGCCCTCCAGTGGGATGACCTCAATTTCAAGACCGGGACATTGAGGGTGGAGCGGCAGGTCCATCGGGCCAAGGGAGAGTTAATCATCTCCCAGCCTAAAACCAAAGCCGCCAACCGGACGATCATCCTTCCCGCTCCGCTCCTGGGTGTCATAAAGGAATACCGCCAGCAGGTACACTCCTGCTGGATGTTCCCCTCGCCCAGAAAAGATGACCTGCCCTTGGACCCCGCCTCTGTCCGCAAGCGCCTGACCACGATTCTGGAAAGGGCCGGGTGCAAGCATATCCGTTTCCATGACCTCCGTCACCTGTTTGCCACCATGTCCCTGGAACACGGAATGGACATCAAGACCCTCTCCACGGTGATCGGTCACGTGTCCAGCAGCACCACTCTGAACATCTACGCCCACGTCACCGATGAGATGCGACAAACGGCAGCACGCAAAATCGACCGGGGAATCAGCAAGATCGAGTCCACACAGGAGGCGAAAACCACGGCCAGGAAACTCACCCCCAGCGCCTTCCAGCCTTACAAGGGGAAACGCCGCAAACCAGGCACTGGGTGCGTCACTCAAATCAACGACTATCTGTGGGAGGGACGGTATTCCCCCGTCTGGCCGGACGGCAAAAAGCATCCCCGCAACGTCTACGCTAAAACCAGAGAGGACTGTGAACAGCTGCTGGCGGAGATGATCCTCCAGATGAAAGCAGAGATTGCCGCAGAAAAGGAGCGGCTAAAAGTAAGCTTTGGGGCAAGTTGACAGGAATACACGGTCAGCAGCGGCCAGCGCAAGTAAATACTATACAATTTCAGGAATATGTGATATAGTTTTATAAGGGAAATCCGCACAATACATTAAAATTTTCCACTAAATGATAGTGCATCATCTTACACGAGGGGGCATATCTATGAAACATATAGCAGTGATAGCGGGATATGAATACCGCTTCATCGAAATGTTCTCTTCGGTGGAGGATTCTTCGCAGTTTGTCCTGTGTGCAAATCCTGATGGAAAAAAGTTTATCTGCCCAGTGGATTTTTGGCTCAGTCACACCGAGGCAGCAGCTTCAGAACCGGTCGCCCCCATTAACACCGGTAGTACCGCGCAGGAAAAGATCACATTCTTTCTCTCTTTGTTCCGGGGACGGGAAAACCTCTATGCAAAACGCTACTACAACTTAAAGACAGGTAAAAGCGGCTATGTCCCAGCTTGTCAAAACGAGTGGAAGCCGGAACTTTGCAATAAAAGGGCGCAAAAATGCCCCGAGTGCCCCAACAGGGCTTTCATGCCCTTAACTGCAAAGATTATTTGGGCACATATGATGGGACAGGACGAATTCTGTCGGGATGTTGTGGGGATCTACCCCATGCTGGAGGATGATCGAACCTGGCTTTTGGCGGTAGACTTTGATGAAGAATCGTGGAGGGAAGACACTTCTGCTTTCCGCGAAACCTGCCTTGCCTTTAACATTACACCCGCCGTAGAACGCTCCCGCTCAGGGAATGGAGCACACATTTGGTTTTTCTTTTCTGAGCCTGTTTCCGCTGCGGATGCCCGTCGATTGGGGAGCGGGCTGTTGACGCAGGCAATGGCCCGCCGGCACGAACTGCAGTTCAAATCCTACGATCGGTTGTTCCCTTCTCAGGACACTGTCCCAAAAGGCGGGTTTGGAAATCTGATTGCCTTGCCTTTTCAAGGCCAAGCTCGGCAAAAAGGCAATACGTTATTTGTCGACGAACAGTTTATGCCATATGAAGATCAGTGGTCATTTCTCTGCCCTGCCTAAAATCACGCCGGAAAAATTGGCGGACATGGTGGGAAAGCTGTGCGGCAACGGAGAAACAGGAGTATTGCTGGAATCTGTAGAGCCAAAACCGTGGCCATTAAGGCGGAAAACGCCGGAACTGCATCGCGAAGATTTTCCGATACAAGCCCGGCTCATGATTTCAAATCTCTTGTATGTTGATAAATATGGCTTTTCACAAAAGGCGTTAAATACAGTCAAACGCTTGGCCGCATTTCGGAATCCTGAATTCTATAAAAAGCAAGCCATGCGCTTGCCCGTCTACAATATACCCCGCGTGCTTGATTGCAGCTACGAAGATCCGGATTTTATGGGAATCCCCAGGGGGTGCTTTGAGCCGTTGAAGGATCTGCTTGACACATATGATACTCCATACATTTTAGCGGATCAGCGTCAACCTGGACAGCAGATCAGCGTTGCTTTTCGTGGGGAACTCCGCCAGGAACAAATACCGGCAGCTAAGGCTCTTTTGTCCCATGACATTGGTGTCCTGTCCGCGACTACAGCTTTTGGTAAAACAGTGGTAGGCGCGTATTTGATTGGGCAGCGCAAAGTTAACACCCTGATCCTGGTCCACTCCAGCGCACTTCTGGAACAGTGGAAAGCATCGCTGGAAAATTTTCTTGATGTTCAGGAACCCTTGCCGGAGCAACCCAAGCGGCGTGGCCGAAAGAAACGAATCGAGCAGATTGGTCAAATCGGTGCGGGGAAAAACACGCGGGGTGGTATCATTGATATTGCCATTATGCAATCCCTTTTTGAGGGTGAAGAAAAAGACGTAAAGCCTTTTGTTTCGGAATATGGGATGGTCTTGTGCGATGAGTGTCACCATTTAGCAGCCTTTACCTTTGAAAAAATCATGCGGGAAGTGAAAGCTCGATATATCTATGGCCTGTCCGCCACACCTGTTCGCCCAGACGGCCATCAGCCAGTTATTTTTATGCAATGCGGTCCTGTACGTTACTCAGTCGATGCAAAAAACCAGGCAGAAAAGCGGAGCTTCTCTCATTACGCAATTCCGCGCTTTACCAGAACACGGCTGCCTGACGCCCGAACGATCCAAGATATCTATTCTGGTATTGCGAAGAATGAGGCAAGAAATCACTTCCTGATTTCTGACACAATCCAAGTAGTTGCGGAGGGAAGAACACCGCTGCTGCTGACTGAACGAAAGGAGCACGCAATTCGTTTGGAGGAGGCCCTTCGGGGCAAAGCGGATCATGTATTTTTGCTTCTGGGCAGCTGAAAGCAGAAAGAGAAACGTGAAAAACTGGCTTCCTTGCGAGCAGTTCCAGCAAATGAATCCCTTGTGGTGGTCGCTACCGGAAAGTATATAGGCGAAGGGTTTGATGAACCTCGTCTGGATACGATCCTGCTGGCAATGCCCATCTCCTGGAAAGGTACGCTTGCCCAATATGTTGGCCGTCTGCACCGAAATTATGAGGGCAAACAGGAAGTCCGTGTCTACGATTATGTCGATATCCACATCCCATCGTTAGAGCGAATGTACCATAAGCGTTTGAAAGGATATTCAGAACTTGGGTACTGCATAAAAGCATCGGAACATGATCCGGTTTCAAGCCGTATTTATAACGCTCAAGATTATTTTGCCCCATTTGTGTCTGATTTGAGCGATGCCGCAAAAGACATCCTGATTGTCAGCCCTTTTTTGAAAAAAGTCCGGACACAGGCCGTACTACCCGCATTGGAGAAAGCGATTGCCGCCGGTGTTGCCGTGACAATCCACACAAGGCCGCCTGAAAATTATTTGCCGGAACAGCGCGCCGCCATTGCACAATCTATCGCCTTGTTAGCAAGCCGTAAGATTACCGTAGATACAAAAAATAATCTCCGGCATCGTTACGCTGTAATTGATCACAGTATCGTTTGGTATGGAAATATTAACTATTTGTCATACAGCGGACGAGATTCGAATGCCCTGCGATTTGAGAGCCCGGATACCGCTGGGGAATTGCTTGGATCATGGGATAACGGCGATTTTCAACAGCTGCGCATC
>NZ_CALPCP010000090.1 GCF_943192995.1 Flintibacter muris
CATCTGAGACTGCATCATGCCCACCGTCTTGCCTGCCGCCGCCACGCTGACCCCCATCCCCGGCGGGGGCGGGGGCGCGGTCTGGACAGGCTCCGGGGTCGGCGCGCCGTAGCCCCTGGGGGGCATGGTCTTTTGGGCGGCGGTAACCGGGATGCCCCCGGACAGGGGGGCGGTTTTTTGCGGAGCCGTCACCGATACCCCGGACAGGGGTGCGGTCTTCTGGGCCGCCGTCACCGGGGTGCCGCCCACCGGGGCGGTGCGGCTGGGCGAGAGCACCGAGCGGCCGATGGGCGCGGTGCGCCCGGCGGAGGCCACGGTGATCTTCTGCCCGCCGTTGCAGTAGGGACAGGTGGGGTTTTTGTCCGGGTCGTAGAGGTGGCCCCGGCCACATTCGATCTGTGCCATAAAAATTCCCTCCTTTTAGCTGTTGATGTTCAAATCAGCTTAAGTCGCCAGAGTTACATTGGGAACATGAGCCAAAGCGGATGGATCGGAGACCCTCTTACCCGGAGATATATTTACGGTTTGGAGCTTCTCCAAATTTGCCAAAGCACTGACATCCAAAGTTCCGTTCCAGCCCCAGTCAAAATTGAGCGTTAGGGTGCGCAGATTTTTCATACCTGACAGGGCATTCAGGTCCGGATATTTTCCGTCGTTGCAATTTATCGTCAGTTCTGTAATTTCGGTCATGCCCTCCAGTCCCTTTAGACTTGTCAAGCCGTTGAGGTTGATCCAAACTCTGCGCAGTTTCGTCAAGCTGGCCAGAGACGAGAAATCCTGGGCGGTACACAAGTCCGAATTACTCATATGCAGCAATAAGGTCTCCAGCTGGGCCATATTTTGAAATACAGATAAGTCCTTAACATGGAGTTCACCATTCAGATCGATCTCCCGCAGCTTGGTCAGCCCCGCCAAGGGAGCCAGGTCCACATTTCCTACCGGGATATTCAGTAGTTCTAAATCTTTCATATTAGTCAGAAAATCCAAGCTGTCGATGGCATTACTGCCTGTGTACTTTACTCCAAGCGTGGACAAAGCTTTCAACTTTGTCATACCCGCTAAAGGCGACAGGTCTGTATAGTAGGGATCGGAGGGCAAATAGAGTTCTTCCATCTCTGTCATACCCGCAAGCGGAGATAAATCTTCCAAATTACGGCCATGCTCTCCAAGATTGAGATAAGTCAGCCCGGTAAGTCCCGCCAATGGGGATAAATCTGTTAGGCTGTCGCCGTTTAAAGTCAGCTTTTTCAGGCTAGTCATGTCCCCCAGTACCGCCAAATCTTCATCAGATAAACTCGCGTCACTTAAATCCAGTTCCTCCGCCCCGGCGCTGTACTCCCGCCCGGCTATGGTCACCTTGGGTCCCAGCATATCAATCAAGGGGTCAAGACCGCCGCCGCTGTCCCCTCCTCCGCCGGAGATTCCGGAGCCGCCGGGCGCGGTACTTGTCCCGCTGCCCCGGCCTCCCAGGACGGCTCCCAGGCCGACCGCTACCACGACAGCCGCCGCGATGCCGCCGATGACCAGGGGGTTGCGCTTCTTCTTTGCCGGCTGGGCGGGGGCGCCCACCGTGGGGACGTCCACCACCAGCTGGTTTTCGATGGCATCCAAAAACTCCGCCGCCGACTGGAAGCGGTCCTCCGGCTGGACGGCCAGGCCCTTCAAAATGGC
The DNA here is from genome assembly GCF_943192995.1 of Flintibacter muris. GTDB lineage: Bacteria > Bacillota > Clostridia > Oscillospirales > Oscillospiraceae > Lawsonibacter > Lawsonibacter muris. Next base: position 1,672 of record NZ_CALPCP010000090.1, read on the forward strand.
CTTGTCCAGCCACTCGGGGACCTCCACCCCCGCCTGGGAGACGGGCACCAGCTCGTCGTGGTCCAGCCGCTCCAGGGACTCCGGGGGCAGGTAGCCCGTCAGGGCGGCATAGAAGCAGGCGGCGCAGGAGTACACGTCGGTGTAGGGCCCCTGACGGCCTCTTCTTATGTACTGCTCCTTGGGGGCGTAGCCCACCTTCAGGATCACGTCCAGGCTTTTGGACTTGTCCCCGATGGAGTATCGAGCGGAGCCGAAGTCCAGCAGCTTCACGTTGCCGTCCTTGGAGATGTAGATGTTGTCCGGCGTCACGTCTCGGTGGATGAAGCCCTCGGCGTGGACCGCCGTCAGCGCCCGAAGGACGGGGATCATCACGTTCAGGGTATCGTCCACGGACACCTTCCCGCCGTTGTTGGCGATGTAGGACTTGAAGCTGACCCCCTCGATGTAGTCCATGACGAAGTAGGAGGTGTCGTTCTGGTCAAAATAGCTGGACACACCGGCGATGTTGGGGTGGCCAATGAATTTGGCCAGGGTCCGGGCCTCCTCCTGGAAGCGCTCCGCGCCGTAGGTAAAGTCCTCCGCCCGGGTGTCCATCATGACGGACACGGTGGTCCCCTCCACGCGGGTGGCCATGTCGCTGGGCATGTACTCCTTCACCGCCACCTTGGCCTGGAGCTGGGTGTCGAAGGCTACGTAGGTGATGCCGAAGCCGCCCTGGCCCAGAACGCGGCCGACGATGTAGCGGTCGTTGAGCACCGTCCCCGCCCGCAGGGCCACCGGGAATTTCTGCTGGTTCTCCCCCAGGTCAAAGCCGCAGTGGGGACAGGGCTGGGTCGGGTCTGCTATCTGCCGGAAGCAGTTGTAGCAAAGGTGTTGGGTCGTAGTTGGCATGGTGTACGCTCACTCCTTCTTTAATCGCAGTTTTCCCTGACCAGACCAGGCAGGTGTTCCACTGGGGACCAGTCGGCGGTGATATGGTAGAACTCTGCTTTTTTCAGATTCTTTAAGTCCGCCAGAGGCGAGAGATCCAGGGGATACCGGGTTTCGCTGCTTGAGGCATAGCCGTAGACTTGCAGTTCCCGCAGATTTGTCATATTTCTGAGGAACTCCAGCACCGCGGGATCAGGGGGCGTCGTTCCGTCAGTGCCGATCTCAATATGCAGCTCCTCTAATTCCGTCAACGTCTCCAAGGATGAAAAATCATCATAGCCGCGGCAGTTCATCCGCAGCGTTTTCAGTCCGGTCAGGCTTTTGAGGGGTTCCAGAGACTGGACATAAGCCGGTTCCCACCGGTAGCCGGTGTCACTAATCCCCAGGGACCTCAAATTGGTCAGGTTAGACAGCGGGGAAAGATCATAGTAAACTCCGCCTTCCGCTCCCTGCAGATAAAAAGACAGGTCAGTCAAATCGGTCTTTTCCCCCAATTTATTGATATCCTCCTGGGTCTGGGGATCGGTCAGGTACAGGGGGCGCTCATACTGGGTATCCACCGGAGCAGACGGCTGCGGTGCAGGCGTTTTCTCCACCGGCGGCGGCTCCGCAGGCTGCTGCACCTCCGCCTGCGGCTCTGGCGGCACATAGGCAGTACTCCGGCTTCTTCCTCCCAGGAAGGCCCCGATCCCCACGCACACCGCCAGCACCGCCACGGCGGCGGCAATGAAGAAGATGCGGCCGCTCTTTTTCTCCGGGGCCTGCGCCGCTGGAGCGGCACCCGGCACCTCTACCACGATCTGATTCTCTACAGCGTCCAAAAACTCGGCCGCAGATTGGAACCGGTCCTCCGGCTGGACAGCAAGTCCCTTCAAAATGGCCCTGTCCAGCCACTCCGGGATATCCGGCAGCACCTGAGACACCGGGACCAGCTCATCCTGCTCCAGCCGGTCCAGGCTCTCCGGCGGCAATACCCCCGTCAGCGCCCCGTAAAGGCAGGCCGCGCAGGAATATACATCCGTGTACGGTCCCTGCCGCCCCCTGCGGATGTACTGCTCCTTCGGCGCGTATCCCACCTTCAGGATAACATCCAGGCTTTTGCTCTTATCCCCGATGGAATACCTCGCCGACCCAAAGTCCAGCAGCTTCACGTTGCCGTCTCTGGATATGTAGATGTTGTCCGGCGTTACGTCCCGGTGGATAAATCCCTCGGCGTGTACCGCCGTCAGCGCCCGCAGCACCGGGATCATCACGTTCAGTGCCTCATCCACCGACACGCTTCCACCCGCGTTGGCGATGTAGCTCTTAAAACTGATTCCCTCGATGTAGTCCATCACAAAGTAGGAAGTATTATTTTCATCAAAGCAGCTGGAAACACCCGCTATATTGGGATGCCCTATAAATTTTGCCAGCGTCCGGGCTTCCTCCTGAAATCGCTCCACACCATAGGTAAAATCCTCCGTCTTCGACCCGGCGAAAACAGACACGGTGGTCCCCATCCGGGCGGCCAGCTCACTGGGCATGTACTCCTTGACGGCGACCTTCGCCTGGAGCTGCGTGTCATAGGCCAGGTAGGTGATACCGAACCCGCCCTGGCCCAGCACCCGCCCCGTCAGGTAGCGCCCATTTAAAACGGTCCCCATCGGAAGAGCCGTTGGAAATCTGGCTCCATTCTCCGCCGGATCGAACCCGCAGTACGGGCACGGCCCCACAGCGCCGTCAAGGGGCTGGAAACAATTATAGCAGACCTGCTCCGTCTGATCGATCAACGACATAGCTTCATTCCTCCCAGAACCGGTTAATCTTTAATATCACGTTTCTCCACATTGGGAATGTGCTCCACCGGGGCCCAACTTGCAGCTCTGATGTTAGAAAAGCTGGCATTCTGGATGCTGTCCATTCCCGCCAGGGGCGAGAGATCCAGTCCCTCATCCGGCACAAAACTCAGAAGCTGTACCAATAGGCTAAAGCCTTTTTAACAAAGTGCGAAAAGCGGCAATCATGCAAACCGCCTGAGCAG
>NZ_CALPCP010000091.1 GCF_943192995.1 Flintibacter muris
TCGGACGCTCCCATGTGGGGGAACAAGATTATAACGGATATTCTCAGAAATCCTATTTACACCGGGGATTTAGTACAGGGCCGCCGCCGGGTGAAAAGCTACAAGGTACACCAGATTGAGGCTGTGCCGGAGGATGAATGGGTGCGCGTCCCCGATACCCACGAGGCCATCATCACCCACGAAACCTTTGACCGGGTGCAGGAACTTCTGAAACGTGACACCCGGACGGCCCCTAAAAAGCGGGAGCTCCATTTATTCAGCGGCTTTCTGAGGTGCGCTGACTGCGGCAAGGCCGTGACCCGGAGCCAGAGCGGGAAGAATGTTTATTATTCCTGCTCCACTTACAAGAAACGCTCCCGTACAGCCTGCACCATGCACTCTATCAAGCACAACCGTCTGGAGGCCGCCGTTCTGTTCGCTATTCAGTATCAAGTGAGCACCGCCGTTTCCTATTCGGAAATAGTAGCCCATATCAATGCGGCTCCACTGAAAAAAAGTCAATCCCACCGCCTTAACGACCAGATAGCCGCAAAGGAAAAGGAATTGACTAAAATCACCCGCTACAAGCAGTCACTGTATCAAGACTGGAAAGACGGGGAAATCTCCCAGCAGGAATACCGGGAAATGAAAGCCGATTATGAACGGCAGGCCGCTGGGCTCTCGGATTTGCTGGCCCGGCTGACGGCTGAACGGAAAGAGCTCTCAAACGGCGTTGACCAGCAGCATCCCGCGCTGGTAGCCTTTGCGAAATATCAGAACATCGAAAAGCTGACCCGCGAAATTCTGATTGAGCTGGTAGACCATATCAAGGTTTACGAAAACGGCAATATCAGTGTTCACTTTAAGTTTGCGGACGAGTTCCGCCGGATTGCCGAGTATATTGAAATCAACACCACTGACACCGCCGAGGCGGGCTGACCCCCGCCAAAGCATAAAATCCTTTTGACAGTGTGTTTTCCTAATAAAACGCAATCTTAGGTACTGGGTGCTGCCCATATATCATCGTCCTCTACATGAATTAGGTTACTTATAAGTTCCATCTCTTTTAAAAGGCCGTTACAATATTGTTCTAAAAAATAAATGCATTTTCTCAGTTTTAGCGAGTAGTCCCTCCACAGATACGGAAAATCAAATGTGCATTTACGCTCTTCTCCAATGGGATTTTTTTCGATAGTATATTGGATGCTTATAAGGGAGAGGGCGTTTATTTGCTTCCTCAGAAAAAGATTTTTTGTAAAAATTTTCGCATTTCTTTTGACAAATTACGAATATTTCAACTTAGGTCACCGGCGGTTTCTTTTACAGTCTTGTCTCCATAGGGATGGCCACAGTATAGTTGCCGCTGCTCAACTGCCGCAGCAGGACAGACAGCACCCGGGCGGTATTGCTGCCCCCCTCCAGGGTAAGGTAGACCGTACGGCGGCGGGTCCCCAGGCGGTTCAGAACAGTGCTGGCAAAGGTGTTCCCCCCTACGGTGCTGCTGGGCTCCAGGAACAGGGTCTCCTTCCAGCATACCCAGCCCTTCTCCTCCAGCCCGGCCCGGGCGGCCTCCGGGACATAGGCCAGAGTGGTACGGGTGTGGGTCAGCTCCTCCAGCGCCAGACGGCCCCGGTTCAGCGCATCCTCGTCCCCGTCCTGGGACAGGACCCCCACACTGTGGCCGGTGCCCAGCATGCGGCGGACCAGATCGCTGTCCTCCTCAATCACCTGGGGGGCCAGAAAGAACAGTGCGTACTGCCCGGTACTGTCCAGAGTGCTCAGAATGGAGGGCAAATCCTCGGCGCTCTCACACCGGAATGCCAGGTAGGTGGCCACGTCGCTTCCGTCTACATCAGCGGGAGTTGTGGGATTTGTGGAGGTGGAAGTGGGGGGTGTGGGGGTAGTCTCGGCAGAGCTGAGGCTTTGGGTGTAGTCCCGCAGCCGGTCGTTAATCAGCCGCCGGGCGGTGTCGATAAAAACGGTGTCATCCAAAACCACGTCGGAGTTTTTGATCCGCACTAGATAGCCCTGGGAGATATAGGGCAGCTGGTTGTAGCTGTATTCCAGACCAAAGAAATTACACACTGTATAGAGGGGCACATAAGGTTTTCCGTTGCGCATAATGGCCCGGCCCTCGTAGGTCATTCCCGTCATGTCGTCCCGGCAGGTGCCGTTTATCAGGTCAAAGGTGAGCATCTGCTTCAAGTTGTAGATGCTGACGCTCCTCCCGCTGCGGTTGTTGTAGCTGGCGTTCAGCCCCAGGCTGACGCCAATGCCGTTCTGACTGGCGTTGAACACCGTGTAGGGTACATAGAGCAGTCCGCCGTACCGGCAGGGCATATTGTCTGAGGTCAGAGGGGCAACGCTGTCATTGATGGCGGTAAAATACAGCTCGGCCGCCGAGGCGGGCTCAGGCAGGAAAATCCCCAGAAACAACACAGCAGCCAGCAGCAGCGACAGAATATGGTGTTTTTTCTTCATGCAATCCCCCCTTTATGGTTGCGCTTTTCATTATATCATAGTATAATCCTTTGGGCAAGCGCTGTTAATTTTTTGCAAAAATGGTTGATTATCTCAAAAAAGCCTTGATTTACGGGCATACAAGCAGGATTTCAAGCTGAATTTACTACCAATTTACTACTTTTGAGGGAAAGAGCCTTGATATGCCGCCCGGAACCCTGCCAGCCCAGCCACCAGCACACAGCATTGAGAAAGAATAAATGAAAACTGAATACGACGCAGACGCGGCGTTTCTCTATCCCTATACGGGAGAACAGGAACGCCGCTTTTTTTATGCCCTCATGTTACGCAGTAGGGGCGAAAAAGGGAGCGAGTGGGGAGCCGCCCGCGCCCTATGGCAAGTACCAGAATGTTTTGGTAGTGTCAAGAGTTATGCGCAAAATAGTTTGCAGGCTCTGGCGAATAAAATCAGCCAGCAGTAGAGGCATCCTCCAGGGCAGACTCTAAGTGCCTCATATTCATGTACTTCTTGTTGCCCCACTGGGTGCCAGCTACATGGCGGAGCCTGGCACAGACCAACATCAAAGCAGAATTGCCATCCGGGAAGCAGCCCACTACTCTGGTGCGGCGGCGGATCTCCCGGTTGAGCCGTTCCATGACATTGTTGGTACGGATACGAGTCCAGTGTTCGCTGGGAAAGTCGCAATAGGTCAGTGTCTCTTCAATGCCGTCCTCCACTTTCTTGGCCGCCTCCTTCAGCTTCATTTCCCGCAGCTGGGCTACCACGGCCTTAGCCTTCTCCCGAGCAGCTTTTTTGCTCTCCTGGGCGTGGATCGCCTTATGCTGGGCGTGAGCGCCCCCGCCGTGGCCTATGGTGTAGGCCCCATCGGAGATATTGTAAAACACCCAATCCACAAAACCGGAGCAGTCGAGGCCGTAGGGCCGGTAGGTTACGGTTGTGGAGCTGCCAGCCGCCCATCTGCTTGGTTTTATTGACGTCCGGGCTTTTGGTGTAGCCCTCCGGGGGAGTGACCTCCTCGGCGGTGTAACTGCCCAGGGGCATATCCTTCCAGGGCACGTCCGTCAGGTAGCCGCCCGCGCCGGTGACGTAGGTCCCGGTGAAGTCGTTGTCCACACCGGTGATCTTGATGACTGCTCCAGCAAGGCCCCTGGTGGGATCGTCCGCGTCCACCTTGCGGATACTGCCCTCGCCGGTGATTTCAGGCGTGTCCGTAAAGGTGACGGTCACAGTTTTATCGCTGCCGCTGGGCAGAACAACATACTGAGGCCCAGGATTGTCGATCTCGTAGCCCTCCGGGGCCTCCAGTTCTGTTACCGCATAGGTACCGGCCTCCAAATTGGGTACGGTCACAGTGCCGTCGCTGCCTGTCACCACTTCCTTGGAGTAGGCACCATTTTCGGAGGCTACCTTGAACCGCGCCCCCGA
>NZ_CALPCP010000092.1 GCF_943192995.1 Flintibacter muris
CGGGTCCCGCCCCGCTTTCACTCTCCCCTCCTCCCTCTATGTCAGCGATGACGGCTCTGTGTCCGTCAACACCGCCCCCGGCACCCCCTCCAGTATCAGCTATCCCACCAGCATCAACGGCGGCACGGACATCACCGTGAGCTGGGGAGCGTCCACGGACGCTGAGGGCAACCTTGCGGGCTATGTCGTGGAGCGGAGCACCAACGGCGGCACCACCTGGGCCCAGGTCTACCAGGGCAGCGCCCGGAGCACCACCAACAACGTGGCCTTTGGCACCGCCTCCGTCATGTTCCGGGTCAAGGCCTATGACACAGAGGGCCTTAACTCCGGCTGGAAAACCGGCAGCAATGTCACGGTGGTCAACAACCGGGCCCCCTCCGCCCCCGGCTCCATCACGGTGCCCGCCGCCGTCCGGGGCGGGGCCACCCTGCCCATCTCCTGGACCCGTGCCACGGACAGCGATGACAACCTCAGCGGCTATGAGCTGGAGCGGAGCGTCAACGGCGGCGCATGGTCCCAGGTCTACAAGGGCTCCGCCCTGACCTTTACGGACACCATCACCGCCGGGTGGAATACGGTGGCCTACCGTGTCCGGGCCTATGACACGCTGAACGCCACCAGCGCCTATGTCACCAGCGACACCCGCACGGTGGACAATAACGCCTATCCCGTCATCACCAGTGACACGGCCTCCGGCACGGACCTGGGCACCAAAAATGAGGGCTTTGCCCTGACCTACAAGGTGACCGATGCGGACGGGGACACCGTGACGGTCAAGGAGTATCTGGACAACGTGCTCCAGCGGTCCTATACGGCCACCCTGGGCCAGTCCAACACGTTCCAGGCCGTCACCGCCGCCAACTATCAGAAAATCCTCAACGGGGCCCACACCCTCAAGGTGGTGGCCAATGACGGCAAGGCGGACAGCGCCCCCTACACTGTGACCTTTACCAAAAAGGTCATCAGCGCCAGCATCACCCTGGCGGAGCCCCTGGACGCCGATGACGCCATCACCGTCATGGTCCTCAACATCGTGGGCGCTCTGCCCGTTGACGCCGTGCTCCAGGTCCTGGTCACCAACAACGCCAAGGACGCCGCCCCCGTGTGGGAGGACGCCACGGCGGACATCAAGAGCGGAGCCAACCATGTCTTTGAGAACAAGACCGCCGCAAATGGCTTTGCGTTCAACTTCAAGCTGGACGTGAGCCGGGGGGGCAGTGACACCGGCGGCTATATTTCCAGCATCGGAGGTGCCTTTGAATGAGCGTTGAATACACCCAGAATAGCCTCAAGGCCATCAATGAGGCCAAGCTCTACGCCAAGCAGCGGGAGGACGCCGCCGCCATCGCCTTTGTGGTGCTGGCGGAAAACGGCCAGATTGACGCCGTGACCGCTGCCGAACAGTCCACCCTCTTTGCGGAGTGGGTGCCCGGCGTCAACTACGCCGTGGGCAACCTCCGCCGGTATGGCGGCACCCTTTACCGCTGTGTCCAGGAGCACACGTCCCAGGAGGGGTGGGAGCCGGACAAGGCCGCCTCCCTCTGGGCGGTGACCTCTGACCCGGCGGAGGAGTGGCCCGCCTGGAGCCAACCCCTGGGGGCCCATGACGCATACAGCGCCGGGGCTAAGGTGAACCACAAAGGCAAGCATTGGACCTCTACCGTGGACGGCAACGTCTGGGAGCCCGGCGTCTATGGCTGGGATGAGGTCACCGAATAAGGAGGGGGACATCATGGTCATTGAGCTTTCTGTCGGGGGCCTGGTCACGCTGCTGGGCCTCCCCACCGCCATTACTGCCTTTTGTTTTTGGCTGCTCCAGCAGCGCATCACAAAGCGGGACAAAGCCCAGGAGGAGCGGGAGCGTGCCCGTGAGAAAAATGAGGTGCTTATCATCAAAGGGGTGGGGGCCGCCATCGCTCTGGGGGAGGCTACGGCGGAGGCCGTCCAGCGCATCCCGGACGCACACTGTAACGGTGATATGCACGCCGCCCTGGAATATGCCCGCAAGGTCAAGCATGAACACAAGGAATTTTTGACGGAGCAAAGCGTCCAGGCGCTTTACTGAGGAGGGCGGCATTGGATGGAGTTTTCCAAGAAAATGCTGGTGCTACACATCTTCATCTCCGTGGTCCTGTGCGCCATCACCGTGGCCGGGACCCTCCGGGGGTGGGATGTTACCGCCATTGCCGTCCTTGCGGGCACCTCCCTGGTGACAGACGGAACCTGGGGCGGCTTTTACCTGTGGAAGTCCAAGAACGAAAACCGGGCTAAATATGCCCAGCGCTTTCTCAACCGCTTTGCGGACAAGTATGGGGCGGACATCGCCCTCCGTGCGGCTGAAATCGTGCTGAAAGACTAAAGGAGGAAATCACGTCATGAACAAGAAACCCGTTTCCTACCTCCAGACTGACCCCCGCTGGAAATCCAAGCCCTACCGGGTCAAGGGCGAAAGTGCCACCATCGGCGGCTCCGGCTGTGGTCCTACGGCGGCGGCCATGATTATCGAAACCATGACCGGCAAGAAGTACACCCCAGAGGACGCCTGCAACTGGAGCATGGCCCACGGTTACAAGGCCCTGGGCAACGGCACCTATTACGGTTATTTCAAGCCCCAGTTTGCGGAGTTTGGCATTGACTGTGATATGCTGAACTGGACCAAGACCTATGGCAAGCCTGACCACGCCAATCACAAAAAGGTCTTTGAAATGCTCAAACAGGGCTATTATTTTATTGCCCTTATGGGTCCGGGCCTGTGGACTACCGGGGGCCACTTCGTGGTCCTTTGGTGGGAGGACGGCAAGGTCCGCATCAATGACCCCGCCAGCACGAAAGATGCCCGCCTCAACGGGGACCTCAAGACCTTTAAGAGCCAGGTGTCTTATTATTGGTGGATTGATGCCCGGAAGTTTAACGGGTACGGCTCCGCTGTCAAGCCCCCGGTGGCCTCTACCGGCACTCCTGGAACCGTCAAGCCCCCGGCCAACGGCCCCAAGGTGGGTGACATCGTGGAGTTTACCGGCTCCGCTCATTATTACAGCGCCAACGCCACCAAGAGCTCCCCCTGCAAGCCCGGCAAGGCCAAGGTCACTCAGGCCTTTAATGGCAAGCACCCCTATCATCTCATCGCCGTCAAGGGCGGTGGCTCCACCGTCTACGGCTGGGTGGACGCCGCTGACATCGCCGTGGAGGCCTCCGCCGCCATCGCCAAGGGCTCCACTGTCAAGGTCAAGGCCGGAGCCAAGACCTACACCGGCGGGGGCCTGGCCTCTTTCGTCTACGCCAACACCTACACGGTGCTGGAGCTGTCCGGGGACCGGGCCGTCATCGGCCAGGGCAAGGCGGTCACCGCCGCCGTCAACATCAAGGACCTCACCCTTGTGGGGTAAAATAACCGGGAGGTAAAAAGTTATGGAAAGCATTTTCGACTGGTCCGTCATTCTCAGCATCGTGGGCGTCCTGGTGGTGCTCACTAACATCATCGTCCAGGTCCTCAAAAAGCTCACCTGGGACCGGCTCCCCACCAACATCCTGGCCGTCATCGTGGCCATGGGCCTGACCCTGGCGGCGTTCTTCGCCTGGTCCCAGGTCAAGGGCCTGGCCGTGGTATGGTACATGGTGGTGGCCGCCGTTGTGGTGGGCTTTATGGTGGC
>NZ_CALPCP010000093.1 GCF_943192995.1 Flintibacter muris
CGAAGTCGGCAAAGGCCGGGCCGAGGGCCGCCACCATCCCCACCAGCTTGTGGGCCAAATCCGCCCCCGCCGCCAGATGGTAGGCCGTCCCCACCTTTAGGCAGGCCCAGCCGATGAACAGATAGGGGAGGTTGGGCAAAAGGTACTTTTTCAGCTTATCTGTCCTCATGGGCGGCCTCCTTTACGCGGTCTTTCCTTTGGGGCGCGGGCTGGCGCAGTATCTCGGCGGCGGCCCGTCTGAGCTGTTCCCGGATGGGTACGCAGTCAGTCTTTGCCTTATCCAGCACACGGCGGGAGTATTCCGAAAAACAAGCGGTGATTGCGTCCGCCTGCCCGCTCTTGAAGAACAGCAGATACTTGTCCGGCCCGGTCTTATAAAAGGCATAGTCAACATTCCACTTCCGGGCCACCCGGTCAAACTCCTTGGGGGCCCCGGTGAGTTCGATGCTGTTCGTGGCCGCTCCGTGGGCCATGAGCTTTTTCACGGACTGCCTGCCGTGGGGCGTCTGGTGAGCCCGGTGCTCCTTTTGTATCTTCCGGCCAGCCGCCCGGAGCGCATAGGCCAGCACCCGGGCCGAAAGTTTTCCCGTTCTGATAGAAAGTGCTATCGTGCGCCGGGAAACATCCTCGTCAATCAATCAAAACCGCCTCCTTTCATGGGGGATAGGCCCTCCGGCCTTTGGGACATTTTGTCTCGAAGTCACCGCCCCTCACGGCCCGGCTCCGGGCGGGCCCGGTCAGCCGCAGGGGGAAAGCGGTCAATCACTTCCTTGTAGGCGGCCATCTGCTCCCGGATGGAGAGCCGGGGGAGGGCAAAAACCTTGTGCTCCTTGGGAATATCCTCTATCCCGTGGTAGACTTCCTTAATATCGCCCGTCTGGACGATATAGCCGCCGGGGGCAAGGTGGCCGTCCTCGTTGATGGATATGTCCCGCCCGTATGCCTCATAGTCAAAGTAGTCTTTCAGCTCGGCGGGGATCGGCAAATCCTCCGCAAAATAGCGGCCCAAATCCTCCTCGCTTTCAATCTCCGGGTAAAATTCAAAGCAGTCCAGATTTTCCGCAAGGTTGATGATGTCCGCCACGCTGGAGGTATGCGCCCCCATATGGAGCGCGGCCTCGAATTTTTCAATCTCGCTTTGGGGGAGCTCCGAAAGCAGGCAGGCCAGATGGTTCAGCTCGTCCAGATTTTCATACTCGCCCAGATAGTCATAGAGCCCCAGCACATCGCCGTCAAAGCTGGTGATGAAAAATTCCTCGTAGCGTATGCCGTCCACGCCGATATTCTTTAACAGCGCCTCCACCGCCTGGGGGCTGGTGGGGAATTTCAGCGTTTCCCCCACCAGCTCGCCCTCGTTGTATTTCCCCAGATTGGTGATGTACGCCTCGAACAGCGCGGCCACGTCAGCGGCGGCCCTGTCCCTTGACGGTCAAAATGCCCTCAAGGGTGGTAGCGGTGATGCCCAGCCGCTGGGCCACAGCGATGTCGTTCTTCATGGACTCGGTGACGGTATGCCCGCACACCACCAGTACCCGGGAGCGGCGGAGCAGGTCGCGGCCAATGTCGATGCTGCTCTTGTGCTCCTCGGGAACCGCGTCATTGAGGAAAAGGGGCAGGAACAAGGCCGGGCAGATAGGGGCAAAGCCCGCATCGTAGACCGCCCGGCAGTACTGTGCGGCCAGCTCCGCGTTTTCCGTGTCGCCGCCATACCAAGCGGCGGTGATGTAAGCAAGGGGTCGTTTCATAGTCGTTTACCTCCGATATTTTAATAGTTGTCGTTCAACCCTATCCCCCCGCCCTTTCCCATTCATGGGAAAGGGGGCGGCTCTGGAGGATATATCCCCCGCCGCGCCGGGAGGGGTGGCACAGCCGGGGCGGGCCGTCAAGGGCAAGCCGCCGCAGGCGGCGGGCGTTCCGCCCCTTGACCGCCCACTCCCGGCTGTGCTCAGTAGTAGGCGGCGACGGGGGATATACCACCAGAGCCCCTCTCTAAAAGAACGCTATGCAAGGCGCGGGGGAGGGGCGCAGGAAAAAGAAAAACCTCGGGACAAAATGTCTCAAGGCTTACTTTTCCCGGTCGGTCTTTTTCTCCGGGGCGGTGCGCTCCGGGGGCTGTTTCTCTTTCCATTCGGCCAGCAGGGACATAATCTGGTCTTTCATTTCCCGGGGCGTGGCGTCCTTGCCGAAATACTTGTTCAGTTCAGCGGCGGAAATAATCACTTTGTCTACCTCCTTTTTTTCACGGCTCAAAATGCCGTCTATCACATCGCCGTTCAGTTTCCCGTCCTTATCCAGCTTGCGGAGCTCCTGCGCCTGGGAGAGCGAGGGGGATGCCTGCTCGCCCTCAATGGAGACGGCGATAAACCTCTGGTTCTTGGGCTTGATGAACGAGATTTCCACAGCGGGGGTGAAAGACAGCTTTTTCTCGTTCACCATAGACTGGAGCTCCGGCACAAGCTCGGTCAGCCGGATATACCGCTGTACCTGCTTGTAATTCATGCCGTTTCGTTCCCCCACGATTTCCGTGGAGCGTTTTCCAACGTCCCCGGCGGGCACGCCCTCCATCTTCGTCCCCTGATGGCTGATGGCCTCCACCTGCATTTTCAGAGACTGGGCCTTTTCCATCGGCAGAATCTTTTCCCGGTGGCGCAGGTTGTCGTCCGTCATCGCAAGGATGGCCTCATCGTCCGTCATGTTGCGGACGATACAAGGCATATTGGCGAACCCGGCCAGCTCACTGGCCCGCTGGCGGCGGTGGCCCGCGATGATTTCATAGCCCCCGCCCTCCCGGGGACGCACCAGCGCGGGCTGGTGTACGCCGTTGTCCTTGACCGACTCCACAAGCCCTTTCATTTCCGCATCGTCCCGCACACCGAAAGGATGGTCTTTGAACGGGAACAGCTCCGAAAGTTTGAGATATACAATCTCTTCCTTTTCAGCGCGGGTCGCGTCACGGGGCTGGGGCGGCGGCTCCGGCGCAGGAGCGGCAGGGGCTTCTTCCCTGCCCTTTACCGTGGCGGCCTTGGCCTCCTTGCTTTGGGACATTTTGTCTCGAGGTGGGGACGGGGGCCTGTCCGGGGCCGCCTTACCAGCCTTGGACTGGCGGCCACGGCGAGCCCCCGTCCCTCCCGGTTCGCCGGGCCCCGCTTTTTCTTCCTTGGGCTTGCGGCCCCGCTTGGCTTTGGGCTTATCCGGCTCGGGCGTTTTCTCCTTGGCGGCCTTTCCCTTTTTCTCGGGCTCCTTTTCCCCGGCGGCCTTATCCTCCGGGGCCGGGGTGGGCGGCTGTTCCGGTTCAGGCGGCTCGTTCTTTTCCACTTCCGCACGTTCCGCCGCCCGCCGCTCCGCCATCAGCTTTTCAATCTGGTCAGCGGAGACACTCACCTCGCCGGGAGCACCCGCCGGGGCATCCTGGGCGGGTGGTTCGCCGCCAGTCTGCTCGGGGGCGTTCTCCGGGGCCGGGGGCTCCGGGGTGGGAGCGTCCTGGGCAGGAGCCCCCTCCGGGCCGGCATCGAACAAGCTGGGCTGGGGATTTTCCTCCGGGCTCACGTTTAATTTTTCGTCTGCCATTCG
>NZ_CALPCP010000094.1 GCF_943192995.1 Flintibacter muris
TTTATTTAATCATAGTCGTTATGTGAAGAACAGATGTGAAGCAACTGCGCCAGGAGAGAATTCCTGACGCAGTTGCTTCACATAATGTACTATGTTTTTTGAGATCCAAAGCCCTTCAACCATTCCATTGTACTTTGGCTTTGCTGCCAGGAAGGCATTGAGGGAACTGGAGAATCCGAAACTCGTTCCAGAGCTTTCTGCTTCATCGCAAGACTTGAACGGGCATATATGTCTGTGGTTTTAATGTCGGAATGTCCGAGGAAATCACGTACATGAACAAGATCATTATCCGCTTCGTAAACGTGCATTGCTTTAGTGTGGCGCATCAAATGTGGAGGAATTTTCTCTGGTATGGAAGGATCAATCGCTGAAGCGGCCTTGGCATATTTGTTCAGGATGTACGTAACCCCTGCACGAGTCAGTTTTTGCCCATCGCGGTTCACAAATAGCGGCATATGACTTTTTTCTGGTGCAAGCATGTGCGTTTCGGTAAGATATTTTTTCAGGTTTTGTGCTGTTGCCGGCAAAATGGGAACTACCCTGGTTTTTCGGCCTTTACCAAGAATCTTGACACTTGCAGGATAATCAAGACGGACATCTTCAATACGTAAGTCACAGATTTCCTGCACACGGGCTGCTGTATCATAAAGAAAACACAGGATTGTGGCATCTCTTCTGCCGCTGAGAGTGGATGTATCCGGCTGGCGCAGGATCAGAGCAATCGCCTCTTTTGTCAACGGTTTAATCGCTTTGCGCTCGGCCCTTTTCACTGGGATTGCCAGTATTTGCTGGAAATTCAGCAAAAGGCGCGGCTCTTTCGTCTGCAAGTATTTAACAAATGAGCGGATGGCTGCAAGACGTTGGCTGCGCGTTGCGGTTCCATTGTTTCGCTCTATCCTCAGCCATTGCAAAAAACGGTCAACGAGTTCCGGCGTCAGATCATCTATGGAAAGCTTTTCAATCCTCATCCCCTCTACATCCTGGCAGTAGCCAAGGAACAGCCGAAACGCGTCGCAGTACGATGAAATCGTGTTCGTACTGACATTTTTAAGTTCGGGCAGGTAATGGGAAAGAAACTCCGTCAAATGTGCGGCAAAATCAGCAGTTTTCATTCGGTATCTCCCACGTTGGAATCGTATCGCCAAGATAATCGCACTGCTTTTGAATAAATTCAGGATAGCATTCCGCTGTCAGATGCAAATAGATTTGAGTCGCACTCATGTCGCAATGGCCGAGATACGCCGAAAGGTATGGAAGTGTGGTCACGATGTCGCTTTTGGATTTTTTCAGCTTTTGCATAGAACGAACGGCAAAGGTATGACGAAGGTCATGGACCCTCGGACCGTATCCACGTCCTTTATGCGCAATTCCACAATGCCACAGCGCATCCCGAAATCTGTTGTAGACTGTGGTTGTATGATAACAGTTTTTTCGGGGATTGGGAAAGAAATAGTCGTCACCAGAACTTTCCGCATGGATTTCCTCAAAATATTGCCCGTAGTCCGCCCACAAGCTCTCAGACAGAGGAACATATCTTGGCTTGTCATGCTTTGTTTCCCAAATCTGCAAAACGCCGTTTATAAGATCTACATCTTTTACACGGAGCCGGATTGCCTCTCCGACACGCAATCCACAGCAGATCAGAGTCTTATACAGCAAAGGAAAGACAATGTGCGCAATAGGGCATTGCCTGCTTGGAGCCATCGTTTCAAAGTATTTCATAATACGTGCCAACTCATCGCTCGTAAAAATGCAGGGAGAAAAGTCAGCATCATCTCGAGATGAAATGGTAAGCGCGGGGCAGTACGCGGCATAGCCATTCAATTGAAGATATTTGGCAAAGCGTTTTGTGAAATTAAGCCGCCATTTTTGGTTTTTGCGCTTTTCATTGGGCCGCTTTTCAATCCATTTCTCAACGACCAATTCCGGCAATACCGGAGTATTGATACCTTGTTCTACGAGGAACCGGTCCAATGTTTGAAAGGTTTTGGCTTCTTTTTCATACTTGCATCCACAGGCCCGCTTTTCTGCAATAAAAGCACTTATTTGACTTGCCAGACCGCTTCTGTATTCGTAAGTCCTGCTCATATGAGATCACCATCCTCAAACGACAGGGCGCATTCACGCAGGTTTTCAATATCCAGACGGATGTAATGTCCCAGAGATTCTCGGTCCGAATGGCCGAGAAACGAAAAAATGACATCCGGAGACACATCGGCAGATAGCAGCTTTGTCGCAACGGTTGCCCGAAGAGAATGCAGGCCGTGATGCGCATGAATCGGAACTTTTACCCCTGAACGCGCGACATACCTATGGAACGCTGAATGGATTGATTTCATCTTGCCATATGGCGGGTTCAAACTGACAAACAAGTATTCGCATTCTGTCTGCGGGCGAATGTGCAGATAGTCAATAATGGCAGATCCCACTTTTTCGCTGAGAGGAAGCGTGTTCGGCTTGCTCGTCTTGCTTTGCACAAAGGAAATTGAGCAAAGCTCCCAGTCAATATCGGACAACTTCAAATCGCAGATATCTTTGCTTCGTACACCAAGTTCAGCGGCAATAGTAATGAAAGCATAGTCTCTTTTCCCTTTAGGGCTGGCTCTGTTCACGGTTTCCAATACTGCATTGATTTCCTCCGACTCCCAGATTTTAATTATGCTCTGCGCTTGTCCCAGACGATATTCAGGCACATGAGGTGCAAGATTTTCGGATGTATATCCAAGCAGATACAGATACGATAAGAACTTCCGCAGTCGGCTAAGTTCACAACGTACTGTACTTTTTGCATGGCCTCTCAGGGTCAGCAGATATGCCGAGATATGTGAGCCGTTAAGCTCTGCCAGCTTTGTTATACCGGCATTCTGAAAGTACCGCATAACTACGGAGATATAATCTCGCATGGTTTCTCGGGTGCATTCAGAATAACCGGTTTTGATGAGATATTCCTCCTGTGCGTCAAGAAAGGAGTTGAATTCCGGCAGCAACTCTTGCAGAGGATTGAGCATCCCTTTTTCCCAGGTGCCTTTGGTGGCAAGCAGATCAAGCATTTTCATGCTTCCAGTTTTGCGGTTGATTGTGGACTGTCTTAATGGTGGGGTGCAATTGCCGAGTTCAGCAATGAATTCATCTTTGTGCGAGGACGAATACATTTTATATCCTTTTTCATTGCAGAACCCTTGAAATTGCCTCCATGTCAATAGGGTGTACTCGCTGCTGCGTATGGAATATCCTTGTTCTTTCAGAATAACTGCACCTTCGTCAATGAGGTCTTTGATTAGCTTGTTTGGCAATATACTCACCACCCTTCATGTAGAAATTCCTTTTATTACAATGACAATTCTACATGAACAAGCGGAAAAAGTAAGCTCTTACTTTAAAAATCTTATCTGCTATGATTAAAGGTTGAGATGCCAAATATTATGTGCAGTAAAATCTTTAGAAACCTTGTTCTCACACCATCTTTGCGCCTATTCTTAACATAATAACTTTGATCAAATAAACACTGTT
>NZ_CALPCP010000095.1 GCF_943192995.1 Flintibacter muris
TCCTCTCCACCTTTGCCAATCAGATGGAGGAGGACGTGCACAACACGGTCCTGGTCATCAAGAACGCTGAGGGGGAGAACCTGGGGAAATTCCGCAAGAACCTGGCCATTTACGGGGCGGTCAAGGTCCGCTCCTATGAGGGCAGCGAGGGCGGCGTGGACACGCTGACCATTGAGGTCAACGCCGAAAACTACAAGGTCCTGCTGGCCCTGTTGAAAGACGCCATCATTGAAAACGCCAGAGGCTATGACGCCAAGGATGAGCGTATGAGCGGAAACCCCAATCAAATGAACATCCAAAGTATGTACTCTGACATTGACCTGGACGCCAACGGGATTGAGATGGAATTTCAGGCCAGCATGGAGGAACTGCTTTGGTTTGTCAACCGGCACCTGGTCAATACCGGCAAGGCCAACTTTGACGGCGTGGAGGTCAAGGTCATTTTTGACCGGGATGTCCTCATCAATGAAAGCGAGGCCATCACCAACTGCAAGAACTCCGTGGGCATCCTCTCCGATGAAACCATTGTGAAGATGCACCCCTGGGTGTCTGACCCGGAGCAGGAGCTTGAGCGCATCAAAAAGGAAAAGGAGGAGGCCGCTGCTGACCCCTACCAGGCCGCCTTTATGGCCAACCGGCAGAACGGCGGGGGCGGCTCCGGCGGCAACCCCGTGACCGGCCAGGACGGTGGTGACGGCGATGGCCAGACAGACTAACGCCGCATACTGGGCCCAGCGCCTCAAGCACATGGAGGGGGCGCTGCTGGACCAGTCTTTTGGCTATGTGGAGAATATGGAGCGGCAATTTGCCGCCGCTCAGGCTGAGGTTGAGCGGCAAATCGCCGCCTGGTATCAGCGCTTTGCAGACGCCAACGGCATCACCTTTGCGGACGCCAAGCGCCTGCTGACCAAGGGAGAGCTGGCCGAATTTCATTGGACCGTGGGAGAGTACATTGCCCACGGCCAGCAAAACGCCCTTGACGGGGCCTGGATGCGCCAGCTTGAGAACGCCAGCGCCAGGGTGCACATCACACGGCTGGAGGCGCTAAAGCTCCAAATCCAGCAGCAGGCGGAGCTCCTATATGCCAATCAGCTTGACTTTGTGGACGCCGCCGCCCGGCGCATCTATGCGGGCAGCTACTACGGCACCGCCTTTGAGGTCCAGCGGGGCCTTGGCGTGGGCTGGACCATGCAGGCGCTCAATGAGGGCACCATCAAAAAGGTCCTCTCCCGCCCCTGGACGGCGGATGATAAGACATTCCGGGACCGCTGCTGGACCAACAAGCGGGACCTGGTGAACAGCGTAAACACCCAGCTCACACAAATGATTATCCGGGGGGAGGCTCCTGACCGGGCCATCGCCGCCGTTGCCAAGCAATTCCAGGTGTCCAAGGGCAAAGCGGGCCGCCTCATCATGACGGAAAGCGCCTATTTTGCCAGCGCCGCCCAAAAGGATTGCTATGGTGAGCTGGGGGTGGAGCGCTACAAAATCGTGGCGTCCTTTGACCAGGACACCTGTGAGCTGTGTGGGGCCTTGGACGGCCAGGTTTTCAAGATGTCTGAGTATCAGCCGGGCCTCACCGCTCCCCCGTTCCATCCCTGGTGCCGGTGCTGTACGGCCCCCTATTTTGAGGACATGGCGGCCCTTGGTGAACGGTGGACCCGAAACCCGGACGGCACCACCAAAAAGGTCCCGGCGGACATGACCTTTGCGGACTGGCGGCAGCAGTTTGTGCAGGGCCCGTTGCCATCCGGCTCCGCTGGTGGTACAATAGCTCCAAACCAGCAGCACTTTTCCGGGGCTGTCAAGGGTATGCCAAGCATGACCCAAGCCTATCAAGACGGACTGGAAAAGCGCTTTGCTACGGGCACGCCTGTTGCACAAGACGCCTTTTCCAAGTATGTGACCTCCAGCTCTGTGGCGGACGGCGCATATACAAAGGGCGCACACTTCAACGCCGCCACTCAAAAGGTCAACATGAACTTTGCGGATGATGCCGTCAACCCAAGGGGCCTGGGCACCACGTTTTTCCATGAGCATGGCCACTATATTGATTTTCTTTCCTGTCCTGGGACGGGCTACACCTCTATGGTCACCCCGGACTTTGGGAGTGCCCTGCGGAGTGACTACGCCGCCTATATCAAGGCGGCCATGAAACAGCACGGCATCAAAAAGACGGAGGCCTATTTGGTGGTATCTCAGGAAATCCAGGGGCCACTTTATAACGCCATTTCTGACCTGTTCGGCGGGATGTCCGCCAATAAGTGCGTGGGCAGTTACGGCCACTGGAATAAGCGCTATTGGAAACTGCCGGGGGCTGTGGAAAAAGAGGCCTTTGCCCATATGTATGAGGCCCAATTTAGCGCCGACAAATACGCTTTGATGCAAAAATACTTTCCCACGGCGCTGGCTGAATTTGAAAAACTTTTGAATGGAGTGGTATGATGACCTATCCCGAATTTGAAAAGGACCGGCGGCTCCAGGAGGCCGCTGCTGAGTACACGGCCAAGTTTGGAGGGCGCTTTGGCGGAGAGGAGCCCGGCGTCCGTCTTGTGTACGCCCCGGACGATGAGGACACGGCCTATACACCCCCGGATGGGGCCACCGCTGACCGGGTGCTCCGGGACTTCCAGAGTGGCAAGCCTCTCCCGGAGCTCTGGCCGGAGGTGGAGTATGACCCGGACCTGCTTTATTGACGCCGGGATGGAGGTGAGTGTCTAATGGAGCCGTGCTGTACTTCGTGCCCACGTTGGAATGACTGGCTGGGCCGCTGTGATGCACCATTTTGGTGCCCGGACAAGGAAACGGTCAATGAGCGCCAGGAGGGTGTGGAAATCGAATAATCCACCTGTTGATTAGAGCATCGTGCTGAAAATGCACGGTGCTTTTTTCATACACATTACCGCCTGGCCCGGCGGACTACAAGAGGGGCCCTGCAATACCGGGACTGGCCGGACAAAAAGGACAGCAGACAAAACAAGGAGGTAAAACACTATGGCATTGGAATGGCTCAAGACTATCCTGGGGGACAAGTACACCCCCGAAATCGACACGGCGGTGTCTCAGGAAATCGGCAAGGGCTTTGTGTCCCGCACCGACTTCAACGCCACCAGCGGCAAGCTCAAGGAGGCGGAGGCCCAGGTCACCCAGCTCACGGAGAGCGTCAAGACCCGTGACAGCCAGCTTGAGGAGCTGAAGAAGTCCGCCGGGGCCAGTGAGGAGCTGCAAAAGCAGATTGAAACCCTGACCCAGCAGAACAAGGACCAAAAGGCCGCCTATGACAAGGAGCTGGCCACCGTCAAGCTCATGGCCGCCGTGGATGCGGAGCTCACCGCTGCCGGGGCTAAGAATGTCACCGCTGTCCGGGCCGTGCTGGCGGACTTCCTCAAGGACGCCAAAATTGTGGACGGCAAGGTCACCTCCAAGGACAGCACTGGCACCGTGACCCTGGCGGCCAAGGTGGAGGCGCTGAAAAAGGA
>NZ_CALPCP010000096.1 GCF_943192995.1 Flintibacter muris
TCCGGGCGGTCCGCCCTGTGGGGTGACATCACCCACTACATCAAGCAGCTTGAGGACATCCGGGCGGTGGAGAACTTCGACCCGGACACCGTGAGCTGTGAGCAGGGTGACAAGAAAAAGGCCGTGCTGGTCACCGTCAACGGCCTCAACATCATCAACGCTATGGCCCAGCTCTACATGAGCGTGATTATCCAGTAAAGGAGGAGAACTAAATGCCTGACGGAGCTATGATGAACGCAAAGGACGCCGTAAGCGCCCACCGTGCGGAGTGCTTTGTCACGATTGACGGCAGACGCTACTCCATGCTGATGGCCAAGGACTTTGAGGGCAAGGCCCAGGTCAACACCAAAGAGGTCCCCCGGCTGGGCAATATCGTCATCGGCCACAAGGCTGACACGGTGGTCCTGGCCTTTTCCATGACCATCTACAAGTGCACAGAGATTTTCGATGACGTGATTGAACGGTTTATCCGCACCGGCGTGATGCCCACTTTCACCATCCAGACCTCCAACGATGACCAGGCCAGCAGCGTGGGCCGGAGCACGAAAATCTATAATGATTGCGTGCTGGACGGGGACGTGCTGCTGTCTATGTTCAACGCTGAGGGTGACTTCATCGAACAGTCCATTGAGGGTTTTTGCGATAGCTTTAGCCGTCCTGAGAAATACACCAACCCGTCCTATATGTGATAGGGCGGCATGACTACAAGGAGGAAAACACCATGAGTAAGAGCCTGTCCGCATTTATGCGCCCCAATGTGGCGGAAATCAAAAACGCCAGTTTTGCCCCCTCCCCCCGCTTTGTGGGGGAGGACGGCAAGCCGGTGGAGTGGGAAATCCGCTGCATCTCCGCCGATGAGTATGCCAAAATCCGCTCCTCCTGCATCCGGCAGGTCCCCGTGATTGGCAAAAAGGGCCAGTACACCCAGCAGCTTGACACCTATGCTTTCCAGGCCAAGGTGGCGGCGGCGTGCACCGTGTTCCCGGACCTCAAGGACGCCGCCCTCCAGGATAGCTGGGGCGTGACCAAGCCGGAGGACCTGGTGGGCGCTATGCTCATCGGCGGTGAGTTTGATGACTACATCACGGCGGTCTTTGAGACAAACGGCTTTAAGGCTGAGGATGAGCTGGTGGACGAGGCAAAAAACTGATTTTGGACGGTGACCCGGAGGCCAACTTTGCCCATTTCTGTCTGCAAAAGTTTGGCTGGGAACCGTCCAAATTCATGAACTTGCCTGTGAAAGAGCGGGCCTTTGTCATTGCCTCCATCAAGACCCGCATTGAGGCCGAAAAGAAAAAAGAGGCGGAGCTGAAAGCAAAGGCCCGCAAGAAGGGAAAACGGTGACAGTATGGAAGTACGCATTTACGGAACGCCCAAAGAGCTGGCCGCTCTTGTGCAGGGGCTACGGCCAAGAATTGTATCTATGGCGGAGTGGGCTGAGGAAATGGCCCAAAAGTATGACATTTTTAATCAGGAAACTGCTGGAGAGCCGGACAGCAACGCTCCATCTTCTGAATGATTGAGCGGAGCATCTTCTCTGTGCTATGGCCGCTGCTGACACCGGCGGCCCTGGCATCGTTCAGAGCTTTTAATTGCTTTTTGCACTCCCCATAGATGTAAATAATTTCAACCTGGGAAAATCCAAAATCCATTGTAATCACCTCCTGCTGAGAGCATACCATATTTTCGGCGGGAGGCGCAAGTGAAGTTATAACATCTTTTGGGCTCTGATACTTGACAACGTGAACCATATTAGCCTAAAATGGTAGTATCACCGCCAAGGAGGTATGCCATTATGGGTGCAAAAAACAGGGTCATTGCTGGTGACTATATGGGGAAACCTGTGACTGGTGTGGCCGGGATTGTACAAATTTGCATTGATTTCAAAACCTTTATATCGTTAAACAAGTTTGAGGTGGACTCCTATGATGTCATTACGGAGGACACCCGCAAGAGCGCCGCCAGCGGCGTGGCCCGTGGGGCTGTTGGCGTTGCTCTACTGGGGCCTGTTGGTATGCTGGCGGGCCTGTCCGCAAAAAATAAAAGCATTGTTACCCTTGCCGTTCGCTTTAAGGACGGGAAAAACAGCTTGCTTGAGGTGGACGAAAAAATGTACAAAAAATTTGTTAAGTCCATGTTTTAGACAAGCTCAGAACTATAGCCGCCCTCCCACAAAGCGGGGAGGGCGGCACTTTTACGCCCGGAGGGAGGTGGAACTGTGGCAACGATTAAATCACAAATGGCACTTAATGATGGCATGAGCATTGTGCTCAAGCACATTATCAAAAATATGCAAACTCTCAACGGCAGTTTTATTGCCATGCAGCAGTCTTGCGATGAGGCTGTGCATATCAAAAATTTTGAGGCCGCCAGTGCATCATTGAGTGAGCAAATTGCGCTTGCGGAGCGGTTGACTAATGGATACGGAGAGGCCACCGAAATGGAGGAACGGCTTAACCAAAATATTCAAACAGGGACAGCAGCAGCTAACGGAATGTTAAGCTCTGTGAAAAAATTAGTGTCAGCGTTTGGCATAGCTACGGGTGTGAAAAAGGCCATAGACCTGTCCGACCAAATGTCCAGCACACGGGCTCGGCTTTCTCTCATTGCGGATGACAGCCAGGCCGCCAGCGTTGCGGACGGAATAATGGAAAAAACTGCCGGGGTACAGAACATGGGCATCAATGTCACTGTGGACGATGGCGGCAGCGTGGAGGCCCTGGAGGCCAAAATCATGGCCTCCGCCCAGCGCTCCCGTGCGGCCTACTTGGACACTGCCAGCGCCATTGCCAGCATGGGGGCCAACGCCGGGGCGGCCTTTTCCGGCAATGATGAACTCATCGCCTTTATGGAACAGGTCAATAAGCAGTTTGTCATCGGCGGGGCCAGCGCACAAGGCCAGAGCGCCGCCATGCTCCAGCTCACCCAGGCTATGGCCGC
>NZ_CALPCP010000097.1 GCF_943192995.1 Flintibacter muris
CGCATAATTCCTCAATCCCCATTGTGGGGTAGTGCCGCTCCGCCGCACCTTGCAGGCCCTTTTGGGCATACCGCCACGGCGGGTCGGCGTATATCACGTTATATTTACCGATAGTCACACCCCCTTTCCGCCAGCGGCCACAGCCACCCGCGCCTGGGTGATGCGCTCCGTGGCCGGGCCGTAAAAGGCCGGGGCCGTCTCAAAGCAGATAAATTCCCGGCCCGTGTTCAGCGCGGCGATGGCCGTTGTGCCGGAGCCCGCGCAGATGTCCGCCACCACCTCGCCGGGGGCGGTATAGGTCTTTATCAGATACTCGCACAGCTCCACGGGCTTTTGGGTGGGGTGGACGGTATGGGCCACGGTCTGGAACGAAAGCAGGTTCCCCGGGAACCGCCGCCCGTCCTCCGAGCCGCTCCCGGAGCGGACGAACTTTCCATAGTTGGGGCTTTGGTCGCGCTGGGACGCAATCTTTTTGTAGGGCTTGCCCTGTTCAAACTGCGGGTTGTATAAGGGGAGCTTTTGGTAAAATACCAAAATGTTCTCCGTCTTTTTCAGCGGGGCGCGGCGGGCGTTGAGAAATCCCGTACAGCGGCTTTTATACCACACCCATTCATAGCGGAGCATGGAGAGGTTGGACGCGCCCAGCACCTTGTCATAAGGGCACTGCGCGAAGAACAGCACCGCCCCGGAGGGCTTGACCGCCCAGCGCACCGCCTCCCACAGCTCCGGGAGCGGCAAAGGCACGTCCCAATAGTTGCGGGTCGTGCCGTAGGGCGGGTCGGTCAGCAGCATATCTACCGAGTGCTCCGGGAGGGAACGCAGGCCCGCGATGCCGTCCATAAGGTAGAGCCCGGAGGGTTCCGGGTTAAGGTTTGGGACATTTTGTCCCAAAGCCGGGCTATCTGCCATCCCGTCCCTCCTTTCCCTTTGCCGGGGCGGAGCGGGCGGCATTTTTCTGCGCGGCCTCCTTTCCCGCCTTATCCATCTGCTCCCGAATGGGCGCGGGGCGCACCGCCTCGGCCCGGGCGATAAGTTTCTCAACCGCCGAATGGTACGCCTCCACCCCCGCCGCGTTCAGCCGCTCCTGGGTGGCCCGGTCATTGATACGCACCGTGGCCCGGTAGCCCGTCCTGCTGGTGGGGTCGGGTTTTGAGGGCGCACCCAAGAAAATGCCGTTCTGCCCGTTCACCACCTTGAAATCGTCCACCACCACGCCGCCGAAGTTGACGCTGGCAAAACCAATCAGCTTGCCCTGGGGCTCAATGGGCCGCACCGACACCTCGATGGGGATGACAGCCTCCTGCAGAACAGCGTCCGTCCGCATCTTTACCGCTTCGTCAATGGTAACGCCCTTGACCTCGGCCAGCTCCGCGATGGGAGACTCGAACAGCCAGCGGCGCTCCTCGGCGGCAATCTGCTCCGGGGTAAGTAATACGTCGTTGCTCAAATCTTCTTCCTCCTTTCCGGGCCGGGGGATGACCGCCCCGCCCATATAGTCGTAGCCTGCCGCGTGTATCGCGGACAGGGTTTCCGCTGATACCGCCCCATGCAGTTGCAGGTCGGTTTCAGCCATGAACGCCAGCATATCCCGCTGGTCAAATTCCTCCAGGAGCTTTCCGCCCCATGCCCGGCGCATTTCACCCTCCGGGTCCAGCTTGTACCGTCTCGGCATATCCGGCCTCCTTTCCCGGACTTTGGGACAAAATGTCCCGAAGTGCCGCTAAATCAGTGGGCCCCGAAGATGCTCCGGGCGATTGTCCCGGTCTTGAACAGCATGAAGCAGAGGAGCACCGTATAGCCCACGGTTCCCCATATCGCGCCGATGGGGTCGCCCCCGGCGGCGATGCCCTGCACCAGCACCGCATAGATGCCGACACAGACTAAAATCAGCATCCCTTGAAAGCCCACGGCAAAAAGGGATTTTAAGTAGTTCTGCCCCATGCCGCCCACCTCCCGGTTGGAGAGGGTCGCCACGGGGATGGGCGCAAGGCTGGTCAGCAGATATATTTCTATCATTCTTCCGTACACCAGCACGAAGATGATGATGCCCAGCGCCTGCATGGTGAGCCCGATGACCGAGGACTGGAGCCACAGCCCAAGGAGCGGGCCCAAATCCATCCCCTCCAGCGTGGTCTGGAGGTTGTTCAGCATATCCGGCGAAACCGCCGTGGAGCCCTGTATCAGCCCGGCAGAGCGGGAAATCACGCTCTGCGACACGTCAAAGACGGCCATCACGATATTGAACGTGTTGGAAAGTATCAGCACCGCACACGCGGTCTTGAACATCCATTTGTAGAGGTTCGCCACGTCTACTTCGTGCATATTGTTTTTTTCAAGGAGCATCTGGATGAGCTCATAGGTGGCAACAAAGGTCAGCACCAGCCCGGCGATGGGTAAAATCACCGTCTCGGAAAGCTGGCGGATGAGGGAGAAAACCCCGGCGTTCCATGCCGCCGGGGTCGTCCCTACCTGCACCGCAATCTCTCCGACCTGGGCATTGACGGTATCAAAGAGCCCCTCAAGGTTCCCCATGATGCCGCCAATCAGCAGCTCTTTCAGCCAGTCCGTGAGCCAGTCGGTGAGAAAGTCCATAAGCCGCCGCCCTTAAAACAGCCCCGACAGCAGCGGGATGAGGGTCGTGCCGATGACGATGATGCCGCCCCCGGCCATGAGCTGTTTCATGCCCTGGCTTTTTGCTCATGTGAGATAAAGAAGTAAAAGAAGTGTAAAAAATTTTGCCGTTCCCTGTCCGGCTGACTGCCGGACGG
>NZ_CALPCP010000098.1 GCF_943192995.1 Flintibacter muris
CATCTGGATGCATGGGATATGCCATTCGAATCCACCCTGAGAAAGTTGATTTGTAATGCAGCATAATCCTATAAATAAAGATTCAATTTTACATACTTGTGCTTAGAAGTTGTAAATGCAAATCAAATGTGGCAAAACAGCGTAGTATATCATCGTAAAAGTTCTGATACTCTGCATAGTATTTTGAACTCTACACCAACTTTACACCAAATGAAAAAGACTTCCGATGTGGTTTTCAAATTTCTTACGATCCGTAAAAATAGGGGTACAGGCATTTAACCTGTACCCCTAAAGCATATCAAATGGCACGAATTCTCTATGCCATGAACCAAGTATAAAACTTGGGTGGGTTCATCACCCTAAATTAATACAAGAACGCATTTTCTTCCAAGCATTTGTCATATGTCTTGAGAATATGCTTTGTGGTTGCCTCAGTCATATGATTCTTGAAATTCGGATGATCCTTACAATACTGATTATACTCAGTGATGCTTTGTAAGATTTCATCAAAATGTTCTTTACTATGTCGCTGATCTGGACTATGTAAAAGTTCATCACCAAAGTGTAAAATGCGAATCCGGGCAGCTTTTGCATTCCGTTCATCTTCCTCGTCACGCAATTTTAATACATCGGCCTCCAGTTGATTTACCTTTTCCAAGACTTCACCATTGATTGCTCTGCCAATAGTTTTTGCAAGCCAAGACCAAGGATTAATTTTAATTTTAGACACTTCCAAAAATGTAGACAAGACTGCAACTACAAGTGCAATATAGCCGACCAACTGCCCAAGCTGAATCTCAGAAATCTTTTCTAACATTTTCACCACCTTCCTTTCCTACATTTCAATTAAGTAGAAGAAATTTCAGTAGTAACTTCTGGATCGCCAACTTGGTTAGCATCATAAATTGTAGTGCTTTTTACGATGGTTACGCCACTATCTTTTACGACCTCAATACCTTCCTGAATGTCCTCGATTGCATTCTTAACACTTTCAGCATCAACCTTACCTTCAGTAATAATATAAGTCATAACAGACATAACAGATACAACAGCACCAGCAACAGTGCTAATTACATTTTCATCTAAGCCAAACACCATCGCTAAACCAGTCACAACACCAGCCACAGCAGCCCACAATTTACGGCTCGACAGCTTACGAATCATGTTATTCATAGAATCAACCTCCCTTAAATCTGAGGACTTTCATCAAAGTCCTTTTCTACAAAACCAGCCGCTTCAGCAGCAGCAAATTTAATTCCTACACCATTAGCACCAGTATTTTCATGTTCACTTTTATGAACAATGCTATTTAACACAATGCTTGCCGCTGTACCCATTGGAGCAAATACAGCAGTATAGCAAGCTAAAGCACCCATGTACTGATATTCAATACTTTTTAATGCAAGATAAAACCCGCCCAAAAGACCAGCACATAAAAATGCCATGATCAAAAGGGCGAGTAGGTTTGTAAAACCAATATGAAATCTTTTCTTACGTCTACGTCTGGTTTTCTTTTTCCCCCGCTCTACCCTAATAATCATAATTACACCTTACCCATCATCTTAGCAAAACGGAAGAATAATGCCGCAGCCTGTTCACGTGTCAACTGATCGGCCCACATATAATTCGGAGTTCCATCAGGCAATGTACCACCACCAGAAATCAAGCCACAGTTAATTGCCCAATCACGAGCCTCCTTGCTCCATGTACCGCAATCATTATCTTGCAGTTCTTTACGTTGCTCTGCAATAACGCCCTTACAAATCTCTTTAACCTGTGCTTCAGTCATATCATCATCCTCCATTCCATTTGTTTGTTGATTAAGTAAAGTAGCCACATCATTACGAATATCATTCATTGTTTTACCGAACTTTGGGAACCAATGTAACACATCACCATGATTAGAACCTAATCCAAGTTGATAGCTGTCTTGGTGACACAAAATAGTTGGCACATTAATTTTCCCATACTTAACAGTGCCATGCGGATCAATATTAAACATCTTACAAAGATACGCAGTAATCTCACACGCTTCTTTATAGACCTTATCAAAATAATCCTTATCATTCAAAGCATCTTCACAAATTTCAAATTGAATCCAGCCATTGTTACAAGATCCATTTTTACCACTGGCACATCCCCAAGGACGATAATTCCAAGGCATTGTTTGAATAGTTGTAACTGTCCCATCAGCCAATTTGCCAATCCAACAATTTAACCCGGCTTGATGTTCAGTGTGATTCCAGTCGTTGCCACCAGTGTTCTTTCCAAGCAACTGCATCAACTGAGCATAATTCGGATCATCGGCACTTGGCTGAACATATCGCCGTAAATTAGGATTATTGGCTCCTGTGCTATGCCACAGAACACCCTTAACTTCCATTTTCCTTGTTTGTCTATAACAAGTGCTGTTGGTCATCATACATTGAAGTGGTTTATTCTTTTCCGTGTATTTCATTGAACTCCCTCCCTTCTTAGTTGCAAGGTATTTGTCATAGTAATCTTGACTATATGCAGCCCGGTCATTCTGTGCTTTAAGCCGCTGTTCCTCCGTAGCATCCTTACCTTGACTTGCTGGCCTTTCATAGTTAATAAGCATAGCATTAGGGAACCGCTGATTAAAGGCCCGTCAAACGCAATATGCAATCGAAATTGGGGGTAAAAATCCAAGTATAGGCCC
>NZ_CALPCP010000099.1 GCF_943192995.1 Flintibacter muris
TCCTCATCACCCGAGAGTATTTTACCACATTTCTCGCTTCTCCGCTACTTCTATTTTCTATCTTGGTGAAGTACTAGAATGTATGCATAATTTAACGTCTTGTCTTTTAAATCATACTTGTAATTCGCTTATTGGGGGGATATATATTCTCCATAGCAACGATTTCTGGAGTTCGCTTGTGTTTCACTATTTACTGTGGTAAAATGCTTTAAGACAAGTTACTTATCGTCTCTGTCATTTTTCTTTACACACCGGTCTATATAGGGCCTGCTTCATAACCTCAAACTGCTTAGAAGACAAGCAATATGGGATGAAATATGGTAGAATAGGTGCAAGGGAATTGGGAAAAAGCAAGGAAAAAGCGTGCACTTATAGGGGGCGGAGTGGATGTATAAGGACAACAGTCAGCTTCGGATGGAAGATTTCATCTTTCCATATGGGAAACTGGACCCAGAAAACGATTGGGTGAAACTGGCGGCGCTGGTTCCGTGGGAGATAGCGGAGGAACGGTATGCAGCGCGATTCGTGAACAATGGTCACCCGGCCCATCCGGCACGGATGGCATTAGGGGCGCTGCTGATTCAGCGGCGGCTGAAATGCAGCGACCAATGGCTGGTGAAGCACATTGGAGAAAACCCGTATCTGCAATATTTCATCGGCATGAAGGAGTACGGGCCGTGTCCGTTCGGGGCGTCCACACTGGTGGCGTTCCGGAAACGGTTCAGCGAGGAGGACCTGGCAGCAATTCTGGAGGCGTCTGTCCCAAAAGCGGAGACAGGGAAACAGGATGACTCGGATGACGGGAACGATCCGCCTAACAGCGGGACATTGATTCTGGACGCCACATGCTGCCCCGCGGACATCGCCTATCCTCAGGACATCGATTTACTCAACCAAGTGCGGGAGAAAGCGGAGAAAACGGTGGACGAGCTGTGTAAAGCGGCAGGACAGAAGAAGCCCCGGATGTACCGCAAGCGCGCCCGGAAGGACTATCTCCGTCTGTCCAAAAGCAAGAAGCGCAGTGGGAAAGCAATCCGTTCCGCGATACGCAAACAGCTGCAATACATCTGCCGGGATATCAGGTACATAGCTGAATTGGTTCAAAAAGGTGCAAAATTGTCTTCAAAGCAGGCGGACCGCCTGAATATCATGACTACTGTCTACGAGCAGCAGCGCCTCATGTTTGAATCCGGGACCCACAGCATTCCCCGGCGCATCGTCAGTCTGGCCCAGCCCTGGGTCCGGCCCATCGTTCGGGGAAAAGCCCACGCCAATACCGAGTTTGGCTCAAAACTGCATATCAGTCTGGTGGATGGCTATGCCAGGATCGAACGGCTGGACTTCGAGCCCTTCAACGAATCGGAAGACCTCTGGCGGGCGGTGGCTCGGTACCGGGAGCGCTATGGCTGTTACCCGGAACGTATCCTGGCGGACAAAATCTACCGCAGCCGCCAGACACTGGCTTTTTGCAAAGAGCATGGTATTCGTCTGTCCGGTCCGGCCCTGGGAAAGCCGCCAAAAGCTCCCGGCCTGTCCCGTCAAGCAAAGAAACTGGAGTATCAGGACAACTGCGACCGCAATGCTGTGGAGGGTGTTTTTGGGACGGTCAAGACCGCTTACGGCCTGGACCGCGTCATGGCACGCCTACAGGAAACCGCTGTCTGTGTGATTGGCTTGCACTGCTGCTCTCAAACCTTTCCTTATCCCTGAGGGCCGCTCTCGCTCTGTTTTGCCTTATGCTTCTGCTGTTTGTTTTGCTGACGTTGCGGAGCAGAGCCTATATAAATGCGTGCAATAATGAAGCATGACCTGATAATAGAGGATGAATTATGAATATAGAGAAAGAAATACAAAAAATTGCTGAATATCAAAATGCAATACTTCCGCGTCATGAACGCAAAAGCGAACAGGCAATAAGTGATATCGTTGCGAACACCATTGCATCTTATGAAAACAAAACATATAATTTTGCTGGCTATAGTAAATTGCAAATACATCAAACCGGCAAACAAAGAAAAGTTATCATGTATCCCCCTTTCTCCAGTGAGGCCCTGCTGTGTATCTTCTTAAAACGGGTATTAGATCGAAAGTTTCATATTTCCTACCCTAATAGGAATACCTTTATTCGATCCTTGTTTGACACTATCTATGCATTAAAAGATATGTCTGATTATACGATACTTAAGTTTGATTTTAAGAACTTCTTCAATTCAGTATCAAGTGTCTTTGTTTATAAAAAATATATACAAGGAAAAGATTTAGAGAGATATCAAGTAAAATTATTGGAGTCTTTTGTGTATGCGACAAAATATGCGTATGCAGGTCTCAACACTTCCAATATTATATGTGAGATTGCAGCAAAACAATTCGATGAGTTATTGTTGCAAAGATTAGAACGACATGGCGTGATTTTTTATAAACGCTACATTGATGATGGGATTGTAATTTTTAATCGCTATATTAGCCAACCTGATTGCTTAGATATAATTAACAAAGTAATTTTAGAAATTTTTTATGCTCCCCAATATGCAAATGTTCCACAGTGTAAAGTATGCCTTAATGCAAGTAAGACTAAGGAACCACTGATTTAATCCCCCCCGCCCGGAAAGTATGGTAAAATAGAAGGGAAGGGGGCAGAAGAAATGAAA
>NZ_CALPCP010000100.1 GCF_943192995.1 Flintibacter muris
ATTTTTTCATACTGTTCTCTATTCAGTTCCATTCTCCTATTGTATCATACTTTGCCCCTTATGTGAACACTACCTAAGAAGAACAAGATAAAATTTGAGGCGCTTCCCTGAAGCACGGCACGCCGCTTCTCTCCGCAGACTACTTTGAGGATATGACCCTTTAAGACAACAAGGGGGGCGGCCCCGCGCCGCCACCCCTGAAAAATGTCATCAAATCGTAACACAATTCGACCGCCGTTTGTGGTATACTGAAATTCCTTCTGAAACAGCCGCGCAGCCGCTGTTCGAATCGAAGCCCAGCGCAGCGGGTTCGATTTGGAGAGGAGGAGCAGTGAAGTGGGGGATATGGAGCTTGCGACGACGAGGGGCCGTACCGGTTTCGACGGGGGCATAGAAGCAGGAATAGCGAGCGGATGCGCCTAACATCCTAAAAATGGGCACTTATAAATTAAAGAACGATAACGATTACGTTCTCGCCGCTGCTTAAAGCGGCCGTCCTGCCCGGAAGGACCACGAGCCGGGTCTGGGCGTAGCCTTAGTGGTGCCCGTGCGTTCGGAAAGAGTTGACCGTTCCACGCATTATGACTCTACCAAACTCAATAGTGTGACGACCCACGCTTGAGTGAGGGAATGTAAATGATCGTCTGCGCTCGGAGAAGTTCCTGTGGAAGTGCTTTCGGACGGGAGTTCAACTCTCCCCGGCTCCACCATGATAAGTTGACAGATTACACCAGGGGAGTAGTCTGTCAACTTTTATATTGAACATACTAAACTCGTTGTGCCGCAGTGATTTCACTGCGGTATTTTTATTTGTAGGAGGAAAATTATAATGAATGTGATACAAAAAAGTGAAGCAATTAAGAACGGTCTCCGGAAAGGCTTTCAGGACGGCAGCTCCAAAATGGCAAAGCGTAAGTGCTACGGATACACGATCAATTCTGATGGAGAACTGGAAATAAATCCGGACGAAGCCAAGGTGGTGAGTTGGATATTTGAACGGTATCTTGCTGGTGACAGCCTTGGGAAAATTGCTGCGGGTCTGGAAAGGCAGGGCATTCTCTCCCCCACCGGCAGGCCCAAATGGAATCGGGAAGCCATCGACAAACTGCTCTCCAATGAAAAATACACCGGACGGGTGCTGCTCCAGAAGACGCTCAGCATCGGCGCTGTCCAGATCGAAAACAATGGCCTCATGGAACGGTATCTCTACACCGACTCCCATGAGGCCATTATTTCTGACGAGATGTTTATGGCGGTACAGCAGGAGAAACTCAGCCACTCCAAAGAACCGCAAAATCACATTGCCATGAAGCTCTCGCTTTGATATAATGAAGAAAATTGCGGGAGGTCGTGCGAATGCGAAAGGTGACTGAAATTCTTCCTACGCAAGGCCATCGTCCAATGGAACTGCGTCATCTTCGTGTAGCTGCTTACTGCCGGGTCAGTACAGAGTTAGAGGAGCAGACCAGCAGTATCGAATTACAGGAGCGGCACTATTCACAGCTGATTTCAGCAAATCCCAATTGGGAAAGTGCCGGCATTTTTGCAGAAAGAGCGACTGGCTTAAACACAAAAGAACGGCCAGAGTTTCGCCGGATGATAGCTCAGTGCCGCAAACAGAGAATTGACCTGATCCTGACAAAGTCCATTAGCCGCTTTGGGCGCAATACGCTGGATATGCTGCATTCGCTGCGGGATCTGCGTGGCTTGGGTGTAGAAGTCTATTTTGAGCAGGAGGATATGTGGCTGAACGAACAGCGAATACAAATCCTGCTGACCGCCTACTGTGCCTTGGCCCAGGCTGAGAGCGAGGATGTGAGCCGAAATATCAAATGGGGAATCAAGAGAGGCTTTGAGAAGGGCGCCTCGGGCTACGCTGAATTTGTGTGTTTTGGGTATAAGCGTGGGGATGATGGAAGGCTGATCATTGATGAACCTGACGCTGAAATTGTTCGAAAGATGTTCGAGATGAGGGCTGCTGGAAGTAGTCTTGGAGCAATTTCAAAATGGCTGTATGAGAGTAAGGTTCCATCCCCAACAGGGAAACCCCACTGGAGCCAGGAGACAATCAGCAAGCTGTTGAGAAACGAGAAATATGTGGGGGATGTTCTGCTCCAGAAAACCTTTATAGCGGATTTGTTTTCTGGGAAACAGGTTAAGAACCAAGGTGAGTTAGAGAGATTTTTGATACAGGAGCACCACCCAGCGATTGTAAGCAGGGAGCTGTTTGAAACAATCAATCAGGCACGCAAAATAGATCCATAAAGGATTGATAAAAGTCAATAGCGGCAAACAACGAAGTGATTGCTTTTTCCTCTCCGGCATCAGCCTTTCTTCCTGAATCGTTGTGCCGCAAAGGATTCAACGAAAAATCGATTTTGACCGCTTATTCCAGCCTGTGTCGCCAAAAAAGATGCAGGCGAGAAACACCACATGAAAATGTGGTGTTTCAGCCTGTCGAAAAGAGGCCTGTCTGTCTTCATTACCAGACAGGCCACAAAGTTAATGAGGGATAAAATGTAGGAA
>NZ_CALPCP010000101.1 GCF_943192995.1 Flintibacter muris
TCCTCTGATGACGCCAGGTGCAAACTCAGAAAACTATACCCTATCATCTTCTAATTCCTAACTTGGTAGAGTACTAGCACAGTTGTCTAAGAAATACTATAAAGAGGCTGGAGATATTCCAATCAGCTCTTTAATTAGCATTTCTGATACCATTGCTGTATTTACTCCTGAAACCTCGAATGCAAAGATTTGTGATTTGCTAAAATTGCACGCTAAATTTGCAAAATATGTTTTAGAAAAGTGTTGCACTGCAGGTTTTGCAATTCGAGGAGCAATTAGTTATGGCCAATACAGTGTTGTGAAAAATATTATGATTGGGCCTGGCATAGACGAATGCGCTAGCTGGCATGAAATGGGAAACTGGATTGGTGTACATCTTACACCCACAGCACAGATAAATTGGGAACGAGAAAAAGAGAGTGAGCCATGTATTTGTAAATACCTTGTTCCAATGAAATCGGGACTCAAAGCTGATTATTGTGTCTTATGGGAATTATCCGAAGATCAATTTTGCGAACTATCGACAAATGTTAAGGCATTACTTCCTGAAATTGCGGCAAAATATATGAACACGCAAAAATTCCTGCGAGAATGTGTCTGGAAGGAGGCGTCAACTGGTGGCAAGAAGTGAAAGAATGACATCTGTGGCACCGACCAGGCTGAAATATGCAAGGGAGTATTATGGGCTAAGCATTGAGGAAGCCTCGAAACGTGCATGTGTCAAACCAGATGCATTGGCAGCATTTGAAACTGGTAATGAATTTCCAACATATCCGATGCTGGAAAGGTTGTCAGAATTGTACAATCGTCCACTATTGTTTTTCTTCTTTCAGTCCAAGCCGCCTCAGGATCAACTTTTAGTGGAATTTCGCAGTTCCGAATCGCAGAGTGGCCGGCCACTAGAGATGCAGGTTCGCATGATGATGGAAAAGGCAGATTGGTACCGCCTACAGTTGGAAACGTTGCACGCCGATACAAATACTGTCCGTTTTTTTGCGTTGCTGCAACAGAATCAAGTCGAAACTGATCAGCATCTGATACAGTGGCTCCGTGAGCAACTAGATCTTCCTTTAAAAAAGCAAAAAACGAAATTTAGAAGAGCAAATGAGTTGCTGGAATATCTGCGAGACAAATTATATCAGATTGGAATTTATGTCTTTAAGGATTCCTTCAAGGCGGATGAAGTATCTGGTCTTTGCTTATATGATGAAGATTATCACTGTTAAATAATAAGATGTCTTTTACACGCCAGATATTTACAATCTTTCACGAGGTTTATCATCTGTTCACAAAGGAAACAGATGTGTATTATACGAAATATGAGGAAGAAAAAGCGTGTGACCAGTTTGCAAGTGAATTTCTGGTTCCTAAAGTAGATTTTCAGGCGCGGTTAGCAAACGTAACAGAATTTGAGAGCATTGAACTGATTAGTGCGCTTGCAGACGAGTACACAGTTAGCTGGGCGACAATAGCCTACCGATTGATGAAGTTAGGCAAGATATCCAAGAGTTTTTATGCACGTATCCACATGGATGGTGTCAGAAAGGCGAATTCGGCATCTGCTGCTGGTAATTTCTATTATACGCGAATCAGCTATCTAGGTGTGCCGTATCTAAAAAATGTTTTTTCGGGGTATTACACTGGGAAAATCAGCATTGCTGATGTTGGGCGATATACCGGGTTAAAGGTCTCACATATTTCTAGAATGCTATCCTCCAATATGCTGGGGGGTGTCCTCTCATGAAATTTGTTTTTGACCATTATGCACTTCAGTATATGTTGGAGCAATTTCCCAGAAATATTACTAAGGAATACTGGGCCCAATTTCTTGCAGCATGTCAAAATGGGACTATTACTGCACATAAAGAGACCCAGAAATTGCTAGAACAGGAGGTGATTGAGACAGATTCTCTCAAGTGGTGTAAAGAAAACACCTCTTTTTTCAAAACAACTACAGAAACAGAAGCATCTTTGCTCGGAACATGGATGGGGCAAGGAATGTTTGATTTCCTAGAGACACCTCTCTTTGTACGCAGTCATATGCCAGAAGATATTCCTTTTATGTTGTGTATGGCAAAAAAGCAAGACCGATGCTATGTATATCGGAAACACACGAATATGCATTCATTTTCGAAAGTTGAAGAAATTTGTAAGAAATATGGTATAACTTGTATGGAAGTGGAAGAGTGTCTGTTGCATTTAGCAAATCACTAATACAGGCATGTGTGTCTATAGCAATCATCAAAATTGTTAGTAAGCGCATGTAGGACGTGACCACTGGGCACGTCCTACATCCAAATCAAGCGATGCGCCAAGGTCGTGACCCGGCCAACTCCGGGCCAATTCACCTTCTGCTACTCTATAGCACCCTACAAGTTGCTGCGATTTTTCAAAACCACTATAAATGACTCTGTTCAATTTGAATAGTGTAAGTTTGTCAAACAAATTGGACAAGGAAGTCGATAGGAGAAAGCCAGGAGAGGGGACGCATCGGTAAGTTGTT
>NZ_CALPCP010000102.1 GCF_943192995.1 Flintibacter muris
CCAGCGCCAGCTGAATCGGACGGATGGTGTAGAGCAGATTGCCGTTGCGCTTCAGGCCAGCCTTGGTGGTGACGGATGTGTTCTCTGTACTGATGAGCTGCCGCTCCTCCAACTCGCACACATACTTGTGGACGGTGTTGGCGCTCATCCTCACTGCTTTGCCAATGGTCTTGTAGCTGGGCCAGCACTGGTACGTCTTCCTGTTCTCACAGCAGAGCAAGTACGAGTAGACAGCCAGTGCGCCGGGCGACAGACCCAGCAGGAATATCTCGTTGGGCAGCTGGAAGTAGTTCTTGACTAGATCACGTTTGGGCCACGGTGTGTACTTCACTCCGCACCTCCCTGGGTGTGTTGCGACACCCACTCCACGAATTGCTCCTTGGGTACCACCATCCTGCTGCCGATCTTCAGCACTGGAAAATCCGGTTCATGCATCAACTCGTACCCGCTGGACGGTGAGACGCCTAGCATCTTTGCCACCGTTACCGCGTTCAGGAACAGCGGCAGTTCGTCGTAGTTCTTGTAGCCAGATTCTTTCATGTTGCGCTTGACCTCCTTTTCTGTTGAGTCAGTTTTTCCTCTGCCCTTATGCGCTGACTCCCTCACTCTTCTACCACAACCTCTGATGGCTGAAACCGAACTTTCTTATAGACGAGTTTACAAAATATTTACCAATTCAGAAAGCAGTTCCCCTCATCCCTCTACTACAACCTCCAGAGTCTAAAAGCGAACTCTTATTTTTCGTTTTCAGAAAAATTTTTTGCTGTAGAAAAAATCACCCGCCAGAACTGAATCTGTCGAGTGATTGTATCGGAAAATTTGAGGGGCGCTTGATGATGGGTTGTACTTGGCAGATTTTATAGATTGCTCTGGAAAAATGCGGTCTTGTATGGTATCCTGTAAAAAAAAGCAACTGGGGGAATACCGCCATGACAGATACACAGCGCCGCGCCGCCGCAAAACAGTTTGCCGCCGACTGGCAAGGAAAGGGTTACGAAAAAGGCCACAGCCAAACCTTTTGGCTGTCCCTGCTGCAAAAGGTCTACGGGGTGGAGGAGCCGGACAAGTTCATCACCTTTGAGGATCAGATCATGCTGGATCACACCAGCTTCATCGACGGCTTTATCCCCTCCACCCACGTCCTGATTGAGCAGAAAAGCCTGGGCAAAGAGCTGAACAAGCCCATCAAGCAGTCGGACGGCTCCCTGCTGTCCCCGTTCCAGCAGGCCAAACGGTATGCCGCCGAACTGCCCTACTCCCAGCGACCCCGGTGGATCGTCACCTGCAACTTTGCCGAGTTCTACGTCTATGACATGGAGCGGCCCACCGGCGACCCGGAGATCATCAAGCTGTGCGATCTGGAAAAAGAATACTACCGCCTGCAATTCCTGGTAGACACCGGGGACACCAATATCAAGAAAGAGATGGAAGTCTCCTTGCAGGCGGGCGAGATCGTGGGCGTCCTCTACGATGCCCTGTTGAAGCAGTACAAAGCCCCGGAGGCCGAGGACACGCTGAAAAGCCTGAACGCTCTGTGCGTCCGGCTGGTGTTCTGCCTGTACGCCGAGGACGCCGGTATCTTCGGCAGCAAGAGTATGTTCCACGACTACCTCCGGGACATCCCTGCCAGCGGTATCCGCAAGGCGCTGGTGGAGCTGTTCCGCATTTTGGATCAGAAGCCGGAGCAACGGGACAAGTACCTGGCCGACGACAACCCGGCGCTGGCGGCGTTCCCCTACGTCAACGGCGGGCTGTTCAGCGATGAGAATATCGAAATCCCGCCCTTTACCGAGGAGCTGAAAAATCTCCTGCTGGAAAAGGCCAGCGGGGACTTTGACTGGTCGGTCATCAGCCCCACCATTTTCGGGGCGGTCTTTGAAAGCACCCTGAACCCGGAAACCCGGCGCAGCGGCGGGATGCACTACACCAGTATCGAGAACATCCACAAGGTCATTGACCCGCTGTTCCTGGACGGCCTGCGCTCGGAGCTGGAGGAGATCAAAGAGATTGCCGTGGACAAGACCCGCAAGGCCAGACTGGACACGTTCCAAAGCAAGCTGGCGGGGCTGACATTCCTTGACCCGGCCTGCGGCTCCGGCAACTTTTTGACGGAGACCTATCTGTCCCTGCGCAAGCTGGAAAACGAGGTCTTGCGGTGTGCCACCGACCAGATTAGCATGGATTTGGACGGCATTATTCAGGTGTCCATCGGCCAATTTTACGGTATTGAGATCAACGACTTTGCCGTGACGGTGGCAAAGACCGCGCTGTGGATTGCGGAGAGCCAGATGATGAAGGAGACCGAGGACGTGGTGCATATGTCCCTGGACTTCCTGCCGCTGAAATCCTACGC
>NZ_CALPCP010000103.1 GCF_943192995.1 Flintibacter muris
GCGGCCATAGCCTGGGTGAGCTGGAGCATGGCGGCGCTCTGGCCTTGTGCGCTGGCCCCGCCGATGACAAACTGCTTGTTTACCTGCTCCATAAAGGCGATGAGCTCATCGTTGCCGGAAAAGGCCGCCCCGGCGTTGGCCCCCATGCTGGCAATGGCGCTGGCAGTGTCCAGGTAGGCCGCACGAGAACGCTGGGCGGAGGCCATGATTTTGGCCTCCAGAGCCTCCACACTGCCGCCGTCATCCACGATGAGATTAAGCCGGGCCGTGTTGCTGGTCATTTGGTCTGATAGGTTAAAAAGCCGTTTCACGCCAAAAGCCGCCCCGGCGGCAGCGGCTATTTTCCCGATTTGGTTAGTCAAGCCGGTTGCGTGGCCCGTGCCGGTGAGGAGCCCTTTATTGAAACGGTCTTGATTTTGCGCTGCCTTGATATAGTAGCGTTCCATCTTGTCCATTTGCTCGTTGATTTGGCCAATCTCCGCATAAGTAGCCTGAAAGATGGCCGGGTCAAAGGCCTCCCCGGATGCCCGTTTCATATCCTCAAAAGAATGGATGGTAAAATCTAAAACGTGGGTAATTTTTTTCAAAATAGCGCTCATCCCATCGTTGAGCACCATTTGGGAGCGTATTGTTGCCAAGTTCTCACCTCCGGGGCGTATAAAAAGGTCACCCTCCCGCAATAGGAGGGTGACACGCTCATAAAGTTACTTGTTTTTTGGCTTGTGCTGCTATTGGGTGCTGCTGGCGGAATAGCGTGGCCATGTCTTTGCATTTGGGGGTATAGGTGGCGTCAAAGACCATTTGCGCCGAAGCGCCGTCCGCTCCAGTGTACTCTATCACCAAAAATGATGCGCTGTGCACCATCTGTTTTTCTTTCGGCCTGCCTCCGATGATAGCGCCGGTGGGTCCTGCAATCAGTGCGCCCACAAACGCCCCGCCCATACTACTGGTGATTTTGGATTTCTCGTAAAACTCTCGTTGAATTGAGATATTCCGCACCCGCTCCATAGAAATGGAGTATTCCGTATCCGGGGTGTCAACCTCAATGCGGTCATCAAGATAGTAGATTTGGCAGAAAGCTTTGGCAGGAACCGAAAGTCCGGCTATACAATCTACAGATACAAACGCACGAACACCCGGCCTTTCTTTTTTTGCTTTTATTGCGGGGTCTAATTTGGGTTTTAGCAGCCCCATAATGGCATACCTCCTTGGCGGTGATACTACCATTTTAGGCTAATATGGTTCACGATGTCAAGGGTCGGAGCCAAAAAGATTATTTCCGTTTGCCCCTTTTGGCCGCCTTTGCTTTCAGCTCCGCCTCTTTTTTCTTTTCGGCCTCAATACGGGTCTTGATGGAGGCGATGACAAAGGCCCGCTCTTTCACAGGCAAGTTCATGAATTTGGACGGCTCCCAGCCAAACCTTTGCAGACAGAAATGGGCAAAGTTGGCCTCCGGGTCACCGTCCAAAATCAGTTTTTTGCCTCATCCACCAGCTCCGGCTCATCCTTAAATCCATTGACCTTAAAGACCTCCGTGATGTAGTCATCAAACTCGCCGCCGATGAGCATAGCGCCCACCAGGTCCTCCGGCTTGGTCACGCCCCAGCTATCCTGGAGGGCGGCGTCATTGAGGTCCGGGAACATGGTGCACGCCGCCGCCACCCTGGCCTGGAAAGTGTAAGTGTCAAGCTGCTGTGTGTACTGACCCTTTTTTCCAATCACCGGGACCTGTCGGATGCAGGAGGAGCGGATGCGGGCGTACTCATCGGCGGAGATGCAGCGGATTTCCCACTCCACCGGCTTGCCGTCCTCCCCCACGAAACGGGGGGAGGGGGCAAAGCAGGCGTTTTTGATTTCCGCCACATTGGGGCGCATAAATGCGGACAGGCTCTTACTCATGGTGTTTTTCCTCCTTGTAGTCATGCCGCCCTATCACATATAGGACGGGTTGGTATATTTCTCAGGACGGCTAAAGCTATCGCAAAAGCCCTCAATGGACTGTTCAATAAAGTCACCCTCAGCGTTGAACATAGACAGCAGCACGTCACCGTCCAGCACGCAATCATTATAGATTTTCGTGCTCCGGCCCACGCTGCTGGCCTGGTCATCGTTGGAGGTCTGGAT
>NZ_CALPCP010000104.1 GCF_943192995.1 Flintibacter muris
CGGGTCCCGTGGGGAGAGGAGAAGCAGCGGAATGAGCGAGCTTTCGGGCCTCGCCCGGAAGCGAGGGATATGGAGCTTGCGACGACGAAGGAGCCGCTTGTCCCTTTCGGTAAAACGGCCCCTTGATGCTGATATTGTTATTGACTTGATTGTCTGGCATGGGCTGTGCCCATGGAACACCACTCCTTTCCGCTGGCGGTCCAGTCACTGCATGGTCATGCCCTGCTCAGGTGAGTACCTGGCTGGGCGTTTGTATGGTTTCCACTCTCCGGGTGTGGACAGGATCGGTCCACATCTCCTGGAAACCCGCCGCGATGGACTCACAGGCTCCAAGCCCGCTGTCCAACGCCTCCTGATTGATTTCGGAGAACTGGCCTGCCAAGTCAATGATATAGTTCTCCAGCCCGATAATAATATTTTCTTTCCTGCCCTCACTCAGTTCCGGCACATCGACTCCGTTTTGGGCGGCGGA
The DNA here is from genome assembly GCF_943192995.1 of Flintibacter muris. Classification (GTDB taxonomy): domain Bacteria; phylum Bacillota; class Clostridia; order Oscillospirales; family Oscillospiraceae; genus Lawsonibacter; species Lawsonibacter muris. The sequence continues at coordinate 473 of NZ_CALPCP010000104.1, forward strand.
CACCGCATCATCAAAGAGGGCGCCATAGTGTTCTTCCCGCACCACTGGATCATCGTCCTCTTCGAAGGGGTCAGGCCAAAACGCCGCAAGACCGCAGATAAAATCCCGCAGGGCAGGGAGTTGTTCACCGCTGCCATGAGCGGCGAGACAGGCCCCATGTCCGATGAGTCCGTGCAGACAAAGCCGTATCTCCTTGAACCGCGCGTGATAGAACTCATCTGAAAAGTTCCAGCCCTTGAGTTTTTTCGGCGGGATATTTCCGGCAATACAGGCCAGCGCGGGACAGGACTGGAGTTTTCTTGAGAGCGGCGATCCGGGGTTTCGCATGTGCCCCATGATAAAATGCCGCACACGGGGCTTTCCAGGCTCGATCAGTAACAATTTACCTCTTCCTTTCACTGCATGGTCATGCCCTGCTCAGGCCGGGACATGGCCCCGTTTCGGCGGACATACAGTCCAGTATTTCTGGAGCTGTAGATGCTCTCGAACTCGTGGGTCAGGGCGGCGTAGGCGGTGAAGTCGACGCAGCGGTCGATCACCTTTTTGTCCAGGCCCTTCTCCAGCAGTTCTTTCTCTGCCTTCTCCCGGAAGCTGCCGATCTCTACGAACTCATAGCTGTCCAGGCGGCCGGCGATCTCCACCGCCTCCTCCAGACTGGCACAGTCCTCCGATTCCATCGCCGCCTGGAGCTGCCGGAGGCCGCATTCGCCGCGCCCGGCCAGAGCCTCCGCAATGGCGGCTCTGGCTGCGGCAGCATCCTCCGGGGCGGCCTGGCTGGACATCTTCTCCAGCATGGGGACGGCTTTCAGCACATCCTGCTGGGCCGGGGCAGTAAAATCACGGACAAATTCCTTGCCGTTGCGCGTCAGATAGCCGGTTTCACTGCCGGCCTCCATGTATCCGGAACTCTCCAGCAGATCTTCCGCATAGGCGTCCAGATCAATATTACCGGACTGGATCAGCTCCTCCGGTACATGATAGGTGCGCAAGTTGTTTGCGGCAAATTCCTTTACACCGTCACGGGGTACCCACTCGTAGCAGTGGAGGTTCTGCGCGATGTCCAGGGCAAATTTCAGGGTACGGCAGTCTTCATACTCCAAAGCGGCGGCAAACTTGTCCAGCCAGTGCGCTTTGCCCTGACCCTGCTCAGCCAGAACATAGCCGAGATTATCCCCATCCCTAACCAGATCGGTAATGCTGGAATACTGCTTCGTAAGGTCTCCGGCCTCGGGGAGAATGCACCGGGCTTCCAGCAGAGTGCAGTCCTCCAGAGACTTGACCCGCAGCTCGTCCAGTGCCAGCACGACCTCGTCCGCGTCCTCCGCCATTTTGCCGTCATATCCCGGCAGACGGAGCCACACGCCCTCGGGGACCGCAGGGGAGGCCAGCTTCAGCTTGACGCTCCAATCGCTGTCCTCCGGCAAAAACGCGTTCTTTTCAGAGTAAGCTGGTTCTGCTGCCTTTTTCGGATATTCCACATAATAGCCTCCGATGAACAGTCCGGGGTGCTCATCCTCAAACTTCTGCCCGATGTGATCAAAATCCACATAGGGCAGGACGTCCTCCGGCAGGCTGGCCGCTCCTTTCTGGCTGTACTTGC
>NZ_CALPCP010000105.1 GCF_943192995.1 Flintibacter muris
ATCCACGGCGGCCATGAGCTTGACGGTGGCCAGCTCCTTGTCATAGGCGGCCTTTTGGTCCTTGTTCTGCTGGGTCAAGGTTTCGATTTGCTTTTGCAGCTCCTCACTGGCCCCGGCGGACTTCTTCAGCTCCTCAAGCTGGGTGTCACGGGTCTTGACGCTCTCCGTGAGCTGGGTGACCTGGGCCTCCGCCTCCTTGAGCTTGCCGCTGGTGGTGTTGAAGTCGGTGCGGGAAACAAAGCCCTTGCCGATTTCCTGAGACACCGCCGTGTCAATTTCGGGGGTGTACTTGTCCCCCAGGATAGTCTTGAGCCATTCCAACATAATGCTTTACCTCCTTGTGTTGTCTGCTGTCCTTGTTTATCCGGCCAGTCCCGGTATTGCAGCGCCCCGCTTTTAGTCCGCCGGGCCAGCGGTAGGGTATGAAAAAAGCACCGTGCATTTTCAGCACGATGCTTTAATCAACAGGTGGGTTATTCAAATTAGAGGCCTATGCACTCATATCAAGGCGGACAAGTCCACCGTTTTTGCTCTGTCAAACAAAGCAAAATTCATAAATGGGCTAAATGTAGAAATTGCGCCGGTCTTTTTGTCTACCGTATCACACGCCCCGCCAAACACCTCACCATCCGGCAGGTCTTGGGGGACAAAGACAAAGCCAAAAAAGTCCCCGTAGTCTTTACACTCTATGCACTTTTTTCCGCTGTTTCTCTGCTTGATAACGGCATAGGCTTTTTTGGCGTCCATGTTTTCACCCCTTGTTTATGCAAGCGTTCTTGATTGCATCAGACGGCTCAAGATTATCCCATCTCATATGGATAATGCTTTCCGGCTTTACTCTCTTGAAATACTCAGCCACGTCAATCCCGCCACATTGCGGGTCAATAAAAAGCACGGTTTCACCTTGCCGCTCCCAGGAAAAGAAGTGTCCCCAGGTTGAGCCTTTCCATTGCACAAAGACTGAGCCTCTCGCACCATCCGGGTGTAGCCCTTTTATTTGCTTTGTAAGCGTTTCAACAATAGGCACCCTTTTTTCTTTCATAAACGGGTACGCTTTTCCGCCTGTAAATAGATTTTTCCAATCGCTCACAAGTAAACCGTGCAAGGGTTGGGCCTCAACGTCAAAGCCTCTCCGGCGCATTTCGTAGGTTGCACTACAATAGCCGCAGTTATAGGTATAGTCCCCGCCTTTTGCAAAATTAGGGTTACAAGTTGGGCTCTGTGCGGTTCCTATGTCATCAGCTATTGTATGGTTACCTTGTATGTCGTTAAAGCCCCACGGATTTATTTTACCTTGTTTTGCGGCGTCTGTCAATCCCTGCCCCTGTTGGACAAACTGCTGCCGCCAGTCCGCAAAGGTCATGTCCGCAGGGACTTTGTGCGTGGTGCCGTCCGGGTTGCGGGTCCACCGTTCACCAATGCCCGCCATATCCTCAAAATAGGGGGCCGTACAGCACCGGCACCACGGATGGAAAGGGGGAGCGGTGAGGCCCGGCTGATATTCGGACATTTTGAAAACCTGGCCGTCCAGGGCCCCGCACAGCTCACAGGTGTCTTGGTCAAAGGACGCCACGATTTTGTAGCGCTCCACCCCCAGCTCACCGTAACAGTCCTTTTGGGCGGCGCTGGCAAAATAGGCGCTCTCCGTCATGATGAGGCGGCCCGCTTTGCCTTTTGACACGTTGAATTGCTTGGCAACGGCGGAGATGGCCCGGTCAGGAGCCTCCCCCCGGATTATCATTTGCGTGAGCTGGGTGTTGACGCTGTTCACCAGGGCCTGCTTATTGGTCCAGCAGCGGTCCCGAAATGTCTGGCCGTCCACCGTCCAGGGGCGGGACAAGACCTTTTTGATGGTGCCCTCATTGAGCGCCTGCATGGTCCAGCCCACGCCAAGGCCCCGCTGGACCTCAAAGGCGG
>NZ_CALPCP010000106.1 GCF_943192995.1 Flintibacter muris
TCTGCTCAGGCGGTTTGCATGATTGCCGCTTTTCGCACTTTGTTAAAAAGGCTTTAGCCTATTGGTACAGCTTCTAAAGCTGTGGGCTATATTATTGCCTTCACACTTGATGATTATAAGCGCAGGACACTCCTATCCTTATGCCCCTCGGAGACCTGTTCGATTGATGACCTTATAAACATTCCCCTGCCTAATGATTCCCAGAAGCTTACTCTGCTCAAACAATTCCTCAAGTGGTGTGCGTTTGACTTGGAAGCCGAAGTGCGAGAGCTGTTTTGCCAATCTTCTCTAACAAGCGGATGGAAAGTATTGTCCAGATGCGTGCCAGGAAGAAAACGCTGGCGCAGATTGGGGATGCTTTTGGAGTCACTCGTGAGCGGGTACGGCAGATTGAGGCAAAGGCCAGACGCAAGTTCTCGCGCTACTACAGCCATATTCGGCTGATTACAAGAATTTCCGCAGAGAAGAATGGTGCATCCACGGTATCCTCAAACGACATTGAGGGCTACTGCAAGACAAATGTCACGGAACTGCTGTATTTCCTCCGCAACTATGAAAACGCACACTATACATATGATGAGCAACTGGATATCTTCATCATTGGAGATGACTCACTCCAGGAGCGTGTGCGCGCTACGATCGATAGGCTACCAGACATCGTAAATGTTAACCAGCTTTCAACCATCTTGGATGAAGCAGGCGAAGATGGCGATATCCCGATAGGCATTCTCCAAAAAGCTTTCGTGGAAGCTTATCGCCTGACAGGGGATGTATATCATCGCACGCGCCTGTCCCTTGCTAAAGTCTATAAAACTGTTCTGAAGAAGCATTATTTTGACGGGATTAGGGCATACGATCCCGATGCACTTCAGGAATTCCGCAGGATAGTTATCGATGAATTCGGCGATGTGGGTATGCCGGAAAATGACCGCGCCCTGACGGCCAGGATTTCTAGCATCTGTATTCTCTGCAATCGGGGGATGTATATGCCGAAGCGGGCAAAATACATTTCCAATGGTCTCGCTGGCCGCATTCTGCAATATATAGACGAGAGCGACCTGAAAATATTCTTGATGAACACCCTTTATAGTGTGTTTGAACGTGAGTTAAATGAAGAGGGGGGTATTCAATAAATACTATCTCCAGGGGATTTTGCGTGAGTTCTGTTCGGACAAGTATTACTTTAGACGGGACTACATCTCCAAGGATGCGGAGGCTACATCCCTCTATGCTTCTGTGGTGAACTTTATCAAAAAATCCAAATACCCCGTGCAGAAGCAACAAATCAAGAACACTTTTCCTGGGATTACGGAAATCGTTATCAACCTTTCTGTGAGCGACCCGGAGGTGTTGAACTACTTCGGTGCATATCTTCATTCCAGCCGCTTGGTTATTTCGAGCAAAGAACAATGGGATTTGCGGCACATCCTTATCGAGATTGTGTCTGACCACAAAGCGCACCACGGGACAGAGGTTTACGAGACGATCCAGCGGCAGATGCCCACAGTGTTTTCCCAGAATTCTGCGATGTACTCGTTTAGTGCATTTAGTATCTTGGAATATCTGTTCAGGGACACCTTTCAATTTTCAAGGCCCTATATAGCCGAACTAGGCGTAGAGATCGGGCGTCCTGGCGAGCGTCTGCATGATTTGATTTATAGCGGGGATGAATTTGCAATATCCGACATAAAGGAGTTCTGCAAAGAGCATCGCTTTCAAATCCAGAGCCTGCTCGATTATGGGAATGCTTGCAATGACCGCTTCTTCTGGCGGGACAAATACACAATAGTCTCCATTGAGCAATGTCAATAAGTTAAGCAAGCAATAGACAACCGGAAGCGTGAATTGTTAAAAAAAGGGGGGCAACAAAGGAGGA
>NZ_CALPCP010000107.1 GCF_943192995.1 Flintibacter muris
TTTTGGTACAGGGGAATGTGTTATGCTTGGAACAGATCAGTGGGAAACCAAAAATATGGAGGAACTTTTATGCGGCGCATTACTATTGACTGCCTGACCTTGCTGGTGGGCGGCACCCGGTTGGAGCGGGAACAGCAAATGGGAGAATTTCAAAGCGCCAGCGATTTTATGGCGGCAGTTATACAGGACATCCGAGAAGATATCAGCGGAGCGTTCCTGACGCGCCTGTGTACAACTCCGCGTTTTGCTCTGTCGGAGGTGCAGAGCCTTAGCGGAAAACCGGAAACGGAACAGTTACTGTCCGACCTGTTGATGGACCGCCAGCGGCGGGAGCTCCTTACGGTATTGGGAATGGAGTATATACCCCCATTTATCAAGCGGCTGTATCCCGTTCCCTGCGGCCCGATTCCGGAAAAGATTTGCCTGCTGGAGCGTGATTTGCGAAAATGCAAATTTCTGGAGCTGTATTTTGATTCCGCGCCGGAGGTGGAGATCGTTTGCGATGAGTTCCAGCATTTTATGGAAATGCGTCAGGTGCAGTGCGTGGTATCTCCGGCCAATGCCTTCGGCCTGATGGACGGCGGGTATGATCTGGCGATTACTGAATGGTTTGGGGACCAGCTGCAAAAGCGAGTGCAGCAACATATCATCGACCATTTTTACGGTGAACAGCCGGTGGGAACCAGCTTTTTGATTGACGCAGGAAGAGACGGCCACGCGCTGATCCATACACCCACCATGCGCACACCCCAGCGGATTTTAGACCCGCAGGTCATCTATCAATGTATGCGGACAACCCTGATGTGTGCGGCGGAGTACAGTATCGAAAGCATCGTTATTCCCATGTTTGGAGGCTTGGCGGGCGGAGTACGCCCCCAACTGGTTGCGGACATGATGTGGAGAGCTTACCAGCAGTTAAAAAATCCACCAGAAAGGATTGATTGGAACTATGTGGAAGAAATTGAAATCGCTCCTTAGAGAACGTCCGCGAAAGCGCCGGATCAACATGAGCAAGGAAAAAAATTATGAATATCTGCTTCATGCGCTCGGGATACTGGAAGAACCCGGTTTCATCAATGTGGACGAATCGGACATACTGCAATTGAAATGCGGTGAGGCCGTGTTCCTCTATGAAAGCCCCCCTGCCGCATCCGCAGAAGAAGCGGTGGCAATGGTAAAAAGAGCAGTGAAAAAGATGCGGCCAGCACCAGACCGTGTGGTGTTGCTTACCGTTCTTATGATTATTGCGGACTATGAGTGCGATTTGGAGCTAATTGAACAAATTACAAATCCATTAACTGAAGCGTTTTCAGAGGACACAGGTATAATTTTCGGTGCACAATTCTCCGATAAAAAGGGAATACGTTTTGTAATGGCCACCGCTGAGGGAAAACATGGTTCAAAGCCTTTTTGCGTTGATGATTCTTTGGAAGCTCCGGCTTTGGATCAATCAGAAAATTCTGATGGAGGAGAAATTGAAATGCAGGAAGCGTTTTCTTCCCCCAGGCTTAGCGATGCCGAACTGATTGACACCGTAGCGGAAATGATTTTAGAAACGGAGTATATTACGGTCGCTATGCTTCAACGCCGGTTTAATTTGGCTTATAGCCGTGCGCTTGCTCTGCTCAAATGGATGGAGAGATTCGAACTTATCAGCTCTCTCGATTCGGAGAAGCCACGGCGTCTTTTAATGTCACCCACACAATGGAAAGCGGTAAGAGAGTGCATGACTCCAGATAATTTATCAATCATGGAGGAACTCTATGAAGACCGAGGATATTTTTAGAAGCTGTACCAATAGGCTAAAGCCTTTTTAACAAAGTGCGAAAAGCGGCAATCATGCAAACCGCCTGAGCAG
>NZ_CALPCP010000108.1 GCF_943192995.1 Flintibacter muris
GGCGCTTTTGCGGGAGGTGTTCCGTGTCTGAAATCAGTTTTAACAGCATTTTTGACGGCGTGAGCCTTGCGGTCCACGCCGCTTTTCCTGCCCCCATGCAGGTCCACGGCGGTGAGGTCAAGCAGGGGCTCAAGCCTGGTGACTTCAATGTCACGATGCCCACCGCCAGCCACGCCCAGGAGGTGGGGTCCCGCTACCGGCGGAGCCCCACGCTGGACGTGATTTATTACCCCAAGCGGGGCAATGCGGAGTGCTACGCCGTGGCGGACCGGCTCACGGCGGTCCTGGGGAGCATCACCACCCCGGAGGGGGACGTGGTGCACGCCACAAGCTGCGAGTGGACCGTCACCGGCGGGGTGCTCCATGTGCTTGTCACCTATGACCATTTTGTCCGTGTTCCCCAGGAGCACATCATGATGGAAACCCTAAAAATCGAACAGGAGGGATGACCCTATGGCGAAAAATGAAACTGCGGCGGCTCCGGCCAAGACCGTGCCGGAGGCCGTCTACACCAGGGAGCAGGTCATGAGCTCCCAGCGCTATGCCAACCGGCGGGACCTGGTGAGCGTCCTGCTGGAGAGCGGCAAGACCTACACCTTGGCTGAGGTGGATGCACTCATCGACAAATTCATGAAAGGAGCGGTGAAATAATGGCACTGGGAGGCGGCACCTGGCTGGTCCAGAACAAGGTCCTGCCGGGCAGCTATATCAACTTTTCCAGCGTTGCAAAGGCCTCCGCCACGCTGTCCGACCGTGGATATGCGGCGGCCCCCTTTGTCCTGAGCTGGGGCCCGGAAAATGAGGTTTTCGCTGTTACCTCCGGGGAATTTCAGAAAAACAGCAAGGCCATTTTCGGCTACTCCTACGACCACCCCAAGATGCTGGCCCTGCGGGAGATTTTCCTGCACGCCACCACCGTCTACTGCTACCGGCTGGGGCTGGGAGCTAAAAAGGCCGCCTGTGCGCTGGCCACCGCCAAGTACCCCGGCATCCGGGGCAATGACCTCTCCATTGTCATTGCGGTCAACGTGGATGACCCGGACGCCTTTGACGTTGGCACCTATCTGGACGGCATCCAGGTGGACCTCCAGACCGTGACCACGGCGGAGGAGCTGACCGGCAATGACTATGTGGACTTCAAAAAGGACCTCACCCTGGAGGCCACGGCGGGGGCTCCCCTGACCGGCGGGGAGGACGTGGCGAACATCACCGGGGACAGTCACCAGGCTTTCCTGGACAAGATTGAGGCCTATGCTTTCAATGCCATGTGCTGCCCGGCGGCGGACCCCATCATCGTCAAGCTCTACGCCGCCTACTGCCAGCGGGTCCGGGATGAGGTGGGTGCAAAATTCCAGCTCATTGCGTGGAAACCCTCCACGGTGGACTATGAGGGCGTCATCGGCGTGTGGAACAGCGCCACCCACCCCTCCATGGACGTGGATGAGCACGCCGTGGTCTACTGGGCCACCGGGGCCCACGCTGGTGTGGCCGTCAACAAGTCCCTGACCAATGCCAAGTATGACGGGGAGCTTACCCTGGACACGGACTATAAGCAGGCGGAGCTCACGGCGGCCCTCAAGGCGGGCAAATTCATGTTCCACAACGTCAACGGCCTCACCCGTGTCCTGGAGGACATCAACACCCTGCTGACCCTCTCCGATACCAAGGGGGAGGTTTTCCAGAGCAATCAGACCATGCGGGTGTGTGACCAAATCGCCAATGACGTGGCGGTGCTGTTCAATGAGCGCTACCTGGGCACCGTGCCCAATGATGCCTCCGGGCGGTCCGCCCTGTGGGGTGACATCACCCACTACATCAAGCAGCTTGAGGACATCCGGGCGGTGGAGAACTT
>NZ_CALPCP010000109.1 GCF_943192995.1 Flintibacter muris
CTCATCACCCGAGAGTATTTTACCACATTTCTCGCTTCTCCGCTACTTCTATTTTCTATCTTGGTGAAGTACTAGTTCATCTCGAAAATCTTCAATTAAATTCGAAACTTGATCAAGTGCATCTGCTTCATTTTTCGATTGCCACAGTCCCTTCCAGCCAAGGAAATCAAGAAATGTAATCGCGCCTGAAATCAAGCTATGCCGGGTCTCAGCATTGTGGTTGAACTTCTCTATCGCGTTCGTTATGCCCTGCTGCTTTTGAGCAAACGAAACATCACTATTGGAAATATTATATATTTCTTTAACCAATATGTCCGTCTGTTCGGATGCTGAAAAGTAATTGGAAAGATATACTGAAAGTTTGGTAGTATCTAATTTCTCATGGAATACGCAAATGTTTTCTCCACGCCTTGCAAAGAAAACCGTGTGCCGTTTTCCGCTGTATCTTGAGTGGAAGTTGCCTGCATATAATTGTGGGCGCGTTCTTTTTCCATTCAAATAACAGCATGATACAAGCTCTGCAAACGCATCTAATAGGTTTTTTGATAGAAACTCCGAGATTAGCAACGAGTCCGAATCACTAAATATATCATCCTCTTGAAGTCGTAACTTCTTTACATCGCTATTACCCAGGATTGTGAAGGTTTTGGTATTTAGCTTCTGATAACAGAACATATCGTATGCAAGATTACGCATTTCATCATGTAGTTTGCTATCTACTTCAGCAATCGACACGCCGATATTCTGCCCCAACTCGATGACTCTTTCCAGACATCCCTTGATACGGCTAATTGGTGGTAGTCCTGTTTCGTCAAAAAAAGTATTAATTGTGACCACATCCCCACATCATTTCTTGCGTAATATACTGGTTTGTTGACACGATTAGTCAAACATTGATTTCCAAAACATAGGTTCAAACCACCGCCTCAAGGCGGTGGCTGCTTTTAGCAACCCCTTTTCAGACGGGTTCAGAAGTGGTAGAATTAAGAGGAAAGGAGCGATGCCGAGTGTCGAAGTGCAGAACAGGACGTCATACCATATACGATATAAAATACCACTTTACCACTTTGTGTGGATAACGAAATACCGATATAAAGTATTGCAAGGGAATGTAGCAGTCCGGCTGCGGGAGTTGCTGCGGCAAGGATGTAAGGCAAGAGGATTGGAAATTGTGTGAGGAAGTATCAGCAAGGATCATGTGCATATGCTGCTATCGTATCCGACCACAATGGCGCCCAGTCAAATAGCGCAGTATCTGAAGGGAAGATCATCGCATTTGCTGCAAGATGAGTTTCCAGAGATAAAGAGGAAGTATTGGGGCCAGCATATGTGGGCACGAGGATATTTTTGTGGAACAGTAGGGCAGGTGGATGAAGAAACAATCAAGCAGTATGTTGAAAATCAAGGGAATGAGGAAGAGAAGAACTTTACCGTTGTGGATGGATAGCTACTTGAGTAGAACGATTAGCGGACTTCCAGTCTGGCACAAGGTGCTGGCTTTAGCCTGAGCGCAACTTTTAGTTGCCATATGAACCCACCAGCTTTAGCCGGTGGGTGTTCAGTTTTTTAATTATAGCGTAATGCCACCGAAATTGCAAGAGTACGTTTTTCAGCAGGGTCATTCGATCTGTAGGAGTACAATACATGTTGGACAAAAGAGGAAGAAAAGAGTAGAAGGATGAGGCCAAATCGGTTAAAGTTGAGTTACCACACTTAACACAACCGAGAGGAGGCCACATCCTTCATGAGAAAGAGTATAACACAGGACATGGCATACAGACAATC
>NZ_CALPCP010000110.1 GCF_943192995.1 Flintibacter muris
GGTTTTTTCGTGAACCATAATGCATACCTCTGCTCTGGAAATACCTTGGTATCTTTCGGCACATAGCCGCGTTTGACAGTTTCCATGGTGATTTCAGTCCTTCATAGTCTGCCTTCTAATGTATTTGAATTCAATTTCTGTTACACACGGGAAAAAAGCAAATCATTATCCGTTTTACAGATATATGATAACTCTCGTACACAAAAAATCTCCACCACCTCCGCACATGATATAGGCAGCTTAGCAAAGTACTCGATATTTTCATGCGAGGAGCTTTTTACTCTTTTCCTTAATTTGCTGGATGCATCCCAAAGTCTAAATTCTGAAGAACATTCTGGTGGTAAAACCGCAAATTCCACTAAATAGGCGTGAAAGACAGATTGACTTCCTATTTGAGCACAAAACTTTTCGTATAAACTTTGGGACATTTCGTAGATTACCTCAGGGTAACTATTTTTAGTGTTACGGTTGCGGATGGCAAATCGATAACGACATAAATGACCTCGAACATTATATAACACGCTGCTAACAATATACAATTCCCCAGTTCTTGCAATCAATTCACCATTCAATATACGCTTTAAATCACGTTTTATCTTAATAGTCGCATATATTGATATAAAGCTAAGACCGAAAGATGCCAAAGTAAACAGCAAAACAAACGGTGATTTCATTGATTCAAGGTCTCCTTTGCCAGAAATTATGATAGCGAATGGTAATATGAAGAACAGTAAAGGCAACGTCCCATAATTTAACATGGTTGGAACATATACTTCGGCTGTTCTTTGACTGCCCTGTATTTTGACCGACTCATAATGCCCCCAAATTTTCATGACTAAATCAAGCCTTTCAAATTTCTTGCTTTGATTATACCATTATCTCTATTCCGCTTCAATCCGTTTTCCGAAAAGAACTACCCGCCCCTCAGCTTGACAACCCCGTTGGCAAGGTCTACTATAAACGCAGAAAAGCGCCGGTGGGCGCTGTTGAACGGGAGGCGGCTTTATGAAATATGTCAGGCGGATCGTCTACAGCCTGTTGCTGACAGCGGCGGTGAACGCCTTGCCATTGGTCTGGCTGCTGTACGCTAAATGGTCGGTTCCCGGCGCAGAGTGGCTGTTCCTGCCCCTGGCGGCGGTGTTCCTCTGGGTCAATCTCCGTTCCATTCCGAAGACCGGCCCCACCAAACGCATCCAGTGGCTGGCGGAGGGCTGTGAGCTGTTGTGGCTGTTCTGCGTGACCGCCACGGCCACCGTCCTGCTCCAGCTCCTCTGGCTGAACGTACTGCGTGTCGATATTGCGGCGGACTGCTTCCTTGACTGGTGGGGGTATTTTGGGGGCGCGATGGGCGTGCTGCTGGCGGTGATTCTGGAAGCCATTGTCTTCTGGAACGGCATGATCCGGGTCTACCTCACCTCGGTGCAGCTGGGCGTCAAGCACCGCATCCTGGCGGCGCTGTGCGGGTGGATTCCCCTGGTGAACCTCTGGTATCTGGCAAAGATCCTCCACATTTGCAGTGACGAAGTGGAGTTTGAGACCCAGAAGTGGGAGCTGGACGCGGTTCGGGCGGAGAGCGAGGTCTGCAAGACGAAGTATCCCCTCCTGATGGTCCACGGCGTATTCTTCCGGGACTTCCGCTGCCTCAACTACTGGGGCCGCATCCCCAAGGAGCTGAGGCGCAACGGGGCCACGGTCTACTACGGCCAGCAGCAGTCCGCGGCGGCGGTGGAGGACAGCGGGAAGGAGCTGGCGGAGCGCATCCGGCAGAT
>NZ_CALPCP010000111.1 GCF_943192995.1 Flintibacter muris
CAAATTTCGCCTATTGTCAATAGTTTTTTATATTTTTTGTTTCTATCTTGGCTCGTTTTCCTAACTTATTGACATTGGGCAAAAAGTGGTACTTCCGTTTTTATGTGGAGGACGAGAGCGGGCGGCAGGTACAGCGGGAGTTCGCCGGGACGGAGAGCAAGTCTGAAACGGAAGCCCTGCTCCGCAAGGCGATGGAGGACTACGAGGCAAAGAAATTTGTTGCCAAGTCTGAAAACGCCACCGTGGGCCAACTGCTGGATATGTGGGTGGAGGAGGAATTGAAGCCCGGAAATCTCAGCAACGGCACCGTGATGGCCTACCAGGGGACGGTCAACCGCATCAAGCAGCACCCCATCGGCAACCGCAAGCTGAAAAGCGTCACCCCCGACCACCTGCAAGCCTACATCGACCTTCTCAGCTTCGGCGGGACAAACCCGGACGGCACAGCGGCAAAGGCGCTCAGTAAAGGGTACTTAAGGCAGTATTCGGCAGTCCTGCAAGGGGCGTTCCGCTTTGCGGTGTTCCCCAAGCGGCTCATCAGCTTCAATCCCATGCAGTATGTGGTTTGGCGGGGGAAGAAAGAGGAATATGAGCTGTTCTCCCAGGAGGACGGGGACACCCCGGCGGTGCCCATCCTCACCCATGAACAGTTCCAGGCGTTGGAGGACTTTCTGAAAAAGAAAGACAACCCGGCCCTGTTGCCCATCCAGATCGCCTACTACACCGGGCTTCGCATTGGGGAGGTCTGCGCCCTCACCTGGCAGGACGTCAACCTGGACGAGCAGTATCTCACGGTTCGGCGGAGCATCCGCTACAACGGGGCGAGGCACAAGACGGAGATCGGGGCCACCAAACGGAAGAAAGTCCGCACCGTGGACTTCTGCGATACGCTGGCGGCGATTCTGCGAAAGGCCAAAAAGGAGCAGATCGGGAACCGCCTGCGCTATGGGGAGCTTTACAGCCTCAATTACTACACCGAGGTCAAGGAGAAAGACCGGGCCTATTACGAGGTCTACACCCTGCCCAGGACGGCGGAAGTGCCGGAAGGGTATAGAGAGCTTTCCTTTGTCTGCCTTCGGCCTGACGGGGCCATTGAAACGCCGAGTACGGTAAGCATCATGTGCCGTCAGGCGAAGAAGAAAGTGGCGGGTTTAGAGGACTTTCATTTCCATATGCTCCGTCACACCTTCACGAGCAATCTGCTTTCCAACGGGGCGGCTCCCAAGGATGTGCAGGAACTGCTGGGCCACGCCGATGTCAGTACCACGATGAACATTTACGCCCATGCCACGAGGGAGGCCAAGCGTACCTCCGCCCGGCTGCTGGATAAGGTAGTCTGCGGAGAGTAAAAAGTTTCCCTTGTTTCAGCCCGTAAGGGCAAAAACAAGGGAAATTACATAAGGTTTGAACATATAACCGGCGAGAAACCTTGAAATATCAAGGATTAAAGAGGATTTAACAGATAAATATAAATTTATCAAGCCGCCATCAAAATGCAAATAATTGCATTATAGGAGTCCTGTACATGTACTGTACCTTCTATGGGTACCATTTTTACTATTCCCTGTCCTATATTCTCCTTTAAAGTGGGTCCTTCTGGTCGGTTCATCAGCGGCCTACCCTCGGTTCTCCGCTAGGGCGCAATGACCCCCTGGCGGCAATGTCAATAAGTTAAGCAAGCAATAGACAACCGGAAGCGTGAATTGTTAAAAAAAGGGGGGCAACAAAGGAGG
>NZ_CALPCP010000112.1 GCF_943192995.1 Flintibacter muris
TCAAGCGGCACCTCCTGGTGGACGGTGTAGACCGCCGGGGTGCCGCTCCGCTCATAGTCACGGGTGACCTTGTTCTGGGTCACGGTAATTTTTGACCCCTCCGGGATGTCCACGGAGGGGTCAATGTAGAGCGTAACAGATTGGACCACCTTGGCGGCCTCCTCAGAGGGCTCCGTGGTGGTGACGGTCTTATGGGAGATGCGGCAGGCCGCCCCCTCCACCAGCACCCGCTCAACGGGCTCTGTGCGGCCATTGACGGGGTTGAGCACCCCATCCCGCACGGTGATGGTGGCCCGGCCTTTCCACAGGCGCTGGACCGCTGCCTTGTAGCGTTCAAGCGTCACCATTTCAGCCTCCGAAAAGCCCCCAGGATTTTCTCCGATGGGTGGATCATGCCATCCAGGGTGGCCAGATAGCGCCCCTCCGGGCTGGAGGTGCCGTCACTGGCCCCGGCAAAGGTGGTGGACACGTCCCCCTCCGTGATGCTCTTGACGGCGGTGGAAAAGTCCAGCCCCTCAATTTCCAGTCCCCCGGCGGCCAGCTTGTCTTGCAGGAATGAGCCCGCCACCATGTCCACCAACGTGTAGATGAGGCCGTCCGGCACTTCCTTGTGGTGGATGCTGGCCAGGAGCGTCACCCTGCATTTGCCGGTCAGGTAGTCAATGGCGGGCTTGTCCTGTTCGGTGGCCTGATACCCCAGCATGGCCAGCCGGGACACCACGGCCTCATACACGTCCACGGCTTACCCCTTGGACTTGATGCGGGCGATGGCGATGACCTTGTCGTTGACATAGGACCGCTCCGCCTCAGTAGCATCCCCAGAGTGCACCAGGTCCCAGTTCTGGCCGTTGGCCAGCTCCTCATCCGTGGGGGAGAGGGAGGCCTGGACCTTTTTCTCGTAGGAGATGCCAAAGGGGGAGAACACCTTGCGCTGGCGGGTGTAGAGCGTGTCCTGGCCGCCGTTGGTCTTGGGATCACGGGCCATCTCGTAGGGCACCTTGGCACCGATGTCCTCATAGTTGATGGTGCCCTCGCCCAGCACATAGCTGACATAATAGGCATCCATCACCACATAGTCCCCGGCGGCCAGGGTCTTGCTGCCATAGTAGGGCTTGACCTCACCCAGCTTGATCTCACCCGCGGCAGGGGTGGCAGTGTCCGCCACAATCTTGACCGCCCCGGTGGTGGCGGAGGTGGCGTCATAGTAGCCCTCCTCAACGGGCATACCGTCATCCACGATGACCAGCTTGCCGTTCCAGGTGTAGAGGGTCAGATCACGGGTCACGCCGTCCTTGTCCGTGTACTTGAGGGCGGTGAGGAGGTTGAGGTTTTCCAGGTTGGTGGACACCACGGAGTGCATGAAGATCATGGAAAACTTTTTCTTGTGGTCGCCGCAGGCCTGAGCGGTGGCGCTGTTGAGGGTGGTGGCCTCCATGGGGCCGTCCACCACATAGGTGTGCTTTTTCACAAACTTAGCGCCCTTGGTGCTGGTCATGGCAAACACGCCCCGGAGGATGGCCAGGAGGGTGTCCTGGTCAATGTCCTGCCAGTATTCCGCCACTTGCTTGGCCACGTTGTCCATGAAGTCCTGGCCGCCGGTGATGTCATAGGAAAAATCCTTTTCCACCCACGCCTTGGCCCGGCTCACCACCACAACGCCCTGCTCAAAGGTCTTGGTGCTGGTGGCTGTGATGTCGGTCTGGCCGTCATAGTTCACGGCGT
>NZ_CALPCP010000113.1 GCF_943192995.1 Flintibacter muris
CGCTCAAGCCGCTCTCATAGAGAAAAGCATGGGTCAGCTCATGCCTCATGCACTTGCGCATATAGGCGTCCAGGTCTTTCAAACTCAGGGGCTCCCGGCGCTCCGCTGCCGTGTACTTGCGGACCACGCACAGCTTGGCGCTGGTATCACAATAGCCGTCACAGGTTTCCAGCCCCTTGTCATTGGCCTTTGTCCGATATTCAAGGGCGTATTGGACGCCCAGCACAGAAACACGCACGGGAAACACCTCACTCAAAAGCTCACCAGGGATGGCGCATAAACCTTGTGGATGAAATAGCGCACATCGTCCATGCTATGGTCATTTTCTTTGATGGGCCGGTCATCTATGGCCTTTTCGTCCCACCGATAAAGCCCAAACTCCCGGATGCAATCCGTACAGCAGGCATTGAAAAACACATCCCCGCATTGGAGCCGTGTGGCCACGTCCCGGATGCCCGCCATGACCGCATTGGCGGCCTTTTCAACGAAAAAGCGCCCGTGCCGCCGGATGCACTCAATGAAAGAGGCGGCGGAGGGGTCCACAATGACGCTGGTGATGGGCAGGTCCCCGGCCAGCGCCTCCAGCTGCACATAATACTCCTCATCAGTGCGCTGGTTGCCCTCTTTCCGGCTGTCATAGTAATACTCCCGCACTCTGTACCACTTGCCATTTGCACGGCCCCAGAGGCCCATGCTGGTGGGGTTGGCGGTGCCATAGTCACAGGAGATGTAATACTTGTCATAGGGCCTGGGGGTGACCGGGACAACGTGAAAGTCCTTGTTGAACATGGTATAGACCAGGCCCTCCGCCACCACCCACAGGCCCCGGATGTAGCGGTCATAGAACACCCCGGAATATTGCCGCTCATAGCGGTCCTTGATTTCCTGGGTCAAGCTGTAATTGTCCTCCATGGTGAAATGCAGGTGGAGGACGTTGTGCTTTTTCGGCTGGTCACCCTCCAGCCATTTCTTGTAAAACCAATGGGACGGGCCCTCCGGGTTGCAGTTAAACCACAGCTTTGACCCGGCCACAGAGCACCGGCCCGTGGCCTGATTGACAAAGCTCTCTGGCATCAAGGCCACCTCATCCAGCAGGATGCCCGCCAGGGTAATGCCTTGAATGAGGGAGGCGCTGCTTTCGTCCTTGCCGCCGAAAAGGTAAAAGGAATTGCTCCGCCCGGCGGCGCTCACCACGATTTTGTTTTCCGTGCGGTGCTCTTTGAACGAAAACACCCCCGCCAGCCACTTGGGCAGGTTGGAGGTGACGTTGCGGCGCAAGCTCTCAATGGTCTTGCCGCAGATGGCAAAGTTTTGGTCATTAAAGCGGGCCATGGCCCACATGACAAAGCCCACGGTCATGGCCACCGTCTTGCCGGAGCGGATGGAGCCGTCACAGATGATGCCGTCATAGCGCTCAAAGCCCGGCCTATTCCACCACGTCATCGCCAGGTTCTGCCGGGGGCTCAATCTCTGGAATTTCATTTGTGTCAATTTCCTCCCGTGTGCTCTGTTCGATGACCTCAAAGATGTTGTTTTCCTCAGCGGCGGCAGCGCTGCCGCCGGTGGCGAACACGCCCAGGTGTTTGCCCAGCAGCTCCAGGGCCCTCACCTTGTCATGCAGCTTTATCTCAATGCCCAGTTGGCTGTACTTGATACCGGC
>NZ_CALPCP010000114.1 GCF_943192995.1 Flintibacter muris
CAATGTCAATAAGTTAGGAAAACGAGCCAAGATAGAAACAAAAAATATAAAAAACTATTGACAATAGGCGAAATTTGTACGGGTTCTCTCACTAACTTTGTTAGTGAGAGAACCCCTTTGTAATGAAAATATCCCCAATACCTCAAGTCATTACAGAGGAGGAGCCATATGACGCCAATCGATATTCGAAAAGCTTTAGTTTCCATTATTCAGAATATGGGAGAAAATAAGGAACATTATGTCAGAGAGCCGGGAAGAGATTTCTGCCGAAAACGAAAATTGCCATTTGAAACCATGCTCGCCACCATACTGGGTATGGGCGGCAGTTCCCTAACAAATGAACTTCTGGACTGCTTTGGATGTGCAGAAGATGTTGCATCTACCCCTGCATTTATTCAACAAAGAGCTAAGATTTTACCAAAGGCTTTTGAATCTTTATTTCAATCATTTGCTCAAATCAGAACTGGACAACATCTTTATAAAGATTACCAGCTGCTCGCTATTGATGGTTCAGATTTGTTATGCGCACCAAATAAGACAGATCCGGATTCCTATTTTCCAGGTGCGAATGGCCAGCGTCCTTATAATCTTTTACACTTGAATGCCCTGTACGATTTGCTTCAGCACACATACCTTGATGCGGTCATACAAAAACGGCGATGCCAAAATGAACATACAGCTTTGGTTGACATGGTAGATCGTTCTCCTGTGCAGCAGGCCATTTTGCTTGCCGACAGAGGATTCGAATCCTACAATAATCTTGCCCACATTCAGGAAAAAGGCTGGAAATATCTTATACGCATAAAAAATGGAAAGCCTGGGATTATATGCGGTTTTGATTTACCTGATTCTGACGAATTTGATCTTTTCTTCCCCCTATTGCTATTCCGACGAAATACGAGAGAGGCCAAAGCACTTTCTCAAGACAAAAATCGGTATAGATATGTTCATAATAATTCCCGATTCGACTTCCTTCCGACTACTACCAGAAAACACGATCCGTTCTTCTTCTATGAGCTTCCCATTCGAATTATCCGGTTCAAAATCGCCAACGACACTTCCGAAACGATTGTCACAAACCTTGACGCAGATGACTTTCCACCTGGAGAGGTAAAACGCCTTTATGCCTTGCGCTGGGGCATTGAAACTTCATTTCGTGATTTGAAATATACAATTGGTTTGCTACATTTTCATTCCAAGAAACCAGAGTATCTGTTTCAGGAGATTTTTGCCCGGCTGACCATGTACAATTTTTCTGAGTTGATCACTTCTACAATTACTCTCCAGCAAGCGGATAGAAAATACTGCTACAAAGTTAACTTTTCTGTTGCTGCCTATATTTGCCGAAAATTCTTCCATGGAAATATTTCCTCAGACAGCATAAATATACTTCTGTCAAAGTTCATTTCACCAATACGGCCAGGACGAAAGCGACCACGTAAAATGTGCATTAGACCAAATATTTGCTTTGTTTACAGAGTGGCTTAATTTTGTTTCCTGCTCCTTTTGGGCGGATTCATATCCGCTTTTTTGTCATGCCCCAATTTATACCGGCGTAATGAGTCCTCCTTTGTTGCCCCCCTTTTTTTAACAATTCACGCTTCCGGTTGTCTATTGCTTGCTTAACTTATTGACATTG
>NZ_CALPCP010000115.1 GCF_943192995.1 Flintibacter muris
CAGCTTGTCGAAAAAGTCTGCCTACCGGCAGACTTTTTCATGTAAAGATGATAAAATAGGGAATAAGGGGTGAGGAATATGTTGGAGCGAGGGAAAAATGAGCGAGGGGTTATAGAAATGGTGGATACAGAAAGTCTGGTGCCACCGGGACATCTATTGCGGCAGGTGGATGCAGCGGTAGATTTCGAGAAATTGTACAAGATCGTGGAGCCGTTGTACAGCGAAGAAGAGGGCCGGCGGAGCATCGACCCAGTGGTGCTGTTCAAAATCGTATTGCTGCAGCATTTGGATGGGAATACCTCTTTGCGTGGAACGCTGCGCAGAGCGCAGACAGATGTAGCATACCGGTGGTTTCTGCGGTACACGCTGAGCGAGGAGCTGCCCCATTTTTCCACGGTGAGTTACAACTTCCGGCACCGGTTTACTTCGGAGACCATAGAGGCAGTGTTTCGATGGATATTGGAGGAGGCAGGCAGTGCGGGAGCACTGACCCCAGCAGCAGTATTTATAGACGGGACACACATCAAGGCAAGCGCAAATCTGAACAAGAAAATCAAGCAGGAAGTACCGGCAGCAGCAAAACGATACCAGGAAGAACTGCTGGCGGAAGTGAACGCGGACCGGGAGGCTCATGGAAAAAAGCCACTGGATGATGAAGATGAACCGCCCAAAGCTGGAGGGAAGAAACAGGACAACACCTCAAAAAAGAAGCGGACCCGGAGGAAGAAAGCGGCAAAAAAGCAGAAAACCGTAACGGTATCCACCACAGACCCGGAGTGTGGAATGTTCCACAAAGGGGAGCACAAGCGGTGCTTCGCTTATGAGGCCCATACCGCCTGCGACAAGAACGGTTACGTATTGGAAGCAGTGGTCACCCCCGGAAATATCCATGACAGCGTGGCGTTTGACGATGTTTACGACAAATTGATTCAATCGTTTCCGGAGGTTGAGACAGTGGTGGCGGACGCTGCCTACAAGACCCCGCATATCTGCAAAAAGGTATTCCGGGATGGCCGGGTATTGTCTACTGCCTACAAGCGGCCCATGACGATGAAAGGCGGACATCCCTGGTGGTCTTACGTCTATGATGAATATTATGACTGCGTGATCTGCCCGGAATACCACATCCTGTCCTACCGCACCACCAACCGGGATGGATACCGTGAATACCGCAGCGACCCGGAAATCTGTGCCCAATGTCCCTCCCGCCATTTATGCACCCGCTCGAAAAACTGCGTGAAGACTGTCCAGCGCCATATCTGGAAAGACTACGAGGAACTGGCCGATGACGCCAGATACACCCCGGAATACAAGGACCTTTACGCCAAACGCAAAGAAACCATTGAACGGGTCTTTGCGGATGCGAAAGAAAAGCATGCCATGCGCTATACCTTTTACCGTGGTCTGGCCCAGGTTTCCAACTGGGTGAGGCTCAAATTTGCTGCCATGAACCTCAAAAAGCTGGCAAGGTGGAAAACCAGAAAACGCTTTGCTCCATCCTCCTCTGCCACTTCCTACATTTTATCCCTCATTAACTTTGTGGCCTGTCTGGTAATGAAGACAGACAGGCCTCTTTTCGACAGGCTG
>NZ_CALPCP010000116.1 GCF_943192995.1 Flintibacter muris
CCGAATGAAAGCCATCACAGAGGCGTTAAAAGCCAGCGGCGCTAAAACGGTGACCGTTACGGTTGAGAAAGATGGCAAGGAACTGACTTTCAAGACGGCGGCAAACTCCCTGACAGGCCATAGGAATTATTACAGCACCTATGATATCCCCGCACAGGACCGCCGTGAGTTTGAGCGGCTGTTTGGCCGCAGCGCCGATTACTGCGCGGAGGACATCATCCGAATCACCTACGGAAAAAAGACGCTTTACGAGGCTCCGCCTATCCAGGCTGAGGATATGGCGGAACGTATTGAACTGGGAGGAATGCAGCTTGGATAACAGAGAACAGACATCGCCGGCCCAGGGCGAAAACACCCGCGGCTATACCGTCGATGAACTTCTCGCTCAGATGGAGCCGCAGTATCAGGCATATAAAAACACGATGCGCCAGTGCATCGCTGGCCTGACGGAACACGCCGCCCGGCTTGCCGCACAGGGTCAGGAAGAACAACTGCCCACATTTCGCAGACTGATCACAGATATGGCTGAGTTCTGGGGGCTGACTGAGGATGACACGCCCAAGGGATACCGGGAGATGGCGGAGCAAATCGGCAGTACATTCGATCAGGCGGTATCCGCCGCCAGAGACTCCGGCGGCGCGCCTGAGCTGAGTGAACAGACCAGACAGAATATCCTCAGCGGCTTGGAACTCTACGCCCAGGAGATGCGGGCCAACGATGAGGAGCTGGAACAGTGGGCAGCGGAATGCGACAGCCTTGCGGGAGGCCTGAAGAAACAGTGGTATCCGGCGCAGCCGGGGATGGAAATGAGCAAGTCCGATTTCTGGGAGCTGATCGCCGGAGCAAAGAAAGAATGCGGTCAGAATATGGACGCATCCAGCCAGTGGCTGGCCGGGCAGCTCATTGCCCGCAGTCCGCAGCAGGCCCAGGATTTCCACGACATTCTGTATGGATACCTGAATCTATCGTATCAATACGGACTGTGGACCGCCGCCTCGCTGATGTGTGAAAACGGCTGCTCAGACGACGGCTTCATCGACTTCCGGGCATGGCTCATCGCCCAGGGCGAGGAGGTCTACATGGCGGCGTTGGCTGATCCGGACTCTCTGGCAGATGTGGAAGCCTATGGAGGCTGCCAGTTTGAGGAATTACTCTACACTGGAAACGAAACGATGAAGCATTTGACCGGCAAGGACGCCTATGAAAACACGGACCCGGACGCATACAAAGCACTGACAGCCGCGTTAAAAAAAGATATCTTCTATGGCGAAGGTGTCAACTATCCTTACGAATGGGATGAGATCGAGGCGTATTTTCCTCGCCTGTGCGAAAAATACCTGGAACCGGGCGCTGTGGAGTTCCATCTGAAGTCTCATCACACAATTTGGTTCTCCGACTGTCCGGACATTCAAAAGGCGCGTGAGGGCGGGCCCCCGCAGAGGAACGGGCCGCAAACTGATATAAAAATGGAGGGAATGTAAATGGACCGG
>NZ_CALPCP010000117.1 GCF_943192995.1 Flintibacter muris
CAGATGCCTTTTTTATTAAAATCCCCCACTTTTTTTGCCAAAAGCACTTGACAAATATATCGAAAAATGCGGCGCTTCGCGCCTGTTAATTAACAAGTATCGTCCGTTTGCGGCGACAATCTTTTTTCGATATGGAGGCGATTTTATGTTACCTGTAAACTGTGGCAGTCATGCCGACTACCAAAACTTTGTTGTTGAAAATCTTCGTAAATATTATCCGAATCCTGATTCCATTTCCCATGACACATGGGACATTATTGATCGTTTTTGGAATCTTGATCTTTCCTACACTGACGAAATGATGCGAAGCAAATATTCCAAGTATGGTCCTGCACCAAGAACTCCTTCCTGCATGCAGCGTTCCTATCTGCTGTCCATTGATTTTAAGGTCACATCTATAACCGAATGGGCTGCCCAGCTTAAAATAAATCCTCTGTATGCCTTTCTTAGCGGTTTTAAAACAGATGATACTCCCGGTGTTGGCACTTTTTACGACTTCTTTTCTAAACTCTGGGATTCAGAAGATAAAAACCTGTCCCCTCACCTTCACAAGTTAAAGGTTCCTGTCAAAAAACCTGACAAAAAAGGATATAAGGCACAGCCTGTTGATAAAACCACTGTTGAACAGTTGCTGGAAACACTTGAAAACCAATCCTTTTCTATTGACGAACAGCCTTACGGCTCTCTTTTTGACCTCTACACAAAAGAATTCCTTCGCAAGTCTCTTGACAAGGGGGTTATTAACAATACACATCTTTCTATCGCCGGAGATGGCACCCCCGTTGTAACCTCTGCTAGAGAACGTAAACACCGTGTCTGTGACTGTGCTTCAAAAGGTATCCATGACTGTGATTGTAAACGTTATTTCTCTCAGCCTGACTGTGATGTCGGATGGGATTCTTCCCGCAGCTGCTTCTACCACGGATATGATCTTTACATGTTAGTTGCTTCTGATTCAGATAGTGATCTTCCGGTTTTTCCCCTGCTGCATCCCGCATCCATGCATGATTCCCATGGATTCCTTCATGCATTTTTCCGGATGAAAAGCTTTCTTCCGGATTTTCATGTAGAAAAACTTCTGCTTGATTCAGCCCATGATGCAATGCCTTATTACCTGTATTGCAGGCGGAAAGGCATTACTCCATTCATTGACTTAAACGAGAAGCGTGGAATCAAAGAAAAATACAAAGATGATTTCACCATCGGCAAAGATGGCATTCCAATCTGTAAAGCCGGGCTGAAAATGAATCATGATGGCACTGAGATTTCAAAAGCAAGGGTGAAATTCAGATGTCCCCTTGCCAGCAGGAAATACGGTTGCTCCTGTAAAACCCCATGCTCTGATTCGAAATACGGACGAACCGTACATCTTGCAATGAAAGATAATCCACGTCTAATAAACATCCCGCCACGT
>NZ_CALPCP010000118.1 GCF_943192995.1 Flintibacter muris
CAGCGGGGGGATGCCCTTCTGCTGTGCTCCGACGGCATCAGCGGGGTGCTCACCCCGCCCGAGCTGCTGGAGTGCATGTCCCTGGATCCGGAGGAGGGGGTCAGGCTGCTGGAGGGGATGGTTTTAGAGAAAAACGTGATGGGGCAGGACAATTTCACAGGAATATTGATTGCCTGTCAATAAAAACAAGAACGGAGAGATGACATGAAACGCGTTCGGAATCGTATCGCCGCCGCGCTGCTGACGGCACTGCTGCTGGCAGCAGCGGCGCTCCCCGCTTTCGCGGACTTCAACCAGGACACCCTGAATGGTATCGTCATGATTACCACCGGCGCGCCGGACAAGGACGGACATATGAACTACTGGCGGGGCACCGGCTTCTTTGTGGGGGAGGCGGGAAAGGACCCCCAATACATCGTCACCAACTGCCATGTGGTGGAGGAGTTCATCCTGGCGGGCAAGGCCCTGGGGGGCGGAGAGCTCCACGTCCGCTTTGACAAGGACGACGAGGCGGAGGCCTACCTGGTGGACTACGATGCGGAGAAGGATGTGGCTATCCTCCGGCTGGCGGAGGCCACCGGCAAGCGGGTGTCCCTCCAGATGCGGGTCCCTCAGGAGGACAGCCTGGGCAGCGAGGCCTACGCCGTGGGCTACCCCGCCGCCGCCGACCTGACGGTTACAGCGGTGAACTCCTTCAGTCAGAAGGATGCCACCGTCACCACCGGCAGCATCAGCCGCTTCCTCACCGAGAGCGGCACCGGCCGCAAGCTCATCCAGACCGATGCCTCTCTGGGGGGCGGCAACTCCGGCGGGCCCCTGATCGACGGCTCCGGCGCGGTCATCGGCATCAACACCGCAGGCTCCAAGCTGGACTCCAACCTGTTCTACGCCGTCAGCGTGGGGGAGGTTCTTCCCCTGCTGGACAAGAACAGCATCCCCTACTCCCTGGCCCCGGAGGCCAAGACGGGCGGCAGTACCATGCTCTATGTGGGCATCGGCGCGGTGGCGTTGGTAGTTATCGTGATCGCCGCTGTCGTGCTGAGCAAAAAGAAAAAAGCCCCCGCCGCCCCCAAGGTGCAGGAAGCAAAGGGCGCCCCAGTCCTGCGCTCCATGGCCCCCCAGCACGGGGGGATGGTGGTCCAGCTCCACGGCCAGCCGGTGCAGATCGGCCGGGACGGGGCGGTGTGCCGCCTGGTCTATCAGGACGGCACCCCTGGGGTGAGCGGCAGGCACTGTCAGGTGTCCTTTGAACAGGGACAGTTTGTCCTCACCGACCTGAACTCTACCTACGGCACCTTCCTGTCCAACGGCCAGCGGGT
>NZ_CALPCP010000119.1 GCF_943192995.1 Flintibacter muris
GGGGCGAGGGCTTTGAGCAGCGTGATATTGGCATCGGAGATGGCTGTGAGCTGTATGTCCACCTGTGGCAGAGCAAGGACTGGAGCATCATGCCGGAGCAGGACCGCTTCGATCCCCACTTCTCTGAGCGGCTCCCGGATATGTGCTTCTCTGTCCTGCCGGAGGATGACTCCCTGATCTGCATTACCAGAGGCGCCGGCTATCAGGTGTCGGAGAACAGCAGTGAGAAACCCGGTCTGAACCGGCACATAGCGGACTACCGCAATCAATGCCGCGGAATCAGCAAGGCTCAAGAGCAGGCCATGCTGGGAGGCTGCCTGCGTGGCTGGGACTCCCCCGCCGCTGATCCCAGGACCTATGAGCAGACCCTCCAGTCCCCCACCGATATGGAGGCTGGAGCGCCGATGGGAGGGATGACTCTTGGATAAGGTATTCCATATCCGCACATTCAGCAGCCCCAACGGAGCCTATCAGGAAGTGGAGCTGGATCTGCCAGCCACGGATTACGAACTTCTCGACGCAATGGAACAGATCCGGCTGGAGGACGGAAAGCACCCGTATCTGGAGTTCCATGCTGTCGAGGAATACGACTACTTGAACGAGCGCATTCAGGAGACAGACATCTTCCCGCTCAATGCCCTGGCCAAGCGGCTGGCAGAGCTGGACACGCGAGGTATGGCCGTCTTCGAGGGGCTGGTCTGCATGGATATTCAGAAAGGCGTGGAAACGATCCCCATTGGCAGCCTGATCGACTACGCCTACAGCGGGGAATGCTGCCATGTGTTGGAGGATGCCGTGACCGATGAGGAACTGGGCAGGTTCCTTGTGGAGAACGGGTTTATCCCGGAAACAGACGCCATTCCGGACGCCACGCTTGAGCTGCTGGACTACGCGCAGATTGGGAAGAACCATCGGGAGGCGGAGGGCAGTACATTTACCGGCTTCGGCTATGTGGAGCGGCACAGCGAACCGCGTCAGGTTTACAAAACCCTGGATCTTACGCCGAAAAAGCCCGCATACACCATCCTGGCTGAGACATATGACGGAAACCGGGTGGAGTTCCCATACCCGGCCAACGCTCCCATGGGGACGGAGCCGGTGCGCTGTGTGGACTGCACCGCGCCGTCACTCATCGGTCTGACCAGTGGAATGGAAACTGTGGACCTGCTGGCCCGCAGACTGGCAGGGCTGGAGCCGAAGGCACTGACCGCTTACAAGGCCC
>NZ_CALPCP010000120.1 GCF_943192995.1 Flintibacter muris
CTCCACCTGGGCCAGCTCCACATTCAAAGCGGTCAGCCTGGGGTTGACTGTCTCGGCCTTGGCGGTCAACGTCTGAAACTCGGAGAGCTTATGTACCATCGCCTCATAGACAAACTGCTCAAACTCCGCCGTCCGAAGCGTCCCGCAGCCCTCGCAGCTCATATTGTCTGCCCGCTTGGTGCAATAGAGGTATTGGGTCCCCGCCCGGTTGCCCAGGCTTTTCAGCGCCCGCCCACAGTGGCCGCACTTCATCTTTCCGGCCAGCCAGGTATTTTTCGGTTTGCGCCCGCCCTGGAATGTGATGTTCGCCATCAGCTTTTTCCTGCACCGCAGCCAGGTATCGGCGGGAACAATGCCCTCGCTGGGGGCCAGTACAAGGATCTGATTTTTCAGCTCCTTGTTTTTTCGTTCCTGCACGTCCCGGCCCTGGTAGAGATAGCAGCCGTTGGTCCCGGCGAAGTCCGCCGCCTCGTTCACCACCACGGCTCCCTGCCCCTTGAAAAACTCGTACAGCTCCAGGTCAGCCTGGGCGTAAATCGGGTTGCGGAGCATTTGAGAAATGAAGCCCCGGCGTAATTCCTTTTCATACACCAGGATACCCTCCTGGGCGAAGTACCGGGCGATGTCTCCGAACGACGTGGACGGTTCGGCGTACATCTCGAACATCAGGCGGGCGATATTCGCCGTGGCGGGGTCCGGAATCATCATTTTCGTGCGGATACCCTGGATGGTGGTGGGCTCCAGCTTGAAGCCGTAGGGGGCCGCGCCGCTCATGTGGAAGCCCCGCTGACACCGGGAGTAGTAGGCGTCGGTCACTCGCTTCTGGATCGTCTCGCGCTCTAACTGAGCGAACACGATACAGATATTCAGCATGGCCCGGCCCATTGGGGTGGAGGTATCGAACTTTTCCGTAGAGGAAACAAATTCCACATTGTACTGCTGGAACAGCTCCATCATGGTTGCGAAGTCCAGAATGGAACGGCTGATACGGTCCAGCTTGTAGACCACCACCCGGCGGATCAGGCCCCGCTTGATGTCGGCCATAAGCTCCTGGAAGCGGGGGCGGTCCGTGTTCTTACCGGAAAATCCTTTATCTTTGTAGTCCTTGAAATTCCCTCCCCGCAGCTCGTACTTGCAGAACTCGATCTGGCTTTCAATGCTGATACTGTCTTTACGGTCCACAGACTGTCTCGCGTAGATAGC
>NZ_CALPCP010000121.1 GCF_943192995.1 Flintibacter muris
TTAGGGAACCGCTGATTAAAGGCCCGTCAAACGCAATATGCAATCGAAATTGGGGGTAAAAATCCAAGTATAGGCCCGTATTGAGGGTAAAACACTCATTCTCCCTCTCTTATCCGATCTAAAGGGCGCAGGAACCCCAAGCGGGGCGTAATGAACCGCCCGCCCTGGCAAGCATATACAGGTTTGCACTGGCAAAGAGCACGTGTAATCGGTTGAGATTTTTTTGCAGTCCGCGGTAAACTGTCTTTCGGAAACCGAAAATATTCTTCACAATTCGGTAGGGATGCTCCACCTTACAGCGTACAGCGGATTTGCGGTTTTCAATGTATCGCTCCCAGTCAATGGCGTTGTCGGAAACCTTGGGCAGCCGACCTGGACGGCGGTTGATTCGGTATTCGATGGTGGAAAGCTGAGGGTCATGTTTGACTTCATCCCGTTTTTCCAGCCCCAGGTATGCGCTGTCCCCATAGACGACCTCGTCATCCTCCCGCAGTAGCTTCGCCGCTACGGTGACATCATGGACATTGGCGGACGTAGCTTCCACCGTATGGACAAACCCGCTGCCCGCATCCACCCCGGTATGGCATTTCATACCGAAATGCCACTGATTTCCCTTTTTTGTCTGGTGCATTTCGGGGTCTCGCTTCTTTTCCGCGTTCTTGGTGGAGCTGGGCGCGCTAATCAGCGTGGCGTCCACAATGCTGCCGCCCCGCATCATCCGCCCAGCCCGCTCCAGGCAGTGGTTAATGGCATCAAAAAACAATTTCCCAATCCCGTGTTCCTCTAGCAGATGCCGAAAATGCAGCAGCGTGGTGGCGTCCGGGACGTCCTGTTCAAAAAAGTTGATCCCCATGAATTTCCGCATGGCATAGCTGTCGTAAATGGCATCCTCCACGCCCTCATCTGACAGGTTGAACCAACATTGCAGCAAATACATCCGCAGCATGATTTCAATCTCAATTGGTGGACGGCCACGCTCTCCTGTTGGATAGTACGGCCTGATAATTCCTACCCATTCGTCCCATGGGATGATCTCGTCCATAATCTCCAGAAATTCTTCCCGTTTCGTTTTCTTTTTCCGGCAGCTGTACTCCATATCGCTGAAACTTTCCTGTTTCATTTCTTCTGCCCCCTTCCCTTCTATTTTACCATACTTTCCGGGCGGGGGGGATTAAATCAGTGGTTCCTTAG
>NZ_CALPCP010000122.1 GCF_943192995.1 Flintibacter muris
GCCACGGTGATCTTCTGCCCGCCGTTGCAGTAGGGACAGGTGGGGTTTTTGTCCGGGTCGTAGAGGTGGCCCCGGCCGCATTCAATTTGTGCCATATGTACCCTCCATTTTTATTAATAGATAGACAGCTCGGACACATGGGCTACGGGGGATTGGTCTACGCCGTCAGCCACAGGGCCGATTTGCAGGGAGTTCAGCTTGGTCATACCGGAAAATACCTCCAGACTCTGAACGGGGTTTCTCCAGTCAGCCACGCTGCTCAGCCGCAGGGACCGCAGATTCGTCAGGTTCCGCAGCGGTTCCAGGCTGGTCACCTTTCCGTTGACCGTCAGTTCCTGCAAATCCGTCAGACCCTGGATGCCGCTCAGGTCCAGGGCGGCTCCCTCATCATAAGAATAGGGCAGACACAATGTAGTCAGCTTGGTCAGCCCCGCCAGGGGGGAGGTGTCCCTCAGCTTTGCGCTGGCGCTGCCGTAAAGCTCCAGTGTGCGCAGATTGGTCAGGTTCTCCAGTCCCTTGAAGCTCTCGATCCCGTCCTCACTGGAATCACCGCCTTTGATGGCCATTGTTTTCAGTTTGGTCATGTTTTGGAAAGCAGTGAAGTCCTTCATGTCAAAATCGCCGTAGAGTTGCAGCCAATGTCATTAAATTAAGGATTTCCCGTACCTGAAAAAAGCGCCCACCCTCTTTGCTTTTTCAAAAGGGGGTGGGCGCTTTTTTCATAACTTATATGTTGTCAGGACAGCAAACGCCGACCGGCTTTACTTCCCCATAGCGCGATAGAGGAAGGTGACAATCTGTCCACGGGTACAGGTAGCGGCGGGGGAGAAGTTACCGCCGCCCGTTCCGCTGGTAATCTTGTTCTCCACCGCCCACGCTACAGCCTGCGCATAGTCTGCATTGGCGGGAACGTCGGTAAAGCTGGCCTTTGCGGAAGGCGTGGGGCTTCCAGCCGCTTTCCAGAGGTATTCCACGGTCATGGCGCGGGTACAATCGGTGTTTGCTCCAAAGGCAGAACCGGACACCAAACCCTTTTCAGCGGCCCACAGCGCGGCCTTGTAGAAGTAATCAGCGGGTTTAATATCCGTGAAGGGATTCGCCGCTGTCGGCTCCGGCGAGCCGTTAGCACGCCACAAGAAGGTCAAAATTTGCGCCTTACTGCAAGTTGCGCCGGGGGAAAACGT
>NZ_CALPCP010000123.1 GCF_943192995.1 Flintibacter muris
AGCGTCAGGGGCCGCAGGCTCAGGTCCACTTCGGTCAGCCGGTCAATGCCCACAAAGGAGGTGAGCCGGGGGGCGTCCGGGTCAGAAATAGCCCGCTCCTTATCAATGACCTCCCGCTCCAGTTCCTGGAGAAAAAGGCGGTTGAGGCAGGTGTGCTCCCGGTTAAGCTGGAACACCCCGCCGTTCCGTGCAAGGAAAATGGCGCTGTCCCCCACACTGAGCCAGTGGAGGAGCCCCTCATGGATGTGGACTGACACCAGCGTGGTGCCGCTGCGTCCGCCGAACTGGCGGAACACCTCATCGCTGACGGCGTGGATGCTGCGGTAAAACCAGCCGGGGATGTCCTCTGTCTCCCGCTCCTGGAACAGCTGGAGGAGCCTCTCCGCCGCCCACTGGCTGGCGGCTTTGCCGTCCTCCATGCCCCCCATGCCGTCGGCCACCAGGGCCAGCAAACCCTGGGCCTGCTGGAGTTCCCCGCCGGCGGCGTTGGCGATGGCAAAGGAGTCCTCCTGCCGCTCCCGGTCCCCCTGACCCTGGAGGTTGGCGATCTTGAGGGCCAGCGGGCCCTCTTCCGGAAGGACGGGCGGCTGGACAGGCTCCGGGGCAGGCGTTTTTTCCCGGGAAAACAGCTTAAACAGTCCCATCCTTGTCCTCCCAGGTGAATTTTTCCCCGCACAGAGGGACAAACAGCAGCTTGGTCTCCCCAAAGTCGATGAGGTCATAGGCGTTCAGGGGCATGGGGGTAAAAACCTCCTCGTCGTTGAGATAGACAATGTTCCGCCCCTCGCCGGGGAGGAGGTTGAAGCGGTTGTGCTTGTCGCTGTAGCTGATCTTGGCGTGGTTCTCGGCGGAGATTTTCAGATCGCCGGTGATGACGATGTCCATCCGCTCACTGCGGCCGATGGAATTCACCCCGCCCCGGATGGTGTAGCTCTTGCCCCGGCTGGGGCTGGCCACGCAGGCCAGCCAGCCCACCACCGGATCAAAGCCCATCTGAGACTGCATCATGCCCACCGTCTTGCCTGCCGCCGCCACGCTGACCCCCATCCCCGGCGGGGGCGGGGGCG
>NZ_CALPCP010000124.1 GCF_943192995.1 Flintibacter muris
GTGCAACTTTTTCCGCTACGGTAGCTCAGTACGGATTAAACGCCGCTCTTTATGCCTGCCCCATTACATGGATTGTCATAGCTGTCATTGCCCTTATCGCTGTATTCTATGCGGCTGTGGCGGCGGTCAACCATTTTGCGGGGACATCCCTGTCCGCTACCGGGATTATCTGCGGGGCCTTTGCCGTGGCGGGTGCTTTTATCCTCAACCTTATTCTGGGTGTGGTCAATTTCGTTATCAGCATCGGCGTGGAAATTTACAACCTGATTGCCACTTTCGCCAACTTCTTTGCAAACGTGTTCAACGACCCCGTGGGGGCAATCATCAACCTGTTTGCGGGGATGTTTGACTTTATTCTGGGTATCGTTCAGAGCGCTGCATCCCTCATTGATACTGTGCTGGGCACCGATATGTCCGGCGCTGTGGCCGGTTTTCGCAATACTGTGGCCACAAAGGTGGAGGAAATCGTGGGGGAACAGGTTGAAGTGATGCAAAAGCTGGACGCCTCTGATTATCAAATCCAGCGGATTGAATACGGGGACGCCTGGGCCGCCGGTAACAACTTTGGCCGGGGCATTGAGGACACTGTTGGCGGTCTGTTCAGCGGTTTTAGCACTGACCCCAGTAATATGGGAGATGACCTTGGCGGGGGCGGAGCTGGATATGTCCCCTATGATGAACTGAGTAAAGGCGTGGGGGATATTTCCGACAACACCGGCAGCATGGCCAAGTCCTTGGAGGTGAGCGGTGAGGAGCTGGAATACTTGCGGGACATTGCAGAGCGTGACGCCATCAACCGTTTCACAACGGCGGAGGTCAAAATTGACATGACCGGCATGACCAACAAAATTGACGGCGGAGCAGACTTGGATGGCGTCATCCGAGAGCTGACAGACGGCTTTACGGAGGCCCTGGTCACCGCCGCTGAGGGGGTGCACGCATGAGCTATGCCTGCTATTTGGCCGGGGTACAGATGCCCACCCCGGCCAAGTTGACCGTTAAAATCAAGAACAAAAACAA
>NZ_CALPCP010000125.1 GCF_943192995.1 Flintibacter muris
GAACGGGATGAGCCCGGAAAGCTGGCCCACCAATGAGGAAATGGTGGACTGGATGGCCATTCAAGGCCCGAAACTTTATGACGCCTGGAAACGGGCGGGATGTCTGTGAGGTGACTGACGTGGTAGTGCTGAATTTGCGGGATGACTGCGTGGCCAGGACGGCCACCAATTTCCGGCGTGGTATGACGGACAAGCGCTTTCTGGAGCTGGAAATCACGGCATGGCTGGCCTCTCCTGAGCGCAAGCGGCAGCTCACCGCTGAGGTCTACTATGACGGCCAGCAGGACGTGCTCAAGCGGAGGCGGATGGCGCTGGACGATGACGGCAAGCCCATGGAGCTCACCCACCTGCCCAATAATCGCCTGGTCAATAATCTGTACTCAAAAATGGTGGACCAAAAGACCAATTACTCTTTTGGCCGCCCGTTTTCTCTCGACACGGAGCGCAAGGACTATGCGGCGGCCCTGGCCACGGTGCTGGGGGCCCGTTTCCGGCGGACGATGCGGACGGTGGGAGAGGGTGCCTGGATAGGCGGCAAGGCCTGGCTTTACCCCTACTATGAGGGCGGGGCGCTGGCCTTTAAGCGTTTCCCGGCGGATGAGGTCCTGCCCTTTTGGGCGGACGCTGACCACACCATCCTGGACGCCGCCGTCCACATCTATGTGGTGGAGGAGTACGATGAGAGCGAACAGGCCAAGGCCGTGGTCAAGGTTGAGGTCATGCACGGCGGCGGCGTGGATTGTTTCATCCGCCGGGATGACGGCACCCTGGAGCCTGACCCGGACGGGCACTCCGGCGATTATATCACGGCGGAGGACCCGGACACCGGCAAGGAGCAGGGGTACAACTGGGACCGCATCCCCCTGGTGTGCTTTAAGAGCTCCCACCATGAAATCCCCCTGTTGTCCAGGGTGAAGTGCTTGCAGGATGCCTATAATGACATCCTCTCCACCTTTGCCAATCAGATGGAGGAGGACGTGCACAACACGGTCCTGGTCATCAAGAACGCTGAGGGGGAG
>NZ_CALPCP010000126.1 GCF_943192995.1 Flintibacter muris
GTGGACGGCAAGGTCACCTCCAAGGACAGCACTGGCACCGTGACCCTGGCGGCCAAGGTGGAGGCGCTGAAAAAGGACGCCTCCACGGACTTCCTCTTTGGGGCGGCCCCCAAGTACAACGGCTGGAAACCCGGAGAGGGCGGGGACGGCGGTGGAAAGCCCGCCGGGGGCAAAAAGCCCTCTGAGATGTCCTATTCTGAGCTGGCGGACTATCTGGCGGCCAACCCGGACGCCAAGCTGGATGAGTGAGGTGAGAAAGCATGGAAAAGATTGTAAAGCCCATCAAGGCCATCTCCTTTGAGGCGGCCTTGCGCAACCTGGCCAGCCGTTTGACCGGCACGCCGGTGGCGGAGCTGCCCCGGACCCAGGAGGCCATTGTGCAGTACATGGCTGAAAACGTGCCCACCCCCGCCACCGGCGGCGTCAACGTGGATGAGCTGGCGGAGGCCGTCACCCAGGAGGTCATGGCCCGTCTCAAGCTGGATGAGCTGGGTGAGGCGGTCACCAAAGAGGTCCTTGCCCGCATCACGGAAAGCATGGGAGCCAATCTGGCGGTCACGGAGCCCCCTGCGGCGGCCCAGGACGGCGTTGAGGGCGCTGGGGGTACATCTACCCCTCCCGCCGCTGAAACGCCCCAGGAGGCCCCCAAGACGCCCGCAAAGGCCGCTCCCAAAACCGGGGGCGGACGCAAGCCCAAGGCGAAAGCCGAAACATAACAGAAAGGATGATTGATGTATGCCTAACAAGTTTGACGCAAAGAGCTTTAACCCCCAGGCCTTTAAGTACAAGGCTGACCGCATCCCCCGCACCCGGATGAACGAGATGCGCAAGAGCCGGGTGCTGACCGGCAACCCGGACATCCGGGCCGTGTTCACCACTCAGGACGGCACCGCCTACGCCCGGCTGGCCATGCGGGGCCTGCTGGATGGGGACGCCGTGAACTATGACGGCCAGACCGACATCACAGCCACCAGCACCAAGACCTTTGAGCAGGGCGTTGTGGTGGTG